>NZ_JAAGOA010000005.1:171523-358341 GCF_010550675.1 Phytoactinopolyspora halotolerans | reverse complement strand
ACAGTGCAGTCAGGAGGGTGTTCAGTTCTTTCGTCACACATTGATCTTGAACACCCTCCGTCCACTTCTCCGGTCACGACGCGCCGACCGTGATCTTCAAGGAATCACTCATCTAGTGGGCGCCATGGCGACGGGCCATCATCCAGGACGTGTGCTCGGGGATCTTGGCGTCGATGATCAGCGGGCGGTTCCGCGGGCCGTCGAGCCACGACCGCACCGCGTCGACATCTTCGATGGCCCGGACGGTGATCGCCTCGCAACCGTAACCGCGGGCGATGGCGGCGATGTCGGTCTCCGGGAAGCGTACGGTCGCCAGCGTGTCGGTCCGGTCCTGGAACAGGTTGACCTCGGCGCCGTAGGCGTCGTCGTTGAACACGATGACGACCATTCCCATAGCCAGACGCACGGCCGTGTCGAGCTCGACCAGCGTCATCATGAAGGCCCCGTCGCCGGTGCCGAGGACGGGCATCCGGCCGGGTTGCGCGAGGCCGGCGCCGATCGCCGACGACAGCCCGAGGCCGATGGACTGGAACGACAGCGGGATACAGTAGCCACGCTGATCCGGTACGCGCAGGTGTGCCCCCGCGTAGCAGTTGACGTTGCCACCGTCGGTCACCACGACCCGCTCCATCGGCAGCATCGCGTCCAGGGTGTTGACGAGTTCCTGGGGATCCACCCGGCCCGGCTCCGCCCGGGACACGAACGGCTGATCCTTCCAGTAGCGCACAGCCTGCACTCGCTCGCCGATCTCCGCGGTCCGATAGCCGACCCGGCCCGGATAGCGTTCCGCGACCATCTCGGCGACGGCCGCCGCCACCACGGCGGCGTCGCCCACGACGCCGACGTCGACGGGGTGGTGGAAGCCGATGGCGGTCTCGCGATCGTCGACCTGGATGACCGTCGCGTTCCGTAGGAGTTCGCCTTCACGGGTGGTCCACTTGTTCAGCCCGGCACCGAACGCGACCAGCACATCCGCGCCGGCGATCAGTTCGGCTGCTCCTTCGGTGGCGAAGCCACCCATGATGTCCAGCGCCCATTCATCACCCACGAACAGCCCACGCCCCGCCGCAGAGGTGGCCAGCAACGCGCCGGAGACCTCGGCCAACCGGCGCAGCTCCGCTGCCGCGTTCCAGGCTCCGCGTCCGCCGACGATCACCGGACGTTCGGCCGTGCCGAGCGCGTGCGCCAGCCTCTGCAGCGCCTGCGGTGCTGCTCCTGGAGGCAGCCGCACCGGGAGCGGCGGGATGGCGGCCGCGTCGAAGTCGACGTATTCGTCCTGGACGTCCACCGGCATCGACAGCACCACGGTCGCCCGCTCGGACCGAGCGACGTGGAATGCCTTCGCCGCGTCCGCGACGGCGGAGGCCGCCGAGTGGATCCGCGCCGGTCGCGCCCCGGCCGACGCCACCATGGCGTCCTGGTCGACGTAGAAGTTGTCCGTCACGTTTCCGGCGACGGTGTCGCCCGTCAGGACCAGCAGCGGGGTATGGCATTTCGCCGCCTCCACGATCCCGGTCAGCGCGTTCGTCAGGCCGCATCCTTGATGGACACTGAGGATCGACACGTCGCCGGTCGCCCTGCTATAGGCGTCGGCCATGCACGCCGCTCCCATCTCGTGACGAGACGCCGTGAACGGCACGCCGGCGTCGATCAGTGCGTTCGTCACTTGGAAATTGCCGCTTCCCACAACGCCGAAGATGTGCGATGCGCCCAGCCTCGCGATTGTCCGGCCGACGGCTTCGGCCACGGTGATCTTCTCGGTCATGATCTATTCCTTACTCGTAGTGGCCCGCCTTCTCCGAACAGCGGCGGAGAGTTTTCGTTGCCATAGCGAACACAACCTTCCGACGTTGGCCGTCGACGCCTGCCGTCGGGCGCCCCGGACTCAGCGGGTGAACGCGCTCAGCCCGGTCGCGGCGCGCCCGACGATGAGATGGTTGATCTCCCGGGTTCCCTCGAACGTGTAGACCGCCTCCGCGTCGGCGAAGTACCGCGCCACGTCGTTCCCGACGCGGATGCCCTCACCGCCGCAGATCTCGCGGGCGAGCGCGACGGTCTCGCGGAGCCGGTCGCTGGTCCATGCCTTCGTCAGCGCCGAGTGCGCATCGCCGCCGCGGCCCTGGCTACGCAGGTCGCTCAGCCGCGCGGCCATCGCCAGCGACGCCGTCGCGTTGCCGAGCATCCGGGCGAGCTTGTCCTGGATGAGCTGGTAGCCGGCGATCGGGCGGCCGAACTGATGCCGATGCGTGGCATAGCGCAGCGCGGCCTCATAGGCGCCGGCCTGCATCCCGGCGGCGTTCCAGGCGACGACGGGTCGTAGGTGAGCAAGGATGGCGGCGATGTCGGCGAAGGAGTCGATCCGCTGCAGCCGCGCCGATTCGTCGACCTCCACGTCGGTGAGCCGGATGTCGGCGTTGCGGACCATCCGCAGGCTGAGCTTGCTGCCCACATCGCTGATGGCCACCCCGGGTGCCTCGCGCGGCACCATGAACGCCTTGGCCGCCCCGTCGGAGCTGTCCTTCGCGACGACGACGATCACATCCGACACGGCCGCATTCCCGATCCAGCGCTTGTGGCCGTTGATGCGCCAGGTGTCCCCGTGGCGTGTCGCGACCGTCTCCAGGCCGCGCGCGACGTCCGAACCGTGGTCCGGCTCGGTGAGTGCGAAGCATCCAGTCAGCTCGAAGGAGACGATGAGCGGGTCGAGCTGAGCCCGTTGCTCCGGGGAGCCGCCCTCACGCACCACCGTGCGGAACATCCCCACTTGGCCGCCGTACAGGGTGGCGACGGACAGGTCACACCTGGCCAGCATGAAGTGGCGGAACCCGACGTATTGCGGATTGAGTGTCCCGTCGCCGCGGAGCAGGTCGGGATCGTCCTCGAGCCGCAGCCGGGCGAGCTCGCCACGGACGTGCACGGGGCATTCGGCCCGCTCCCACCACTCGGCGAGGTAGGGGCGCACCTGCTCGTCGAGCAGAGCATCGAGCGCGTGCAGCTTCGCCCGCTCGGCCTCGCTCAGCCGGTCGGCGAACCCGAACAGGTCGGTGGCGGGGAACTCGCTCTCTGGTTGGGTGGCGGTGAACTCGATCTCCGGGTGAGTGGTGGGTGGCCCGTTCTCCGGCTGGGTGGTAGCGCTCCGCGTCATGGCACGACCTCGGCGGAGCGTTCGGCGAGCTCCGCTGTCGCATCCCGTTTGAGACGGGCCAGGTCGAGCTTGCCGTGCGGGCTGCGCTCGAGCGAATCGCGGAACAGGACGTGCCGAGGCTTCTTGTAGCCGGCGAGGCGCCGGTCGAGGTGGTTCGCGAGTTCCGCCGGATCGATCGACGCACCGGCCGCCGGGACGATGACGGCGGTGACGGCCTCACCGAAGCGGCGATCGGGCGTGCCGAACACCACGGCGTCGTCGACCTCCGGATGGTCCAGAAGCGCCTGCTCGACCTCGGCCGGGTAGACCTTCTCCCCGCCGGTGTTCACCACCGCGCTGCCGCGCCCGAGCAGCTCGATGTGTCCGTCGCCCAGGACGCGGGCCCAGTCACCTGGCACGACGTAGCGCCGGCCGCCGAACTCGCGGAACGTCTCCCGGGTCTTCGCCTCGTCTCCGAGGTAACCCTTGGCGAACGCGCCGCGGAATGCGAGCCGCCCGAGTGCTCCGACGCGGTCCTGCACCTCGACGCCGTCGTTGTCCAGCACCGCGGCGTCGTCCATGAGCTTCAGCCGGGCGGGCAGGTCATCGACGCTGCTGGTGATGGCGGCGGCGAACGGTCCGCCCTCGGTCGCCGCCAGCAGATCGGCAATGGTCAGGTCGGCGAGTGCGTGCAGCCGGCGCTTGGTCTCGTCGCTGAGCCGCATCCCGGAACTGATCACCGAGCGCACCTGACCGAGCCCGGTGCCTGCCTGTTCGGCAGCGGTGACGAGGGGGAGCGCCACGGCGTCACCGGCCAGGACGAGGCGGGTGGCGGCTTCGTCGTGGAGCAGCCGGAGCGCCTCCTCGACGTCGAGCCGAGGCGAGGCATGGATGATGACGGTGCCGCCGAGCACCAGCGTGTTGAGCGAGGTGAACAGCGCGGTGCCGTGGATGAACGGCGCCAGCGGCAGGGTCGCCACCCGTGGGGCGCGGTCGACGGCGATCGCTACCGCCTCCTCCACAGTCTGCGGCGGGTCGATCCCTACCAAGCTGTAGGTGGAGAAGAGCATCCCGTCGAGCAGGTGATCGGTGTCCCAGAGGACGGCCTTCGGCATCCCGGTGGTCCCGCCCGTGTAGAGACGGAGCTCCCCGCCCGGCGGCGGGACCGCGGGTAGCGCACCTGGCTCGGCGACGGCCTCGTGGTACGCGACCGCCGTGGGCCCCGCCTGCCCCGCCGGCCCCGTTGACGTCGTAGCCGCTGTAGCCGCCGTCGGCGTAGTCGGCGTTGTCGGTGCGGTCGGTGCTGCGTCGTCGTCGACCTCCAGCTGGGCCGGTGGCGACTGGAGCCCGGCGATCGCTTCGGTCACCACCGCGCCGAGGGAGCTCGGGTAGACGAGCATCCGGGCCTCGCAGTCGAGCAGCAGGTCGCGGAGTTCGTTCGCGCGGTAGCGGAAGTTCAGCGGCACGGGTGCGACGCCGGTGGCGAGGCAGGCATACAGCGTGACCAGGAACTCCGGCCGGTTGTACGAGTAGATCACCACCGAGTCGCCCGGACGTATCCCTGCGTGCTCCAGATGCCGGGCGAGCGCGGCGGCTTCCGCGGTGAACTCGGCATGCGTGAGCCGGCGAGAACGACTGACGACGGCGGGACGGTCCGGGGCCGCCTGCGCCACCCCTTGCCACACGTCGGCATGCCTGCCGAGTCTCATTCCGCGGCATCCTTGCTCGGCGGCCCGGACGGCTGTGCGTGCGCGGCAAGTGTGCCGTGCCACACCTTGTCGATCTGCTCCGCGGTCCAGCCGTCGTCATGGTCGACGGTCTGCAGCGCCTGAGGATGCGAGTAGAGGGTGAGACGGTCGCCGCCGATGCCGATGGCCTGGCCGGTGACATCGGCGGAGCGGTCGGAGGCGAGCCAGACGATCAGCGGGGCGACGTCCTCCGGGGTGCCGAGCGCGTTCTCCTTGCGGTATCTCGAAGGGATCGGTTCGCCGGCGAGGTAGTCCTCGTAGAGCTGGGCGTACGCGGGGATGGTCGCCGTCATGGGGGACAGCGCGGTCGGCACGACGGCGTTCGCGGTGATACCGAACCGCGCCAGCTCCAGCGACCAGGTCCGTGCCATCGCGACCAGACCGGCCTTGACCGCTGCGTAGTTCGTCTGCCCGAAACTGCCGAACTGTCCGGCCGGAGAACCGATGACGACGATGCGGCCGCCCTCTCCCTGTTCGCGCATGGCGACGGCGGCGGCCCGGCCGCAGGTGAAGGTGCCCTTCAGGTGTGTGTCGACCACGAGGTCGAAATCCTTGTCGGACATCTTCCACAGCACGCGGTCGCGCAGAACACCAGCGTTGGCGACCAGGACGTCGAGCCGTCCGAACGTCGAGCGCGCGGCCTCGACCAGGGCGTCCGCCGTCGCGGCGGGGCCGACCGGGGCCACCACGGCGGTGGCCTGGCCGCCGCCGGAGGTGATCTCGGCGACGACCTGCTCGGCGGCGTCCGCGTCGATGTCGTTGACGACGACGGCCGCCCCCGCTTGGGCGAGGACCGTCGCGTACGCCTTCCCGAGGCTCCGGCCGGCGCCGGTGACGATGACGACGCGTCCGGCCAGGCTGATCCCGTCGCTCGTCCCGTCGCCGCTCATGTGTAGTACCTCAGGACGAACTCAGCCACGCACGCGGGCTTCTCCCCGCCTTCCACCTCGTAGGTCACCGAGACCACGGTCTGCCATCCGCCGGCGATCTCGGTCACCTCGATCACCTGGCCGTGGATGCGGATGCGCGCACCGGCCGGGACCGCTGCCGGAAACCGCACCCGGTTCAGGCCGTAGTTGATGCCCATCGCCGCGCCGGTCACCGAGAACACTTCACGCATCATCGGGACCACACAGCTGAGCGTCAGCAGCCCGTGTGCGATGCGGGTGCCGTACGGCGACTTCGCGGCGGCATCGGCGTCGACGTGAATCGGATTGTCGTCGCCGGTGAGGCGGGCGAAGACGTCGATGTCGTCCTGACCGATCTCGCGCCAGGAAGACGGGCCGAAGCCGGCGCCTTCGAGCGTTTCGAGCTTGTCGACGGGCACGGACAGGGTGGCGGAATCAGGCATGGATCTCCGATCTGGTCAGACGTCGCGGTTCTGCAGCCCGTAGACCGATTCGTGCCACGGGATGAAGAAACGCTTGAGCTCGTTGACGATGAGGAAAAGCGCCAGGCCGATCAGCGACAGCACCAGGATCAACGCGAAGGTCCGGGCGGCGTCGAGCGAGTTCATCGCGGTGACCACCATGTTGCCGAGTCCCTCGTTGCCGGCCAGGTACTCGCCGACGATCGCGCCGATGGTGGCCAGCACGATCCCGACCTCCATCCCGGCGAATAGGTAGGGCATCAGGCTGCGCATCTCGAGCTGAGAGAATGTCTGGCTGCGGCTCGCGTTCAGGCTGCGCATCACCTCCCGCTGGCCCTGCTCGACGGAGCGGACGCCCAGCAGCACGTTGAGCATGACGGGGAAGAAGGCCAGCACCGTCGCCAGCACGATCTTCGAGGTGATGTCGAAGCCGAACCAGATCACGAAGAGCGGGACGAAGGCGACCTTCGGAGACACCTGGGCGATGACGATCAGCGGGCGGACGCTGCGCTCGAGCCAGGGCACCTTGCCCAGGACGACGCCGACGGCGAGGCCACTGACCACGGCGATGAGGAATCCGGCGACGATCTCGGTGAGGGTTACCCGCGCCGCGGACCACATGGTCCCCTCGCCGAGCAGGTCCACGAGCGCGTCGCCGACCTCGCGCGGCGGCGGGAAGATGAGCGGGTTGACGTCTCGCGCCGTCACGAAGACGTGCCAGAAGGCGATGATCGCGACGATGAGTGACGGGGTGACGATCCACGGGAGCAGCTTCATCCGGTTGTTGCGCATGTCACTCCTCCTCGTCCAGCTCGTGCCGGAGCGATCGCACGATGTCGTTGAACTCCGGCGTGGTCTGCAGATCGACGTCCCGGGGTTTGGCGAAATCCACCCGCAAGATCTTGTTGATCCGTCCCGGGCGGGGCGTCATCTGCACCACCCGGTCGGCGAGGAACACCGCCTCCGGGATGTCGTGCGTCACGAACACCACCGTCGAGGAGGTCTCCAGTACGATGCGCTGAAGCTCGAGGTTCATCCGCTCGCGGGTCAGCGCGTCCAGCGCACCGAACGGCTCGTCCATCAACAGCAGGTCGGGTTCGGTGCTGAGCGCCCGGGCGATCGCCGCGCGCTGTCGCATACCGCCGGAGAGCTCGCGGGGATACGATCCCTCGAACCCGGTCAGGCCTACGAGCTCGGCGAGCTCCTTGGCGCGTGTCCGGCGTTCCCGTTTCCCGACGCCACGCAGCTTGAGCGGCAACGCGATGTTATCGATGACGGAGAACCACGGGAACAGGTTCGCTTCCTGGAACACGAAGCCAAGCTTGGTGACGGCGGACGAGTCGACCCGCCCGTCCCGCCACAACGGCTTGCTGTCGACTTCGATCACACCGCCCGTCGGCGGCAACAATCCACCGATCATGCGCAGCACCGTGGTCTTCCCGCAGCCGGACCGCCCGATCAGGGCGACGAACTCGCCGCGCTGGATCTCCAGGTGGATGCCGGAGACGGCGTGGATGACCCCGTTCCGCGTATGGAAGTCGCGGCCGACGTCCGTGATGCTGAGTCGAGGGGTATCCGTTCCGGCCTCGCTCACCACGGGTTCGGCCGTCGTCGTGTTGTCAGGCATCGCGATCCGTGCCACCTCTCCTTTGATCCGGGCCTCGCGGGCCACGCGCGTCATCGACGTTGCGTGGCGATTCGGCGATTCACGGCACGTAGTCGTTGGTGATCCAGTCCTGCGGGTCGGCGCCGCCTTCGACGAGACCGCCGGCCGCGAGCGCGTCGTACGCCTCGGCGAACACGTCGGGATCGGTGTGCATCAACGGCGTGCCCGAGTCGTCCATCCAGGTCTCGGTCGTGTAGACCTCCAATGCCCCTCGTGCGGCCTCGTCGTCGAAGAGCGCCGGGAAGTCCCAGTCGCCGCTGTCGCGCAGAATCTGCAGCGTCTCGTCGTAATTGTTCTCGCGGTCATCGACCATGAACTGGGTGGCGTCGGCCATCGCGGCCAGGAACGCCTCGACAGTCTCCGGGTCGTTCTCGAGCGTGTCCGGGGTGGTGAAGTACAGCTGCAGGTCGGGTGTGACGTCGAGCCCTGCCGGGCCGACCACCGCGTCGTCGTTCTGGTCGTCGAGGGTAAGCGCCGTGTCCAGGCTGACGATGTAACCCGCAAGCTCACCGCGCCGGACCAGCTCGAACGTGGCCGCCGTGACCGGGACGGCTTGACGCTCGACCGAACCCGGGTCGATGCCGTCGTGCGTCAGGGCCAGGTCCAGGGCCCGTTCGCTGGTGCCACCGATGGAGCCCATGCCGATGGTCTTGCCCGTCATGTCCGCGGTGCTCTCGACCGGATCGTCGGTGGACGAGGCGATGCGGAGGTTCGTCTGCCGCGCCATGGTGCCGACGCCGACGATCTGCTGCCCGTCCTCCATGGCCGGCACGATATCGATAGTGCTGGCCCGGGTGATGAAGGCCGCGTCGCCGACCACCGATTGGATGGCGGCGGAGGTCCCCTGGACCGGTTCGAGCGTGACGTCGAGGCCGTGTTCTTCGAAGTATCCTCCGGAGTAGGCCATCATCTCGGGGGCGAAGGTGAACGACTCCAGCGGCAGGAACGTCACCACGGTGATGGGAGTCAGCCCGCCTTCAGCGGCGCTTGCTTGGTCTTCGCTGTCCGACGAACAAGCGCTCAGAGCGAGCGCGCTGGCCGAGAGGGCGGCTGCTATCTGCGCTACGCGCCTTCGGGGGTGCTGCGTCCTTGCTGTGAACATGTCATCGACTCCTGTGTCGGGACAAGCCCGTCGCATCGGTGCAGACGGAGTACGCAGCACTCTCGCCTAGAAGCGCAGGGCCGAACAAGGCGTGCTTCCGTTATGCGGAAGAAGGCGGCAGGGGTGGACGACGGTGGTGGTGTTCGCCGCGCGCCCGCACGGCGAACGGGGACGAGATGACTGGCGAGTTCGGCATCAGCGCACGTCAGGAGGGTGTCCGTTGGACCACCATGGTGGAGTCCGCCAGCGTGCCGACCGCGCCGAGGTACTTCTCGACGGCGGCCGGCGCCACGCCGGCGGCTTCGACGGCGGACCGGGCGCTCGGCTGTTCTTCGAGTGAGCGCACGATCTCGAGCAGAGTGCGATCCTTGACGAACGACAGCTTGCGGGTGCCGAAGTGGTAGAGGAGCGCCCCGAACGGTTCGGGACGGACCGCGACCTGCGGGTGGAGACGCCACGCGCGGTCGGAGTCGAAATCAGTCATGGAAAGTGAACCGGGGCGGACGTCAGTAGACGCCGCACATTCCGTCGATCGAGACCTCTTCGATCAGCGTGTCCGTCTCGACCGGGGGCTCGGTGCCCGTCAGCGTCTCCGCTTCCTGCTCGGGCATGGTGGGCTTCGCCTGCGCACTCATAGGATTCCCTTCTGTCGTGCAGCATCGGCATCGGCGTACACGAGTGTCGGACCCGGGGATCCGACGTGGTGGGCACCATACTAATGGCACTGAGTGCCGTAGGGAAGGGTTGTGTATGACCGTCGGACGCAAGGAAGCGGCCCGGGTGGGACGCGCGCGCTCGACCACTGCTGCCGAGCTGGGCCGGATCGGCCTGGAGCTGTTCATCGAGCGAGGTTTCGACGAGGTGACCGTGGATGAGATCGCGGCCGCCGCGGGCATCGGACGGCGCACGTTCTTCCGTTACTTTCCCTCCAAGAACGACCTGCCGTGGGGTGACTTCGACGCAATGCTCGGCCGGATGCGTGCGCACCTGTCGGACATACCTGCGGATATCCCCCTGTACGACGCGCTGCGTGCGGCCGTCATCGACTTCAACACGTTCCCTGACGCCGAACTGCCGCTGCACCGGCAGCGCATGGAGGTGTTGCTCCGCACGCCGACGCTCGTGGCTCATTCGGCACTGCGGTACCAATCGTGGCGACAAGTGATCGCTGACTTCGTCGCCGCGCGGCTCGGGGTCGCCGCGGACGCGCTGCAGCCACAGACCATCGGATGGGCGTGCCTGGGCATCAGCCTCGCCGCCTACGACCAGTGGCTCGCCCACCCCGAGCAGGTGCTGACCGACCTCATCCACCAGGGCTTCGTCCAGATGCGCGAGGTCTTCTGTTCCCGAGCGGTGCCAGGTGACGTATGACGTCGTGGTCGTCGGCGGCGGGACCGCCGGGGGGCCGCTCGCCGCGCGGCTGAGTGAGGACCCGGATCGGACGATTCTCTTGCTCGAGGCCGGTCCCGTTCCCGCCGACGACGCCGTCCCGGCGGAGGTCCGGGACGGGACCACGCTGCGTGCCGCCGTTCCCGGCCACCCGTTGACATGGTCATATCCCGCCCTTCTCGCGCCGTCCCGGCCGTACACCGTCGTCCGTGGCCGCATGATGGGTGGGTCGGGCGCGATCAACGGGGGTGCCTTCGTCCGGGCGCGCCCGGAGGATGCCGACGGCTGGGCCCGGCGCGGTAACGACGAGTGGTCGTATGGCCGGGTGCTGCCGGTGTGGCGCGAGCTGGAGTCCGACCTCGACCATGGGGCGACCGACGTCCATGGGGGGAGCGGTCCGATGCCCGTGCTGCGGGCACCGCAGCAGAGCCCGGCCGCCGAGGCGTTCCATGCGGCCGCCGTGGACCTGGGTTTCGGCGAGGAGCCGGACAAGAACGCGCCGGGCGCTCCTGGCGTCGGACCGTTGCCACGCACCGTCGTCGCCGGTATCCGGAGGAACGCGGCCATGCAGTACCTCGCATCGGCCCGGCACCGCCCGAACGTGGCGGTCCGGGGCGACACGCGCGCGCTCCGGGTGCGGGTCGAGTGTGGTCGCACGACCGGCGTGGAGGTGGAGACGGCAGGGCGCGGCGAGTTCGTCGAGGCCCGGGAGGTGGTGCTGGCGTGCGGTGCCATCGGCAGTCCACACCTGCTCCTGCTCTCCGGGATCGGACCGGCGGAAAAGCTCACCGCGCTCGGTGTCCCGGTGGTGGCGGATCTGCCCGGCGTCGGCCGCGACTTCACCGACCATCCGCAGCTCGTCGTGGAATGGCGCGGACGGCCGCCGGGGGCGGTCGGGCGACCGGAGACGTTCGTGACTGTTCTGGATTTCGCTTCTCCCGGTGGTCCCGCACAGGGAGACCTGGAGATATTGCTGTGTGAGCAGCCCATCAGGGATCTGCTCACCGGTGTGCCGGGCGGCACGGGCGGTGGGGCGCTGCTGGTCAGTCTCCAGGGACCCGAGTCACGCGGCAGGATCTCCCTTCGCTCAGCCGACCCGTACGTGCCCCCGCGCATCGAGTACCGCTACCTCTCCGAGCCGGTCGATCGCGTCCGGCTCCGGCACGGCCTGCGCACCGCGGTTGCGCTGCTGCGTTCGCGGGCGTTCGCCGGCGTCGTCGACGGGCTTGTCGATCCGGGTGCGGCGGCCGTCGGCGATGCCGACCTGGACCGCTGGATGGACGCACAGCTCGGCACCGCGATCCATCTGTGTGGCAGCGCACGCATGGGGCCTGCGGACGACACCGGCGCCGTCGTCGATCAGTACGGGCGCGTGCGCGGAGTGAGCGGCCTGCGTGTGGCCGACACCTCGATCTTGCCCACCGTGCCGAGCCGTGGCCCGGGCGCCACTGCCGTGCTGATCGGCGAACTCATCGCGAGGTTCATGCGCCGGGGCGACTAGGTCGGCGAGCTTGGCTCGCCGAGAATCACCGTTGCGCGAGAATCGCCTGATGACCGACGCACCGCTTCATGCCGATCCACGAACCTGATATCCAAGCCAACGGCGACCGCGTTCTGGGCGCCGAGTTCACGGCGATGAGCGAGAGGGTATTGCGGGTCACGGAGCTGACCTCGCGTCTCAAAGTCCTCCCGTTCGATGACGAGGCGGGTAAGACGCAGGTATCCGATTGGCCGAAGGCGTGATGGTTGGCCCGAAAGCCACGTTCATCACGATGGGCCACCCGGTGGACCCGGAGGAGCG
Source organism: Phytoactinopolyspora halotolerans (assembly GCF_010550675.1). Taxonomy (GTDB): domain Bacteria; phylum Actinomycetota; class Actinomycetes; order Jiangellales; family Jiangellaceae; genus Phytoactinopolyspora; species Phytoactinopolyspora halotolerans. The sequence continues at coordinate 346,142 of NZ_JAAGOA010000005.1, read as the reverse complement.
GCGCCGGTTCCTCACCGGCGCGCCGATCGATGTGGCCGAGAATGCGTGGATAGGCGCGGGCGCGACGATCCTGCCTGGCGTCAGCATCGGCCGTGACGCGGTCGTTGCGGCTGGGACGGTCGTGGCCGACGACGTGCCGGCGGCGAGCCTGGTGGCCGGGCCCAAGGGCACGGTGCGCCGACGGTGGTAGAGCTGGACTGCGCTGATGCTACGCGGCTCCGCGCATGCCCACAGGGCGAAACGGCGCGGCCGCCGGGTATGGCATTCACACGGTGAGCGGCTGTCGAGTCCGTGGTCGGTCCGTCGTCAAACCTCGATCATTGCACGTTGAGAGATATCACCGCAGCTACTCGTAAGGAATCAGGCGTGTTCGCGGGTAGATGAACGTCAACAGGTAGTGATTCGATCGTGTGTTCGATAGCATGTGGTCATGTCTACCTCTGCTTCTGACTCGCAACCGCCGTCCGGCACGCGCGGCTTGGCCGCGACTGCGCCTGGCCCTGCGTTGGGTCTGGCGTTGGAGGAGTGTCAGCCGCGACAGCTGGACGACTATGACGTGGTCGACGCGATCGTGGCGTGCCAGCGGCAGATGGCGCATCTTCAGGCGGTCCAGGCCCGGATGGTGCAGGAGCTGTCCGGGCGGGAGAACTACGCGTTCTGCGTGGCCTGTGAGGACACCGAGGTCGACAACGCGTTCCACACCCATGACCGGGCCGACGCCGTGGGTCAGGAGCTCAGCCCTGCCCTGACCTGGACGCCGAACGAGGCGAAGAATCATGCCGGGCTGGCGATCGAGCTGGTCGAGGAGCACCGGTCGGTGCTGCGTGCGCTGGAGCAGGGCCGGATCAGCTGGAACAAGGCGCGCATCATCGTGCGCGGTGTGTCCTGGCTGCACGATGCGTGGTTGCAGGCCGAGGTCGAGGATCGGCTGTTGGAGGACGCGCCGGGGATGACCGAGCGGCAGCTGCATCGGCGGTTGAACCGGATGCTGTCCGAGGCCGACCCGGACACGGCGCGCAAGCGCCGCGCGGAGGGGCGCAAGAAGCGCCGGGTGTGCCCGCCGGTACCGGACGACGATGTGACCGGGATCGCGTCGATGACGCTGGTGGGTCCGGCCGAGGACCTGGCCGCGTTGTACACCGCTGTCGACGCGGGCGCGCGTGCGCTGCGCGCGGCAGGCGACTCGCGCAACCTGGACCAGCTCCGCTTCGACCTGCTGTGCCAGATCGGGTGGAACGCCCTGGCCACGGGTGTGCTCGCCGGGCCGGAACAGGTGCGGCTGGCCAACCGGCACGGCCGTCCGGCCACGGTGAACGTGACGGTGCCGATCACCACGTTGCTCGGGCTCGATGACCAGCCGTGCCAGCTGGCCGGGTACGGGCCGATCCCCGCCGAGGCCGCGCGCCGTATCGCCGAGGACGCGGTGTTGCGCCGGTTGCTCACCGACCCGGTGGACGGGCGGTTGCTGGAATACGGCAGAACGACGTATTCGCCGCCGCGCGCGCTGAAGGACTTCGTGCTCGCCCGGGACAGCCGGTGCGTCTTCCCCACGTGTGATACGCCGTCGGATGTCTGCGACATCGACCACGGCATCCCGTGGGAGGACGGCGGCACCACCGGCGCGTCGAACAACCATCCGTTGTCCCGCGGATGTCACGTCGCCAAGACGCTGCACGGCTGGAGCATCGAGCACCTGGACTGGGGCGGCTACCGATGGCGAAGCCCGGCCGGACACACCTACACGGTTCCGCCGGAAGCCGTCGGACCCATCCGCCACCTCGCCCGACCGGAACATCGGCGTCCCCGCACCGATCCCGATCCCGACACCGGACACCAGACCGACACCGGTACGGACGCCGACACCGGCACAGACCCCGACTCGGACCCGCCGCCGTTCTAGCACCCGCCCGACGCTCCTCTTGCGCTGGGCCGGGGGCGCTGATCAGGCGGGCGTGAGAGGGAAGTGGCAGGCCACGGTGTGGCGGTCGCTCACCCTGGTGCGCACGGGTTCCTCTTGCGCGCACAGGTCTTCTGCCCGCGGGCAACGCGTGCGGAAGCGACACCCGCTCGGCGGATTGAGCGGTGACGGCGGCTCGCCCGGAAGCGCGACGGGGCGCTTGACGACACCGGTCATGGTGTCCAGTACGGGCACCGAGTCCAGCAGGGCGCGGGTGTAGGGATGCCGGGGTGCCGCATAGATCTGTTCGACGGGACCGGACTCCGCGAGCTGCCCGAGATGCATCACGGCGACCCGGTCGCTGACGCGTTTCACAGTCGCCAGATCGTGGGCGATGAACATGTAGGCCAGGTTGAACTCTTCTCGCAGCTTCTCGAACAGGTTGAGCACCTGGGCCCGGATGAGGACATCCAGGGAGGACGTCGCCTCGTCGCAGATGATGAGCGAAGGGCCGGGCGCGACGGCGCGGGCGATCGCCACTCGTTGCGCCTGGCCGCCGGAGAGCTCCAACGGTCGGCGGTGCCGGTACGTCTCCGGCCGGAGCCCCACCAGGTCGAGCAGCTCGTCGACCCGTTCGGCACGCTGCTCCCTGGTCATGGAGGTGTGCCCCAGCAGCGGCTCGGCGATGACATCGGCGACCCTCCATCGGGGATTCAGAGATCCGAACGGATCCTGGTAGACCATCTGCATGTCGGCGCGGACCTTCGTGATCTCCCGCTTTGACATGCCCACCAGGTCGCGTCCCTGGAAGCGGACCGTCCCGGACTTCGGGGTCTCCACTTGGATGACGGCGCGCGCGAGGGTTGACTTGCCGGAGCCGGTCTCCCCGACGATGCCGAGCGTCTCGCCGGGCATCAGGTCGAACGAGACGTCACTGACGGCATGGACCACGCCGGTCTTGATGCCACCCGGCCCGCGGGTGACGTACTCCTGAACGAGATTGCGTACGGACAACAGCGGGGTGTGCGGACCGTTCCTCGCGGGTTCGGCGGTCTCGGCCGGCGCGACGTGTACTGCCTGATCGGTCACGGTCTCTCCTCCTTCTGCCCGGTGCAGCTGCCGTCCCGGCTCACCGGGTGCCAGCACGCGTATGCATGCTCCGGCTCGTGCTCCGCCAGATGCGGCTCGATCCGGCATTGCTCCGTGCTGCTCGGGCAGCGCGGCAGGAAGGCGCAACCTTCCGGCAGCGCGGACAGGTCGGGCGGATGTCCGCCGACGATGGCCGGCTGCAGGTGTGCGGGTGTGGACAGCTGCGGGATGGCGTCCAACAGCGCCTTGGTGTAGGGCATCCGCACATTGCTGAACAGGTTCCTGGTCTCGGCGTGCTCGACCGCCTTCCCCGCGTACATGACGAGCACCTCGTGGGCGTAACAGGCGGCGAGGCTCAGATCGTGGCTGATCATGATGACCGCCATGCCGAGCCGCTCCTGGATGTCGACGAGCAGTTCCATGATCTGTGCCTGCGTCGTGACGTCCAGCGCCGTCGTCGCCTCGTCCGCGATCAGCAGCTTGGGGTCGGAGGACAGCGCGATGGCGATCACCACACGCTGACGCATACCGCCGGAGAGCTGGTGTGGGAACTGTTTGAGCCGCTTCTCCGGCGATGGTAGCCGGACCAGCTTCAGCAGGTCGATCGCCTTCTGCGCCGCCTCGCGGCGCTTGAGTGGCGCGTGCATGCGGATCGCCTCGATGAGCTGGGCGCCGATGCTCATCGTCGGGTTCAACGAGCTGGCCGGGTCCTGGAAGACCATGGCGATCTGGCAGCCGCGGACTGCCCGCCAGGACTTGTCGTCCAACCCGACCAGTTCGGTGCCGTCCAGCCGCGCCGACCCTTCGATGTGGGCGCTGGGCGGCAGCAGCCCCATCAGCGCGCGGACGCTTACCGACTTGCCGGAGCCGGACTCGCCGATGATGGCGAGGGTCCGCCCGGGGCGAACCTGGTAACTCAGCCCGTTCACCGCATGGACGACGCGTCCGTGCCGGGAGAAGGTCACCCGGAGATCGTCGACCACCAGGATCGGGCCGGCCGCGCCGTTCGATGTCGCCGCCGGCTCCCGGGTGGCGTTCAGCATGCCGCTCATCGTCGCCAGTCGTGCTCCGCTCCTCATCGGCCTGTCACCTCGTCTCGGATGGACTCGCCCAGCAGGTTGAAGGACAGGACCGTCACCAGCAGCGCGATGCTCGGCCACAGCACGAGCAACGGTGTGGCGGACATCGACTGCTGGGCTTCGAAGATCATGTTTCCCCAGCTGGGTCGCGGCGGCGGGATCCCGAGACCCAGGAAGCTCAGCGCGCCCTCGGTCACCACCACGATCGCCATGCCGAGCATCGCGAACGTGGTCAGCTGTGGCACGATGTTCGGCACCACGTGCCGGGAGAGGATGCGCCACCACGGGCTTCCGCTGAGCTCGGCCGCCTGCAGATACGGCATGCTCATCACCTTCAGCGTGGCGGCGCGCGAGATCCGCGCCACCGCCGGGATGCTGAAGGCGCTGAGCGCGAGGATCGTGTTCGGCAGCGACGGGCCGAGGATCTGAGCCAGCACGATCACCAGGACCAGGGACGGGAAAGCGATGAGCACGTCCAAGGCGCGCATGATGATCGAGTCGGCTCTGCCTCCGAGGTAGGCGGAGATCGCGCCGACCGTCCCGCCGATCGCCAGGCCGATGATATTGACGACGACGCCCACCGTCAGCGACGAACGGCCACCGTGAATCAGCCGGGAGAGGACATCGTTGCCGTTGACGTCGGTGCCTAACGGGTGCCCCGGGCTGCCGGGTGACAGTCCGCTGTCGAGCACGTTCCCACCGACCGGGGACGGAATCGGCAGCACGAACGGTCCGAGGTAGCAGGTGATCACCAGCAGCGCGACCACGCTGCCGGAGATCCAGATCGTGAGGCGACGCCGGAACGAGGACCAGCGGGTAGCACTCCCCGCGAGCGGAGCCGGCGACAGGGTGGCCGAGCCGGGAGGACTAGTGACTGCCATAGCGAACCCTCGGGTCGAGAACGGCGTACATGACATCGACGAGCAGGTTGGCGAAGACAGCGGCGGCCGCGAAGATGAAGACGCAGGTCTGCACGACAGCGACGTCGGAGGACATCACCCCTTCGAGCATCAGCGTGCCCATGCCGGGCATGGCGAAGATGCGCTCGATGATGACCGTGCCCCCGACGAGCGCGCCGATGTTGAGGCCGACCAGGGTCAGCAGGCCGAAGCTGGAGTTCCGGAAGGCGTGCAGCCACAGGATCCGCCACGGCCCGGTGCCCTTGGACCGTGCGGTGTCGATGTAGGCCGCCGCGTTCAGCTGCTCGACGAGGTCACCCCGGAGGAATCGCGCATAGAAGCACGCCATCGGCACCGCCAGCGAGAGGACGGGCAGGATCATGGAGCGCATGTTGGGCCAGACCCCCTCCGCCAGCGGTACGAACCCGATCGCGGGAAGCATGCCCAGCCCGACCGCGAACACCAGCACGAGCAGCAGCGCCATCACGAAGTTGGGTACGGCCAGCAGGGTCATCGAGCAGACCATCACGAACCGATCCACCAGCCCACCAGGCCGACGGGCCGCGGCCAGCGCGAGTGGCAGCGAGATGACGATCGACAAGACGAACGCCATGCCGGCCATCTGCAGGGTGACCGGGAGGCGTTCGCCGAGAAGCGTCGTCACCGCCCGGCCACTGACGACCGAACTGCCCAGATCGCCGGTGAGCGCCCCGCCGAGCCAGGAGAGGTAGCGCTCGTGCCCGGGGCGATCGAGGCCCATCTGTTGGCGGACGGCCTCGACCTCCTCCTCGGACGCATCCATGCCCGCCCGGATCTGGGCAGGATCTCCCGGCAGCGCCTCCATGAGGAGGAACACCAGCGCGCTGACGACGAACAGCAGCGGGATGACGATCATCAACCGGCGGCCGACGAGACGCAGGACTGGCGATCCGGCGAGCCGGGCGCGCAGGCCCTCAGGCTGCTCGCCCGCGGGCCCGTTCTCGGTCACCCGGGTGCGTTTCTCGGCCGCCGGCGTCGTCGTCGCACCACTCACGGCTGCTCGACCCAGACCCGGTCGTAGAGGACGCCCTGGTTGACCGCGAGCGCCGCGATGGGCTGGTCCAGCCCGGGCCCGTGCACGCCGTTGCGCATCACCTGCGCCGGGCTGAAGGCGATCCCGAAGGGGCCGTACGCCTCGTCGGAGATGTACTGGCTGATCGCCTTGTAGTGTTCCTCACGCTCCGCCTCGTCCACGGTCAGCACTGCGGCCTGGAGCAGCTCGTCCAGCTCCGTCTGGAGCCCTTCGTCGATGGCCTGCTGCGCCGACTCCGCCCCGTCGGGTAGCGGCGTGCCACTGAAGGGCGAGGTTGAGCCGAACCGGACAGCCACGCCGATGCCGACGGAGGGATCCCACGCACCTGCGGTCTGCAGGATCGCCTGCCACTGCCCGCCCTGGAACTCGGTGATGATGTCGCCGAGCGGCTTCGAGTCGATCTCCACGTCGATCCCGGCTTCCTGCCACTGCGTCTGGAGCGCGGTCATCACCCGGCGCGCCGTCGACAGGTCGGTCGTCATCAAATCGACCTTGAGGCCGCCGATCTCATCGACGATCTCCGCGGCCTGCTCCGGATCGTATTCGCGGTAGCCGGGAACCTCTGGATGATGGAAGAGCCCGCCGGACGCGGTGAACGACTGGCTCATCTCACCCTGACCGTTGAACAGTCCCTGGTTGATCTGTTCGAAATCGGTGGCGTAGTAGATGGCCTCCCGCGCTCGCTTCTCATCGAACGGAGCGGTCCTGGTGTTGAGCTGGATCACGTAGGGCGACGTCGGCGTGCCGAGATGCATCTCGACGTCGGGGTTGTTGTCGGCCTGCTCGATCAGGGCGACGTCGCTGATCCCCTCGATCACGTCGCCCTGACCCGACTGCAGGGTCTGGTAGGCGATCTGATCGCCGGCGACCGACTGAAAGGTGAGCCTGTCCAGGTACGGTAGGCCGTCCTTGAAGTAGTTCTCGTTGCGCTCCAGTTCCAGCCGCTGGTTCTGGGTGTTCTCGGTCACGACGAACGGTCCCGCGCCGACCGGGGCGGTGCTGAAGGCCTCCGCGCCCATCTCCGCGTACGCAGTCGGGGAACCGATGAGGTTGATGTTCGCGGATGGGAACCCGTTGACCAGCGAACCGTTCGGCACCGCGAGGTGCATCTCGACGGTCAGATCGTCGACCGCCCGGATGGCACCGAGACGCGCCATGATGAGGTCTCGATCGACGTCGTCGGGGAGCGCGGCGAACAGACTGTCGAGGAACGCCTGGTCCAGGTCCGGTGGCTCGCGCTCCAGGTCCAGCTGGACCGTGGGCGCCCCGGTGCTTCCGGAGCTGAACTCCCGGATCCAGTTCCACACCACGGCCTCGGCGTTCAGCGGGGTCCCGTCGCTGAACTCGATCCCTTCGCGCAGCGTGACGGTGAGCGTCAGCCCGTCGTCGGACCATTCGTAACTCTCCGCCTGGTTGGGGACCAACTCGGCGCCTTCCCCGCTCTCGTCGGGCTCGAGGGTAAACAGGCCCCCGAAGATGGCGCTGTTCTGTGGCAGGTTCGCCCCCGTGCTGTTGCTGGTCGCGGGGTCGAGTCCGGTCGACCAGTCTCCGGCGAATCCGGAGTCGAGGATCGTGGTGATCTCTCCACCGCTCTGCGGCTCGCCGGGGTCGGCCGGGTTCCCGTCGTCTCCGGTTCCTGTCCCGCCGCCACCGCCGCTGCACGCCGCAGCGGCCAGCGCGACGGCAGAGACCAGGGCGACGGCGCGGAGCCTCCGACGCGTCGCGCGCGGCACATCTCGTCTTCTCATGACACGTTCTCCTTCGAACGATGGCGATGATGAAGCTCTTCGGTTGCGGTGTGTGACCCCCTACGGATCCCGCGGCCTCGTGCGTGCCTGCCGCTGGGGACGAGGTCAGGCACGCCCCAACCAGCGGAAGGCGTTCTTCCAGGACACGTCCTCCCACTCCTTCTCGGAGAGGTCCATGGAGCGCAGCGTCCTGGCCGCCGGCTCCTCCCGCGGCATGGCGGGGAAATCGGAGCCGACGAGGAGGCGGTCGGCGCCGAGGAGGTCGATGAGATAGCGGATGGCCCGGTGGTCGAAGACCATCGAGTCGTAATAGAAGCGGCGGGCGTACTCCAGCGGCGAGGGACCGTCGTCCGGCATGACCGCCCGCTCCGGGTTCTTGGCTTCCTCGTTCCAGGAGCCACCCCAGAAGTAGTTCGCGCGCGGCAGCATCATGGCCAGCCCACCGGCGGCGTGACTGAAACTGATGCGCAGGTTCGGGCAGGCAGCGGCGGTGCCGCCGAGGATCAGCGACGCGGCGGCGAGGGTGCCTTCGATGCCGACGACGTAGGTGCCCATGCCGGACCGCGGCAGCCGGTCCGTCGGGGCGGGCATCGCGTGCACGAAGATGGCGAGCCCGAGCCGCTCCGCCTCGGCGAAGAACGGCAGGAACTTCTCGTCACCGATCGAGGAGCCCAGGATGTTCGAGGCGATCTCGACCCCGGCGAGGCCGGCCTCTGCGACCGCCGCGAGCTCGGCGCTCGCGGCGTCTGGGTCCTGCATCGGCACCATGCCGAGCCCGACGAACCGCTCGGGATCATGTGACGTGAGCTCGGCCGTGAAGTGGTTGACGTGCCGGGCGAGCGCCAGTCCGTCGTCGGCGGGCAGGTCGTAGCGGAGCAGAGGGGGCATCGGGCTGAGCACCTCGGCGCCGACGCCGGAGGCGTCCATCGCCTCGACGCGGCGTTCGGCTTCGAAGAACACCTCCGTGGCCCGGAACTTCGTCTGGCCGAAGAGGAGCTGCCGGTCGGTGCTGTCCGCGATGGGTTCCATCCGCGGAAAACACTCGGGCGCATCGGCCGGATAGTGCTTGGGGAGCAGGTGCGCGTGGGCGTCGACGATCACGTCGGGCTCCTCTTCGTCAGTTGCTCGGGTTGCCCGGGCTGACCTGATTGCCCGGATGGACGGAGACGTGAATGGCGGAGCCGTCGCCGGCCGCGCCGGCGAGCGTGTCGATGGCCAGACCCACATCGTCCAGGCCGAAGGTGTGCGTGTGCAGCTTGTGCAGCGGGAAGCGGCCCGACTCGAGCAGCTCGATCGCCTTCTTGTTGGCCGCGGCGTCGACGCCGAAAGCGCCCTTCACCACCAGCCCGCGGTGGATGATGTGGTCGGTGACGAGCGGGATCTCCTTCCGGCCCTTGAGCCCGGCCAGGACCACCGTGCCGCCGAATCGGACCGACTTCAGCGCGTCGGTGACCGGGCCGGCCGCCATCGGGGTGAGGTCGACGGCGACGTCGACCATCTCCCCGTCGGTGATCTCGCGCACCGACTCCTCGACGTCCTGTGCGTCGTCGCCGTCCACGATCAAGGTGTGGTCGGCGCCCAGTTCGCGGGCGACGCCGAGCTTGTGGGCGTCGGAGGCGAGCCCGGTCACGATGACGGTGGACGCCCCGGCGGCCTTCGCCGCGATGACCGCGCCGAGTCCTCGTTGTCCCGCGCCGAGTACCAGCAGCGTCGTGCCGAGCCCGACCCCGCCGAGGTCGACGGCCCAGCGTACGCCGGCACCGAGCGGGTTGTACATGGCGGCGATCTCGGCCGGTAGGGACGCGTCGATCTTGTGCATGACGGCGGTCGGCGAGAGGTAGAGGTATTCGGCGAACCCGCCCCAGATGCTGGGCGCGACATCGATGGATGTCACCCCGTGCCCGTACTTGCGGTGGCGGCACGCCTGGTAGCGGCCGACCAGGCAGTCCCGGCAGGCGCGACATGGCACGATCACCTCGAGCGCTACCCGGTCACCTTCCCGAACGCCCCAGCGCTCGGCGGCGCGGTCGCCGATCTCCTCGATGATGCCCATCGGCTCGTGTCCCGGGATGAACGGCGGACGTTCGCCCAGGTGGCCGTTGAAGATCTCGACGTCGCTGCCGCAGATTCCGTTCGCCTCGACCCGTAGCAGCCCGTCGTCGTCGCCGATCGGGGGCCGGGGGAACTCCCGCATCTCGATCGTGCGTGGCCCGGTCTGGACCGCGGCTCTCACCATCTCTGCCACGTGTTCCTCGCTTTCGTCACCGTGCGTCTCGTCGGTTGTGCCGCCTTGTGCGCGAAAGAGCATGCGTGGTGGTCGTCATCGTGACCGCAATGTCGTTCGCTTCCGCTCGATCACTCGTGCACGGTCACTCGTGCACGATCACGCCGCGGATGTTCTTGCCGTCGACGAGATCGCGGTAGGCGTCGTTGACCTCGTCCAGGGTGTAGGTGCGGGTGATGAGCTCGTCGAGCTTGAGGTCGCCCTCCTGATAGAGGCGGAGCAGGCGCGGGATGTCGTAGAGCGGGTTGCAGTCACCGAAGAGGGCGCCCCGGATCTGCCGCTGATAGCCGATCAGGAGACCGGCGGGCAGATGGACCGCGGTCTCGTCGACGTGCCCGACGGCCGTGATGGTCACCTTGCCGCCCTTACCGGTCATCAGGACGGCGGCGGTGACCATCTCCTCGGTGACCGCATCCGGGGTCATGATCACGTGGTCGGCCAGCTGGCCCCACGTATGCGAGACCACGAAGTCGTGGGCTTCCTGCGAGGTCTCGAAGGCGTGGGTGGCGCCGAGCATGAGGGCGTTCTTCCGCTTGAACTCGACCGGGTCGACGACGATCACGTCCCGCGCGCCCGCGTACGCGGCACCCTGCACGGCGTTACTGCCGACCCCGCCGGCGCCGAAGACCACGACGGTCTGCCCGGCGCGGACTCCCGCGGCGTAGACCGCCGACCCCCACCCCGTCGGCACGCCGCAGCCGACGATGGAGCCGACGGTGAACGGGATCTCGTCCGGCAGCGGCACCACGGCGTACTCGGAGACGACGGCGTACTCGGAGAAGGTGCCGAGGGAGCAGAATCCGCCATAGTCCTCGCCGTCGGCGTGGAAGCGGAAGGTGCCGTCGAGGAACATGCCGCTGCCCGCGTTGAGGCCCTTGACGCACATGTTCTGATGCCCCTCGGAACAGGGGCGGCAGGTGCCACAGGCGGGAATGTAGGAGCAGACCACCTTGTCGCCCGGTTTGACCCGGGTGACGTGTTCCCCGACGGACTCGACGATGCCCGCGCCCTCATGCCCTCCGACCATGGGGAAGCGCACACGAGCATCACCGGCGGTGATGTGGTGATCGGAGTGGCAGAGCCCGGAGGCGTGGAACTTCACCCGGACCTCGAAGGCCTTCGGTGGGTCCAGCTCCAGCTCGGTGAGCTCCCAGCCGATGTGGGGTCCGCGGGCGATGGCCGCACGTGTGGTGATCGTCGACGTCATGGGCGTACTTCCCTCCGCACGTGAAATGGATGAGGCACACTCAGCGGCCGCGTCCGCTCGCGAGGCCGGCCTCGCGCATGGACACGGTCTTCACCTGCGTCCACTCGAGCACCGAGTCGGCGCCCATGGTCCGGCCGAAGCCGGAGTTCTTGTATCCGCCGAACGGGCCGCCGATGACGGAGGCCCCGATGGCGTTGTTCACCCCGACCTGACCGGCCTGCAGCGCGCGACTGACCCGGACGGCGCGTCCGACGTCGCGGGTCCAGACCGACGCGACCAGGCCGTAGTCGGTGCCGTTGGCGACCTCGATGGCTTCGGCCTCATCGTCGACGGGGATGACCGAGAGGACCGGCCCGAAGATCTCTTCGCGGGCGATCCGCATATCCGGGTCGACGTGATCGAAAATGGTCGGTTCGACGAAGAAGCCGTCGGAGAACTTCTCTCCCTGCGGTGCGCCGCCGCCGAGCACGAGCTCGGCGCCCTCCTGCTTGCCGATGTCGATGTAGCCCATGACGCGGTCATGCTGCTTCTTGTTCACCAGCGGTCCCATGGTGACCTGCTCGTGCCAGGGGCCGATGGTGATCTTCTGCATCTGTGTCGCCAACCGCTCCACGATCTCCTGGTGGATGCTGCGCTCCACCACGACGCGCGAGCCGGCCGCGCAGATCTGCCCGGTGTTCAGCGTGATCGACGTGGCCATTCCGGGAACGGCGGCGTCGAGGTCCGCGTCGGAGAACACGACCTGCGGGGACTTGCCGCCGAGCTCGAGATGGAGCGGGGTGAGCGTCTGCGCGCAGGCCGCCATGATCGACCGGCCGGTCTCCGGTGAGCCGACGAAGCCCATCCGGCGGACCAGCGGATGGGCCGGGATGGGTGCCCCGGCCTCGGCGCCGTAGCCGGTGACGACGTTGATGACCCCCGGCGGGATGCCGGCTTCCAGAGCGAGCTTGGCCAGCGCGAGCGGGGTCAGGGGAGCGTCCTCGGCGGGCTTGATGACGATGGTGTTCCCGGCGGCTATGGCGGCACCGACCTCGACGGCGAACATCGGGCCGGGGGCGTTCCACGGAATGACCGCACCGACGACGCCGAACGGCTCGCGCAGTGTGAACCCGACGGTGTCCGGCTGATACGTGGGCAACGAGACGCCCTGCACCTTGTCCGCCTGACCGGCGATGAAGCGGAGCTGGCGTCCCATCGGCGGCGGTCCCCAGCTGGGGCGGCCGACCTCCTGCGACTCGAGGCTGTCCAGTTCCTTGCCCTTGGCGTCGACCAAGGCGGCCCAGGCGAAGAGCAACTCGCCGCGAGCGGTCGCGTTCATGTCCCGCCAGGCAGGGAAGGCCCGCTGGGCCGCGTGGACGGCGTTGTCGACGTCGCTGTCGTCACTGCGCGGGATGCGGGCGATGACGTGCTGGTTCGCCGGGTTGATGACATCGATCGTGCGGCCGGTGGTGGACGGTGCCCACTCGCCGCCGATGAGCTGGAGGCCGTCGATGAGCAGGTCGGGGTCTACGGTGGCCCGGGTGTCGGACGTGAGGGTCATGGCTGTGTCCTTCGTCGCTGGTCGCTCGGGGTTTACTCGTGATCGATGAGGACGACGCCGCGGATGTTCTTGCCGTCGAGCATGTCCTGATATCCCTCGTTGACCTGGTCGAGGGTGTACGTGCGGGTGACGAGCTCGTCGAGCTTGAGCTTCCCGGACCGGTACATGCTCAGCAGCCGAGGCACGTCGGTGAGCGGGTTGCAGGCGCCGTAGACGTGGCCCTGGATGCGGCGCTGAAAACCGATGAAGACGCCCGGGTGCTCCTTGATCTTGCCGGGGCCGACGGCGGTGACGGTGACCTGGCCGGTCTTGCCGACGATGCTGAGAGCGTCGTGGATGACCTCGTCGCTCAGGATGCCGACGGTGATGATGGCGTGGTCGGCCAGCTCGCCCCAGGTGGCGCCGCGGACGAACTCGAAGGCCTCCGCCGCGGTCGCGAAGGTGTGCGTCGCACCGAACACCGGCGCCATCTCGCGCTTGAACTCGACCGGGTCTACGACGACGACGCGCTCGGCGCCGGCCATCGCCGCGCCCTGCACCGCGTTGGCTCCGACCCCGCCGGCGCCGTAGATCACCACGGTCTGCCCGGGGCGGACACCGGCGGCCCGGACGGCCGAGCCCCATCCGGTGGGCACTCCGCAGCCGACCAGGCAGGCGACCTCGAAGGGGATGTCCTTGCCGATCTTGATCACGGAGGATTCGGAGACCACCGAGTACTGAGTGAAGGTGCCGAGCACGCACAGGCCGCCGTAGTCCTCACCGTCGGCGTGGAAGCGGAAGGTGCCGTCCTGCAGGACGCCGATACCGGCGTTCTTGCCGTCGTCGCAGAGGTTCTGCCGACCGGACGAGCAGTAGCGGCACCGGCCACACACCGGGATGAACGACGCGACCACGTGGTCGCCGGTCTCCACCCGGGTCACTCCGGGCCCGACCGCGTCGACGACACCGGCGCCCTCGTGACCGCCGACCACGGGCATCCGCATGGGCGCGTCGCCCTTCTGGATGTGGTCGTCGGAATGGCAGAGCCCTGCGGCGTAGAACTTGATCCGGACCTCGTTGGCCTTGGGCGGGTCGAGCTCGAGTTCGGTCGTCTCCCAGGGCTTGCCCGGTTCCCGGCAGACGACGGCCTTGGTGGTGAGGCTCGTGAGTGCTGTGTCCGTGCGTGCCTTCTCCGTCGGGGACGGTCCGGCGGTGCTCGCAGTGGTGCTCATCTGTCTCCTCCTGCCGCAGCGCTGGCCAGGGACTCGGAGCGGTACCTCTGTGTCGGCTCCAGCGGTGCGGGAGAGGCAGCAGCTCCGTTGCTGGCACTTGATGCCAATATTCGCCACGGGCCACCAGGGGCTCAACGGTCTTTCCGCGCCACGGAAGAGTGGCGTGACGCCGGTCACTCCCCGCTGAAGATCGCGCACAGTGGGAGACCAAAGTTACGGCGGAAGGTTGTAGCTGCCATGGCAACAACAACCTTCCGCCGTGATGTAGAGATCTCGGTGTCTCCTCAGAGGCCGAGAAGAGCGGCGGCGTTCTCCCGCATGATCAACGCCGTGGTGTCCTCGTCGAACCCCAGCTTGTCGAAATCTCGAATCCAGCGTTCGGGGGTGAGGACGGGGTAGTCGGTCCCGAAGAGCACCTTGTGTTTCAGCAGCGTACGGGCGTACTGGACCAGGTTCGGCGGGAAGTACTTCGGCGACCAGCCGGATAGATCGATGTGCACGTGCGGCTTGTGCAAGGCTACCGAGAGCGCCTCGTCCTGCCACGGAAAGGACGGATGCGCCAGAATGATCCGCAGCTCGGGGAAGTCCACGGCGACGTCGTCGGCATACATCGGGTTCGCGTACTTCAACCGGATGCCCCCGCCGCCGGGCCGGCCGGCTCCGGCACCGGTGTGCCCGCTGTGGAACAGTGCGATCGTCCCCGTCTCCTCGATCGCCTCGTAGATCGGGTAGACGTCCCGGTCGTTGGCGTAGAAGGCCTGGGTGCTGGGGTGGAACTTGAAGCCGAACACCCCGCGCTCGGCGAGCCGGCGCACCTCCCGCGCGCCCCGGCGGCCACTGTGCGGATCCACCGACCCGAACGGGATGATCACGTCCGGATGCTCGGCCGCGAGGTCGCACAGCTCATCGTTGCCGACCTCGGGCAGCTCACCGGTCGCCCAGCTCGAGTCCACGGTGAAGGCCACGCACATCATCTTCTGGTCGCGGTAGTAGGCGGCGAGGTCGTGCACGGTCGGCCGGGGCATGTCCGTCTTGAAGTACTTGGCCATGGCCTCGTCGTGTGCGCTCGCCTCCGTCCCAGCGGCCTTGTACGCCGAGGTCAGAACGTGCGTGTGCACGTCGATCGCGACGACGTCGTCGTTCAATGTCACCATGTCACCACTGCTCCTGCATGACTCGCGGGTTCTCGACCGTCTGGACCGTCATCCCCGTACGAGCCAGGACCTCGTCCACGGTGAATCCGGCGGCGATCTCTTCCAGGATGAAGCCGTCGTCGCCGCGGCGCAGCAACGCCAGGTCCGTGACGACGACGTCCGTGCAGCCGGCGGCGGTGATCGGATAGTCGCACCGCTGGACCAGCTTGGGCCTGCCTCGGGAGTCCACGTGCTCCATCGTCACGATCACCGACCGGGCGCCGACCGCGAGGTCCATGGCCCCGCCGATGCCCCCACCGGGCCGGCCCGGATGAGCCCAGTTCGCCAGGTCGCCGTCGGCGCCGACCTGGTAGGCGCCGAGGATCACGGCGTCGAGACGCTTGCCACGGGCGATCTCGAACGAGGTCACCGAGTCGAAGAAGCTCACACCGGGCAGCAGGCCGATGAAGTTGCCACCGGCGTCGTGGAAATCCGGGTCTGCCTCGCTGAGCTCGACGAACCCTCCGTAGTTGAGGATGCCGTTCTCGGCATGCAGCACCACACCCCGGCCGTCCAGGTAGTTGACCACGCCGTTCGGCAGCCCGGCACCCAGGTTGATCACGGCGCCGTCGTCGAGCAGGGCCGCGGCCCGGCGGCCGATCTCCTCCCGGGAGAGCGCCGGCTTGCCGTCGTACTCCCGGCGCGAGTCGGCCGGGCGTGCGGGACGCTGCGGCAGTTCCGAGACGTCCACCCGGGTGGTGGTCTCGACCACGCGGGAGATGAAGATTCCGGGCAGATCGATCTGCTCTGGCTCCAGTTCGCCGACGTCGACGATCTCCTCCACCTCGATGATCGCCGTCCTCGCGGCCTTGGCGAAGCTGTCGTTGAAATTCCGGCTGCCGCCGCGGAACTGGACGTTGCCGTAGCGGTCCGCGCGATAGCCCCGCAGGATGGCGTAGTCGGTGGTGATACCGCGCTCCATGATGTACGGCTCACCGTCGAAGTACCGCACGTCCTTGCCCTCGGCCACGGCGGTTCCGACCCCCACGGATGTGTAGAAGGCCGGGATGCCCGCACCGCCGGCGCGCATCCGCTCGACCAGGATGCCCTGCGGGACCACCTCGAACTCGATCGTCCCCGCCAGGATCTGCTCCTCGGCGATCGTGGGTTTCCCCGGCCGCGAGGAGAAGCTCGCCACCAGCCGGGAAATCTGTTCGTTCTCGGCCAGCAACTGCGCCGTCGGTGCACCCTGCGAGCCCAGGCCGTTGCAGTAGACGGTCAGATCCTTCGCCCGGTGATCCCGCAGGGCGACGATCAGACTGGAGGGAAACCGGTGCGAGATGCCGAACCCGGCGATCGCCACCGAGGCGCCATCCGGGATGTCCGCGACCGCCGCCGCGGGAGAGTCGAAGACCTTGTCCGTCATGTGGTGTTTCTCCTCACTTCTGGCCGAGCTGTCGCTGTTCTGATCCGGAACCGACCGAGGGCGGCCGCGCCCGTCAGTCGATCGGAGTGACGTTGGTCCAGTCCGTCCCGACCAGGTGGTCGGGGCTGCCGAGCCCGTCCCACAGCGCCGAGTTGTACACCGTCTGAGCGGTGTGGAACACGATGGGAGCGGAGATCATCAACTCCGCGGCCCGATCCTGGATCGTCCGGAAGTGTTCGGCCCGGTCGTCTTGATCGGCTGCCCGCAGCGCATCGTCGGCGGCCTGCTGGATCTCCTCGTCACAGATCCCGGAGGGATTCTGGGCGTCCGCCTTCTCCGGGTTGCACTCGTACCACCGGGTGATGCCGAGGCTGGGGTCGACGCCCAGCGTGGCCTCGACGATGGCGAGGTCGAAGTCGCGCTTCTGATAGACGTTCTCGGTGAAGACGTTGACGTCCTGGCCATGAAGATCGAGGTTGATGCCGACCTCGGCCATGGACGACTTCATCACCTCGGCCACCGCCCTGGACTCGGCGGTGGTGCTCATGAAGTGCAGCCGGATGGTGAACCGGAAGCCGTCTTCGCCCCGCGGATACCCGGCGTCGTCGAGCGCGGCCCCGATGGCGTCCGGGTCATAGCGGAACTCATCCCGGTAGTCGACCTCGGGCTCGATCCAGCCCAGTTCCTCGGGATACATGCTGATCGGCTCGGTCGCGATCCCGGGAAGGGCGATCTCGGCCACCTGCGCCCGATCGATCGCCGAGTAGACGAGCCGGCGTACCGCCGGGTCGGACAGTTCCTCCACCTCGCTGTTCATCGTGACGATGAACTGCCGCCCGAGCTGCCCGTTCTGGGTGACGTCGAGGTTCTCGTCGGCCTCGATCTGGTCGAGCATCCCCTGCCCGGCGCCGCCGAGGTAGACCTCCCCGGCGAGCAGCGCGAGGGCGGTCGCGTTGGTGTCCTTCATGGTCACGTAGACCAGCCGGTCCACGTCGACGTCGCCGCGCCAGTAGTCGGGGTTGGCGGTCATCGTGATCTCCTGGCCCTCCGCGAACGACTCGAAGACGAACGCGCCCGTGCCCACCGGCTCCATGTTCGCCGGGTTGTCCAGGATGTCGGTGCCCTCGTAGAGGTGCTCGGGCAGCAGGTACTGCTGGGTCAAGACCTCCATGAACGGCCCGTACGGCTGGCTGAGATGGACGACGACGGTGTGGTCGTCCGGGGTGTCGACGGAGTCGATGCTCTCGGTGAGGTCGCCGCCGTACGACTGATACTCCATGACCTCCTCGAAGTTGAACTTCACGTCCGCAGAGGTGAACGGCTCACCGTCGTGCCAGGTCACACCCTCCTGGAGCAGCAGGGTCACGGTGCGCCCGTCGTCGCTGACCTCCCATTCCCGGGCCAGCCACGGAACCAGCTCGTAGGAGTCGTTCATCCGGACCAGGGTCTCCAGCATGTTGCCGGCGGCCGCGTTCACCGATGGGGAGACGATGATCTGCGGGTTGAGGTGCGGCACGGTGCCGGTGGCCGCGACGAACGTGTGTTCGCCGTCTCCGCCGCCCGCGTCCGGGCCGGCACCGGCGGAGGTGTCGGGATCTGAGAACGAGCACGCGGCCATGGCCGCTGCTGTGGTCGCGACCAGGGCGAACTTCTGGATCCGTCGTCTGTGGCGCATGGAACTGCCTCTCTCGTCGCTGGTCCGGGACGGTGCTGAGACCTTCTCGATTCACTCCGGCGGCCCGTACGAGGCCGCGAGGGTAGGCGCCGCTGACAGCAGCGTCGTGGTGTAGGGATGCTCGGGCGCGGTGAAGATCTGGTCCTTGGTCCCTTCTTCGACGATCTCGCCGGACTTCATCACGTAGACGTACTCGGCGACCTTCTTCACCACGGGAAGGTCGTGGGTGATGAACACGTAACCGACACCGAGCCGTCGCCGGAGATCGTCCATCAATTGCAGGACACCGGCCTTGACGGAGGCATCGAGGGCGGAGACCGCCTCGTCGGCGACGATGATCCGCGGGCCCAGCACGATCGCGCGGGCGATGAGGACGCGTTGCCGCTGTCCGCCGCTGAGTTCATGCGGGAACCGGCCGAGGAAGGAGGCGGCCGGCACCATTCCGACCAGTTCCAGCGTCTCGGCCACCGTGTCCACGACGGCGTCCCGGCCCCGCGCGATGTTGTGCAGGCGTACCACCTCGCCGACGATGCGCCCCACCGTCTTGCGGGGATTCAGCGAGCCGGCGGGATCCTGCAGGACCGCCTGAACGGTGCGCCGATACCGGATCCGCTGTGTCTTGCTCATCGAGGCGAGATCGGTGCCGTCCAGTGCGACGCTCCCCGAGGTGGCCGGGATGAGACCCAGCAACATCCGGGCGAGCGTGCTCTTGCCGCTGCCGCTCTCGCCGACGATGGCCACGAAATCACCGGGCCGGGCCTGCAGGTTCGCGTTCACGACGGCGTCGACGGAGGTGCCGCCGCGCCGGGCACGGAACGTCTTCGATGCGTTGCTCGCCTCAAGAAGCACGGGCCTCCTCCTTCCGCGCCCAGGAGGCGCGGAGCGACTCCGGGATGGAATACAGCTCGACGCCGTCCTCGGTCAGGCTGCGCACGCTGCGCAACAGCGCCTGCGTATACGGATGCTCCGGCTTCTCCAGCACCTCGCGGGTGCGGCCGGACTCGACCACGTGGCCGGCGTACATGACATAGATCCGGTCGGTCATGCCGGCGACGACGGCGATGTCGTGGGAGATGAGGATGAGCGAGGTGTCGAGCTCGGCGACCGTCTCATCCAGGGTGGTCAGGACGCGTTGCTGTACCGTCGCGTCGAGTGCGGTGGTCGGTTCGTCGGCGACCAGCAGGTCCGGCATCTTCGCGATCGCGATGGCGATCAGCACCCGCTGGCGCATGCCGCCGGAGAGCTCGTGCGGGAAGCGTTGCGCGAGCTCCCGGACGTTCTCCAGCCCGGCGAGGGAGAGGAAATGCAGGACATCGCCGTTCTCGCCGGATCGCTGCCGGCCCGGGGGGATCGCCTCGTGCACCTGCCTGCCGATCTTCATGACCGGGTTGAGGTAGGTCAACGGGTCCTGGAAGACCATGCCGACGGTGCGCGAGCGGACCTGGTCCCATGCCTTCGGCGGTGCGCCGACCATCTCTCGTCCGTCGAACCTGATGGATCCCTGCACGCGCACCCTGGGCGACGTCGGCAGCAGCCCCGCGATGGCGCGGCCGGTGACGGTCTTCCCGGAGCCGGACTCGCCCACGATGCCGACCCGCTCGCCCCGGCGGACCGCGAGCGACACCGACGAGACGGCCTCCACCTCCGTGCGAGACCCGGTCGGGAGGTGCACCCGGAGGTTCTCGACCTGTAACAGCGGCGTGCCGGTCGTGGTCACTTGACCCTCCCGATCGTCGGGTTCAGCGCGTCGTTGAGGGCGTCGCCGAGCAGGTTGACGGAGAGCACAACGAGGAAGATGCACAAGCCCGGGAAGAGCGCCAGCCACCATGCGGAGTTCAGGTAAGGCTGCGCGTCATTGAGCAGCGAACCCCAGGTCGGGCGGTTGGCGTCGCCGATACCGAGATAGGCCAGCCCGGACTCGACGAGGATCGCGGTGCCCACGGTCATGGTGGTCGTCACGATCACCGGCGGCATCGCGTTCGGCAGGACGTCCGAGGCGAGGATCCGCCATCGTGGGAAGCCGGCGGAGCGAGACGACTCGACGTAGCCGAGTTGGGCGATCCGCGCCGCCTCGGCCCGCATGATCCTCGCCACGCCGGTCCACATCGTCAGCGCCAGAATCGCGATGATGACCATGACGTTGGCGCCGAGGATGGCGGCGGCGACGAGCGCGAGAACCAGGCCGGGGATCGCCTGGAAGAACTCGATGATCTTGACGAGAACGATGTCGATGATGCCGCCGTAGAACCCGGCGAGACTGCCGATCACCACCCCCAGCGTCATGCAGAGGGCGGCCACGGAGAAGCCGACGAAGAGCGACGTCCGGCCGCCGTGGAGCACCCGCGCCAGGTAATCCCGCCCCAGGTGGTCGGTGCCGAGCAGATGCTCCGAGCTCGGCGGTTGCATACTCGGGTTGCCGGTGGCCACCGGGTCGCCGCCGAAGACCGGACCGAGCAAGGCGATGAGCACCATCCCCGCCAGTACGGCCAGGAAGAAGACGGCGAGCGGTTTGCGGAAGAAGATGCCCGCGGCCGTCTCTCGCCGCGGCGCGGGTGGCGGTGCTGCGGCGTCCGCGGCGCCGCCCGGCCCGGTGCCGTCTCCGTCCGGCGTTCTGGCCGCCCCGAGCTTCTCGCTGCTGTCCAGGGTCATGCCGCGCTCCTTCCCGATCGGGTGAACCGTGCACGGAGCCTCGGGTCGACGAGCCCGTAGACGATGTCGGTCAGGATGTTGGCGATGAGGATCATGACGGTCATCACGATGGTGACCCCGAGGACGACCATATTGTCCTTCTCATTGATCGCGTCGACCATGAGCAGCCCCATGCCCGGCCACCCGAAGACTCGTTCGATCAGGGTGGAGCCGGCCAGCAGGTTGCCGACGCTCAGCCCGACGATCGTGATCATGGGTAGCAGGGCGTTCGGCAGGCCGTGCCGGTACAGCACGCGATCGCTGGAGAGCCCTTTGGACCGAGCGGTGTCGATGTAGTCCTGCCCGAGCGCCTCGATGGTGGACGACCGCATGACCCGGGTCTTGAGGGCGAGCTGGCTGGTGGCGGTGGCGACGATCGGAAGGATCATGTACTGCCAGGCGATACCGGGCTCGCCGTGTGCGTTCGCGCCGGACGCGGGGAGCCAATCGAGGACGACGGCGAACAGCCAGATGAGCATCAGCCCGAGCCAGAAGTTCGGGATGGAGAAGAAGGTGAGCGAGCCGCCGGAGATGAGCCCGTCGAGCCACGGCCTCCGGGTACGCGCCGCGATCGCCCCCAGCACCAGGCAGACGATGGTGGAGATGATCAGCGCGATGACCGCGATGATCAGCGTGTACGGCGCCCGGATCATGATGAGTTCGGTCACCGATCTGCGGCTGACGATCGACTCGCCCAGGTCCCCGGTGAGCACGTTGCCGACGTAGGTCAGGTAACGCTGCCACATCGGCTGGTCCAGGCCGAACGTCGCCACCATCTGGTCGCGGAATTCCTCCGAGGCGGGGGCGTCGCCCAGCATCGCCTGCAGTGGATCACCCGGCGCGATCTCCAGGAGCAGGAACAGAACGGTGATGACGACGAGCAGCAGGAGCGCCGAGGACGCCAGCAGCCTGCCGTAATGGATCAGGGCCGGTCTCATTCGAGCACATCCGTCATTGAGAGCTCTCCTTCGAATTCTCAGAACACGCCTTGCCGCCTCGATGTCGCGCCCGAGGGTCGCCTCCTGCGTCGTCATGGACGAGCTATTCGTCCAGTCATCCTCGGGAGATTCCACGCCCTCCTCAACGGAGACTTCCGTGGCGCGGAACGTCTGCATGTCCGGCTGGTTTCGCGGAGGCGGGGGAGAGCATCCCGGCGTGACGTGAGTATCCGGGATGAAACCATCGACATCGTCGCAGCTATGGCTGAGGTTCCGTCGATAGATTCGGCTGCTTCCGCCTCGGTGATGTCCGGCTCGGGACCACGTCGTTCTACAGCAGGCCGGCGTGGCGGCGGTTGAAGTCGATGGTCCGCGGATCGAGCGTCCCGTCCGTCGTGCGCAGGCAACGAGAGATCCGGTTGGCGGTGAGGCGGACCTGTTCGACCAGGCATCGCGGGTCATGCCGGTCCGTGGAGTAGACCATGCCGACGGCGGTCTCCACCGTGCCGTCGGCGCCCATCACCGGCGCCGCAACGGATCCGGCGTGCATGGCCACGCATTTCGAGGCGATGGCGTAGCCGTTGGTTCGCACCGTCCGCAGGCGGTCCCGCAGGACCGATTCGTCGGTGATGGTGTGCTGGGTGTATCGCTTCAGCGGTTCGCGGAGATACGCCCGCAGGGTGGCCTCGTCCGAGAAAGCGAGCAGGACCAGTCCGGTGGCCGTGACATGCATCCGCAGGCGGCCGCCGATCCGGTTCTCGCCGGTGTAGTTCGGGTGCGCCCGCAGCGCCTCGAGGTACATGACGTCCATGCCGTCGCGGACGGACAGGTTGACGGTCATGCCGGTCCGGCGGTGCAACTCCACCAGGTGCGGTAGCGCCGCCTCTCGCAGCCGCAGCGCCTGCGTCGAGGCGGAGGCCAGGGCGAGGATCTTGCTGCTGAGCCGGTAGCGGCCGTCGTCGTCGAGCTCCAGGCCTCCCCACTGAAGCACTTCCTTGGCGAGCCGGTGAGTGGTGGTCAGGGACAGCTCCGCGTACCGGCTGATCTCCGAGAGGGTGAGCGCGCCACCACCGCGGGTGAAGGCGTCGAGCAGTGCCAATACCCGCCCGGCCGCCGTACGCTTGCCGCCGGACAGGTCGGCCGAGACAGGCGCGTCTCCGTGCCGCGCAGCGGTGTCAGCCTGGTCCGCGTCTGTCCGTTCTGGCATCGGAGATGCTCACCTCGAACCTCACAGCGACGCCGCCGGTGACGCCGCTACCGTGTCTGGACACGGTACTCGGGCGCGGCGCGGTTCCCGAGAGGTGTTTTCACCCTGCGGAATACCCGTCGGGCAGGTCGATCCGGACGACGGAATCGGCAGGTCAGGACGTCTCTCGTGAGGTGGAGCCGGGGCGCGGCGAGCCGGCGGCGCCGGTGTTCCGCATCGCGAATCCGCCGCCGTCGACAGCGAGGACCTGGCCGGAGATCCAACGGGCCTGGTCGGTGGAGAGGAAGAACGCGGCGGAGGCGATGTCCCACGGGTTGCCCTCCGCCTGGAGGGCGACGTTCTTCCGCCGCAGCTCGCGCATCTCCTCGTCCATTCCTCGAGCGGCGAACGCGCCCCAGATCATGCCGACGCGCACGCAGTTGACCCGGATGCCGCGCGGGGCGAGCGTGCTGGCCGCACCGGTGGTGAGCTTCTCCAGGGCGGTCTTGGCGATGCTGTACGGCATGCCGGGCCCGCGCCCCTCGGCGGCGCCGGACGAGATCGTGACGATGGAGCCGCCTCGGCCCATGTGCTCCTGCACGTGCCGCATGAGCAACCAGGCGGAGGTGCAGTTGACATCGATCGCCTTGTACCAGTCCTCGGGGCTCGCGTCGAAGATCGACGTGGCGCCCCCGCCGCCGATCGAGGTGGCGACGACGTCGATCTGTCCGAATTGGTCGAGCACCCGGGATACGGCGTCGGCCACGGACGCGTCGTCGGTGACGTCGACGTCGAAGGTCTCCGCTTCGCCGCCCTCGTCCCGGATGGCGCCGACCGTCCGCTCGCCGGCCGTCCGATCCCGGTCGAGCACGGCGACGCGGGCGCCACTGCGGGCGTACAACCAGGCGATGGCGAAACCGACATTGCCGAGCGGGCCGCTCAGCCCACCGCCCGCCACCACCGCGACCTTCCCCTTCAGCCACGGCGGGTCGGCGGTGGCGAGGGGATCCTCGATGGACTGCGGCCATGTCTCGTTGAGCGTCATGGGGTCTCCTCCTCGGCGTCGTCGCCGGACGGTGCGGTCGATACTACGGATGTCGGGGTGGGTCACCGGATCGGGAAGGATCGCCCCGACCAGGTGGAGAAGATCCTGACCACCATCGACATCGCGGCGTTGCGCGAGCCGGCGACGATGATGGGCAGGTTCGCCGGGCGCGCGTCCGCGAAGACGGGGTGGACGTGATCGGGGGCGAACGGACCGTCCGGCAGTTGTCCGCTCAGGCCCTTGCCGACCGCCGCGAGCTCGGCCTCGGTCTTGCTTGCGTGGCCGACGATCCACTCGCGCACGTCCTGCTTGTCCATTCCGGCCTCGGCGAAAACCCGCGCGTGGTCGGGGTTGAGGACGATCGCGGCGGAGGAGTGCCGGAAGATCCACGAGCCGGATCGGGAGAGGGTGTCGGCGAAGTCCCGCAGCACCTCTTCCGGGTCGGAGAAGTGCCGGTTGTCGACGAACTCGCAGGTTCGGACGAGCGTCGCGGTGACGCTGTCCGCGCCGGCCGGCAGCCCACCGTCGACCGACAGCGGCTCCCACGGGCTGTGCTCCTCGTCCTCCCCGATGAGCATCGTCCACCGGCCGGGCAACCCTTGCGTGGCCTGCTCCAGCGCGTGCGGGATCACCCGGAAGCTGTTGCGCACGGTCAGGCCGATGGCACGTGGGATGGTGGCGTTCGGCCGGAAGCCCGGTCCGAGCACGCCGCCGGTCGAGTTGATCCCCAGTTCCGCGCGGATCGGGCCGTTGACGATGACGAACGGCGCCGGGCCGGACGTCGACTGCCAGCCGCCCCCGAGCGCTGAGCGCTCGGCCGAGAGCGCGTCCCAGGCGGCGAGCACCACCGGGAAGTACTCGGGTCGGCAACCGGCCATGACGGCGTGGACGGCGAGGTCCCGGACCGTGGCTTCGCGATCGAGCTGGGGTAGCCGGGCGACGATCTCGTCTTCATCGCGGCTGGTGTGCACGAGAAACGCCTGCACGGACTCCTCGGTCGCCGGCACCAGCGGGAGGCCGTCCGACCACCCCCGCTCGAAGAGGTACTCGCTGACGTGGCCGGCGGTGGCCGGCTCGAGCTCGGACGTGACCGGGCTGCTCACGCCGCCTCGCTGGCGGGACGGCCGACGAGCAGCCGTTCGGCGACACGTTCGGCGAGTCCGCCTGCGCGCTGGGCGATCTGCTCCCCGGTGAGGTTCGCGATGGGATGCTCGGTCAGGATGAACGGGTATGCCTGGTCGCCCTTGAGCTCGGCCATCGCCTGCGAGGTGGTCTCGAAGGCATCGGTGCAGATGACGGCGGCGGGCAGGCCGGCCTGCTCCAGCCGGATCCCGTCCGCCACGGCCGAGGCGCTGCACGAACCGCAATCGCCGACGCCGATGACGACGACATCGCACCCGGCCAGGAGCTCGTCGACGAGGTCGTCGGGCAACGGCATCGCGAACTGTTTCTTGATCAGTGGGACCAGGGGTCCGGTGCCGTGCCGCTCGGCGAGCACGTGGCCCACAGCGTCCAGCACCTGGGCAGCGTTGCGCTTGCCGTTCTCCAACAGGCCGACGCGTAGGTCACGCAGCTGCTCCGGCCGCGACGCGTCGGTACCTGCGGCCGTGACGGTGCTCCGGCTCTTGGTCGGGTCGATGATTCCACCGCTCATGGTTTCCCTCCGCATGTGTGTCCGCTCCACTATGCGCGGGGTGGGCGGCGTCTCGCCGCCGCGCTTCCGTGACGCGGAACGGCGTCTCCCACAGCGCTGATGATCATGAACAGTAACCGTGCACATGGCACGGTTACTGTTCATGATCATGGGGTTGGGGCGGAGTTCACCGCAGCGGGAAGGACCGCCCGGACCAGGTCGAGAAGATGCGGACGACCATCGACATCGCGGCATTGCGGGAGCCGGCGACGACGATCGGCAGGCTGGCCGGGCTCGCGTCGGCCAGGACCGGGTGGAAATGGTCCGGCTCGAACGGGCCTTCGGCAAGGTGGCTCAGGCCTTTTCCGACGGCGGCCAGTTCTGCCTCGGTCTTGCCGGCGTGGGTGGCGATCCACTCCCGCACGTCCTGCTTGTCCAGGCCGGCATCGGCGAAGAGCTGGGCATGCTCGGGGTTCAGCACGATCGCCACCGAGGAATGCCGGAAGATCCATGGCCCGGCCCGCTGGATCGTGTCGGCGAAGTCGCGCAGGACCTCGATCGGATCGGCGAAGTGCCGGTTGTCGACGAACTCACAGGTGCGCACCAGCATCGCCGACACCGCGTCCGCGCCGGGCCGCAGACCGCCGTCCACGGACAGCGGCTCCCACGGGCTGTTCTCCTCGTCCTCGCCGATGCATATCGTCCACCTGCCGGGGATGCCCTGAGTGGCCTGCTCGAGCTTGTGCGGCACGATGCCGAAGCTGTTGCGGACGGTCAGCCCGAGGGCGCGTGGCACGGTGGCGTTCGGCCGGAAGCCGGGTCCGAGCACCCCTCCGCGGCTGTTGATCCCCAGGCCGGACCGGATGGGACCGTTGACGATGACCAACGGCGCCGGACCGCTGGTGCTCTGCCAGCCGCCGCCCAGCACGGACGGCTCGGCGGACAGGGCGTCCCAGGCGGTGAGGACGAGTGGAAGGTACTCCGGCCGGCATCCGGCCATGACCGCGTGGGTGGCCACGTCGCGGACGGTCGCCGTCCGGCCCAGCTGCGGCAGCCGGGCGACGATCTCGTCGGGGTCGCGGTCGGTATGCGCCAGGAAGGTCTTCACCGACTCCTCGGTGGCCGGTACCAACGGCAGGCCGTCCGACCAGCCCTGGTCATAGAGATACTCGGTGACCAGGGCGGACGCTACCGGATCGAGTCCGTCGACCGCGGATGCCTCGCTCACGCGGCCGTCCCCGCCGGGCTCATGTCCGACCACCATGATCCACCTCCCTGTGTGCCGAGCACCAACTATGGGACACGGCGGCGGCCGCGGGCGTGTGCGCTTCCGCGTCACGGAAGCGCGTCGGCGCCGGCGGCCGCGGAACCGACCGGCTCAGTGCTCGCCGGCCGGCAACACGACATGGTCGAGCCGGTACGGGGTGGCCTCCAGCGCCTCGGACATGATCGCCTCCATCACCGGCTGCGGGACCAGGCAGTCGGCACAGGCGTCCGGCCCGGCCTCGACCTGCACGACCACCTGATCCTCCCCGCTCTTCGACCAGGTGAGCAGGTAGCCGTCATTGGCCAGCATGTCGCGGAACTGCTGCAACGCGGCATCCACCGCGGCGCTGTCGTCGACGTTCTGGGTCATCACTCGTCTCCTCGTCTGCGGCGCGGGCCGACTATTGCGTCGTCGGTCAGCACAACACGGAGACCGGGCGCGGACGAGAGGGGCTTTCGCTCGCTGGAAGACCAGATCCGCTGCGTCGCCACAGACGGCCCGAACGGTTTCCCGTCCAACGGAAGGGAAGCTTCCTCGAGCGCCGCGCTCAGCGATAGTCAGGTATCGCATCCAGCACCGGCGTCCACCCTGGGCGCCGGTCTCGAGACAAGGAGCGATCCGTGCGCACCATGGTCATCGTCGGTTCCGGACCGGCCGCGTTCACCGCGGCGATCTACGCGTCCCGCGCCGGCCTGCAACCGCTCCTGGCGGCGAGTTCGGTCCAGGCCGGCGGGGAGCTGATGAACACCACCGAGGTGGAGAACTACCCGGGTTTTCCGGACGGCATCCTCGGGCCGGACCTGATGGCGAGGTTCCAGGCACAGGCCGAGCGGTTCGGCACCGAGATCGTCCACGACGACGTCACCGAACTCGACCTCGACACAGGTGTCAAGCGGGTGCAGCTCAGCGACGGCACCGTGCACGAGTGTGCGACGGTGATCGTCGCGACCGGTTCGGCGTACCGGAAGCTGGGGCTCGCCGAAGAGGAGCGGCTGTCCGGGCACGGCCTGTCCTGGTGCGCCACCTGTGACGGCTTCTTCTTCCGGGACAAGACGATCGCGGTGGTCGGCGGTGGCGACTCGGCGATGGAGGAGGCGATGTTCCTCACCCGGTTCGCCGAGCGGGTCTACGTCGTGCACCGCCGGGAGCGGCTCCGCGCGTCGCACATCATGCAGCAGCGGGCGTTCCAGAACCCGAAGATCACCTTCGTGTGGAACTCGCAGGTGACCGCGGTCCACGGCGACGACGCGGTCACCGGGGTGCGGTTGCGCGACACCGTGACGGGGGAGCAGCGCGACCTCGACCTGGACGGACTGTTCGTCGCCATCGGCCACGATCCGCGCACCCACCTGGTGCACGGGAAGCTGAAGCTCACCACGGACGGCACCATCGCGGTGGACGGCCGCTCGTCGCGGACCTCGGTCGACGGCGTGTTCGCCGCCGGCGACGTGGTCGACCCGCACTACCGTCAGGCCATCACCGCGGCCGGCTCGGGTGCCGCCGCCGCTCTGGACGCCGAGGCGTATCTCGCCGCGCTGGCGTCCCCCGCTCCGGACGGCGAAGCGTCGTCGATCCGGCCCGGACAGTACACCTGAGGAGGACCCATGCCGACACGTGCCGTCGATGCGAACACGTTCGACGACGAGGTGCTGCGCAATGAGAGACCGGTGCTGGTCGACTTCTGGGCGGAGTGGTGCGGACCGTGCCGCGCGCTCGGGCCCGTGCTGGACCAGCTGGCGGACAGCCTCCACGACCGACTAGACGTCGTGAAGGTCAATGTCGACAGTGCTCCGCAACTCGCGGCGCGTTACCGGGTCACCTCGCTGCCGGTGCTGAAGATCTTCCGCGGCGGTGCGGTGGTGCACACCATCACCGGTGCCCAGCCCCGCGCGGCCATCGAAGAAGAGCTCGCCGCCCACCTCGGGTAGTCGGTGAGCAGGCGGGCCGCTCTCTGCTTCAGGCTCGCCGGCCACGTTCACTGGTCGGACCCCGATGCCCGGAGCGTCGTCGCATCCGGGCACCGGGGCCAGGTTCGATGCCTGGTTCTCAGTCCTCTTCCAGCAGGATCATGCCGGCGCCGGTCATCGATGCGGGTGCGAAATAGTGCCGGTGGCGGACGGTCACCTGCTGGTTGAGCGCCCCGCGCATCACCAGCCACATGATCAGTTCACCGCCCTCGGAGCCGAATGTCTGCACGTACTTCTCCCGGCTCCAGCCGGCCAGTTCGTCCGGCCGATCGGCGATGTCCCGCAGGAACTGCTGATCCGCGTCGGGATTCAGAAACCCCGCCCGGGCACCCTGCAGCTGATGGGAAAGGCCGCCGGTGCCGATGACGACGAACCGCTGGTCGCTGTCGTAACTCTCGATCGCCCTGCGCAGGACCTTGCCCAGGTTGTAGAGGCGGCTCGGCAGCGGGATCGGGTACTGCAGGACGTTGACGAAGATCGGTACCACGGTGACCGGCCATTCGTTCTCCGGGCGGCCCCAGAACAGCTCCATCGGTACCTGGAGGCCGTGGTCCACCTTGATCTCCTGGATGATCTCCGGATCGAAGTGGTTCTCCACCAGGGTGTCGATGAGGTGCCAGGAGAAGTCCGCGGCGCCGCGGAACGGAGGAACCTGCCGTGGCCCCCAGCCCTCATCCACCGGGTGATATTCGTCGGCGCAACCCACACCGAAGGTGGGCACCCGGTCCAGGAACATCGCGTTGTAATGGTCGTTGAAGATCACCACCGCGACGTCCGGCCGATGGTACCGGATCCACTCCTGCGCCGGGAGATACCCGTCGAAGAACGGCTGCCATTCGGGCGTGTCTCGAAGGCCCTTGTCCATCGCGGCTGCGATCGAGGGAACGTGCGACGTTCCCAGACCGCCGATGAGCGTTGCCATCGCCTCACACCTTCTTCCCGAGGCGTTCCCGCAGGAACGTCTCATGATCCATGCCGACCTGGTGCGCGCCGATCTCGGTGATCCGGATGGGATCGACGGCGGAGATCTTGAGGATGAAGAACAGGTTGCCGCCGAGCCGGATCATCTCGCGCCAGTCGCGGCGCATCACGGCGTCCTTCTCCTCCGCGTTGAGCCCGAACCGATCCAGGTAGGCGGCCTCGTCGGCCTTGAACGCTTCCCGGTTCGCCGGGTCACCCAGGCCCATCGCCATCTTGTTGATCCGGTAGCCGCGCAGCTGCCGTTTCCGGTCGAGCAGCGGTGTGTCCGGGATGGTGTCGTCGTCCCGAGCCGGCTCGTGCCCGGAACCGGCGGGTTCACGAGTCTGTGTCATCGTTGCCTCCTCCTCTTCCGGCCCGCGTCGGCGGACGCTCAGCCGGCGGCGGTACGCCAGCCGCCGTCGGCGTAGACCTTCCGGGCGACCTCGGCGTAAGGCACCGGGCTCACCGTCGCGCCGAGTTCGACCTGGGTATGCGGCTCCACGGTCAGCTTGCGCGTGCCGCCGTCGGGCTCGCCCCAGAGCAGCGACACCTGTGCGCCGGGGACCGCGTGCTCCGCGTCGACCATCGCCAAGGCCAGGATGGTGCGCTCGTTGAAGCTGTACCCGATCCAGGTGGAGATGCCGGTCGGCTTGCCGTTGACCTGCACGAGATCGTAGGGGTGCATCGCGTAGACGGCGGACGGGAACTCGAACCACTTGGCCGACTCGCCGCGCTGAAGCTGGGTGCCGACCGCGTCCTGGAAGTCGCTCGGGTGGATCGCCAGCGTGACCTTCTTGCGGTGCGGTCCGTCCGCCATCGCCTCCAGCGCTTCGCGGCCGATGAAGTCGTGGTCGAACTTGACGAAGCCGCCGTAGCCGAGGTCCCACGGCGTCAGGTAGTAGTCCTCGATCCGCTGAGACACGAAGCTGCCGCCGATGGAGGCGTTCGCCTCGTAACCGTTGGCGGGCAGCCACTGCCGGTAGGCCTTGAGCGACTCACCGGTGTAGATGGCGGGAAGCGGCGACGGGATCCAGCCCGACTCGAGCGCGTTGGACGAGTAGCACCGGCCCCCGACCAGCCGCAGACCGAACTCGGCGCCCGCGGCGACCAGGGCCTCGTGCACGGCGTCGCCGTCGACCCACGGACCGAAGAGCTCGTAGCCCGGCTGGCCGGCCATGCCGTGCCGCAGCGCACGCACCTCCTTGCCGGCGATCGATACCCGGGTCATGTGGAAGAACTTCAGCTCCGGCGCCGGCGCGCCGGTCACCTTCTCCATCAGGGCGAGCGCGTTCGGGCCCTGGATCTGGTAGCGGTAGTGCCTGCGGTTGAACGGGTCGGGCCGCGCCGCGGACCGCTCGTCGAGGGAGGTGGAGACGTCGTATCCACCGGTCTCGGCGTGGAACCGGACCCAGTTCAACGCCGGGATGCGGCCCACCAGGTTGAATGTGTTCTCCGCCAGATAGAACAGGATCACGTCGCCGATGACGTAGCCCTCCGGGGTGCAGGGCACGAACTGCTTGGCCCGGTCGACCGTGAAGTTCGCGAAGCTGTTGAAGCCGAGGTAGGAGAGCAGCTTCAGTGCGTCCGGCCCTTCGACCAGCAGCTCGGCCATGTGGAACGACTGGTTGAAGAGCACGCAGGTGTTCTGCCAGGCCAGCTGCTCGTCGCGCCAGTTGGTGTACTCGGCCTGCACTCCGGGGTAGGGGTTCGGTCCCGCGGGCAGGTTGCGCAGGTAGTCCGGAATGTCGGTCTGAACGCCGTCGATGATCTCTTGCAGACTGGGCGCGGTCATGGGGTCTCCTCGAAGATCGCTGCTGGTGGCCCTGTGTGTCCTGGACGTTACGCCGTGGGATCAGCCGGCGGATCGCGCAAAGTGACGGCTCATGCCGGCCGCGCCGTCGCGGCCGGCCTACGACGCTTGACGTAGGTCAGCCGTCCACGTCCGGGTCGTCGACGTACCGGACACCGAGGTGCTCGAGCGTGCTGCGCAGCCCGTAGATGTCGAGCCCGAGCACGCCGTTGCGGAACTGTTCGCGCTTCTCCTCCTCGGCGGCGAGCCGGGCGGCCGAGCGCTCGGCCACCGCCACGACGTCCTCGCGGTGGACGACCAGGACCCCATCGTCGTCGGCGACGATCGCGTCCCCCGGCTCCAGGTAGGCCCCGCCCAGCACGATCGGGACGTTCACCGAACCGGGGGTCGACTTGACCGTGCCTTGAGCGTTGATCGCGCGCGACCAGACCGGAAAACCCATCGTGGTCAGATCGGCGACGTCGCGGACCCCGGCGTCGATCACGAGGCCGGCGACGCCCCGTGCCATCAGCGAGGTGGCGAGCAGTTCACCGAACATCCCGTCGTGCGAGAGCGAGGTCGTCGCGACCGCAAGGATGTCGCCCGGCTCGCACTGCTCCACCGCGGCGTGGATCATCAGGTTGTCCGCGGGGTGGCTGAGCACGGTCACCGCCCGCCCGGCGATGCGGGCGCCCGGATAGATGGGGCGCAGGTCGGGGGAGACCAGGCCGCGTCGGCCCATGGCCTCGTGCGCGGTGGCGACACCCGCCTCGGCCAGCGAGGCGACCGCGTCCGGATCCGGCCGCCGCCGGCTGCGGACGACGACGTGACCTCTGCTGAATCCGCTCATGTCGTCTGGTCGCGCTCCGCTCGTCGCGTCGCCGCTCAATTCGTCTGGTCGCGCTCCGCTCCTCGCTCCCTGCTCGGGCGGCTGCGCTCGTTCCTCGCTACGCCGACCACTCCGCTCGCTCGTCGCGTCGCCGCTCATATCAACTCGCTTCCGACCACGGGGAACATCCGCTGATAAGCCTCGGCGTGCAGCACGGCGGAGCCGGCCCCGTTCCGCCGGGCCTGCTGGCCGCGTCGCCGGCCCAGCTCGGTGTAGTACTCGATCAGGTGGCTCTGTGCGGACATGACCTCCATCGCCTTCTGCTTGCGGTCGAAGACCGGGGTGATGTCGAGCAACAGGTTCGGGGTGAACCCGCAGACCTCGGGCTGGTGCGGCTCGAACATGAGCACCTGGGTGGCACCGATCGGCGTGGTGCCGCGGTCGTGCCCCATCGCCTGGGCGATCATCCGGGTCAGCAGCGCGGTCTCGTGTGCGGTGTTGTGGTCACGGTTGTAGGGGTCGTTCGGCACGTGCGTCAGCAGCACGTCCGGCTGTACGGCCCGCAGCGCGGCGACGATCCGCTCGTTGTCCTCGGCGGAGACGACCAGCGGGTAGTCCCCGAGATCGTAGAAGTCGACCTGGACCTCCAGCGCGGCGGCGGCCGCCTCGGCCTCTTCGCGGCGGATCCGTTTGACCGTCGCCATGTCCATTCCCTCGCGCTTCCACAGTCCCTGCGCCTCGCCGCGTTCTCCGAAGCTGAGGCAGATCACCTGGACGGTGTCTCCTCGCGCCGCCGAGAGGGCCAGGGCGCCTCCGGCGCGCCAGACGAAGTCGCCGGAATGGGCGGTGATCGCGACGACCGAACGGGACGGCCGGGACTCGCTGCTCAGATCAGGCATCGGCACATTCCTTCCTCCGCACAGGTTGGGCAGGCGGACTGCCGGGAACGTGGTCGACGTTACGGAGCGCGGAGCTGCGCCGGATCACCGCGACGTTGATTCGCCACGGGACGGACGACGCGTCCCGGCCGAGACATTCGACGTAGAGATCCCGTGGAGACGTGCTGCCGAGAAAAGCGGCGTTGCGTGGAAGCTCGGTGTTGCTGAGGGGACCATGTGGAGGCTTGGTGCAGAGAGGGCGGGCCGCGTGGAGGCGTGGTGACGGTGGGACCGGCACGTGCCGGACCTTCGCCGGATCACGGGACTGCGCGCTTTCAGCTCGCCGGGTTGACGAGTCCTTCGCGGATCGCCAGCAGCACCGCCTGAGTCCGCGAGCGCAACCCCAGCTTGCCCAGCAGGTTGCTGACGTGCGTGCGGGCGGTCCGTTCGCTGATCACCAGCTGGTCAGCGATCTCCCGGTTCGACTTGCCCTGAGCGATCAGCACCAGCACGTCCCGCTCCCGGTTGGTCAGGCCGCCGACGCCCGTGTTCGGCTTGCGCATCTGCTGCGCCAGCTGCCGGGCCACAGCTGCGTCCAAGAAGACCTCGTCCCGGGCGGCGGCGTGGATGGCCTCGACCACCTCCGCCGGGCCCGCGTCTTTGAGCAGATAGCCGGCCGCACCGTTCTCCAGCGCCACATTGACCCGTTCGACCTCGCCGAACCCGGTCAGGACGACCACACGCATGGTGGGATATCGCCGAAGGATCTCCGCGGTCGCCGCCACGCCGTCCATCTCCGGCATCATCAGATCCATCAAGACCACCCGCGGCATCGGCAGCCCCAGCACCGTCAGCGAGTCCAGCCGTTCCAGCGCTTCCCGGCCGTTTCCTGCCTCTCCGACCACTGTGACATCGTCGAGGATCTCGAGGTAGGCGGTGACCCCGCGGCGGACCACCGCGTGATCGTCCACCACGAAGACCCCGATGGTCTCGGTATCCGATGCGCTCACCGTCGGCCCTCTCATTCGGTGCCTCCTTGCTCGCGGACGGGAACGGCACCCGTCGGGACGTTCTCCGGTAGCGGTAACACCAGGCGCACGACGGTTCCCTCGCCGGGTGCCGATCGGGCCGTGAGGTTGCCGCCCCAGCGCCGGGCGCGTTCCCGCATCGCCGTCATACCGAATCCTCCTTCTGACGATTCCGGCGTTAGCTCCGTGTGCGCCAGGCCGCGCCCGTCGTCGGTCACGGTCGCGCGGAGCCAGCGTCGGCCCCCGCGACGTCGAGCCGTCAAGGCGATCCGCACCTGCGAACCCTCAGAGTGCTTGATGCTGTTGTAGAGCGCCTCCGCGATCACTCGATAGGCGTCCTCGCAGCGTTCGCCCTTGAGCCCGCGCAGCTCCCGCTCCGGATCCTCGACGGCGACCTGGATGTCCAGCTCGCATCGGGAACGCGTGCTCTCGACCAGCGAGCCGATCGCGGCCGGCAGGCCGTCGTCGGTCGCCGGGGCCGGGTGCAGGTCGGTCACCATGGCGCGCAGATCCTTCAGCACCACCTGGGTGGTCTGGGCGAGTTCCCGGGCGACCTGGTGCACGAAGGAATGCTCGACGCCACCCTCCCGCCCGGCCAGCGTCGACAGCGTCTCCACCTGCATGCCCATGGAGAAGACCTGCTGGACCGCGGAGTCGTGCAGGTCGCGTGCCAGACGCTGCCGCTCCTGCTGGATCGCGACCGCCCGTTCCCGCTCCACCAGGGCCGCGTAATCCGCGGCCTGCGCCGCCTGCGCAGCCATGGCGAGCAGGAAGTCCACCGTGTTCTGCCCGACCTCGCGGCCAGGCTCGAAGTAGGCGTTGAGCACGCCCACCGCTTTGCCTCCGGCGATCAACGGCACGCTGGCGAACCAGTCCCACTCCGGATAGCGCAGGTGCTCCCGCAGCGGCGCCCAGGCTGGATCGGTCATGATGACGTCGTAGCGATGCGGCATCACCACGGGCCGGCGGGTGGTGAACGCCTTCATGATCGCGAGCTCGGCGCCGGCGTCGCGGCACTCCAGCAGCAGGTCGAAGAAGTTCGGCGGGCTGTCGAATCCGGCCGTGCCGAGCACCTGGAACCGCTCGCCGGTCGGGTCGACGGTGAGGACCTGCACGGCGGCGAGTGTGTCCGCCTCGAACACCTCGCCGGCCAGCGCATCGAGCGTGCTCCGCAGGGAGCGCTGGTCGGCGACCTGAGAGGCGACCGAGGCGATCGCGGAGAGCCGGCGCTGGTGCCGGCGTGCGACGGTCACATCCCGGAACAGGACCACCGCGTCGCCGGAGTCGGCCAGCGGGCGCAGACGGTACGCGAACTCCCGGTAGGTCCCCGGATGCGGGAACCAGACGGCCAGCTGTTCGCCGGTGTCGACCGGCTCGCCGTGCCCCGGTGGCGGATCGCCGCGGCCGTCCGGGGCGGGGAACGGGGACTCGCTGCCGAGCAGCTGTGCCCGCTCGACGCCGCAGAGCCGAGCGGCCGCCGGATTGACGAACACGAAGCGGCGTTCGCCGTCGATGACCGCGACACCCTCGGGTGCCTGGTCGAGCACCATGGCCGCGTCCACCCCGGCCAGCCGGTCATCCGGCTCCACTGTGAGCGCATGCCCCATTGCCGGCGTCCTCCTCGTCGGGCGGTCCGGTACCCGTTGAGCGTCTTCGAGCCAACGTAAGCCGCTCGGGCCGAACGGCGCTCCCGGCATTCCGCTCAGCGGAAGTACGACGAATGACGTAGCCGGCCTGGGCGGACGTCCGTCCCGTTCCGGGTCAGCGGACCCATCCGCGGCGACCGGCCGCCCTCTACCGTCGGTCCGTATGACACATCGAACGCGGGCCCGCACGGCGCGTGGTGCGGTATGAGCGCCGTTGTGCTGGTTCACGGCGCCTGGCACGGCGGCTGGTGTTGGGGCCGGCTGCGTCCGCTGCTGGAGGCGGCCGGGCATCGTGTCTACACCCCGACCCTGACCGGCCTGTCCGACCGCGCGCACCTGCTCTCGCCCAGCGTCGGCCTGGATACCCACGTGACCGACGTCGTCCGCCTGATCGACGCCGAGGGGTGCGGACCGGTCACCCTGGTGGGGCACAGCTATGCCGGGCAGGTGGTGACGGCCGTCGCCGACGCGCGGCCCGACCTCGTCGCGCGCCGTGTCTACCTGGACGCCTTCATCGGCGAGGACGGTCAGGCCGCCATCGATCTGCTCCCGGAGCAGGTCGCCGACCACTATCGGGAGTCGGTGGCCGGTCCGGGGTTCGGCTGGCTGATCCCGCCGCGGTCGCTGTCCGTGCTCGGCGTGACCGACGACGCCGACCTGGCCTGGCTGACGCCGCGGCTCACACCGCACCCGTGGCTCACCTACACGCAGCCGCTGCGGCTGTCGGGTGCCGTGGACGACGTTCCGGCGGCGTACGTGGACTGCGTGGACTGGATGCAGGTCTTCGCGCCGTACGCGGAACGTGCGCGCTCCGCCGGCTGGCCGGTTCACACCCTGCACACCGGGCATGAGGCCATGGTCACCGCGCCGAAGGAGCTGGCCGAGGCGCTGCTCGCGATCCTCTCCGCCTGAGCGCCTGCCACCGGCCGTGTCTGACCGGCCTCAGCGTTGAACCCGACCGCAGCTTGATGACTGGAGGATGACGTGGAGTTCCTGGTCCGATTCGAGACGCGACTTCCCGACGAGATGAGCCAGGAGCGGCGCGCGGAGTTGCGCTCGGCCGAGCGAGCCCGGGCGGATGAGCTGCGCCAGGCCGGCATGCTCAAGCGACTCTGGCGGGTGCCGGGCCGGCGCGCCGCCGTCGGCCTGTGGGAAGCCCCGGACGCGACGGCGTTGCACGACGCGCTGGCATCACTGCCCCAGTTCGCCTGGATGGATGTGACCGTCGAAGCGCTTGCGACGCATCCGCAGGAGGTGTGACGGCGGCGGTCGAGCCCAGCACCGTCTACGTCACATGTCGTATCCCGTCCAGGACCTCTCACCTGCATGAATTCGGTCGTCGGCGGCATGTGCCCCGGCGGCGCGCACCCTAGCGTCGATCGTGACGCCGAAAGGCCCGACCGGGTTCCGGGCCGTCGTAGGTGAACCACGCCCGGCGCATGACCATCGACGAAAGGTGTGCGCGTACGATGCTCTCCGAACACCCGGCCGACGTTCCCGCAGTCGCGCCGCCGTCCGTGCGGCGACAGCCACTTGCGGACGCGCTCCGGACGCTCAGCTATGAGATCCTTCCGTTCGCGAGCACCGAGGACGCGGTGCTCGCGAACGTCCCCCGCTCGATCCCACTCAGCATCACCACCACGCAGGCCAAGGGTCTGGAACGGACGGTCGACCTGGCGGTGCGGCTCTCCGCGCACGGCTATGCGACCGCCCCGCACCTCGCGGCCCGGCAGGTCCGGGACCGTCGGCACCTGGAGGATCTGGTCGCGCGGCTGGCCGCGGGCAAGGTCAGTAGCGTCTTCGTGATCGGCGGGGACGCCGACACACCGGCGGGAGAGTTCGCCGACGCGCTCGGACTGCTGCGTGCCCTGGAGGAGCGCGGCCACCACTTCGAACGGGTCGGCATCGGCGGTTACCCCGAGGGTCACGCCGCCATCGACGCCGCCCTGATCGAGCAGGCGATGCGGGACAAGGCCGCGTACGCGACCCACATCGTCACTCAGCTGTGCTTCGACTCGGCGACCACCGTTGCCTGGGCCCGCCGACTCAAGGCGTCCGGTGTGGCCTTGCCGGTCCAGGTCGGCCTCCCCGGAGCGGTCAGCCGGCAGAAGCTGATCCGGATCTCCGCCGGGCTGGGGCTCGGCCAATCGGCCCGCTTCCTGAAGAAGCAGCAGAACATGCTCTGGCGGTTCTTCCTCCCCGGCGGTTACCGGCCCGACCGGCTGGTCAACCGGCTGGCTCCGCGGCTGGGTGAGCGGGATACCGCCCTTCATCGCTTCCACCTGTTCACGTTCAACGAGCTGGAACGGACCGAGGCCTGGCGACGCGCCTGGCTCGACCGGCTCTCGACCGCCCACGAGGAGGGCAGATGACGGTCAACGTCAACGTCCCCGCCACCCGGGACACCGGACAGTGCGTGCTCACGCTCTCCTGCCCGGACGCGCCCGGCATCGTCTACGCCGTGGCCGAGTTCCTGGTCCGGCACGAATGCACCATCGTGCAGAGTCAGCAGTTCGACGACCAGGACACCAACACGTTCTTCATGCGGGTCCAGTTCAGCCATGCCCGCGGCGAGCAGCTCTCGCTGTCGGCCTTGCAGCGGGAGTTCGAGCCGATCGCCACCCGGCTCGCCATGAAGTGGCGGCTGGTCGATGCACATGAGCGGCAACGGGTGCTGATCATGGTGAGCAAGTTCGGCCACTGCCTGAACGACCTGCTGTACCGCAACTCGGTGGGCGAGCTGGCCCTGGACGTCGTCGGCGTGGTGTCGAACCATCCCGATCTCGGCGCGATGGCGGAGCATTACGGTGTTCCGTACCACCATGTCCCGGTCACGCCGGACACCAAGCCGGATGCCGAGGCGAAACTGATGGAGATCGTCGATGCCGAGGACGTAGACCTGGTGGTCTTGGCCCGCTACATGCAGATCCTCTCCGACGATCTCTGTAAGCGACTCGAGGGCCGGGCGATCAACATCCACCACTCGATGCTGCCGAGTTTCAAGGGCGCACGCCCCTACCACCAGGCGCACGAGCGTGGCGTCAAGCTGGTCGGCGCGACCGCGCATTACGTCACGTCCGACCTGGACGAGGGGCCGATCATCGCGCAACAGGTCACCCCGGTCGACCATTCGATGAGCGCGGACGAGTTCGTCGCCCGGGGTCGTGAGGTGGAGAGCCGTACGTTGGCCCGCGCGGTGCGCTGGCACACCGAGAACCGCATCGTCATCAGCGGGAACCGCACGGTGATCCTGTCCTGATGGGTCCGGCCGGGCGGAGTCGTCCGGCGGCGGTCGGAGAACCCGTTCGGTCGGCGGTCCGGGCACCCGTTCCTGCGGCGGGCGACGAGATGGCGCGCATATCGTGGGCAGAGACGGCGCAGGCCCGCCACAGGATGGAGTGGATATGGACGACCAGCAGATTCTCGTCCAGATCAATGAACTCGTGGATGAAGAGCACCGGCTCCGGGATCAGCTACAGCGCGGTGAGATCTCGACCGACGAGGAACGCGCCCGGTTGTCCTCACTGGAGAAGTCCCTGGACCAGTGCTGGGACCTGCTTCGCCAGCGCCGGGCCCGGGAAGACGCCGGGCAGGACCCGGACAGTGCTGAGACGCGGCCGGCGGAAGAGGTCGAGCGTTACCTGCAGTAGACGACCGGGACCGGCCGTGACTTCCTGAGTGTGCGTAACGCTTGGGCGGCTCCAGAGCCGTTGACGCGTTACACAGACTCAGGAAGCGCCATCAGGACCAGTTGAGGCGTTCGTGCAAGACCGCCTGTTCGGCGGGGTTGGCAGTGAGCTTCACCGCGCGCTCGTCCGCCTCCCGCGCGTCGACCGGACGGCCGAGCTCGCGGAGCAGGTCCGCCCGGGTGGCGTGGTAGAGGTGGTACTCGTCGAGCTCGCCGGCCAGCGCGTCCAGCTCCGCCATCGCCGCCCGTGCCCCGGTGGCGTACCGGACGGCGACAGCGCGATGGAGCCGGGTGACCGGTGACGGCTGCAGGTGCAGAAGCATGTCGTACAGCAGGACGATCTGTTCCCAGTCCGTCTCCTCGAATGCGGCGGCCTCCGCATGACACGCCACGATCGCGGCCTGAAGCTGGTACGGGCCCGGACGGTGCTGTTTGGCGGCGCGAGTCAGCAGCTGCGTCGCCGCGATGATGGTCTCCCGGTCCCATCGGGCTCGGTCCTGGTCCGGCAGCCGCACCAGTCGGCCGTCGTCGTCGAATCGGCTGGTGGTCCGCGCCCGGTGCAGACGGATCAGCGCGAGCAACCCCGCCACCTCCGGTTCGGTCGGCATCAGCCCGTGCAGAAGGTCTGCCAGCCATTCGGCGTCGTCGGTGAGGTCACGCGAATACGCCCGGTCGGAGGTGGAGAGGTACCCCTCGTTGAAGAGCAAGTAGATCACCGCGAGGACCTCGGTGAGGCGTTCGCCCAGTTCGTCGTCGGCGGGGATCCGGTACGGGATGCCCGCGTCGGTGATCTTCCGCTTGGCGCGGGTGATGCGTTGCGCGACGGCGGTCTCGGTCACCAGGAACGCCCGCGCGATCTGCGCCGTCGTCAGGCCGCAGACCACCCGCAGCGTGAGAGCGATCTGCGCCGGGCGGGGCAGTGCGGGGTGACAGCAGGTGAAGATCAGCCGCAGCCGTTCGTCCGGATCGGGCTGGACCGGCCATTGCAGCTGGGCCAGCTTGGAGCGGTAGTTGTCCTCGCGTCGCAGCAGGTCCAGTCCGCGTCGGCGGGCGACTGTGAACAGCCAGGCGTCCGGACGGTCGGGGATTCCGTCCTCCGGCCAGCGCTGCAGCGCGGCCACCACGGCATCCTGCACCAAGTCCTCCGCGGTGGCGAAGTCGCGGGTGAGATGCATCAGCGACGCAGCCAGTTTGCCCGCGTGCTCACGGACCACGCGGGCAAGCTCGGCGTGCGATACCTCGGTCACCTTCGTGCTCTCACTCGACCGGCCGGATCTCCACGACGGGACAGCCGGGCCAGTCCTTGGCCACGCGCAGCGCCTCGTCGAGATCGGCGACCTCGATCTCGGCGAACCCGCTGACCACTTCCTTGCCCTCGACGAACGGGCCGTCGGTGACCACCGGGTCACCGCCCTCCATCCGGACTGTCGTGGCGGTCCCGGGCTCCTGCAGCTTCCGGTGCGAACGGATCTTGTCGCCGTGCGTGGCGAACCACTCTCCGACCCGCTGGTATGCCCGGTCGCGTTCGCTCTGGCTCATGGCCTCCAGGTCGTCGGCGAACTGCTCGGTCTCCACGAACAACAGGACATACTTCATGTTCTCCATCCCTTCCCCGGGTCAGCCCTGCAGTTCGGCCAGGCGCCGCCCCATCTCCTCCTCCGAGACGTCTTCCATGTGCGTGGCCACGGTCCAGCTGTGGCCGAACGGGTCGACGATGTAGCCGTCCCGGTCGCCGTAGAACTGATCTTGCGGCTCCCGCTTCAGCGTTGCACCGAGTTCCACCGCTCGGGCTACGGTGGCATCCACGTCCTCAACATAGATGAACTGGAAACACGGGGTGCCGCTCAGTCCGCCGGCCGGGGGCGCCTGTGTTCCCATCATCGGAGACGCGTCTTCCACAATGAGGACCGAGTCTCCTATCTCGATCTCGGCGTGCGCGATGGTTCCGTCCGGGCCGGGGAAGCGCATCCGTTCCGTCGCGCCGAATACCTCGGCGTAGAAATCCAGCGCTTTGGTGGCGCCGTCGACCACCAGGCACGGGGTGACGCGACGGTACGTGTTCGGAATCGGGTTGGGCTTGGCTGTCGACGTCATCTGACTTCCTCTCACTCGAAGGCCGCGCCGGACGTTCCGGTGGCAGCCGGCCGGTGAACATCCGTGCTCACCTGCCCTTCTACTACAAGGACGATCGGCAGCCGACCGGATCCGACAACCGGGGCGAAGAATCTGTCACGCCCGGTGAATATTCAGCGGCGGTCGCCGTGGCCGGTCGCGCGGCGACCGGCGTCGCTGGGTCGTAGCCATCCGAGGCTGTGAGTCCGGGCCAAGTCGGCGCTATCGTCTGGTGAGGCCACCTCTGAGATGGTCGGCGGTCTTGTGCAGCTGTATAACCTGGCTTAGTCTAAGGTAGATTAGACAGATGGATGTCTTCCGATTCGCCGCCCGCGACGAGTTCGTCAACCGTGTCGCTGACTTGGCTCGCCTCGAAGACTGGTGGTCTGGCTCCGAGCGCAACGTACTAGCACTCTACGGACGTCGTCGCGTTGGCAAGTCATGGTTGTTTCGCACGTTTGCAGATGGAAAACCGGCGGTCGTGCTCGTAGCCGACCGGCGCGCCGAAGGACAGCAGTTGAACCGCTTCGCCGATCGGCTCGCGCCGCACTTGGGCTTTCGGCCGGATCTGCCCGACTTGACGGCGTTGTTCGGTGTTCTATACCAACTTGCGCGGCAGCAGAAGGTATTGGTTGTCATCGACGAGTTTCCCTATCTACTTCCCTCTCTCGCGGCCCGGCGCGACGAGATTCTCACTGCAGTCCAAGCGGTGATGGAAGATCGCGACTCCGCCGAGCTGAAGCTGATTCTGTGTGGGTCGCATATCGGGCAGATGACGACGCTCCTCAGCGAATCGAGCCCGCTGCGTGGCCGCCTCACGCCGCTGTCGGTAGAGCCACTACGGTTCGCCGAGGCGCAGGCGTTCATGCCGGATCTCAATGCTCAAGAACGCGTAGAACGTTACGCGGTCGCCGGTGGCATGAGCCTCTACCTCGACGAACTGGGCCGCAGCCCGAGTGACCTTCCCGAACGTGTGTGCGAGCGTGTTCTCGACCATCGTGGGCCACTGTTCAACGACCCTCGCGAGGTGCTCGAGGAGGAGCTACGACAGCCAAGCGTCTACTTCTCACTGCTTGAGGAGCTTGCCTTCGGCATGCGTTCGATCGGCGATCTGGCGACTGCCCTTGGTAGGCGTAGTAATGAGCTGAGCCAATACCTTGACACGTTGAAAGACCTGAGGCTTGTTGAGCGGATTGCGCCCGTCACCGCGGACCGAACGTTCCGTGATCATCGTTACCGTGTTGCCGACGGATTCCTCAGGTTCTGGTTTCGCTTCGTATTCAACTTCCAGGAGGACCTGCGGGCAGGACTCCGGCCACGTGATCACTACGACGGTGAGATCGCTCCCGTACTCGCCGACCACGTCGCGCCTGTATTCGAGTCCCTGTGCCGTGAATGGACGCGCAGCTGTCTTGGTGCGACGGCCAGCCGAGTAGGTGCGTGGTGGGGCAACTCCCTCAACACATACAGACGCAGTGGCGAGCGCCAAGTTGAAGAGATCGACATTGTCGGCTTGCAGCGCTCCACCATCACGATTGTCGGCGAATGTAAGTGGACGAACCGTGCGATGACGCCGAAGGTCCTCACCGACCTCGAAACCTACAAACTGCCGGCCATGGGACAAGCGAAGCTGCGTTTCCCCGCTTCCGGCCCGCTCATCGTGCTCTTTTCCCGCAGCTTCACTGACGGCCTTATCGAGATGGCCGGCACCCGTCCGGACGTCCGCCTAGTGGCGCTGGACGAACTCGTATCGGACCTGATCAGGGCCGAGGCATGAGAGCGACGTAGCCGGTCTAGTCGACCTCCATGGTGATCAGGTCCGGTGCGGGCGGACGTTCCGGCAGGGCGGGCGCATCCAGGTAGAACAGCGCGGTGGAGGCGATGTCGTCGCTGGTCGGTCGGAACCGATGGGATTGGCCGTTGTGGTGTCCCGGCGCGATGCCGAGGCTCTGGATGGTCACCCGGAGGTCCTCGGCGAACCGGATCGGATCCGGGATGTGCCAGCGGTACATGCCGAACCGTTGCTGGCTCGCGTAGAGCCCATCGGGCTTGAGGACCTGGTTCAGCCCCAGATACGGCGTCGTGAATGTGGTGTAGCCCTGTCCCGGCACGTCGAAGTTCCAAGCGCCGCCGAAATAGTCCTCGGTGCCGGTGCCGCAGATGGTGGGGAAGTCGGTGTCCCCGTCCAGGTAGAACTTGATCTCACCCTCGCCCCACCAACCGGGATCGTTCACGCCCCACGCGATGTACGTGCCGACGTAATGGCCGTGCCCGCGGACGTCGTCGAGGAGCGTGTGAACCTCCCCGCGTGGCACCGGGTGGCTCCGTCGCCATTGGGCATGCAGGTAGGACGCGTCGTCCGGGACGTCACCGAGCTCATAGTCGATCTGGTAGTAGAGGATGATCTCTTCGGCGGACAGGTTCTCCAGCGTGACGCGGGCGGAACGGTGGAACGGCATCGGCCAATAGGAATTGAACCCGCCGTTCGGGTTGGCCG
The DNA here is from genome assembly GCF_010550675.1 of Phytoactinopolyspora halotolerans. Taxonomy (GTDB): domain Bacteria; phylum Actinomycetota; class Actinomycetes; order Jiangellales; family Jiangellaceae; genus Phytoactinopolyspora; species Phytoactinopolyspora halotolerans. The sequence goes on along the minus strand of NZ_JAAGOA010000005.1, from coordinate 301,731 downwards.
CCACGGCCACCGAAGAGACCTGACTGAAGCTGTTCCAGCCGTTGCAGAAGAGGTCGCCCAGCGGCACCTCGACCGCGGGGACGTGCTCATCCTCCCAGTACGCGCGTAGGACCGCACCGCGCCAGGCACGGTGCGGAGCGGTGGTGCACCAGATGTGCGTGATCACCCCCGGTCCGGCGATCTCGCCGAGCACGGCGGTCGTACCAGCGGGGATCTTGATGCTCGGGGAGACCTTCCAACCCTGACCGAGTCCGCCCGCCGCCTGCGCACCGGTGCCCTCGGTGGCCATGCCGCCCTGGCCTTTCGCTCCGCTGAAGTTCTCCGCGCTGATCGAGCGGGTCACTCGGGAGGAGCGGCGCGTCAGGGATTCCATGCCCCAGGTGTGGTCGAACACGTGCCGCAACTCCTCAGTCGCCTCGTCGCTGATCCATTGACGGGCGATCGTACTCTCACCGCGTCTGGCGCCGTGAACTCCCGCCAGAATCACCTACCACTTGTAGTCCAGGAACTTCCCGTCGAATGTGACGACGACGCGGTCTCCCTCGGGGTCCTGGCGGCGGGAGAAGTCGACGCGGAAATTGATGGCGCTCATGATACCGTCGCCGAACTCTTCGTGGATGAGTTCCTTCAGCGCCGGTCCGTACACGGCGAGCGCCTCGGCGAACCGGTAGATGGTGGGATCCCTCATGAGCTCCGGGTCCATACCTCGCGACGGCTGGAGCTGCAGACTCTCCGCGACATCGTCGCCCAGCTCGAGAAGCGCGCAGACGCGCTGGGCCTGTTCCGTCGTCATGGGGTGCTGCCCGAGCGCAGCGGCCGTGCTCCAGACCACCGGCGCACCGATCGCGTCGGCGAGCTCGGACCAGGTCAGCCCGCGCCGCACTCGGGCGGCGACGATCAGGGCGGCGGCGTCGGCTTTGGGCATGATCGGGGTCACGGTGAGCTCCTCAGGTCGGTGGGTGCCGACGAGTATCGCTGCCGGCTGACGCCGCGATCTACGCCGAAGGGCACGGGACACCGAGAGTTCACAAGGTTGATACGTGGCCACCGGAGATGCGTCGCCCGTGTTACAGCGGGGAAACAGCCGCATACCTCGGCCACCCCCGGATCAGTGAGAACTCCGTGACATGACGTTCCAATCGCTTTCACGACGAGGACATCTCGGTTCCCCAGACTCGGTCAAACAGTGCGAAACTTGATCATCTTGGTGTAGGGGCGGCAGCCCGCTGCGGGCTGCCGCGAGCGGAGGAGCGACCCATGTCTTATGTGAACCCGCCGGAGTTCGTCACGAAGATGATCGACGCCGGTGAAGCAAAGGTCTTCATGTCCACCCGAGACACCGTGATCCGCGCGTACATGGCCGGCGCGATCCTGGCTCTGGCGGCGGCGTTCGCCGTCACCATCACGGTGCAGACGGGCAACGCGCTGGTCGGGGCGATCCTCTTCCCGGTCGGGTTCTGCATGCTGTACCTGCTGGGCTTCGACCTTTTGACCGGTGTGTTCACGCTGGCACCACTGGCCCTGATCGACAAACGGCCGGGTGTCACGGTCCGCTCGGTGCTGCGCAACTGGGGGCTGGTCTTCGTCGGCAACTTCGCCGGCGCGCTGACCGTCGCGTTGATGATGGCCATCACCTTCACCTTTGCCTTCACTGTCGACCCGAACGAGATCGGCGTGCGGCTCGGCGAGATCGGTTCGGATCGCACGGTCGGATATGCCGACCACGGTGCGGCCGGCATGCTGACGCTGTTCATCCGTGGCGTCTTGTGCAACTGGATGGTCTCCACCGGGGTGGTGGCCGCGATGATGTCGACCTCCGTGCCCGGCAAGGTGATCGGCATGTGGATGCCGATCCTGGTCTTCTTCTACATGGGGTTCGAGCACTCGGTGGTGAACATGTTCCTATTCCCCTCCGGCCTGATGCTCGGCGGCGACTTCTCGGTGGCGGACTACCTGGTGTGGAACGAGATCCCGACCATGGTGGGCAACCTGGTCGGCGGACTGGCATTCGTCGGGCTGACGCTGTACAGCACCCACGCCCGCACCGGTGCCACACTCGCGCGGCCCGTGGCCGAAAAGGCCAAGGCCGTGGAGAAGGTGCGGGCGTAACGGAACAGGTGCTCCGCCGGCCGCCTGCGCGGCGAGGCACACCGATCAGTCGATGCCGCGTTCCAGCAGCGAGCGCAGCTCCTTGGTGATCGCTTCGGGTGCCTCCTCCGGCATGAAGTGGCCGGCGGCAAGCGTCATGTGCTCCAGGTCCGATGCCCACGCCCGCCACAGTGCCGCGGCGTCGAAGCCGAGAGCCGCGCCCCAGTCCTGCTGGATGACCGTGACCGGCATGACCAGCCGGTTGCCCGCGGCCCGGTCGGCCTGGTCGTGCTCGATGTCGATCCCGGCCGAGGCGCGGTAGTCGGCGACGATCGACGGGACGGCCTCGCGCGAGGCACGCAGATACTCCGCCCGCACATCGGCCGGCAGAGCGTCCGGGTTCTGCGTCCACGCGTCGAGGAAGTAGCCGAAGAACGCGTCGGCGCTGGCGGCGATCATCTGCTCGGGCAGGCCGGCCGGCTGCGCCATCAGGTAGAGGTGGAATGCCACCGCGGCGTTCGCGCCGTGCAGGATCTCCCACATGTCCAGTGTCGGAAGCACGTCCAGCGAGGCGAGGTGGGTCACGGTGTCCGGGTGGTCGAGGCCGGCCCGGACCGCCACCAGGGCACCCCGGTCATGGCCGGCGAGCGCGAACCGGTGATGTCCGAGTTCGCGGGCGAGCGCCACGATGTCCGCCGCCATCGTCCGCTTGGCATAGGTGTCGCGGTCCCGCTCGGCCGGCTTGTCACTGGCGCCGTAGCCGCGCAGGTCGGGGCAGATCACGGTGTGGTCGGCGGCGAGGTTCGTGGCGACGTGCCGCCACATCAGGTGCGTCTGCGGGAAGCCGTGCAGCAGCACGATCGGTGTGCCGGAGCCGCCGACCGCCACGTTCAGTGCCACGTCGTCATCGACCGTGATGCGGGTGTAGTCGAAGCCGGGAATGACCGGTGTCATCGTCGTTGTCTCCTTCTCGGTTAAGCAGGACGGTGCCAGCCTGCCGTGCGCCGATGAGCATCCGATGAGCACGCGGTCGGCGCGATACCGTTGATGCGGCGGAAAGGACGGTTCAGTGCAGGTCACCTTCGGTGTGCTCGGTCCGATCGAGGCGTGGGACGACGCGGGGACACCCGTCGCGCTGAAGGGGCCGAAGCACCGTGCTCTGCTGGCGCGGTTGATCGCCGCCTATGGGCGCGTTGTCAGTGTCAACGCACTGGTCGACGATCTCTGGGAAGAGCCGCCGGCGGGTGCGGTATCGGCGACGCGAACGTTCGTCGCGGCGCTGCGCCGGGCCCTGGAGCCGGACCGTCCGCCGCGTGCCCCGGCCCGGTTCCTGGTCAGCAAGGGTCCTGGGTACGCGTTGCGGACACCGCGAGATTCGGTCGACGCGTGGCGATTCGAGGATGCGGTGACCGCGGCGTCGGCGGCGTCCCCGTCGGTCACGCTGGCCCGGCTGGATGAGGCGCTGGGCTGGTGGCGCGGCCCCGCCTACGCCGGCCTGGACGACGAACCGTGGGCACGTACCGAGCGATCGCGCCTGGGGGAGCTGCGGCTGACCGCGGTCGAGCGGCGATCCGAGGCGCGGATAGCCGTCGGACGTGCCGCTGACGCGGTGCCGGAGTTGGACGCGCACGTAGCCGAGCATCCGTGGCGGGAGAAGGGATGGCGGCTGCTGGCGCTGGCGTTGTATCGCGACGACCGGCAGGGCGATGCCCTTGCCGTGCTGCGCCGCGCCCGAGACCTCCTGGTAGAACACCTCGGCATCGATCCCGGGCCGCAGCTGAGCCGGCTGGAGACGGATATCCTCCGGCACGCCGTCCCCGTGGACGCGGACGTCGCCCGGGATCCGGGCGCCGACGAATCGGCCGGACTGCTCTGGGCGGATGCGACGGCTGCCTATGCGCGGACCGTGGCGACCGGTTCCCGGGTTCGGCTCGAGACGACGGTCGGTCTCCTCCGAAGCCTCGCCGTGACAGGTGGGCCAGGGCTGGAGGAAGCCCGAAGACAGCGGATGGCTACCGTCACCGCCGCCGAACAGCTGGACGACCCCGAGCTCACGGCTCGCGTGATCGGAGCTTATGACGTTCCGGGCATCTGGACTCGGTCCGACGATCCGGACCAGGCCGTCCAGGTCATCGCCGCAGCCGAGCGTACCCTGGCAAGGCTTCGACCTGATACGGCGGATGCGATGCGGGCGCGTCTGCTGGCCACGATCGCGCTGGAATCGCGGGGTACCGGATCCGCACGCGCCGCCGAGGCGGCTCGTGAGGCGGAGCGGATCGCCCGCAGGCTCGGCGACCCGACGCTGCTCGCGTTCGCGCTGAACGGATCTTTCATGCAGGCGTTCGACCGCGCCGGACGGGCTCCGCGGCGAGATGAGATCGGGGCGGAGTTGGTTGCCTTGTCGAGCCGGCACGGGCTGCCCACCTTCGAGATTCTCGGTCACCTCATCCAGGTCCAGGCCCGCGGCGCGCTCGCCGACTTCGGCGTCGCCGACGAGCACGCCGACGCGGCGGATCGGCTCGCCGAACGGCATGAACGTCCGCTGGCCGGTGTGTTCACCACCTGGTACCGGGCATTGCGGCGTGCCGCCACCGGCGCGTCGCTGGATGTCGCCGACACGGCGTACCGCGATGCGGCGACGACGCTGGACGGCGCTGGGATGCCGGGCGTCGAACGAGGCATCCTGCCGCTGGCTCGCTTGTGCCTTCGCGTGTGGCGCGGCGCCCCGCTCGACATCGACGACGAGGCGGACTGGGGTCCGTACGAGCAGTGGGTGCGGCCGCTCCTGCTGGCGGCGGGCGACCGCCCGGCGGATGCCACGGCGGCGCTGCGCCGGTTGCCGGATCCGCCGCGGGACCTGTTGTATGAGGCGATGTGGTGCCTGGTCGGTCGTGCCGCCTGCGTGACGGGGGAGCGGATGATGATGGAGCGGGCACGGTCCGAGCTGGCGCCGGCGGCGGACGAGCTGGCCGGTGCCGGCAGTGGCATGCTGACCGCCGGTCCGGTGGCCGGATACCTGGCGGAGATCTCAACGGCTCTCGAACGGACGAGCTGACACTATGCTCTGCGACGATGGACTGGTGAGCACTCGACCCGCCGTCCCGCTGGCGAGGCACCTGCTGCGCGTGCGTGATCTGATCGACCGTGCGTATGGCGAGCAGCTCGATATCGCGGCTCTGGCGCGCAGCGCATCGGTGTCGCCGACGCACTTCAGCCGGAGCTTCAAGGCGGCGTTCGGGGAGACACCGCACCAGTACCTCATGAGCCGCCGGATGGAGCGGGCCAAGGCCCTGCTCCGCGTGGGTGAGCTGTCCGTCACCGAGGTCTGCCTGGCCGTCGGCTTCACCAGTCTGGGGTCGTTCAGCACCCAATTCCGTCGGTTCGTCGGCGAGAGCCCGAGCGCGTACCGCTCGCACGTCACATCGGATGACGCGGTGCCGGTTCCGGCGTGTTATGTGCGGATGTGGACGCGGCCGCGACCGTCACCGTGACCTTGACCGGCGGAGATCATCCGGCACGAAGAGAGTCGTTTTGGAGAAGCCGTCGCGTGGCACGCGCCTCTATCGTCGAGTCGACGGCCGGCGGGACGTTCGCTGGTCACGGCGAGAGGGGTATGCGATGGAAAAGGTCATGTCGGCCGACGGCACGGTGATCGCGTTCGACCAGCTGGGACAGGGCCCGCCGATCATCCTGGTGGCCGGCGCCTCCTGCGCTCGCGCGGTCGGTGTCCCGATCGCCGAGGCGCTGACCCCGCATATGACGGTGCTCAACTACGATCGGCGCGGCCGTGGCGACAGCAGTGACACGCATCCCTACGCCGTCGCCCGCGAGGTTGAGGACATCCAGGTTCTGATCGACGCCGCCGGCGGCGCGGCGAGCCTGCTCGGGCTGTCCTCCGGTGCCGTGCTGGCCGCGGAAGCCGCTGCGCACGGCCTTCCGGTCGAGAGCCTGATCATGTGGGAGCCGCCGTTCAGCATCGACGCCGAGGCGGCGCAGAGGAGCCGCGCCTATGCTCGCCGCCTGAGTGAATTGCTCGACGGCGGACGACGGGATGAGGCGCTGACGCTGTTCATGCGGCAGGTCGGCATGCCGGAGGAGATGATCGAAGGCGCCCGCCGATCGCCGTACTGGGAGGCCGGCGTGCGACTGGCGCCGACGCTCGCCTACGACGCCGCCATCATGGGTGACGGCACGATACCGTCCGGTCGGTTCGCCCGGATCGAGGCCGCGACGCTGGTGCTGGCGGGCTCGCAGAGTCCGGAGTTCATGCGGGTCGCCGCCGCCCGGGCCGCTGCGGCGATCCCGGGCGCCGGCCACGACATCCTCGACGGCCAGGACCATAACGTGGCCGCGGACGTCATCGCCTCGGTCGTCGTCGCGCGGTTCGCCGACCGTCGACCGTGAGAATATCGTCACCGAGTGCTTCGAGGAGGGTGTGCGTGATCACAGGTATGGCACTGGTCTGCGTCAACGTCTTGGACATGGACGAGGCTCGCGACTTCTACGTCGGGACCCTTGGCCTCGAGGTCAGCGTGGACATGGTTCGCGACGGGTTCCATTGGTTCGTGGTCCACGCCCCGGCGCAGCCGGATCTGGCGATCATGCTGGTGGTTCCCGAACCTCCGGTGGTGCAGAAGGAGATCGCCGATCAGCTCCAGTCGTTGGTGGCGACCGGATATCTCGGACCGGGCGCATTCCGTACGGACGACTGTTGGGCCACCTACCGGGACCTCAAGGCGAAGGGCGTCGAGTTCATCGAGGAACCCGAGGAACGTTTTTACGGCATCGACGCCGCGTTCCGCGACCCGTTCGGCAACCATTGGCGGCTGACCCAGCCCAAGGATGTCGTCGTACCGGAGTCGTGAAGCGATCGTCGACCGGAATGTCCCGTCCACGGCCGCGGCGCCGCTACGCGGTCGCCCGTGCGACGAAGGTAGAGATCATCTCGGCCACCTCGGTCGGCATCTCGAACAGCAGCCCATGGGTCCCGTCGATCTCGCGGACGTGGAGGTGGGAATGTGACGCGGCCAAGGCCTCGACATCGCGGCGTAGACCGGCCCGGAACGCGACCATCAGGGGCTCCAGTTCCGCGGGCAAGCCGGGCATGCTGCGAGTGGCGAGGACGAGTAGCACGGGCACGGTCAATTCGGCGAACACGGGGAGACTGTCGCTTTGTACGCTCGCGCGGAGCGCCTCCATCATGTCGGCACGAGGCCGGTTCGACGTGGCGGCTTGCGCATCGAACATCGCGTTCAGCCGTGTGACGAGATGGTCGAGCTCCTGGGTGGTCAGGCCGGCCGCCTCAGGGTCATAGTTGTCCTGGCTTGTCACCGGTGCACGGTGGCCGTCGAGGCTGACCACAGCCGGACATTCGGGATGCCGGTGTGCCCAGCGGGCGGCCAGACTGCCGCCCAGAGAGTGACCGGCGACGGCTGGGCGGCGCAGGTCGAGCTCGTCGGCCACAGCTTCCAGGTCCGACAGAGCCGCGTCCCAGCTCCATGGGCCGTCCCCGGACGTCCCGTGGCCGCGCAGGTCGATCGCGACGGGCCGGAGACCCGCGGCGAGCGTTGGCCCGACTGAGTCCCATGCGCTCATGTCGCCGCCGGCCCCATGCAGCAATATCACCGGCTGCCCGGAGCCGCCGTACTCTCGGACGGCGATGGGGAGCTGCCCGTTCTGCACGAACATGTCCGTCGTTGTATTCATCTGTCATTCCGATCCGTGTCGGTATGCTCGTCGTGCGATGTGGCGGTCGACGAGATCCGTCTGACCGCCCGGTCACGGACGGAGGCCGTCGTGACGCCACCATCCGGGTGGCGCTGTAGCTTGCCGCGTCCCACGAGGTCATGGACACCTTGCCGGGTGATGCCGAGCATGGCTCCGGCGACGGCGTAGGTGACACTCTCCCGCGCCGGATGCCCCATGCGGCACAGCACCACCTGTCCGAACGGCGTGGACCACCAGTCCGGGGGTGGATCAAAGGCTTCGTCGCCCGGGTACAGGGCCGAGATCAGCCGTGCGGCAGTGTCCACGGCACGACGGTCGTCCGGCCCGAGTAGCTGCGCCGACCACGTCTGAGCCTCGATCCGAACTCGATCCTGGGCTGCCGCAACGGCATCGTCCAGGAGGATGGCCAGGGGATCGATCAAGCGGACCGTTACCAGCGCGACCAGATGCTCGACAAGATCGACGTGCACCTGCGTCGCGCCTTCTGTCCCGTGCAGCATGTGCTCACCATATCCGCTACTTGACGCGACGTGTCAAGTAGGGGATAGGGGTAGAAGAAGTCAGTCGTGGGGAAGCTCAGAAGGCCGTGCCTTCTGGCGCCCAGGCGGTTACCGCCACCTCGCCGCCGTCCACAATGTCGAGCGTGCTCATCGTCGGCAACGAAGGGGACGGGAACACAAACGACGTCAGCGGTAGTTCGTGCATCGGAGTCCCGGGCTCAGCCGCCAGCAGGACCTCGGCGGCTACGGCCGGCCGGTTGCCCGACCCTTCCGGGTATTCTGCAGTGGGCATCGCGTCCCATCCGACCACGGCGAAGGCGCGAGCACCTGTGGGAAGCACTTCGCGGCGTGGACCTGGATCGTTGCCCATGAAGGATCGGCCCTGAGTCACCGCGACGTCGAGATCGCTGCCGTCCAGCGCGCGGAACCCCAGCTCCGGGTAGCCCTCCAATGCGCATGGTCGGTCTCCGACGTTCGTCGCCCCAAGGATCATGGCGCGATGGCCGGTGGCGGCGTCGTGTCCGGCGATCTCCAGCCAGAGATCGGCTGGTGAGCAGTCCGGAGCGTCCGGGTCCTCCGGCCACGTCTCCGGCTCGATGCGCTTCGGGCGCGCCGGGACGTCGGCGACGTCCAGCGACGACGTGCCGTCGGCCGTCTGTATCCGTTCGACCGCGACACCGTGCACGGCGGCGACGTCTGCGACCTTCGCCAGATCATCTGAGTCGTGAACCCGGACGTCGGCCGTATCGCCGTCGAACACCGCACGCGTCACGCCGGGCGTCTCCGCCATAAGGTACGCGTCAGCGACGGGATCGACGCCGTCCGCTGGGAGCGGATACGCGAGTGCCGCCACGTCGGCCTCGGCGGCCGGACGGAGCCAGATCTGCATGGCCGGCCCCGCCTCGGAGTCGGCATAGTCCGAAGTGAGCTCGGCGACCAGCTCCGACGCGTGGTTCGCCGGCAGCCGTTCGATCTCGTACACCAGGTGGATCCGCGCCACCCAGCCGCGTTGATCCTCTGGCAGTGAACTGTGCTCGTCGCCGTCCTCATCGATGTAGGCGACGTCCACCCTGTCGAAGACCCGTTCGGTCCAGGCTTCCTCGGCGATGTCCTCCGGTGTGGGAGACGTCGGCCGGTGGGCCGCACCGCCTCCTGCAGCGGCCGCTTCGGAGGTCCGGTCATCCGAGCCGGACTCTGCCTCTCCGCATGCGCTCAGAGCCAGCGCCACACACCCGGCCAGGCCGATGAACACCAGTTCCCTGCGGACGCTCGAGGTGCGGCGGGCAGGACGGGCACTCTCACGCATGGTCGAACCCTATGTGACCGCAGGATCGGCTGATGCGCCGAACCCGCTCACGTCTGATCACGGCGTCCTCTCACTCGTGGGTCAGAGACCTCACAGCACGCGACGCTGCTCTCTATGATGGAGCCGAGCGAGGCGAGGAGGCATGACGACGAGCGAGCCGCGGGTCGCGGTCCGCAGGGTGTACGAACCGCGGAAGGACACGGACGGTGCGCGCGTCCTGGTCGACCGGGTCTGGCCCCGCGGATTGCGCAAGGACGACGCTGACATCGACGAATGGTGCAAGGACGTTGCACCGTCGACCGAACTGCGGAAATGGTACGGGCACCGCCCGGAGCGGTTCGCCGAGTTCGCTCGCCGCTATCGAGCCGAGCTCCACGACGCCGAGCGGGCCGACGCCATGGCGCACGTGCACGATCTCGCCCGTTCAGGGCCGCTGTGTCTGCTTACCGCGACCAAGGACCCCGGGCACAGCCAGGCCGCTGTCCTCGCTGAACTGCTCCGCGAGCGCCTCAGCTGACCATCCGCCCGGACTGGACGACGGTGACGGATTCGCCGAGGTTGTCGCCGTCCGCTTCCCACAGCACGAGGTCGGGCGGCGAGCCGATGCTGAGCCTGCCTAGTCCGGGCCGCCGGCCTGCCACGATGCTTCCGGGGACGGTCGTCGCCAGACCGACTGCGTCCGCCAGCGAGAACGTGGTACCGGTGGCGACGGTCCGGACCCCGTCCACGAGGGTGGAGGCGGCGCCGGCCAGCATCTCGGTGCCGACGTAGGAGAGCCGGCCGGACTCCTCGAGCTCGACCTGCCCGCCCACCGGCGTCTCGTACCGTCCTGGAGCCAGGCCGCCGATGGCGGTCAGATCGGAGACCAGGAATGCGCGCGCCGGGGTCTTCGCCCGCAGCATCACTTCGAGCACCTCGGCCGGCAGGTGATGGCCGTCGGCGATGATGCCGGTGGTGAGGCGGTCGTCCGCGAGTTGTGTCCAGATCGGATTCGGGTGCCGAGGCAGCATCGGCGGGATTCCGTTGCCCAGGTGGGTCGAGTACCGGGCTCCGGCGTCCACCGCACGGCGGATCTGTTCCGGGGAGGCGTGCGTGTGGCCGATCGCCACCTCGATGCCGAGTGCCCGGATCCGCGCGATGTGGTCGGGGGCGTCGTCGGTGTGCGGCGACACGGTGACCAGGCCGATCGGCCCGTGGGCGGCCCACCGCTCGACCTCGTCCGCGTCGAGCGGGCGGATCGATGCGGGGTCGTGCACGCCGCGCGCGCCGTCGCGATCAGAGATGAACGGTCCTTCGACGTGCACCATCGGCACCGCCGCCCGGACCAACGGGTCGGTGGACCGGGCCAGGTCGATCTGGTGCAGCGCGTGCAGGATGCGTGCCTCGTCGGCGGTGATGACGGTGGGCGCCCAGCTCGTCACTCCGATCCGGGCGAGCCGGTCACTGAGCTCGGCGACGGTCTCGGCGCTGACGTACGCGCTGTTGATGTCCAGTCCGGCGTAGCCGTTGACCTGCAGATCGATCAGCCCGGCGGTGAGCAGCGGCAGAGACTCGGGCGATTCGGTGGGGGCTGTATCCACGGCGACGATCGCCTCATCGGTGTAATGGACCGTGACGGCGGCCTCACCTCCAGGAAGGCGACCGGACACGGACCGGGCGTGTGTCACAGGTGCGTCACCCTTCCCTGAAGACGTTCGATGCCGCGAGCGTTCGCCTCATCCCCGCCCGCGGCGTTCCGTGACCGCCACACCGGCGCCTGGTGCCCGCGCTCGGTGAGCACAGCGATCGTCGTCATGATCAGCCACTGTAGACAGAAGGCGTTGGCCGACGTCGATACGCCACCGGTCCACGGGCCCGCGGGACCGAGCTCGATGACGGTGTCACCCGTGGGCACGTGCGAGTCGATATGCAGATCGACCACATCGTGGAGGTTCAGCCGGTCCGGGTGCCGGGCGGGATGATCGGCCGGGGCCTCGATGGCGGCGGCACGCGACGAGACGCCGACCGTGGTGACGCCCCTGTTCCTGGCCTCCCTCGCCGCGTCGATCACGGCACTGTTGATGCCGAACGCGTTGACCAGGACGAGGACGTCGCCGTCCACGAGCCCCGCGGCGGCGACCACGTCCGCCCCGTAGCCCGGGGTCCGTTCGGTGGCGGTGGAGCGCAGCGCGCCGGACGACAGCAACGTGCCCTCATCCAGAATGGCCGAGACATGCATGAGGCTGCCGGGCCGGTAGAAGATCTCCTGAGCGGCCAGGTTGGAATGGCCACCGGGCCCGTAGACGTGGATGAGACGGTCGGCCGCGACCCGGTCCGCCAGTACGCCCGCCGCGTCGGCGATGGCGTCGCCGTTGGACTCGAGGACGGCATCGAACAGGCCGCGAAGGCGGTCCGCGTACGCCTCGCCCAGCCGTGTGACCTCCGCCCGCGTGGCGGATTCGCTCGTCATCGCGGGTCGGACTCGGTGTCGAGGAACATCGTCACCCGGGGGTGGGTGCGCAGGGCGGTGCCCGGATGGTCCCCGCTGATCGGCTGGTTCAGGGTGTTCGCCACGGCTTTGCGTTTCGCCGTTCCGGGCACGGACGCGATGACCTCGGTGGCGTTCAGTAGGCGAGGGATGGTCACGGTGATGGCGGTGGGCGGCACGTCGTCGAGCGTGGGGAAGTGGCCCTCGTCCACCTGCTGCTGCCGGCAGATCTCGTCGAGCGCCACCACCTTGGCGCCACGGGGATCGGCGAGATCGGCCGGAGGATCGTTAAAGGCCAGGTGGCCGTTGACGCCGAGGCCGAGGAAGACGAGGTCGAACGGCTCGTCCCCCATCGTGTGCTCATACTGCCGGGCCGCCTCTTCGGGTTCGGCCGACGTGTCGATGCGGTGGAACGTCGCGCCGGGCATGTGGTCGACGACCACGGTCTGCAGCCAGTTCGCGAAACCCTGCGGCGCGTCCGGCGCGAGCCCGACGTAATCGTCCATGTGGAACAGCTCGACCGCCGACCAGTCGATATCCGGCGAGGCGGCGAATACCTTGAGCGTCTCCTCCTGGCTCGGCGCGGCCGCCAGCATGATGCGGGCGGAGCCGCGTTCGGCGAGAACGGTCCGCACGGCATCGGCGGCCACGGCGCCGGCCTGTCGACCGAGGGCGCGTCTGGTCGGCAGGACATGCAGGTCCGGGAGGCGGTCGATCGTTCCAGGCATGGGTCTCCTTGGTTGTGCAATCGTTTGAACATTCAATGACGACGTTGCCTCGTGTCGGCGCCGGTCAACACAGCGCGTCCACGGCGGCGCGGACCGCCGCGTCGGTGACCATCTCGAACGCGTCGACAGCGGGCATGGTGACGAGCGGGCAACCGGTGTCGGGCAGGCTGTCCGCCTCGGCGGCGGAATTGACCAGGACGGCGACGACCGCGCGGGCGACCCCGGGCGTCGCCGTCGCCTCGGTCAGTTGACGGCGCTCGTCGCCGGTCATCGGCAGCGATGGCTGGACGACGGGGATCAGGCTCGGCTCGGCGGTCTGTGCTGCCGCGGCGGCCAACGTCGCGGCCGTGGGCCGGTCCGCCACGAGGTGGGCCGCGAACCCTCGTTCGCGGATCAACTCCGTGACCCGGCGGGCCAAGCCGGTGTCGCCGATCACCGCGTACGACGTGCCGGGCCGCAGCGGGTGGGTCACCGGGCGAGCCGTGCTGACGGTGACCGTACTGCGCCGGTCTTCGTCGTTCCACTCCAGCGGCGGGTCGTATCGGGTGGCGATCGCCTCGTCGTACTCCACCGGCCGATCGGCGCCGGCACGCCAGCGGGCGGCCAGTAGGCGAGCGACCGCGGCATCCAGCGCCGACTCGCTGAGTTCGCCCGCCTTGACGGCGCCGACGACGTGCGCGAGCACGGCGGGGAACTGGTCGGCCGGGCATTTGACGTTGGCCACGTCGGCGCCGGCGCGCAGCGCGAGAACGGCGGCGGTACCGGCGTCGTAGCGCGCCGCGACGGCCTTCATCCGCAGCGAGTCGGTGATGATGAGCCCGTCGTAGCCCAGTTCTTCGCGCAGCCAGCCCGTATTGACCAGCGACGAGAGGCTCGCGGGCTCGTCGACGCCGAGTGCGGGCAGGACGACGTGGGCGACCATGATCGAGGCGACGCCGGCGTCGATCGCGGAGCGGAACGGTGCGAGGTGCACCTCCGCGTGGTCTTCGGACGTCCGGTCGATCCGCGGCAGGTCCAGGTGACTGTCCACCGCGCTGTCCCCGTGGCCCGGGAAGTGTTTGGCCGTGGCCAGCACTCCGGCATCCTGGTAGCCGCGGATCTGCGCGGAGCCGAGGGCGCTCGTGGCCGGGGCGTCGACGCCGTAGGCCCGCACCCCCAGGATCGGGTCGTCCGGCGTGGTCACCACGTCCACGCAGGGACTCAGCGTCCAGCGGTAGCCGAGCGTGCGTGCCTCCTCGGCTGCCCGGCGAGCCACCCGATAGGCGAGGTCCTCATCGCCGGACATTCCGATGCCGCGCGGGTACGGGAAATCGGTGCCGGTGGCGCCGAGTGAGTACCCGACGCCGGCCTCCAGGTTGCCGGTGATGAAGACCGGCGGCAGGCCCGCGTCCACACTGGCCGAGCCGACGGTGGAGTGGTATCTCGCGGCTGTCGACGCGGTCAGGTCGGTGATGCTGTGCAGCACCCCGAGGCCGCCGCGCACCGCCGCGAACGTCGCGTCATCGGGTGTCCCGTCGGTGGTCGCACTGGGCAGGATCACCAGGCATTGAGCAGCCTTCTGCGCCAGAGTGAGCCGGCCGAGCGTGTCGTCGATCCACTTCTGGCCCGCCGCGGAGATCGGGGTCGCCGGCCTGAGGTCGTGCAGTTCGGTGGCCATGGCCCTGGACAATATCAAACGTTTGCACTACGTTGCCATCAACTCCGGCGCCACCGCCGTCAGCATCAGCGACGGCGCCAGTACGTCCTGTGCCGTCGCGGCCGCAGGACCCCGATTGCCAGCGAGTGAGGAGCAGCACCATGACCCTTCGTCATCCGCGCATACTCTCCGGAACGCTCGCGGTCGGCGGGACGCTCGCTCTCGCCGCCTGCGGCCTCGGCTCGGAATCCGAGGACTCCGCCGACACCAGCGGCGAGATCGAGGGCACGATCCAGTTCCAGACGATGCAGCTCTCGCCCACGTTCGACGACTACATCAACGGCGTCATCGCCGACTTCGAGGAGGCGAACCCGGGCACGACGGTGGAATGGACCGACATCCCGAGCGACGCCGCCGCCCGTAAGGTCAGCGCTGACGCGGTCGCCGGGACCCTGCCGGATGTGATGGACCTGGATACCGCCACGCTTGCCCCGCTCGGCCGGGACGGGCAGGTGCTGGACATGGCCGAGGTCGCGCCCGAACTCCAGGAGGACTTCGTCGCGTCGGCGTGGGCCTCGTTCGACTTCGGCGCCACCACGGTGGCCGCCCTGCCCTGGTACCTGAACACGCCGGTGCTGTACGCCAACACGACCCTTCTGGAGGAGGCCGGCCTGGCCGATGCGCCGGCGCCGACCGGCTACGAGGAGCTCTTCGAGCGGTCGGAGACCATCGCTGCTCAGACGGGCAAAGCCGGCTTCCAGCCGACCGCCGTCGGGCTGCCACACGCGCTGCTGACCATGGGGGTTCCGCTGGTGAACGACGACGCTACCGCGGCCGTGGTCAACACGCCGGAAGCGGTAGCGTTCCTGGAACGGCTCGCTGAGCTGTACGCGTCCGGCGGGATCCCGGCGGACACCGTCACCGCGAAGCAGCGCAGCGAGATCGAGACCTTCCAGGAGGGAGAGATCGCCTACCTGGAGTCCGGCCCATCCCGGGTGGCGATCATCGAGGAGAACGCCCCCGACCTGATCCCCTCGGTGGCGATCCAGAAGCCGCTGGGAGACACCAGCCAGACCACATGGATCGTGGCGCACGGCATCGCGGTGCCGACCACCTCGGAGAATCAGGCGACCGCGCTGGCCTTCGCCGAGTTCCTCACCTCGCCGGAGAGCCAGCTGGACTTCGCCAAGCAATCGAGCATCTTCCCCAGCACCGCGGAATCGCTCGAAGACCCGTTCTTCACCGCCGAGCCGACCGACCTGACAACCGAGGCCCGCGCGACCGCCGGCGCCAGCCTGCTGGAGGACAAGACCCTGGCGAAGCCCGCGGCGGTGGACTCGGAGTTCTCCACCGCGCTCTGGTCCCACGCGCAGCCGGCGATCCTCGGTGAGGTCAGCGCGGAGCAGGCTCTGGCCGACGCCGAGGCTGAGCTGACCGCGATGCTGGAAGCGCGGTCCGAATGACGCTCGCTCCACCTGAAGCCGCGGCGCCGGCCCGGGCGCGGGTGCCGCGGCGGCGCACACCGGCCATCCGGCGGCACCGCTGGTTCGTCCCGCTCGCCTTCGTCGCGCCGGCGCTCGTCGTTCAGGGCGTCTTCTTGTTCCTCCCGTTGATCAACACCTTCGTGCTCGCGTTCACCGACGCGAGCACGGTGGGCGGCGGAACCTTCACCGGGCTCGACAACATCAGCCGGCTCGCCTCCGACGGCGCCTTCTGGGCGGCGGTGGGACGCACGTTCGTCTACATGGCGGTCACGGTGCCGGTGATCACCGTGGTCTCGGTCTCCGTGGCCATCCTGGTCAACACGTCGGTGCGCGGCGCGGGCATCGTCCGGCCCATCCTGTTCTCGCCGATGGTGATGCCGATGGCCGTCGTCGCCGTGGTCTTCCAGTACGTGCTCAGCTCGCAAGGGCTCGCCAACCAGATCCTGCAGGGGCTGCGGATCACCGCCGAGCCGGTGCCCTTCCTGAACGACTCGGACCTGGCGCTGTTCAGCCTGATGGCCGTCACCATCTGGAAGGGCTGCGCGCTGTACACGTTGATCCTGCTCGCCGCCCTGCAGAACGTGTCGAGAGACCTGGACGAGGCCGCACAGCTGGACGGAGCGTCGTGGCCGCGACGCACGTTCAGCGTCACCCTGCCGCAGATCCGGGGGACGACGACGCTCGTGTCGATCCTCGCCGCCATCGCCACGTTGCGCGTGTTCACCGAGCCGTTCGTCATCACCGGAGGCGGCCCGGGCAAGGCGACCGAGACCATCGTGCTCTACCTGTACCAGCGCGGCATATCCCCTGGCACGGACGCCGGCTACGCCTCGGCGGTGAGCCTGGTGCTGTTCGTGTTCGTCCTTGCCGTCTCCGGGATCTCCTGGCTGATCTCGCGGAGGAACCGCATATGAGCGGAGGAACCGCACATGAGTAGTGCCTCGACCGTCGACCCCGGCAAGCCTTCGCCGCACACCGCGCCGCCGCGCCCGCGGCCCCGGCCGCAGCCGAGCGGGCGCGACCGGATCTCGACCAAAGAGAAGCTGATCCGGTGGGCGCTGATGCTGGTCGCCGTCCTCATCGTGCTCGGGCCGCTGCTCTGGCAATTGAGCAACGCGCTGAAGGGTGCCGCGGAGTCCACCGTCGGCTTCCCGGGGACGCTCATCCCGCGTGATCCGACGTTCGACAACTTCATCACCGCCTTCACGGCCATCCCGTTGCCCCGGTACCTGCTCAACTCGGCGCTCATCGCCACGATGGGCGTCACCGCCAACGTCGTGCTCGCCACGCTCACCGGCTATGCGCTGGCGCGGATCTCGTTCCGGGGGCGCGGTGTGTACATCACCGTGCTGCTGGCCACCGCGGTGCTGCCGTTCGAGGTGATCCTGGTCTCCACGCTGCTCGTCACGCGCGGCGTGGGCCTGCAGGACACCCTTCTCGGGGTGGTGCTGCCGCAGGCGGTCTCGATCGTGTCCATCTTCGTCATGCGGCAGGCGTTTCTGAACATCCCGGACGAGCTGGAGGAAGCCGCCACCGTCGACGGCGCGGGTCCGTTCCGTCTGTTCGCCAACGTCATGCTGCCGTCCGTGCGCGGCTCGCTCGCCGTCGTCGCCGTACTCGGTTTCCTCGACTCGTGGGACCACTTCATCTGGCCGCTGGTGATCCTCAGCGACCCGGACAAGTACCCGGTCAACGTCGGCGTGCAGTACCTCTCCGGTACGTTCTCCGCCGATCAGCGGGTGATCTCCGCCGCCGCGCTCGTCGTGATGGTGCCGCCGCTGCTCGTCTACTTCTTCATGCAGAAACAGGTGTTCAAGGGCCTGGCCGAGGGCGCGTTGAAGGGATGAGCGCGCCGTACGATGACCAACCGGGTCTATCTGAGGTGGTCAGGTCATGAAGAAGCAGGCGGGTCGTGCCACGCTGAAGGACGTCGCGGAGGAGGCCGGCGTCTCCATCTCCACGGTGTCGCGGGCGTTCTCCAGTCCGGAACGGCTGTCCCCGGCGACCGTGCAGCACATCAAGGAAGTCGCGGCGCGGCTGCGCTTCGCCGTCAACCCGGTGGCGAAGGCGCTGATCACCGGCACGTCGATGAATATCGGCCTGGTGGTGCCGGACATCGCCAACCCGTACATGTCCACGCTGCTGAAGGCGGCCCAGGCGCATTCGCGGGAGCGCAGCATCGGCGTGTTCGCGGCGGACACCGACGACAGCGCGCGGATCGAGCGGGAGGTCTGCCACCAATTAGCCCAGCAGACCCGGGGCATCATCCTGTGCGGGCCCCGTATGAGTGTCCCGCACATCCGGGAGCTCAGCGAGATGATCCCGTTGGTGCTGGTGAGCCGCGTTGTCGAGGGCATCCCGTCGCTCTACACGGGCTCGACGCCGGCGTTGGAGGAGCTGGTCGACGAGCTGGTCGGTCTCGGGCACCGGCGCATCGCGTACCTCTCCGGCCCAGCCCAGTCGTGGGCCAACAAGCAGCGGTCGCGGGCCGTGTCCCGACGGGTCGCCGCGCACGGGGCGGAGTTCGTCAAGCTGCCGCCCACGACGGCGAGCTACTCCGATGGGCGCGCCGCGGCCGGAGAGGTCGTGGAGTCGGGCGCCACCGCGGTGATGGCCTTCGACGACGTGCTCGCCTCCGGCTTGGTCGAAGGGCTTCGCCGCCTCGGCCGCTCCGTCCCGGACGACATCAGTGTGACCGGTCACGACGACATCCTCGCGGAGCTCGTCTATCCCGGCATCACCACCGTCACGGGGCAGAGCGCACGGATCGGCCAGCTCGCCGTCGACTGGCTGCTTGAAGAGCCGGCGGAAGACAGCGACGACGGCGACGGCGAGGCGGGCCGCAGCCGGGCGATCGAGGGGCGAGTGGTCCACCGCGGCTCTGTCGCCGCACCACCCTGATCTGCCAGATGGCAGGACCAGTAGTCCGCACGAGGAAAGGGAACGGCATGATCCGACGAACCGCTCGACGATCCATCGCTCTGACCACCCTGATCTGCACTGCGCTCGGCGTCGGCGGGCTGGTGGCCGCCTCGGCCACCACGAGCCCGGCCGTCGGTGCCGAAGCAGCGTCGCACGCCGGTCCGCCATCGGCTCGTTGCCACGTCACTCCTCCACACTCGAACGCCGGCGCGACCCCGCCGCCGTTCCGGTGTCACGTCGACTCCGCGTACGACGCGGAGATCCTGGCCGACTCGCCTTCGGCCTACTGGGCGATGTCCGAATCCGCTACCGGTGCGGAGCCCGACCTCTCCGGTTCCGACCTGGACGGCCACTACACGGCGGGGCCGGGGACGACGACGCTTCCGAACGGTGACGCGGCGGCGGTCTTCGACGGGGAGTCCCAGTATTTCGAGGTGGGCGACGCGCCCGAGCTCAGCCCGGCGACCACCGGTGAGTTCACCCTCGAGGCGTGGATGCGTCCGGACACGCTGCAGTTCCCCAACGATCAGAGCAGCGGCTACGTGCACTGGATGGGCAAGGGCACGCCCGGGGAGCACGAGTATGTGGCCCGGATGTACTCGTACGACAACACGGAGGGTCGACCGAATCGGATCTCCGGCTACTCGTTCAACCTGGACGGCGGCCTGGGCGCGGGCTCCTACTTCCAGGATCCGGTCAGCGCCGGAGACTGGATCCACTACGTGCTGGTGATCAACGCGGAGGTGAAGAGCGCGGAGTTCCCGAACGGCTACACCAAGATCTACCGCGACGGCGTTCTGCGGGACCAGGACGATCTCAGCATCCGCGGCAACGTGATCGTGCCAGAGCGCGGCGGCGCTCCGTTCCGGGTCGGTACCCGCGATTTCGGTTCGTTCTTCGAAGGGGCGGTGGGCAAGGTCGCCGTCTACGACGTCGAGCTGCCGGCGGACCGGATCGCGGCCCACCACGAGGCTATGACGCCGTGAGGCCGTGGGACCGTCCCGGCCGGCACCGTACGTGACTGGGTGCGGTCGGCCTTCGGACTGGTTCTTGCCGAGGTGAAGGTGGTCAGCGGCGGTGTAGACGCACGGGCGGACACGTTCCGAGGCGTTGCCGCGGACGGCTCGCGGTATGCGGTGAAATGGAGCAGCGGTGGATCGGCCGCCGGGCTGGTCGCCCAGGATCGACTATTTCGGGTCGCCGCTGAGGCCGTGCCCCGGGTGGTCCGCACTCGGTCGGGTGACCTGTGGGCGGAGCGGCTCGGGGCGCGGTTGTCCGTCGTCACCTGGATCGACGGTCGGCCCGGCCTGGACGGGCCGATGACACGGGAGCGTTCGCGCCGGCCGGCGATGAGCAGCAGGCGTGGTTCCGGGACGGGTACGGCCGGTATGAGGTCGACGGCGACCGGCTGGTCTACTTCCGCTGTCTTCGGACCCTTGAAGACGTCACCGACGCCGCCGAGCGCATCCTCGACGCTGACCGAAGCGCGTCCGCTCGATGCACCGGGCCGGTGAGCGGCGGCTTTCGATCGACGGTCCGCCGGGCTACCGTAGGTCCGGTGAGGGTGGCGACCTGGAATGTGAACTCAGTGAAGCAGCGGGTGCCGCGGTTGCTGCCGTGGCTGGACCAACGGCGTCCGGATGTGGTCTGTCTGCAGGAGACGAAGCTCGCCGATGACCGGTTCGCCGAACTCCTCGGTGCCGAGCTCGAGCAGCGCGGTTACGCCTTCGCCGTGCACGGTGAGGGCCGGTGGAACGGTGTCGCGATCCTGTCAAAGGTCGGGCTCGACGACGTGGTCGTCGGTCTGGACGGCGCGCCCGGCTTCCCGGACCCGGAGGCTCGTGCGGTGGCCGCGACCTGTGCCGGCGTCCGGGTGCACTCGGTCTACGTGCCGAACGGCCGGGAACCGGAATCCGAGCATTACCACTACAAGCTGGCGTGGCTGGCCGCGTTGCGCGCCGTGGTGGGGGCTGGGCCGGAGGCGGCGATGGTGTGCGGTGACATGAACATCGCACCCACCGACGACGACGTCTTCGACCCGGAGGCCTACGTCGGGCAGACGCACGTCACGCCGCCCGAGCGGACCGCGCTGGCGCAGCTGCAGGCGCTCGGGCTGCGTGACGTGGTCCGGGAACGCTGGCCGTCGGAGCGGGTCTTCACCTACTGGGACTACCGCGCCGGCATGTTCCACAAGGATCTGGGGATGCGCATCGACCTGGTCCTGGCGTCGGCGTCGGTATCGGACCGCGTGCGTGCGGCGTGGGTGGACCGGCAGGCGCGGAAGGGAACCGGACCGAGCGATCATGCTCCGGTGATCGTCGATCTGGACGAGGCGCCGGACGGCGACATCGGACCGGTGGTCCCGCCGCCGTCGGCGCCCGCCGCCAAGCGAGGCTCGGCCAAGCTTCCCCAGGCCCGTTGACGGCCGCGCCGCTCCGCGCGGTCTTGACGAAGACGCAGGCGACGAACCGTAGACCTGTGTCGCAGGGGTCAGTCGCAGCCGGTGAAGGTCTCATCGGAGGACCACCCGGTGTTCGCCCACTGGTCCGGGTCGGCCGGCTGGAATCCGGGGTAGAGCTCGGAGAGCTCATCCAGTAGCCAGCTGGTGAACCGTGCTGCGCCCTGCGGACAGGTGTGGATGCCGTCGTCGCTGCGGTCGATGTCGCCGTCGTGCTCGCGGGAGTACGTGGCCCCCCATACGGCTGTGGCGTCGAGGAACTCTACGGCCTCGTCCTCGCCGGCCACGTTCTGAGCGGCTTCGGCGGCGGTCGCCAGTTCGTCCATGTGATCGGCGTAGAACTCGTCGGGCTCAATGGGTGGCATGGAGACGAGAATCAGGTCGGCGTTGACCTCTGAGGTGACCTCGGCCAGGGCCTCGTATGCGTCGTGTTGTTCGTCCGGGGTTCCCCAGTCGTAGCTGGTGAGCTGGTAAACGACGACGCCGTCCGCCGCCGCTTCCAGACGCTCGGGCAGGTCTTCCCATTGGGCTTCTGCGTTGGGGCCGAGGACGTTGCCGCCCCCGGTGGACGTTTCGTCGATGAAGTACCCACCGGATTCGGCCAAGGCCTGTCCCAGGGGCAGCGCCTGCCCCGCGGCGACGGAATCACCGAGGAGAAGCAGCGGGGAGACTCCCGTCTCCGCGGCGGACCCCGATTCTGCCCGCCCGTCGCCATTGCCGTTGCTCCCGTTCTCGTCGTCGCTCGTCGCGCCACCGCAGGCAGCGAGCGCGCATGCGGCGGTCAATCCGGTGGCGATGAGCATCGCCTTCTGGGCGGTGTGCTGTGTGGTCATGGGATCCACTCTGTGGGCGCCATGTCAGTGTTGCTCCTCGGGTGTGTCGCAGTCGCGTCGCAAGGCGGCTCATCTGCGGAAGGCCCCTTCAGATCCGCCTGATGCCGTTCCGAGACCCTAGATGCGGGTGACGTCGATCTGCGGTCCTGCCGGCTGCGGGAGCAGTAGCCACAAGGCCAGCAGCGCTGCGCTCGCCATGGCGAACACGACGGCGCCGGTGGTGCCACGAGCCCAACCGGCACGGAAGCGCACCGGGTCCTCGATCAGATACTTCGAGGCGGCCGCCAGCGCGATCGAGATGCCCAGGACCACCGACGTGTGCGCCCACCCGCTCAGACCCGGGAGCTCAGGAGCCATGAGCACGATCACCGGCCAGTGCCACAGGTAGAGGCTGTAGGAGATCTGCCCCAGCCAGCGCAGAGGGGCAGACTCCAACACGGCCTGTAACGGTTCCCGTCCCCGCTCCGGTCGTGCGTGGTGCTCGGCGCAGAGACCGATCAGGACGGCCGAGGCCGTCGCATGAGCAAACAGGCCTCCGGTGAACAGCCCCGCGG
The DNA here is from genome assembly GCF_010550675.1 of Phytoactinopolyspora halotolerans. Lineage (GTDB taxonomy): Bacteria > Actinomycetota > Actinomycetes > Jiangellales > Jiangellaceae > Phytoactinopolyspora > Phytoactinopolyspora halotolerans. Next base: position 279,028 of record NZ_JAAGOA010000005.1, on the reverse strand, counting down.
CGTCGGTGCCGTCTGCGAGGAACCATGAGGTGAGGATGCCCGCGGTGAGCAGTGCCGTCACCGTCCCGGCGGCTCTGCCCAGGAGCTGGAGCAGATGCCGGAACAAGAGCCGCGCGGGCTCAGTGGCGGCGGCCGCTCCGAGCAGGAGTGAGAAGGCACGGGTGTCGGTGCCGGTGTAGACCCGAGTCGGGTCAGCCGGTTCCAGCAGGAGAATCATCAACGTGAGAGACAGAACAGCCAGCAAGCCGCACGCGAGGATCACCGCCCATCCGAGCACCACGGGGTCCCGTCGCCGGTGCACGCCGATCACCGACCCGATCACCGCCGCGGTCAACAGCAGGATCGCAGGCCAGACGATGTAGAACTGTTCCTCGACGGCGATGCTCCACAGATGGGCGAATAGCCTGGACTGGCCGAAGGCATCCCAATAGCCGGCGTCTTGGGCGAGCAGATGCCAGTTGATCAGATGCAGCTGGACCCACGGTCCATCGGACAGCGTGGTGCGCACCATCTCACCGTTCGCCGCCATGCCTGCGGCGGCGCGTTCCAGCCACCACACCGTGAGGGTCACGGCGGCGAGCATCGTCGCCAGCGCCGGAAAGAGTCTGCGCAGGCGGCGAGCCCAGAACCTCCGCAGCGAGACGGACCCGGTACCGCTGGTCTCCCGGAGCAGCAGCCCCGTGATCAGAAAGCCGGACAGCACGAAGAACAGATCAACGCCCAGGAAGCCTCCGTCCAGGTGCCCAGTATGGAAAAGCAGCACGCCGGCGATGGCCAGGCCGCGCAGTCCATCCAGTGACGAGACGTACGCCCACGGCTTCGTGGCTGTGAGCGCCCGGGCCTCGGAACCGTCCGTGCGGGAGTTCTGTTTGGTGGAGATCTCCAGGAACCGACGTGTCGCGGGTTCAGGCCGGCTGTGCCGGGGAGCATGGGGTGCGTGACTCATGGACGAGACTGTCTCGGCACCATATGAGTGATTCGTCGCCGTGACGTCGCAACAGTGTCGCAACCGGGGTCGGCCACACGACTACAGCCGCCGCAGCGATGGAGCGGCTGTACCTGCTTCATGCCCTCCCGGCGCTGATGTATCGGCCGGCGCGGTACCGTCCGCGCCGCGGTCCATTGCGACGGAGCCTGATCAGCGAACCCGTCCTCGCCCGGCCGACACCCCCGCGATCGGCCGGACGGGACGGACGAATGGTCCCCTGGGCGGACTCGGTGTGGATCGGCATGTTGTTCCTCCCGTTGTCGGTCCTGCCCCCTTCACAAGGCAAGACGTCGGCGAGGAGAACTCATGACGCGCCGGACCGTAATTTCTTCGCGGCATCGGCGAGGCCGCGAACCGGCCGAACGGGCAGAGTGGCCGGACGGGGCGGCTGAAGCATCAGCGGAGGCGGATGACCTCGCCGAGAACGGCCATCGCGTCGCGCAGCTGGGCGTCCGAGAGATACGGCGCGGGCCCGAACCGCAGGTAATGTCCGCGGCAGTCGGTGTACACCCCGCGATCGGCGAGCGCGTCGTGCAGAGCGGAGGCGCCTGGTCCGCGTAAGGCGAGGAAGCCGCCGCACGCCTCGCGTGGCGCGGAGCGGTCTCGGCTGAGGACGTCCTCCGGGATATCGAGATCGTCGAAGGCCCGGGCGAGCAGCGTCACCTGGTGCAGCGAGACGTCGCGCAGGAACTCCGGCGTGAGCCCGTGCTGGGTGTGGAAGCGCAGCACCCGTGCCGCCCGGTAGTGACTCGTGGGATCGTACGTGGACCCGGCAAACCGTGCGGCGCCGGCCGGGTAGCGCACCCGGCTTGGATCCGGCTCGTCTCTCAGCGCGGCGAACTCGGCGAACCAGCCGGTCACCGCCGGCCGGAACCGGTCGGCGTGCGGCGGCAGCCGGAGAAAGCAGTTTCCCTCGCCGAGCTGGAGATACTTGTAACCGCCCCCGACCACCCACGCATCACGCAGCCCCATCGCGTCGAGCGAGACCGGCACCACCCCCAGCGCGTGGTACACGTCGACGAGCAACTCGGTCTCGTGCTCGGCGCATGTCGCCGCCACGTCGCCGAGACCTGGCACGATACGTGAGGTCTCGAACATCACCGACGACGTGAGCACGGCGCCGGTCCGCCCGTCCACCTCCGCGGCGAGCCGCTCCGCCAGTGTCTCGACCGGCGATGCCGGCACCCGGACGACGTCGATACCCTCTTCCGCGAGCCGGCTGAGTTGACGGCGCAGGGTGTGAAACTCTCCGTCCGTGGTGACCAGCCGCGGACGGCCGCGCAGATCCAGCGCGGACAGGAAACGCACCACCAGCTCATGAGTGTTGGATCCCAGCGTGATCTCGGCCGAATCGTCGCCGAGGAGCCCGGCGAGACTCTCCGCCACCTCGGCGGCTTTCGCCATCGCCCGCTCCCACTTGGCGTCGACGTGCCGCGCCGCGTCGTCGAATGCCTCCAGCTGGCCCTCGACGGCGACGTCGGGCCACGCCTGGTGCGAGTGCCCGGTGAGGAGCAGCCGCTCCCCGACCCGGAAGCGGGAGTAGTGCCGCGCCAGCGCGTTCGGCGACGCGCGGAGGTCGGTCGGCGTGATCACAGACGTGCCCGTACCTTCCAGAGGTCGGGGAAGGCGGTCGTGCCGACCGTGGTGGACAGGTACGAGGCGCCGGACGACCCGCCCGTCCCGGTCTTGTCGCCGATGGTGCGTTGCACCATCTTCACGTGCCGGTAACGCCATTCCTGCAGACCTTCGTCGAGGTCGACGAGGTGCTCGCAGACCGTGGCCGGACCTCCGTCGTCGCGGTACACCTGTAGCAGCACGTCCTGGACCTCGGTGGACGGCTCGATCGGCGCCGAGACGTCGCGCTCGGCCGCCCCGGCCGGGATCCGGTAGCCGTGCCGCGCCAGGTAGGTCAGGAACGAGTCGAACAGCGACGGCCGCCGCATACGTTGCGCGATCCGGTCGCGCTCGGTGCTGCCCTCGGGGTAGTGCCGGAAGACGCGCTCGTCTCGCCGGCCGAGCACCGCCTCCAGTTCTCGGAACTGTGCCGACTGGAATCCGCTGGCCGCGTCGAGCCGGTCCCGGAAGCTGGTGAACTGGCTCGGTGTCATCGTCTCCAGCACGTCGATCTGTGCGACGACGACCTTGAGGATGGTCAGCACCCGGCGCAGCGTCCGCACCGCGTGCGGGGTGTCGCCTGCCTCCAGGCGGGTCTGCAACTCGTCGAGCTCGTGCAACAGCTGTTTGAACCACAACTCGTAGACCTGGTGGATGACGATGAACAGCATCTCGTCGTGTTCGTCCGATCGGGGACGCTGCGCCCCGAGCACGTCGTCCAAAGCGAGATATGAGCTGTACGTCAGTGCTGCGTGCTGGTCGGCCATAGCGATAAACACCATCTCATGACCGGGGCCGAAGCGGTACAAAAGTGCCAAGAAAGTGAGCTGGTCGAGACTTGTCGAGACGTTGCCCGGCATCCAGAGCCGGGCCCGCGGGCTGTCCGGTGGGGAGGCGCACGCAACCGGGCGGATGGCTCGCGCGTCTTCATCGATAGGCGGCCGGAACCCATCGGCCGCGCGTGTGGAAGCAAGGGGGTCAGCGCATGCCGACACGGCAATCGATCGGATTGGTGGCGTCGGGGCTCGTCGCGATCGCGGTATCCGCCATCGGGGCGGCGGCCGACGTCGAGCCACCGGACGAGCACCGGGATGGCCTGGAGTACGTGGGCGCCGAGTACAGCCCGCCGTGGCAAGGGGAGGCCTGACGCCGACGCCGGCCAACGGTCGCTCGGTGATCTCCAGAGTCCGGGCGGTTATGGTGCCAGGATGACTCCCTCGGCGAAGCCCAGCATCATCGATCTGCTCGAACTGCACGCCTGGACGGTCTTCGATGTCGACGACGACGGCCGCGTGCTGGCCGGCTCCGACGAGAGCGGTTCCACACAATTGGTGGAGATCGACTCGGACGGATCCACGCGACAGCTGACCGCTCTGCCCAGCAAATGCTCGGGCCGGTACCTGCCGGGAACGCGGTCGGTGATCGTCCAGCACGACACCGACGGGGACGAGCGGGCCCAACTGTCCCTGCTCGACCTGGAGCCACCGGCGGCCGGGCCGGCCGGTCTGGAGGACCTGCGGCCGCTGGTCCGGGACACGGCGTACATCCACGCACTGGTCGACGTCCGGCCCGGTCAGGTGGTCTACAGCACCAATCGGCGCAATGGCGTGGATTTCGACGTGGTCATCCGGGAGCTGGACTCCGGCGCCGACCGGATCGTCTACGACGAGGGTGGCTACGTCTCGACCGTACATGTCGACGGTGACACCGTGGCGGTGACGCTGCTGTCGGCGAAGCCGGCATCCACGCAGGTGCGGCTGGCGCACGCGGGTACGCTGCGTGACGTCACCGCGGCGGACGACCATGCCCTGCACACGGCGGTGCACGTGGTGCCGGGCACGGATTCGGTGTTGATGGCCTCGAACCATGGACGGGACTTCCAAGCCGTGGTGCGGGTGGACGGGTCCGGCCAGTGGACCACGCTGGTCGAGTCCGACGATCACGACGTGACCGCCACTCCTTCCCCGGACGGGTCCCGGCTGCTGGTCATCCGGCATATCGATGGCGGCGACCGGCTCGCCGTGCACGACACCGACGGACATCACCGGGTGGCGATAGACCTGCCGGCACGAGGTGTCGCGACGGCGGCGTGGTCGCCTGCTTCCACATGGATCGCTGTCGGCTTGAGTACGCCCACCAGCCCGGGTGACGTCCTGCTCGTCGATGCGGCGGACGGCCGGGTGCGGACACTCGTGGACGGGACCGCGCAGATGTCGCCGGAGATGCGCGCCGCGCTGGTTGAGCCGGACAGCGTGCGGATTCCAGCTCGGGACGGTGAGGCGATCCCGTGTTTCGTCTACGCGCCGGCCGAGCCCGTGGGGGAGATGGCCGGGTCGGTGGTGATCAATATCCACGGCGGGCCGGAGGGGCAGGCGCAGCGGCAGTTCAGCCCGATCAACCAGGCACTGGTCGCAGCCGGTCACACCGTGCTGGTGCCGAACGTGCGGGGCTCGGTCGGATACGGCAAGCGCTGGTACTCGCTGGACGACGTCGAGCTTCGGCTGGAGTCGGTGCTCGATCTGGTGGATCTCCGGGCATGGGTACCCGAGGTCGGTGGTGACCCGGATCGGGTCGCACTCTACGGTGGCAGTTACGGCGGGTACATGGTGCTCGCGGGTCTGGCGATGCATCCTGGGCTGTGGGCGGCCGGAGTGGACATCGTCGGAATGTCGTCCCTGGTGAGCTTCCTGGAGAACACGTCGGACTATAGGCGTGCGGCCCGGGAACGCGAGTACGGAAGCCTGGAACGCGACCGCGATTTCCTGATTCAGGCGTCGCCGTTGACGTATCTGCACGCCATGGACACCCCGCTCTTCGTCATCCACGGCGCGAACGATCCGCGGGTGCCGCTGAGCGAGTCGGAACAGATCAAGGCGGCTCTGGACGAGAAGGGCGTGCCGTGTACGCTGCGGGTCTACCACGACGAAGGACACGGCCTGGCGAAGCGAGTCAATCGGTTGGACGCCTACCCCGCGGCACTGTCGTTCCTCGCCGAACACCTGCGCGGCTGACCCGGAGGATCCATGATCACCTGCCGAACATGCGCTGTCGAGTACGACGAACCTACGCCTGACGTCTGCCCGATCTGTGTCGACGAACGCCAATACGTCCCGGAGTCGGGTCAGGCGTGGGCCTCGCTCGAGGATCGGCGGCGCGAGGGCGCACGGATCAGTGTCAGTCAGTTCGGGCCGCGGCTGTGGGGCCTGCATGCGGCCGGCGTGGGCATCGGCCAGACCATGTTGGTGCTGGTGACCGAGGAAGGAAGCCTGCTGTGGGATCCGTTGGGCTACATCGACGACGAGACGGTGGCCTGGGTCCGCGGTCAGGGGCCGGTCGCGGCGATCGCGGCGAGCCATCCGCATATGTACGGCGTCCAGGTCGAGTGGTCGCGGGCGCTGGACGGTGCACCGATCCTGGTGAACGAGGCCGACAAGGCGTGGCTGGGACGGCGGGACGATGCCGTCACCATGTGGTCCAGGCACCACGAAGTGCTCCCAGGATTGGTGATCTATCAGGTCGGTGGCCACTTCCCGGGTAGTGCCGTGGCGCATTCGGAGGATGACGGTGGTCTGTTGCTGGCCGGGGACACCATCATGGTGAACCCCGACCGGGCGACCGCCAGCTTCATGCGCAGCTACCCGAACCGCCTTCCGCTCTCCGCGGCGGTGGTGGCCCGGATCGCTGAACGTGTCATGCCGCTGCGATTCGAGCAGATCTGAAGCAACTTCGGCAATGCGATCACCTCGGGTGCCGACGCGGCGGTCCAGCGTTCGGCGGAGCGCCACGTCGCCTGGGTGCGCGGCGACTACGATCATCTGACGTGAACGCCCCGCTCGCGCTGCGACGCGCCACGATCGACGACGTGCCCGCCATCATCGCCCTGCTCGCTGACGACGAGCTGGGCCGGCGGCGCGAGATGCCGGACGACCGGGACCCGTACGACGCGTCGTTCGCGGCGATCGATGCCGATCCGCATCAGTTGTTGGTGGTCGGCGAGTCGAACGGTGACATCGTGGCGACGATGCAGCTCACGTTCATTCCAGGGATGTCGCGCCGGGGAACGTGGCGGGCTCAGATCGAGGGCGTGCGGGTGGCGTCGTCGGCACGTGGCGCGGGCATCGGTGAGCGGCTGATCCGGTGGGCCGTCGAGCAGGCGCGGGACCGAGGGTGTGCACTGGTGCAGCTGACCAGCGATGCCAGCCGCACCGGCGCACACCGCTTCTATGCGCGGCTCGGGTTCGTCGCCTCGCACACCGGCTTCAAGCTCGACCTCAGCCCTGCCGACCGCGAGGTCAGGATGTCCTGATCGGCGTGGTCTGCGCGGAGGCGATTCGCCACCCGTCGGCCTCGTTGACGACCACGTAGCCGAGGCTTCCAGCTGACGGGACGCTCGCGCCGGGACGAGCGCGGGTGTCGGCATCACGTTCGTCCGACACGTGCTTGGTGGCGCTCACGATCGCGACGTCCGGGGTGACGAGCCGGATGTCTTCGATCTCGATGTGGGTGAGAACCTGCGCCAGCGGGCTGGCGAGTGCTTCCGTCATCGCGTGGTGAATGGCATCCTTACCGAGCACACGGCGGCCCGCGATGTTCACGATGATCGCGCTCTCGGAATGGAGCGCGATGAACCTCTCGGTGTCGTTCTGGTACTTCTCCGCTTCCGCGATGAGCGTACGGATGGCTGCTTCGGACTCCGCGTTCGGCCGGATGTCCATCGTGTCCTGACCCATGGTGAAGGCGTCCCGTCTCGTGACCATTCGGAGTGTTTCGCTCCGAATAGTAACTCGGAGCGGAACACTCCGCAAGGCTATGCTGACCGGGTGAGTGACCTCAGGGCGCACGGGAAACGGGGACCTCAAGCACGGGCGGCACGCAATGACCGCGCTCTGCTGCGAGCGGCCAAGGAGGTTCTGGCCAGGGACGGCGCACACGCCTCGGTGGCTGCGATCGCAGAACGAGCGGGCGTCGGCATCGGTAGTCTCTACCGGCGGTACCGGACGAAGACGGAGCTCTTTCAGCGCCTCTGCGTCATCTCTCTCGAGGAGCATCTACAGGCGGCCGAGGAAGGTCTCAAGCGAGAAGATCCATGGGAGGGCCTCGAGTACTACCTCACGAGCGCCATCACCATGGGCACGGGGTCGTTGGCACCCATCGCCGGCACGGTCGAGGTCACGGAGGCCATGGTGGAGACGAACGCACGCTCGGATCGCGCGGTCGAGGCGCTGGTCCAGCGCGCGCGTGCGGCGGGAATGCTCAGGTCTGATGTCACGCAGGTGGATATCGCACTGCTGATCGAGCAGCTGGGGAAGTCGCCGCTACTCGAGCAGCTTGCCATGCAGGGTCGGAGCGATCTGACCGAAGCCGCGGAGAGGGCGCGCGCACGGATCATCAGGATCGCCCTCGACGGGTTGCGTGCTGGAGCGCCCGAACCATTGCCGGGCGACCCGCCAGGTTATGAGCTGTTCTCCGAGCGATGGCAGCTGCCGGACGGGTGAAACCTCGGCGGGCAAGGACGATGAGTTTGTGGCCGGGCGATTGTCTATACCGGGGACACCGTTTGCGCTTTTCAGGAGTGAGGATGCTCGATATCGAACCCGCTACCCGCGTGCTGGCCGGGCTTGTCCGGGGTGTCGGCCATGACCGCCTGTCGGCTCCCACCCCGTGCCCGGAGATGAGCCTCGGCGACCTGCTGCACCACGTCGACGGGCTGTCGGTGGCGTTCACCATGGCCGCGACCAAGAGCTTCCCGGACGGCGGGAGCCAGGCTCCGTCCGCGGACGCGGCCAAGCTCGGCCCGGACTGGCGGCAACGCATCCCCGAACAGCTGGCCGAGCTGGCCCAGGCGTGGAAGGACGAGGCTGCGTGGACAGGGATGACCGAGGCCGGCGGCGTCCAGCTTCCGGCCGAGATCGCCGGACTGGTCGCGCTGGACGAGGTGGTGATCCATGGCTGGGACATCGCCGTCGCCAGCGGCCAGGGCTTCAGCTGCGATCCGGAACTGTTGCAGGCCGTGCACGGGTTCGTCGAAGCCTCGGCGGCGGAGAATCCAGAGGGGACGCCAGGGCTCTTCGGCCCGCCCGTCCCGGTCCCGGCGGACGCACCACTTCTCGATCGAGTGATCGGCCTGACCGGCCGAGACCCGTCTTGGCGGCCGCCGTCGATGAGCGACGCATCCTAGACAGCCAGCCGGGCACGTGGGTGGCCGCCGCTGTGTCGCCTAGCGGCTGACGACCAGCACAAGTGGAGTTAGTCTAGTTCGGCTTAGACTAACTCCACCTAGTCTAGATGTCTCAGTATGCTGCGTTGACGAGTTTCTCGACGTCCTCGCGGCTGATCGGGCGTGGATTGGTAGCCGCCGAGTGGTCCTTGAGGGCGCCGTCGACGACGGTGGGAATCGCGTCGGCCGGTAAGCCCAGGACCGACAGCGACGGGGGCAGCCCGAGCGCCGCGACCAGCCGGTCGAAGAAGTCGGCGACGTCGTCGTCTTCCGTCAGGCCGCAGGCGTGCCGCAGCGCCGCGTACTTGTACTCGGCGGCCGTGGCGTTGAACCGCAGGACGTGCGGGAGCAGGACGGCGTTGAGCATGCCGTGGTGGAGCGCGACGCCGTCGATGCCGCCGGCCGGGTGCGAGATGGCGTGCACCGCACCCAGGCCCTTCTGGAAGGTCAGACCACCCTGCAAAGCGGCCATCATCATCTCGCGCCGTGCCGCGGGCTGCCGACCGTCGTCGACGGCGGCCTGGATGTGCTGCACGGCGCGACGCAGACCGTCGAGTGCGATCGCTTCCGCCGGTGGATTGTCCCGTGGGCTCAGATAGGTCTCGATGCAGTGGCTGATCGCGTCGATGCCGGTTGCGGCGGTCAGAGCGGGTGGCAGCCCATAGGTCAGCTCCGGGTCGCAGACTGCGCGGCGCGGGATCAAGTGCGGCGAGATGAATCCGAGCTTCCGGCCGTCGGAGAGGGTGACCAGTGCGGCGCGCCCCACCTCGCTGCCGGTGCCGGCGGTGGTCGGTACGGCCAGGACTGGTGCGACGTCGGCGGTGATGCGCTCCACTCCGCCGAGGATCGCCGCGTACCGCTCGAGCGGACCGTCGTGTGTGGCCAGCAGCGCGATCGCCTTCGCCAGGTCGATCGGCGAACCACCGCCGACCGCGATGATCCCGTCGGCGCCGGCGTCGCGGTACAGCGTGAGCGCCGCCATCGCGGCGTCCTCGGTCGGGTTGGAGGGTGTCTCGTCGAAGACGGCCGCGATCCGGTCCGCCGGAACATCCGCCAATACACGTTCGACGAGCCCGGCCTCCGTCACACCGCGGTCGGTGACGACGAGTGCGCGCGAGATATCCAGTTCACCGAGGTCATCGGCGATGCCGGCGACGGCGCCTTCCCCGAAACGGATCGTGGTCAGGTAGTTGATCAACGAGACCGGCATCTGCGGCTCCCATGCTTGTGGACGACCAGCGTGGAACACGAGCAGCAGCCGAGGTTGACCGCCTCGGCCCCGCGTACGCGATCATACGGTCGCCGAGCGGACGCTCTGATCGCCGCCCAGCGTCACTATGGCGTCTCATCCGCGCCATGCGAAGCGTCGCACCGCATGCCGATGCCACCAGCCCCGAGGCTAAGCCAGCTCAACGTCGGCGCGCCAGTGTGGGGCGAGCCATCGTGGTGGTCGGGCCGGCCACGGAAAGGCGCCGGCCCGATGTCACGCCGTGGCCAGGGCGGCGGTGGGTGGCATGCGCGCCGCGCGAGCGGCGGGGAACGCCCCCGCGAGCGCACCGACGATGACCGTCGCTCCGGCGACACCGCCCAACACCCACGCCGGGAGGGCGAACGGCCAATCGCGGCCGGCGGCGAAGACGGCCGTCGCCACGGCACCGAGTCCGGCACCGCCGACCCCGCCGAGCGCCGCGAGAAGCACGGACTCGCCGAGGAACTGCCGCCGGATGTGGGCCCGGGTGGCGCCCAACGCCCGGCGCAGGCCGATCTCGGAGCGACGCTCCAGCACGGCCATCACCATCGTGTTGGCCACGCTGATCCCTCCGACCAGGAGCGCGACACCGCCGAGGGCCAGCAGGAGCGCGGTCAATGTGTCGTCGGCGGCCGCCTGTGCGGCGAGCGTGTCCGACGGCCGGCTGACCGCCACCTCGCCGGGGTCCTGGGGATTGACGGTGGCCGGGAGCAGTGCACGCACGTCCTCGACGGCCGACTCGTCGGACCGTTCGTAGATCGTGGTGGGCGAGCCGTCGAAGCCGAGCCTCTCCTCCGCGACCTCCCACCCGATCAATGCGGACATGTCCAGCGCCGGAGCAAGCATGACGGGTTCCAGCACGCCGACGACGGTGAACCACTCCCCGCCGAGCCAGACGCTGACGCTTCCGTCCGTCTCCGAGATGCCCAGTAACTCCGCGGCGGACGCGCCGAGCACGACCGCCGGGTACTCAGCCAGCGCTCCGTCGAGCCAACGGCCGGACGCCACCTCACCACTGACGGTGCCGAGCAGGTCGAGGCGTGCCGCGCTGACCGCGATGGAATTGGTCTGACCCTCATCGATGGCCTCGTTGCGGTACACGTACGCCTCTGAGACAGTGCCGACCGCACTGACGGTGTTCACCGACTCGATCCGGCTGACCATGTCGACGCTCTCCTCGGGGAGCTTGGCCGCCTCGCCGCTGAACGAGGTCCCCGGCGCAACCGTGAGCAGGTCGGTGCCCAGCTCTCGCAGCTGTTGGTTGACCTGCTCCCGGCTGCTCGCCGAGATGCCGATCACGGCCACCATGGCCGCGATCCCGACGGCGATGCCCAGCGCGGACAGCACCGCGCGGAGCGGGCGAGAGCGCAGACCCGAGAACGCCAGGCGGACGGTGTCGCGCGGTCTGAGCCGCGACGGTGCCGGCGCCGCGGATGTCATCTGCCCACCGTCCGTTCGTCGGACTCGATCTTTCCGTCGAGAATGTGCACTTGACGGGGTAGCTCGGCCGCCACGGCATGGTCATGGGTGATCACCACGATCGTCGTGCCGTCATCGTGCAGTTCATGCAGCAGCTTGAGCACGGCGGCACCGGATGTCGAGTCCAGCGCTCCAGTGGGTTCGTCCGCCAGTAAGAACGACGGCTTGCCCGCCAGCGCCCGTGCCACGGCGACACGTTGCCGCTGCCCACCGGAGAGCTCGTTGGGCTTGTGGTGCACCCGGTCAGCCAGCCCCACATGCTCGAGGAACGTGCGTGCCCGTGCTCTCCGCCGGCGCAGCGGCAGTCCGGTGTAGAGCAGGCCGTCAGCGACGTTGTCCAGCGCGGTCACGCCAGGAGAGAGGAAGAACTGCTGGAAGACGAAACCGATCCGCCGTGCCCTGAGGGCGGACAGCTGCCGGTCGGACATGGTCGAGAGGTCGTGACCGTCGATCCGCACCACGCCTGAATCGGCGCGGTCCAGCGTCCCGAGGATGTTCAGCAGGGTCGACTTGCCGGACCCGGATGGTCCCACGATGCCGACCATTTCCCCGGTCTCGATCCGCAGGCTGACGCCGCCCAACGCGTACACAGGAGGACTCCCCGGGTAGACACGCGTGACGTTGTCCATCAGCACCACCGGTTCGCGGGTCGTCGCGGCCGCACCGCGTCGTGCTGCGTCCGTCCGGCTCAGTGCCGTGGCGAGGGAAGCGCTGGCCGTCATCGTGCAGCCACCCCCACGACGGTCCCTTCCTCGAGGCCGTCACCGGATACCTCGACCCGGCCGTCGGCGAACAGACCGGTCTCGACCGGCACCACCGAGGTGGTGCCGTCCTCGGCCACGACCTCCAACCCGTGACCGCCCTCGGACAGGGCCAGCAGCGCGTTGACGGGTACCGCCAAGACGTCCTCACGCTGGTCGATCTGGATCGTCACGTCGACCGGCGAGCCCAGCAGGGCCTCGTCGACGTTCTCGTTCAGCAGGACGTCGATCTCGGTGATGGCGGCGTCGGCGCCCGTCTGGTCCCCACCATCGCCGCCGCCGGACCCGGCCGGGACCACGGCGGCCGAGCTGACAGTCCCCTGGACCTGGTCGCCACCCGGCAGGTCGATCGTGACCTCGGTACCGATCTCGAACAGGTCGCGGTCGGCGACGTCGACTTCGAGGCGAGCGACCTGATCCTGGCCGGTGATGTCCAGGATCGGAGTACCGGCGTTCACTGCCTGGCCGGAGGTGACGTGGACGGCCTCCACGCGACCCTTCTCCGGGATGAACACCACCGCGGTCGCCGGCACAGCTCCGGTCTCTTCGACCCCGATGTCCTGTTGCCACTGAAGGACCGCCTGCTCCGTGTACCAGTCGTACTCGTCGTCGACGGGAAAGTCGTCTCCATAGCCGCCGTCGTAGCCGAGCTTGGAGAGGTTCCGCTCCAGCTGCTCGACGTCGACACCGACGTCGCCGGAGGCAAGGTCGCGATACATGGGGATGTCGCCATACATGACGGTCACCGGCTCCTCGTTGATGCTGTACAGTTCGGTGCCGCGTGTGACCTCGGCGCCTTGTTCGGTCACCCGGGTGACGACGGAGGCTCGCGGATCCGCCCCGCCGCCATCGGTCGTGCCATCCGAGCCGCCCGTTGTGCCGGCCGAACCCGAACCGCCGGAGGCGCCCGAGGCGTCCAGCAGAGCGGACACCGTGAATGGATCACCGTGTCCGAGGGTGCCTTCCCAGGTCTCGGTCTCGGACAGCGAGCTCCGGGTCACCTCCGCGGTGGCGGCCGGGCCGGTGGCGACGTCTGCTGTGTCGTCCGGCGCCTGCCGGTCGTGGTACCACCAGGCGCCCCCGGCGGCAGCGCCGAGCAGGACGACGCCGAATGTCAGCCACAGCACTCGGTGGCGCGTGCGACGAGGGTCGTCGAGCACGTCGTCGATCACCGAGGTCCTCCCATCCTGATCGGGGCGCCGTTGAGCTCTGATTGACAGGTGGCCATCGCGTCCTGGAACTCTGCGGAGTTGGGATCGGCGCCCTCGGGCATGCTCAGCGATCCGTCCGGGTTCGGGTCGGCCATGTCGATACCTTCGGCGCGCAAGCATTCGACGAAGTTCTGGATGTTCTCCAGGTCTTCCTGACTCGCCTCAGGCGGTTCGCCGCCCATGGGCGCGAGGTCCTTGCACGCTTCGTGGGCCGCTTCTGTCTCGGGCGTGACCTGGAGCTGCATGCCTTGGTCGTTCAGGTCGGGATCTTCGACGTCGACGCCCTGCTCCCGCAGGCATTCGTAGTAGTCCAGCTCCTGCTGTTGCTGGGGTGTGAGGTCGGAGGTGTCCTCACTGCTGCTTCCGGCCACGCCGTCGCCGCCCGCGGCCGTCTCTTCGTCATCGCCGCCGCAGGCGGTGAATACGGTGAGCGCCAAGGCGAGCGCGGGTATGGCCATGGATAGGTTTCGCACGGTGCGTCGCACGGGTGTTCCTCCCCTGGTGTCGTTCTGTGGGATGGCGGTCGCTGCCATGGGCTGGCCGACCTCGGTACGCGCCACAGCGTGCAGACACGGTGATCAGGAACCGGCTAGAACCAGGTGAGCCCGTGGTTTTCTTGGGGAATCCTCAGCCACAGCCGGGCGGGGCGCTGACGGCGGGGCGGAGCGCCGACGCCGGGGCCGAGCGCCGACGGCCGCGCAGACCGACCCGGAGTGTCAGGTTCCGGCTAGATCCCGGTCAGATCGCGGTTCTCTTGGGGAATCCTCAGCAAGGGGCAGCACACTCTCGATATGGCCGCGCGCATTCTCATCGCCGAAGACGACCGCAAACAGGCGGACTTCGTCCGCCGATTCTTGGAGCGTGAGGGGCACATCGCGTCGGTGGTCTACGACGGACGTGCCGCCATCGACGAGGCGCTCCGGCTCCGCCCGGACCTCATGGTCTTGGACCTGATGCTGCCGCAGGTGGCGGGGATGGACGTCTGCCGAGTACTCCGGTCCGAGCAGGACATCCCGATCATCATGCTCACGGCGCGGGCGAGCGAGGAAGACCTGCTGACCGGGCTGGCACTCGGCGCCGACGACTACATCACCAAGCCCTACAGCCCGCTGGAACTGGTGGCGCGGATCCGTACCGTGCTGCGTCGCGTCGCTCGAGCTGCCCCGGCCGAACCGGACGTGTACACCGTCGGTGGGCTGGTGATCGACATGGTCCGCCACGAGGTCCGCATGAACGGAGAGAGGCTCGAGACCACGCCGGCAGAGTTCAACATCCTGGCGTGCATGGCGGCCTCCCCGGGGCGAGCGTTCACCCGGCAGCTGCTGTTGGAACACATTTCCGACATGGGCAAGGAGACGACGGCGCGCACGGTCGACTTCCACATGATGAATCTCCGGCGGAAAATCGAGACGGTTCCGACGCGTCCGCGCTATCTCCTCACCGTCTACGGTGTCGGCTACAAGCTCGCCGAGGTCGCCGACGAACCTTCCGAAGCGGAACGCGGCGACGGCGGAGCGCTGGCGGGCGCACACCCTGACGCCGCCCCGTCCGACGTCGCATCGTCCGACGTCGCGTCGTCAGACCGTGCGCGGCCGCCTGCGCGGACGTCACACCATGCGCCGTAGCCTGCTGGTGCGGCTGGTGGCGGTGTCCCTGAGTGTGGCGGCACTCGCCGTCGTCGCGACCGCGCTTCTGGCCACGTACGGAACCGGCACACGCTTGCGGGAGGAGCTGGAGAGCGGTGATTCGCTGCTGGAGACGGACAGCGACATCCGCGCCGCGCTTCTGGGCTATGCCGGCAACAACGACAGCTGGGACGGCGTGGAGCCCCTGGTCCGCGAGCTCGCACAGGAGACGGGTCGCCGGATCGCATTGACGACGCCGGATGGGGAGACCATCGCGGACTCGGCCGACCTGTTGGGGCAGGGCGGCACCGAGTTACCGTCCACACCGGCGGCGGCGATCGACGTGGTCGCCGACGCGCGGGGGCCGACCACCCCTGCGGACATGTCCGAAACGGCGCCGACCGGGACCCGGTCCGCGCTGACCTGGCAGCTGAGCAATGACAACGGCGTCTCGTACCACGGTTGGCAGATGTCTGACGAGGAGCTCGCGCAACGTGATCGTCTCATCGACGATGCCGAGGCATGCCTGGATCGCGGCGGCCTCGACGCCACGATCCAGGCCGCGGACGGGCCGGGCGGGGGTGTGCGAGGCTTGTTCGTCGCCGCAGCCGGGGAGATACCCGCGGGGACCGGCCAGCTGTGGGCGTCGCCGGAGGTGCAGGCGTGCGTGCCGGACGAGTTGTATGCGCCGAGCGAGGTGGCACGGGAGATCAACGACACATCCGTCGATCTGACGTTGGCATGCCTGGACGATGCCGGGCTCGACCACCAGGTCTCCGAGGACTCGTACGGCATGCGCATCGTGGAGCCCGTCGCCGACGGCGAGAAGCCGCAAGCGTGGCGGAACTGCGCGGAGACGGCGCAGAGCGAGGCGATGCAGCCGTACGTCGCGCCGCCGGCGCAGCTGTACCTGGGAACCAGCGACCGGTTTGATCCGTTCGCGCCCGACGCCTGGTGGCGCACCGCCATGACCGTCGCCGTCGTGCTGCTCGTGGCGGCCGTCGCCACCGTGCTGGCGGGGCGCCGGCTGGTCAGGCCGATTCTCGCGCTGACCGGGGCCGCCCAACGGATGGCACAGGGTGATCGCTCCGTGCGGGTTCCTGTCTCCGGGCGCGACGAGGTCGCGCGGCTGGCGGACGGATTCAACGGGATGGCCGAGTCGATCGCGCGCAGTGAGCGGCAGCGCAAGGCGCTGGTCAGCGATGTCGCGCACGAGCTTCGGACGCCGCTGGCCAACGTGCGGACCCATCTGGAGGCGGTCGACGTGGGCCTGGCGCCGCTGGACGACAGCCTGGTCGAGTCGTTGCGGGAAGAGTCCGCTGTGCTTGAGCGGCTCGTGTCGGATCTGCAGGATCTGGCGCTCGCCGACGCCGGGATGTTGCGGATCCATCCCGAGGAACGGGACGCCGGAGACATAGCGGCGCAGGCCGTGGCGGGTCATCGAGCACAGGCCGAGGCCTCCGGGGTAGAGCTGCGCCTTGATGTGGCGGGACAGGTGCCGGTGTTCGCCGACCCGGTGCGGCTGCGACAGGCTCTGGGCAATTTGGTGTCCAACGCCGTGATGCACACGCCGGCCGGTGGCACGGTGGAGGTGGCGGTCAATGGACGGGCGGATGACGTGGTGCTCACGGTGTCGGATACCGGCGACGGGATCGATCCGCAACACCTGCCGCATCTGTTCGACCGGTTCTATCGGGCCGACCCGTCGCGGAGCCGGGCGACGGGCGGCAGCGGACTCGGGCTCGCGATCACCAAGCACCTGGTCGAGGCGCACGGAGGGAGCGTAGACGTGGCGAGCGAACCGGGTGATGGATCGGCGTTCACGATCAGGCTTCCGCAGGTGCGGATGTCCGATATGAACACGAGCTGAGAAGGAATGGCAATCGGCCAGAAAGTACATGCTTGAGCCAGCACTGCCATGTCCATCTGCTGATTGTTGCCTTACGTTCGAGCCAGAAGGGACATCATCGTCGAATGTGGAGGCGGCAGATGACTGAGTCGGAGTCGGTGGGCCGTACGCCCGTGGCGTCCGCCGGATCGCTGCAGGCGCGGGACGTGCGATTGGACGCGGCGCACCTCGGCGAGCTTCGCCGGACGGATCCAGAGGCCGGCGTCGAGGACCTGCACCGCAGGCTGGACGAGGACGGCTACCTGTATCTGCCGGCATTTCACGATCCCGACGACGTTCGGGCGGTCCGTGCCGACGTCGGCGGACGGTTCGCCGCGGGCGGGCTGCTGGATTCCAGCGCTCTCCCGGACCGTCTGGTGGCGACGGAAGCGCTACCACAACCGTCGGTGCGGGCCGATATCGCCCGAGCGAGTGCGCCGTTGACGGAGCTGCTCTACCGAGGCCGCACACTCGCCCTGCACGAGGCGATGTTCGGTGAGCCGGTGGCGCACCTCGACTACACATGGCTGCGCGTGGTCCCGCCCGGACCGGGGACCAAGCCGCACGGCGACGGGGTCTTCATGAACCGGGGATCGCAGCGGTTGCGCACGACGTGGACGCCGCTCTCGGATGCGGGGTTCGACGTCGGTGGTCTGATCATTCTTGAAGGGAGCCACCACCTGCCGGAGATCACCGACGACTATGGCCGGCGCGACGTGGACAGCTACTGCGAGAACAAGGGCGAGGCCCCTGGCGCTTGGGATGGCTCGATATCCCACGACCCCGCCGCGCTGCGCGAACGCTTGGGCGGCCGGTGGCTGACGGCGGACTTCCGCGCCGGGGACATCATCGTCTTCGGGATGTTCACCGTGCATGGAAGCCTGGACAACACCTCTGACCAGGTGCGGATGTCCACGGATTCGCGGTATCAGCCCGCGGCGGACCCGGCCGACGAGCGGTGGATCGGGCCGGAGCCGATCGCGCACGGTCCGGACGCGAAGAAGGGGATCATCTGCTGAGCGGCGCAGGCCGGTTGCGGGCGGCAAGCCGCCGCGCGGGCGTGGCGGCATCCCATCGTCCGCGGTAGCGACGCGATATTGAAATGGGCGGCGGCGGATCTGTCCCCGCTCAGCGTCCACAGCATGGCGTGGTGCCCATCTTTGCCGCACGACAGACTACACAGTCTGCTGCCAACCCGTTCACCGTCGCACGACCGACCACACGGTCTGGCGGAACAGCGGCCCCGTTTCACACGACTCCTCCCACAACCGACCCGTGTATGTGGTCGTGGGAGTACCGGCCGGTCCAGGCGGGGTTGTGAGCGTGGTCGTGTGAAGCGAGACCGCTGGATGCCGGTCTCCTGTGGCGGTGTGGGTTGTCGTGCGCACTCTGACCGCATATAGCGGCAAGGCGCACCACGGCTCGGCGCACGACGCCGCGAACCGGCCAGAACCTACACAGCAGGTCACACGGCACCAATGGCAGGGCGATGGGACTCGAACAACGACGATCGTCCAACACGCCGACCACACCGCACGGACCGGACGGCCGCAGCTGGCGGTTGGCCGTCCGGACCCGGTGCGATGGCCCGAAGCGGGTGTGGTGATCCGAACCCGCTGAGATGAGCTGAGCCCGGTGTGATGGCCCGAGCCTGGTGTGATGGCCCGAAGCGGGTGTGATGATCCGAACTCGGTGAGGTGATCCGAATCCGGTGAGGTGATCCGAACCGACGGTGGCGCACAACCCGACGCTTGCGACCGGTCGGCCGGCACAGAGTTCCCGCGCTTCAGCCGCTGACCTGCGCCGACATCAGGGCGACCGCCGGAGAGCGCAGATAGATCGATGGTTGCTCAACCCTCGAGGTCGGCGATCGCACAGCCACATGTAGGTCGGCTGGACGGGGTACGGCAGCAGACACGCGAAAGCCCCGGCTCCCGATCTAGGCGATCCAGACCTGAGATGCTCGAGCCGACCCTGCGGGGGTCACGACCTCGTGGCAGAACACAGCTGCAAAGCTGTCTCCAGCATAGACACACGGATAGCGGGCGGAACGGACCCACGGGACCGAACGACCGCGGCGCGCCAGGGCGGCGCGCGGCTGGTCCCGAGCGGCGATGTCCGCAAAGGAGGGAATCACTGCTGAGCGCCCTCGATGCTTCCGACCTCACTGGCGTTCGCCTGGTGCGTGGGGCGACGGCCGATGCGTCGCTCGGGCGGGTGCTGTTCGCCGGCGCGATCCCTGACGGCGCCGGCCTCGGCGGTCCGCGCACGCTGGACGTCTACGCGTTCGTGTTCTTGGTCAGCGGTGAGGGGCGGTACCGCGACGCGCGAGGTACCCAGCGTCGATTGACGGCCGGTAGCACGATCACCGTCTTTCCCGGGCTGGAGCACAACTATGGTCCGGAACCGGGGGAGCGCTGGACCGAGCGCTATGTCCTCTTCGACGGCCCGTTGCCCCGCTTGTTGGAGAAACAGGGTGTGCTGGACCGTTCCCGGCCGGTCGGGATGCTCCGCCCGGTGGACACCTGGCTGCCCGCGATGGAAGCGATCACGGACCCGGTCCCCGGTGGCACCCGCTCGGCATTCCTCGAGTTGTCGCGGCTGCAGACGCTGCTGGCCGCGGCGAGCCTGGAGGCGGACGTGCCATCCGCGTCGTCGTGGTTCCACGACGCATGCCTGCTGCTGGCACGCGAACCAGGGCTGGATCTGCACGGCGTCGCGGCATCGATCGGCATGCCGTACGAGCGGTTCCGCAAGCGTTTCACGGCGATCGCCGGCGAGTCTCCCGGCCGCTGGCGCATGCGGCGTCGCATGGACGAGGCGGCACGGCTACTCCAACAGGGAGGGTGGACGATCCGTGAGATCGCACGACACCTGGGATTCTCCGACGAGTTCGCCTTCTCCCGGCGGTTCAAGGACGTCTTCGGCGTCCCGCCGTCGACCTTCCGCGCGAGCCTGCCTCAGGTCCGCGCCTCGCCGGAACCGGACTGACGCGCCTTCTCAGCCGTAGCCGCATGCCGATCGCCACGCGGGGAACGTCGACCCCATGCTCAATCGGGGCCGGAGGGATGGTGCGCAGTGGACCGGATACGGCTGGCGACGCTGAACTGGTGGAGCCGACACGGTGATTGGCCGCGACGACGAGAGGTGCTTCGGGACGGGTTCGATGCCCTGGCGCCAGACCTCGTCGCGCTGCAGGAGTCGGTGGTCACCGATGACTATGACCAGGTTGTCGACGTCTTCGGCGACCGGTACCACGTCGTGCACCAGAAGCGGCGCCACGCCGACGGCACCGGATGCTCGATCGTCAGTCGATGGCCGCCGGTGAACACCTGGGAACTCGACCTGTGCGTGACGGCCCGGGTCGATCCCGGCGACTTCGTGGGATGCGCGACGGCGATCGAGGTGGAGACGCCGCTCGGGCCCCTGCTGTTCGTGAACCACAAGCCCAGCTGGCGTGTGCACCTCGAACGCGAACGCGAGCTGCAGGCGGTGACCACGGCCAGGTTCATCGAAGACCTCGCCGGAGATCGCGGTCTGCACGTCGTCGTCGCCGGCGACATGGACGCCAGACCGGAGACATCGAGCATGAGGTTCTGGACCGGACGCCAGTCTCTCGACGGCTTGAGCGTCGCGTATCAGGACGCGTGGGAATTCGCCCACCCCGGGGAAGGCGGCGAGACGTTCACGCCGGACAACCCCTTGATCGATGCTGAGAGCACCTGGTCCAGAATCCCGGCCCGGCGGATCGACTACATCCTCGTCAGATGCGACGAGCGAGGACCCACCCTGCCGATCGGCTCATGCGAGCGCACGTTCGACGAGCCGGTGGACGGGATCTGGGCCAGCGATCACTTCGGCGTCGTCGTGACCGTGCTCGCGCCGTCCGCGACGCCCCGGAGGGTGAGTTCCTCGGCGAAGTGACACGCGACGGTGGTGCCGTCGCCGACGTCGCGCAGCTGCGGCTGCTCCTCGGCACAGACCGGCTTCGCGTACCGGCACCGCGGATGGAAGTAACATCCGCTGGGCGGATCTGACGGATCCGCGACGTCGCCGGAGAGCACGATCCGTTCCCTGCGGTCACGCGTCCGAGGATCCGGTTTCGGCACCGCGGACAGCAGCGCTTCGGTGTAGGGATGCCGGGGGCGTGCGTAGAGAGTGGCGGTGTCGGCCAGCTCGACGATCTTGCCGACGTACATGACCGCGACGCGGTCGCAGAGGTATTCGACGACGGACAGGTCGTGGGAGATGAACAGGTAGGTCAGCTGATGCTCGGCCTGCAGGTCCTGGAGCAGGTTGAGGATCTGCGCCCGGACCGACACGTCCAGCGCGGAGACGGCCTCGTCGGCGACGACCAGACGCGGGTCCAGGCTCAGCGCGCGAGCGATGCCGACCCGCTGGCGCTCGCCGCCGGAGAACGCGTGCGGATATCGGCTCATGTACTCCGGCCGCAGCCCGACATCGCGCAGCAGCTCGCCGACCCGGTCCTCCAGTTCGCTTCCGGAGGCGACGCCGTGTGCGCGTAGCGGCTCGCCGATGATGTCTCGCAGCGTCATCCGTGGATTCAACGACGAATGCGGATCCTGGAAGATCATCCGCACCGCCCGGCGGTACGGCTTGAGCTCCGGCCCGGCCAACTGTGCCAGGTCGACGGCGGGCGAGCCGTTCTCCCGGTACAGGATGCGGCCGCCGGTCGGGTCGTGCGATCGGACGATGCAGCGGCCGGTGGATGTCTTTCCGCACCCGGATTCGCCGACCAGCCCGAGCGTCTCGCCCTCCGAGATGGCGAAGGTCAAACCGTCGACGGCGCGCACGTGACCTGTGGTGCGGCGCAGAAAACCCGTGCGGATCGGGAAGTGCAACCGCAGATCCTCGACGTCGAGCAAGGTCGACCGCGCATCGCCGTCGGGCGTGGAGCCGCCTGCGGCATCCGGGACGACGGTCGGCCGCGGCTCGGTCGCGAGGTCCCGGCTCGCATCCTCGGTCTCCGCTGCGCCGACGGTGCCGCCGTTCGAGGAGATCAGCTCCGGATCGTGCAACAGGCAGCGCACCTCTCGGTGCTCGCCGAGCGTGGTCGGCGGCGGCAGGATCCTATCGCAGACGCCGGGCATCATCTCGTCGCAGCGGTTGTGGAAGGGGCATCCGCCGGGACGGTTATAGGGGTCGGGCACCATGCCGCGGATCGTGTCCAGCTTCTCGCGTGCCCGGGCGGCGGCGCCGACCTTCGGGATGGAATGGAGCAACGCCCGCGTGTACGGATGCTGTGGATCGCGGAACACCGACTCGACGTCTCCGCGCTCGGCGACCGTCCCCAGGTACATGACGGCCACGTCGTCCGCCATCTCCGCGACCACACCGAGGTCATGGGTGATGAACATGATCGCCATGCCGTAGTCGGACTGCAGCTCCCGCATCAGCTCCAGGATCTGGGCTTGGGTGGTGACGTCGAGTGCGGTGGTCGGCTCGTCGGCGATCAGCAGCGTGGGGTTGCAGACCAGGGCCATCGCGATCATCGCGCGCTGCCGCAACCCTCCGCTGAGCTGGAAGGGGTGCGAGTCGAACCGCTGCTCGGGCCGCGGGACGCCGACCCGGCGTAGCACCTCGATCGCCCGTTCTTTCGCCTCCTTCTTGGAGACGTTCTCGTGCAGGTGGATGACCTCCACGATCTGGTTTCCGATGGTGTGCACCGGGCTGAGCGACGTCATCGGCTCTTGGAAGATCATCGCGATGTCGCGCCCCCGGATGGCGCGCATCGCTGCGCTCTTCGGGCTGAGCTTGGCGAGATCGACGATCCGTTCCTGTCCGTGCTGTGCGGCGTCCGGCCGGCCGTCGTCGTTGCGCGGCGTCTGACGGAACAGCAGCTCACCGCCGACCACGCGGCCGGGCCGGTCGACGATCTGCAGGATCGATCGCGCCGTGACGCTCTTGCCGCACCCGCTCTCGCCGACGACGCAGAGCGTCTTGCCCCGGCGGATCTCGAAGCCGGCGCCATCCACCGCCTTGACCAGGCCCTGATCAAGAGGGAAATGCGTCTGCAGGTTGCGCACGGACAGCAGGACGTCGGCGGCGAGCTCAGGCGTCGCCGGCGTCTGAACGGTCTCTGTCGCCATGTGGTGCGCCTCCATCATCGGTTGTAGGGGTCTGCGGCGTCGCGCAGGCCGTCGCCCACGAAGTTCAGCGCGAGCACGGTGGTGATCACCGCGAGGCCGGGCACGACCAGGACCCACGGGGTGTGCGCGATGGAGGGGATGTTCTGGGCCTCCCGGAGCAACACGCCCCAGCTGACCGTAGGCTCCTGCAGCCCCAGCCCGAGGAAGCTGAGCGCCGTCTCGGCCAGGATCATGGCGGGGATCGCCAACGTGACGGCCGCGATGATGTGGCTGGTGAACGACGGCATCATGTGCCGGAAGATGACGCGGCGTTTGCTGACGCCGTCAAGCACCGCCGCGGTCACGAAGTCCTCTTCGCGCAACGAGAAGAACCGGCCGCGCACCACGCGCGCGAGAGTCGTCCAGCCGATGATCGAGAGGATGACCGTGATCCCGAAGTACACCTGTATCTGCGACCACGATCGCGGGAGCGCGGCGGTCAGCGCCATCCACAACGGGATCTCCGGCACCGATCGGACGAACTCGATCGTGCGCTGCACCGCGGAGTCGATCCAGCCGCCGAAATACCCTGAGACGCCGCCGAGTACGACGCCGAGCACGAGCGCCAATGTGACCCCGACAAGACCGACCGACATCGAGATCCGGGTGCCGTAGATGACCCGGCTCAGGATGTCACGACCCATCCGGTCCGCGCCCACCAGATACATCGGGGCGTCCGGGTCCTTCGGCCCGAACAGGTGGATGTCGGTGGTGAACAGTCCGAACAGCGTGTACTCGTGCCCGCGCACGAAGAAGCCGACCGGATGGATCTGCTCCTCGTCGGTGACGTAGGTGCGCCGCCAGGTCTCCTCGTCCTCTTCGTAGGCGTAGCCCTTGACGTGCGGGTTGAATCGGGTGCCGTCGTCGGTCTCCTCGAACAGGTGGATGCGTTGGGGCGGCGCATGTTGGTACGCGCCGTTGTGGTCGGACGGGTGGAACGGCGCGAGGAATTCGGCGAAGATCACCATGAGGTAGATCACGATCAGGAAGATCGCGCCGGCCATCGCGAGCTTGTGCTTGCGGAACCGCCACCACATGAGCCGCCACTGGGAGGCCGTGTAGACCGAGGGGCCCTTCTTCCGACCGCCCGATCCGGTGTTGTCCACGGCAGGCTCCGCACCGGTTGCACCGGTCGCAGCGGTCCCGCCGGTGGCCGGCTGTTCCGGCTCCGGGCCGGTCAACGGGGGCGAATCGACGTGCGTCATCGGCTTCCCGCCTTCTCGTACTGGATCCGCGGATCCAACCACGCCAGCAGGATGTCGGAGAGTAGCGTCCCGATCAGCGTGAGAACTCCCAGCATGAGGATGAAGCTGCCGGCCAGGTACATGTCCTGGCTCTCCAGCGACCGGAGCAGCAGCGGCCCCGTGGTGGGCAGGTTGAGCACCACGGAGACGATGATCTCGCCCGAGACCAGCGTCGGCAGAGTCCAGCCGACGGTGCTGATGAACGGGTTCAGCGCCAGCCGCACCGGATACTTCGCGATCAGCCGCCACTCCTGCATCCCCTTGGCCCGCGCCGTCGTCGTGTATGGACGATGCAACTCGTCCAGGAGGTTGGCCCGCATGACCCGGATCGTGCTCGCCGCTCCGGCGGTTGCGATCACCACCACTGGGATCCACATGTGCTGGAAGAGGTCGACGGCCTTACCGATGCTCCACGGCGCGCTCTCATACTCCGGCGAGAACAGCCCGCCGACGCTCTGCCCGAAGTACCGGAACGAGATCCACATCAGCACCAGCGCGAGCAGGAAGTTCGGTGTCGCCAGACCGATGAACCCCACGAACGTCCAGAAGTAGTCGCCGACCGAGTACTGCCGCACCGCCGTGTAGGTTCCGATCAGGAACGCGACGAACCAGGTGAACAACGTCGAGACGATGGCCAGCAGCATGGTGAGGGTGAGCCGGTCCCAGATCAGGCTGGACACTGGCCGGTTCCACTCGAAGGACTGCCCGAAGTCGCCGCAGCAGACGATGTTCGAGATCCAGTACCAGTACTGGACGTAGAAGGGCTGATCGAGGCCGTAACGCTGTTCCAACGCCTCCAGCGTCTCTTGCGCGACCTCGGCGTTCTGGGCGCTCATACCGGCGGCATACGTGCTGAGGAAGTCGCCCGGTGGCAGCTGGATGATGAAGAACGACGCCAGCGAGATCAGGAACAGCGTCGGGATCATCATCAGCACCCTGCGAGCGATGTATGTGAGCATCTACACGTCTCTCAGCTCGGGGACAGTGGATGATGAGGTGGCGTGCGGCGGCCGGCCGCCGGCACCGGCCCGTGCGACGGTCGCGACGGGACGGCACCGGCGGAATCTCCGGCCGCGGGGCTGGTCACTCTCGGATGAAGTACTGGATCGTGTTGGTCGGGCCCGGCGTCGGCCAGGACGTGGAGTTGTACATCTGATCCGGCACGTTGTGCATCCGGTCGGTCACCACGCCGATGCCCTGCGGTGGCGTGCTGATGCCGATCGAGTAGAACTCCTCCTTCAAGATCTCCAGCAGCTCGCGCATCAGCTCGATCTGCTCATCCTGGTCGACCGTCGCCTTGATCTGGTCGTAGAGCTCCATCTGGCGACGCGGACCTTCCGCCGGCTCCTCCGCATTCGGGCTGTCCGGGTCCATATACCAATCGCCCCAGGCCGAGGCGAAGTCGGCGGCGGACGTGGACGGGAAGTACCAGTGGGTCTGCATGAACGGGACCAGGCCGCCGCTTCCGGTCCACACGGTCGCCTCGTGTTCGCCGTTCTGCCGGACCACCTCGGTGTGCAGCGAGCGGCTCATGCCGTTCAGCTCGACCTGGACGCCGACCTCTTCCCAGTAGCCCTCGATCAGCTCCAGGGCGTCCGACCAGTCGTCGTTGACGTCGCTGGCGTAGTCGATGGTGATCGAGATGGGTTCGCCGTCCGGGCCGATCCGTCGTCCCTGATCGTCCGTCTCGTAGCCGGCGTCGTCGAGGTACTGGTTGGCGAGGTCGACGTCGTACTCGGTGTACTGCTTGGCCAGCTCCTCGTCGTAGAACAGCTCCGTCGACGGGGACATCTGGTAGGGCTCACCTTGGCCGAAGTAGACCAGTTCGATGATCTCCTCACGGTTGATGGCGTGCGAGAGCCCGATGCGGAAGTCCTTGTTCCGGAAGATCTCCCGCTTCGTCTCGTCCGGTGTGGTCTGGTTGAGGTGGATGGCCATGGTGTTCATATGGTCCGGCTCGGTGGTGATCGTCCGGTAGCCACCCTGCTCGGCGTTGTCCATGATCAGCGCCCGGTCGGCGGGACCTCCGACGCCGCGCTGGAAGTCCAGTTCGCCGTTCATGGCTTGGAGCTTGATCAGCTCGGCGTCTTCGACCAGATCGACGACGTGACGGTCGATGTACGGCAGCTGGTTGCCCTCCGGATCGACCTTCCAGTAGTAGGGGTTGCGCTCGAAGATCACCTGGGTGTTCTCCCCGAACGGTTGAGTGACCTGCCATGCGTAGATCACGGGGAGGTCCGGATTGCGCATCGGATCCGAGCGGTCGACGAACAGGTCGACCCAGTTGCCCATGCCCGACTCGGCGACCAGTTCATCGAGGTTGTCGTCGTTGTAGTCCGGGTGGAACTGTTCCAGATAGTGGCGGGGAAGCGAGGTCAACCGCTGAGTGGCCCACTCGGCGATGCCTTGGAGGAAGAGACCGTGCGGCTGGCTGAAGGTGAACGTCACGGTGTAGTCGTCCACCGCCTCGACCTCCGGCGGGCCGCCACTGACCAGGTGAGTCGGTGCCGCGACGTCTGTCGCACCGGTCAGCTGGTCGTTGAAGTAGTAGTCCTCCACGGCGAAGACGATGTCGTCGGCGGTGAAGAGCTCGCCGTCGGACCAACGGATGCCCTCCCGGAGGTGGAAAGTGAACTCGGTACCGTCGTCATTGACGTCCACGGAGGTGGCGATGTTGGGCGTGGTCTCGCTGCCGCCCTCCCACTCGGGTGTCCAGTTGAACAGCCGCTCATAACCGATGTGCCGGCGTTCCGTGACTTCGAGCTCGGTGACTTCCGACTCGGCGCGCCGCCAGGTGCCGCCGTAGACGCCGATCTCGTCGACCACGTCGACGACCAGCGGTTCTTCGGGCAGCCGCTCCTCGAGCGGGGGAAGCTCACCGGCCTCGACCATCTCGGCGAGTTCGGGTGCCTCGTTCTGGCCTTCGGCGATGGCGTTGTCTGGTTCGTCGTCCGGAAGGCCGGAACTGTCGGATGAGCCGGGGCTGCACGCGGCGGCCAGCAGCGCGATTGCCGAGGCCAGAGCCGTGGCGCCGAGGCGGCGGCGGGAGAGCTGCGGGGTCGTCATGGTCATGCTCCTTGCCTGATCCATGGGAGAGCTGTGTGGGTGCACCGGACGACGTTGTCGTCATCGTGCTGATGATCATGCGAGTTGTCAATCGTTTAGTGATAATTTCACGCAAAACCGCGCATGTGGTGATCAGTGAGTGGTCGACGGACGACCGGTACGTTAAACCTGGATGAACCGCAGCGGGGCCCGGTGAGGTCACAGGTCGGTGCGGCGGCGGCGCACGTTCGTGCTCGTCGCGGAGGTAGCGAGTGCGACACGCGCGCAGCCCGCGGGCATGCGCACCGACTACGCCGGTTATGCCTGGATGACCTCGACACCCGCGTTGATGAACTGGGTGACGGCGGCCGCATCCGCGCCGCTGTCGGTGACGAGCAGGTCGATGTCGGTGACCGGCAGCACCGTCGTGAACGCGCGCTGGTTGATCTTGCTGCTGTCGGCGGGGACGATCACCCGCTCGGCCCGCTCGGCCAGCTGGGCGTTGATGCCCGCTTCGCCCTCGTCGAACACCATGGCGCCGCGGTCCGGGTCGATGGCGTTGACGCCGATGACCGCCGTATCGATCGAGATGACGTCGAGCACGCGGCTGGCCAGCGAGCCCACCAGCTCGTACGAGCGATGACGGGCCACCCCGCCGACCACGACCACCTTGATGTGCGGCCGGACCACCAGCTCACTGGCGATGTTCAGGGCGTTGGTGACCACCGTGACGCCCTCGGCGGGGCCGTCCAGATGGAACCGCTCATCCAGCGCGATCGCCCGTGCCACCTGGGTGAGTGTGGTGCCGCCGTTCAGACCGACCACCGAGCCTGGCCGCAGCTGTTCGACCACCTTCTGCGCGATGCGCTCCTTCTCCGAGGCATGCTGGCTGGCCTTGTAACGCAACGGCAGATCATAGGAGACGTTCGCGGTCACCGCCCCGCCGCGGGTGCGGGCCAGCAGCTGCTGTTTGGCCAGGTGATCGAAGTCGCGCCGGACCGTCGCGTGGGAGACGTCGAGCTCTTCCACGGCTTCGTCGACACTGAGCGAGCCTCGTTCGGCCAGCAGCTGGAGCATCGCGGTCAGACGTTCGTGGCGGATCATATCGATCAGTATTGTGCATGCTGCGATCATCCGCGACCGCGGGATCGGATCACCCTTGAGACGATGGAGGCTTCATGCCTGACGGGACCGTGCTCGACGTGATGGTCTTCAATATCTGGCACGGCGGCAACCTCGACAAGTTCTGGGACGGCAGCGCGTTCAACACCGTCCATCCGCACGGCTTCGAGGAGCAGAACAAGCGGGAGCTGCTGGACTTCCTCGCCGTCGAGCGCCCGGATCTGCTGCTCATGGTGGAGACCTACGGGCTCGGAGAGCGGATCGAGGCAGCGCTCAATCGGCACCAGGAGGACGGCCGGGTCTTCCGCGGTGTCCCGATCACCCGCGAACCCGGCCAGCTGCCGAACCGGGACAACCTGTGGCTGTTCACCTGGTTGCCGGTCGAGGAGGTGTATCCGGTGGTCAGCGAGGCGCCGGTGACGTCGTTCCACTTCGGCGGTGCCCGGCTCGGTCTGCCTGGGGGTGGTCATGTGCATGCGTTCACCGCGTGGATATCGCACCTCGACGATGCCTGGGGACCGGTGAACCAGGCGGTGATGGAGTCCGCGCTGGGCCTGGAGCGGTCCCGGTCGGCGGCGGGTCTCGTCGCCAGCGACGAGACCCGGCGGCTGGAGATGGCCAAGGTGATCCTCGACGATCGGCTGCCGAGATTCGCCGCCGACGGCGCGCCGGTGCTGGTCGGTGGGGACCTCAACACGCAGACGCACCTGGACTGGAGTCCGGAGTACGCGGACGCACCCAGACATGAGGGCGTGGTGCTGGATTGGCCTGTGTCCAGGATGTTCGCCGAAGCGGGATTCATCGACACCTTCCGGGTCGCCCATCCCGACGTCGCGACGTACCCGGGACGGACGTGGACGGCCGGGCATTCCTTCATGTATGCGCCGATGCGCCTCGATTACCTGCTGGCCCGGGGCGACGTCGAGGTGCTGGCCTCGTCGACGCGGTCCCGACGGATCCCCGAGCACCACGGGAGCGATCTCGACGAGCTGTACCCGTTCTACTCCGACCACGGTGCCGTCGTCTCCAGGCTGCGTTTCCCAGGCGACCTGCCCGGATACGCACCGGCCCGCCCGGCGGTGGACGAGCAGCCGATCACCGAGTGGCCGGCTGTCCCGGCACCGCCCGACGGCCGTGTGGTGCCGGCTGCCGAGATGTCCGCGGCGGCGTCCAGTAGTGAACCCGGCCGCGCCGCCGCGCTCGCGGTGGACGGCGAGGCACGCACATCCTGGCATTCACGCGTCGCGCCGGCCCCGCCGGAGCCGTTCCCGCACCATCTCACCGTCGACATGGGTGGCGAGCGGACGCTGGTGGCCGTGCGTTACCAGCCGCCGATCGACACCTACGACGGCATCGTCACGCGGTACACCTACGCCGTCAGCGCCGACGGGGAGACATACGAGCCGATCGCCTCGGGACGGTGGGACCGCGATTCGCTGCCGAAGGACGTGCTCCTGGACGGGGTCCGGGCCAGATACCTGCGGTTGACGGCCCACGCCGGCGTCGCCGGGACCGCCGCCGTCGCCGAACTGATCCCCTATACGCGGTGACGACGCACGCTCGGTCCGTCGTCCGCTCCATCGCTCAAGCGGGGGTCGCACGAGGGACGGGGAAGGGATCGGGGGACATCGCCGTCAACCTGCGTGTATGGCATCGGGTCTTGTCAGGGGCCCCGGTGGTTGCTTGAATCACCCACATTGGTCTATACCTCCGTCCCTCCTGGGGAGGCCGTGGTGCCGCAGATCTCCCGTCGTCAAGCCCTGTCCCTCATCCCCGCCGCAAGCCTGCTCGTCGGCGCCGGCCGTTGGGAAGCGGTTGCCCGCCCCGGCGCGGCAGCAGCCGATGCCGCTACCGACCATTCCCGGCTCTTGCGCAACACCATCGAGATCTTCGCCGGTGACGCCGGATCGAACGTCCGGCCCGAGGTGGCCGGCAAGCTCGCCGCCGTGGCACGGACCGCGCGCAGTCGTCTGAGCGCCATGGACGACGCGGGCGACGGTGAGCTCTTCGCCGGGCAGCCGCTGGGCGCCAGCGACGTGGCGCTCCGAAACTCCTACCAGTACCTGTACGAGATCGCACTGGCCACGGCCACCGAAGGCGCGGACTCCGAACTGGCCGGGGACGTCGACGTGCAGCGCCGCGTCGCCGACGGGCTGGTGTGGCTGCACGAGAACTACTACGGCGATCAGAGCCAGGGCTACTACGGCAACTGGTACAACTGGGAGATCGGCATCTCCACCCACGTCAGCAAGACCCTTGCCCTGCTCGCCGACGTGGTGCGCGACTACCGACCCGATCTGATCCCGACCTACGTCGCGTCCATGGACGCCTACCTGCGCGAGGGCGAGAACGGCGACGTCGACCTTGACTCCCGTTTCCACACCGGCGCCAACCTCGCCGACATCACCGCCAACCGGGTGATCCAGGGTGCCCTGCTCGGCGACGACGCTCGCATCGGCAAGGCGATCAGCGACCAGTCGACGGTGTTCGCCACCATCGATCCGTACAACCTCCGGCACGGCGTGACAGACGGCTACTACCAGGACGGCTCCTTCATCCAGCACCATTCGGTGGCTTACACCGGTTCGTACGGGAAGGCGCTGCTCACCAGGGTGGTGCAGTCGGTCAAGATGCTGGACGGGACGTCCTACGCCAGCGGAGGAGACCTCGTCGACGTGGTGCGCGGATGGGTGGTGAACGGGTTCGCGCCGCTGATCTTCGAAGGCTGGATGATGGAGATCGTCAAGGGCCGAGCGGTGTCGCGCACCACCACCGGCTACACCGACGTCGGCATCATCGTGGAAGCGATCGTCGACCTTGCGGATTACCTCGATGGCGACGACGCGCGGGCGCTCCAGGGATACGTCAAGTTCATCCGGTCCACGTCTCGGGCCACGCTGAACCCGGACGGGTTCGTCTCCCCAGTCACCATCGCGAAATACGCCGACGTCCTCGCCGACGACTCGATCCCGGCCGCCGACGTGAACCCGCCCGAACGCAGCGTCGCCTTCAACGCCATGGACAAGACCGTTCACCTCCGGCCGGGCTTCGCGTTCGCGCTGGCCCGGAGCTCCGACCGGATCAGCAAGTATGAGTACATGAACGGCGAGAACCTCATGCCGTGGTTCCAGGCCGACGGCGCGCATTATCTGTACCTGTCCGGCCAGGATCAGACGAAGGCGTTCGGGGTCGACTTCTATACCGTGGTGTCGCCGTATCGGCTTCCCGGTGTGACGGCGCCGGTCGAGGAGCGGCTGACCGTCCCCGAGCTGTACGGCGGATTCTGGTACGAGAATCCAGAGCATCCGCTCGGGTTCACCTCGTCCTCGGAATCGCAGAACACGTACGTCTATTTCCCGCGCGGTACCAACCGGCATTCGGGTGGCGCCGTTCTGGGCGCCTACGGTGCCACCGGCATGGTCCAATCCGACGACGTGCCGTACGTCGACAAACAGGCCGGTGTCCTGCCCGAGGACTTCGTCGCCTACCAGAACGCCCGGTCGACGAAGTCGTGGTTCATGCTCGACGACGAGGTGGTGGTGCTCGCCGCCGGCATCGACGGGCAGGGCGGCCGCGACGCGGTGACCACGCTTGACAGCCGCATCGCCGATGTCTCCGACGAGCTCTCCGTGGTCGGCGCATCGCGTGACGGCAGGGAGTGGTCCGGCACCGGCACGGCGGACGTGGCCTGGCTGCGCTATGCGAACAGCACCGAGGGTGTCGCGGTGGGTTACGTCATGCTCGACGCCGCACGCGTGAACGTCGACCTCGAACAGGTGACGCGTAGTCGCCGCGTCGTCCGGGCGTCCAATCCCGACACTCAGGTGACCAAGAACGTCTTCGGCGTGTCCGTGTTCCACCCGGCCGGTGACGGACCGGCGACGCTCGCATACGCGCTGGTGCCCGATGCCGACGAGGCTCAATTGCGGGCGTACCCGGACGGAGGTCTCAGCGTGCTGGCCAACAACCCGCGGGTGCAGGCGATCAAGCACACCGGTCTCGGCCTCATCGCGGCCAACGTCTTCGGCGACGGCTGGCAGGCCGCCGGCCACGTGGCGGTGCACGGCCCGGCATCGGTGCTGGTGCGACAGGACGGCGACGAGACCACGGTGGCGGTGTCCGATCCGACCATGAACCGCGCCGACATCTCCGTCGTGGTGCGTGGCAGACCGATGACGCTGGTCTCTGCCGACGACGGTGTGGAGCTGCGGCCGGCTCACGGAGGTATCCGGCTGAACGTCCGTACCCACCAGGCGTACGGCCGTACCTTCACCGCGCGTCTGCGGGCCCGGTAGCGCCTATCGGCACCCGGTGGTCCCGGCGGACGCCGGACACGGCGGTGGTGGATCTCAGCGCTACGAGGTCTGCCACTCGCTGCGGGCGTAGTCCAGGATCACCGGGTCGAGCAACGTCGAGATCTCGACGTCGGTCACCACCTTGTCCGGCGGTATGACGGAGGCGGCCTCAAGCACGTCCGGAGACAGATAACGCAGGTCAGGTGCGTCGTCCGGCACACTCAACTCCGGTACGGCGCCGGACGGCCGTGCCAGGGTGAAACCCCAGTCCCCGAAGCTCGGCACGGACGCCATATACGGCGCGACACCGAACCCCGCGGCGACGATGGTCTCCCGGATGCAGGCGAACGACGTGGGCGCGAAGAACGGCGAACCGGACTGCACCACCATCCGGCCATCGGACGCGACCAGGTCGTGGAGCATCCCGTAGAACTCCAGCGAGTACACCTTCGAGGTTGCCGTGGCATCGGGATCGGGCATGTCCACGATCACGACGTCGTACGGTTCGGCCGCGGCGTCGACCTGAGCCCGCGCCCAGCTGAACGCGTCGTCGGCCAGGGCCTGCACGCGCGGGTCGGCGAGAGCGTCGTCGTTCAGCTCGCGCAGACTGTCGTGGTCACGGGCCAGCGTCAGTACCGCCGGATCGAGCTCCACCAAGGTCACCTCGTCGACATCCGGGTAGCGCAACACCTCGCGCAGCGCAAGGCCGTCGCCGCCGCCCAGGATCAGCACCCGCTCGCGAGGCCCCGACATCGCCGGGTGCACGAGCGATTCGTGGTAGCGGTACTCGTCCGGGGACGCGAACTGCAGATCGCCGTTGAGGAACATCCGGAAGTCGTCGACCCCGGAGATCCGGTGTCGCTCGGTGAGCACGATCTCCTGGTATTCGGACCGCTCGGCGTGCGTGATGGGGTCCCGGAAGAGCCGCTGCCGGGCGTCGAGCTCGATCTCCTCAGCCTGCCACAGCACCGTGAGCAGCACTACCGCGACGGCCGCCACGAGCGTGCCGATCAGTGCCCAGGCCCGCTTGGTCAACGATCGCCTGAACAGCCACAGCACCACGACCGTCCCGGCCACAAGGTTCAGCCCGGCGGTCGCGATCGTCCCCTCCACCAAGCCGAGAGCCGGAAGCAGAATGAACGGGAACGCCAGGCCACCGGCCAGTGCGCCGAGATAGTCCGCCGCGAACATGTCGGCTACCGCGCTGCCGGCGTCCTGCGCGCGGATCCGCTGCAGCAACGTCATCAGCAGCGGTATCTCCGCGCCGATCAGCGCGCCGATGATCAGGGCCAGGGTGACCATCATCGGCGTGTAGGCCTCGGTGACCGCGAAGGCGTGGTAGAGCACAAGTACCGAGATGCCGCCGACCAGGGCGAGTAACGACTCGACCGCGGCGAACGAGACCGCCGGGTACCGCTGCAGGGGCTTGGCGAGCAGCGAGCCCATCCCCATGGCGAAGACCATGACCGAGACCACGATCGACGCCTGCACGACGGTGTCGCCGATCAGGTAGCTGCCGAGCGCGATCAGCGCGAGTTCGTAGACCAGCCCGCACGCGGCGCAGATCAGCGCCGCGCCGAGGATCACCACCCGGGCGGGGCGCGATCGCGGCCCGGAGGGACGGCTCGGTCCGGCGTCCGCCTGCGGCGGGTCGCGGTCGGTCGTCGTCGGCCCGATGCTCAGCGGGGTGTCTCCCGGGTTCGTTCAGCCGGACTCGTGCACGTGCACACGGCTAGATGATCGCCAGCGCGATGATGCCGGAGACGACGATACGCAACGTGCCGACCACCCAGCTGGCCGGGTGCGGCTCGGCGTGCACCATGTCCCGGCGCATGCTGCTCGGCGTCATCAGGTCCACCACGAGGAACACGACCGTGCTGACCAGCAGGCCGATGATGCTGTACGCGATGGTGGTGATCAGTCCCTCGCCGAAATCGTCGCTGCTGGCCCAGATGGCGGCGATCACGATGATCCCCTGGGCGACGAACCCGGTGGTCACCAGGACGGAAGCGTTGTGGTTGCGCTCGGTCCAGATCAGATCGCGGAGCCTTCCGGGCGTCAGCAGGTCGACCAGGATGAAGCCCAGCAGCATCATCACCAGCCCTACGCCGCAGTACGACAGCACGACGCCGATCTCTTCCATCAGGCCGCCCGCGGTCAGGTCGCCGTCGTCGATTCCCAGGGCCGTCAACATCTGAAATCCTCTCGTGAAGTCTGAAGTCAGGGGGTCTCGTTCACTTGCCGCCGCTTCCGGAGCCTCCGCCGGAGAAGCCGCTGCGGTAGCTGCCGTTGTATGTGCCCCAGATCGGTACGATGACGGGCCCCCACCGGTCATAGCCGTCTTTGGCGTCGGTGACCTCGATCTGGGAGCCGCCGGCCGGCTCCCCTTCCACGTGCACCATCACGTCTTCGTAGCCGAGATAGTGGTCATCGAGGTCGGCATGGTCCCGGCCGGGGTCGGCTGCGGCGCGGATCGCGGAGGCGACGCGCGACGGCTCCTGATCCGTGCGGTACTGCGCGTAGGTGCCGCTCTCATTGACGAGCTCGTAATTCTCCGCCAGGTGCTCCCGTACCTTCTCCTCGCTGCTGCCGCAAGCGGTCAGCGTCAGGACAGTCGCCAGGAGAGTCACCCCGGCGACCGCGGCACGACCTCCGCGTCGTCTCATCAGCGCACCTCCGTGCTGGTCATCACGATCTGTCGGCTGTTCGGGTACACGTGCCAGGTCTCCCAGCAGGCGCCCGGCGACGCGGTCTCCGGCATGCTCAGCACGGTGACCGCGTCCGGGTGGGCCGGGAACTCGGCGAGCACCGTCCGGCCGTCGCCGCCGTCCAGCTCCGCTCGCCGTCGAAGTTCGCGAACCCGGGAGCGCAGAGCGTCCGCGGCCGGATGCTCGACGCGGGCCCGGAAGCGATACCGTAGCCCGCCGATCCGGCGCTCCGCGGCGCCGGGTAGCTCAGCTCGGCGGCCAGGCAGGCAGGCGACCGTCTCCACGAGTGAGCCGCGCGGCGTGTGCAGCAGCGCTTGGTGGGACGCACCGAGGATGCGCAGTTCGAGGGAGCCGTCGGCGGTGTCCAACGGGAGCACCGTGGCGGCAAGGGCGGATGTCGGTGGATGATCCAGCGCCCACACCAGGTCGGTGGCGGTCGTGTCGACGTACGGCACGTCCAGCGTGGCAAGCACAGGATCGAGTTCAGCTCTGCGCCGCGTCGCTGCCCGGGTAGACGGTCAGCGTTCCGGACGGCACGAGCTCGCCCAGTCCGACCTCCCACTCGCCGCCGTCGAACCGTTCGAAGGCGAGGTAGCTGCCCTTCGGTCCGGCGAAATCGACGTACTCCACGCGTCCGGAGGTGCCCAGTCCGGTGGTTCCCTCGGACGCGAACTGCGCGGTGCCGTGCTCCTCGCGGCGGTACTCGACACCGTCATGGGTCAGCGTCTTCTCACTGGGCTGCAGGTCCGTACCCTTCAGCTCGGTCCAGAGCACGACCTCGAGATCGGGATCCTCCTCGACCGAGAGCCAGCGACGGGTGCCCTCGATGTCATCCAGAAAGTGTTCGCTCCACTGGTAGCCGCCTTCGCGCAGGCGCAGCGAACCGCGGACGAACAGGCGCTGCCCGAGGTACTCCACCATGTCGCCGACTCGGATTGTCCGTGGGTCTCCGAAGGTGCTGTCCTCGGGGGCGAAGGGGTCGCGGGGCGGCGGGGCGGCAGCGGGCGTGCGCTGCGACTGCCGTGATCGGACGATGACGGCGACCGCCACCGCGATCACGGCGATGGCGATGATGACGACGACTATCTCCACGACCTCGAATCCCCCCAGGGCGTCCGCCCGGTGCGGCTGTACGTCACTCCCGGGCGATACCTTACACATGCGCGGTTTGCCGGTGAGCAGCCGCGTGCCGGTGAGTGAACGTGGCTGTCGAGGGGACCGACGTGCTGATCATTCTGACCCGTCTCAAGCGCCGCCTGGTCAAATGGCGCACCGGTGTGCCGGCGGTCGCCGTCATGGTCTCCGTTTTCCTGACCAGCTGGCCGTTGATGGCCTGGGTGGAGCCGGCGGGGAGCGCCATCGTCGAACCGCAGAACTACTGGTGGTGGTTCATCGTCACGGGTTCGACGGTGGGATACGGGGATTTCTACCCGGAGACAGCCGGCGGCCATATCGTCGGCGTGTACGTGATCATCGGCTCCATCACCGCGCTCACCACGCTCATCACTCAGCTCGTCGGGGTTGTCGAGAAGGCGAAAGGACGTCGTATGCAAGGTGCCCTCACCGTGGACAGGTCCGATCACGTCGTGGTGCTGGGCTACGTGCCCGGACGCACCGAGCGGATTCTGCACGGTCTGCCGAGCGAAGGCGGCCGCCGAGTCGTGTTGTGCGCGTGGGACGAGGTCGATCAACACCCGCTGCCCGACCGGGATATCGAGTTCGTCCGCGGTGACCTCAGCGATCCGGACGTTCTGCAGCGCGCCGGTGTGCAGCGTGCGCACAGCGTTCTCGTCGATGCCCGGGACGACAACGAGGCTCTGGCGATGGTGGTGTCCGTGCACCATGTGAACCCCCGGGCGCATGTGGTGGTCACCTTGCGTGACATCAGCCGTGCGAACCACTTCACCTACGTGAGCGAATCGATCCGGTGCGTGCAGTGGCATGTGCCGCGGATGGCCACCGAGGAGTTGCAGGACCCCGGCATCACTCAGGTCTACGCCGAGCTGATGACCTACGGCGGCGGGAACACGTACTCGATGCGGTTGCCCGAGACGCTGGACGCGGTGACGTACGGTGCATGCCAGGCCGGTCTCGGGCAACGGTACGACGTCACTGTGCTGGCGGTGCGGATCGACGGCCAGCTGCTGATCAGTCCGTCCTGGCAGACGCGGTTGCCCTCCGGCGCCGTGGTGTACTACGTCGGCCGCGCGCGGCTGTCGGACGATCAGGTCGTGGCGGCGGTGCAGGCGCGGGACGGGTCGCGGCAGCTGATCCAAAATGCCGCCGAATGAAGAAAAGCCCGGCGATTGCCGGGCTTGTTTCCGTCCTCGAATTCTTGCTATCTTCGGGAACTGTTTGTAGCCAGGAATTCTGGAAAGGACATATCGCTCTTGCGTGCCGATTATACGATATCCAAAAAGGCCACGTCAAACGACGCCGTGGAATCGGAGATAGCGGCCGAGCAAGAATATGTCACTCGCCTGTACGAGCGCTTCGACGATCTCCGAGGAGGCGTGGATGAGCAGTTCAGCCGGGCCATCAAGCCTGCTCAGAGCAGTACACACCAAGGGCGGTTCGAGCGTGACGCATCGGTGAACCACTACGCCGAGCGCGCCGCCCGGCTTGCCTCCGCCGAGCACGGTCTTGTCATCGGCCGGTTGGATATCGACAGCGAGGACGAACCGCTCTACATTGGGCGCGCCGGAATATACAGCGAGGATTACGACCCGCTTCTGATCGATTGGCGCGCGCCCGCGGCGACACCGTTCTACCGGGCGACGTCCGCCGAGCGGCTGGGTGTCCGGCGTCGGCGGCACATCCACCTCAGGGGCCGCGATGTGGTCCGCATCGACGACGACGTGCTGGCCCTCGACAACCTGGACGACGACGAACGCCGCCACCTGACCGGCGAGGCGGCGCTGCTCTCGTCGCTGGAGTCCGCCCGTACCGGCCGGATGGGGGACATCGTCGCCACCATTCAGGCGGAGCAGGACCGGGTGATCCGGTCCGATCCCGACGGCATCCTGGTGGTGGAGGGCGGGCCGGGAACCGGCAAGACCGTGGTGGCGCTGCACCGTGCGGCGTACCTGCTGTACACGTATCGGCGCCGGCTCGCGGCGAACGGTGTGCTCGTCGTCGGCCCGAACGCCACATTCCTGCGCTACATCGATCAGGTGCTGCCCGGCCTGGGCGAGACCGACGTCGTGCTCAGCTCCGTCGGCGGGCTCTACCCGGGGGTGGAGACCGAGCGGGTCGACGCTCCGGCGACGGCGATCGTCAAGGGCGATCTGCGGATGGCCGACGTGCTGGCGCAAGCGGTGGCGAGCAATGAACGCGCGCCGATCGGCGGGCTGCGGGTCACCACCGACCGGGACGTCTACTTCC
Source organism: Phytoactinopolyspora halotolerans (assembly GCF_010550675.1). Lineage (GTDB taxonomy): Bacteria > Actinomycetota > Actinomycetes > Jiangellales > Jiangellaceae > Phytoactinopolyspora > Phytoactinopolyspora halotolerans. The sequence goes on along the minus strand of NZ_JAAGOA010000005.1, from coordinate 240,049 downwards.
TCGACGATGCGACCTGTCGGCGGATCCGGGACAACGCCCGGGAGCGCGCCCAACGCACCCGGCAGCCGCACAACCGCATGCGCAAGTACGTCGTCGCCGACGTGCTGGACGAGCTGACCGAGCAGGCGCTGGGCAAGATCGAGGCGGTGCTGGACGGTGTGGACATTCCGGAAGAGATCGAGGACGAGGACGATCGCGAGCTCGTCGATCTGGTCGACCGGCCGGCCGTGCGGCAGGAGTTGAAGTCGTCGCCGGGTGTGCGCGAGGCCCTGGACATCCTCTGGCCGGAACTGACGCCCGAAGGGTTGCTCTCCGAGCTGTACACGGACGAGCGGTTCCGCGCCGATGTGGCCCCGCAGCTCACTCAGGCCGAGCGGGACTGCCTGCACCGTGCGGATCCGGCGGCGTGGACGGTGGCCGACGTGCCGTTGCTGGATGAGGCAGCGGCCCTGGTGGGTGAGCTGGACGTCGTGCTGGCGCGAGCCGCGGATGCGCGGGCGCGCGCGGAGACGGAACGCAGCGAGCAGACCGAGCAGGAGCGTCAGATGATCACCGACGCCTACGACGTGGCCATGGATATGGCGATCGACGAGGAGGTCGCGATGCCGGTCGATGCCTCGCTCGTGCTGTCCCGCTATCACGACACCGGCCGGCGTGCGTCGATCGCCGAGCGCGCCCGTCGGAACCGGGAGTGGAAGTACGGACACGTCATCGTCGATGAGGCGCAGGAGCTGTCGCCGATGGCGTGGCGCATCCTCACGCGTCGCTGCCCCACGCTCTCCATGACCGTCGTCGGGGACGTCGCGCAGACCGGCGCCCCGGACGGGGTGAACTCCTGGGCGGACGCCCTCGACCGGCTCGCGCCCGGCAGCTGGCGGCGCGCCCGGCTCACGGTGAACTACCGGACCCCGCAGCCGATCATGACGGTGGCCGGCGATGTCTTGGCCGCCGGAGGTTCGGATGCGGTGGCGCCACGGTCGGTCCGCCCGGACGGCGATGTGCCGTGGGCGCAGCGGGTCAGCGAGGATGATCTCCCGGATGTGCTCCCCGCGGTGGTGAAGCGGGAACGCGACGCGATCGGCGAGGGCACGCTGGCCTTCATCGTTCCGCGAGCGCGGCTGGACAGCTGCCTCGCCGCCGTGCGAGCCGAGGTGCCGGAGGCGCGGGCGGCCGGCGACTTCGACATGCTGGACGCTCCGGTTGCGGTGATCACCCCGGAACAGGCCAAGGGGCTGGAGTTCGACGCGACCGTCGTCGTCACCCCGGACGAACTGCTGGCCGCCTCGACGCAGGGATATGCCGACCTCTATGTCGCGCTGACGCGTCCCACCCGGCGGCTCGGCGTGCTGCATGTCGCCCCGTTGCCGCCGGCCCTCTCCCGCCTGGCACGCGACGGCCACGGACACGACCACGATCGCTGAGCGCTGACCGTCGTTACGCGCCGACTGTCGCTGACCGCGGCGCCGATGAATACGAGTAGTAGGCGCAATGACCCACCGAAGTCGTATTCATCGACGTCGTGTCCGGTCATTGCGGCACGCGGAGTAGCTTGTGGTGGATCCGGTCGGTGTGGTCGCGTCTCTCATGCCAGGTGATCTCGACGACGTTCCGCTCCGCCTCGGCCTTCGGGGTGAGCTCGATATCATCCACGTCGCCGGCGTCGAACTCGTCGTAGGAGGCGTTCTTGCCGAGCCGGTGTGCGCGGAGCTTGACGTCGTAGGCGGTCTCGGTGCCGACGTTCTTCAGCCGGTACAGACTCTCGCCTGCTGGGCGTAGCTCGAAGTGCACACCCTCGGCGGGCGCCGGCTTTCGGTCGGGTGTGAGCCGCTGTGCCGGGCCACGTTCATCACGCCGTTTGCCGTGCCGTGACCGTTGTAGCGCCACCAGCGCGATCACCAGGGCGACGAGGGCGATGGCCAATCCGACGACCTCCACATCGGCAACGTATCGCATGGGCGAGGTGTCTCGCTCGGGTTTCGGCGGGCGAACAGAATGTCTTGGCCATACCCCGGCGGTGCCGCACTGCGGTCAGCTGTGCGGCATTCGGATGGTCCGGCCTCCGGTGCCGCAACGGCATAGAGCCGGAGGAACGCGGACGGAGGCGGGATGACCAGCGCGACGTCGATGCGGCCGCCCAGCACCGCAACGTGCGTTAGCGTTCACACGCCGAATGATCTGTCCGAGCGGGTACGCGCACGACCGGGATATGGCGATGTGCAGACCGCCTCGAGCCGCTGTCTAGCGCGGTGGCCCGTTGTCGGCCAATTGTCGCGATTTCTCGGTTACAAAACGGCAAACCTATTGACCTGTGGCCTGACAGCCGTACCATGAAACGATCAAATCGGCACGTAAAAGCTTCAAGGGAGCCGAGCCATGGCGGTGGGATACCGATCGTTTCTCGTTGTAGACGGCCGCGAAAGCGTAGTCAAGCCGATCACGAAGCACATCGGCGCCTGGATCGAGTCCATCGACATTCACCTCCCGACTGACCAGCCGGGTTACCACAGGCTGGACGATGAGAACGAGATCATCGTCCAGCATGAGACGCATCGTGGCAACGGCGTCTATCGGTGGCGGTGGAACCGACCAGGGGTGGACCGGCCTGGGGCGGTCACCCGGCTCAGCGTGACGGCCGCCGAACAGGCGAGCGGTCCCGGCTGGCTCTGGATCGAAGCCGAGCTTCCTGGGCCGGAACGAGCGGCGTGGTCCGCGCGGACCCTGTTCGCGCCGGTACCGCCGTTCGTGCCGCCGGTGCTCACCGAGGTCGCATGCTACGACGGTCAAACCCCGATGACGTCCGTTCCGATGTGGGCGAGCCGCGACCACGTGCCGGACTTGATGGACTATCTGTCCGACGAAGCCCGCCGCGGCCCGGTCTTCGTGGCCAGCCAGGACAGCCGGCGGACCGCGGAATTCCAGGAATGGGCGGATGACGCGATGTCCGACATCATCGGTCTGGGCGTCATGTTCCTGCTGGACAAGCAGGTGGAGCAGGAGTTCAACGAGATGGTGGGGGAACGGCACGCCATCGGAGCGGGAGCGGTGCGGACCTACCTCCCCGGGGTCAACCTCGATCGCTACCACGACGAGAATCGCCACCCGGTGCTGAGCGTCTCCCGCATCGACCGCACCACCGGCCGGGAGGTCTCGCACCTGCTCGGGGCCGCACAGCGTAGCCGGCTGTCGCGGCTTCCGGTCCCACCGGACGCGGTCGAGGTCGACCGGATTCTTCAGGAACGCGAGGATCAGGCACGCGAGCACGCGGACCGGGCCACCGGCGGGCGGCCACCGACCCCTGCGGCAGCGTCCGAGCAGACGGAGCGAGCGCGGATCCAGGCGGTGCAGATCGCCGAACTGCGCCTGGCCAACGCGCACCTGCGAGCCGACATGGACGTCCTGACCGACCGGCTCGCCCATTTCGAACGCTGCCAGGAGGGCATCATGAGGGCCCTTCGCGATGCGCAGCGTGGCCTGATGGCCACCGGAGCGGGCCACGAGCCGGCGGACCGGCGGGATTCCGGGCAGCGTCAGGCGAACGGTTACAGCGCACCCGCACTGCAGTATCGGGTCGACCAGAATCCGGCCGATGATTCCCGGACGCACGACATGCACCAGCCGATCGAACCCCGTGAACCGCACGATCATGGGTATGGTCCGCAGGATCACCAAGACCAGGATGAGCAGCCACAGGGACACGGAGGCGCCGGCCCGGCCGGCGAGTAGGCACGCTCGTCGTCTTCAGGTCTACCATCGGTCCATATGGGTTCGGCACAGGCGGATACGAAGGCAAGCGGCGAGTTCGCCCGGGACATGCGGTACATCCCCACCCGGATCACCGCTGACGGACGAGACGGCTATCCGGTGGAGGCGGACCGATACCGGCTGATCATCGCCCGGGCGTGCCCTTGGGCCAACCGCGCCGCCATCGTGCGCCGTTTGCTCGGTCTGGAGCCGGTGCTGTCCATGGGCATCTGCGGCCCGGTGCACGATGAACGCAGCTGGACCTTCGACCTCGACCCCTCAGGCGTCGATCCGGTGCTGCGGATCCCGCGGCTGCGCGACGCCTACCTCGCCCGCGATCCGGACTATCCGCTCGGTATCACCGTTCCGGCGATCGTCGACGTGCCCAGCGGGCAGGTCGTGACCAACGATTTCCCGACCATGACGATCGACCTGAGCACCGAGTGGGTCCGGTACCACCGGGACGGCGCGCCGGACCTGTATCCGGAGTCTCTGCGCGAGGAGATCGACGAGGTGTCGGAGCTGGTCTTCACCGACGTCAACAACGGTGTCTACCGATGCGGATTCGCCAGTTCACAGGGTGCCTACGAGCAGGCGTACGACCGGCTTTTCGCCCGGCTGGACTGGCTCGAGGATCGGCTGACCCGCCGCAGGTACCTGGTCGGTGACACGATCACCGAGGCGGACGTGCGGCTGTTCACCACGCTGGTCCGTTTTGACGCGGTCTATCACGGCCACTTCAAGTGCAACCGGAACAAGCTGACCGAGATGCCGGCGCTGTGGGCCTACACCCGTGACCTGTTCCAGACCCCGGGGTTCGGCGACACGATCGACTTCGCCCAGATCAAGGAGCACTATTACGTGGTGCACACCGGCATCAACCCCACCCAGATCGTGCCCAAGGGACCGGATCCGAGCGGATGGCTGACGCCGCACCACCGTGCGGAACTGGGCGGGCGGCCTTTCGGCGAGGGTACGCCGCCGGGCCCGCCGCCCCGCGACGAGCGGGTTCCGTCGTTGAAGTGAACGACATTGTGGTCGCGATCACGGCCACAGTGCATTTCCCTCACCGCGTTTCTCTCACCGACGTTGAGCGCGGGTGATCGGGCCGGCTGCCGTTGTCCTGTGGATCGGTTACGTTTTCCCTCATGGGTGCCGTAGGACGAGACGATCACCCGACCATGGACTGGGACCGATGGGAACGGCCCGGGCCAGGACGGGCCGGATATCGCAGGGACGCTGTGCTCGCCGCAGCCATCGTGGCGGGTGCGGTGGTGATGTCGATGCTGATCAACAGCATGGGTGCGTTCGTCTTCCCATCTGCACCCAGCCTGGCCGAACAGATCGCGTGGGGTGTCGCCTTGACTGCGCCGCTCGTCTTCCGCCGCCGTTTCCCGTGCACGGTGGTGCTCGTGCTGCCGGCGTTGTTCATCGCGGCGCAGGTACGGCAGAACGGCGACAACCTCATCCCGTCGATCGCGCTGTTCGCGGCGATCTACACCCTCGGCGCGTGGGGCCGTGACCGGGTACGGGCCAGGTGGGTCCGGATCGGCGTCATCGGGGCGATGTTCACATGGCTGGGCATCGCCATGGCCCGCGACCTGACGCAGGCGACACCGGAGTTTCCCGCCGCGCAAGGTCCGTTCGACCCGCTCTGGGCGGCCGCGCTCTACCACATCAGTTTCAACCTGCTGTTCTTCTTCTCCGCGTATTTCTTCGGCAATGCCGCGTGGGAGTCGGCTCGACGGCGGTACAAGCTGGAGATTCAGGGTGACGAACTGCGCCGCTCGCAGGAGGCCAACGCGCGCCGGGCCGTGGTGGAGGAACGGGTCCGGATCGCGCGCGACCTGCACGATGTCGTAGCCCATCACGTCTCCGTGATGGGTGTACAGGCGGCCGCCGCGCGTCGGGTCTTCGACTCCGACCGCGAACTGGCCAGCACGTCGCTGGAGGCCGTCGAAGAGACGGCCCGGACGGCGATCACCGAACTGCGAGGTCTGCTCGGCGTGCTCCGCGACGACGGGCGCGAGGATCGCGACGGCCGCGAGGGCGACGCGGCTGCGGACGCGGAGAGGGACCGGGGCGGGCCGTCCCCGGGGCTGGCGCAGCTGTCGGGGCTGGTCGACAAGGCCCGTAGCACCGGCCTTCAGGTGGACTACCGTGTTTTCGGAGAACCGCACCCGATGTCGGCGGCCGTTGAACTCACCGCCTACCGTGTGGTCCAGGAGGCGCTGACCAACACGGTGAAACATGCCGCCGCGACCAGCGTGGACATTCGAGTGCGCCATCTGCGGAACCTGCTCGAGGTAGAAGTGAGCGACGACGGACGCGGACATCTCCTGTCTGCCGGCGAGCGGACCCCGAGCGGCCTCGGTCTGGTCGGTATGCGGGAGCGGGTGGCCGTGCACGGTGGAGAGCTGGAAGCACAACCCCGCTCCGGCGGAGGGTTCTTGGTCCGCGCGAGACTGCCGCTCGCGGGAGGCGGTGGCGGCGCCGGCGCCGCCACCGGCGCCGTGGAGGCGAGGACGACCGTGGCGGCCACGGCGAACGAGCGATGACCATACGAGGCGACGAGCCGCCGGCACTCGGGGATAGCCGGCCCCAGCGTGTCGGCCGGCCCGACGGTGCTCCGATTCGGGTCCTCCTCGCGGACGACCAGGATCTGGTGCGGGCGGGGTTCAGGGTCATTCTCGGCGCCGAGGAGGACATCGACGTCGTGGGTGAGGCCAGCGACGGCGATCACGCCGTCACGCTGGTGGCGGCGATGCAGCCCGACGTGGTCCTGATGGATGTGCAGATGCCGGGCATGGACGGTCTGGAGGCGACCAGGCAGATCCTGGCGGGCTCGAGCGTGCCGACCCAGGTGGTGATCCTCACGACGTTCGATCGGGAGGACTACCTGTTCGAGGCGTTGCGTGCCGGGGCCAGCGGATTCCTGCTGAAGAACGCCTCGCCCGACGATCTGGTGGATTCCGTCCGGGTCGCCGCCCGCGGCGACGCCCTGCTCTCGCCGGAGGTCACCCGCCGGGTCATCGCGCGGTTCAGCCAACCGTCGCCGGTTGTCGCGCCGCATCGGCCGCCGGAACTCACCGATCGGGAGTTCGAGGTCTTCGTGCAGGTGGCAAAGGGTGCGACGAACCAGGAGATCGCCGAACGGCTGTTCCTGGGGGAGACCACGGTGAAGACGCATGTTTCTCGGGTGCTGATGAAGCTGGGCCTGCGCGACCGGACCCAGGCGGTGGTGTACGCGTACGAGCACGGCGTGGTGGCACCGGGGAGCGATACGCACTGAACCCCCGCCGTGGTCGCCGCGGGTGTGGCTGGCCGGTGGACCCCAGGATGACGACATGACGGTACCCGCGAAGGACGCTCAACCGCTGGTCTGCGGCCTACCGTGGTGGACGGTGAGTTCCACGGTGCCGGCGCGGGTGTCGGCGCCCCGATGGCGTGTACCCAGCGGAGGCCAGGAATGTTGCAGGTCAGATCGGTGAGTCGGAGCTTCGGTGAGCTTCGCGCTGTCGACGATGTCTCGTTCGACGTGGCGCCCGGCCGGATGACCGGATTCGTCGGCGCCAACGGCTCCGGCAAGACCACGACGATGCGGATCATCCTCGGCGTCCTCGCCGCGGACAGCGGGACGGTGCTGTGGGAGAACCGCGAGGTCACCCAGACCGTTCGGCAGCGGTTCGGCTACATGCCCGAGGAACGCGGTCTCTATCCGAAGATGAAGGCGGCCGAGCAGGTGGCCTACCTGGGTCGGCTGCACGGAATGGAGCGAGCGGCAGCGGAGCGGAACGCGGCCGCGCTGCTCGAACAGCTCGGCTTGGCCGAACGTGCGGACGACCCCGTCGAGCAGCTGTCGCTGGGCAACCAGCAGCGGGTCCAGATCGCCGCGGCACTGGTACACGACCCGGGCCTGCTGATCCTGGACGAGCCGTTCTCCGGGCTGGATCCGCTCGCCATCGAGATCGTCTTGAGTGTCCTGCGGGACCGTGCGTCGCGCGGGGTGCCGGTGCTGTTCTCCAGCCATCAGCTGGACGTGGTCGAGCGGCTCTGCGATGACCTGGTGATCATCGCGGCCGGTGCGGTGGCGGCGAGCGGTTCCCGGGACGAGTTGCGCCGTCAGTTCGGGCCGTCCCGGTTCCAGCTGGTCGTCGACGACGACGCCGGGTGGGTGCGGGATGTGCCCGGGGTCCGGCTGGTCGAGCTGGACGGTCCCCGGGCGGTGTTCGACCTGGATGAGGAGTCACCGCCGGGAGATGCGTACGGCGCGGCGCCGGCCGGAGGCGCCGGTGACCGGGACCAGGCCGTTCTGCAGGCGGCCCTGCAACGTGGCCCGGTCCGCAGTTATGGGCCCGTCGTTCCCTCTCTCTCCGAGATCTTCAAGGAGGTCGTGTGATGGCCACCGACACCACGCAACGGACCGCCGCCGAGCCCGTGGGCACGTCGTTCTGGTCGGCCACGCGCCTGGTCGCTGAGCGGGAGATCACCGCGCACACGCGCACGAAGGGATTCTGGCTCAACTTCGGGCTGTTCGTGGTCGGGATCTTCGCGGCCGCCATCCTCCCGAACATTTTCGGCGGCGGAACACCGACCGTCGCGGCGGTGGGACCGCAGTCCGAACAGCTGCTGGCCACGACCGATTTCGAGGTCCGTCCGGCGGACGATGCGGATGCGGCCGAGGAGCTCGTGCGTACCGGCGAGGTCGACGCCGCCGTGGTGCCGGACACGACCGGACAGTCGCCGGTCGGTGTCCGCGTGATCGGTCACGAGGAGTCCCCGGACGACGTCGTCTCCGCGCTGAGCGTGTCACCACCCGTCGACCTGCTCGAGCCTTCTGAGGTCGACGCGGGCGTCCGCTTCTTCTCCGCCTTCGCCTTCGCGATGGTCTTCTTCATGTTCTCGGTCGGGTTCGGGATGGCGATCGCACAGAGCGTGGTGACCGAGAAGCAGACTCGCATCGTCGAGATCCTGGTGGCGACGGTCCCGGTGCGCGCCCTGCTCGCCGGGAAGATCATCGGGTACTCGCTACTCGTGTTCGCTCAGGTCGCCGTCCTCGCGCTGCTGACGCCGATCGCGTTGCGTGCCGGCGATCAGGACGCCGTACTGTCCTGGCTCGCCGATGCGCTCGGATGGTTCGTTCCGTTCTTCATCCTGGGTTTCGTCCTGCTGGCCTCGATGTGGGCGGTGGCCGGCGCCCTCGTGAGCCGGCAGGAAGACCTCGGCTCCAGTACCGCATTGGTGATGACTCTGGTCATGATCCCGTATTTCGGGGTCATCATGTTCAACGACAACGAGCTGGTGATGACCATCCTCTCGTACGTGCCGTTCAGCGCACCGGTGGCGATGCCGGTGCGGACGTTCGGCGGGGAGGCCCAGGCCTGGGAGCCGTTCCTGGCGCTGACCATTCTGCTGGTCACGTTGTTCGCCAGCGTCGCCATGGCGACCAGGCTCTACTCGGGTTCGTTGTTGCAGACCGGATCCCGGGTCCGGCTCAGCCGCGCCTGGAGCCACGTCGAGTGACGTGTGACCCTGCACACTTCCGATGGCCCACAGAGTGGTTGCCCGGTAAATTGGTCGGCGCGAAGGGGAGTAGCCCCCAATGTCGCGGTCGACATACTGACGCCGATGTGGGCGTCCGGCCGCGCAGCCTCCAGCGAGGCGGGCGAGACCTTCGACCAAGGCAGTGAATTGCCGGGTCGAAGTCTCGCGTACCTTCGTCCCGGCGCGGATCGAAGGGACTCTACGTGGCCGAGATGTGGGCCGCCCTGCTCGTCAGCTTCGGCGTGATCTTCGTCGCCGAACTGGGGGACAAGTCGCAGCTGATGGCGATGACGTTCGCCGCTCGATATAAGGCGTGGCAGGTCATCGTCGGTATCACCGTCGCGACCACGGTCGTCCATCTGGCCTCGGTGGTGATCGGGTTCGGCGTCGGTGAAGCGCTGCCCACCGGATGGATCAACATCGTGGCCGCGCTGGCCTTCTTCGGCTTCGCCGCGTGGACGTTGCGCGGGGACTCACTCAGCGAGGGCGAGGAACAGAAGGCCAGACGCGCCAATGGCTCCGCGATCATGGCCGTCGGTGTGGCGTTCTTCCTGGCGGAGCTGGGCGACAAGACGATGCTGGCGACGGTGACGCTGGCGACGCAGCATGACTGGGTCGGGGTGTGGATCGGCTCCACGGTCGGCATGGTGGCGGCGGATGCGTTGGCCATCGTCGTCGGCCGGCTACTGAGCCAGCGGTTGCCGGAACGGATCGTCGCCGTCGGCGCCGCCATCCTGTTCGCCCTCTTCGGCATCGCCCTCCTCATCGATGGCCTCACCCAACTCACCTGACGGCCCTAAATGATCATGTGAAGTGGGTTTTCTCCAGCACCACCATGTCTGCAGACCTGTTGAGGCACGAGAAAACCCACTTCACATGATCATTTAGGCCGAGCTAGATCCAGGTGTCGAACCACATGCGCTGGCGCCAGTCGTCGTAGGGGATCACCTGGTCGACGTGGATCGGATAGAACCACGCGGCGACGACGACCACCACCAGCACGAACCCTCCGGCGATGGCGACGCCCACAGCCCGGCGCTGCGCCGAGTCGTCCGGCTTGCCGAGGATGAGCCCCAGCCCGTACGCAACGGCCAGCGCGAGGAACGGCACGATCGCGGCGGCGTAGAACGCGAACGTGGTCCGCTCCACGTAGAACAGCCACGGTACCCAGGTGGCCGTCACCCCGGCCAGGATGGCGCCGGCCCGCCAGTCCCGCCGGAGGAACCAGAACAGCAGACAGGCGATCAGAGCGACGCACGCTCCCCACCACAGGACCGGGTTGCCGAGAGCGAGCACCTCCTGGCTGCACCGCTCCACCTCGCAGCCCGCCTGACCCTGGTCCAGCCCCTGGTAGTCGAACGAGACCGGCCGACCGAGATACAACCACGTCCAGGCATTGGACTCGTAGGTGTGGTCGTCGGTGAGTCCGTTATGGAACCGCCAGATCTCGCCGTGGTAATACACCAGGCTGCGCAGCCAGTCCGGAACGAGCCGGCCCAGCCCGGTGGCGGGGTTGTCTGCCGCCCAGTTCCGGCCCCAGCCGTTATCCGAGAAGATCCAGCCCCACCAGGTCACCACGTAGGTGACCAGCGTCGATCCCACGATGGTGACGAATGCGACCGGGCCGTCGCGCAGCAGCGAATTCAACGCAGGGCTGCGCACGCCCGCCGCGCGTCGGGCTCCGATCTCCCAGAGCACGGTCATCAGCCCGAAGACGGCGAGTGCGTAGAGCCCGCTCCACTTGGTGGCGCACGCCAGGCCCAGCATGAGGCCGGCCGCCAGCCGCCACGGACGCCAACCGATCAGCGGGCCGTCGCCGAGCGGGAGTCCGGCCGCGACCCGGCGATCCGTCCAATCCGCCAGGGCGGAACGGCTTCGATCCCGATCGACCAGCAGGCAAGCGAACGCCGCGACGACGAACATCGCCAGCAGGCCGTCCAGGATCGCCGTCCGGCTCGTCGCGATCGCCAACCCGTCGACCGCGAGCAGCAACCCCGCCGTGCACCCGAGCAGGGTGGATCGGAACAGGCGTCGGCCGACGCGCGCGACGAGGAACACCGTGATGACGCCGGCCAGCGCTGTGGCGAGCCGCCACCCCGCCGGCTCCATGCCGAGCAAGCGGATGCCTTGGGCGATCAGGAACTTTCCTGCCGGTGGATGGACCACGAACGACGGTTCGTCGGTGAAGACATCGAGGTTGCCCTCGATGATCATCTCGTCCGCGTCCTCGACGGCCTGGCGTGTGTAGCCGAATTCCAGCTGGCTGAGTGCGTCCTTGGCGTAGTACGTCTCGTCGAAGATGATCCGGTTCGGGCGTCCCAGATCGATCAGTCGCAGGACGGCGGCGACGGCGGACACCAGCAACGGACCGAGCCAACCCCACACACCGTCGGCGGGCATGGGGCGGTTCAGCCGGGCGCGGACGAATCGGATGGGAGACGTCACCCGCGCCATCTGCGGTGCTTCGACGGCGGTGCGGGCCACCGGGTCATCTTAGACGGTCGCGCTGAGGGATCCCGCGCATCCTCGCCATCCGGATATGCGACGGACGGCCGACGGACGCAATACGTGCGCCGAGTCCGCCGGAGCTGCGTCGATCGGCGAGGATGGAGGGATGGCAGATCTGGACAGCGGCGGCGTGCTGGTGCTGGCGGCGACCCCCATCGGGCAGCCGTCGGACGCGTCTCCCCGGCTGAGCGAAGAACTAGGGCGCGCGGACATCGTCGCGGCCGAGGATACGCGGCGCTTGCGACGGCTGGCCTCGGCGCTGGGGGTGGAGATAGCCGGCCGCGTCGTCTCGTACTTCGAGGGTAACGAGGAGATGCGTACGCCGGAGCTGGTGGCGGCGCTCGAACGCGGCCTCCGGGTGGTGCTGGTCACGGACGCGGGCATGCCCTCGGTCTCGGATCCGGGCTACCGCCTGGTGGATGCTGCGGTCGAGGCCGGGATCCGGGTGACGTCGGTCCCGGGTCCGTCGGCGGTGGTGACGGCGTTGGCGGTGAGCGGTCTGCCGGTGGCGCGGTTCGGCTTCGAGGGTTTCCCACCTCGGCGCCCCGGCGAGCGTGCCCGGTGGTTCGCCGCGCTGGCCGAAGAGGAGCGGACGATGGTCTTCTTCGAGTCGCGGCACCGCCTCGCCTCGACCTTATCCGTCATGGCGGAGACGTTCGGCGAGAAGCGACGAGCCGCCGTCTGCCGAGAGCTGACCAAGAAACACGAGGAGGTCCGTCGCGGCACCTTGGCCGAACTGGTGCACTGGGCTGAGCACCACGGCCCGCTCGGTGAGATCACCGTCGTGGTCGCCGGAGCGTCCGATTCGCTCGCCGGGTCCGGTGAACGGGCCGCCAGGTCGATCGACGACGCGGTGGCCATCGTCGGAGACCGGGTGGCCGCCGGGAGCAGCCGTAAGGATGCGATCGCCGACGTCGCTCGCGAACTCGGACTGTCCCGCCGCGAGCTCTATGCAGCGGTCGTCAACGCACCGCCGAATCCGGGCTGACGCCGGGTTGCCGGTCGCCGACGCCCACGCCGTCGCCCACGCGGCAACCCCAGGTCATGCACGATCGAATCGTGCCCTGGGGCCGGTGCCGCCGCGCTGCCACGGGTGCGGACCTTCGGTCGGCCGGTAGTTCACACCCAGCGCGTCCAGGCGCGTGACGTGGGTGGCCAACCGCGTCGCGATCGGGTGCTCACGGCGAGCGTCCAACCCGCTCCATGCCATGTCCGCGACCGCCGCCAACCGCGGGAACGCCGCGTACTCGACGTGGCGGGGTGTCGGCAGGTACTCGGTCCAGAGCTGTGCCTGGACGCCGAGCACGGTTCCGGAGCCCGCCGCGTCCATCTCCGGCGCGCCGGAGGGCGCCGGGTCGAACTCGGCGATCGTCTCCAGTGGAAGGTGCCCGTGGATGTGCAGCGGCTCGTCCGGTCCGTCGGATTCGTACCAGTCCAGGTAGACGGCCTTCTGCGGAGCGACGATCACATCGTGCCCGGCGGCGAGCGCCTTGGCCGCGGTGGCGAACTCCCGCCACACGGAGATGACCGCGTCCCGCGGCGCGCCACCGTCCTCGAGGATCTCGTCCCAGCCGATGACGCGGCGCCCCTTGGCGCGCAGGTGGTCGGCGAACGACGCGGTGAACCAGGACTGCAGGCGATCGGTGCTGTCCAGCCCCAGCTCGTCCGCGCGTGCCTTCGCCTGCGCGCTCTCCCGCCATTCGGACCGCGGGCACTCGTCCCCGCCGATGTGGATGTACGGGGCGTCGAAGATCTCGGTGACGACGTCGAAGACGTCGCGCGCGAACCGCAGGGCCTCGTCCGTGGGCGCGAGGACTTCGGGGAATATGCCGAACGTGGTGGCGACCGGGTGGACGGTATCCGTATTGCCCAGCTCCGGGTAGGCGGCCAGCACCGACCGGACGTGGCCGGGCATGTCGATCTCTGGTACGACGGTGATGTGGCGGGCCGCCGCATAGGCGACGACCTCCTTGAGGTCCGCGGCCGTGTAGTACCCGCCGTGCGGGGTTCCGTCGAAGCCCTGTCCGGAGGCGGCGTGTCCGACGACTGTCTCTGGCCGCCAGGAGCCGACCTCGGTCAGCCGCGGCCAGCCCGGCACCTCGAGCCGCCAGCCCTGGTCGTCGGTCAGGTGCAGGTGGACGACGTTGAGCTGGTGCAGTGCCGCCAGGTCGATCAGCCGCAGCAGGAAATCCTTGGGCTGGAAGTGCCGGGCGACGTCGAGCATCACCCCGCGCCAACCGAAGTGAGGTTCGTCGTCGATCGTCACGCAGGGTAGTTGGACCGGAACGCCGGCGACGGGCGCCGCGCGCAGCCCGTCAGCGGGAAGCAGTTGGCGGATCGTCTGCACCGCGCGGACCAGGCCGGACGGGTGCGAAGCCGAGACCGTGACGGCGTCTTCGGTCACATCGAGCCGATACCGCTCGGCTGCGGGCGACGGGAACTCCGCGGTGCCGGCGCCGGAGAGCTGGAACCTGATCGCAGCGGTCGCGTCGTGCGGAAGGACCGGCGCGGCGATCCCGGCTGCGGCACGCAGGACGTCGTGCAGCAGCCATGCCGGCCCGACGGCGTCCCCTTCGGCGGCGATGCTCAGACCGCTGCGAACCGCGAAGGTGCCGGGCCGTTGGACGACGGAACGGGGCTGCGGGATCAAGTCGAGAGGCACGATCTGAGGTTACCAGCCTCGGATAGGCCAATGGTCTAGTAGCGCGTGGTGCGTAGCGCGCCAGATCAGCGTGCGACCGCCCGCCTGCCGGACCGGCAGACGGGCGGTGCGGGTGGAGACGTGCGATGGGCTGAATGTCAGCCGTTGCAGGCCTGGTAGTCGGCGTACTGGCCGTTCGTCAGGAAGTTGAACGGGCCCTGCCACAGCCACGGCAGAACGCAGGCGTTGTTCATCAGCCCGCCCTCGTCGGTGATCTCCTCCTCCGGGAGCAGACCCTCGAACTCCTCGGTCACGCCCTCGTCCTGGATGACCTCGTGGCTCGTGACCTCGCCGGCGAGGAACTGCTCGAACATCGACTCGTCCAGCATCTCCGAATCGATCATGTACTCGATGGTCATGTACTGGGCGATCGCGTTCGCGAAGCTGTCCGCGGCCGTGTAGTCATTGCAGGCCTCGTAGTAGGCTTCCTGGCCGTCCGTCAGAACGTTGAACGGGCCCTGCCACAGCCACGGCGCGATGCACGCGTCGTTGAGGATGTTGATGCCCTCACTGGACTCCGACGAGCCGCTACCGTTGCACGCCGAGTAGCTGCCCATCTGGTCCTTGGTGAGCACGTTGAACGGACCCGGCCAGAACCACGGCAGCAGACAGAGGTCGTTGCCGATGTTCACGTCGGGGACGTCCAGGACGCTCTCCAGGTCGGTGGCGTCGCTCACGGTCGCCTCGCTCGATGCGGCGGGCGCCTGCGGGGCGGCCACTGCCGTGCTGGCGAACCCAGTGGCCGTGACCAGGGCGGCCGCGGCGATGAGTGCGCTGCGAAGTGTCTTCTTGAACACGCTGTGCTCTCTCCTTGACTCTGCGACTGTTGCCGCAAGCGCGGCAACATGCGTTCGGTGTGTGTACGCGGGAACAATGTTTGACTTGTCAATTCGAACTGTCAAGTAAGAAGTCAACAACAAACGTGCCGTTTCGCTTGACGTTCACTCCGATCATCCCGGCATACTGCATTCCCAGTGCGAAACCGGCGCGACAGGGAAGCTGGGCCCCCTATCTGTCTAACTCGGACAAGTTGGGGCTCAATGGGTGAATCAGATGTACTGTCTCGAGTCGTCCATATTGCTGTGTGCTGCGGTGTCTCGTGCCACGTCGCGTCGGCATCGTCCATTCGTATGACGCCGTTAACGTCCTCGTGGACACGTCATGAACATATGGACCACTAATAGAAACATGCCTTAGTAAAGGTTTGACACGGTTCGAATCGTATGGATAGCGTCACTGTTGCTCGCTCAGAGATTCTCTGTGAAAGTATGGCGCTCGGTTCCATCTCTGAGCGATGATGCCGAGCCCACTCGACCCATTAAAGGGGCTGTTATGACTCTCTCGATGACGAACGTGCGCTGGGGGCGCCGCGCCACATCGGCGACCGTCGCCTGTGGTGCGGCCACGGCCATGGCGGTAGGTGCATTCGGTGTACCGGCTCACGCTGCGGAGCCGGAAGACCCGGGCCAGCTCAAGATCACGACAGACGGATACTACGGCTCGGTCCGGTTCGACTTCCCGGGGGATGTTCCCTTCGTGGGCGACGCGGCGAAGCTGCAGGGCGACCTGACCGTCGGTGCCATTGAGAACGAGGTCGACTCGAACGGCCTGCAGGGACAGCCGGAAGGTACCTATTCCCGCTCGTTCGGCACCCTGGTCGGGGCCAACCTGCTCGGTGTCGATCTGCCGGTCGATCTCTACGCGGTCGAGCAGACGGCGCTGCCGGAGGAGGACGAGCCGGACACGTACGGCCTGCACGAGCTGGAGGTGCCGCTGGCCGGAACGCTGAGTGCCATCTCCGGCGAGGCCAAGGCGAACTGGAATGACGAGGTCCTGGGCCATGGCTCGTCCGGGGGTGTGCTCACCGAGCTGTACTCCGGCGTCGGGCAGATGGATCTGGCGGACTTCGACGACCTCGGGCTGGTCGGGGGCCTGGTTCCGGTCGAGCTGCCGGTCGGGAACGGCCCGCTGGTGAGCGTCGGCGCCGGCCAGCTTCTGCAGGAGACCGGCGTCTTCGGCAAGGAGGACGGCAGCCAGGGCGCGTATGTCGAGGTCAGCGGCCGCTTCGGTGATGTGAACGTTCTCGGCGGCGCCGCCAACGGCGGCGTGACGATCGGCTTCGCGGCCTCGTCCGACACGGAGACGCCGAACGCGTTCGGCCGGCTGGAAGTGACCGGCGAGGCCGGCGGCGCGTCGTTCGACTATGACCTGCCGGCACTGGAGATGTGGGTCGGTGACGAGGAGACCGGTGTCGAGATCGAGCCGGGCTTCGATGAGACCATCGAGGTCGCTCCGGGCGTCAGCCTCAACGTCAACTTCGCCGAGTACCGCGACGACGACATCGAGCTCGCCGAGGACGGTACCAGCGCGGCGGCGTCCGGTGGCGGACTGGCGCTGCGGCTGGACGTCGCTGTGCCTGCTCCGGTCGTGGGCGAGGTCGAGCTCGGTTCGGCCGAGATCGGTCTGTTGAGCTTCCCGGAGGTGAGCGTGGAGGTGCCGCAGGGCGGCCTGTACGCGGCGACCGGCGAGAGCGACGAGACCGTCTTCGAGAACTGAGTTCGGCAAACGGGGGCGCCCGCGGCGGGAGAGGTCTCCCCACGGCGATTCGGTGATTCCGCGCCGATCTCGTCTCTCGCGGCGGGGGTGCTACGGGGTGTAACCGCTCCGAGCGCCGGCTGAAGGGCCCGTGGGCTCACACGCTGATGCGTGGGGCCCACGGGCCGTTTCTGTGCTCGCACGCGACCCGCTGCGCATCGGGGTGCGATCGCCGACGACACACCGGTGGCGCCTCCGATGCCGGGTGGGCCGGGGAGGCCTGTGCCCTGACGGCTCTAAACGTAACGTTCCAGAATGCTGGACTCCGCCAGCCGGGACAGACCCTCGCGGACGTTGCGCGCGCGATTCTCACCGACGCCGTCCACGGCCTGCAGATCGTCGACGCTGGCGGCGAGCAGCTTCTGCAAGCCGCCGAAATGGTCGACCAGCCGCTCGATGACCGGGCCGGGCAAGCGGGGTACGCGTGCGAGCAGCCGGTAACCACGCGGACTGACCGCGGCGTCGAGTTGGTCACCGCCGCTGAATCCGAGTGCGCCGGCGACCGCGCCCAAGTCCAGGAGTTCGGTCGACGAGAGCCGGCTGAGCTGACCGATCGCGTCGCTCACAGCGGCCTTCTTCCGCCCTGCCGGACTGGGTAGATAGTCCCGTACGATGAGCTCACGGTCGACGTCCACGCCGGAGACGAGCTCGTCGAGCTGGAGGCTGAGCAGTCTGCCGTCCGTGCCGAGCTCAACCACGTAACCGTCGATCTCCACGGAGATCCGGCGGACCATCTCCAGCCGCTGCGCCACCGTGACGACGTCGCGTACCGTGACCAGGTCCTCGATCTCCAGCGCGGAAAGCGTCCCGGAGACCTCATCGAGGCGCAGCTTGTATCGCTCCAGCGTCGCCAGCGCCTGGTTGGCGCGCGAGAGGATCTGGCCGGCGTCTTCCAGTACGTGACGGATACCGTCGACGTAGATGGCGACGATGCGCATGGACTGGCTGACCGAGATGACTGGAAAGCCGGTCTGCTTGGCTACTCGCTCAGCGGTTCGGTGCCGGGTTCCGGACTCCGAGGTCGGGATCGATGAATCGGGGACGAGTTGGGTGGCGGCACGGAGGATTCTCGTGCAGTCGCGGTCGACGACGATCGCTCCGTCCATCTTGGCGAGCTCGCGCAGGCCGGTCGCGTTGAACTCCACGTCCAGGACGAAACCACCGCTGCTGATCGACTCGATGACCTTGTCGTAGCCGAGGACCACCAGCGCTCCCGTGCGGCCGCGCAAGATCCTTTCGAGGCCTTCGCGCAGCTCCGTACCAGGCGCGACCGCCGCGAGCGCCTGACGCAGCTTCGCCTCTGCGCCGCCTCTGTCGCTGCCGGGCACATGACCCCCGTCGTGACTCGTCGATGACAATCGGCTGCCAGTCTAAGGCCGGGAGCTGTCAAGTGCGAGATCGACGCCCGGCGCTGTCGCTCACAGTCTACAGCGGCGGGCCGGCCGCTTCGGCGGATGCAGCGGGAAGTTCATGTGACGTCCGGCGCTCAGCCGACCGGGAATGCGGACGCCGGGTCAGCGACGACGGCCAGCGCCGAGCCGACGTTCTCCACCTCCAGAACCCGGATGCCGGACGGGACCGGTCCGGAGTCGGGCGGTACCAAGGCCGTGCTGAAGCCCATACGCTCCGCTTCGGCGAGTCGGCGCTGCGTACCGGTGACCCTGCGGATCTCGCCCGCCAATCCCACCTCGCCGAGGGCGATCATGCCCATCGGAGTGGCTTGCCCAGCCGCGGCGCTGGCGACCGCGATCAGCACCGCCAGGTCGGCGGCCGGCTCCACCAAGCGGGCACCACCGACGGTCGACGTGTAGATGTCCTTCATGGCCAGCTGCACCCGTCCGCGCCGTTCCAGGACGGCGAGAACCATCGAGACGCGTGCGGAGTCGAGGCCGGAGTTGGCTCGCCGTGGCGTGTTCAGCGCCGACGGTGCCACCAGCGCCTGTACCTCGCCGAGCAGCGGGCGTCGTCCCTCCACGGTGACGGTGACGCAGGTCCCGGGGACCGGGGCGGCATGACGGGAGAGGAACAGGCCGGTGGGATCGGCCAGCGACTCGATGCCGGAGTCCGACAGGTCGAAGCACCCGACCTCGTCGGCGGGACCGTAGCGGTTCTTGACGGTGCGCACCATCCGCAGCCGTGAATGCCTGTCCCCCTCGAAATGCAGCACCACGTCGACCAGGTGCTCCAGCACCCGTGGGCCGGCGATGGAGCCGTCCTTGGTGACATGGCCGACCAGGATGGTGGCGATACCCCGTTCCTTTGCGACGTGGATGAGCGTGGCGGCCACCTCGCGGACCTGGTTCACCCCGCCGACCGCGTTGTCCAACGTCGGACTGGCGATCGTCTGCACCGAATCGAGCACGATCAACGAGGGCTTGACCTCGTCGATATGGGTGAGCACGGCGGACAGGTCGGTCTCCGCGGCGAGGAACAGGTCGTCCGCGATGCCGCCGGTGCGCTCCGCCCGGAGCCGCACCTGCGCGGCGGATTCCTCTCCGGTGACGTAAAGCGCGCGACCGGCGTCCTTGGCCCATCGGGCGGTCACGTCGAGCAACAGTGTCGACTTGCCCACGCCGGGCTCGCCGGCGAGCAGGATCACCGCTCCCTGCACGAGTCCACCGCCGAGTGCGCGGTCGAACTCCTCTACCCCGGTGGGCCGGGACCGGGCCGGTTCCAGGCCGACGGCTCCGATCGGCCGGGCCGATTGAGCGACCGGGCCGGGGGACGTGCCGCCGGGGCGGGCGGTGGTGGCCTCGTCGACCGTGCCCCACGCCTGGCATTCGCCACAGCGCCCGACCCACTTCGACGTGGTCCATCCGCATTCCACGCACCGGAAGGTCTGTGCTGCCTTGGCCATAGAACAGAACGCTAACCCTTGGCACCGACAGCTTCGTGGCCCCCCGCGCACCCCTTATGATCGCAATCGCTGGACCGATCACCATGGGTCTCACGGTCGATGATCACGGGAACGTGCGCCAGAAGAGGTTGACCGCGTAGTCGACGGAGCTACCTGGGTGCTCGGCCAGAAACGCATCGGCTGTCTCCGCCGGAAACTCGATACGGACGACGGCCTCGAACGACGCGCGGTCCGGTTGCTCCCATCGGATCTCCAGCGGCTCCCGTTGCCATGCCTGCCGGGCCCAGAATCGCTCCACCTCTTGCGGGTCATACCGGGGCAACGCGCGTCGGAACCACCGGCCGAACGTCGAGCGGGCGGCGTCGTTGTCGATGACGAACGCGGTCCCGCCGCGCCGCAGCACCCGGCCGAGTTCGCGGATCCCCGGTTCACAGCCGGGGCCGAAGAAATACGCCCAGCGTGCATGCGCGACGTCCATCGACGACGTCGGCAGCGGGAGCGCCTGGGCGGTGCCCCTGAGCACCTCGATGCTCGCATTCGGCCGGGCGCGATCGGACGGGTCGACCGCTGCGGTAACTGCGGCCGGTGCGGCGGACGCGGCCGCTGTGATCGCGCCGACACGCTGCCGTGCGCGTCGGACCAGCGGCGGGTGCGGTTCGACGCCGACCACGCGCGCGGCGTCGGCGGCGAAGCGGGGGAGATGGAAACCCGACCCGCACCCCACATCGACGACGTTCTGCCCGGTCCAGTCATGGATGCGGCGCATCGCCGCCTCCAGCACGCCGTCAGGATCGACCCCGAGATTCTCCGTCTCATAGACGTCTGGATACCGCCAGATGTTCGGGCTCGGAATCACACCGCGGGACACGAGGCCACCCTTAAGCAGGATCCAGCCGGGCGGATGTCTCCGTCGCCCGCCGCGGAACGGCAGCGTCGGCCCATCACCGGTCAGCCGCCAGCCTCGGCGGTGGCGGGGTGGACGAGGAGCGGAAGCTGCGCGTCCAGGAAGGCCTTGCAGTGCCGCGCCAGCTCGTCGTAGGCCGCGTCACCGATGAGTTCGCGCAGCTCTGCCTCGTTGCTCCGGTACACCGGCTCCACACCGACGTGCGCCGACGCGGCCGAGGTGCAGTACCAGTCCATGTCGTGGCCGCCGCTGCCCCAGTCGCGCTGCTGGTACTCGGTGATGGTGATCTCCAGGTAGGTGCTCCCGTCCGCCCGCTCCACCTCCCGGTACGCACGACGTATCGGCAGCTGCCAACACACGTCCGGTTTGGTCTCGAGCGGGTGCATCCCCTGCGCGAGTGCGTACTTGTGCAGGGCACATCCGGATCCGCCGGCGAATCCCGGCCGGTTGTGGAAGATGCATGCACCGTCCACCACGCGCGTCTTACGTTCGTCGTCCTCGTCGGTCTCCACCACGCCGTGGCGCAGCCCTTCCGCCCGGAGCTGCCACGTCTCCTCGTCCAGCAGGCTCGCGAATTCGCGCACCCGCCGCTCGTCGTCCTGGTCGGAGAAGTACGCCCCGTGCGTGCAGCAGCCGTCGTCCGGCCGGGATGCGTAGACACCAGGGCAGCCGTGGCCGAAGATGCATGTCCAGCGCGATGTGAGCCAGGTGAGGTCGCAGCGCAGGACCTGGTTCGAGTTGTCCGGGTCGACGAACTCGACCCACGCCCGGGCCGCATCCCCCGTGGCCCGCTCAGCGGTCGTCACAGCCCCGAGTGTAGACGCCGGTGCCGCTGCTTCTTGAGCCTCAGTGGCGAGTAGACGCCGCTACGGCGGCCGTTGACGTAACTGACACTCATCAAGAAGCGACAGCGGCTGTCGGGGTAGCCTTCGGTTATGCGCATCGGAGTTCTGGACGTCGGATCGAACACCGTGCACCTGCTGCTCGTCGATGCGCACCCTGGTGCCAAGCCTCTGCCTGCCTACAAGGAGAAGACCGAGCTGCGCCTGGTCGATCTGCTCGACGGCGACGACTCGGTGGACGGCGAGGGAGCAGACCAGCTGGTCGAGTGTTGCGCCAATGCGGTCCGGATCGCCGAGGACAAGGGAGCCACATCGATGCTCGCGTTCGCCACGTCGGCGTTGCGCGAGTCACCCAACGGCGCGGCGGTGATCGACCGGGTCCGCCGCGACGCCGGCATCGACCTGCGGGTGCTCTCCGGCGAAGACGAGGCACGGCTGACCTTCCTGGCCGTACGCCGCTGGTATGGCTGGTCGAGCGGAAGGCTGCTGTGTTTCGACATCGGCGGTGGCTCGCTGGAGCTGGCGATGGGGATCGATGAGGATCCGGATGTGGCCGTCTCCATGCCGCTCGGAGCCGCACGGCTCACCAGGAAGTGGTTCACCGGCGACCCGCCGAGCGACGACGAGGTGCGTGCCCTCCGCCGCCACGTCCGCGCGGAGGTCGCCGACGTGGTCGGCAAGGTCACCCGATACGGCGCACCGGACAAGGCGGTCGCGTCGAGCAAGACGTTCCGGTCTCTGGCGAGGGTCAACGGGGCGGCACCGTCCGGCGACGGGCCGTACGTCCGCCGCCTGCTGAAGCGTGCCGACATGCCGGAGCTGATCGACCGGCTCGCCGGCATGTCCGCGGCCGAGCGGGCCAAGCTGCCCGGGGTCGCGAAGAGCCGCGCCGAGCAGCTGCTGGCCGGGGCCTTGGTCGCGGACGCGGCGATGGACCTGTTCGACGTCCCGTCGGTCGACATCTGCCCGTGGGCACTCCGCGAAGGTCTCATTTTGCGTCGCCTTGACCAGCTGGAAGGCGTCGGATCGGACCCCCTACCCTAGGGGTGTGTCTCAGCTCCGCCAGAGCGCGATGGGGATGTTGCGGGTACCGGATGCGCCGGTCGGACTCTCCACGGCTTCCGTCTACCCCCAAGGGACGGCCACGGCTTTCCGCGTCGCGTCCTCACTCGGCTATGACGGCGTGGAGCTGATGGTGTGGACGGATCCGGTGAGCCAGGACATCGATGAGGTCGCCCGGCTCTCCGAGCTGTACAACATGCCGGTGTTGTCCGTCCATGCGCCGTGCCTGCTGATCACACAGCGGGTGTGGTCGCCTGACCCATGGATCCGGCTCACCCGCTCCCTGGACGCTGCCGATCAGCTGGGCGCGGGAACCGTCGTGGTCCACCCTCCGTTCCGTTGGCAGCGGGACTACGCCAAGGACTTCGCCCCGCGCATCGCCGAGCTGGAGGAAGAGACGGGCATCGTGATCGCGGTCGAGAACATGTACCCATGGCGAGCGGCCGGACGTGAGATCGCCGCATACGCACCGCACTGGGATCCGACGACGGGCCCGTACTCGCACATCACGCTCGATCTCTCACACGCGGCGGTGGCCGGTGGCGATGCGCTGGCCATGGCGGACGTGATCGGAGATCGGCTCGCCCATGTGCACATGACCGACGGGACCGCTTCCGCCCGGGATGAGCACCTGGTGCCCGGACGGGGCAGCCAACCCTGCGCCGCGCTGCTGGAGCGGCTGGCCAGACAGGAATGGTCCGGAGCCGTGATCCTGGAGATCACGACGCGGCGGGCCCGTAGCACCGAGGAGCGGGTGGCGGAGCTCGATGAGGCGTTGGCGTTCACCCGGCTGAACCTGGCCGCGGCGGTCGACACGGCGTTCGCCGTCTCCGCCGACGGCACGGCCGAGCAGGTGGCACGGGAAGCGACGCCATGAACGCGAAGGGCGGAAAGGTCCGCGGTCGGCGGCCAGGCAACGGCAGCACCCGGGACGACATTCTGGTCGCCGCGCGTGGCGAGTTCGAGGAGAAGGGCTACGACAGCGCGACCGTGCGGGCGATCGCCGCACGCGCCGAGGTGGATCCGGCGATGATCCATCACTTCTTCGGCAACAAGGAGAAGCTGTTCCTGGCCGCGGTAGACGTGCCGTTCGACCCCGCGACCATCGCGGAGACGGTGACCAGCGGCCGGCGTGATCAGCTAGGCGAACGGGCGGTACGGACGTTCCTGGGCGTCTGGGAGCATCAACATGTCCGTGGGCCGCTGCTGGCCCTGTTGCGTTCGGCGATGACGAACCGCGCGGCGGCGGCCATGCTCCGCCAGTTCGTGACCCGGGCCCTGCTCGGACGGGTAGTGCCGGCCCTGGACGATCTTCCAGACGCAGAGCTGCGCGCCGAGGCTCTGGTGTCGCACCTGATCGGCATGGGCATCCTGCGGTATGTGGTGCAGGTCGAACCGCTTGCCTCCGCATCCGAGGACGAGCTGGTGGCATTGATCGGCCCGGTGATCCAGCACTACATCTCCGACGTCGAGCCTTCGGACGGCTCCTAGATCTGACCCCGCGGCGCTTCGCGTCTCAGCTGGCCTGGCGGGCACTGCGCGACCTTGTGCGCCCGGCTCGCCCGTCGTTGTTCTGCGGTCCCGGCCTGAGCCGGTCGACCGATGTGATCTCACGAATTGACAGCGGCCTGCGCATGAAGGCAATATTCAACACATGATGAATTATGTCGGCGACACCACCGCAGCGCTGGCGTCGCAACAGCAAGAGCACGCGATTCAGATCCGCGACCTGCGGGTCGTACGCGGGGAGCGGACGGTGCTGGACGGCCTCGACCTGACGGTCGGGCGAGGGAGCATCACCGGGCTTCTCGGCCCGTCGGGATCCGGGAAGTCCACGCTGATGCGAGCGATCATAGGCGTGCAGAAGATCGTTTCAGGGAAGGTCACCGTCCTCGGTGCGCCTGCGGGGTCGGTTCAGCTGCGCGACCGGGTCGCCTACGTCACGCAGGCGCCGAGCGTGTATCAGGACCTCACGGTCCGGCAGAATCTGGCCTATTTCGCCGACGTTCTGGGGGCGCCCAGAAGCGACGTCGACCGCGCGATCGATCAGGTCGATCTCGCCTCTTACGCGGACAAGCTCGCCGCCAACCTCTCCGGAGGCCAGTTCTCCCGGGTGTCCTTGGCCGTGGCCCTGCTCGGCCACCCCGAACTGCTGGTTCTCGATGAGCCGACGGTGGGCCTCGATCCTGTGCTCCGCAAGGAGCTGTGGGACCTGTTCGGCCGGATCGCGTCGGACGGCGCCACCTTGCTGGTGTCCAGCCACGTGATGGATGAGGCGCAACGCTGCGACGACCTGATCCTGCTCCGCGAGGGCGGGATGGTGCTCGCGCATGACACATTGTCCAACCTGCTTGAGCGGACGGGAGCCGCGGACGCAGAGCACGCGTTCCTTCAGCTTGTCTCGGAAGAGGAGATCCACGCATGAACGTCCGGATCACGTTGGCGACCGCGCGGCGGGTGCTGACCCAGTTGGGTCACGATCACCGTACCGTGGCGATGCTGCTGGTCGTTCCGTGTCTGCTCATCACGTTGATGTGGTGGGTCTATGATGGCGGACCGGTGTGGGGCCAGATCGGCCCGGCTCTGCTGGTGGTCTTCCCGTTCATCATGATGTTCCTGGTGACCTCGATCGCGACACTGCGCGAACGCACGTCCGGCACGCTGGAGCGGTTGCTGTCCATGCCTACCCGCAAGCTGGACTTCCTGCTTGGATACGCATTGGCGTTCGGGGTTGTGGCGATTCTTCAAGCAGTGCTGGCCAGCGTGCTGGCGATCACGTTGCTCGATCTGGAGGTAGCCGGACCGGTCGCCTTGTTGCTGACCGTGGCTGTGTTGGACGCGTTGCTGGGTGTCGCCCTCGGCCTCTTCGTCAGTGCGTTCGCGAAGACCGAGTTCCAGGTCGTGCAGTTCATGCCGGCACTGGTCATTCCCCAGATCTTGCTCTGCGGCCTGCTGCTGCCACGGGCGGATCTTCCGACCGTGCTGGAAGTGATCTCCGATGTGCTGCCGCTCTCCTACGCGGTGGACGCGATGAACGAGGTGCAGAGAGTCAGCGAACCGTCGGTCTTGGGCGACGGGACGGTGGTCCTGGCGTTCACGTTCAGTCTGCTGGCGCTCGGTGCGACGACGCTGCGCCGACGTACAGGGTGACCGGCCGGAGCGGAGCAGCCCTGACCCTGTTGCGGCCCTGACCCGATGGCGGGTCAGGGCCGCAATGCGCGGGGTACATGATGGTCAGCGGTCAACCGATACCCTGTCAACCGATACCCTGTCGGCCGATTCCCGGCGATCATCGCGAGCACGTCCGATCGCGTCGGCGCCGTCGTCTTCCGAGGCAAACGCGGGGCCGTCCTGATTCGACCGCTGCCGTCCCACAGGCAACGGCGCATGCTCGGCATGGGCGCCGGAGCGTACCGCCTTCACGTGTTCGACGCCGACGGCGACCACAAGGCCCAGCAGGACGACGGTGCCGCCGACGATCCCGTCCAGGATGTAGTGGTTACCGGTCAGCACGATCGCCAGGAACATCAGCACCGGCATGGTCGCGCCGAACACCTTGGCCATCGCGGAGCGGCCGACCGTAGTCCAGGCGATGCCCAGCAACAGGATCCAGCCGAAGTGCAGGCTCGGCATCGCCGCGTATTCATTGACGAACGGCGACGCGCTGAAGTCGCGGTAGGCCGACGAGTTGTCGGAGACGGTGTCGACGAAGCCGTATTCGGGCAGGAACCGCGGCGGTGCCAGCGGGAAGAGCGCGAAGATCACCAGGGTGATCGCGCCGGAGGCCAGCAAAGCGTTCCGGTAGAGGGGGTAGCGGTCGGGGTGGCGCAGCAGCAGCCACACGAGGGTGCCGACCAGGACAGGCCAGTAGCCGGCGATGTAGATCGCGTTGATGACGTTGATGACGGCGTCGTGGCCGACGACCCAGCTCTGGATGTCCGGTTCGACGAACAATCCGATCGACTGCTGGAACGAGATGAGTCGCTCGGCGTTGTCGAAGGCGAGACCGACCCGATCGTCCGTCATGCCCCGGACCAGCGAGTACAGCAGAGCGGCGGTGAGGATCAGCACGACCTCCCGCACGACTCGCTGCGCGCGGCCGTCGTGCGTCGCGTTCCTCACTCGTTCGAGTACCCGGGCTCGCATGACATCCGGACCTCCCACTCTTCCTAGCTTACTTGCCAGCCGGCAAGTAAGCTTGATACTAGTGCGTTACGGTAGCTGGATGCCGCAGAATTTCTGGGTTTGTTGCGTGATCCCAGCCACAGGGCTGTAGAGAAAGGGTGCCGATGGTCGCGGAGGCGAAGGATGTAGCGCCTGACACCGCTGCCCGCATACGAAGTGTCGCGCTCGACCTTTTCGGACGGCAGGGTTATGAGAAGACGTCGCTGCGGCAGATCGCTGAGGAACTCGGTATCACCAAGGCGGCTGTGTACTACCACTACCGCAGCAAGGTGGACATCCTCGACGACCTGCTGCGTCCGCTCGCCGACGATGAAGAGATGGTGCTCGCCGAAGCCCGCAGCGGGCTGAAGAGCATCGAGGGCCGCTGCCGGCTGGTGGAGAGCTACCTCGATCTGCTGCTGAAATACCGCGACGTCGCCGTCTATGTCATGTCGGACATCGTCGGCGCGAGCAATTCGAGCATGGTGACCACGCTGCAGCGACATGACCGGGAACTGGTGACGTTGCTGGCCGAGTCCGACCTGTCGCTGAGCGAGCGGGTTCGGGTGCTGTCCGCGATCGGGGCCATGACGACCATCCTGACCATGTCCGACCTGCCGGTCGACGAACTCCGCCCGCTCGTTCTGGAGGCGGCACGGGACACGCTTGGGTTGACCAAGGGCGATCCGGATCTGGGTACCAGCGATCCGTAGCGTGTGCTGGCGCCGGCCTACGGCCTCGCGTCCGGGCCGGACGGCGCAACCGTCCGCCGGGCCGTGGTAGCCGGCTCGCGCGGCTTCTGCTCGCCGTTCCGGCGCGCCCGCGTCGTGGTGCCGTAGCCTGACCACGGAGAGGGATGTGCGCGAGCGGAAGGGGCGGCTGCTGTGGCCGGATCGTTGTCCAGGTCGGTGTTGTTCGCCGCGGCCCGGAACGAACACCTGAAGGAAGCGATCGAACGCATTCCGTTGACCCGTCGGTTGGTCGCGCGTTACGTGGCGGGCGCCACGGAGGACGCGGTCGTCCGAGTCGCCGGTCAACTCGTGGCCAACGGCCTGAACGTCAGCATCGACCACCTGGGCGAGCACACCCGGGACGCCGCGCAGGCGGGACGCGTCGCCGAGACCTACGTGTCTCTGCTGGACGCCGTGGACGACGGAGGACTGGCCGGACACGTCGAGGTGTCGGTGAAGCTGTCGGCGATCGGTCAGGCACTTCATGACGACGGCGAGAAGCTCGCATTGGAGCACGCGCGGCGGATCTGCCAGGCGGCGCGGAACGCCGGCACGACGGTGACCCTCGACATGGAGGACCACACCACAACCGATTCCACACTGAGCATCCTGCGCGAGCTTCGCTTAGATTTCCCTGAGACCGGAGCCGTCCTGCAGGCGTACTTGCGGCGTACCGAGGGTGACTGCCGGGATCTGGCCTATCCGGGCTCTCGGGTGCGTCTCTGCAAGGGCGCGTACGACGAGCCTCCCAGCGTCGCGTTCCAGCACAGGTCCGATGTGGACCGGTCCTACGTCCGGTGCGCGAAGATCCTGCTGGCTGCGGACTGTTACCCGATGCTGGCCACGCACGATCCGCGGCTGGTGGAGATCACCGGGGCGCTGGCCGCGAAGAACCGGCGGGCGCAGGGCAGCTACGAGTATCAGATGCTGTACGGCGTACGGCCGGACGAGCAATATCGGTTGGTGCGTGCTGGTGAGCGCGTGCGTGTTTACGTGCCGTACGGTGAGGACTGGTACGGATACCTGGTTCGGAGGCTGGCCGAGCGGCCGGCCAACCTGAGCCTCTTTCTTCGATCGGTGGCGAGTAAACGATGACGGTTGCGATCCTCGGTGCCGGAGTCATGGGCGAGGCCCTCCTCTCCGGTCTGGTCCGAGCGGGTAGGCGAGTCGATGAACTGCTCGTGACGGAACGCCGCGCTGAGCGTGCGCAGGAGCTGACCGATCGGTACGGGGTGGACGTCGTGGACAGCCCGGCCGCCGTCAAGCGCGCGGATACCGTGATCATCGTCGTCAAACCCCAGGACATGGGGGCGCTGCTCACCGAGATCCATGATTCGGTCCGGCCCGGGCACCTGGTGGTCAGCCTGGCGGCCGGGATCACCACCGGATTCATCGAGTCGCAGTTGCCGGAGGGCGTCGCCGTCGTTCGGGTGATGCCGAACACGCCGGCTCTGGTGGACGAGGGCATGGTGGCGATCGCGCCGGGCACCCATTGCGACGAGAGACATCTGACGGAGGCCGAGGACCTGCTGCGGTCCACCGGCAAGGTGCTCCGCGTGCCGGAGAAGCAGCTGGACGCCGTCACCGCGATCTCCGGATCCGGGCCGGCGTACGTGTTCTACGTCGTGGAAGCGATGATCGAGGCCGGCGTGCACATGGGCTTGCCACGTGCGACGGCCACCGAGCTCGTCGTCCAGACCTTGGTGGGCTCGGCGAAACTGCTGCGTGAGACCGGTGAGCATCCGACCGTGCTGCGCGAGGGCGTCACGTCGCCCGGCGGGACGACCGCGGCGGCGATCCGTCTGCTCGAGGACGGTAAGGTCCGGGCGGACTTCCTGGCGGCCATCGAGGCAGCGCGGGACCGCTCCCGCGCGCTCTCCTCCGGCAACGCCTGAAGCTTTCCGTTTGGCGTGGGTCGGGAGATGCCGTCCTCGCCCAGCAGTCTCGTCCTCGCTGGCGCTCGTCCTCGCTGATGCCCGCCACACCATGGACGGCATCTCCCGACCCACGCTGCCTTGATCTCCTTGGCGTCCCCGGGGTTGAACGTACGGGCATCCGGTCTAGGGTCGGGGAGTATGGACGAGCGCGGGACGACGGTGTACGTGGCGTGGGACGAGTCGCTGATGCGGTACGACTTCGGGCCGAACCATCCGATGAACCCGGTGCGGCTCGACTTCACCGTCCGGCTCGCCCGCGAGATGGGCGTGCTGTCGCTGCCAGGTGTGCGGATGGTTTCCCCGGACACCGCGGACGACGAGTTGCTCACATCCGTGCACAACCCGGACTACGTGCAGGCGGTCCGGGACGCGAGCGCGGATCCCGCGCGGATGGATCTCTCCTACGGGCTCGGCACCGACGATGTGCCGTGCTTCTCGGGTATGCACGACGTCAGCGCGCGCATCCTCGGCGGGACCGTGGCGGCTGCTCGGTCGGTGTGGAAGGGCACGACCCTGCACGGCGTGAGTGTCGCCGGCGGCCTGCACCATGCGATGCCAGGGGCCGCCTCCGGCTTCTGCGTGTACAACGACGTCGCGGCCGGCATCCAGGCGATGCTCGACGCCGGTGCCGAGCGGGTCGCCTACGTGGACGTGGACGTCCACCACGGCGACGGAGTACAGGCGATCTTCTACGACGACCCGCGGGTGCTGACCATCAGCCTGCACGAGAACCCGCAGACACTGTTTCCGGGTACCGGATTCCCGCACGAGGTCGGCGGCGGCGACGCGGAGGGCTCGGCGGTGAATGTGGCGCTGCCACCCGGCACCGGTGACGCCGGCTGGTTGCGCGCCTTCCACGCCGTCGTCCCGCCCCTGCTGCGGACATGGAAACCGCAGGTGCTCGTCTCCCAGCACGGATGTGACAGCCACATCGACGATCCGCTGGCGCACCTGGCGTTGACGGTCGATGGGCAACGCGCGGCCGAGCTGGCCATCCAGGCGTTGGCCGACGAACTGTGTGACGGCCGCTGGCTGGCCACCGGCGGCGGGGGATACGCCCTGGCCGATGTCGTGCCGCGAACCTGGACGCACCTGTTGGCGATAGCGGCCGGTCGGCCGATCAGCCCTGAGACCCCGGTGCCGGAGAGCTGGCGGACCTATGTCGGCCGGCTGGACTATGGGCTGGCACCACTACGTATGACCGACGGAGCCGACGCTGCCTTCTCCGACTGGGAGGACGGGTACGATCCGGCGGACTGGCTCGACCAGGCGATTCTCGCCACCCGGACGGCCGTCTTCCCGCTGCATGGCTTGGATCCACACGCATAATCGGCACTTCTGTATCCAAATGGTCACTCCCCTTTCCCATCCGTCACATCAGCCACTACCATCGTGAGTACAGGTGCCGTTGTCGATGTGCGAAGGACGCACCGCCGGTGCCGTGGTGGAGGAGCGATGACGACGAGCGGACCGGGTGGGACACCAGGACAGCCGCTGGGCGAGGTGCGTTTCCTCACGGTTGCCGAAGTGGCGTCTGTGATGAGGGTGTCCAAGATGACGGTCTACCGGCTCGTACACGCGGGGACGCTGCCTGCGGTGCAGGTCGGCCGGTCGTTCCGTATACCCGAAAACGCCGTTCACGAGTATCTGGACAGCTCGTACGTACAGGGCATGCAGGCCGGCTGAGGTGGCGTATCGTCCGTCTGCACGACGCGGTCGCATCACCACTCTCACGGTGCGGGTACGCTTACCGGTGTCGCGTGCTGAACACCTCGTGCCGTCCTAGCGGGCCGCAGGTATTCTCTGTGCGCGGAACTCCAACGTCCGTACGAACTGAGTGAGGTTGCCCAGTGGGCTCTGTGGTCAAGAAGCGGCGTAAGCGCATGGCGAAGAAGAAGCACCGCAAGCTGCTGCGTCGTACCCGCGTCCAGCGTCGTCGCCAGGGTAAGTGATCTGGAGCCTGCCTATCGGCTCGAAAGATTCCCAGGGAGGTGAGCCTGGGTGTCCAGAGTGATGGTCGTCGGTGTCGCCCGCTACCTCGGGGCGCGACTGGCTCGCCTGCTTGCCGAGGATCCCAAGGTGGACCACGTCATCGGTGTCGACGTGGTGCCGCCGTCCGCCGATCTCGGCCCGGTCGACTTCGTCGAGGCGGACATCACCACGTCGGCGATCAACAGTGCCATCGCGCGTTCCCGGCCCGACGTCGTCGTGCATATGAACATCCTCGCCACCCGCGCCGACGCCGGTGGCCGCGTGCCGCAGAAAGAGATCAACGTCATCGGCACGATGCAGCTGCTCGCGGCGTGCCAGCGGTCGGAGACGGTGCGGAAGCTGGTGGTGAAGTCCTCCACCGCGGTCTATGGCGCGTCGCCGAGTGCGCCCGCGCTGGCCGCAGAGGACATGGTGCAGAACGCTGCCGTGCGCCGGGGGTATGAGAAGGACGCCAGCGAGGTCGAGGCGTACGTGCGCGGCTTCACCCGGCGACGGCCGGACGTGGACGTGACCATCCTGCGGTTCGTCAACGTGCTGGGACCGGCGATACGCACCGTCCTCTCCGAGTATTTCGTGCTTCCGGTGGTGCCCGTGGTCTTCGGCCACGATCCGCGCTTCCAGCTCATCCACGAGGAAGACTGCCTGGACTCGCTCCGGTTGGCCACGATCGAGTCGCGGCCGGGCATCTTCAACGTGGCAGGCGACGGATTCCTGGTGCTCAGCCAGGCGCTCGCCCGGGCCGGCCGGGTTCCGCTGCCCTTGCCCACCCTCGGTTCGCCGGTGGTGCGGGGGATGTTGCGGCAGGCCGGCATCGCCGATATGGATTCCGTACAGACCCGGTTTCTCACCTACGGCCGGGGTGTCGACACCACCCGCATGCGTGAGCACCTGGGGTTCGTCCCGCGGTTCAGCACGGTCGATGCGTTCGACGCGTTCGTCGAGGCGCGCGCCCGCGGCGGGTTCCTCGACCGGGAACGCGTGGCGGCCGCGGATCAACTGCTGCGTTCCGTACTCGGCCTGAACGGTCTGCCTGATCGTGCGTCCGGTGACGAGCGAGGCGGTGTGACGAGATGACGAGCATGTTCGACTTCTTCGGCGGTGACATGGCCCGGCGGGCGGAGAGCGTGCTGGACTTCGCCCGCCGCCGCCTGACCGGGGAGTTCACCGTCGACCCGTTCGGCTTCGACGAGGAACTCACCGAGAACGTCCTGCTGCCGGCGCTGCGCCCGCTGTATCGGAACTGGTTCCGGGTGGACGTGCGCGGTATCGAGAACGTGCCGGCCGACGACGCCGCGCTGGTGGTCGCCAACCATTCGGGCACGGTGCCGGTGGACTCGCTGATGACGCAGCTGGCCGTGCACGATGAGCATCCAGCGCACCGTCATCTGCGTGCCCTCGGCGCCACGCTGGTCTTCCAGCTACCGGTGATCTCCGATCTGGCCCGCAAGAGCGGCTCGACTCTGGCCTGCAACGAAGACGTGGAGAAGCTGCTGTCCAGCGGGGAGTTGGTCGGCGTCTGGCCGGAGGGTTTCAAGGGCGTGGGGAAGCCCTACTCGGAGCGTTACCGGCTGCAGCGGTTCGGACGCGGAGGGTTCGTCGCCGCGGCGCTGCGCTCCCGTGCTCCGATCGTGCCGTGCTCCATCGTCGGCGCCGAGGAGATCTATCCGATGATCGCCAGCGCGGACTTCCTCGCTCGGCTGCTCCGGCTGCCTTATCTCCCGATCACCCCCACCTTCCCATGGCTGGGCCCATTGGGCCTGGTGCCGTTGCCGTCGAAATGGACGATCGAGTTCGGCGAGCCGATTCCCACCGATGAATACCCGGACGGCGCGGCCGACGACCCCATGGTGATCTTCGAACTCACGGACCAGGTCCGCGACACCATCCAGCAGACGCTGAACAGGCTCCTCGACGGACGCGGCAACCCGTTCTTCTGACGCGTCGAGCGGATCACGTCGTCGTGTGGGTCATCGGCGGCGGGCGACGCTGACACCGACGACACTGCCCACGGCCGCGCCGGCGACGGCGGCGACGCCCAGTGTGGTGTTCCGCCGCCGCCCCCGATAGTCACGGACCCGCCAGCCGTGTCTGCGTGCGTGTGCCCGTAGTCGCCGATCGGGGTTCACCGCGCACGGGTGGCCGACCAGGGACAACAGCGGAATGTCATTCGCCGAGTCGCTGTAGGCGGAGCACCGGCCCAGATCGAGCCCTTCTCTGGCGGCCAGCGAGCGTACCGCCGCCGCCTTCGCCTCCCCGTGCAGCAGATCTCCCACCAGCCTCCCCGTGTAGTACCCGTCGAGATGCTCGGCGACCGTGCCCAGGGCGCCGGTCAGGCCGAGTTTCTGCGCGATGATGGTGGCGATCTCGGCCGGCGCCGCCGTGACCAACCACACACGTTGCCCCTGATCGATGTGCATCCGCGCGATCGCCTGGGTGCCCGGCCAGATCTTGCCGGCCATCCGCTCGTCGAAGATCTCCTCGCCGATGTCGCTGAGTTCGGCCACGGATCGGCCTGCGATGAACATCAGCGCCGCGTTCCGTGCCTCATCCATATGCTCCGGATCCTCCGCCCCGAAGAGGAACCGCGTTTGCTGATACCCGAACCGGACGATGTCGCTGGTCCGGAAGAACTCCCGCTCATACAGTCCGCGCGCCAGGTAGAACAGCGACGCACCGCGCAGCAACGTGTTGTCCAGGTCGAAGAATGCCGCTGCCCGCGAGTCCGGCGGGAGATAGACACCTGCTGTGACCTCAGCGGTCTCCGCTGCGGCCACACCGACTCGGTCATACCGGTCCGGACTCCGCCTCAGGCGCATGGCCTCCAGCGTAGCGGCGTCCGTCCGCCCGGTAGCGTGGAACCCGAAACGACGCGATCCACGGTCTTACTCGGCCGACGGACCACGCTTGCCGGAGAATCGAGCGGACGGAAACCGCAGACGCCAAGGTGAACAGGGAGATGGCACGGATGGCCAGAGTGAGGATCCTGACCCGCCCAGGCTGTCACCTCTGCGACGACGCCCGCGCCGTGATCGAGCGCGTCTGCCGCGACCTCGGTGTGGAATGGGAGGAGCAGAGCATCGCCGGCGACCCCGAGCTGGAGCGTCGCTACGGCGACGAGATCCCGGTCACGTTCGTCGACGGCGAGACGCACGACTTCTGGCGCGTCGACGAGGCCCGCCTCCGCAAAGCTCTCTCCCCCAAACGATCCCTCTTCCGCCGCGGGTGACCACCGCGTCGTTGTCTCCCCTTCCGTAGGGTGGAGAGCGAGGTGAGCCGGGAAATCCGTCCTCCAGGGCTTGGACGGGCATCGGCGTGGAAGGAGCCGCTAGGCGACGACCTCGCCGCGGGCGGGGAGGACGGATTTCCCGGCTCACCTCGCGGGCCGGGCCCCTCATAGACCACGTCAGCCAAGATCGCAACTTTGTGCATGGCTTCACAAGTGCCCTAGGGTGGGGGTCATAGTACGTTCCGCCGGATCCGGGTGCTACCCCACCCCCGGGGATGACGATTCCGGACCGGCCGACCGGGGAGTATCGTGGCCCGACCTACTCGACCGTTGGCGCAGCTCGCGCCGGCGCCGTCGCCTCGTGGTGTGCCTGAGGCGACGGTAGCTCGGCTTCCGCTGTACCTGCGCGCCTTGACCTCGCTGTCCGATCGCGGTGTGGCGACGGTCTCATCCGACGAACTCGCCGAGACAGCGGGGGTCAACTCGGCGAAACTGCGCAAGGATCTGTCGTACCTCGGTTCGTACGGGACCCGGGGTGTCGGTTACGAGGTCGAGTTCCTCCGGCACCAGATCACCCGCGAGATCGGTCTGACACAGGACTGGGCCGTGGTGATCATCGGCATCGGTAATCTCGGCCATGCCCTCGCCAACTACGGTGGCTTCGCGTCCCGCGGGTTTCGCATCGCCGCGCTGGTCGACGCGGATGAGCGCCGCTCCGGCGAGGAAGTCGCCGGCCTGAAGGTCCGGCACTCGGATGAACTGGAAGACGTGATCGAGACATTGAACATCTCGATCGCCGTGGTGGCCACTCCGGCGCATGCCGCGCAGGCGGTCTGCGATCGTGTCGTCGCGGCGGGTATCACCAGTATCCTGAACTTCGCTCCGGCCGTGGTCCAGGTGCCTGAGGGGGTCGAGCTCCGGAAGGTCGATCTGTCGACGGAGCTGCAGATCTTGGCCTACCACGAACAGCGCAAGAACGGCGCGGCACTGGCCCTCACGGCCGAGCAGGCGGTCGAACTGGCGAAGGCGGTTCGTGGATGAGTGTTCTGGTGATGGGGCTGTCGCACCGTAGCGCCCCGGTGGAGGCGCTGGAGGACGTGGCGCTGGGCAGCGACGCGGCGGCGAAGATCCTCGACGAGGTGCACACGGCGAGTCACATCTGTGAGGCTGTCGTGGTCGCCACGTGCAACCGGCTGGAGCTGTACGCGGACGTCGCCACCTTCCATGGAGCGGTCGAAGAGGCCGGGGCGATGCTGTCGTCGCACACCGGCGTGCCACTGGAGCTGCTGACGCCCTATCTGTACGTCCACTACGACGAGCGTGCGGTTTCGCACCTGTTCCACGTGGTCAGCGGCCTGGACTCGATGGTGGTCGGGGAGACGCAGATTCTGGGTCAGGTCCGGGAGGCGTTCCGGCTGGCGCAGACCTCGGGCGCGACGGGCCGGGTGCTCAGCGAACTCTTTCAGAGTGCTCTGCGGGTCGGCAAGCGCGCGCACGCCGAGACCGACATTGATACGGCCGGCCGGTCGCTCGTCACGGTCGGGATGGCCACCCTGGCCCCGGCGATCGCGCCGGACGGGTGGGCGATCGGGCAGGTGGACGGGCGCTCCTGGCGGGATCTGGTCAGCGGCAGCCGCGCGCTGGTCGTCGGCGCCGGTTCCATGTCCGCACTGGCGGCTTCCACCCTGGCGGACGCCGGCGTGGAAGTCGTGGTGGCGAACCGGACACCGGAACACGCCGAGCGGCTGGCCTCGTCGGTGAACGGACGCGCGGTGCCGATGAGTCGTGTCCCGGCGGAACTCGATCAGGTCGACGTGCTGATCTCGTGCACCGGAGCCACGGGCGTGGTGATCCCCTATGACCTGGTGGAGGAGGCGGTCACGCGACGCGACGGGCGACCGCTCGGGATCCTCGACCTGGCACTGCCGCATGACGTGGACGCCTCCGTCGTGGAGCTGCCCGGCGTGGTGCTCGCCGATCTCTCCACGTTGGCCGAGGCGCAGGACGCCGACGGCGGCGTGGTAGCCGACCATGTGGAAGACGTGCGGGCCATCGTCGTCGACGAGGTTTCCGCGTACGCGACAGCGCGACGCTCGGAGCGGGTCGCTCCCACGGTCGTCGCGCTGCGGACGATGGCCGACGACGTGGTCGAGGCAGAGCTCTCCCGGATGGAGGGGCGGCTGCCGGATCTCGACGAGCGGACCCGGGCCGAGGTCTCCGCCACGGTGCGGCGTGTGGTGG
This sequence comes from Phytoactinopolyspora halotolerans, assembly GCF_010550675.1. Lineage (GTDB taxonomy): Bacteria > Actinomycetota > Actinomycetes > Jiangellales > Jiangellaceae > Phytoactinopolyspora > Phytoactinopolyspora halotolerans. The sequence goes on along the minus strand of NZ_JAAGOA010000005.1, from coordinate 203,004 downwards.
ACAAGTTGTTGCACTCGCCGACGGTGCGAGTGAAGGAACTCGCCGCACAGCCCGACGGCGCATCGTACGAGACGGCTCTTCGTGAGCTGTTCGCGCTGGATCATCGCGCGATCGAAGCAGTGGCCAAACCGGACCGGAAGCGTGGTGATCAGGAATGAGCGACCCGCTTCGGCTCGGTACCCGGGGCAGCAAGCTGGCGTTGGCGCAATCCCAGGGGGTCGCGGACGCACTGACCGCGGCGACCGGCCGCGAGGTGCGCCTGGTCGAGATCACCACGTACGGCGACGTGTCGAACGAGCCGCTCGCCGGCATCGGCGGCACGGGTGTGTTCGTCAACGCACTCCGGGAGGCGTTGCTCGACGGCCGGGTCGACGTCGCCGTGCATTCGCTGAAGGATCTGCCCACTGCGGACGCGGAGGGCCTGACCCTGGCGGCGGTGCCGACGCGCGCGGACCCGAGAGATGCGCTCTGCGCCCGGGACGGCTTGACGCTGGGCGAACTGCCCCCGGGCTCGACCGTGGGCACCGGATCGCCGCGACGTTCGGCACAACTACGCGCGCTCGGGCTCGACCTGGAGGTCGTGCCGATCCGCGGCAATGTCGATACCCGGTTGTCCAAGGTCGCCGACGGCGAGTTGGACGGCGTGGTGCTCGCGCACGCGGGTCTGGCCCGGCTCGGGCGGCTGGACTCGGTGACCGAGGTGCTTGATCCTCTTCAGATGTTGCCCGCCCCTGGGCAGGGTGCGCTGGCGGTCGAGTGCCGCTCCGATGCCGCCGAACTGGTGAACATGCTGGCTGTTGTGGACGACCCGACGACGCGGGCCGCGGTTCTGGCCGAGCGGACGTTGCTGGCCGTCCTCGATTCCGGTTGCAGCGCCCCTGTCGGTGCGTACGCTGTAGCCGCAGAGGGGGATTACGCACCGGACGACGCGTCGACGGGCGCGACCGTCCAGCTGGAACTGTACGTCAGGGGCGCTGTCATCTCCGGTGACGGCGCCGTGAATATCCGCAAGTCCGTCACCGGTCCGGTCGAGAAAGCTGAGGAGCTCGGGCGACAGCTCGCCCACGAGCTCCTCGACGACGGGGCCGGGGCCGTTGTCGGCGTCGAGCCACCGGCGCCGAAGGAGGAGAACGTCTCGTGACCACTCCGCGCAACGCGCGTCAGCGCAACGATTCTGGAGGCGTCGCATTTGTCGGCGCCGGACCCGGCGACCCCGGGCTTCTTACACTCCGAGCCGTAGAGGCACTCAACGGTGCGGACGTCGTCGTCATCGACGAGACCGTGCCGCACCAGATACTGGAGCATGCGCCGGAGCTCGTCGAGGTGGTGGACGTCAGCGTCGACGACGCCGGCGTCGCGCTCACCGCGAGTGCGCGCGGTCGGCGTGTGGCGCAGGCGGCGAAGAACGGCCGGCGCGTCGTACGGCTGCTCGAGGGCGACCCCTTCAGCCACCCGACCGGCAGCGATGAGGTGCTCTCCTGCGTCAAGGGCGGCATCCCGTTCGAGGTCGTGGCCGGCGTCGCCACCAGCACGGCGGTTCCGACCCACGCCGGGATCCCGCTGGTGTCCGGTCGCCGGCGCAGCGCCCAGCTGATCGACGTCGGCGGCAAGATCGACCTGCACTCGTGTACGGCGGACACACTGGTGTTCACGGGTATCACCGAGCAGCTGGCAGATGTCGCCCAAGGCCTCGTCGACGCGGGTCGCGTGCCGAGCACCCCGATAGCGGTCGTCACCCGAGGCAGCACGGTCGAGCAGCAGACGCTGGTCTCGACGCTGGCGGACGTGGTGGGCGCGGTGAAGGCCGCGAAGACCGAAGGCCCGTACGTACTGGTCGTCGGCGACGCGGTCGAGTACCGCGACTCGCTGTCCTGGTTCGAGACCAAGCCGCTGTTCGGATGGCGGGTGCTGGTTCCGCGGACCAAGGAGCAGGCCGGTTCGCTCACCGCCGCGCTGCGCAAGTCGGGTGCGGTTCCGGAGGAGGTCCCGACCATCTCGGTCGAACCGCCACGGAACCCGCAGCAGATCGACAAGGCCGTCCGGGGCATGGTCGAGGGCCGCTACGAGTGGATCGCCTTCACCTCCTTCAACGCGCTGCGTGCGGTGAAGGAGAAGCTGGTCGGCTACGGTCTGGACGCCCGGGCGCTGTCCGGGCTGAAGGTCGCCGCGGTGGGCGAGAAGACCGCCGAGGCGCTGCGTGCCTGGGGTGTCGAGCCGGATCTGGTGCCGTCCGGTGAGCAGTCCGCGATGGGGCTGCTCGCGGATTGGCCGCCGTACGACGAGGTGCTGGACCCGATCAACCGGGTGTTCCTGCCGCGTGCGGACATCGCCACCGAGACGCTTGCCGCCGGTCTGTCGGAGATGGGCTGGGAGGTCGACGACGTCACCGCGTACCGGACGGTGCGGGCGGCGCCGCCGCCGGCGGCGACGCGCGAGGCGATCAAGACCGGCAAGTTCGATGCGGTGTTGTTCACCTCGTCGTCCACGGTGCGGAACCTGGTCGGCATCGCGGGCAAGCCGCACGCCAACACCGTGATCGCCTGTATCGGCCCGGCTACCGCGAAGACCGCGGAGGAGCACGGGCTGCGGGTCGACGTGATGGCGCCGGAGCCGTCGGTGGAGTTGCTCGCCGAAGCGGTCGCCGACTTCGGTGCCAGCCGCCGGGCGTCGCTGCTCGAGGCGGGTGAGCCGTTGCTCCGGCCGTCCCAGCGGCGCCGGTCCGCGTCGCGGCGCAAGAGCGCCCAGTAATCCCATGCGACGTCCGGCAAGCTTGCGCCCCATGGGCTCGCTGTGCGGGACGTACGCATTGATGACAGCCACAAGCTGAGGAGAACGGCGATGCCGTATCCGCGTGAACGGCCCCGGCGGCTGCGGAGCACGCCGGCGCTGCGCCGGCTGGTCCGCGAGACCGTGCTGGAGCCGCAGCACCTGGTGCTTCCGATGTTCGTCCGGGAGGGTGCCACTGAACCGCGACCGGTGTCGTCGATGCCCGGTGTGGTCCAGCACACGACGGAGAGTCTGCGGAAGGCCGCGGTGGAAGCCGTCGAGGCGGGCGTCGGCGGCCTGATGCTCTTCGCCGTCCCGGAACACAAGGACGCCGACGGGTCTGGTGGCTACGCGCCGGACGGGGCGTTGAACGTCGCTATCCGTGATGTTGTGCATGAGGTCGGCGACGCCACCGTGGTGATGGCGGATCTCTGCCTGGATGAGTTCACCGACCACGGCCACTGCGGGGTGCTGACGCCCGACGGCGCGGTGGACAACGATGCCACACTGCAGGCTTACCAGCGGATGGCGGTGGCGCAGGCGGAGGCGGGCGCGCACGTCGTCGGGCCGAGCGGCATGATGGACGGCCAGGTCGGCGCCGTCCGCGATGCGCTGGACGAGGCCGGACACACCGGCGTCTCCATCCTCGCCTACGCGGTGAAGTACGCGTCCGCGTTCTACGGGCCGTTCCGGGACGCCGTCGAGTCGTCGCTCACCGGCGACCGCCGCACCTATCAGCAGGATCCCGCGAACGCCGTGGAGGCGCTGCGCGAGGTGCGGCTGGACGTGGACGAGGGCGCCGACATGGTGATGGTGAAGCCGGCCCTGTCCTACCTGGACATCGTCACGCGAGTCCGGGAGCTGGTCGACGTCCCCGTCGCCGCCTACCAGGTCTCCGGCGAGTACGCGATGATCGAGGCGGCGGCCGCGAACGGTTGGATCGACCGGGACCGCGCGGTCGAGGAGTCGCTGCTCTCCATCCGTCGCGCCGGGGCGGACACGATCTTGACGTACTGGGCCGTCGACGTCGCCCGTCGCCTTTAGGGAGTCTCGTGGCGTGGCGTCGAGCTCAGTGGAGCTCGGACTACGGCGGAAGGCTGTTTCTGCCCTAGCGACGACGGTCGTCCGGCACTGACCGGATCCCCGTCCGTCGTCCGCCTCAGCTGCCGGCAGCCGCGCGCCTCCGCCGTTGCTCGAGCGGGTCCGGGACCGGCGCCGCCGCGAGCAATCGCTGGGTGTACTCCTCGCGGGGGTGGTAGAGAACCTCGTCGCGGCTGCCCTGCTCGACCAGCGTGCCTCGATGCATGACGGCGATCCGGTTCGCCAGCAGCTCCACCACGGCGAGATCATGGCTGATGAACAGGCAGGAGAAGCCGAGCCGGGCCTGCAGGTCGAGGAACAGGTCGAGCACCCGCGCCTGCACGGACACGTCCAGGGCGCTGGTGGGTTCGTCGGCGACGAGCAACGCCGGGTTCAGGGCGATGGCGCGGGCGATGCCGACCCGCTGCCTCTGACCTCCGGAGAGCTCGTGCGGGAACCGATGCCGCCAGGCCGCGGGTAGCTCGACGCTCTCCAGCAGCGCCGTGACGCGACGCTGGATCTCGGCACGGGACGGCCTCGACGGCTCGGCCTGGAGACGGAAGGGCTCGGCGATACTGTCGCCGATCGGGTAGCGCGGGTTCAACGACGACGCCGGATCCTGAAAGACCATGCCGATGCGGGCCCGTACCCGCCGCAACCGCCGGCGACTCGCCTGCGAGATATCCTCGCCGTCGACGACGACCTGCCCCGACGCCGCACGCAGCAGCCCCACCACGCATCGGCCCAGAGTCGATTTCCCGGAGCCGGACTCGCCGACCAGTCCGACGATCTGGCCGCGCGGAATGTTCAGGGTCACGCCGTCGACGGCGCGGAATGCCGGGCGACCGATCCGGCCCGGGTACTCGACCACGACGTCGCGGAGCTCGAGCGCGTGGGCGGACGCCGTGCCCGGGGCCGTGATGGAAGTGGTGGCGTCGGTGGTGGTGGCGGCGGCGCCGGCGTCCGCGGGCTGCCTGGTGTCCGGTGGCTGCTCCAGCAGCCTGCCCGTCTCCGGGCGCCGGCCCAGATGCGGCACCGCGGCGAGCAGTTCGCGGGTGTACGGGTGGCGCGGCCGGGCGAAGATCTCGTCCACCGGCGCCTGTTCCACGATCTCCCCGCGTCGCATGACCACGACGCGGTCGGCGATGTCGGCGACGACGCCCATGTCGTGGGTGATCAGCACGATCGCGGAGGACAGCCGCCGGCGCAGGTCGCGTAGCAGTTCCAGGATCTCGGCCTGCACCGTGACGTCGAGCGCGGTGGTCGGCTCGTCGGCGATGAGCACGGCGGGGTCGCAGGAGATCGCCATCGCGATGACGGCCCGTTGCCGCTGTCCGCCGGAGAGCTGATGCGGATACGACCGGAAACGTGCGGCTGGATCGGGCAGGCCCACCAGGTCGAGCAGTTCGATGGCACGTGCCTTGGCCGCGGCCTTGGACAGCGAGGTGTGCAGCCGGAGCGCCTCGACGATCTGGGAGCCGACGGTCAGCACCGGGTTCAGCGCGGTCATCGGCTCCTGGAAGACCATCGCGACGTCCTTGCCGCGTAGCCGGCGGAGCCCGGCACGGTCGAGCCGGGTCACGTCGTTGCCGCCTACCTCGATTCGCCCGGTGCGTTCCGCCGTGCGTGGCAGCAGATCGAGGACCGCGGTGGCGCTGACACTCTTGCCGGATCCGGATTCTCCCACCAGCGCGAGGATCTCGCCGGGCTGCACGGAGAACGTGACGTCCCGTGCCGCGTGCACACTGTCCCGGCCGAGCCGGAAGGTCACGTTGAGATCGTGCAGGGCAAGTGCGGGCACGTCCGCTGTCATGCCGGTGCCTCCCCATCTGGGCCGGTGCCGAACGGTGTGTCGACGAGTGTGTAAGCGCGCTTGAGCGTGGCCAGCTCCAGGCCGATCTCCGTCGTGCGTAGCCCGGGCAGGTGCGCCAGCACCGCGGTGGAGAATCGGTGCAGGTCGGCTTGGTCGCGCAGGACCACTTCGCAGCTGAGGTCGGAGTATCCCGCCGTACCCGCCACGTACCGCACCTCAGGACGGGCCGCCAGCTGGCGTGCGGCGTCGTCCAGGTAGCGCAGATCCATGCCGAGCCAGCAGATGACCTCGACGCCGTAGCCGAGCAGCTCGGGGTTGACGATCGTGCTGAACCGCATCCGCCCGTCCCGGACCAGGGCGGTGACCCGGCGTTTCGCCATCGACTCGCTGATGCCGAGTTCACCGGCGAGCGCGGCGAAGCTCAGCCGGGCATCGTCGGCGAGCAACTCCACCAGTGCCTGGTCACGTTCGTCGAGGGGCGTGGGCTCCGTCTCCTCGATCGCGCCACGGGCCTCCGCCAGCAGGCGGGTCGCGTCGTCGTCGAGTGTGCCGTGGGACCACACGTGCGCCACCTTGTAGTGGGCGATGACGTTCTCCGTCACGGTCGACGTGATCCCGTCGACCGCCTCGATGCCGTGGAAGAGTATGCGGGCCAGTTCCCGCTGGGAGGAGACGATCAGCTCGAGCACGATGTCGAACGATCCCGTGACCAGCGCGATGAACCGCACGTCGGGTCGGCGCGCCAACTCGGCGGCCACTCGCGGGCTCTGCCCGACGCGGCACTTGACCTGCATCATCACCGGGTATCCATAGCCGCAGCGCAACGGGTCGGTGGAAGCGACGACGCGCACGATGCCGGAGTTGAACATCCGCTGCGCCCGGCGGGCGACGGTCGTGTCGGAGGTGCCGACGGCGCGGGCGATCTGCTGCCAGGTGGCCCGGCCGTGGATCTGCAGCGCGGCCACGATCTGGCGGTCCAGGTCGTCCAGCGTGACAGCGTCGCCGTCGGTCACGTTCACCATCCTCAAGCTCGGGTGTGTCCGTTGTGGCTTGCTTGGCCGTGTGCAGAGCCTAACCGGAAGTCGGCGCAGAAATCCATTCCGCAACACGCCTGTTACGTCTATCTCCGTCATTGAGCTTGTTAATTCTGCTGATTTCTGGCACCGTTCGCTAGTGGAACGTTGACTTGCGCCATATCGGCGGCAAGCTTGCAGGGAGGTCGTTTCGTGCTCAAACCCGCACCGCGCTACGAGGGCTACCGGTCGTACAGCTATTTGCGTGAGGGCGTGGACTACAAATCGTTCGCGCTCGCTCCGGAACTGGGCCGGGTGCCGTCGTACGCCGGCCTGGAACTCACCACGGACCAGTACGAACGGACCGTTCGGTTGCTTTCCGAGAGCCTGGTGATCTCCACCCACGAACATCCGACCCGGTTCCCGGAGGAGATCTCCGAGACGATCGACTACAACCGGCACGGGCGGCACCGGACCGGTTACGAAGGGCTTGCCCGCTCCGGTATGACCGTCGTCTTCGACAACTTCATGGACGGCACGGCGTGTGTGACCAGCCACGCCGGCTGGAAGTGGACCGACATCATCGCCGATCTCGGCATGCGGTTCAGCGACCTGGCCCACCAGGACTTCGTGATCAAGGCGGAGACGCTCGCCGATATCCGGAATGCGCATGAGACCGGCCGGATCGCGCTGATCGCCGGGCTGGAGGCATCCACCCCGATCGAGAACGAGCTGGACCGGATCGACATCCTGTACGGCTTCGGCGTCCGCCAGCTCGGCATCGCCTACAGCGAAGCGAACACGCTAGGCAGCGGGTTGAAGGAGAAGCGCGACGGCGGCCTCACGGTGTTCGGGCGGAAGGCGGTCGAGCGGATGAATGCGCTCGGTATCGTCATCGACGTCTCGCACTCCGGTGACGTCACCTCGCTCGAGGTCATCGAGCACTCGACGAAGCCGATCCTCATCACGCACGCCGGGGCGCGCGGCGTGTGGAACACGAACCGGATGAAGCCGGACCACGTCATCACGGCATGCGCCGAGCGGGGCGGGGTGATCGGGCTGGAGGCCGCCCCGCACACCACGCTCTCGGCGACGCACCCGCGGCACAGCCTGGAGTCGGTCATGGACCACTTCGAGTACTGCGTCGACCTGGTCGGCATCGAGCATGTGGCGTTCGGGCCGGACACCCTGTTCGGTGACCACGTCGGCCTGCACCATCTCTTCGCCGACCACCTGTCGATCGGGGAGGCGCACGGCTCGGTCGACTACGAGGAGGTCGAGTACGTGGACGGCCTGGAGAACCCGGCCGAGTGCTTCTGGAACATCGTGGGCTGGCTGGTTGCGCACGACTACTCCGACGACGAGATCCGCGCGGTCATCGGGGGCAACGCGATGCGAGTGATCGAGGAGGTATGGGACAGATGAGAGTTGGCATCCGCACCCGGGCAGGGCGCACCAGCGTGGTCGCGGCGGCGGCCGTCGCCGTTCTGATGGCCGCATGCACGCCGTCCGACCCGGACGCCGCAGACGACGGTGGCGACGCCGGCGACGCGCCCGCGGCCGAGGACACGGCCGGCGCCGAAGGCGGCGAGCTGCACATCGGCACCACCGCCGACGTCGTCAATTACAACCCGCTGGTCGGCAACAGCCGTACCGATACCTGGGTGACCAACCTGATGTACCCGGCGATGATGACGCTCAACGCGGACGGCGAGAAGGTTCCCGCGCTGGCCACCGACTGGGGCTACGCCGAGGACGGCCTATCCGCGTGGATCGAGATCCGCGACGACATGGAGTGGACCGACGGCGAACCGCTGACCGCGCAGGACGTGGCCTTCACCATCACCGCGGTCCAGGAGGAGGGCCTCGGCACCGTCGCCGGGATGATCGGTGCGCTGGAGAGTGCCGAGGCGGTGTCGGACACCAGGGTGGAGTTCACTCTCACCCGGCCGGACGGCGCGTTCCTCAACAGCATCGGATTCTGGATGCCGATCGTGCCCGCACACGTCTTCGGCGAGGCGGAGAGCGTCGGCGACTTCGCCAACGACTCCGACTGGGTCTCGGCCGGGCCGTTCGTGCTGACCGAGGTGGAGCGTGGGCAGCGGTACGTGCTCGAGGCGGTCGACGACTACCCGCTCGCCGAGGACGGCCGGGCGAAGGTGGACCGGGTCGTCTACCGTGTCTACCCGGACGTGAACACGCAGGTGCTGGCGCTGCGCTCCGGCGAGCTGGACCTGATCGCCAACGCGCTGCCGCCGTCGATGGTGAATGAGATCACCGGCGATGAGTCGCTGGAGACGTACTCGGTTCCGTCGCTGGGCTGGGCGCACATGCAGTACAACATGCGACGCGAACCGCTCGACCGGCTCGAGATCCGGCAGGCGCTGGCGCACGCCGTCGACTACGAGGCGATCCGGCAGGTGGTGCTGGGCGGGAACGCCGTGTCGGCCAACTCCAGTGTGCTGACGCCGACGTTCCTTTGAGTGCTGACTTCTACCGCGGCGTGCAGGAGCGGCTTCGGGCCGGCCTGGACACGTCCGGGCTGGACGCGATCGTGGTGGACGACTGGCACGACGTCGCGTACCTTACGGGCTTCTTCCACCACCCGAACGAGCGACCTGCCGTGGTGTGGCTCGGCCGGGATCGTACGGTGCTGCTCGTTCCCGAGCTGGAGCGCGAGCACGCCGCGGCGCAGGGGAGCGTCGTCGACGAGATCGTCGCGTTCGCCGAGTATCCCGGCGTGGTCAGCCCGTTCGAGGTTCTGGCGCGGGCCGTGGGGCGGAGCGGGCGCTGGGCCTACACGCCGGTGATGTCGACCGGACGGCTGGCCGCGTTCCGCGCCGTCGTTGACGATGTCGAGTGGGTCATGTCCGACGCCGTCGATGCGCTCCGGCTGGTGAAGCAGCCCGCGGAGATCGAACTGCACCGCGCCGCGGCCCAACTGGGTGACGTGATGCTGGAGGCGGGAATCGAGCTGGTCAAGGCGGCGCTCGGGGCGGGGGAGCTACCGACCGAGGCGGAGATGGCCGACCACGTCGTGCGAGCCGGGAGCCGATGGATGTATGCGACGCATCAGGACGTGGTCGTGGTGCCGATGCTGACCGGTGGGCTCGTCTACAGCGGCGAACGGTCGGCGTACCCGCACGGGCTGCCGTCGGCGAACCGGCTCCAGCCGGGGGATACGTTCATCCTTTCGCTGGGAGGGGCGGTGGGTGGCCGGTACGCGGAGAGCGAGCGGACGTTCTTTCTCGCGGAGCCGTCGCCCGAGCAGATCTCTTACTTCGAGGCCGACCGGGACGCCCAGGCGGCGGGCACCGACGCCATCCGCCCAGGGGCACGGTGCAGTGACGTGAACCGTGTGTGTCTGGATGTGATCCGGGACGCCGGATACGGCGCGCACATCCGGCATCGCCAGGGTCACGGGATCGGGCTCGATTTCCACGAACCGCCGTGGCTGGACGACGGCGACCAGACGGAGCTGCAGGCCGGCATGGTCGTCTCCAGCGAGCCCGGAATCTACGTGCCAGGGCACGCCGGCTACCGGATCTCCGACACCGTGTTGGTGACCGGCGACGGGCACGAGCGACTGACCACCTATCCGCGCGATCTCGACGACGTCGTGATCGACTTGTGAAGGAGACCGGATGATCGTCGAGATCAACGGAAACCCGCTGGATGTCGAACTGCTGGGAGACGATCCGCAGGCGCCGTTGCTGATCGCCCACCACGGCGCCCCCGGGCTCGGGTCCAAGCGCGAACCGCTGGCCGCGTTCGGGCACCTGGCGGACATCTTCCGGGTCCTCGTCTTCGATGCCAGGGGCAGCGGCAAAAGCGGTGACACGCCGCCGTTCACGCACGAGCAATGGGTCGCGGACATCGACGCGCTCCGGGAGTGGGCCGGGGCGGAACGGTTCGTGATGGCCGGTGGGTCGTATGGCGGCTTCCTGTCCATGGAGTACGCGATCGCGCATCCGGATCGGCTGCTGGCGCTGGTGTTGCGGGACACCGCGCCGGACCAGGGCCATGACGAGCTCGCGCTGGCGAACGCGAGGGCCTCAGCCCGGGTGGAGATCGACGACGAGAAGCTGATGCGGATCATGGAGGGCCGCGTCCGTGACAACGACGACTTCCGGGACTGCTGGGCCGAGATCCTTCCCCTCTACGACTTCGACTTCGATCCCGCCACGCTGCCGGAGCGGATCGCATCGGTCGATTACCACTATGCGACCCACAACTACGCGTTCTCGGTGAACCGGCACGCCTACGACGTCAAACCCGGCTTGCCCGGCGTCAGCTGTCCGACGCTGGTCACCGTCGGCCGTGCCGACTGGATCACGCCGGTCGAGTGCAGCGAGACCATCGCCGAGCTCATCCCCGATTCCGAACTGGTGATCTTCGAGAAGTCCGGGCATTCGCCGCCGTTGGAGGAGCCCGAGCTGTTCCAGAGCGTCGTCCGCCGGTTCCTGACCGAGCGGGTGCTGACGGCCGGAAGGTGACGGCCGGGAGGTGACGGTTCTGCACGTTCTCCGTGTCACATTTGGGTAACATGGCCCTTCGCGAGGAGACGACGTCGTCGATGCGGAGGTCGTGCGGGCATGCCACGAGAGCGCGAGCAGTGGGCGACCCGTTCCGGATTCCTCCTGGCCGCCATCGGATCGGCCATCGGGCTGGGCAACATCTGGCGGTTCCCGTACGTGGCTTACGAGAGCGGCGGCGGCGCGTTCCTCATCCCGTATCTGATCGCGTTGCTGACCGCCGGCATCCCGTTGCTCATCATGGAGTACGCGATCGGCCGCCGGTCGCGGGCCTCGCCACCGCTCGCATACCGCGGTATGTCCCGGCGCGCCGAGACGATCGGCTGGTGGCAAGTCGCCATCAGCTTCGTCATCGCGACGTACTACGCGGTGATCATCGCCTGGGCGGTGCTGTACACCGGCTTCTCGATCGGCCAGGACTGGGGCGAGGACCCGGAGGCGTTCCTCTACGGTGACGTCCTGCAGACCAGTGAGCCGGGCTTCGTCTCGTCGTACGTGTCGGGTGTGATGTGGCCGCTGATCGGCGTGTGGGCGGTGACGCTGGGGGTTCTGGTCTTCGGGATCCGGCGGGGGATCGAGCGTGCCAACAAAATCTTCATCCCGCTGCTTGCGGTGCTGTTCATCGCGCTCGTCATCCAGGCGCTGACCCTGGACGGCGCCGCGGAAGGGCTGGACGCGTTCTTCTCCCCGGACTGGAGTGCGATCACTGACGGCAGCGTGTGGGTGAGGGTGTACGGCCAGATTTTCTTCTCGCTCTCCATCGGGTTCGGCATCATGATCACGTACGCCTCGTACCTGAGGCGTCGCGCCGATCTGACCGGGTCGGCTCTGGTGGCGGGGTTCGCGAACAGCTCGTTCGAGATCCTCGCCGGTATCGGCGTGTTCGCGGCGATCGGCTTCATGGCGACCAACGCGGGCATCGCCTTCGACGAGGTGATCGGCGAGGGCGGAATCGGGCTGGCGTTCATCGCCTTCCCGCAGATCATCTCCAGCCTGCCTGCGGCCGGGGACCTGTTCGGGGTGCTGTTCTTCGGCTCGCTGGTGGTGGCCGGCATGTCGTCGTTGATCAGCATCATGCAGGTGGTGATCTCCGCCGTGCAGGATCGCACCGGGATGTCCCGGGTTCCGTCCGTCCTGGCGGTCGGCGGAGTGATCGCGCTCGCGTCGATCCTGCTGTTCCCCACGCCCGAAGGCATCTTCATCCTGGATGCGGCCGATCACTTCGTGAACCAGTACGGGATCGCGATGGCCGCCCTGGTCTCGGTCATCGTCGTCGCCTGGATGCTGCGACAGCTCCCTGCGCTGGCCGGGCATGCCAACGCCACGTCTGCGCTCCGCCTGGGCCGACCGTGGTTGCTCACCCTCGGCCTGGTCACGCCGCTCGTGCTCGGTTGGATGATGTGGGACAGCCTGCGCGAGGAGTTCGATGCGCGGTACGAGGGCTATCCGGCCACCTTCCTGGCCGTGGCCGGCTGGGGTGTTGCCGGCGGGGTGTTGCTGGTCGGTGTCCTGCTCTCGCTGCTGCCGTGGCGGCGAGCCGACGAGCTGATCACGGTCGCGGGCGGCGAGGGGAGGCCCGATGTCCGCTAGCGCCATCGTCATGATGATCGTCACCATCGCCATCGTGTGGGGCGGCCTCGTCGCCGGCGTGCTCTACCTCCGCAACCACCCCGACGACCCCACCGACGACGACTCCTAAATGATCATGTGAAGTGGGTTTTCTCCAGCACTACCATGTCTGCAGACCTGTTACGGCACGAGAAAACCCACTTCACATGATCATTTAGGGCGGGGTGTGCTGTCGGAACAGGGGGCGGGGCGGGGGCACTACAGAGCGTCGTAGACGCGGTTGCGACAATGGCTCGGTGAGTTACGAGGACGTTCCCCGCAGCGCCGAGTTGTTCGAGAGCGCCCGGGCTGTCACGCCGGGCGGGGTGAACTCGCCGGTGCGGGCGTTCCAGGCCGTCGGCGGCACGCCGCGGTTCATTCAGCGCGCATCCGGCCCGTACCTGTACGACGTCGACGGCCGCGAGTATGTCGACCTGGTGTGTTCCTGGGGGCCGATGATCCTGGGGCACGCCCATCCGGCCGTCGTCGACGCGGTGCAGTCTCAGGTGGCCCGGGGCGTCTCCTACGGCACGCCCACCGAACCCGAGGTCGAGCTGGCCGCCGAGATCGTCGCCCGCACCAGCGTGGACCAGGTCCGGCTGGTCACCAGCGGGACCGAGGCGACGATGAGCGCCATCCGGCTCGCGCGCGGCTTCACCGGGCGCAGCAAGGTGGTGAAGTTCGCCGGTCACTACCACGGACACGTGGACGCCCTGCTGGCCTCGGCGGGTAGCGGCGTGGCGACGTTCGGGCTGCCTGGAACGCCTGGCGTCACCGAGGCGAGCGCCGCCGACACGATCGTGTTGCCCTACAACGACGTCGAGGCGGTCAAGGCCGTGTTCGCCGAGCACGGCGGCGAGATCGCATGCGTGATAGCCGAGGCCGCCGCCGGGAACATGGGCGCTGTGCCACCCGTCGAGGGATTCAACGCGTTTCTGCGGGATACCGCACACGCGCAGGGTGCTCTGCTGATCCTGGACGAGGTGATGACCGGTTTCCGGGTCTCTCGATCCGGTTGGTGGGGGCTGGACGGTGTGGCGGCGGATCTCACCACGTTCGGCAAGGTCATGGGCGGTGGCTTCCCGGCAGCCGCCTTCGGCGGTCGCGCCGAGGTGATGGAGCGGCTGGCGCCCAGCGGCCCCGTCTATCAGGCGGGTACGCTCGCCGGCAATCCGGTCGCGACCACGGCCGGGCTGACCACGCTGCGCCTGGCCGGCGACGACGTCTACGCGCACCTCGACCGCACCATCCGCCGCATCGGCGACTTGGTTCACGACGCACTCGACACAGCCGGTGTGCCTCACGTCGTGCAGTACGCTGGGAACTTGTTCACGGTGTTCTTCGTCGATCCAGCGGAGCTGCGGACAGCACCGGGCGGGGAAGGGGTGACCGACTTCGACGCGGCGAAGTCAGCGGACACCCACCGGTTTGCGGCGTTCTTCCACGCGATGCTGGACCGCGGCGTGTACCTGCCGCCGTCGGCGTTCGAGGCGTGGTTCGTCAGTGCCGCGCACGACGACGGAGCGCTCCAGCGCATCGCCGACGCGCTGCCGGCCGCCGCCGAGGCAGCGGCCCAGGTGCCGGATCGGGAACGCCCATGACCGCCGGCGTCCGGCCACGCCCCGGCACGGTCGCGGCGCGCTGACCATGGAGCACGGAAGGGAGACGATGGGTACCCCGAGCGGGACCGCCACCAAGGTCCATCTGCTACGCCACGGCGAGGTGTACAACCCGGCCAAGGTGCTGTACGGGCGGTTGCCGGACTACCACCTCTCGGAGCGAGGCCGTGCCATGGCGCAACGCGTCGCAGACGTCGTCGCCGACCGGGACATCGTGGCCGTCGTCACGTCGCCGCTGGAGCGGGCGGTTGAGACCGGTCAGCCGATCGCGGAGAAGCTGGGAATCGAACCGGGCCTCGACGAGGATCTCATCGAGGCCGGCAACTCGTTCGAAGGACTCACCTTCGGGGTGGGAGACGGCGCGCTGACCAAACCCCGGCACTGGAGGCTTCTGCGCAACCCGTTCCGGCCCTCCTGGGGTGAGCCGTATGTGGAGATCGCCGAGCGGATGCGCGCCGCGATGGAGCGCGCACGGGTGCCGGCGGCCGGTCACGAGGTGCTGCTGGTCTCGCACCAGCTGCCCATCTGGACGGTGCGGTCGGCGATCGAGGGCCGCCGCCTCTGGCACGATCCACGCAAACGCGAATGTTCGCTGGCGAGCCTGACCACGTTCACCTACCGCGACGATGTCGTCGAGTCGATCGCGTACAGCGAGCCGGCGGCCGACCTGCTTCCGGATGCGGACGCGTCGTTCAGCGCGGGTGCCTGATGGATGACACACCGCCAGACCTGCCGGCTCCGGCGCGCCGTATCGGGGCCCGAGCGGGGCGACTGCTGGCAGCGGCGGTGGCGACGGGGGCGCTCGTCCTGTCGCTGGCCGCATGCTCGGATGGGCAGGTCAGCCGGAACTCGGAGACCGACAACATCGGCTACCTCGAGGGCGACGGCGTGGTCAACATCATCCCGCCGCAGGATCGGAAGCCGGCGCCGGAGTTCGGCGGTCCGTTGCTCGGTGAGGACGGGGAGTTCCAGCTCGCCGATGCCCGTGGCGACGTGGTCGTGCTGAACGTCTGGGGCTCGTGGTGCCCGCCGTGCCGCAAGGAAGCCCCCGGCCTGCAGGCGGCATATGAGGACTTGCAGGACGACGGCGTCCAGTTCATCGGCGTGAACACCAGGGACGGGCAGACCGAGACGGCCGCGCTGGCGTTCGAGGAGGAGTTCGCGATCACGTACCCGAGCGTCGTCGACCCGGACGGGGAGGCGTTGCTCGCGTTCCGGGAGACGTTGCCTCCGTCGGCGATTCCGAGCACGCTCGTCGTCGACCGCGAGGGCAGGATGGCGGCCCGGGTGCTGGGGCCGATCAGTGAATCCTCCCTGCGGGACATGGTTGCCGACATCGCCGCCGAGGAGCCGACCGGGTCGTGAGCTCCAGGAGCATGTGAGTCATGGGTAGCACTTTCGGAGAAACGGTCCTGTCGGGGTCGCTGGCCTTGGCCATCCCGGTGGCGATCATCGCCGGGCTGGTCTCGTTCGTTTCACCGTGTGTGCTCCCGTTGGTGCCCGGATATCTCGGCTACGTCACCGGGCTGTCCGGCTCGGAGTTGTCCGACGGCCGGCGTGGGCACCTCGCTCTCGGCGTCGGTCTGTTCATCCTGGGATTCGGGGCGGTGTTCGTCTCGTACGGCCTGCTGTTCGGCGGCCTCGGCAGTGCCCTGCGCGAGCACGCCGAGTTGATCACGCGGATCCTCGGTGTCGTGACGATCGGCCTGGGCTTGGCGTTCGCCGGGTGGATCCCCGGACTGTCCTGGCAGTGGACGTCCACCGCCAGACCGGCGGTCGGGCTGGCCGGCGCCCCGCTGCTGGGCGTGGTCTTCGGCCTGGGCTGGACCCCGTGCATGGGGCCGACGCTCGCGGCCGTGCAGTTTCTCGCGTTCGACGAGGCGAACGCCGGACGCGGAGCGTTGCTGTCGTTCATGTACACCATCGGGCTCGGGCTGCCGTTCTTGCTGGCGGCGTTCGCGTATCGCCGTTCGATGCGGGTGTTCGGGTGGCTGCGCCGGCATCAGGTCGCGCTCGTCCGGTTCGGCGGCGTCGTCCTCATTGTTCTCGGCATTCTGCTGGCGACCGGGCTCTGGAATGAGCTGATCGCCCAGATGCAAGGGTGGATCAGCGGCTTCGAGGTGGTTGTATGAGCGGCGACGTGACGAGCGAGCGGAGTGGGCGGCGTAGTGAGGGACGAGTGGAGCCGGCCGCGGAGCGAGGGAGAAGCGGAGCGCGACCAGGAGATATGACCTGGACTCCGGAAGGCCACGTCGACGCCGAACCGGCGCGAACCGACTCGGATGGCGGCGCGGATAAACGCCCACCCGCGTTGAGTCTCGGCGAGTTCCTGCGCTGGGCCTGGCGCCAGTTCACCTCGATGCGGGTGGCGCTCATCCTGCTGTTCTTGCTGGCGGTCGCCGCGATACCGGGCTCGGTCATCCCGCAGTCCGATGTCGATCCGCTGGCGGTCCGCGACTTCCGGGCACGAAACCCCGGCCTGTCCGAGTGGTATGACCGGTTCAGCCTGTTCGACGTCTACTCCGCTCCCTGGTTCGCCGCCATCTACCTGGCTCTGCTGGTCTCGCTGGTCGGCTGCATCCTGCCGCGTTCGTGGCAGCATTTCACCGCGATGCGGGCGAAGCCACCGCGCACACCGAGCCGACTCTCCCGGATGCCCGCATACCGCAGCTTCACCGTCGACGCGCCCAGCGGCGAGGTCCAGGCGGCGGCGTACGCCGAGCTTCGCGGGCGGCGGTTCCGCGTGGCCGATCCGCGCGACGACGGCTCGGTCGCCGCTGAGGCCGGGTTCCTCCGGGAGACCGGAAACCTCGTGTTCCACCTCTCCCTGGTGGTGGTCTTGCTGGCGGTTGCCCTCGGTGGACTGTTCGGATATCGCGGCACGGTGCTGGTGCCCGAGGGTTCCGGCTTCTCCAACTCCATCGTCCAGTACGACAACTTCTCCTCCGGGTCGCTGTTCGAGGCTACCGACCTGCCCCCGTTCTCCCTCCAGGTCGACCGGTTCGTGATGGAGTTCATCGACGCGGGATCGCAGATCGGGCAGGCGGACAACTACGAGGCGACGGTGAGTTTCGTCCCGGAGCCGGGCGCCGAAGCCCGCACGGAGACCATCCGCGTGAACGAGCCGCTGAACGTCGACGGCACGCTCATACACATTCTCAACCCCGGTTACGCGCCCGCCTTCACCATCCGCAACGCCGACCGGGAGATCCTGGCCGAGGGCCCGGTGCCGTTCCTGCCGCAGGACGACAACTTCACCTCCACCGGCGTGGTCAAGGTCCCGGTCGCCGACGACGAGGGGCCGGATCTCGGCATCGAGGGCGTCTTCCTGCCCACCGCCGACGTCGGGCAGAACGGACCGGTGTCGATCTTCCCGGAACCGCGCAACCCGCAGGTGTTTCTTACCGCGTTCTACGGCGATCTCGGTCTCAACAGCGGTGTGGCGCAGTCGATCTATCGGTTGGACAAGGACGGGCTGGAGCAGTTCGAAGATTCCGACGGCGAACCGTTCCGGGCGGCACTCGCGGCCGGAGACACCGTGGAACTGCCGGACGGCTCCGGGTTCATCACCTTCGACGGCTACGTCAGCTGGGTGAACCTGCAGATCAGCCGGAACTCGGGCAAGGAGATCGCGCTGGCCGGTGCGCTGCTCGCGGTGGCCGGCCTGGCCGCGTCGCTCTATGTCCGGCGGCGACGGCTGTGGGTGCGTGCCGGTACCGATGACGAGGGGCGTACCGTGGTCGAAGTCGCCGGGTTGCATCGTTCCGAGGGTGGGAATCTGGACGACGAGGTCGGTGCCGTCGCCGAGGGAGTCCACCGCAGACTCAGCAAGGATCAGCTGGACGAGGAGACCTGATGGATCTCATATCGATAGCCGAGTGGAGCCGATTCGTCGTCGGCTGTGCGCTGTTCATCTATCTCGGCGTGTGGCTCGCGTTCATCTCGGAGATGGGCCTGCGTCTCCGGCTGAAGCGGGCTACGGCGAGCGCGACCACGGGCGCGACCCCGGATCTGGTGGCGGTCGGTACAGGCGCGTCCGCCGTCGCCGCGGAATCCTCCGGCGACGCACGGTCCGGCGCGGCCGAAGGCGGCGAGCAGGACGCACCGGATGGTCCGGAAGCCGCGGGCGACTCTGCCGATCTGCGCGGCTACCTGGCTGAGCAGGCCGACGTCCGGTACCGGATGGGGCGCACGTTGCTGCTGGTGGCGACCGCAGTGCTGGCGGTCGGAGTGGCGATGCGCGGCATCGGGACCGAGCGTGTGCCGTGGGGGAACATGCACGAGTTCTCCATCACGGCGGCGCTGGTGGCGTCGGTGGCGTTCATCTTTGTGGGACGCACCGCGGCGGGCCGTGCGGTGGCGTCGTGGGGCATCCTCCTCGTGTTCGTCACACTGGGGCTGGCGGTCACGTACCTGTATGTGCCGCCGGGGCCGTTGCCACCGGCCCTGGAGTCGTACTGGCTGGTGATCCACGTCGGATGCGCCGTACTCGCGTTCGGCCTGTTCACCGTGGCGGCCGTGGTGAACATCCTGCAGATCCTCGCCGAGCGGGCGGAGCGCCGCGGCGCCACCGGCGGCTTCGTCGGGCTGCTGCCGACCTCCTCGGTGCTGGACCGGCTCGGCTACCGGCTCGCGGCGGCGGGCTTTCCGATCTGGACCATCGGCCCGCTCATTCTGGGCGCCGTCTGGGCGGAGGTCTCCTGGGGACGATTCTGGGGCTGGGATCCGAAGGAGGTCTGGGCGCTGATCACCTGGTTGGTCTATGCGGCCTATCTGCACGCGCGGGCGACGGCCGGCTGGAAGGGTTCCAAGGCGTCCACGGTGGCGCTGATCGGCTATGGAACCGCGATCTTCAGCTACTTCGGAGTCAACATCTTCTTCGAAGGGCTGCACGCGTACGGCGGACTGTAAGCTCCTGTCCCTCTTGCCCTCTGGCCGCCCGGCCAGGCGAACCGGTCGGACCCGGGGCTAGGGCAGGCGGGCGCGAACGGCGCATACCTGACGCGATCAGCGCAGGCGGCGGAATCAGCGCGATCGGGCGCGGACCGCGAACGTTCACAGGTGGCGCAACCGAAGAGCAGAGCGTGAACGACGAAGGGCGGAGGCCGGCGTTGCAGTTCCGGCTTCCGCCCTTCGTGTGGAGAGTGCCCGGTACGGTACCGCGCTAAGCCAGCGGTTTCCTCGCGGCCTTGCGCTGGCTAGCGGCCGTCGTCGTCGCCGCGGTCGCCGCGCTGCTTGCGAAGCTCCTCTTCGGCCTTGTCGAGGTCTTCCTGGGACTTCGGCTCGTCCGGCGGGTCCGAGTCGTCGGGCTTCTGCTTGTCGTCCTCGCCCTTCTCGCCCTCCTGGCTGCGCATCTCTTCTTCGCGCCGGCGGAGGCTCTCTTCCCACTCGCTCAGCAGCTTCTCATGTTCGTCGTCGAGATTGCGCAGCTCACGGAGGAACTCAGGATTGTCGTCCGGAGGAAGCTGCTGAGGCGGCGGTGGCCGGTGCACGGGGCCTGGCCGTGGTTCACGGGTCTTACCCACGGTCAGCCAGAGGATGGGCCCGACGACGGGAATCAACACGACGATGGCCAGCCACACCGGCTTGTTCAGCGATCGGATCCTGCCCGCGTCGGTCTGCAGGCAGTCGATGAACGTGTAGACCGCCAGTACGAGTGTCACCAGCACCGGCAATACGCGGGTCACCCTGGACCTCCTCGTCGGACAACAACCTCTCCCATCCCCCAAGCCTAGGCCAGACGGACGCCCATGCCCACACGGGCGCTCAGGCGGCCGCCCAGGCCCAGGCGATTCAGCTCAGGGCAGAGATGACCTCACGTTCGAACAGCTCGACGCTATCGAGATCGTAGGCGGCGTCGCGGATGTAGCAGATCGAATAGGTCATGCCGGCTTCACGCAGCTCCTGCAGCCTCGAAGCGACCTGATCCGGCGTGCCGACGGCCGGGCTGCCCCGGTACGCACCGATCGCACGTTCGGCCGTCTGCGCGCCGACGTGCTTGGTGTAGAAGTCCGTCAGTTCGGCCAGCTTCTCCTCGACCTCCTTCTCCGTCTCAGCGACCAGCACGTTCAGATTGGCCGACCGGGTGATGGAGTCGAAGTCGGTGCCGAGTTCGCGGCAGTGCTGCGCGAGGATTTCGGACTTGTGCCGGAAGACATCGAGCGCGCCGCCGCTGAAGTTGGTGTACCGGGTGTAGCTCTCGGCGTCGACGACGTCGCCTCCGCGGGCGTGTTTGGCGGCGATTCGCAGCGTGACCTTCTCCCCGCCGCCGGCGATCCACAGCGGAATGCCGCCCTCCTGCAGCGGGAGCGGCCGGCAGATGGCGCCGTCCACGGTGTAGTGCTTGCCGTCCAGACTGGCCTTGCCGTGGGTCCACAGTTGCCGCATGATCTGCACACCCTCGTCCAGCATGGCGAGGCGCTCACCGGCGCGGGGGAACCCGTAGCCGTAGGCGCGCCACTCGTGCTCGTACCAACCGGCGCCGATGCCCATCTCGGTGCGGCCCGCGGAGATCGCGTCCACGGTGGCGGCGACCTTGGCCAGGTAGGCCGGGTTGCGGTAGGCCATACACGTGCACATCTGCCCGAGCCGTACCCGCTCGGTGGCGGCGCCGAGGGCGGCCATGAGCGTCCACGCCTCGTGTGTGGCCTCGTCGGTCGGTGCCGGCGTGGTGTGAAAGTGGTCATAGACCCACACCGACTCCCAGGGTCCGGCGTCGGCGTGCTGGGCCACTCCCAGCATGGCATCCCAGTGCTGCTCAGTGGGGATACCGACGAGATCCAGGCGCCATCCTTGCGGGACGAATAATCCGAAGCGCATGCGTTCAGTCATGTGTCCACACTAAGGGGCGCCCGGGCAGGCACCGGATACGTGCGGTTGGCTACGCTCATACGCTGCTGTTGCGGTACACGTCACAGGGTTTCAGCCAGACACCGAGCGCGTGCCGCCGTCGATCGTCGATCTCGACGTACACGTGCGTGCTGTCCCAGCGGCGTGCCAACCCGCGGACGTACTCCTCACCATCCTTCTCCCAGATGAGCCTGGCACGCACCTTGATCCCCGGCTCGTGCGTGCTGAAGTCGGTCGGATGGGACGGCCAGTGCTCATTCAAGATGGCCTGTTCCTGTAGAACGTGAGGCGGCTTGTCGACCGGCATAGTACGCACGTTAGAACACAAGTTCGATTGATCGCCAGTTGTCTGTTCCCGCCTCCTCGTGGCGGAGGGCTGGGCCGTCGACCGGCCCGGGCCTCCTCGACGCGGATGTCATGCCAGTACCGTCCGGACCACCGGCCGGGTGGCGGCCGAGCCTGCGAGGGTGACCGCGGTGGCGGCGGCGACGCACAACAGAAAGCGGACGATCACACTGCCATCGGTCAGGGCACCGGTGCCGAGCACGGGAACGATGAAGACCGCAGCGGCGGCTGTGGCGATCCCGACGGCGGCCAGCAGCGGAACACTCGTCTCCCGGCCACGGGCCTGGTGGAGCACCTGGACGTCCGTGCCGGCATGCACCAAGGCGCGGTACTGGTCCCGCTGATCGATGATCCGGCCCGCCTGCATGACACCGGCGGAGACGGCTGCCAGGATGCCGGCGATCCCGAGGGTGAGCAGGCCTCCGGTGGCGAGGTCGGCCCGGTAGATCTCGTCCGCCGTGCCGGCGTTCCCGCCCGGGTCGCCGAGGGCAGCGGTGACGCTGGTCAGGCCGGCGATGAAGGTGGCCAGCGCGACCCCACCGACACAGCGCCATGCGGTCTTGGGCGAGTCGACGATGCGCCGCCCCGCCAGCAGCGTCGCGACGCTGCGTGCCCGGGCGACCATGCGCCGCCCGATCACTCCGATGACGAACGGGCCCACCGCGTTCAGGGTGGCGAGGCCGAGGACGAGCAGCGTGGCGAGCACCCCGATCACCACCGCCGAGTCCCCGTCGACGTTGCTGGCCACCAGGTAGGCGGCGACCACGACGATCGCGATCGCCACCCGTCGGGCCCGCAGCGAAGGCGGGGTGGTCCGTGCCGCCACCCCCAACGGTGTGATTGCGACGCGTCGCAGGCCGGCCAGCGACGAGACCAGGGCCACCAGCACCACGAGCGCGACGGCGGCCGCCATGATGGGCAGGCCCACCCACAGTTCCGCATAGTCGAAGGTGCGGCCCTGGAAGCGCAGCTGTGCCACCGCCGGGATGAGCGCAACGTACCCGACGGCGCCGAGCAGGGCGCCGGTGGCGGCCTGGGCGACGGCATCGCCCGAGGCCAGCGCGATCACCTGCCCGTTGGTGGCGCCGGTGAGCCGCAGCGTCGCCAGCCGGGCATCGCGACGGGCCACCGCCAACCTGGCGGCGGCGCCGCCGAGCGTGACGAGCGGTATGAGCAGCAGACCGGCCGCGATCAGGGCGAGAGTGGGGTATTGATCCGCGTGGGCCGCGGCCGATGACGCGCTCGCCGTGCCCGCTCCGTCGGTGCGCTCCACAAAGGCGATCACCCCGCCGCCGACGACCAGCAATGCCGCCGTCGCGACCGTGAACGCGGTCACCGCCAAGGCACTGGTCAGCTGCTCCGGATGGCCACTGTGCCGGCCGCGCCGACGCAGCAGCCGCCACAGGCCCAGTATCGACCTCATCGGCGATGCTCTCCTTCCGGCGCCGTATGGGCCCCGTCTTCGCCGCTGATACGGCCGTCGTACATGGTCACGATCCGCGCACAGTGCCGGGCGACGTTGATGTCGTGCGTGACGACGACGAGCGAGGCGCCCGCGGCATGGGCGGTAGCGACGAGCATCTGGATGACGTCGGCGCCGGTCGGCTGGTCCAGCGCGCCGGTCGGCTCGTCGGCGAACACCACGCCGGGCGATCCGGCCAGCGCACGGGCGATCGCGACCCGCTGGGCCTGGCCGCCCGAGAGCTCGCCGGGGCGGCGTTGCTCCATGCCGGCGAGCCCCAGACGGACCAGCCACTGCGCGGCTTGGGCGGTGGCCACGTCCCGTGGGGTGCCGGCCAGCATCAGCGGCAGCGCGGCGTTCTCCACCGCGGGCAGCTCCGGCAGCAGCCGGCCGGACTGGAAGACGAAGCCGAAGTCGGAGCGGCGCAGCGCCGTGCGCCGGCGATCGCTCAGCGTGGCCAGATCGGCGCCACGCCAGATCACCGAGCCGCTGGTGGGCGTCACGATGCCGGCCAGGCAATGCAGCAGGGTCGTCTTGCCGGAGCCGGACGGACCCATCACGGCGAGCGATTCGCCCGCCGGCACGGTCAGATCCACCCCGGCCAGCGCGTGTGTCGCCGCCGCTCCGTCTCCATAGGTCTTGACCAGATCGGTGGCGACGAGGTCCCCGGCGACGGCCGGTGCGGCTTGCCTCGCCGGTGTGGCTTCCCTCGCCTGTGCGGCGTGGCCGGCCTCAGGTGGGCGCGGCGCCGACCGTACCCGGCGTGTGTTCCGTGTGTCATCGAGCATGCCCTGACGTTATGGATCGGGCCGGGGCGAGGGCGTCGCACCGCGGGGTGATCTCGGCGGCCGACGCGTCATCCCGGGGACTGATGCACCGGAGCTCGGCTATCGGGGATGCGTCCGGGGGATCCTGGAGCGGAACCTAGTACGCTGAAACCGTCATGGCTGTTGTGCGATATACGCTGTTGCGTCTGCTGATCTTCGCCGTCATCGCCGCATTGTTCTGGCTGATCGGCTTCCGCGGCTACGTCTTGTTGCTGTCCGCGGTGTTCGCCTCGGGCGTCGTCAGCGTCGTCGTGCTGCGCCGGAGCCGGGATGACGTCTCCGCCTCGCTGGACGCGCGGCTGTCGACCATCAAGGATCGGCTGGAGTCGCGCACTGAAGCGGAGGACGCCTGGAACGACGCCGAGCGGGCGCGCACGGCGGATTCCGAACCTGAGCAAGGGGGCAGCCGGGGCGGAGCGGTAGCTTGAACGCTTCCGGTTAACTCAGCCCCAGGCCGGCGGCCAGCAGGACGGCGAAGAGCAGCGCGGACATGCTGGTGCCCTGAAGCGCCGGGATGAGCGCGACGCCGGTCTCGCCCTTCAGCACAGGCGCAGTGGTGCGCGCCATCAGCGGTCCGGCCAGCAGCGCCAGCGCGGTCCATCCTCCGGCGATGACGATCAGCGCCGGCACCAGGGCCAGCGGCAGGACCATGAGTGCGGCGTAGAGCCGCCGGCTGTTCTGGTCACCCATCACCACGGCGAGGGTCCGTTTGCCGGCTTCGGCGTCCTTGGGGGCATCCCGGATGTTGTTCACCACCAGTAACGCGCAGATCGGTGCGCCCACGGCGACGGCGGTGACGGCGGCCGCGGCCGTGATCTCTTCCGCCTGCACGTACACGGTGCCCAGCACGGCCACCAAACCGAAGAAGACGAAAACCGATACCTCGCCGAGCGCCCGATACCCGTACGGCCGGGTGCCGCCCGTGTAATACCAGGCGGCGGCTATGGCGGCCATCCCCACGGCCAGCAGCCACCATTGCCGGGTGAGGACCACGAGGACCAGTCCGGCGACGGCGGCCACCGCGAAACAGAGCCAGGCCGCCGTCTTGACCGCGGACGGCCGAACCGTTCCGGAGCCGACCAGCCGGAACGGGCCGACCCGGTCGTCGTCGGTACCGCGCACACCGTCCGAGTAGTCGTTCGCGAAGTTCACGCCGATCTGCAGGGCGACAGCCACCACCAGCGCGAGCACGCCTCTGCCGAGGTGTGCGCTGCCGGCGGCGGCAGCCGCTCCGTTGCCGGCCAGAACCGGGGCGAACGCCACCGGCAATGTCCGTGGCCGGGCCCCCTGCGTCCATTGTGTGATCGTCGCCATGAGAGCGTGCGCGTTCCCTTCGTCCGTCGACGTGATGATGTGCCGAGCCGTCCCGCATCGGCCACGGCGTGCTGCCGCCCCGCCCGGTGCGTGCCGGGTCGGGCGGCAGATCTGAGACTACGCCGTGCGCCGGGCAGACGGCGGGCGGCAGGTCATGACGGCACGGTGGGGGCCGGCGTCAGCTCGGTGGCCAGGGACCGACGGTCCGGTTTGCCGCTCGGCAGCGTCGGGAGCCGGTCCAGCCCGATCAGCTCTTTCGGGGCGTATGCCGTGGGAGCCTGTCGAATGACGTGCTCGCGTATCGATTCCAGGCGCGGCGGGTGGGCTGGGTCGGCGGCGACGACACCCACCACCACCCGTTGCCCCCACTCCGGATCGGGCACGGCGACGGCGAGCGCCTCCCGCACCGCCGGATGTGCGGCGACGAGCCGGTCGACCGCCGCCAGCGGCACGTTCACGCCTCCGGAGACCGCCACGTCGTCGATCCGGCCCACCACTTCGAGCCGACCGTCTGGAGTGAAATGGCCGGCGTCGGCGGTGGTGAACCAGCCGTCTGCGAAGACGTCCGCGCTCAGCTGGGAATTCAGCCGGTAACCACTGGCCAGCATCGGACCGGCGAGGCGGATGCGGCCGTCGTCGGTGATGTCGATCTCGACATCGTCCAGCGGCACTCCGTCGTAGACGCAACCGCCCGCGGTCTCCGTGGAGCCGTACGTCGTGACCACGGTGACGCCGGCGTCGCGGGCTCGTTCGAGGAGGTCGTCGCTGACGGCGGATCCGCCGACCAGGACCGCGTCGTACCCGGTGAGGGCGGCGAGGGCGGCCCCGTCCGCGTCCAGGAGAGCGGCCAGCTGGCGGGCCACCAGAGCGGTATACCGGCGGCCCGGTCCCTTGCCGAAGAGCCGGACGCTGGCCGCGGCGAACAGCTCCGGATCGAACCCCTCGGAGAGGTCGAGCGCCACCGGCTCGGTCTCGGCGGCGATCGAGCGGGCCAGCACCATCAGGCCGGCCACGTGCGTGGCGGGCAAGGCCAGCAGCCACCGGCCCGGTCCGCCGAGCCGGCGCAGCGTGGCCGCGGAGGACGCCTGGATCGCCTTGGCGCTGAGCATCACGCCCTTGGGTTCGCCGGTGCTGCCCGATGTCGGCACCACGAGCGCGACATCGTTGTCTTCCAGCGGCTCTGCCGGTTGCAGCGCGTCCAGCAGCTCGTCACGTACTGGCGCTGGGCTGCCCGGCACCGGGAGCAGAGCCGGCCCTCCGCTGAGCGCATCGAGTAGCGCCGGGTAGAGCCGCGGCACGACAGCAGGGGTCAACGGCACCTCGACCGCTCGAAGCGTGCGGGTCGCCGACGTCATTGTCGTCGAAATCGATCTCTGCATCGCATACACCAGCTTAGCCAACCTGAGTCGTCTTGGAAGTCCTGAATGCGCACAAGCGCACGTGGTCCGGAAATTCGCCGCTGATGTACCCACACCGGCCGGTTTCATCCCGTGGTGTCCGAACCGCCGGCGACGACGATCACCGCCGGCCAGCACCGCGCCGCGCCGTGGCGAGGCGGTACGGTGCCGTGCTTGTGACGGTGCCATGGCGTGCCATGCCGCGCCGATCGGAGCGCGAGTCAGGTGCTCAGTAGTACCAGGGGAAGCGGGACCAGTCCGGTGACCGTTTCTCCAGAAACGCATCGCGTCCCTCGACGGCTTCGTCGGTCATGTACGCCAGACGCGTCGCCTCGCCGGCGAAGACCTGCTGTCCCACCATGCCGTCGTCGACCGAGTTGAACGCGAACTTCAACATCCGCTGCGCCGTCGGGCTCTTGCCGTTGATCTTCGCCGCCCAGTCCAGCGCGACGTTCTCCAGCTCGGCGTGTGGCACGACGGCGTTCACCATGCCCATGCGATGACCGTCGTCGGCGGTGTATTCGGAGCCCAGGAAGAAGATCTCCCGGGCGAATTTCTGCCCGACCTGACGGGCGAGATAGGCGGAGCCGTAGCCGCCGTCGAATGAGCCGACGTCCGCGTCGGTCTGCTTGAACCGTGCGTGTTCCGCGCTGGCGAGGGTGAGATCGCAGACCACATGCAGGCTGTGCCCGCCGCCGGCGGCCCAGCCGGGTACCACGGCCACCACCACTTTCGGCATGAACCGGATGAGCCGCTGGACCTCCAGGATGTGCAGCCGGCCGGCGCGGGCGGGGTCCACCCGTTCGCCACCGTGCGGGGCTTGGTCGGTCGGGCCCGGCGGATTCTCCTCCGCTCCGGCGTCGCCGGTGGATGCGGCGGGATCCGGTGTGGTGTAGCGATAGCCGTCCCGGCCGCGGATGCGCTGGTCGCCGCCGGAGCAGAATGCCCATCCGCCGTCCTTGGGAGACGGGCCGTTCCCGGTGAGCAGCACACACCCCACGTCCGGAGTCATCCGGGCATGGTCGAGAGCACGGTAGAGCTCGTCGACGGTGTGCGGCCGGAACGCATTGCGCACCTCCGGACGGTCGAAGGCGATCCGCACCGTGCCCTGGTCATGTCCGTCCCGGACGTGCCGGTGATAGGTGATGTCGGTGAAGTCGAAGCCACTGACCGGACGCCAGTGGCTGGGATCGAAGGGGCTGTCGCTCACACAGCCAACAGTACGGCCCAGCCGGCCGGCGGTGACCATGGACCAACCCCGCTTTGCAATGCACACATATACGCGTGCTGCACGCGTATATGTGTGCATTGCAAAGCGGGGCCGGTGATGGGCTTCAGGGACCGAGGCGGCCGGCGCTTCGGTAGAGTCCTTACCGTGTGCCGTGCCGATGCGGGAGCCGCTGTGTCCGAGAAGGATGATCTCTTCGGGCGCGGGTATCTGGTCTCAAGGCCATCGACGGCTGACGTTGGATGAACATGCACGTTTACGCGATCCCGCTGCGGTCCCGGTTCCGGGGCCTCGACGTCCGTGAGGGCGTCCTGATCGAGGGCGACGGCGGCTGGGCGGAGTTCTCACCGTTCCGTGAGTACGACGACGCGGAGGCGGCTGTCTGGTGGCGTGCCGCCCGCGAAGCGGCCGACACCGGTTGGCCGGAGCCGGTGCGCGATCGGGTACCGGTCAATGCCACCGTGCCGGCGGTACCGCCGGAGCAGGTTGTCGAAACCCTGTCCCGGTTCCCGGGATGCACCACCGCGAAGGTGAAGGTAGCCGCGGACGGGCAGAGTGCGGGGCAAGACCTGGCCAGGTTGGAGGCGGTCCGAGACGCCCTGGGCCCGGCGGGCAAGATCCGGATCGACGCCAACGCGGCTTGGGACGCGGACACCGCTGCCCGGCTCTTACCGAGGTACGACCACGCGGCGCACGGCCTGGAGTATGTCGAGCAACCGTGTCCTACGGTTGAGGAGCTGGCCGATCTTCGCCGGAGGGTATCGGTGCCGATCGCCGCCGACGAATCGATCCGTCGCGCCGACGACCCGTTGCGGGTGGCCCGGATGGAAGCGGCGGATGTCGCCGTGCTGAAGGTTCAGCCGATGGGTGGGGTCCGCGCCTGCATGCGGATCGCCGAGCAGATCGGGTTGCCCGTCGTCGTATCCAGCGCGCTGGAGACCTCGGTCGGGATCGCCGCCGGGGTCGCGCTTGCCGCCGCGCTGCCGGAGCTTCCGTACGCGTGCGGCCTGGCGACCGCCAGCCTGCTGGAGCGCGATGTCACCGATCCGCTGATCGCCAGCGGCGGCTTCCTCCCGGTCCGGCGCCCGGAGCCTACACCGGAAGGCCTCGAAGCGACGGCGGCGGACAAGTCCGTCCAAGATTGGTGGAACCTGAGGATCTCCCGGATCGTCTGACCCAATGACACCCCCGACCGTCGTGGACACCTCGGCGAGTGAACATGGAGGATGTAACGTATGTGGCCTCGTCTGCTGGCTGGAACCGGCGCCGCCGCCTTGGCCGCCGGGTCAGCATTCTTCCTGCTCGGCGGGGCCGACGGCAGCTCGGATGAGAACGTCTCGGCACGCGGCAAGGTCGTGGCCACCGGCGTCTCGTTGCCGCTGACGGTTCCGCCGTCACCGGCAGAGTCCGAGAACGTCGAAGCGTTGCAAGCCGAGGCACAGCCACCTTCCGACGAGCTGGAACTGGTGCTCAGCGCGCCGGAGAAGGCGAGCGATTGGGACGCCGTGCCGTTCGAGGCATCCTGGCACGTCGCCGAGGGCGGCCCGGTCAACGGCCCGGTCGACCTGCAGCGCGTCGAAGGGGAGTCATGGGAGTCGGTGACAGAACTCAACCTCGCAGATGGTGAGGGCACCGCCGACGTCAAGGTAGACGAGACCGGCATCTACCGCCTCGCGTACGGGGGAAGCGAAGCGGTCGATCAGGCCGCGTCGAACGACGTCACGGTGGTCTCCGGTGACCTGCTCCAGTCGCGGATCACGGCGACGGCATCGCCGATCGACGACGAGACCGCGGAGGTCATCGCCACGTGGACCACGCCGGCCGGCGTGGCCATCATGGGGGACCTCGAGCTGCAGCGGCGGACTGACGATATGTGGGAGACCGTGGAGACGGTGACCACCGGGTCCGATAGCACGGCCGAGGTCGAGGTCGAAGCCGAGGTGGGTACCAAATTCCGATTTGTGTACTCCGGTGGCAACAGGTTCGACGAGGTCAAGAGCGACGTCGCGATCGTGCTGGGGGAGGATGTCGAGACGATTCCGGTGAGCACCTGCTCCACCGGTGTGGAGATCGACAACCTCGCATACGGTGCTGCGTGCCACTACACACCGGTCGGTGTCGGGACCTTCGTGGTCGCGCACGACTACCTCGGCAACGCCTGGTGGAACGCGATGCCGATGGGCACCATGGTGGAACTCGAAGGTGAGCAGGCCGGCCTGTACGAGGTGGTCAAC
Organism: Phytoactinopolyspora halotolerans; assembly: GCF_010550675.1. GTDB lineage: Bacteria > Actinomycetota > Actinomycetes > Jiangellales > Jiangellaceae > Phytoactinopolyspora > Phytoactinopolyspora halotolerans. The sequence continues at coordinate 172,914 of NZ_JAAGOA010000005.1, read as the reverse complement.
CGCGAGATCGCCCCAGGCCGAGGGTCCGCGCTCGGGCCGGCGTCGAACTGGACGTGCGGCGACGAGTGCGACGTGATCCTGCAGACATGCCAGGGCAGCAACACCGGTTTCACCTGGCTGCGTAAGGTCGCCTGATCCTGAACGTCGAGATCGCCGCGGATCACTGTTGTTCCCACCCCACTGATGCACGGCAATCATGCGGCCGCCACCGTGCACCCCGGACCGCATGGGCGTATCCGTCCCGTCCAACCCCGGCTAGCCAGCACGCAGGCCTGTTCAGCGGCGACGCCGCACGGATCGCCGAAGATGTCGGCGTGGCCGTAGCGCAGCACCGTCCGGCCGTCGACTGTCGCCCGATTGTCGCGGCGACGGTCGCGAAACTGTCCTTCCTCGATGTGACCGATGCGTCCGTCCAGTTCGATCCGGAGCCGGTATTCGTCGTAGTCGACGTCGATCCAGCTGGCTCGCCGCTCGCCGACCCGCCGCTGACGTGTGCCGCGGGGTAGACCATGTGCGCGCTCGACACGACGGAGGTGGCGTAGTTCGAGTGGCGAGTGCGCTCCCGCCGCGACATCCGTGAGCATCCCTTCCAGCATGGCCCGCCAGCGAATCCTCTTGCGCAGCCGGAGCGCGGCGGCGATGCGGCCGGGCGTGGTGAGTCTCCGCTGATTCGCCCGGGTCACCCATGCCTCGACCTCCGATGCGGCGGGCGCGCTGTCGACCAGGTCGAGTACGGTCTCCTCCAAGCGTGTCCGAGGTGGAAGCCGCGTGGGGTGGCGGGTGCGGTGGACGTGGCGTGAGTAATGGACGCGCACTCCATCGATCCGGGATCCGACGTGACGGTCAGCAGGAACCGTCACGTGGATGACGTCTCCTGGATCGTCGCAGACGCCGTCCAGGTAGGCGGCGGTTCGGTGGCTTGCCACAGCTCCTCGACCAGCGCGCAGAACCGCCGCCCACACCTGTGATTCGAAGGGCAACGGCCCGGTGAAGGACGCGTACACGCCGGCATGGATGCGGCGCCATCGGTTCGAGTTGAGTAACCACCGGAGCTGTTCCGGAGTGACCCCGCAGTCATACGCTTGCGAGCGCAGAATCACACCTTGCTGGAGCTTCAGCAACTCGGCCAACTTCGCCCGTATGGGCAGGCCGGTCGGCACATATGGTTCGGCGCGGCAGAGATGATGCCCGTGTTCCATAGATCGACCCTGCTGGGCTTGGGGCGTCACGCCTAGGCGCCCACGGAGATTGTGGAAAACCAGGCCGGACGCGGTTGCCTTGTCCACAGGTGGCGTGGAATTGAAGATCAACGGATACCGCCGTGGGGGGGGGGGGGGGGGGGCCCCCCGCGCGACCGCCCACGGGGGCGGGCGGCGGGGGGGCAGGCGGGG
>NZ_JAAGOA010000005.1:0-171513 GCF_010550675.1 Phytoactinopolyspora halotolerans | reverse complement strand
TTTAACATCACGGTACCCCGCCGTGTTGGGGGGGGGTGGACACCACAGCGATCCACGGCAATGTTGGCCGGCCGACGGGGACAATGGACGGCGTGAATCCTTCTCATGCGGTCGCCGTGGCTTTGGTCGACGAGTTGGTGCGGCAAGGGGTGCGGCACGCCGTGCTCGCGCCCGGCTCGCGCAGTGCGCCGCTGGCATTCGCGCTGGCAGCAGCGGCAGAACGGGATGAGATCCGGCTACACGTCCGGATCGACGAGCGAGTCGCCGGGTTCACCGCCGTCGGTCTGGCGCGCACCGCCGGACCCACGGCGGTGGTCACCACCTCCGGTACGGCCGTCGCGAACCTCCATCCAGCCGTCCTCGAGGCGGCGCATTCCGGTGTCCCGTTGCTGCTGCTCACCGCGGACCGGCCGCACGAGATGCGTGGCACCGGCGCGAACCAGACCACGGACCAGGTCCGGATCTTCGGCCACACGGTCCGCGACTTCACCGACATGCCGGCGCCGCACGGCCGGGCTGACGAGGCCGCCGACGTCCGCAACCGTGTCGCCCGTGCGCTGGCTACGGCCACCGGAGCACGTACGGCCCATCCAGGACCCGTGCATCTGAACGTCTCCTTCCGGGAACCGCTGGTCCCGGAACTGGACGCGGCTGCGTCTCCGCACGGTGCCGAAACCGGCGGCCGCCCAGCCGGCGCCTCCCACGTCAGGCCCGTCCGCGCGGCCGGCACGCCGGGATGGGCCGAGCCGTCGGATCCCCGCTCGACGGCCATGACGCTCATCCCTGGACCGGCGACGGTCGTCGTCGCCGGGGACGGGGCCGGGGCGGCAGCTCAGCGGTGTGCGGAGGCGGGCGGATGGCCGTTGCTGGCCGAGCCGTCGTCGGGCGCCCGGCGCGGGCCGAACGCGCTTGTCACCTACCGGCTGCTGCTCCAGCGACCGGAGTTGGGCCACGCCGTGCAACGTGTCGTGGTGTTCGGGCACCCCACTCTGTCCCGGCCGGTCAATGCCCTACTGGCGCGCCGCGACGTCGAGGTGATCGTGGTGGCCCCCAGGGGTGACTGGCCGGACCCTGGCCGGAATGCCGCACACGTCGTCGGCGCGGTCACCGTCGGTGCGGAGCAGATCGTCGGTGCGGAGCAGATCGACGGCACGGCGCAGACCGACGGTGCGGCGCAGGCCGATGATGCGGACCAGGCCGACCGCGGCGTCGACGGTGACAGTGGCGACGGCTGGCTCAAGTCGTGGCAGGAAGCAGACCGTGCAGTCTGTCGTGCGGTCGATGGTGTGCTGGGGGCGGGGCCGCTGACCGGGCCGCTGGTGGCCCGCGAGGTGTGGGCGGCGCTGCGGGATGACGAGGCGCTGGTGGCCGGCTCTTCTAACCCGGTCCGCGATCTTGACCTGACCGCGGCACCCTTCCGGTTGACGACGGACGTGGTGGAGGCCACGGGAGTAGGCGGGACGGAGGCCGCATGGGCAGAAGGGACAGGTGCTGCTCCTGGACCTGCGGTGTTCTGCAACCGCGGACTGGCCGGGATCGACGGCACGCTGTCCACCGCCGCCGGGATCGCGCTGGGGTCGCGCCGGTCCGTCCGGGTCTTCCTCGGGGACCTGGCGTTTCTGCACGATGTCGGTGGACTGCTGGTCGGCCCGCTGGAGGAAGAACCCCGGATGCAGGTAATCGTCCTCAACGACGACGGCGGCGGGATCTTCACGCTGCTGGAGCAGGGGGCTCCGGCGTATGCACACGCCTTCGAGCGGATCTTCGGCACCCCGCACGGCGCCGACCTCGGCGCTGTGTGCCGGGGGTACGGTGTCGATCACGTACGCGTCGACGACCTCCATGGGCTGCGCGCCGCCCTGTCCGCACCGGTCAGCGGGCGCTCGGTGATCGAGGTCGGCCTGGACCGTTCAGGCCACCGCGAGCTGCACGAACGCATCCGCGCCGCCGCCGACGAAGCACTGGGATAGGGTCAACAGCCGCATCCGCAGCCGTGCCAGGGCTGGGAATGCCCGCGCCCGCCCGGTGCTGATCGCGGCCGGCGTCCCGTCAGCAGTGTGCCCGCGGTGAGTCTGCGGTGGTCAGCGGGTCAGCGCGTCCCGCATGGGCACCAGCTTCGCCGTGCTCTCGGCCAGCTCGGCGCCGGGGTCGGAGCCCGCCACGATGCCGCACCCGGCGAACAACCGCATGCGTGAGCCGCCCGCCGGGTCGCTCTGGGCGCAGCGCAGCGCAATGCCCCACTCACCGTCCCCGTTGGCATCGATCCAGCCGACGGGCGCGGCGTAGCGGCCGCGGTCCAGCGGCTCGATCTCCCGGATCACCTCGCGCGCCTTGTCGGTCGGAGTCCCGCCCACGGCCGCCGAGGGATGCAGGGCCTCGGCGAGCGTGAGCGACGAGACGTTGCCGGACGCCACCCCAGCGAGGTCGGTGGCGAGATGCATCACGTTGGACAGGTGCAGGACGAACGGCGTCTCGGGCACGTTCATGCTGGAGCAGAACGGGGCGAGCGCGTCCGCTACCGACCGGACCGCGAACTCGTGCTCCTCCAGATCCTTGCTGGATCTGGCCAGAGATGCGGCGAGCGCGAGGTCGTGGATGTCGTCGTGGGTGCGGCGGATAGTCCCGGCGAGCACCCGCGACGTCACCAGTCCACGCTCCCGGCGGACCAGCAGCTCCGGGGTCGCGCCCAGGATGCCGTCCACGCTGAACGTCCAGCATCGCTGGTAGCGGTCACTCAAGCGATTCAACGGCCAGCGTGGGTCGATGGTGCCTGGGCTCTCAGCGACCAGGTCACGCGCGAGCACCACTTTCTCCAGCTCGCCGGCGTTGATCCGTTCCACCGCCTGCGCGACGACGAGTTCCCACTCCGGGCCGCTCAGGGCGCCGTCGGCGAACGTCACCAGGCCAGGCCGGCGCGGCGGCGATACCCGGGGCAACATCGGCCAGGGAGGCAGGTTCCCGGTCACGCTGACCGTGGTCACCCACCAGCGCCCGTCCCGGTGGCCCACCACCGTCTCCGGCAGGATCAGCGTCGAGGTGCCCGCGTCGTCGAAGGTGAAGGAGCCGAAGGCGACCGGGCCGGTGCCGGGCAGATCCACCTCGTCGCGGACGACGGCGGTCTTGCTCAGCCGGTTCCACCAACGCTCGGCGGCCGAGAAGCGGTCGGCACCGGTCGCGGAGAACCTGGCTGCCTCGCCCCACCCGACCAGTCCTTCACCTCGGCGTACCCAGGCCAGCGGTGCGTCGTCGGGAAGCAGTGAGAGCAGCGCGCCAGGATCCGGTATCTCGACCGTGCGGGTGACCAGTTCTGGCACGGGATCGATCGAGGGGACGGTCGTCACGGAGCACAAGCCTAAGCCCGAATCATGTTCCGGCCCGCAGCCGGGAGCTGACGATTTGGTCACAGCACAGCTGCATACCCTGCATGTGCGTGGACGACACACAGTATCGGAACGCGACCGCAGATCACCGGCGTGCGCCGGGTTCTAAGCTGAGCGGGTGATCAGAGCTTCTCTGGACAAGCAGCCGCACGAGGTCGCGGCGATGTTCGACGACGTCGCCGAGCGATACGACCTGACCAACGATGTCCTCTCCTTCGGTCAGGACCGGATCTGGCGGCGGGCGGTCGAGCGGGCGGTCGCGGCGCAGCCGGGGGAGCGAGTGCTCGACCTGGCCGCCGGTACGGGCACCTCCAGTGAGCCTTTCCAAGCCGCCGGAGCCGCGGTGGTGCCGTGCGATTTCTCACTCGGCATGCTCCGGGCGGGTAAACGCCGCCGCGCCGACCTGCCGTTCGTGGCCGGTGACGCCACCGGCCTGCCGTTCGCCGACGCCTCGTTCGACGCGGTCACGATCTCGTTCGGCCTGCGCAACGTGCACGATCCGGACGCCGGGCTGCGTGAGATGCTCCGCGTGACCAAACCCGGTGGCCGGCTGGTGCTCTGCGAATTCAGCCACCCGACGTGGGGTCCGTTCCGCACCGTCTACCTGGAGTACCTGATGCGGGCGCTGCCGGCGGTCGCGCGGCGGGTGGCGAGCAACCCCGATGCCTATGTCTACCTGGCCGAATCGATCTCGGCCTGGCCGGATCAGCGCGGCATGGCCGAACGTCTGCGCCGCGCCGGCTGGTCGAGCGTGCGATGGCGGAACTTGTCGGGCGGCATCGTCGCTCTCCATCACGCGGTGCGTCTCTGAGACGTTCACCGCGCGGTGCATCGCGCGGTGCGCGGACAACTTATGCTCCGGGTATGACGAGCCGAGGGGGCGATCGGCCGACGGACGCCGAACGTGCGCGGTTCCTGGCGATCGTGGACGCAGCTCGCGGCCGGCCTGGCGTGGACGACAACGAATGGGTACGGCGGCGGAGACGGATCACGCGTGCGACGACGCGGGCGGAGCTCTCTGGTGTCGTCGCCGACCTGCCCCGATCGCCGTCCGTGCGTGCGGCGGCGGTCAAGGGATGGCTGATCACGCTGGCCGCTTCCGTCGCGGTCGGCTTGGCCGCAGGTGGCGTCCTGGCAAGCCCGCTCGCTTCCGGCCCCGACTCCGCAGTCCGTGCCGGCCCGGCCGAGGCCGCGGACGATGCGCCGGCGCCTGCCGATTCCGATCAGGCCGCCGGCGCCGTCGGCATGTACTCACCGGGCATGCTGGAGGCGCTGTTCAGCGAGCTGGCGGTCGAGGGCGTCGACGAATACGTCGGCGTCGACCTCTATCCCGATCGGGCACGCTTCGAAGTGCCGGCGGCACCGGGGGCAGCGCAGTATGACGTCATCGAATTTCGGGACGGTAGCTTCACCGAGCGAGAACCGGGCGGGGAGATCACCTCGGCCGACACTCCACAGGACGCGGTTTTCAGCGCCTCTGACCTGACTGAGGGGGTGGTCACCGCGACGGCTGCGGCAGCCGCGGACGTGGCAGGGCTGCAGGGGAGACCGGTGAGCCTCGTCTCCGTCGGCCGAAGTTCCGCCTACGGTGCGATCGTGACGATATCGGTCCACCTGGAGCCCGACGACTACGGGGACGGCGCCTTCGTGGAGTGGGACAGCACGGGGCAGCATCTGTTGCGGGACGGGAGGTGAGCATGGCCTCGTCGGGGAGATCTCATGGCCCGGATCGCCGGTGGCGGCCGTCGGACGCGGACCGGGAGCGGTACCTCGAGGCGATCTCCACCGCCTTCAGTGACGGGCGGATCACCGCCGACGACCTGCAGTCCCGGACGGCCCTGGTGTACGAGGCACGGACGATCGCTGACCTGGAAGCGTTGGTGGAGGACGTCCCGTCGGAGCCGCCGCCGGTTCCGCCGACGGTCGCCGAGCGACCGTCGTACGCCCGGATGATCTACGTCGGCGTGGCGATTGCCGCCGGTATCGCGGCACTCATCGCGGTCACCGCCGCGCAGCCGGAGGAGCGGGACATTTCAACCAGTACGTCGGTCGAGGAGGCCCCGCTGGTTCCGGGACTGGACCCGGCCGAGGTCGAGGTTCCGGACGTCGCGACCGAGAAGCTCGACCTGCTGACCGAAGCGGGCCTGGTCGAGATGTGGGACACCATGTCGGGTGCCGACGTCGCCGATATCGCGAAGATCGGCATCTATGGTGACTACGCGCACATCGAGGTGCGAGCGGAGACCGACGAACCAGGCGTGGACGAGATCAGGTACCAGGGTGGGTTCGCCTCGCCGCGGGAATGGGAGCGCGCGTATTCGGAGGAGACCGAGGCGGGCTTCTTCGGCTGGAACGATGTGTCGCCGCAGGCGGTCGCCGCGGCGATCGACGCCACTCCGGGAGCGCTGGAGCGGCCCGATGCGGAGGTGGCGCATGTCTCGGTCGGGCGGCGCGGCTGGGAACGCGGCCAGATCGTGATTCAGGTGGTGGCCGACGACGGTGGGAACACCTTCTCGGTTCGATGGGACGCCGCCGGGTCCACGGTGTTGTCGACCCATTGATGGGGCGCCGGCTTCTCCAAGGGGTGTTCCTCACATATCCGAGGGGCGCCGCTCGCGGTGTGTCACGGTGCGTGCCGCGTGTCACCGTATGTCACGCATAGAACCCGGATTCCGGTATCACGCGATACGGACGGTGACACGCAGAACGCGCGGTGACATTGATGCCGGCCTCGAACCGTCACGTGCGCTTCCGCGTCGTTCACCATGGGGCAGGTCATATTTTCGCAACATAAGTGATGCGTAAATGCGCTGGTCAGAACTGTGGCCCCGTTCGAACCTCGCCGCCCGGAGGGCCTAAACTTGGCCAGGAAGGTACTTAGTGAATTCATTCACTAAGTGATCGATCATGACCGAAGAAGACGTACGACAGGTGTTGAGGATCCGATGACTGCGCAGGCCGGCGACGCCGACGTCATTGTCGTCGGCGCCGGACCCGCCGGTTCCACCACGGCGTACTACCTGGCCCGATCCGGGCTGGACGTGCTGCTCCTGGAGAAAGCCTCGTTCCCCCGGGACAAGGTATGCGGCGACGGCTTGACCCCGCGCGCGGTGCGTCAGCTGGTGCGGATGGGCGTGGACACCTCCGGGCCTGGCTGGATCCGGAACAAAGGGCTGCGGATCGTCGGCGGCGGCATGCGTCTGCATCTGCCGTGGCCGGATCTGGTCAGCTACCCCGGGTACGGGCTGGTCCGCACCCGCCTCGACTTCGATCACCTGCTCGCCCGGCACGCAGCGGCCGCAGGGGCCAGGCTGATGCAGCGGACGAAGGTCAGTGGCCCCGTCGTCGACGAAGCCACCGGCCGGGTCGTCGGCGTCCGGGCGACGCCGCTGGGCGAGAACGGCCGGTCGGCGGGCGCTGCGGTGACCTATCGGGCACCGCTGGTGGTGGCGGCCGACGGCACGTCGTCGCGGATGGCCACGGCGCTGGACATCCACAAGCGCGACGACCGTCCGATGGGAGTCGCGGTGCGCACGTACTTCAAGAGTCCGCGCCACGACGACGACTGGATGGAGTCCTGGCTCGAGCTGTGGGCCACCAACGACCGTGGCGGCCGGGATCTGCTGCCGGGGTACGGCTGGATCTTCGGCGCCGGCGACGGCACCAGCAACGTCGGGCTCGGCATCACGAACACGTCGAAGGCGTTCGGTCGGGTCGACTACAAGGACCTGCTCCGACGCTGGGTGGCCGAGACGCCGGCCGAATGGGGTTTCATCGAGGAGAACCAGGTCGGTGAGATCCGCAGCGCCGCGCTGCCGATGGGGTTCAACCGGCAGCCGCACTACAGCCGTGGCCTGCTCCTGGTGGGCGACGCCGGCGGGATGGTCAACCCGTTCAACGGCGAAGGAATCGACTACGCGATGGAGGCGGCCAGCACGGCGGCGATGGTGATCGCCGATGCGCTGTCCCGGGACGCCGATACCGCCCGGGAGCGGGTCCTGGAGGGGTACCCGGCGGCGCTGAAACGAGAGCACGGAGGATACTTCACACTCGGCCGGATCTTCCTCCGGCTGATCGGAGACCCGCGGATCATGAAGATCGCCACCAACCACGGCCTGCCCCGGCCATGGTTGATGAAGTTCACCTTGAAGCTGCTCGCCAACCTCACCGACCATCGCGATCAGGATGTATACGACCGTGTCATCAACGCCATGACCCGATTGGCTCCGGCCGCATGAGGTGTGGGCAGAATATGGGCTCGTGTCTTCGTACTCACGACCACCGAGCAGCCGGACGGCGGCGCCGATGAGTGTGGTCATGCCCGACCGGACGGCGCGCCGCCGCCGGACGATCCAGATGAAGGAGACGGTAAGCGTGACGAGAGTCGTCGAGGGGAGCTGAGCGAGCGTGGATCTGTACGCACCGATGATCGGGCTGATCGTCATCGCCGCCGCTTTCGCCGTGGGCTCGGTGGTATTGTCCGCCGTCGTGGGGCCGAAGCGCTACCACCGCGCGCGTCTCGATTCGTACGAGTGCGGGATCGAACCGACGCCGCAGCCGGTGGGCGGTGGCCGCATCCCGATCAAGTACTACCTGACGGCGATGACGTTCATCATCTTCGACATCGAGATCATCTTCCTGTATCCGTGGGCCGTCCGCTTCGACCACCTCGGCGTCTTCGGCTTTGTCGCGATGGTGACCTTCCTCTTCCTGATCACCGTGCCGTTCGTCTACGAGTGGCGCCGTGGCGGGCTGGACTGGGATTAAGGGAGCGGCGAAGTGAGGAGTGAGCGGAGTGGTCGGCGTCGCGAGGTACGAGCAGCCGCCCGCGGAGCGAACGACGAGCTGAGCGCGACCAATGTGACGAGTGGAGCGTGACCAGATATGGGTGTTGAGGAGAAACTCCCGGCAGGCATTCTGCTGAGCACAGTGGAGAACCTGGCCGGCTATATGCGTAAGGGTTCGTTGTGGCCGGCGACGTTCGGGCTGGCCTGCTGCGCCATCGAGATGATGGCGTTCGGGGCACCCCGGCATGACTCATCGCGGTTCGGCATGGAGGTCTTCCGTGCGTCGCCGCGGCAGGCCGACCTGATGATCGTCGCCGGCCGGGTCAGCCAGAAGATGGCGCCCGTGCTGCGTCAGATCTACGACCAGATGGCCGGCCCGAAGTGGGTGCTGTCGATGGGCGTCTGCGCCAGCTCCGGCGGAATGTTCAACAATTACGCGATCGTGCAGGGTGTGGACCACATCGTGCCGGTCGACATCTACCTGCCGGGATGCCCGCCGCGCCCGGAGATGCTGATCGACGCCGTGCTGAAGCTGCACGACCAGATCCAGCACACCAAGCTGGGCGCGCACCGGGAGGCGGTCGAGGCGGAGGCGGAGCGCGCGGCGCTGTCCGCGACTCCGACGCACGAGATGAAGGGTCTGCTGCGGTGACCGACAAGCCAGAGGAGACACCGGAGGAGGAGAGCCTTCCGGCGGAGCCGGAAGGCCCGGAGCTGCCGCCGGCTCACCCGTCCCGCCGGGGCATGTTCGGTGCTCAGGACGCGGGCGACACCTCCGGGTACGGCCGGCTGGTGGTCCGTGACACGAGCCCGACCCGGGGCGATTCCACGCCGCGGCCATGGGCGGACGAGTTCGAACGGCTGGACGAGGAGTTCGGCGCGGCGCTCCAGCAGGCCGGCCAGGCGTATGACGATGCCGTGGAGAAGATTGTCGTCGACCGCGGCCAGATGGTCATCTTCATCAAGCGGGAACGGTTGGCGGACGTCGTCAAGATCTTCCGGGACGACCCGGCGCTCCGGTTCGAGATGTGCACGAGCGTCAGCGGCGTGCATTACCCGGAGGAGACCGGGCGGGAATTGCACGTCTCGTATCAGCTGTTGTCGATCACCCACAACCGGCGTGTCGGGCTCGAGGTCGTCTGCCCGGATTCCGACCCGCATGTCCCGTCGATCACCGCCACGTATCCGTCGGCCAACTGGCACGAGCGGGAGACGTACGACTTCTTCGGGATCATCTTCGACGACCATCCGGCCCTGACCCGGATCGAGATGCCCGACGACTGGCCGGGACACCCGCAGCGTAAGGATTACCCGCTCGGTGGCATCCCGGTCGAGTACAAGGGCGCCACCATTCCACCGCCGAACGAGCGGAGGTCGTACCAGTGATGTGTAGAACGGCGAGCTGCCGAGTGAGCGGAGCGGCCGGCCGAGTTTCCGAGGCCGTCCGCGGAGCGAGTCAGAAGGCGAGCGTGACCGATGAGTGACGTGACATTCACGCCCGCCGAGGAGACCGAGGACCCGTACGCGGGGGTGCGCGACACGACCGAGGGCCCGGTCTACACGGTCACCGGCCAGGACTGGGAAGACGTCGTCGGCGCCGCGGCGGCCGGCGAGGAACGCATCGTGGTCAACATGGGGCCACAGCATCCCTCCACGCACGGCGTGCTCCGGCTGATCCTCGAGCTCGACGGCGAGATGGTGACCGAAGCCCGGGCGGGCATCGGTTACCTGCACACCGGCATCGAGAAGAACCTCGAGTACCGGAACTGGACGCAGGGCGTGACATTCGTGACGCGGATGGACTACGCGATGCCGTTCCACAACGAGACCGCGTACGTCCTGGGCGTGGAGAAGCTGCTGGGCATCGAGGACGACATCCCGGAGCGGGCGAACGTCATCCGGGTGATGATGATGGAGCTCAACCGGATCTCCTCGCACCTGCTGGCGATCGCGACCGGCGGTATGGAGATGGGCGCGCTGACCGTGATGACCGCCGGTTTCCGGGACCGCGAGCGCACCCTCGACCTGTTCGAACTGATCTCCGGCCTGCGGATGAACAGCGCTTATGTTCGGCCCGGCGGGGTGGCGCAGGACCTGCCTCCCGGCGCGGTCGAGAGCGTGCGGGACTACCTGACCTGGATGTGGGACCACATCGGCGAGATCGAGGCGTTCTGCAACGAGAACCCGATCTTCAAGGGACGCACCGTCGACATCGGCTATCTCGATCTGGCCGGGTGCATGGCGCTCGGTATCACCGGACCGATGCTCCGCTCGACGGGCCTGCCGTGGGATCTGCGCAAGAGCCAGCCGTACTGCGGCTACGAGACGTATGAGTTCGACGTGCCGACCACCGATACCTGTGACGCCTATGGCCGCTACCTGGTACGGATGGCGGAGATCAAGGAGTCGCTGAAGATCGTCGAGCAGTGCCTCGACCGGCTCCGTCCTGGTCCGGTGATGGTTCAGGACAAGAAGATCGCCTGGCCGGCGCAGCTGGCGGTCGGCGCGGACGGCATGGGCAACTCGCTCGATCACATCCGGCACATCATGGGTGAGTCGATGGAGGCGCTGATCCACCACTTCAAGCTGGTGACCGAAGGCTTCCGGGTGCCGCCGGGGCAGGTGTACATCCCGATCGAGAGTCCACGCGGCGAGCTCGGCGCGCATGTGGTCTCCGAGGGTGGTACCCGGCCGTGGCGGGTGCACTTCCGCGATCCGTCGTTCAACAACCTCCAAGCAGTGCCGGCGACCTGCGAGGGAAGCATGGTCGCTGACGTGATCGTCGCCGTGGCGAGCATCGACCCGGTGATGGGCGGGTGTGACCGGTAATGAGCGGCGAGACGCCGAACGAGCGGAGTGGCCGGCATAGCGAGGAACGAGCGGAGCCGTCCGCGGAGCGAGCGAGAAGTCGAGCGCGACCAGAAGACATGAGTGACGAGATGAGCGAGACGAACGGAGGCCAGGTGTCCGAGGAGAGCGGCACCGCACTTGACGCGAAGGTGCGCGCGGAGATGGAACAGATCGTCGCGCGTTATCCCGAGTCGCGTTCGGCTCTGCTGCCGATGCTGCATCTGGTGCAGTCGTACGAGGGCTATGTGACGCCGGCCGGCATCGAGATGTGCGCCGACGTGCTCGGACTCACCGAGGCCGAGGTCGCGGCGGTGGCGACGTTCTACACGATGTACAAGCGGCGTCCGGTGGGCGATTACCACGTCGGTGTCTGCACGAACACGCTGTGCGCCATCATGGGCGGCGATGCCATCTGGTCCGAGCTCTCCGAGCACCTGGGCGTCGGACACGACGAGGCCACCGAGGACGGCAAGATCTCGCTTGAGCGAGTGGAGTGCAACGCCGCCTGCGACTACGCACCGGTGGTGACGGTCAACTGGGAGTTCGTCGACAACCAGACCCCCGAATCCGCGCGTGAGCTGGTCGACAAGCTTCGCGCGGGCGAAGACGTCAGCTCCACCCGGGGTCCGAAGCTGTGCACATGGAAACAGGCTGAGCGAGTGATCGCGGGCTTCTCGGACGGTCTGGCCGGCCAGGGCGCCCAGGCGGGTCCGGCGTCGCTCGCCGGGCTCCGGCTTGCCGAGCAGGAAGGCTGGACCGCGCCCGAGGGCGGACAGCCGGCACTGGGCGGAGCCGATGAGGGAACCGGAGGGGAGAGCAAGTGAGCACGCCATCCGAGGCTTCGGCCGAACAGCGCGCTCCGGTGACGCTGACGCCGGTGCTGACGGCTCGCTGGGGCGAGAAGGACTCCTTCACCCGCCGCGTCTATGAGCGCAACGGCGGCTACAAGGCGTTGCGCCAGGCGCTGCAGCGGACCCCGGAGTCGATCGTGGAGGCGGTCAAGGACTCCGGTCTGCGCGGCCGCGGCGGTGCGGGCTTCCCGACCGGCATGAAGTGGAGCTTCGTGCCCAAGGACATTCCCAAACCGACCTACCTGGTGGTCAACGCCGACGAGTCAGAGCCCGGCACCTGCAAGGACATCCCGCTCATGATGGCCGACCCGCATGTGTTGGTCGAGGGTGTCATCATCTCCGCCTACGCGATCGGCGCGCACACCGCGTTCATCTATGTCCGCGGTGAGGTGCTGCACGTCATCCGCCGGTTGCAGGCGGCCGTCGCGGAGGCGTACGAGGCCGGCTATCTCGGCACGAACATCCTCGGCTCCGGCTACGACCTGGAGCTCGTGGTGCACGCGGGTGCCGGCGCGTACATCTGCGGTGAGGAGACCGCGCTGCTCGACTCGCTCGAGGGGCGGCGCGGGCAGCCTCGGCTGAAGCCGCCGTTCCCGGCGGTCGCCGGCCTCTACGCATCGCCGACGGTGATCAACAACGTCGAGACCATCGCTTCGGTGCCGTCGATCGTGTCCAACGGCTCCGGCTGGTTCCGGTCCATGGGTAGCGAGAAGTCCCCCGGCTTCGGGATCTTCTCGCTGTCCGGGCACGTGACGAATCCGGGTCAGTACGAGGCGCCGCTCGGTATCACGCTGAACGAGTTGCTCGACATGGCGGGCGGCATCCGTGCCGGGCATCGGCTGAAGTTCTGGACACCGGGCGGGTCGTCGACGCCGATGCTGACCGAGGAGCACGCGGACCTGCCGCTCGACTTCGAAAGTATGGCCGGTGCCGGCACCATGCTGGGCACCCGGGCGCTGCAGATCTTCGACGACACCACCTGCGTCGTCCGGGCCACACTGCGCTGGGTGGAGTTCTACAAGCACGAGTCGTGCGGAAAGTGCACGCCGTGCCGTGAGGGCTTCTGGTGGCAGGTGCAGATCCTGGACCGGCTGGAGAAGGGACAGGGCACCGAGGCCGACCTGGACAAGCTGCTGGATCTGAGCGACAACATCGGAGGCCGCTCGTTCTGCGCGCTCGCCGACGGCGGAATCGCACCGGTGACCTCGTCGATCCAGCACTTCCGGGACGAGTACATCGCCCACTTCGAACACGGCGGATGTCCGTTCGACCCGGCGGCGTCGGCGCTGTTCACCGTCGAACGTAAGGAAGAAGCGGGGGTCAACGCCTGATGAGTGGCGGAACGAACGCCAGTGTCAACCCGGCCTCGGCGGAGAAGAACGCCTCGGCCACGCCGGACGACGCTGTCGAGAAGCAGGAGAACCTGGTCACCCTCACCATCGACGGCTTCGAGGTGAGCGTGCCCGAGGGGACCCTGGTCATCCGCGCCGCCGAGATGATCGGTATCCAGATCCCGCGGTTCTGCGACCACCCCCTGCTCGCCCCGGCGGGCGCGTGCCGGCAGTGTCTGGTAGAGGTGCCGGACATGGGCAATGGACGCGGCATGCCGAAGCCGCAGGCGTCGTGCACGCTGACCGTCATGCCCGGCATGGTCGTCAACACGCAGATGACATCCCCGGTCGCCGACAAGGCACAGCAGGGCATCATGGAGTTTCTGCTGATCAACCACCCGCTGGACTGCCCGGTCTGCGACAAGGGCGGCGAGTGTCCGCTGCAGAACCAGGCGATGAGCAACGGCCGGGGAGATTCGCGGTACGAGGGCAAGAAGCGGACCTACCCCAAGCCGATCAACATCTCGGCGCAGATCCTGCTCGATCGGGAGCGTTGCGTGCTGTGCGCCAGGTGCACCCGGTTCTCGCAGGAGATCGCCGGCGATCCGTTCATCGAATTGCTCGAGCGGGGTGCGCTGCAGCAGGTCGGCATCTACGAGAAGGAGCCGTTCGAGAGCTACTTCTCCGGGAACACGATCCAGATCTGCCCGGTCGGCGCGCTCACCTCGGCTGCGTACCGGTTCCGCGCCCGGCCGTTCGATCTCGTCTCGGTGCCTTCCGTCGCCGAACACGACGCGTGCGGCAGCGCCATCCGCGTCGACCATCGGCGCGGCACGGTCATGCGCCGGCTCTCCGGCGACGACCCGGATGTGAACGAGGAGTGGATCACCGACAAGGACCGGTTCGCCTTCCGCTCGTACACCCTCGACGACCGGCTGACCCATCCGCTGGTCCGGGACGAGGAGACCGGCGAGCTGGTCACCGCGTCGTGGCCGGAGGCGCTGACGCTGGCCGCGCGGGGTCTGGCCCGCGCCAGGGACGGCCGCGGCGTCGGTGTGCTCACCGGCGGCCGGGTGACGATGGAAGACGCGTACGCGTACGGGAAGTTCGCGCGAGTGGTGCTCAGCACCAACGACATCGACTTCCGGGCGCGCAACCACTCGGCTGAAGAAGCCACTTTCCTGCAGCGAGTCGCCACGTCCGGGCTGGATGTCACCTACCAGGACCTGGAGACCGCACCGGCCGTTCTGCTGGCCGGCTTCGAACCGGAAGAGGAAGCCGGGACGGTCTTCCTGCGGCTGCGTAAGGGCGCGCGGAAGGGGACCAAGGTGTTCTCGATCGCGCCGTTCGCCACCCGCGGTCTGCAGAAGCTCTCCGGCACGCTGTTCCCGGCGGCGCCCGGGACCGAGGCCGAGGTGCTGACAGCGGTCGCCGCGAAGGCGCCTGAGGTCGCCGACCTGCATGATCAGCTCAGCGCCGACGGTGCGGTCGTGATGATCGGCGAGCGTCTGGCCGGCGTACCCGGTGCGCTCTCCGCCGCCGTGCGGGTGGCCGGTTCGACGGGTGCCCGGCTGGCCTGGGTACCGAGGCGGGCCGGTGAACGCGGCGCTCTCGAAGCGGGGGCGTTCCCGACGCTGCTGCCGGGCGGGCGGCCGATCGGCAACGCCGAGGCAAGGGTCGACATGTCCGCCGTCTGGGGGGTGCCGTCGTTGCCACCGCTGGACGGCCGGGACACCAACGGCATCCTGACCGCGCTGGGCAACGGCGCGCTCACCGGGCTGCTGGTCGGAGGCGTCGAGCTGAACGACCTGCCGGATCCGGCCGTGGCGCGGCAGGCGCTGGAGAAGCTGTCCGGCGACCCCGACTCGTGCATCGTCAGCCTGGAGGTACGCCGCAGCGACATCACGGAGCTGGCCGACGTCGTGCTTCCGGTGGCGCCGCCGATGGAGAAGGCGGGGACGTTCGTCAACTGGGAGGGCCGTCACCGCCCGTTCGGTCAGGCGTTGCCGGAGAGCTCGGCGTGGTCGGACGCCCAGACCCTGGCGGCGCTGGCCTCGGAACTGGACATCAAACTGGGCACCGACGACGTGGAGACGGTGCGTGCCGAGATCGCCGAGATCGGCGTCTGGGAGGCCGAGCCTCCGGTGGTGGACGTGTCCGCGGCCGATCTTCCGGCCGTAGGCGCAGGCGAGGCCATCCTGGCCACCTGGCGGTTGATGCTGGACGACGGCCGCGGTCAGGACGGTGAGCCGCACCTGGCTGAGACCGCGCGAGAGCCGCACGCTAGATTGTCGGCGGTGACCGCGGCGGAGATCGGGGTTGCCGACGGGGAACAGCTCACGGTCGGCACCAGCGCCGGATCTCTCACCTTGCCGCTCGTCATCACCCAGATGCCGGACCGCGTGGTGTGGGTGCCGCAGAACTCCCCGGGCTCGCACGTATACGCCGACCTGCGCGTGCAGGCGGGCGCGGTCGTCTCGTTGGCCGGAGGTGAAGCATGACCGCCCAGCTGGCGTCGATCGACGTCCGGGCTGCGGATCAGCTCGAAGGTTTCGGCGGTGACCCGTGGTGGATCATCGCGATCAAGAGCCTGGCGATCTTCGTCTTCCTTGTCGTGATGACGCTCTTCGCGATCGTCTTCGAGCGGAAGGTCGTCGCGAAGATGCAGAACCGGATCGGCCCCAACCGGGTCGGTCCGAACGGGTCGCTGCAGAGCCTGGCCGACGGCGCCAAGCTCATGCTGAAGGAAGACATCATCCCGAAGCATGCGGACAAGGTCGTCTACATCCTGGCTCCGCTCATCGCGGTGATCCCGGCGTTCCTGATCATGGCGCTGATCCCGTTCGGCCCCGAGGTCTCGATGTTCGGCCAGACCACGCGGTTGCAGATCACCGATGCGCCGGTGGCGGTGCTGCTGATCCTCGGCATCGCCTCGGTCGGCGTGTACGGGATCGTGCTGGCCGGCTGGTCGAGTGGTTCGACGTATCCGCTGCTCGGTGGGCTGCGCTCGTCGGCGCAGGTCATCTCCTACGAGCTGGCGATGAGCATGTCGTTCGTGGCGGTGTTCCTGTTCGCCGGGACGATGTCGACGTCCGGCATCGTCGAAGAGCAGGAACGGCTCTGGTTCGGCATCATCCTCATCCCGTCTTTCATCGTCTACCTGATCTCCATGGTCGGCGAGACCAACCGTGCGCCGTTCGACCTTCCCGAGGCGGAGGGTGAGCTGGTGGCCGGCTGGGGCACCGAGTACTCGTCCATCAAGTACGCGATGTTCTTCCTGGCCGAGTACATCAACATGGTCAACGTCTCAGCGCTGGCGACGACGCTCTTCCTGGGCGGATGGCGGGCGCCGTGGCCGCTGTCGGCGATCAACGACGGCATGTTCAACGAGGGCTGGTGGCCGATCCTGTGGTTCATCGGCAAGATCATCGCCCTGCTGTTCGTCTTCATCTGGCTCCGCGGGACCCTGCCACGCTTCCGGTACGACCAGTTCATGAAGCTGGGCTGGAAGGTGCTCATCCCGGTGTCCCTGGTATGGATCGTGCTGGTCGCCGGGATGCGGCTGGCCATGAACGAAGGCTGGGAGCGCCAGGAGCTGATGGTCTGGGTGGGCGGAGCCTTCCTGGTGATCATGCTCATCCTGTGGATCGCGCCGCTGTTCACCGGTTCCAAGGACGACGAAGCCGAGGAAGCGGCGGATGAGCGGGAAGGGGCGTCGTCGTTCGACGCCTTCGCCGGCGGACACCCGGTCCCACCGATGCCGGGCCAGGAACCGGTGACAGTGACGGCGACGGTGGGCGCCACCCGACGCGCAGGTGATGACAACAGCGGGTCGGACAGCCCTGATGACAGCGACGAGAGCAACCGCTCGGAGGGCAGCAATGCCTAGTTTCCTCGATCCGATCGCCGGGTTCGGCGTCACTTTCGCGAACATCTTCAAGAAGAAGGTGACCGAGCAGTACCCGGAGGAACCGCACCCGGTAGCTCCGCGGTTCCACGGGCGGCACCAGCTGAACCGGCACCCGGACGGTCTGGAGAAGTGCGTCGGCTGTGAGCTGTGCGCCTGGGCGTGCCCGGCCGACGCGATCTACGTCGAAGGCGCTCCGAACACCGAGGATGAGCGCTTCTCGCCCGGCGAACGGTACGGACGGGTCTATCAGATCAACTACCTGCGGTGCATCCTCTGCGGTCTGTGCATCGAGGCGTGCCCGACGCGCGCGCTCACCATGACCAACGAGTACGAGCTGGCCGATGCCACCCGCGAGAGCCTGATCTACGAGAAGAAGGACTTGCTCGCCCCGCTGCTGCCCGGCATGGAGGAGCCCCCGCACCCGATGCGGCTCGGGGACGACGAGCGTGACTACTACCTTGGTGCCGGCCTGCCGGGTGGATCCCTGCAGAACAGCACCACGGGAGAGGGGGGACAGTGAGTCTGCTGACCGCTGTCGCGGCCCAGGCGAGCGAGACCTCCACCAGTTCCGGCACCACCGGTGAAGAGGTGCTGTTCTGGATCCTCGCGCCGCTCGCCGTGCTGGGTGCGCTCGGCCTGGTGCTCTCTCGCAAGGCGGTGCACGGTGCGCTGTTCCTGGCGATGACCATGGTCAGCCTGGCGCTGCTGTTCCTGGCGCTGGAGGCACCGTTCCTCGGCGTGGTGCAGATCGTCGTCTACACCGGCGCCATCATGATGCTGTTCCTGTTCGTCATCATGCTGGTCGGCGTCGACGCGACGGACTCCCGGGTCGAGACCATCCGTGGTCAGCGCGGTGCGGCCGCGCTGGCGGTACTCGGCGTGCTGGTTCTGCTGACCGCGGTCACCGGTCGGGCGGCGTTGCCGGATCCGATCGGTACCGACGAGGCGACCCCGGACGGCAACGTCTACGCGATCGCCGACCTCATCTTCGGCCGGTACGTGTGGGCCTTCGAGGTGGTCGCGATCGTGCTGATCACCGCCGCGGTCGGGGCGATGGCGCTGACCCACAAGGAGCGCGTCACCCGGCGGCTCACGCAACGGGAGCTCTCCGAGCGGCGGTTCCGCGACGGCGACCCGCGCAATGCCGCCGGTCTGCCGGTGCCCGGTGTCTACGCGCGGCACAACGCGGTCGACACGCCGGCTCTGCTGCCGGACGGCACCCCGGCCGAGTCCTCGGTTCCCGCGGTCCTGGTCGCGCGCGGGGCGGCCCGTCCGGCGGAGGAGTTCGCCGAGGACATCGGCGAGATCGGCCCGCACGGCCAGAAACCCTCGGGGTTGCAGCCGCAGGGCGAGGGCGACCAGCCGGAGGGTGACGCGACCGCCGGCGAGGGCGGCCCCAACGACGACGTCCCTGCTGACGACGGCGGCGCCGACGACGATGGCGCGAGGCCTGACCAGGACGAGGCCGACGGAGGTGACGCACGATGAACCCGACGCCGTACCTCGTGCTGGCGACGATCCTGTTCACCCTCGGCGGCGCCGGTGTGCTGCTGCGACGGAACGCCCTGATAGCGTTCATGAGCGTTGAGTTGATGCTCAACGCCGCCAACCTGGCATTCGTGACCTTCGCGCGGATGCACGGCAACATCGACGGCCAGATCGTTGCGTTCTTCGTCATGGTGATCGCAGCGGCGGAGGTCGTGGTCGGGTTGGCCATCATCGTGATGATTTTCCGAACCCGCAGGTCCGCGTCGGTCGACGACGCCAGCCTGCTGAAGCTGTGACGGGCCTGGGGGTTACGTGACGCTCACCAACGTAGTGACACTCGGTCTGGCTGCCCAGACGGAGGGAGCTCAGGAGGTCCACGAGGCCTCCGGGCTGATCTCCACCACCTGGTTGCTGATCGCTCTGCCGCTGCTCGGCGCGGCCGTTCTGCTGCTCGGCGGACGGCGACTCGACCGGTCCGGCCATCTCATCGGATGCGCTGCCGTGATCGGCGCCTTCGCCTGGGCGGTCGTGCTGTTCGTCGACATGCTGTCGCACGACGCGCACGAGCGGGCGTTCTCGGTGCCGCTGTGGGAGTGGTTCAATGCGGGCGGGTACGAGGTCCGGCTCGATCTGCTCCTCGACCAGCTCTCGATCGCGTTCGTTCTGCTGATCACCGGTGTGGGTTCGCTGATCCACGTCTATTCGATCGGCTACATGGAGCACGACGAACGGCGGCGCCGGTTCTTCGGATACCTGAACCTGTTCGTCGCCGCCATGCTTCTGCTGGTGCTGGCCGCTGACTACCTGGTGCTGTTCATCGGCTGGGAGGGTGTCGGCCTGGCGTCGTACCTGCTGATCGGGTTCTGGCAGTACAAACCGTCGGCGGCGATCGCGGCGAAGAAGGCGTTCGTCGTGAACCGCGTCGGCGACATGGGCATGGTGCTGGCTCTGGCATCGATGCTGGTGGTCTTCGGCTCGACGTCGTTCGAGATCGTCTTCGCCGGAGCCGATGGTGCGCAGACCGGATGGCTGAACACCATCGGCCTGCTGCTGTTGCTGGCCGCCTGCGGGAAGTCGGCACAGTTCCCGCTGCAGTCCTGGTTGCTGGACGCGATGGAGGGACCGACGCCGGTCTCCGCACTGATCCACGCCGCGACCATGGTGACCGCCGGTGTCTACCTCGTGGTGCGCTCGGCCGCGATCTACGACCTCGCGCCCGAAGCACGCACCGCGGTGATCCTGGTGGGCACCATCACGCTGTTGATGGGTGCCATCATCGGGTGCGCCAAGGACGACATCAAGAAGGCGCTGGCCGGTTCGACCATGAGCCAGATCGGCTACATGATGCTGGCGGCCGGGCTCGGACCGGCGGGGTACGCGTTCGCGATCTTCCACCTCATCACGCACGGCTTCTTCAAGGCCAACCTGTTCCTCGGCGCCGGGTCCGTGATGCACGGGATGAACGACGAGGTCAACATGCGTCGATTCGGGGCGCTGCGGTCCGCGATGCCGGCGACCTTCCTGACGTTCGCCGTCGGATACCTGGCGATCATCGGGATCCCGCCGTTCGCCGGCTTCTTCTCCAAGGACCGGATCATCGAGGCGGCGTTCGGCGACAACGTGCTGATCGGGTTGTGCGCGATGATCGGCGCCGGCGTGACCGCGTTCTACATGACCCGGGTCATGCTGCTGACCTTCTTCACCAGCAAGCGGTGGGAGGACGACGCTCACCCGCACGAGTCTCCGCGCGTGATGACCTGGCCGTTGTGGGCGCTCGGTTTCCTGTCCGTGGCCGGCGGGCTCGGCCTGCTGTACATCGGCGGCGGAATCGTCGACTGGCTGGAGCCGGTCACCGGCGAGGAGCACCATGACCTGCCGCTTCCGGTCGCCGTGTTGATCGCGCTGACGATGACGGTCGTGGTGCTCGGGGCGGGCGTCGCCTGGTTCATGTATCAGCGCCGGCCGGTGCCGGTACAGGCGCCCGCGGGGAACCCGCTGACCGTCGCGGCGCGCAAGGACCTCTACGGTGACGCGTTCAACGAGGCCGTGCTGATGCGACCTGGCCAGTACCTGACCCGGTCCCTGGTCTACGTCGAGAACCGTGGCGTCGACGGGGCCGTCATCGGTGCGGCGACGGCCGTCGGCGGACTGTCCGCGCGGTGGCGGCGTTGGCAGACCGGTTTTGTCCGCTCGTACGCGCTGACGATGTTGGCCGGGGCCGGCCTCATCGTCGTGGCCATGCTGTTGGTGAGGGTGCCGTGACATTCCCCTGGTTGACGACTCTGATCGCGGTGCCCGCGTTGGGCGCCGTGCTGACGGCGCTGGTGCCGCAGGGCCGCAGCAGGCTCGCGAAGCAGGTTGCCCTGGCGTTCGCCATCCTGACGCTGGGCTTCGCCGTCGCGGTGATCGCGCAGTTCGATCTCGGCGGCGACCGCTTCCAGCTGACCGAGCAGAACGAATGGATCTCCGCGCTCGGCATCTACTGGGCGCTCGGCGTCGACGGCATCGGGGTGGCGCTGGTCGGACTGACGGCGGTCGCCACGCCGATCGTGGCTCTGGCCATGTGGCCGGAGGCGGAGGAGAGCAAACGCGACCCGAAGGTCTACTTCGCGCTGCTCCTGGCCGTCGAGGCGCTGACGATCACCGCCTTCGTGGCGAAGGACCTGCTGCTGTTCTACATCGTCTTCGAGGCGATGCTGATCCCGCTGTACTTCATGATCGGTATGTACGGTGGTCCGCAGCGACGGTACGCGGCGCTGAAGTTCCTGCTGTACAACCTGTTCGGCGGGCTGGTGATGCTCGCCGCGGTGATCGGGGTGTACGCGGAGTCCGCGGACGCCGGGCAGGCGTCGTTCCTGCTGGCCGATCTGATGGCGCTGGACATCCCGGTGGAGACACAGCGTTGGCTGTTCCTCGGCTTCATGCTGGCGTTCGCGATCAAGGCGCCGCTGTGGCCGTTCCACACCTGGCTGCCGGATGCGGCGGCCGAAGCGACACCGTCGAACGCCGCCTTCCTGTCCGGCGTGGCCGACAAGGTGGGCACCTTCGGCATGATCGCGCTCGCGGTGCCGCTCTTCCCGCAGGCGGCCGAGGACTTCGCGCCGGTGATCGTGGCGCTGGCCGTAATCAGCATCATCTACGGTGCCCTGCTGGCGATCGGGCAGACCGACATGAAGCGGTTGATCGGCTACACGTCGATCTCCCACTTCGGATTCATCGTGCTGGGCATCTTCGCGCTCACCGACCGTGGCATGACCGGCTCGACCTTTTACATGATCAACCACGGGCTGTCGACCATCGCGCTGTTCGTGATCGTCGGCTTCATGATCTCGCGTCGCCAGTCTCGCCTGATCGCGGATTACGGCGGGATCCAGAAGCCGGCACCGAAGCTGGCGGGCGCGTTCCTCATCGCCGGCCTCTCCGGGCTGGCTCTCCCGCCACTGGCCACGTTCCTCTCCGAGTTCCTGGTGATCGTCGGAACCTTCGAGGAGTACCGCGCCGCGGCGGTGGTGGCCACGCTCGGCATCGTACTGGCGGCCCTGTACATCCTCTGGCTGTACCAGCGCACCATGACCGGGCCCGTGGGTGAGGAGAACGCGGACACCCGGGATCTGGGCCTGCGGGAGACCATCGTGGTCGCTCCGCTGCTGGCGCTGATCCTGGCGGTGGGGGTGTTCCCCCGGACGGTGGTGGACGTGATCGATGAAGGTGTCGGGCCGACTCTGTCGGACGTCGGTGTCGAGGCGCCGGATCCGCTGGTGTCCGTGACCGACCAAGCTGCTGAAGGGGACGAGGAGTGAACGCGCCACCAGTCGAGTACGCGGCCTTGATGCCGATGATCATCGTGCTTTCCGCGGGGGTCATCGGTGTCCTGGTCGAGGCGTTCATGCCGCGGCGCTACCGGCACGTCACCCAGGTGGCGCTGGCTCTGGTGGCGTTCGTCGCGGCGTTCGTCCAGATCCTGCGGCTTGCCGGGGAGACCGAGCTGATCGCCGTGAGCGGTTCGGTCGCGATCGACGGGCCGGCGTTGTTCCTGCAGGGCGCGATCGTCGTGCTGGCGTTCGTGAGTGTGCTGTTCTTCGCCGAGCGGAAGATCGAGGCCGGTGGGAACGCGTTCGCACCCAGTGCCTCGTCTCTTCCGGGCAGTGAGGAGGAGCGGATCCTGGTCCGTGACCGGGTGCTGCAGACCGAGGTCTATCCGCTCACGATGTTCTCGGTCGGCGGGATGATGCTCTTCCCGGCCGCGAACGACCTGCTGGTGATGTTCATCGCCCTGGAGGTGCTGTCGCTGCCGCTGTACCTGCTGTGCGGGATGGCGCGGCGGCGTCGGCTGCTGTCGCAGGAGGCTGCGCTCAAGTACTTCTTGCTGGGCGCGTTCGCGTCGGCGTTCTTCCTGTTCGGTGCTGCCTTCGTGTACGGCTACGCGGGATCCGTGCGGCTGTCCGAGATCGACGCCGCGCTCACCGCGAGGGTGGGTCAGGAGGGCCTGTTGCTCGCCGGCGTCGGCCTGATGGCGGTCGGCCTTCTGTTCAAGATCGGCGCGGTGCCGTTCCACGCCTGGACGCCGGACGTGTACCAGGGCGCGCCGACTCAGGTGACGGGCTTCATGGCCGCGTGCACCAAGCTGGCGGCGTTCGGTGCGCTGCTGCGGCTGTTCTACGTGGCCCTCGGCGGTCTCCGCACGGATTGGCAGCCGATGATGTGGGCGGTGGCGATCGCCACCATGGTGGTCGGCATCGTGGTCGCGCTGACCCAGACGGACGTCAAGCGGATGCTGGCCTACTCGTCGATCGCGCACGCAGGGTTCATCCTGACCGCGTTCGTCGCTGTGGATGAGCTGGCGTTGTCGTCCATCTTGTTCTACCTGGCCACCTACGGCATCATGACGCTTGGCGCGTTCGCTGTGGTCACGCTGGTTCGGGACGCGGGCGGTGAAGCCACCCACCTGTCCAAGTGGGCAGGGCTCGGCAAACGGTCCCCGATCCTGGCCGCCACCTTCGGCCTGTTCCTGCTGGCCATGGCGGGTATCCCGCTCACCAGCGGATTCGTCGGGAAGCTGACCGTGTTCAACGCGGCCTTCCAGGGCGGGGCGATGCCGTTGGTGATCGTCGGCGTGCTGACCAGCGCCGTGGCCGCGTTCTTCTACGTTCGGGTCATCGTGCTGATGTTCTTCTCCGAGCCGGCTGCGGAAGGGCCGACGGTGGCGGTGCCCAGCCCGTGGACGACGGTGGGCATCGCCGTCGGTGCGGCCGCGACGATCGTTCTGGGCATCCTGCCCGGGCCGCTGCTGGACCTGGCCGAGAACGCTGCTGTCTTCATCCGCTGAGGCATCCCGTAGGCTGTTGGTTCGAAGATGGTGATCCTCCGGCGGGCCAAGGTCGGCCGAGGCATGCCATCTTCGCCGGACGGATGCATGAGTCGACGCGCCCGCCGTCCGCCGGTGGCGGCGGCGCGCGTGGCCGGAGTCGATGGGGATGGGAGGTCTGGGTGAGTGCTGGCGGTCTCGGGATCCCCGTGGTCGACGCCGATCTCGAGCAGGCGCTCAGTGCCGGCCTCGATGATGTGGAAGGTCGGCTGCTCGCGGCGATCAAGTCGGACGACGAGGTACTGGACGAAGCGTCCCGGCATCTGGTGACCGCCGGCGGCAAGCGGTTCCGGCCGACGCTGACGTTGCTGGCCGCCGCCTTCGGTGACGTCGACGGTCCCGGCGTCGCCCCTGCGGCCGCGGTGGTGGAACTGACGCATGTCGCGTCGCTCTACCACGACGATGTGATGGACGAGGCCGAGCTGCGCCGAGGGGCTCCGAGCGCGAACGCGCGGTGGGACAACACGGTCGCGATCCTCACCGGCGACTACCTCTTCGCGTGCGCGTCGGTGCTGCTGGCCGATCTGGGGCCGGATTCGGTGCGGATCCAGGCGAAGACCTATCAGCGGCTCGTGCAGGGCCAGCTGCGTGAGACGGTGGGCCCGGCAGCAGGGACCGACCCGGTGGAGCATTACCTGTCGGTGTTGTCGGACAAGACGGCATCGCTGATCGCGGCGTCGGCCCGGCTGGGCGCGCTGCACGGGGGTGTCGCCGCCGAGGACGTCGAGGTCTTGGCACGATACGGCGAGCGGGTCGGTATGGCGTTCCAGCTTGCCGACGACCTGCTCGATATCGCGGGCGAGTCGGCGATCTCCGGCAAACGGCCGGGAACCGATCTGCGCGAGGGCGTCGCGACCCTGCCGGTGCTGTACGCCCGCAGGTCGGCGAGGCCAGGAGACGAGCGCCTGCTGGAGCTGATCTCCGGCCCGATCACCGATGACGACGCGCACGCCGAGGCGCTGGCGTTGCTGCGCGAACACCCGGCCATGTCGGAGGCCCGCGACGAGGTGCGACGCTGGGCCGATGACGCCCGGACGACCTTGGCGACGTTACCGGACGTTCCCGCGCGTCGCGCGTTGGAAGCCCTCTGCGACACAGTGGTGACCCGCACCCGCTGATCCGTCAGCCGTTGTGCACACGACCATACGCACGACCGGTTTTCAAGCTGCATCACCATCTCGGCATGGACTGAGGTGCGCCCGGTCCGTAGGCCGTCGTGGTCAGGTCCAACCGTGTCGTTGGTCGTGGGAGATCGGACTGTTTTCGCGGGCCGTGCGCCGGGTCGTGTGGATGTGTGCTGATGGGGGCGGCGCCTTCTTGCACGACGACTCGCACGGCCCCGGATCCCGGCCATTTTGCGGCTGGAAGTCACACGACAGTTTGCACGACGGAGTGAGATCGGCTGGAAGTCACACGACAGTTTGCACGACGGAGTGAGATCGGCTGGAAGTCACACGACCGAACACACGAGCACAGCGGGATCGGCTGTATGAACCACGACCATGCACCGATGTCGAAGCGGCGGATCTGGCCGCGACAGCACCCCACCACGGGTTCCCGGGCGGCGTGACCATGCACCTACAGGGACGTCTCCGCCACTTGGGCCGCGGTGCGGCGGAGCATCCGTCGCCGCTGGCGCAGCGCGTCCCCGGTGAAGATCGCCAGCGCCAACCAGACGAGGCCGAATCCGAAGAAGCGGATCGCCGGGACGTCCTCGCTGAAGACGAAGATTCCCAGCAGGAATGTCAGCGACGGCGCCAGGTACTGCATGACACCGAGCGTGGTCAGCGGCGCCCTGGCCGCGGCCGCCGCGAAGAGCACCAGCGGAGTCGCCGTGGCGACGCCTGTCGCCACCAACAGCAGATCGGTACCGACGTCGATATGGCCGAATGTCGCATCACCGTTCACCTGAAGGTAGGTCAGGAACACCAGCGCGGGCAGGAACATGACGGCGGACTCCAGGGCGACGCTCTCCACCGCCGGTACCCGGACTCGCTTCTTGATCAGGCTGTAGATGGTGAACGTGAACGCCAGCGTCAGACCGATCCATGGTGGCCGGCCGTAATTCGCGGTCAGCACCACCAGGGCCACCGTCGCGATCGCCACCGCCACCCACTGCAGGCGACGCAGCCGTTCGTGCAGCACCAGCACCGCCACCACGACCGTGACCAATGGGTTGATGAAGTAGCCGAGCGAGACCTCGATCACATGACCGTGGTGGACACCCCAGATGTACGTTCCCCAGTTGATCGCGATCACGGCGCCGGCGACGGCGAGCAGCGCGTAGCTCCGCGGCGGCAGACCCCGCAACCGGGCGAGCCGCCGCCACAACACCAGCGCCAGCAAGGTCGCGGCAAGCGACCACACAAAGCGGTGGGCGAGGACTTCCACCGCGCCGGCCTCATCGAGCAGATCCCAGTACAGCGGCAGGAGGCCCCAGAGGCCGTACGCGCCGAACCCGAAGACCAGGCCGGACCGCGAAGAGCTCACCACGAAACACTACCGCAGTATCAGCAGCCAATAGGCATGACGCCCATGACATGAATGACGCCGACGTGTACCGGAGGACAGCCGGGATATCGTCGGAACATGGCTGGGCGCTGGCAGTTCTGGATCGACCGTGGCGGAACCTTCACCGATATCGTGGCGCGTCGTCCCGATGGCGGGCTGGTCACCCATAAGCTCCTCTCAGAGAACCCCGAGCGTTACCACGACGCTGCGGTGGCAGGGATCCGCCGTCTGCTGCAGGAGGCGGGAGAGCACGGCCCCGCCGACACGGCATCTGCCATCCCGGTGGGCCGGATCGAGGCCGTCCGGATGGGTACCACGGTGGCGACCAACGCCCTGCTGGAACGGAAGGGCGACCGCACCGTCCTGGTCATCACCAAGGGGTTCGCGGACGCGCTCCGCATCGGTTACCAGGCGCGTCCCCGGATCTTCGACCGGCAGATCGTACTGCCCGAGTTGTTGCACGAACGCGTCATCGAGGTCGACGAGCGCGTCACGGCCGAAGGCACGGTGCTGCGCACACCGGATCTGGAAGCGCTCGGCGACGAACTTCGGGCGGCGTACGACGATGGGATCCGGGCGGCGGCCGTGGTGTGCCTGCACGGACACCTGTATCCGGCACACGAGGAGGCCGTCGGGAAACTCGCCGCCCAGATCGGCTTCCCGCAGATCTCACTGTCCAGCGAGGCCAGTCCGCTGATGAAGGTCGTCTCACGCGGTGACACCACCGTCGTCGACGCCTACCTGTCACCCATCCTCGGCCGTTACGTCCGGCAGGTCGCCGAACACATCCCGGATGTGCGGCTGATGTTCATGCAGTCCAACGGCGGGCTGGCCGAGGCGGGCCACTTCCGCGGCAAGGACGCCATCCTGTCCGGGCCGGCCGGCGGGATCGTCGGCATGGTGCGGACGTCGCAGCAGGCCGGGTACGACCACGTCATCGGATTCGACATGGGGGGCACGTCGACCGACGTCTCGCATTACGCGGGCGAGTACGAGCGGGTCTTCGACACACAGGTCGCCGGGGTGCGGCTGCGGGCGCCGATGTTGGACATCAACACCGTCGCCGCCGGTGGAGGATCGATCCTGCACTTCGACGGCTCCCGGCTCCGGGCCGGCCCCGATTCGGCCGGCGCCGACCCGGGACCTGCCTGCTACCGCAACGGCGGGCCGCTCACCGTCACCGACGCCAACGTCATGCTCGGCCGGATCCAGCCGCGGCATTTCCCGGCCGTTTTCGGGCCGGACGGGGACCAGCCCCTCGACGTCGACATCGTCCGCCGGAAGTTCACGGAACTCGCCGATGAGATCGCCGCGGCCACCGGTGAAGGTCGTAGCCCCGAGCAGGTGGCCGAGGGCTTCCTGACCATCGCCGTGGCGAACATGGCCAACGCCGTCAAGAAGATCTCCGTGCAGAAGGGGCACGACGTCACCGAGTACGTGTTGACCACCTTCGGCGGCGCGGGTGGGCAGCACGCCTGTGCCGTGGCCGACTCACTCGGCATCCGCACCGTGCTGGTGCCGCCGATGGCAGGCGTGCTCTCCGCGTTGGGGATCGGGCTGGCGGACACCACGGCGATGCGCGAACAGTCGGTGGAGGAGAGGCTCGCGGACGGGCTGATGGGCCGGCTGGGCGAGCTGGCGGATGAGCTGGCGGCGGCCGCCTCCGCCGAGTTGGTGGACTCCGGCGTAGCGTCCGAGCGTATCCGCGTGAGCCGCCGTGCTCACCTCCGGTACGACGGTACCGACACGGCGGTTCAGGTGCCGCTCGGCGGACTCGACGCCATGGTGGAGGCGTTCGAGACCAGCTACCGGCGGATGTACTCGTTCCTGATGGACCGGCCGCTGATCGTCGAGGCATTGTCGGTGGAGGCGGTCGGGCTGACGAGTGAGGCCGAGGCCGGGCGTGGTGGAGGAGATCCCGTCTCCGCCCGCGGCTCGCTCGTTCCTCACTCGCCGATACCCGGCCAGACCCGAGACGGGATCTCCTCCACCACGCCCTCCGCTGATCTGCATCAGGCCGACTGGCTCGGATCGACGACGGGGACGCGGGAGACCCGGCACGGGAGCATGTGGGATGACCTGGGGCTGGCGCAGCCCAAGCCGGTGCAGATGTATACCGGTGGGGCCTGGCACCGGGTGCCGTTGTACCGGCGCGAACAGCTCGCCGCCGACGACGCGGTGCACGGACCGGCGATCATCGCAGAGGAGAACGCGACGACGGTGGTCGAGGACGGCTGGCGGGCCGGACTGACGGAGCATGGTCACCTGCGGATCGAGCGGGTGCGCCGGCGTGCCGACGTCGTCGGAGTCGGAACCGAGGTCGATCCGGTCATGCTGGAGGTCTTCAACAACCTGTTCATGTCGATCGCGGAGCAGATGGGGGCGCGGTTGGAGTCGACGTCGCAGTCGGTGAACATCAAGGAACGGCTGGACTTCTCCTGTGCGCTGTTCGATCCGGACGGCAATCTCATTGCCAACGCGCCGCACATGCCGGTGCATCTGGGCTCGATGGGGTCCAGCGTCAAAGAGGTGATCCGGCGGCGAGCCCAGGGTGAAGGGCTCAAGCCGGGAGACGTGTACGCGGTGAACGATCCGTACCACGGGGGAACGCACCTGCCGGACGTCACCGTGGTCACGCCGGTGTTCGACGTTGCGGCGGACGGCGCGGGATCCGGTGAAGTGTTGTTCTATGTGGCGTCGCGCGGACATCACGCGGAGATCGGCGGATTGACCCCGGGATCGATGCCGGCGTTCAGCCAGGACATTCACCAGGAGGGCGTGCTCTTCGACAACTGGCTGCTGGTGGAGGACGGCCGGTTCCGGGAGGAGGAGACGCTGCGGTTGCTGACCGAGTCGCCGTACCCGTCGCGGAATCCGTCGACGAACCTGGCGGATCTGCGCGCGCAGATCGCGGCGAACGAGAAGGGCGTGGCCGAGGTGCGACGCATGATCGACCACTTCGGGCTCGACGTGGTCCAGGCCTACATGCGTCACGTGCAGGACAACGCCGAGGAAGCGGTGCGACGCGTGATCGATGCGCTCTCCGACGGCGACTACACCTATGAGATGGACAACGGCGCGATCATCAAGGTCGCGGTGACCGTGAACAGGGCGAGCAGGGGGGCGACGATCGACTTCACCGGGACGTCCGGACAGCTGGAGTCGAACTTCAACGCGCCCACATCTGTGGCGACGGCCGCCGTGCTGTACGTGTTCCGGACGCTCGTCGCCGATGACATTCCGTTGAACGACGGCTGCCTGCGACCGTTGCACATCGTCGTCCCAGAGCCGTCGATGCTCGCTCCCGAGTATCCGGCCGCGGTGGTGGCCGGCAACGTCGAGACGTCGCAGGCGGTGACCGGGGCCTTGTACGCCGCGCTGGGGGTGCAGGCCGAAGGGTCGGGCACTATGAACAACGTGACCTTCGGCAACGACCGCCACCAGTACTACGAGACGGTCGGCTCGGGGTCCGGGGCCGGTGACGGATTCGACGGCGTGGCAGCGGTGCAGACCCACATGACCAACTCGCGTCTCACCGATCCGGAGGTGCTGGAGAGCAGGTTCCCGGTGCTGGTGGAGAGCTTCGCGGTGCGGCCGGGCAGCGGTGGCTCCGGACGGTGGCGCGGCGGCGACGGGGCGGTCCGGCGGCTGCGTTTCCGTGAACCGATGACGGTGAGCACGCTGGCCGGGCATCGCCGTGTGCCGCCCTACGGTATGGCCGGCGGCGACCCGGGTGGACTGGGACGCAACCGCGTGGAGCGCGCCGACGGCTCCGTCGTCGAGATGGAGGGGAGCGATTCGGCGGACGTCGGTGTGGACGACGTGCTGGTGATCGAGACGCCCGGTGGTGGCGGCTATGGTGTGCCTCCTGGAGAGTGAACGCCACGGGTGACCGACCCCACCACGTTCGGTGCTGATGCGGGATGCGGAATGGAGAGACATGGCTCTGACTTTTGCGACGTTCAACATCCGGAACGGCTGGGGACGCGATGGCCTGCACTCATGGCCGTTCCGGCGCAGCTCCACCCTGTCGACCATTTCCGCCCTGGGCGCGGATGTGGTGGGCCTGCAGGAGGTGTTCGAGTTCCAGCGTCGCTATCTGTCCCGGCGGATGCCTGAGCTGCGCTGGTTCGGCCAGGGGCGCAGCGGAGGGTACCGCGGCGAGCAGTGTCCAATCGCGGTGCACGGGGACCGGCTCACGGTGACCCGGCACGAGACACGGTGGTTCGGCTGGACTCCGCATCTGCCCGGGACTCGGCTTCCCGGTGCGTCGTTCCCACGGATCACGACGCTCGCCCGCTGCTGGGACCAGCGCACCGGGGCGGTGTTCGACGTGGCCAACACCCACCTGGACGAGCACGTCGTCGCCAATCGGGTGGCCGGCATCGAGCAGCTCGCGGGCTGGCTGGACCAGTCGGTGCCGACCGTCGTGCTCGGTGATCTCAACGCCGATGCCGCGGATTCGGCCGTGTTCGCCCCGTTGCTCGACGCCGGATTCCAGCACATCGAGGTCTCCGGAGGAACCAGCCACAACTTCACCGGAGCAGCGGACGGGCGGCAGATCGATCACATCTTCGCCAGCCCGCATTGGATCCCGGAGCAGGCCGCCGTGGTGCGAGAGCGGCACGGGCGCCGGCTGCCGTCCGACCACTGGCCGGTGCGAGCGACACTCAGCCTCCGCTGACGGTGGCGTCGGCAGAGGCCTTCCGGCGCTGTGACGACGGCAGGTCGAAGATGGCGTGCAGGCCCGGTCCCCGGACGGCGGCGGGTACGTCGTAGCCGCGTTCCCACAGCCGTCGGCCGAAGGCCCGCCAGCACAGCCACATGAAGGCGACGAACAACGCGGCGCCGATACCGGTCCGGACGAGCACCTCGACCCAGCCTGAGTCGGAGATGTCGTTCCCCTCGATGTAGGCGGGACCGCCCCATTGCGGTTGGAACGGCGTCTGTGCGTCGAACCTGGCGTAGAGGAACCACGAGATCATCCGGCCGACACCGTAGAACATCAGGCCCTGGTAGAGCAGCAGCAGGCCGCGCTCGGGCAGCCGGAACGTGCGGTGCAACCACCCCCACACCCGGGGGTCGGCGGGAACCACCACCTCGCGGAAGTACGCGGGTGTGAGGGTGCGCCACGCGAAGACCACCGTGACGAGCAGCCAGAAGAAATCCCATACCCCGCCCAGACTGCTGTAATAGGCGGCCGCGTCGCCATATCGGCCTTCCACCGCGGCGTGCTTCCACATGCTGATCGTCACCGGCTCGGTGGAGAACGGGAAGAACAACATCACGCCGGCGGTATCGGCGAAGTCGGTGAGGACGTGGGCCCATTGCCCGATCAACAGGCCGAGCGCCCATGCCCGGCTCTTGGTGATGGCGAGCACGACGGCGGCGAACAGGACGCCGAACAGCAGCGAATGAGAGAAGCCGACGCCGGGCCAGCCACGGTGGAAGGCGGCCGGATCGTCGGCGGCGTAGACGAACGTCTTGGTGAACGCGTCCGGCAGCTGGGTGCCGACGACGACGGCCAGAAAGGACGCCTTGGCGCCGACGTGTTTCTGGATGAAATACAGCTCGAACTCGTGCGCCGCCCAGCTCACGGTCGCGACCTCGCGGTCAACCTGCGTCGCACGACGGCCGCCGCCGTCGGGACGAGATAGAGCGTCAGCAGCAAGAACAGCGGCCCCATGACCCAGTTGAGCAGCACGGTCTTGGTGAAGTAGGCGATGACTAGATACAGCGCCAACGCCGCGACGTACCAGCCGACGGGGATCCGTACCTGCGGGGCGGGCGTCGCCTCAGACGCGTTAGACAACGGCCTGGGCGGTGGCCAGACCGGTGACCGCGGTGCGTGCGCCGACGGGATCGGTGACGGTGGCCGGGGCGAGCGTACGCTCCGGCGGCGGTCCGAGCACCCGATCCGGGTCCAGCCCCATTCCCGCGAGGAACTCCGCATTCGCACGATGAGCCGCGTAGCGTCGTTCGAACGGGTCGCGGCCGGTCAACCGCTCCATCAGCCGGGTCGCACCGCCTCGTAGCAGCATGACCCCCGTAGCCCCCTGAACCACGGCTGCCTCAGCCGCCGTGTAGCACCCCATGCACATGGACACGTACTCTACACACCTGCGCTGCACAGAAGGACGACGACGTCGGCTGTGACGTCGCAGCCGGCATCCGCGCCTTAAGCGAACCGGTCGCGCCATCGTGGAGGGAGCGTTACTCCACGGTCCAGGTGTCGTTGCCCGTGATCAGCGCGGCCAGGTCACCGGCTCCCTGGTTGTCGACCGCCTGGTCGACCTGTTCGTTCACCAGATCGCCGTAGGTGGGTCGCTCGACCTGCCGGAAGATGCCGATCGGGGTGCGCGCCAGCGTGCCGGGGTCGGCGAGGCGGGAGAGCGCGAACGCGCGGCTCGGGTCGGCGGCCTGAGCATCGTGCACGATCACGTTCGGGTCGTCGCCGGAGCAGATCTCCAGGCCGGATGTCGCCGGGTTGCGCCGGATCCCGTGCTCGTTGTTGGCACCGAACCGGACCGGCTCCCCGTGCTCCAGCCGGATCATCACCTCGTCGCGAGTGTCGCGGTTCTTCAGGATCTCGAATGCGCCGTCGTTGAAGATGTTGCAGTTCTGGTAGATCTCCACCAGCGATGTTCCGCGGTGCGCGGCCGCCGCGCGCAGCACCGAGGTCAGATGGGCCCGGTCGGAGTCGATGGTCCGGGCGACGAACGTCGCCTCCGCTCCGAGCGCCAACGAGACCGGGTTGAACGGGGCATCGAGCGAACCCATGGGGGTCGACTTGGTGATCTTGCCCTGCTCGCTGGTCGGCGAGTACTGGCCCTTCGTGAGGCCATAGATCCGGTTGTTGAACAGCAGGATCGTCATGTTGACGTTGCGCCGCAACACGTGGATCAGGTGGTTGCCGCCGATGGAGAGCGCATCGCCGTCGCCCGTCACCACCCAGACCGAGAGATCCGGCCGGGAGGTGGCGAGTCCGGTCGCGATCGCGGGTGCCCGCCCGTGGATGGAGTGCATCCCGAACGTGTCCATGTAGTACGGGAACCGGGACGAGCAGCCGATGCCGGAGACGAAGACGATGTTCTCCCGCTTCAGCCCGAGTTCGGGCAGGAATCCCTGCACCGACGCCAAGACGGCGTAGTCGCCGCAGCCGGGGCACCAGCGCACTTCCTGGTCACTGGTGAAGTCCTTCTTGTTCTGCGCGACGTCGGTGGTCGGCACCCCGGCCAGGCCAGGCATACCCAGATCGGTTGCGGTCACAGCTGATCGTCTTCCTTCATGATGACCTCGGCCAGTTCTTCTGCCTTGAACGGGAGCCCGCGGACCTGGTTGTGGCCGATGACGTCGACCAGGTAGCGGGCCCGCAGCAGCATCGCCAGCTGTCCGAGGTTCATCTCGGGCAGCAGCACTCGCTCATAGCGGCGCAGCACGTCGCCGGTGTTGGCAGGCAGCGGGTTCAGATAGCGCAGGTGTGCCTGCGCCACCGCGTGCCCGGCGCTCCGCGCGCGGCGGACGGCGGCGCCGATGGGACCGTAGGTGGAACCCCAGCCCAGTACCAGGAGCCGGGCGTCGCCGCTGGGATCGTCCACCTCCAGGTCGGGCACCTCGATGCCGTCGACTTTCGCCTGACGGGTCCGGACCATGTAGTCATGGTTGGTCGGGTCGTAGGAGATGTTCCCGCTGCCGTCGGCCTTCTCCAGCCCGCCGATCCGGTGCTCCAGGCCCGCGGTACCGGGCACCGCCCAGGCGCGGGCCAGCGTCTGCGGATCACGGATGTACGGCCAGAACTCGGCGTCGTCGCCGCTGCCGTGGTTCTTCTCGGTGGCGAAATCCGGCTCGATCGTCGGCAGCGACTCGACGTCGGGGATCGCCCAGGGCTCGGACCCGTTCGCGAGATAGCCGTCGGAGAGCAGGAACACGGGCGTGCGATAGGTGACGGCGATCCGGGCGGCCTCCAGCGCCGCATCGAAGCAGTCGGCCGGGGACGCCGGAGCGATGATCGGTACCGGCGCCTCACCGTTCCGGCCGTACATCGCCTGCAGCAGATCAGCCTGTTCGGTCTTGGTCGGCAGCCCGGTGGACGGGCCGCCACGCTGTACGTCGACGATGATCAGCGGCAGCTCCAGCGATACGGCAAGCCCGACGGTCTCCGACTTCAGCGCCACGCCCGGGCCGGATGTGGTGGTGACACCGAGCGAGCCACCGAACGAGGCACCGAGCGCCGCGCCCACACCCGCGATCTCGTCCTCGGCCTGGAACGTGCGGACACCGAACCGCTTGTGCTTGGAGATCTCGTGCAAGATGTCGGATGCCGGGGTGATCGGGTAGGACCCGAGGAACAGCGGCATGCCGGACTGCTTGGCGGCCGCGACCAAGCCGTAGCTGAGCGCGAGGTTACCGGTGATGTTGCGGTACCGGCCGGACGGCATCGGTGCGGGCTTGACCTCGTACGAGACTGCGAAGTCCTCGGTGGTCTCACCGTAGTTCCAGCCGGCCTTCACCGCGGTGATGTTCGCGTCCCGGATATCGGCCTTGGTGGCGAACTTGCTCTGCAGGAATCGGACCGTGCCGTCGATCGATCGTCCGTACATCCAAGAGAGCAAGCCCAAGGCGAACATGTTCTTCGACCGGGACGCCTCTTTGCGGCTGAGACCGAACGGCTCCAGGGCCGTCATGGTCATGCCGGTCAAATCGAGGGCGTGCACCTGATACGAGTTCAGCGAACCGTCGTCGAGGGGGCTGGTGGCGTAACCCACCTTCTTCAGGGCACGTGGCGTGAACTCCGCCGTGTCCACGATCAGAATGGCGCCCTTGGGGACGTCAGGCAGGTTGGCCTTGAGCGCGGCGGGGTTCATCGCGACCAGCACGTCTGGTGCGTCGCCCGGCGTGAGAATGTCATGGTCGGCGAAGTGCAGCTGGAAGCTCGAGACCCCTGGGAGCGTCCCCGCTGGGGCGCGGATCTCGGCCGGGAAGTTCGGCAGGGTGGAGAGATCGTTGCCGAAGGAGGCCGTTTCCGCGGTGAATCTGTCACCTGTGAGCTGCATGCCGTCACCGGAGTCGCCGGCGAACCGGATCACCACGCGATCGAGTTCGCGGACCTGTTTCGCCGTCACGGCGTGTCGATGCCTCCTGGGTGATGGCGCCCGGTATCGGGGGCGCACTCAGAAGCCGCGCGGATAGGGACGTCCTGCGTTGGCCCCACCGGCACCCGGCTCCTTAGCGGCTAGTGCTCTCTACTTATGCTAAGACAACCCTTACTCGTTGACCCATTCGTCCACAGCGTGAGAGGACAGGGGATTATTCCGCCCGGAACCTCCCGCATCATCTGGACGTTCGCCCTGTGTGCGTAGCATGCTCAGCGTGCATGGTCCGCGTGCGCGGAAGAACATCCTCAGGACTCTCGTTTTTCTCGTTGTCCTGGGACTCTTGGTGCTGTTCGTCGCGTCTCGCCTAGGACCTGTGGGCTTTTGGCTTGGCGCCGTCCTGGTGGCGGTGCTGATCGTCTACGTATGCGCCCGGGCCGGGACGGTGGCCGTTCGAGCCATGCGCGCCTACCCGGTCGGCGAGGCGGAGCAGCCGGAGCTGTGCCGGCTGGTCCGCGAACTGACGACGCGGGCGCGAGTTCCGATGCCGAGGCTCTACGTCAGCCCCACCCGGGCGGCGAACGCGCTGGCGACAGGGTATGGGCCGAGCCGGGCGGTGATCTGCGTGACCGAAGGGGCGCTGGACGCCTTGGACGAGCGCGAGCTCCGCGCCGTGCTCGCCCACGAGCTGGCGCACATCCGGTATCTGGATACGTTGCCCGGTTCGATCATCAGTCTGCTTGCGCGGGCGGCCATGGTGATCCCGGTGCTGGGGATCGTGGTGGTGTACCTCATGCGGCCGATAGTCGGGCGGTCCCGGGAGTTCGACGCGGATCAGGAGGCCGCCCGGCTCACCGGGGATCCGCTCGCGCTGGCCAGCGCCTTGCGCACGCTGGACGCCGCCCGGCGAGAGCTGGTGCTGCCGCCGGAGCCGGGCGTCGTCGCGATCAGCCATTTGATGATCGGTAGCCCGCTCGGAACCCATGGCGTGTGGCGGCTGTTCCGATCGCACCCGTCCACCGCCGAGCGCGTGGCGCGGCTGGAAGGGCTGGCCGGCTACCGCCGCTAGCCCTCCGCCATGATCATGAACAGTAACCGTGCTATGCGAACGGTTACTGTTCATGATCATGGTGGCTAGCGGCGGTTGGTGAACTGGAGCGCGAAGTCGAAATCCTGATCCTTGAGGATGGCCATGACCTCCTGAAGATCGTCCTTCTTCTTCGAGGAGACCCGGACCTCGTCGCCCTGAACCTGGGCCTTGACACCCTTCGGGCCTTCATCGCGGATCACCTTGGTGATCTTCTTGGCCTGCTCCTGGGTGAGCCCGTCCTGCAGCGTCGCGGAGATCTTGAACAGCTTGCCCGACGGCCTGGGGTCACCGGCGTCCAATGCCTTCAGCGAGACCTTCCGCTTGACCAGCTTGTCCTGGAAGACGTCGAGCACCGCACGGACCCGGTCCTCTGCGCTCGCCTCCATCTCGATGCCGAGCTCGCCGGACCACCTGATCGCCGCGTCCGTGCCGCGGAAGTCGAATCGCTGCGAGATCTCCTTGACCGCCTGGTTGAGGGCGTTGTCCACCTCCTGCCGGTCGACCTTGCTGACCACATCGAACGAAGACTCGCTTGCCACGTGTCGCTCCTCCACACTTCATGCTGGTCAATCGGGGGTCGCCGCCCGGCGTAAGCGGCCGGACAGACCAGCGGTACCCGGGATACGTCGGATCCGGGTTGCTGACCCTCTCAGGTTATGGGGTATTCTCTCATCGGTCCGGGTTCAACCCCGGCTACGGCAGGTTGCCCGAGCGGCCAAAGGGAGCTGACTGTAAATCAGCCGGCACAGCCTTCGTAGGTTCGAATCCTACACCTGCCACCACCTTTGACCTGGGCGTTCGCGCAAATGCGGGCGCCCAGGTTGTCGTTGCGGCGCCGTTGGCGGCGTCGATCACATCTGATCGTGCTTGCGACTTCAGGCTCTGTCTGCCTCCGTAGCCGTACGGCGGACATGTTCGCGGGCGGCCTACCTACCGGCGTATCCGGCCGGTCCCTGAGCGCGGAGCCGGTCCGTTGGGGTAGTAGCCACGCGTGTCATCTCACGTGAATCGACGGGCATGCGAACTCCAAGCCCGTGGGCCAGGGTATGGCCGGTGGTGTCGTGTGTCCGCTTGTGGGAGTTCTGGCCGCCTAGCGGTGCCGTGTGCCGGGCTGCGGGACTTCTAGCCGCTCTGGGCGGTCAGTATCTACACGACGGCTCACATGGCGCCGAACACACGGTGAGATGCGGCCGCGTTTCACACGGCCGCCCACACGATCGATCTCTGAACCGGAGCCGCCGCCGTGGGTCGGCGGCTCCGCTGACGTGGATGGATCCTTGAGCTCGACTGTGCTCGCTGTCGAGCCTTATGTACGCGAGAGCGTGTCCAAGGCCTGCTGGCAGGCCTGCTCGATCTCCTCGCGGTGCTCTGGCGCCGACTGGCAGTTGATCGTGTACTGCTGGTCGCCATCGAACAGGGACACGATCCTGCTTTCGCCGTCCTCGGGGGTATCCACCGAGACCTGGTAGTCCAGCGCCAAGAAGCCGGCGTATTCGCCTTCCTCGCCTTGCCCGCTTTCCGGGTCGATCTGCTGGAACAGCTGGTCCATCTCGTCCTTGGCGAGCTCGAGGTTGCTCTCGTCGATGGTGACGTTGAGCGTGGTGCGGCTCAGGATCAGCATGTTCTCCTCGTCGAGAGCGACCGCCCGATTGTCCTCCAGGTTGCCGCCCGCCTCCACGGAGAAGTTGACGTCTTCGGTGACCTCGAAATCCGATGGATACTCGAAGGTGAACGGGTAAGCGTCGTCTTCGAACGTCTGCGGCCCGCTGTCGCCGCCGTCATCATCGCCGCACGCGCTGATCCCAAGCGCCACGACCAACACGGTCGCGAGCGGTGTCCATCGCCGGATGTACAAACCCATCATTCCTCCCTTGTGTCCACGGCAACCTATCATCGTGGGAATACGCTCATCCGTATCCGTTAGCCGTTGTTTGTTCCCGCGCAAGTCCATGTTCGCTAGCCCTTAAACGGTGCGCCTGCTTGCGACGGCGTGCCACCTGGATGGAGAACTCGACGTATGGGGAAGATCACACCACGGGGTTGATCAAGCCGGCGACCGAGCGAGCCGCGGCCCGGTCAGCGTCGGCGACCAGGTGTTCGGCCGGTATCCGTCATGCGGGCCCGGCCGAGTATTCTAGGGACGTGCGTGCCGGCGCGCACACAGCTGATCGGTGATGCTCCAGCCACGGTCGGCCCGGGTTTCGGGTCGATTCGCGCGGAGGCCGGTTAGTTGTGTACTCTCGGTGGGCGCGCCCGCCCCAATAGCTCAGTCGGCAGAGCGTCTCCATGGTAAGGAGAAGGTCTACGGTTCGATTCCGTATTGGGGCTCTAGAACCCGTGTCCGCTCGCGGTGCGGGCTCCCTGGCGGGGTAGCTCAGGTGGTTAGAGCAAACGGCTCATAATCGTTGTGTCGCGGGTTCGAGTCCCGCCCCCGCTACGAGCGCGTCTGCTCGACGATCGCCGGCGATCCCGTCCGGTGGTCACCCGAGTGTCCGGCACTCGAGCCGGCGTCGTCGCCTCTCTTCTCTTCGATTGGGAACGTGGCGCGGAGTCGGCTACCCTAACTAGGTTCGTAGTCCCGTATCCAGGAGAGGCACCCGTGGCCGCCAAAAGCGCTGACATCCGTCCGAAGATCACCATGGCATGCACGGAGTGCAAGGAGCGCAACTACATCACGAAGAAGAACCGGCGGAACGATCCCGATCGGCTCGAGCTGAAGAAGTTCTGCCCGCGCTGCCGCACTCACACCGCACATCGCGAGACCCGCTGACGTGACGTCGGCTCACCACCGACCGTCCCAGCCCGGGTCGGCTACCGGTGCGGCGGGCCGGTAACGTCGGATCATGGCCATCGATTCTTCCGCCGTTGGGCGCGTTTATCCACCGCAGCCCTATGAAGTGAGCCGTGAGAAGGTTCGCGAGTTCGCCGAGGCGATCGGTGATACCAACCCGGTCTACGTCGACGTCGAGGCGGCGAAGGAGGCCAGTCATGACGACGTGGTCGCGCCGCCGACGTTCGTGATGATTCCGGTGATGCGCGGTTTC
The DNA here is from genome assembly GCF_010550675.1 of Phytoactinopolyspora halotolerans. Classification (GTDB taxonomy): domain Bacteria; phylum Actinomycetota; class Actinomycetes; order Jiangellales; family Jiangellaceae; genus Phytoactinopolyspora; species Phytoactinopolyspora halotolerans. The sequence continues at coordinate 131,814 of NZ_JAAGOA010000005.1, read as the reverse complement.
GACATTCTGATGGAAGATCTCGGCATCGAATATGCCCGTGTCGTCCACGTCGACCAGTACTTCAACTACAGCAGACCGCTGGTGGTGGGCGACCGGCTGGAAACGACGACGACGCTGGACGCGATCCGTCAGGTAGCCGGCAACGACCTGCTCACCATCCGGAACGACGTGCACGACGCGGCACGGGCACATGTGTGCACGGCACAGGCGACGCTGCTGATCCGTCCAGAGGAGAACGGTGATGGCTGACCTTGCGGTGGGACAAGTGGTCGCAGACCGTGAGTACCGGATCACCCGCGAGAACCTGGTGCGCTATGCAGGTGCATCAGGTGACTTCAACCCGATTCACTGGAATGACAGGGTCGCGAGGGCGGTCGGCCTGCCTGGGGTGCTGGCGCACGGCATGCTGACGATGGCGCTGGCGGGACGGCTGCTGACCGATTGGGCGGGGGACCCCGGCGCGGTGGTCGAGTACAGCGTCCGCTTCTCCCGGCCCGTCGTGGTGCCGGATGACGACCACGGGGTTGCGGTCCAGGTATCCGCGACGGTGACGGAGGTGCGCGACGACGGATTGGTCGCCGTCGACCTGGCCGTCAAGGTCGACGACCAGAAGGTGCTGACCCAGGCGCGCGCATTGGCCCGCCCGCCGAAGACCGACGGCGGCTCGTGACAGCCGGTCGCCGGCGTCGTCCCCTTGGATTGTGTAGGCATCGATGACCACGGAACGGACGGGCGTCGCCCTGGCCGACTTCACCACCCTTCGGCTCGGAGGTCCGGCAGAGCGGATGGTGGAGGTCGAGACCGAGGCCGAGTTGATCGATGTGGTGCGGGACTGCGACAGCCGCGAGAAGCCCGTTCTGGTGCTGGGCGGCGGGTCCAACCTGGTTATCGCCGACGACGGATTCGACGGCACCGTGGTCCGGGTCCGGACGCGCGGCGTCGACGTGGATGAGTCGGCGTCCTGCGAGTCGGACAGCATCGCGGCATGTGGCGGGATTCTGGTGACCGCCGCCGCGGGCGAGCCGTGGGACGAGCTGGTCGAGCGGGCTGTCGCGGAGGAATGGGTCGGGATCGAGGCACTGGCCGGGATCCCCGGTGCGGTGGGTGCCACGCCGATGCAGAACGTCGGCGCGTACGGGCAGGAGATCGCGCAGACACTCTGGTCGGTTCGCACGTATGACCGGGTCGATCAGCGCGTCCGCACGTTCGCCAATGCGGACTGTGCCTTCGAGTACCGGAACAGCAGATTCAAGGGCTCCGAGCGGTATGTGATTCTGTCGGTCAGTTACCAGCTTCGCCAGGGCAATCTGAGTGCGCCGGTCGGGTACGCCGAACTGGCCAGGAGGCTCGGCGTCCGGATCGGCGATCGGGCACCGCTGAAGGACGTCCGGGAAGCGGTGCTGGAGTTGCGTCGCGGAAAGGGCATGGTCCTGGACCCGGACGACCACGACACCTGGAGTGCGGGTTCGTTCTTCACCAATCCCGTGCTCTCCGCCGCCGACGCGGCCCAGCTGCCGCAGGACGCACCTCGCTGGCCGCAGCCCGATGGCCGGGTGAAGACGAGCGCCGCCTGGCTCATCGAGCGGGCCGGCTTCACACGCGGGTACGCGCCGCAGCACGGTGGCGGCGGCGTGCCCGTCTCGCTGTCGACCAAACACACGCTCGCACTCACCAATCGCGGCAGCGGCACGACGTCAGAGCTGCTGTCACTCGCTCGTGACGTGCGGGACGGTGTGCGAGCGACGTTCGGCGTGAACCTGGTCAACGAGCCGGTACTCGTCGGCTGCGCGCTGTAGAAGCAAATCCGGCTGTGGCCGCGTGGACCTTCGGCCGCTGCTGTGGCAAGATGTACGCCGTGATCCAGACGCAGCGCACTCATCGCCGTACGTCGGCGTGCCTTGCGTCGGCCTGCTGTTGTTGTCGCTGACCCTGCTCAGACGACCCTACTTTCCGCCTTGAGCCCGTGTGCTCTTCTCCCTTCAGCAGGCCATACATGATCCAGCAATTCTCGCCCGAGACCTCCGACATGTCCGCTCGCTCCCACCGCGATCCCGTGCGCGGACGGACCGTCGTCGTGATGCATGCGCACCCCGACGATGAAGCGATCTTCACCGGGGCCACCATTCGCCGGCTCGCGGACCGCGGGGCACGCGTCGTCCTGATCACCGCCACCCTCGGTGATCTCGGCGCCTCCTTTGTGCCGCTCGCCCCAGGGGAGACGATCGTTCAGCGCCGTACCGCGGAGCTGGAACGGGCGGCGGAGCTGCTCGGCGTCGCGCGCCTCGCCCTCCTCGGCCGGCGTGACTCGGGCCTCCCGGGCGCGGCGGACAACGTGCATCCCGCGGCGCTCGCCGCGGCGGCTCCCGGCCAGGTCGCCGCCGAGGTGGCCTCGATCATCGAGCGTGAAGGCGCGGAGGCCATCGTGCACGACGACGCGTTCGGCATCTACGGTCATCCTGATCACGTGGCGGTCAACCGCATCGGCACGCTGGCGGCACAGATGTCCGGCGTCACCTCGTACCAGACGACGGTCGACCGCGACTACCTGCACGAGGCCCGGCCGCATCTGGTCCACGCCGCCGCTCGGGCCACCGCCCTGCCCTACGGCATACCGGCCGACCAGGTCGAGCTCAGCGTCACAGCCAGCGGCGAGGAACTCGTCGCCAAGCGGGCGGCGATCAGCGCACACCACAGCCAGATCCGGCCCGGCGAGCTGGACGGCGCGGCATTCGGTGACGCCTACGGGCACGAGTGGTACCTGCGTACCGGAGCCGCGGCTGTGCTGGATGAGCTGACCGAGTCCGTACCGATGGTGGTGGCCGCGCCGGCACAGGCTTGAGGGACGGCACCGGCTCGGCGTCAACCGAGCGGCTCGGCCAGCCAGGCGTCGATGTCCTCCAACAGCTGCTTACGGACATCCGATGGCGCGGCCGTGCTCTCAATCGATGCACGGGCCAGCGCGGCCAGCTCGGGATCGGAGAACCCGTGCAGCTCGCGCGCCGATTGGTACTGGTCGAGAAGGCGGGAGCCGAACAGTAGCGGGTCGTCCGCGCCGAGCGCGATACGCGCACCCGCGTCGAAGAGCGTGCGCAGTGGCACCTGGAGCGCCTGCCGGTACACACCCAGCGAGACGTTGGACGCCGGGCACACCTCCAGCGTCACCTGGCGACCGACGACGCGGTCCAGGAGCGCTGGATCCTCGGCTACCCGGACCCCGTGTCCCAACCGCGCCGCGTCGAGGTGATCCAGGCAGGTGCGGATGTGGTCCGGTCCGCGGAGCTCGCCTCCGTGCGGGACGGAGAGCAATCCGGCCCGAGAGGCGATCTTGAACGCCGGGGCGAACTCCTCGGTCACGCCCCGTCGCTCGTCGTTGGAGAGGCCGAAGCCGACGACGCCTCGTCCGACGTACTGCCGGGCGAGGCGTGCCAGCGTCCGCGCGTCGAGCGGGTGCCGGGTCCGGTTGGCCGCGATGACCACGGCGATCCCGACGCCGGTCGACTCGGACGCCGCCCGCGCGGCGTCCAGGACAAGGTCGGTGAACGCGGTGATGCCGCCGAACAGACCGCCGTACCCGGACGGATCCACCTGGATCTCCAGCCACCGTGAGCCCTCGGCCGCGTCATCCTGCGCACACTCCAGCAGGAGCCGGCGTACGTCGTCCTCCGTCCGCAGCACCGAGCGAGCGAGATCGTACAGGCGCTGGAACCTGAACCAGCCCTTCTCATCCGCCGCCGACAGCTGGGGCGGCCAGTGATCACGCAGCGAGTCGGGCAGCCGGATGCCGTGCCGATCAGCCAGTTCGACCAGCGTCGTGTGCCGCATCGACCCGGTGAAGTGCAGATGCAGGTGTGCCTTGGGAAGCCGCCGAAGATCACGATGTGCCACAGACATACTCTGCCCCGTCACCGCACGGTAGCGCGACTCAGATCGCCGGGTCAGGCCAACAGACGCTGAATACGGCTGACCCCTTCGATCAGATCGTCGTCGCCGAGCGCGTAGGAGAATCGGAGGTAGCCGCTCGGGCCGAACGCCTCACCCGGCACGACGGCGACCTCAGCCTCGGTGAGGGTCAGCTCGGCCAGCTCGACGCTGGTGGTCGGCGTCCGGCCGGCGATCTCGCGACCCAGCACACCCTTGACCGAGGGGTAGGCATAGAACGCGCCCTCGGGCTCGGGGCAGACGACGCCGTCGATCGCGTTCAGCATCTCCACGATCGTCCGCCGCCGACGGTCGAATGCCTCGCGCATCATGGCGACCGCATCGAGGCTGCCGGTGACAGCGGCGAGTGCGGCCCGCTGCGAGACGTTGGCCACGTTGGACGTGGCGTGTGACTGCAGGTTGGCGGCCGCCTTGGTGACGTCGGTCGGTGCGATCATCCAGCCGACTCGCCAGCCGGTCATCGCATACGTCTTGGCCACGCCGTTGACGACGATGCAGGTGTCGGCGAGCTCCGGTACCTCGGCCGGCATCGACGCGAATGTGGCATCGCCGTAGACCAGGTGCTCGTAGATCTCGTCGGTGATGACCCAGATGCCGTGCTGATGCGCCCACCGGCCGATCGCGCGGACCTCCTCGGGCGTGTAGACGGCGCCGGTCGGGTTCGACGGCGAGCAGAACAACAGCGCCTTCGTCCGCTCCGTCCGGGCCGACTCCAGCTGCTCGACGGTCGCCCGGTAGCCGCTGTTCTCGTCGGTCAGGACCTCGACCGGCACGCCTCCGGCCAGCCGGATGGACTCCGGATACGTGGTCCAGTACGGTGCCGGCAACAGGACCTCGTCGCCGTCATCGACGATGGTGGCGAACGCCTGGAAGACGGCCTGTTTTCCGCCGTTGGTGATCAGTACTTGAGCAGGCTCGACCTGGTAGCCGGAGTCGCGCGCCGTCTTCGCCGCGACCGCCTCCTTGAGCTCGGGGATGCCCCCGGCCGGTGTGTAGCGGTGGTTCTTCGGGTCGGCGCACGCTTCGACGGCCGCCTGGACGATGTAGTCCGGCGTGCTGAAGTCGGGCTCACCGGCACCGAAGCCGATGACGGGGCGACCGGCCGCCTTGAGCGCCTTCGCTTTCGCATCGACGGCCAGAGTGGCGGACTCGGTGATCGATCCGATCCGCCGCGAGATGCGCGGGCGCGAGGTACCGGCGGCAGCGCCGGAAGGAGTAGCCAGAGTCATGTGGTCAATCCTTGCACTACCCGGTGTCGGCGCGCCAAGCACTTCCGCATCCGTTGTCAGGTCGCCACGTCCGCCGACACGACGAGGGTGCCGACACGGCGATGCTGGACCGTACACCCCTGGTTGCGTTGCGTCGGAGGGGGTGGGGGAGTTCTTCTCCTTCTCACGCGATCGGCGGGCGGCTTCGGCCGGCTGGTCGCTCGGGTTCGCCGCCGATCGAAGATCAGTCGAAGAATCCCCCGCCCCCTCCGCGCGTGTGGCCTGGCGTCAGAACTTGGGCGCGGACATCTGCCGGTAGTACTCACCGGACTCTGGGCGATACAGGAGATACAGGATCACCCCGGCAAGTACCGGCGAGATCAGATTCAGCAACGTGTTCAGCCCGAAGCCGCCCAGCGTGATGTTCATCAACGCGAACAGAATGTTCAAGCCTCCGAGGATCGTTGCGACCACCCGGGCCCAGGAGCGTCCACGCTTGTTGGCCCAGGCCATCCAGAGCCATAGGCCGATCGCGATCAGCGGGAAGACCGTCGCGACGCCGTACGAGATGTTGACCGCCGTATCGATCTCGCTCTGGGTCAGGTCCGGATCGCTGTCGATGACGGCGTCGCGGATGCTGTCCCGGCTGAACAGGGCGAACAGCAGGCTCAACGCGGTCAGGCCGGCGCCGACGTACATCAGCCGCACCGCGAGCACGATGGGGCGCGGAGCGAACGACATGCCGCCGCCTTCCATCGGTGCCGGTGGCATGTTGGACTCCGAGGGTACGCTCTCGCGCCACGACGGCAGTCCCGGCGACTGCGGGTCTTGGTCCGGCCGGTCTCCGGATGGAGAACTGAACGGATCCCGCTTCGGCTCGTCGCCCGAGCCGCTACCTGGCGTGGTCCCGTTCATCTCGTACTCCCAACACGTGTGGTCGACATCTCGTTGTCCGAGCAGGATGCACTGTGATGTTCTCTATATGCAGCCTAGTCGGGTGATGCAGCGGAGAGCCAGTATGGCGTGCTCGGCCACCCGCGTAAAGGACATTGATCGGAACGTCATCAGGTGCGTTCAACGGCCCTGTGATCACGCGGGTTCGACCATTATGCCATTCACCCCGTACACTCTCTGTTCGGTGGTCGCTGATCCCTGCTCAAGTCCGCCCCAGAGGCTATGGTGGGTAGGTATCGCTCGTTCACCGAAGGGCAGTAGCTCAATTGGCAGAGCACCGGTCTCCAAAACCGGGGGTTGGGGGTTCGAGTCCCTCCTGCCCTGCTGGTCACCGCGGTTGATGTCCCCTGCGGGCAACGACGCGTGTGTGGCCATGGCGACCACGCCGTCTGCATGGGCGGCGGGAAATATGACCAAGTGAGGTAGCAAGTGACGGAGACGAGCGGCCAGACCGCGACGCCGGATCGTCCGCGCCAGCCACGGCGGCGTGGACCGATCGCACGGTTGTCGCTGTGGGTCCGGCAAGTCGTGGCCGAGCTTCGCAAGGTTGTCTACCCGACCCGGCGTCAGCTGGTGACCTACACGGCCGTCGTGCTGGTGTTCGTCGCGATCATGATCACCATCGTCTCCCTGCTCGATCTGGGCTTCGGCTGGCTGATGCTGGAGATCTTCGGCTAAGCCCGCCACGCGCAGCAGCTACCAGGAGGAAGAAGTCCGTACCGTGTCCGATCAGTACGCGCCCGTCGACGACGCAGCCGCCGAGCCCACCGTGGACGAAGAACCGACCGAGGACGCCGGCCAGGAAGAGCAGGCCGCCGCGTCTGACGAGGTCACGTCCGAGGCCCAGCCGGAGGCGGAGGAGCGGATCGACCCGCTCGAGGAGTTCCGTCGAGTGCTGCGTGCCAAGCCCGGTGACTGGTACGTGATCCAGACGTACTCCGGGATGGAGAACCGCGTCCGGGTGAACCTCGAGAACCGCATCACCAGCCTCAACATGGAGGAGCAGATCTTCGAGGTCGTGGTGCCGCAGGAAGAGGTCGCCGAGATCAAGGGCGGTCAGCGCAAGATGGTGAAGCGCAACCGATTCCCGGGCTACGTGCTCGTCCGGATGGACATGTCCGACGAGTCGTGGGCAGCCGTCCGGCACACCCCGGCCGTCACCGGCTTCGTCGGCCATGGGAACCAGCCGTTGCCGCTCAGCCTCGATGAGGTGGAGCGCTGGCTGGCGCCGGAGTTCGAGGAGCCGGTCGTGCAGACGGAGGAGAAGAAACAGGTGGAGGTCGTCGACTTCCAGGTGGGCGACTCCGTCATGGTCGTGGACGGCCCGTTCGCGACGCTGCACGCCACCATCAACGAGATCAATGTCGACTCGCAGAAGGTGAAGGGCCTGGTTGAGATCTTCGGCAGAGAGACGCCCGTCGAACTGTCGTTCAACCAGATCCAGAAGCTCTAGCCTCCGCACAGCCGGAGGTCAATCGGCCGCGCTCGCGGCTGACGCCCACCCGATCACCAACCACAAGGAACGACGAGGACCCGAGGAAAGATGCCCGCGAAAAAGAAAGTCGCAGGCCTGATCAAGCTCCAGATTCAGGCCGGTCAGGCGACGCCCGCGCCGCCGGTGGGACCCGCATTGGGTCAGCACGGCGTCAACATCATGGAGTTCTGCAAGGCGTACAACGCCGCCACCGAGGCCCAGCGGGGCGACGTGGTACCGGTCGAGATCACCGTGTACGAAGACCGGTCGTTCACGTTCGTCACCAAGACGCCGCCGGCGGCGAAGCTCATCCTCAAGGCCGCCGGTGTCGAGAAGGGCTCCGGTGAGCCGCACCGTGCGAAGGTCGCTACCATCACGCGTGACCAGGTGCGCGCCATCGCCGAGCAGAAGATGCCGGACCTCAACGCCAATGACTTGGACTCGGCGGAGAAGATCATCGCCGGCACGGCCCGTCAGATGGGCGTCAACGTCCAGTAGAACCCAGGCCCGGCAGCGAGAGCTGTACAGCGGGCGACGTGAGACATGTGGAAGGGCAGCGCTGGCCCGTACCACGACTCCTGAACCATAGCGAGGAGAGAGAACATGAAGCGCAGCAAGGCGTACCGCGCCGCAGCTGAGAAGATCGACCGGAGCCGGCTCTACTCGGCTGCCGAGGCGGTCCAGCTGGTCAAGGAGACCAGCTCCACGAAGTATGACGCGACCGTCGAGGTTGCTCTGCGGCTGGGCGTCGACCCCCGCAAGGCGGACGAGATGGTTCGCGGCACCGTCAACCTGCCGCACGGCACCGGCAAGACCGCTCGGGTCCTGGTCTTCGCCGTGGGGCCGAAGGCGCAGGAAGCGACCGATGCCGGTGCGGATATCGTCGGCGGGGACGAACTCATCGAAGAGGTTCAGGGTGGGCGCCTGGACTTCGACGCGGTGGTTGCCACACCGGATCTGATGGGCAAGGTCGGACGCCTTGGACGAGTGCTCGGTCCGCGTGGCCTGATGCCGAACCCGAAGACCGGAACCGTCACCGTTGACGTCGCGAAGGCCGTTTCCGACATCAAGGGCGGAAAGATCGAGTTCAGGGTGGACCGCCATGCCAACCTGCACTTCATCATCGGAAAGACGTCGTTCACGGAAGACGCGCTGCTGGAGAACTACTCCGCGGCGCTGGACGAGATCAACCGTCTGAAGCCGTCGTCGTCGAAGGGTCGCTACATCAAGAAGGCGACGCTGACCTCCACCATGGGTCCCGGCGTTCCGGTCGACCCGAGCAAGATTCGCGCGGCTGAGTCTGCGCGGGCATGACAGATCCGATCCAGCCGCGGCGCCGTCGAGGACGGATGTCGCGGCTGGATCGTTAAGCGGGGATACGCGGCGATGTCGGTGATGGCCACCCTGGTCGAGCGCTCCGCGCCGCTTCGCCGTCGGCTGCCCGCCGTGCAACGTCGGATGGCCGCGGTACGGCGGGTGCCGGTGCTGGGACGGCTCATCGGCTGGCTGCGGCTGGATTTCACCGGATCGCTGGTCGGGACGTTCTTCTTCTGCTGGTCGCTTACTCCGTCGTTGTTGCCGCGCACGTGGTATTACCAAGCCCTGGTGACCGGCGTGACGGCCACCGTCGGTTACGCCATCGGCGCGTTGATCGGTGTCCTGGCGCGGCTGATCGTGCGGAGGGCTCGTCGTGGCCGGCCGCTGTCCCGGCAGACCGTGGCGACGGGCTGGTCCGTGTTCGGCGTCGCCGCTACGTTGTCGGCGGCCTGGTATATGGCCGGTTCGGCGCGTTGGCAGAGTGATCTGCGCGAGCTGATGGACGTGGACAGCCCGCGGCTGTACCACTACGTGCTCATCCTGCTCGTCGCCTTCTTGCTGTTCATCGGTTTCCTCGCCGTCGGCCGGGTGTTGCGTGGCGCCTCTCGCCGCCTGGGTGCCTTTCTGGCCCGATGGATACCGGTACAACTCGCCGTCGTGGTGTCCGCCGTCCTGGTGGCCGGAATTGTGATCTGGTCCTGGACCGGGTTGTTCTATCCGTGGATGCTGTCCGTGGCGAACAGCGCGTTCGCTGCGGTCAACCAGGAGACGATCGCGGGTGAACGTCCACCGGACATCGGCACGCACTCGGGCGGGCCGGGTTCTTTGGTCAGCTGGGAATCGCTTGGACGCAAGGGCCGTGAGTTCATCGCGGAAGGCCCCGACGCGGAGGAGATCGAGGCGTTCAGCGGACGGCCTGCGCTGGATCCGGTCCGCACCTATGTGGGGACCGAATCCGCGGAGACGCCGGCCGGACAGGCGTCGCTGGCGGTTCGCGAACTGGAGCGGGCCGGCGGTTTCGACCGCGACGTGCTCGTGGTGGTGACGGCGACCGGGACCGGCTGGGTGGACGGCGCGGCCGCCGACGCGCTCGAGTATCTGTACAACGGCGACACGGCGATCGTGTCGATGCAGTATTCGTACCTGCCCAGCTGGCTGTCGTTCCTGGCTGAACGTGAACAGGTCGATATCGCCGGGCAGGAACTGTTCGACGCGGTCCACGAGCATTGGTCCAGGCTGGACAGCGACTCCAGGCCCGAACTCATCGTCTACGGTGAGAGCTTCGGCGCGGTGGGCAGCGCGGCCGCGTTCGACGATCTGGATGAGCTGACCAGCGAGGTGGACGGTGCGCTCTGGGTAGGATCGCCGGACTGGCATCCGTTCCGCGAGGAGTTCACCGAGAACCGGGACCCGGGATCGCCGGAACGGCTGCCGTCGTATCAAGGCGGCGAGACGGTCCGCTTCTGGGGTGGCTGGCAGGAGCCGTTGGACACCTCCGGCTGGCGACACCCACGGGTACTCTTCCTGCAGCACTCCTCGGATCCGGTCGCGTTCTGGTCGCCCGAGCTGATCTGGTCGCGGCCTGATTGGATGCGCGAGGAGCGCGGACCGGATGTGCTGCCGCACTTCAACTGGTATCCGTTCGTCACGTTCTGGCAGCTGACGGCGGACATGGCGGTGTCGGCGCTGATGCCGGTGGGGCACGCGCACAACTACGGCGGAGAGCTCGTCGACGCCTGGCTCATGGTGGCACCGCCGGAACGGGACTGGTCCGAGGACAAGCTGGACCAGTTGCGCGAGATGGTGCAGTCGTTCGACATGGAGGACGAGGACCGGCTCTGGTAAGGCTGGGAGAGCCAGACGCGGCTGGAAGATTCCTCTCCTCGTCTCTCGCATCTCGACGACGGGCACGAGCGACGACGACGGTTTGGCGATGGGCGGGATGTGCCCGTAAGATTAGTCGTTGCCGAAGACCGCCGGTCTCGCGCCGTAAGGCGTGACGAAGGTTCCACATACGTGGGCGGCCCGCGCAGGTGTATGTGTGACGACGGCTGTGCTTGATGACACGGCCGACGCCCCGTGCCCTGCGCCGGGGCGTTTTTTGTGGTGTGGATCCGACGGGACCCGAGTGCCCGACGGGCGGTCTGCGGTGATGACAAACCCCGTCCGTGCGTCATAAGGAGTCCCATGGCGAGGCCTGACAAGGCAGCCGCGGTCGCCGAACTGGCCGAGGAGTTCCGTACCTCCTCTGCCGTCGTGCTGACCGAGTATCGCGGTCTCTCGGTCAAAGAGATCACCGAGCTCCGTCGATCGCTCAGCGGGAACGCGTCGTACGCCGTAGTGAAGAACACGCTGACCAAGCTCGCCGCCAAGGAAGCGGGGATCGAAGGACTGGACGAGCACCTCGTCGGTCCGTCGGCCATCGCCTTCGTCAAGGGTGACGCGGTCGAGGTGGCCAAGGGGCTGCGTGACTTCGCCAAGACTCATCCGGTGCTCACCGTGAAGGGTGGCCTGTTCGAGGGCGCCCCGATGACATCGGATGACATCAAGAAGCTCGCCGATCTCGAGTCGCGTGAGGTTCTGCTCGCCAAGATGGCGGGCGCGATGAAGGCGTCCATGCAGAACGCCGTTTCGCTGTTCGCGGCACCGCTGTCGCAGACGGCGAGGGCGATCGACGCGCTCCGGCAGAAGGTCGAGGCCGGCGGCGACGCTGCCGAGTGAGCGAAGTCTCACACCCACCCATACCCCACCCCCGGCACCACGCCGAACACGAGAAAGGAACCGCCACCATGGCGAAGCTCAGCACCGATGAGCTCCTGGATGCGTTCAAGGAGATGTCCCTGATCGAGCTCTCTGAGTTCGTGAAGAAGTTCGAGGAGACCTTCGAGGTCACCGCCGCGGCCCCGGTGGCCGTGGCGGCCGGCGCCGCCCCCGCGGCGGGCGGCGGCGAGGCCGAGGCCGCGGTCGAGCAGGATGAGTTCGACGTCATCCTGGAGTCCGCCGGCGACAAGAAGATTCAGGTCATCAAGGAGGTCCGTGGTCTGACCTCACTCGGCCTGAAGGAGGCCAAGGACCTGGTCGAGGGCGCTCCGAAGCCGCTGCTGGAGAAGGTCAACAAGGAGACGGCCGACAAGGCGAAGGAAGCCCTCGAGGGCGCCGGCGCCACCATCACCGTCAAGTAAGCCGTTCGCTCGATCAGTGGGAAGGGACACTTCCCTGCCTCGCCCGCGCCGATGCGCGAGCCTAGTCTGGCCGGGAAATGTCCCTTCCCACCTCGTGTGGTAGGCCTCTGGCGCCCGGTGACACGTGTCGCCGGGCGCTGGTGTTTCTGTGGGGGAGCGCGACGCGCCGGAAGGGGGCGAGCTTGACGTGAGCGATACGTCCGGGAGATCCTTCTTGCAGCGTCACGACACGATAGGGAGCGTCCTGGAACGGATATGGGCCGCCACTCGACAGCAGTGAGCCTTGTAGGCTAGACTGCGACTTTGCGCTGTCCACTGTCCTGTCGTAGATCAGGGCAGGGGTCTGCGTGCAGCCCATTGATCGACTTTATCCGACCGTGTGCCCTCGGAAGGACCCCTGTTGGCCGTCACGCCCATCACCCCACAGTCCACAAACGGTTCCCGCCGTATATCTTTCGCTAAACTCAGGGAGCCCCTCGGGGTTCCGAACCTCCTCGCTCTCCAGATCGACAGTTTCGACTGGCTGCTCGGAAACTCGCGGTGGCAGGCCCGGGTAGCCGAAGCCGAGGCCCAGGGGCGTCAGGACATCAACACGACGTCCGGCCTTCAGGAGATCCTCGACGAGATCAGTCCGATCGAGGACTTCTCCGGCACCATGTCGCTGTCGTTCTCCAACCCCAGGTTCGAGGACCCGAAGAACACCATCGACGAGTGCAAGATGCGTGACTTCACGTACTCTGCACCGCTGTTCGTCACCGCCGAGTTCATCAACAACGAGACCGGTGAGATCAAGTCGCAGACGGTGTTCATGGGCGACTTCCCGCTGATGTCGCCCAAGGGTACGTTCATCATCAACGGCACCGAGCGAGTGGTCGTCTCGCAGCTGGTCCGTTCGCCGGGCGTGTACTTCGAGCGCGCCCTGGACAAGACCTCGGACCGTGACATCTTCACCGCCAAGGTCATCCCCTCGCGGGGTGCCTGGCTGGAGTTCGAGATCGACAAGCGCGATACCGTCGGCGTCCGGCTCGACCGCAAGCGCAAGCAGAACGTCACAGTCTTGCTGAAGGCGCTGGGCTGGACCAACGAGCAGATCCTGGAAGAGTTCGGCGACTACGAGTCGATGCGGTCCACGTTGGAGAAGGACCACACGACCAGCCAGGAAGAGGCGCTGCTCGACATCTACCGGAAGATGCGCCCGGGCGAGCCGCCGACGCGCGAGGCCGCGCAGCAGCTGCTGGAGAACGCCTACTTCAACCCGAAGCGCTATGACCTCGCCAAGGTCGGCCGGTACAAGCTGAACAAGAAGCTCGGGCTGGACCTCTCACTCGACCAGAACACGATCACGCTCGAGGACGTCATCGCCACGCTGCGCTACCTCGTCCGGCTGCACGCCGGCGAGGAGGAGATGACGACCGGTGAGCACACCGTCCGAGTCGAGACCGACGACATCGACCACTTCGGCAACCGTCGTCTCCGTACCGTCGGCGAGCTGATCCAGAACCAGGTCCGCACCGGCCTGTCCCGGATGGAGCGGGTCGTGCGTGAGCGCATGACCACGCAGGACGTCGAGGCGATCACGCCGCAGACGCTGATCAACATCCGCCCGGTGGTGGCTGCGATCAAGGAGTTCTTCGGAACCTCTCAGCTGTCGCAGTTCATGGACCAGACCAACCCGCTGGCCGGGCTGACGCACAAGCGGCGCCTGTCCGCGCTGGGCCCGGGCGGTCTGTCCCGTGAGCGGGCCGGCATGGAAGTCCGTGACGTGCACCCGTCCCACTATGGTCGGATGTGTCCGATCGAGACGCCGGAAGGGCCGAACATCGGTCTGATCGGTTCGCTGGCGACGTTCGGCCGGATCAACGCCTTCGGATTCGTCGAGACGCCGTACCGCAAGGTGCACGACGGCCAGGTCACCGACGAGGTCGTATACCTCAGCGCCGACGTCGAGGACCACAGCGTCATCGCGCAGGCGAACGAGCCGCTCGCCGAGGACGGCCGGTTCGTGCAGGAGAAGGTGCTGGTCCGCAAGCGCGGCGGCGAGGTCGAACTGGTGGCCGGCGAGGAAGTCGACTACATGGATGTCTCGCCGCGGCAGATGGTCTCCGTGGCGACCGCCATGATCCCGTTCCTCGAGCACGACGACTCCAACCGTGCGCTCATGGGTTCCAACATGCAGCGGCAGGCTGTGCCGCTGCTGCGCGCGGAGGCGCCGCTCGTCGGCACCGGCATGGAGTACCGCGCGGCGGTGGACGCCGGCGAGGTCGTGGTCGCCGAGAAGGCGGGCGTCGTCTCCGAGGTCACGGCCGACTACGTCACGATCATGGCCGACGACGGCACGTACCAGACCTACCAGCTGGCGAAGTACCGCCGCTCCAATGCCGGTACGTGCATCAACCAGAAGCCGATCGTGGACGAGGCCGACCGGATCGAGGCCGGGCAGGTGCTGGCCGACGGTCCCTCCACGGATCAGGGTGAGATGGCCCTGGGCAAGAACCTGCTGGTCGCGTTCATGTCCTGGGAAGGCCAGAACTACGAGGACGCGATCCTGCTCTCGCAGAGGCTGATCGAGGAGGACGTTCTCACCTCGATCAAGATCGAGGAGCACGAGGTCGATGCCCGGGACACCAAGCTCGGGCCGGAGGAGATCACCCGGGACATCCCGAACGTCTCCGAGGACGTGCTGGCCGATCTCGACGAGCGCGGCATCATCCGCATCGGTGCCGAGGTGGGCAACGGCGACATCCTGGTCGGCAAGGTGACCCCCAAGGGTGAGACCGAGCTGACCCCGGAGGAACGCCTGCTGCGCGCCATCTTCGGTGAGAAGGCACGCGAAGTGCGGGACACCTCGCTGAAGGTCCCGCACGGCGAGTCCGGCAAGGTCATCGGCGTCCGGCTGTTCGACCGGGACGAGGGCGACGAGCTTCCGCCGGGCGTCAACCAGCTGGTGCGCGTCTACATCGCGCAGATGCGGAAGATCCAGGACGGCGACAAGCTGGCCGGCCGGCACGGCAACAAGGGCGTCATCTCGAAGATTCTTCCGGTGGAGGACATGCCGTTCCTGGAGGACGGGACGCCGGTGGACATCGTGCTGAACCCGCTGGGTGTACCGAGCCGGATGAACCTCGGACAGGTCCTGGAGACACACCTCGGATGGGTGGCCAAGACCGGTTGGAAGGTCGACGGCGACGACGAGGAGTGGAAGAAGCGGCTGGCGACCATCGGCGCCCAGGAGGCGCCGCCGGACAGCAACGTCGCCACCCCGGTGTTCGACGGCGCCCGCGAGGACGAGATCGCCGGGCTGCTCGGATCGACGCTGCCCAACCGTGACGGCAACCAGCTGATCGGCAGCAGCGGTAAGGCTCGGCTGATCGACGGCCGGTCGGGTGAGCCGTTCCCGGACCCGGTGTCCGTCGGCTACCTGTACATGCTCAAGCTCAACCACCACGTGGATGACAAGATCCACGCCCGTTCCACGGGCCCGTACTCGATGATCACGCAGCAGCCGCTGGGTGGTAAGGCGCAGTTCGGTGGCCAGCGGTTCGGTGAGATGGAGGTGTGGGCCCTGCAGGCCTACGGCGCGGCCTACGCGCTGCGGGAGCTGCTGACGATCAAGTCCGACGACATCCTCGGCCGCGTCAAGGTGTACGAGGCGATCGTCAAGGGTGAGAACATCCCCGAGGCCGGCATCCCTGAGTCGTTCAAGGTGCTGATCAAGGAGATGCAATCCCTGTGCCTCAACGTGGAGGTTCTGTCGAGTGACGGCACACAGATCGAGATGCGCGACAGCGACGAGGACGTGTTCCGTGCCGCTGAAGAGCTAGGCATCGACCTGTCCCGGCGGGAGCCGAGCAGCGTCGAGGAGGTCTAGGGAGTGTGCGGTGGTTCCCCGGCCGGACATGCGGCGCGACGCGGCGTATGCGGCCGGGATCCACGGGCACTTCGCGCGACACGCGGGCCGGATCCTGATGCGGCCCGGAACAACTCGTCTTTCGAAAACAGACTGATCTGAGAGAAGGATTCACGTGCTCGACGTCAACTTTTTCGACGAGCTACGCATTGGCCTCGCCACGGGGGACGCCATTCGCGAGTGGTCGCATGGCGAGGTCAAGAAGCCGGAGACCATCAACTACCGCACCCTGAAGCCGGAGAAGGACGGGCTCTTCTGCGAGAAGATCTTCGGTCCTACCCGGGACTGGGAGTGCTACTGCGGCAAGTACAAGCGAGTCCGCTTCAAGGGCATCATCTGCGAGCGCTGCGGCGTCGAGGTGACGCGTGCGAAGGTACGCCGTGAGCGCATGGGGCACATCGAGCTGGCCGCTCCGGTGACGCACATCTGGTACTTCAAGGGTGTGCCGTCCCGGCTCGGTTACCTGCTGGACCTGGCTCCGAAGGACCTGGAGAAGGTCATCTACTTCGCGGCCTACATGATCACCTGGGTCGACGAGGAGGCGCGGCACCGCGATCTCTCGTCGCTCGAGGGACAGATCGACGTTGAGCGCAAGCAGATCGAGCAGCGCCGCGACGCCGACATCGAGACCAGGGCGAAGAAGCTCGAGGCGGACCTGGCCGAGCTCGAGGCAGAGGGTGCCAAGGGCGATGTCCGTCGCAAGGTCAAGGAGTCGGCCGAGCGCGAGATGAGCCAGCTGCGCAAGCGCGCCGATGCCGAGATCGACCGGCTCAACGCCGTGTGGGAGCGGTTCCGCAACCTCAAGGTCCAGGACCTCGAGGGCGACGAGATGCTCTACCGCGAGATGCGCGACCGGTTCGGTGCGTACTTCCGCGGCGGCATGGGCGCGCAGGCGATCAAGGAGCGGCTGGACAACTTCGACCTCGACGCCGAGGCGGAGAAGCTGCGCGAGGTCATCCGCAGCGGCAAGGGCCAGAAGAAGACCCGTGCGCTGAAGCGGCTGAAGGTGGTCTCGCCGTTCCTGACGACGCGGAACGACCCGCGAGGCATGGTCCTCGACGCCGTTCCGGTGATGCCGCCGGACCTGCGGCCGATGGTCCAGCTCGACGGTGGCCGGTTCGCCACCAGTGACCTGAACGACCTCTACCGCCGGGTGATCAACCGGAACAACCGGCTGAAGAGGCTGCTTGATCTCGGAGCGCCGGAGATCATCGTCAACAACGAGAAGCGGATGCTGCAGGAGTCCGTCGACGCGCTGTTCGACAACGGCCGTCGCGGCCGTCCCGTCACGGGACCCGGTAACCGCCCGTTGAAGTCGATCTCCGACATGCTCAAGGGGAAGCAGGGTCGCTTCCGGCAGAACCTGCTCGGTAAGCGAGTCGACTACTCCGGCCGGTCGGTGATCGTCGTCGGCCCGCAGCTGAAGCTGCACCAGTGCGGCCTGCCGAAGGGCATGGCGATCGAGCTGTTCAAGCCGTTCGTCATGAAGCGCCTGGTCGATCTGTCGCACGCGCAGAACATCAAGAGCGCGAAGCGGATGGTCGAGCGTGCCCGCCCGGTCGTGTGGGATGTGCTGGAGGAGGTCATCGCCGAGCATCCGGTGCTGCTGAACCGGGCGCCGACGCTGCACCGCCTCGGTATCCAGGCGTTCGAGCCGCAGCTGGTGGAGGGCAAGGCCATCCAGATCCACCCGCTGGTCTGCACCGCGTTCAACGCGGACTTCGACGGTGACCAGATGGCGGTGCACCTGCCGCTGTCCGCCGAGGCGCAGGCCGAGGCTCGCGTGCTGATGCTGTCCAGCAACAACATCCTCAAGCCGGCGGACGGTCGGCCGGTGACCATGCCCACGCAGGACATGGTGCTGGGCATCTACTTCCTGACCAGCTACGCGGAGGGCCTGCCGGGCGAGGGCCGGGCGTTCTCGTCGATCGCCGAGGCGATCAACGCGTTCGACCGGGGCGAGCTGAAGTTGCAGAGCCAGGTCCGGATCCGGCTGGAGAACACCGTGCCGCCTCCGGGCTGGGAAGCGCCGGAGGGCTGGGAGCCGGGTCAGCCGGTGACGCTGAGCACGACGCTCGGCCGCGCGCTGTTCAACGAGACACTTCCGGCGGACTACCCGTACGTCGAGAAGGAGATCGACAAGAGCGGTCTCGGTGACATCGTGAACGACCTGGCCGAGCGGTACCAGAAGGTTCAGGTCGGAACCACGCTGGATGCCTTGAAGGACCTCGGGTTCTACTGGGCGACCCGCTCCGGCGTCACGGTCTCGGTGGAGGATGTCGTCCCGCCCGCCACGAAGCAGCAGATCCTCGAGGAGTTCGAGGGCAAGGCCGCGAAGGTGGAGCGGAACTTCAACCGCGGTGTCATCTCCGACGGCGAGCGCCGTGAGGAGCTCATCGACATCTGGACCGACGCGACCAACGCCGTGGACGAAGCGATGCGGAACGCGTTCACCCCGGACAACTCCATCTACCGGATGGTTCACTCCGGGGCGCGCGGTAACTGGATGCAGATCCGCCAGCTGTCCGGGATGCGCGGTCTGGTGGCCAACCCGAAGGGTGAGACCATCCCGCGGCCGATCAAGTCGAGCTTCCGGGACGGCCTGACGGTGCTGGAGTTCTTCATCTCGACGCACGGTGCACGTAAGGGTCTGGCCGACACGGCGCTGCGTACCGCGGACTCCGGTTACCTCACCCGTCGCCTGGTGGACGTCTCGCAGGATGTGATCATCCGGGAGATCGACTGTGGTACCGAGCGGGGCTTGGTGCTGCCGATCGCGACCCGGGACGCCAACGGCAACCTCACGGTGGCCGAGCTGGCGGAGACATCGGTCTATGCGCGTACCGCAGCCGAGGACGTCACCGGCGAGGACGGCACGTTGCTCGCTTCGGCCGGCGACGACCTGGGTGACGTCGAGATCGCCAGGCTGGCGGCCGGTGGTGTCGAGCAGGTCCGGGTGCGTTCCGTGCTGACCTGTGAGAGCAAGACCGGCGTGTGCGCGATGTGCTACGGCCGCTCGCTCGCGACGGGCAAGCTCGTCGACGTCGGCGAGGCCGTCGGCATCATCGCCGCCCAGTCCATCGGTGAGCCGGGTACCCAGCTGACCATGCGGACCTTCCACACCGGCGGTGTGGCCGGTGAGGACATCACGCATGGTCTGCCCCGTGTGGTCGAGCTGTTCGAGGCGCGTGCCCCGAAGGGCAAGGCGGCGATCGCCGAGGTCTCCGGCCGGGTGCGGGTCGAGGAGGACGGCAAGGGCGCGCGTGTGGTCATCGTTCCGGATGACGGCAGCGACGAGCAGTCCTTCGCGATCAGCCGCCGGGTCTACGAGTGGACCAACCGCCGGGCCCCGGGTATCGCCCAGTGGCGTGTGCAGGACGGGGATCACGTCGATGTCGGTGAACTGCTGCACTCCGGTACGGCGGACCCGCACGACGTGCTCCGCGTGCAGGGTCAGCGGGCTGTTCAGGTCTTCCTGACCGACCAGGTCCAGGAGGTCTACCGGTCGCAGGGTGTGTCCATCCACGACAAGCACATCGAGATCATCGTGCGGCAGATGCTGCGGCGGATCACGGTGCTGGAGAGCGGTGACACCAACCTGCTCCCGGGCGAGCTCGTGGAGCGTGCGCGCTTCGAGGAGGAGAACCGTCGGGTGGTGCCCGAGGGCGGTCAGCCCGCCTCCGGTCGCCCGCAGCTGATGGGGATCACCAAGGCCTCGCTGGCGACCGATTCGTGGCTTTCCGCGGCGTCGTTCCAGGAGACCACCCGGGTGCTCACCGAGGCGGCGATCAACGCCAAGTCCGATCCGCTGATCGGTCTGAAGGAGAACGTCATTCTCGGGAAGCTCATCCCGGCCGGTACCGGCCTGCCGCGGTACCGGAACCTGCGGGTGGAGCCGACCGAGGAGGCCAAGGCGGCCATGTACTCCATGGTCGACTACGGCGCGGACTACTCGGACTACGAGTTCGGGCAGGGCTCCGGCGAGGCTGTGCGACTCGAAGACTACGACTTCGGGTCCTACAGCTGACCCCCCTCCACCATGATCATGAACATTTGCCGTGCTATGCGAACGGTTAATGTTCATGATCACTAGGGTGGGGCGTGGTAAGGTCAAGGCGAGGGCGTCATAGTGCGCCTTCGCTTTGACCTGGGGCTGCCCTGGAGGGTAGTCTCTTTCTTCGTGCCTGGAGTTCTCCAGGCCGCCTCGCTTGCCCAAGGCGAGCAGGGCGTTGAGTATCAACCACACCGGTCGGCCGTTCCGGGCGGTGCGGGTGCCGGGGTGGGCGACACGCCCGACCGCGGGGGTCGCGACGACCTCGGTGGTTCCCGGCGCCGTGCGCCGGGTCGGCAGGTCGATACGAATAGCCGACAAATCCGGGAGACAGCCCGGGCTGACGTACGAGGATGACGGAGACGTAGTGCCTACGATCCAACAGCTGGTCCGCAAGGGCCGCCAGGACAAGGTCACCAAGAAGAAGACGCCCGCGCTCAAGGGCAGTCCGCAGCGGCGCGGTGTGTGCACCCGTGTGTACACGACGACGCCGAAGAAGCCGAACTCGGCGCTGCGCAAGGTTGCCCGCGTGAAGCTGACCAGCCAGATCGAGGTCACCGCGTACATCCCTGGCGTCGGTCACAACCTGCAGGAGCACTCGATGGTGCTGGTCCGCGGGGGCCGGGTCCGGGACCTTCCCGGTGTTCGTTACAAGATCGTCCGGGGCTCCCTCGACACCCAGGGCGTGAAGAACCGCAAGCAGGCGCGCAGCCGGTACGGCGCGAAGAAGGAGAAGAGCTGATGCCTCGTAAGGGTCCCGCTCCGAAGCGACCGCTCGTCGTCGATCCCGTTTACGGCTCCCCCCTGGTCACCCAGCTGGTGAACAAGGTGCTGGTGGACGGCAAGAAGTCGCTCGCGGAGAGCATCGTGCACGGCGCCCTGGAGGGCTGCCGGGAGAAGACCGGCACCGACCCGGTGGTGACGCTCAAGCGCGCGCTGGACAACGTCAAGCCGACGCTGGAGGTGCGCAGCCGGCGAGTCGGTGGCGCCACCTATCAGGTCCCGGTCGAGGTGCGTGCGGGCCGCAGCACCACGCTGGCGCTGCGCTGGCTGGTCAGCTATGCGCGCGATCGGCGGGAGAAGACGATGACCGAACGACTGATGAACGAGATTCTCGACGCTTCGAACGGCCTCGGAGCCAGTGTGAAGCGTCGTGAGGACACCCACAAGATGGCCGAGTCGAACAAGGCCTTCGCCCACTACCGCTGGTAGTCACGTTCGGCTCTGACGCAGGAAGACGTATACGAGACATGGCGACCGACCTTCGCGCGATCGACCTGGCCAAGGTCCGCAACATCGGGATCATGGCGCATATCGATGCGGGCAAGACGACAACAACCGAGCGGATTCTCTTCTACACCGGTATCAACTACAAGATCGGTGAGGTCCACGACGGCGCGGCCACGATGGACTGGATGGAGCAGGAGCAGGAGCGGGGTATCACCATCACCTCGGCTGCTACCACCTGCCAGTGGGAAGACCACACCATCAACATCATCGACACCCCGGGTCACGTCGATTTCACCGTCGAGGTCGAGCGGAACCTGCGCGTGCTGGACGGAGCGGTCGCCGTATTCGACGGCGTGGCCGGCGTCGAGCCGCAGTCCGAGACCGTGTGGCATCAGGCCGACAAGTACGGCGTCCCGCGGATCTGTTTCGTCAACAAGCTCGACCGCACCGGGGCGGAGTTCCATCGCTGTGTGGACATGATCGTGTCCCGGCTGAACGCCACCCCGCTCGTCCTGCAGCTGCCGATCGGCGCCGAGGCCGACTTCCGTGGTCTGGTGGACCTGGTCGGCATGAAGGCGCTGATCTGGTCTGCCGAGACGCCGCTGGGTGAGATGTACGACACCGTCGACATCCCGGACACCCACACCGAGGCGGCGGCCGAGTACCGGGACAAGCTGCTGGAGACCATCGCGGAGAACGACGACGCGATGATGGAGCTCTACCTGGAGGGCAAGGAGCCCTCGGAGGAAGAGCTGATCGCCGCCATCCGGCGCGCCACCATCAACAACGCGATCACTCCGGTGCTGTGCGGTTCGGCGTTCAAGAACAAGGGCGTCCAGCCGATGCTCGATGCGGTCATCCGCTACCTCCCGTCGCCGCTCGACGCGGGCGCGGTCGAGGGACACCCGGTGGGCAACGAGGAAGAGATCATCACTCGTGACCCGGATGAGGACGCTCCGCTGTCCACGCTGGCGTTCAAGATCATGTCGGACCCACACCTCGGAAAGCTCACCTTCCTGCGGGTCTACTCCGGCACGTTGACCACGGGTACCCAGGTACTGAACAGCACCAAGGGACACCGTGAGCGCATCGGCAAGATCTACCGGATGCACGCGAACAAGCGTGAGGAGATCGAGAAGGCCAGCGCCGGGCAGATCGTCGCCGTCATGGGGTTGAAGAACACCACGACCGGCGACACGCTGTCGGACTCGCAGAACCCGGTGATCCTGGAGTCGATGAAGTTCCCGGCGCCGGTGATCCACGTGGCGATCGAGCCGAAGACCAAGAGTGATCAGGACAAGCTCTCCACGGCTATCCAGCGGCTGGCCGAGGAGGACCCGACGTTCCAGGTGCGCACGGACGAAGAGACCGGGCAGACCGTGATCTCCGGGATGGGCGAGCTGCACCTCGAGGTGCTGGTCGACCGGATGAAGCGTGAGTTCAAGGTCGAGGCGAACGTCGGTAAGCCGCAGGTGGCGTACCGGGAGACCATCCGCCGCAAGGTGGAGAAGATCGAGTACACCCACAAGAAGCAGACCGGCGGCTCCGGTCAGTTCGGTCGGGTGATCATCGACATCGAGCCCACCGGTGGCGAGGGTGACGGCGGCTACGAGTTCGTCAACAACATCACCGGTGGCCGGATCCCGCGCGAGTACATCCCGGCGGTGGACGAGGGCTGCCAGGAAGCGATGGAATTCGGTGTCGTCGCCGGTTACCCGCTGGTCGACGTCAAGGTGACGCTTCAGGACGGCGCCTACCACGACGTCGACTCGTCGGAGCTGGCCTTCAAGATCGCAGGCTCGATGGCCTTCAAGGAGGCCGCTCGACGGGCTGATCCCGTGCTGCTCGAGCCGATGTTCGCCGTAGAGGTGTCGACGCCCGAGGAGTACATGGGTGACGTCATCGGCGACATCAACTCCCGCCGTGGTCAAGTTCAAGCCATGGAGGAGCGTGCTGGCCAGCGCGTCATCAAGGCGCTGGTCCCGCTGTCGGAGATGTTCGGCTATGTCGGTGACCTCCGCAGCAAGACCCAGGGTCGGGCGAACTACTCGATGCAGTTCGACTCTTACGCCGAGGTTCCGAAGAACGTGGCGGAAGAGATCATCAAGAAAGCTCGAGGAGAGTAACGGCACCAACCGGTAGTCTCGCCTCGGGTGGCGTGACCCGACCCCCGACAACACAACAGCCGAGCACCACCGGCTAAACGTCAACCTTACGAGTCCTAGATACGGAGAGGACCCTACAGTGGCTAAGGCGAAGTTCGAGCGGACCAAGCCGCACGTCAATATCGGCACCATCGGTCACGTCGACCATGGCAAGACCACCCTGACGGCGGCGATCACCAAGGTCCTGCACGAGAAGTTCCCGGACCTGAACGAGGCGATGCCGTTCGACGACATCGACAAGGCTCCGGAAGAGAAGCAGCGCGGTATCACGATCAACATCGCGCACGTCGAGTACCAGACCGACAAGCGCCACTACGCGCACGTCGACGCTCCTGGGCACGCCGACTACATCAAGAACATGATCACCGGTGCGGCGCAGATGGACGGCGCCATCCTGGTGGTCGCGGCGACGGACGGCCCGATGCCGCAGACCAAGGAGCACGTGCTGCTCGCCCGTCAGGTGGGCGTGCCGTACATTCTGGTGGCGCTGAACAAGGCCGACATGGTCGACGACGAGGAGATCCTCGAGCTCGTCGAGCTGGAGGTCCGGGAGCTGCTCACGGAGTACGAGTTCCCCGGCGACGACGTACCGGTCATCAAGGTCTCGGCGCTGAAGGCGCTCGAGGGCGACCCGGAGTGGGTCAAGACGGTCGAGGACCTCATGGAGGCCGTCGACGAGAACGTGCCGGACCCGGTGCGGGACGCGGACAAGCCGTTCCTGATGCCGATCGAGGACGTCTTCACCATCACCGGCCGCGGAACCGTCGTCACGGGCCGCGTCGAGCGTGGTGTCCTCAACGTCAACCAGGAGGTCGAGCTGGTCGGGATCCGTGAGGGTGCCGCTCAGAAGACCACGGTGACCGGTATCGAGATGTTCCGTAAGCTCCTCGACGAGGCTCGCGCGGGTGAGAACGTCGGTCTGCTGCTCCGCGGTACCAAGAAGGAAGACGTCGAGCGCGGCATGGTCGTCGTCAAGCCCGGTACCACCACGCCGCACACCGAGTTCGAGGCGACCGTCTACATCCTGTCCAAGGACGAGGGTGGTCGGCACACGCCGTTCTTCAACAACTACCGGCCGCAGTTCTACTTCCGGACCACCGACGTGACCGGTGTGGTGACCCTGCCCGACGGGCCGGACGCCATGGTCATGCCGGGTGACGACACCACGATGAAGGTGGAACTCATCCAGCCGGTGGCGATGGAAGAGGGCCTGAAGTTCGCGATCCGTGAGGGTGGTCGTACCGTCGGTGCGGGCCACGTCACCAAGATCATCAAGTAAGTAGGTGAAACCGGCCCCTGGATTGGCCAGGGGCCGGTTTTTTCTGGCATACTGGTGAAGTTGCTCGGCGGAGGCCGCCGTGGCGCGTGCGCTGAAGTAGTCAGCCGTCGTGGCCGATACGGAGACCTTCTCGTCAGCGGCCGGTCATCAGCATGAGGGCCGGCTCGAGTCGATCATCCCGATGAGACGCGAGTTGTGCGCGGGTGCATTATGCCTCCGGAGCGCGACACGCCCGACCGCGGGGGTCGGCGGAGCAGCTGCCAGTGTTCGGCTCGCAAGCGGTACGAAGGAAAAGGACGATAAGCAGCCATGGCGGGACAGAAGATCCGCATCCGGCTCAAGGCCTATGACCACGAGGTCATCGACACGTCGGCGCGGAAGATCGTCGATACGGTGACGCGTACGGGTGCACAGGTCGCGGGCCCGGTGCCGCTACCGACCGAGAAGAACGTGTACTGCGTCATCCGCTCGCCGCACAAGTACAAGGACAGCCGCGAGCACTTCGAGATGCGTACGCACAAGCGGCTCATTGACATCATCGATCCCACGCCGAAGACGGTCGACTCGCTCATGCGTCTCGACCTGCCGGCTGGTGTCGACATCGAGATCAAGCTCTAAGAGGAATCAAGAGCGATGACTATCGACGCAACTGAGGCCGCCGGCCGGGTCGTTTCCGGCCTGCTCGGCGAGAAGGTCGGAATGACCCAGGTCTGGGACGAGAACCAACGTGTGGTTCCGGTGACCGTGGTCAAGGCGGGACCCTGCGTGGTGACGCAGGTGCGGACCCCGGAGAAGGACGGCTACAACGCCGTCCAGATCGCGTACGGTGCGCCGAACCCCCGGAAGGTGACCAAGCCCGCACAGGGGCACTTCGAGAAGGCCGGCGTGACGCCGCGCCGACACCTGGTGGAGATCCGCACGAGCGACGCTTCGGAGTACAGCCCGGGCCAGGAGCTCACGGCTGAGACGTTCTCCGCCGGCCAACAGGTCGACGTGACGGGCACCAGCAAGGGCAAGGGCACCGCCGGTGTGATGAAGCGCCACGGGTTCGGCGGTCTGCGCGCCTCGCACGGTGTGCAGCGCAAGCACCGGTCGCCGGGAGCCATCGGCGGCTGCGCCACCCCTGGTCGTGTGTTCAAGGGCCAGAAGATGGCCGGCCGAATGGGCGGCGAGCGGGTCACGGCGCAGAACATCGAGGTCCACGCGGTCGACGCGGAGAAGGGCCTGATCCTGCTCAAGGGTGCGGTGCCCGGCCCGAACGGTGGGCTGGTGCTGGTCCGCACGGCGGCGAAGGGAGGCGCACAGTGACGACCGAGACCGAGACCAAGACAGTGTCCGTGGTCGACCCCAGCGGCACCGCCGCCGGCCAGGTCGACCTGCCGGGCGAGATCTTCGGCGTTCAGGTCAACGTGCCGCTGATCCACCAGGTCGTGGTGGCCCAGCTTGCCGCGGCGCGGCAGGGTACCCACGCGACCAAGACCCGCGGCCAGGTCCGCGGTGGTGGCGCCAAGCCGTACCGGCAGAAGGGCACGGGCCGTGCCCGGCAGGGCTCGATCCGTGCCCCGCAGTTCGCCGGCGGTGGCGTGGTACACGGGCCGCAGCCGCGGAGCTACGCGCAGCGGACACCGAAGAAGATGAAGGCTGCCGCCCTCCGAGGCGCTTTGTCCGACCGTGCCGCCCACGGGCGCGTGCATGTGGTGACAAGCTTCGTCGAGGGTGACCAGCCGTCCACCAAGGGCGCGAAGTCGGTGCTGAACTCGGTCACCGACCGCACCCGGGTGCTGGCCGTCGTGGAGCGCGGTAACGACGTGGCGATCAAGAGCCTGCGCAACCTCGCGGACGTGCACGTGATCGCTCCCGATCAGCTGAACACCTACGACGTGCTCTGCGCGGACGACGTGGTCTTCACCAAGGCGGCCCTGGAGGCGTTCCTGGCCGGACCGGAGACCGCGGCGGCGGCCAAGGCCGATGCGGCGGAGACGGAGGAGTCGAAGTGAGCGACGTGCACAAGGATCCGCGCGACATCCTGCTGCGGCCGGTCGTCTCGGAGAAGAGCTACGGCCTGCTGGACGAGAACAAGTACACCTTCATTGTCGACCCGAGGGCGAACAAGACCGAGATCAAGATCGCGGTCGAGAAGGTGTTCAACGTCAAGGTCATCGGTGTGAACACCGCCAACCGGCTCGGGAAACGCCGCCGTACCCGGTTCGGGGTCGGCAAGCGGCCCGACACCAAGCGGGCGATCGTCACCGTGGCCGACGGCCAGCGTATCGACATCTTCTCCGGCCCGGTCTCGTAAGAGCGCGAGACACGAGCTTCAGAGTTGACCACAGGTCAAGTTATCGAGGTCTGGAATGGGAATCCGTAAGTACAAGCCGACGACGCCGGGCCGGCGCGGCTCGAGTGTCGCCGACTTCGCCGAGGTCACCCGGTCCGAGCCGGAGAAGTCGCTCGTTCGGCCGCTGCCGAAGAAGGGCGGCCGGAACAACTCCGGTCGGATCACGACGCGCCACCAGGGTGGTGGACACAAGCGCCAGTACCGGGTCATCGACTTCCGTCGCGCCGACAAGGACGGCGTGCCGGCCAAGGTCGCGCACATCGAGTACGACCCGAACCGTACGTCGCGCATCGCATTGCTGCACTACGCGGACGGGGAGAAGCGCTACATCCTGGCTCCGCACCGGCTGTCCCAGGGCAGGAAGGTCGAGTCCGGTCCCCGGGCGGACATCCAGCCGGGGAACAACCTGCCGCTGCGGAACATCCCGGTCGGTACGGTGATCCATGCGATCGAGCTGCGGCCGGGCGGAGGCGCGAAGATCGCGCGTTCCGCCGGTGCCAGTGTCCAGCTGGTCGCGAAGGAGGGCACCTGGGCGCAGCTTCGGATGCCGTCCGGTGAGATCCGCAACGTCGACGTGCGTTGCCGCGCCACCGTTGGTGAGGTCGGCAACGCTGAGCAGTCGAACATCAACTGGGGTAAGGCCGGCCGCATGCGCTGGAAGGGCAAGCGGCCGACCGTCCGCGGTGTGGTGATGAACCCGGTGGACCACCCGCACGGTGGTGGTGAAGGGAAGACCTCCGGTGGTCGGCACCCAGTGAACCCGAACGGTAGGCCCGAGGGACGCACCCGGCGGAAGAACAAGCCGAGCGACCGTCAGATCGTGCGGCGCCGCAAGACCGGCAAGAAGCGCTAGGAGTTACGAAGATGCCACGCAGCCTGAAGAAGGGGCCCTTCGTCGACGAGCACCTGGCCAAGAAGGTCGAGGCGCAGAACGAACAGGGCACCAAGAATGTGATCAAGACATGGTCCCGGCGGTCGATGATCGTCCCGGACATGATCGGCCACACGATTGCGGTCCACGACGGCCGCAAGCACGTCCCGGTGTTCGTCACCGAGGCGATGGTCGGGCACAAGCTCGGCGAGTTCGCCCCCACGCGGACATTCCGGGGACACGAGAAGGACGACCGTCGCTCTCGGCGCCGGTGACGTCTGCCACGCGAAGGGCATAGGGAGACAACGATGGAAGCAGCCAGGGCCAAGGCGCGCTACGTGCGCGTGACGCCCATGAAGGCGCGCCGCGTGGTGGACCTCATCCGTGGTCTGGACGTGGATGAGGCGGCGGCGATGCTGAAGCTGACGCCGATCGCCGCGGCCGAGCCGGTGCTGAAGGTACTGGAAAGCGCGGTGGCAAACGCCAACGACCTCACCGGAACCCAGCGCGACGCGCTGGTGGTGGGAAGCGCCTACGTTGACGAAGGACCGACCATGAAGCGGTTCCGTCCGGGCGGCAAGGGCCGGGCGTTTCGGATCAAGAAGCGTACCTGCCACATCACGATCGCGGTCGATGAGAAGCAGGCTGCCGCGAAGGGAGGGACCCGCTAGTGGGTCAGAAGATCAACCCGCACGGGTTTCGACTCGGCATCTCCACCGACCACAAGAGCCGGTGGTTCGCCGACAGCACCAGTGAAGGCCAGCGTTACCGCGACTACGTCGCCGAGGACGTCGCCATCCGGAAGCTGATGACGGCCGGCATGGAACGTGCCGGTATCTCCAGCGTCGAGGTCGAGCGGACGCGCGACCGCGTCCGGGTGGACATCCACACGGCCCGGCCCGGCATCGTGATCGGCCGGCGTGGCGTCGAGGCAGACCGGCTCCGCTCGGAGCTGGAGAAGCTCACCGGCAAGCAGGTTCAGATGAACGTGCTCGAGGTGAAGCAGCCGGAGATCGATGCGCAGCTGGTCGCCCAGGGCGTCGCCGAACAGCTTTCGGCGCGTGTGGCGTTCCGTCGGGCGATGCGCAAGGCCATCCAGACGACGATGCGCGCGGGCGCCAAGGGCGTGCGGATCCAGTGCTCCGGTCGTCTCGGCGGCGCGGAGATGAGCCGGTCCGAGTTCTACCGCGAGGGCCGCGTACCGCTGCACACGCTGCGTGCCGACGTCGACTACGGCTTCTTCGAGGCGCGTACGACGTTCGGCCGGATCGGTGTGAAGGTCTGGATCTACAAGGGTGACGTCACCGGCTCGCGCGCCGAGCGTGCCGCCGAGCAGGCGGCCCAGGCACGTGCGCAGCAGCGGGAGCGTCGTCGTCCGGAGCGTCGCCGGCCGGCGCGTGGCCGCGGTGGCCAGCAGGGCGCCCCGGCGGCCGCTGAGGCTGAGACCGCGACCGCTGCCCCCGCCGAGACGGCGCCCGCCGAGGCCGAGGTCACGACCGCGGCTGAGACGAGCAACGAGCAGCAGGAGGCGTGAGGTCGTGCTGATTCCACGCAAGATCAAGCACCGCAAGCAGCACCACCCCAAGCGGCGGGGTGTCGCCAAGGGTGGCACCACGCTGGCATTCGGTGAGTACGGCATCCAGGCGGTGGAGGGCCACTACGTGACCAACCGCCAGATCGAGGCGGCGCGTATCGCTATCACCCGGCACGTGAAGCGTGGCGGAAAGGTGTGGATCAACATCTTCCCGGACCGCCCGCTGACCAAGAAGCCCGCTGAGACCCGGATGGGGTCCGGCAAGGGCTCGCCGGAGTGGTGGGTCGCCAACGTCAAACCGGGTCGGATCATGTTCGAGCTGTCCTACCCGAACGAGACGGTGGCGCGTGAGGCCCTCACCCGTGCGATTCACAAGCTGCCGATGAAGGCCAAGATCGTGACACGCGAGACAGGTGATCTGTGATGGCCATCGGATCGAAGAACCTCGACGCCGAGTCGCTGCGCGACAAGAGCGACGCGGACCTGGTGGAAGAGCTGGGCAAGGCCAAGGAGACGCTGTTCAACCTGCGTTTCCAGGCCGCCACCGGGCAGCTGGAGAGCCACGGTCGGCTCAAGGCGGTCCGGCGCGACATCGCGCGTATCTACACGATCATGCGCGAGCGGGAGCTCGGGATCACGCCGGCGCCGCAGGCCGAGAAGGCGGCGAAGGAAGATGCCGCATGAGCGCAGAGAGCAAGGACACATCGGTGAGTGAGACGAGCCAGAAGGCCGGCCAGGGCCGCGCGTACCGTAAGGTCCGCGAGGGCTATGTGGTCAGCGACAAGATGGAGAAGACGGTCGTGGTGGCCGTCGAGAACCGCTTCAAGCATGCGCGGTACGGCAAGATCGTGCGGCGTACCAACAAGCTCAAGGCTCACGACGAGAGCAATACCGCGGGCCCGGGTGACCGCGTGCTCCTGATGGAGACGCGACCGCTGTCGGCCACCAAGCGCTGGCGCGTCGTCGAGATCCTGGAGAAGGCCAAGTAAGAGGAAGAGCCTGGAGGCGTTGCCGCCAGGAGACGACAACGAAACCCAGGGGGCGCTGCCCCCAGGTCCGTTCCGCCAGGCTCGGCGGTCAGGGACAACCGATCGCCGAGAACCGGCGCGACAAACAGGAGCCTTACAAAGATGATTCAGCAGGAGTCGCGACTACGAGTCGCCGACAACACGGGTGCCAAGGAGCTGTTGTGCATCCGTGTGCTCGGTGGCTCCGGCCGGCGCTACGCCGGCATCGGCGACGTCATCGTAGCGACCGTCAAGGACGCCATACCGGGCGGCAGCGTGAAAAAGGGTGACGTCGTCAAGGCCGTGATCGTGCGAGCGGTGAAGGAGCGTCGTCGTCCGGACGGCTCCTATATCCGGTTCGATGAGAACGCCGCGGTCATTCTGCGGGACGGCGGTGACCCTCGGGGCACCCGCATCTTCGGTCCCGTCGGCCGTGAGCTTCGGGAGAAGCGCTTCATGCGCATCATTTCTCTCGCCCCGGAGGTGCTGTAGGTCATGCGTGTCAAGAAGGGCGACAAGGTTGTGGTGATCGCCGGCCGGGACAAGGGCTTGGTCGGCAAGGTCATCCGCGCCTATCCGCGTGAGCAGAAGGTGGTGGTCGAGGGCGTGAACCAGATCACCAAGCACGAGAAGGTGCAGCGCGACCGGCGCGGGACACTGGAGAGTGGCGGCCTGGTCCACCAGGAGGCGCCGATCCACGTGTCGAACGTGCAGCTCGCTGTGGAAGTCGATGTCGACGGGAAGAAGCAGACCGTCGGCACGCGGGTGGGTTACCGCATCGACGAGGACGGCAACAAGGTCCGGTACGCCAAGCGCACCGGTGAGACGATCTGACCGGGAGGGAGAGGCTGATGAGCACAACGACAACCAGCATGCCTCGGCTCAAGGAGCGCTACCGGCAGGAGATCATCTCAGCCCTGCGCGACGAGTTCGGCATCGCCAACATCATGCAGGTGCCGGTGGTGAGCAAGGTCGTCGTGAACATGGGTGTCGGCGAGGCTGCGCGGGACGCGAAGCTGATCGACGGCGCGGTCCGTGACCTCGCGGCGATCACCGGCCAGAAGCCGGCCGTGACCAAGGCGCGGAAGTCGATCGCGCAGTTCAAGCTGCGTGAGGGCATGCCGATCGGCGCCCACGTGACGCTGCGCGGGGACCGGATGTGGGAATTCCTGGACCGTCTGGTCACCATCGCGCTGCCGCGGATCCGCGACTTTCGTGGATTGTCGCCGAAGCAGTTCGACGGACGTGGGAACTACACGTTCGGCCTGAACGAGCAGTCGATGTTCCACGAGATCGATCAGGACCGGATCGACCGCGTGCGGGGCATGGACATCACCGTGGTGACGACCGCGACGAACGACGACGAAGGCCGGGCGCTGCTGCGGCACCTTGGCTTCCCGTTCAAGGAGCAGTGAGCGAACTGAGGAACGCGACCATCATGATGGAGCAGTGACGTGGCCAAGAAAGCGTTGATCAACAAGGCCCAGCGGAAGCCGAAGTTCGCCGTCCGCGCGTACACCCGGTGCCAGAAGTGCGGGCGACCGCACTCGGTGTACCGCAAGTTCGGCCTGTGCCGGGTGTGCCTGCGCGAGATGGCGCACCGCGGCGAACTGCCGGGCGTGACGAAGTCCAGCTGGTGACCACGCGAGGACTGAGGTCCCCGCACACCCCCACGAACCTGCCGGGCGCACGTCTTCCGGCTAAGCAGAGATCGCCGCAGGTCCGCGAGTTCGCGGAAACCACGGCGGGAAAGTGGCTTACACGACCATGACCATGACCGATCCAATCGCAGACATGTTGACTCGTCTGCGTAACGCCAACTCGGCGTACCACGACTCGGTGACGATGCCGTACAGCAAGCTGAAGGCACACATCGCCGAGATCCTCAAGCAAGAGGGCTATATCGCCGACTTCCACGTGGAAGAGCCTCCGGAGGGTTCCGTCGGCCGCAGCCTGGTGCTGTCGCTGAAGTACGGGCCGTCCCGGGAGCGTTCCATCGCTGGAGTGCGTCGCGTGAGCAAGCCTGGCTTGCGGGTGTACGCGAAGGCCAACAACATGCCGAAGGTGCTCGGCGGGCTGGGCGTGGCGATCATCTCGACGTCGCACGGCCTGCTCACCGACCGGGCTGCGTCCAAGCAGGGCGTGGGTGGCGAAGTCCTCGCCTACGTCTGGTAATGGGAAGGGAGTGAACTGAAGAAATGTCGCGTATTGGCAAGCTCCCTATTCCGGTGCCGTCCGGAGTCGACGTCGCCGTCGATGGCCGGCAGGTGACGATCAAGGGCCCGAAGGGCACCCTGGAGCACACTCTGCCGGAGATCATCGAGCTCGAGCGCAACGATGACGGAGCGCTCGAGGTGCGCCGTCCGGACGACGAGGGCGAGAGCAAGGCGCTGCACGGCCTGACCCGGACCCTGGTGGCGAACATGGTCACCGGAGTGACGAACGGTTACGAGAAGAAGCTCGAGATCGTCGGCGTCGGTTACCGCGTCACCGCCAAGGGCTCG
The DNA here is from genome assembly GCF_010550675.1 of Phytoactinopolyspora halotolerans. Classification (GTDB taxonomy): domain Bacteria; phylum Actinomycetota; class Actinomycetes; order Jiangellales; family Jiangellaceae; genus Phytoactinopolyspora; species Phytoactinopolyspora halotolerans. Next base: position 98,854 of record NZ_JAAGOA010000005.1, on the reverse strand, counting down.
GACATCGAGCTCGCGGTGGGCTACAGCCACCCGATCCTGTTCCAGGCGCCGGAAGGCATCACGTTCGTCGTCGAGTCGCCCACGAAGTTCGCCGTACAGGGCATCGACAAGCAGCGCGTCGGCCACGTCGCCGCCCGGATCCGGGGTATGCGTCCTCCGGAGCCTTACAAGGGCAAGGGCATCCGTTACGAGGGCGAGCAGGTCCGGCGCAAGGTCGGAAAGGCTGGTAAGTAACGATGGGTATCGCGATCAACCGCCGCGTCGGGCAGGGTCAGAAGGCGGGTGCGCGAGGCCGCCGGCATCTGCGGGTCCGCAAGAAGGTCAACGGCACGCCGGCGCGTCCGCGCTTGGTGGTCACCCGGTCGCTGCGCCACATGGTGGCGCAGGTGATCGACGACACCGCCGGGCACACCATCGCGTCGGCGTCGAGCATGGAGGCGGACCTGCGTGCCCTGGAGGCCGACAAGACGGCCAAGGCGCGCCGGGTCGGCGAACTTGTCGCCGAGCGGGCCAAGGCCGCCGGCGTCGAGGCCGTAGTCTTCGACCGGGGCGGCAACCGTTACCACGGCCGCGTGGCCGCGGTCGCCGACGGTGCCCGCGAGTCGGGCCTGGAACTGTAAGCAAGACGACGAGTCGATAGGAAGTAGGGAGATCATGGCTGGACCACAGGGTCGCGGTGGCGGCCCCGGTGGCGAGCGCCGCGAACGCCGCGACCGTCGCGACCGCGACAACCGTCGCGGTGACGGCGGGGCGGAGAAGACCGCCTACATCGAGCGCGTCGTCGCCATCAATCGTGTCGCCAAAGTCCACCAGGGTGGACGCCGCTTCAGCTTCACCGCACTGGTGGTCGTGGGCGACGGAGACGGAAGCGTCGGCGTCGGCTACGGCAAGGCGAAGGAAGTACCGGCGGCGATCGCCAAGGGCGTCGAAGAGGCGAAGAAGAACTTCTTCAAGGTGCCGCGCATCCAGGGGACCATCCCGCACCCGATCCGGGGCGAGAAGGCCGCCGGTGTGGTGCTGCTGCGCCCGGCCTCCCCGGGTACCGGTGTGATCGCCGGTGGCCCGGTCCGTGCCGTCCTTGAGGCGGCCGGCATCAGCGACATCCTGAGCAAGTCGCTCGGTTCGTCCAACGCGATCAACATCGTGCATGCGACGGTCGCCGCCCTGCGGGCGCTGGAGCGTCCGGAGCAGGTGGCCGCCCGTCGTGGGCTGCCGCTCGAGGACGTCGCTCCGCCTGCACTGCTTCGGGCACGAGCGGAGGCCGGAGCATGAGCGAGCTGAGAATACGGCAGGTCAAGAGCAAGATCGGCGGAACCTCCACGCAGCGTGATTCGTTGCGTTCGTTAGGGCTGAAGCGCATCGGCGACGAGGTCGTCCGCGCCGACCGTCCGGAGGTCCGTGGCATGATCGACAAGGTGGCTCACCTTGTCACCGTCGAGGAGGTGGACTCCAAGCGATGAGTGGAGACTCGCCGCTGAAGCCGCACCACCTGCGGCCCGCGCCCGGCGCCAAGAAGGCGAAGATCCGCGTCGGACGCGGTGAAGCCTCGAAGGGCAAGACCGCCGGCCGCGGCACGAAGGGAACGAAGGCACGTAACCAGGTGCCGGCCCGGTTCGAGGGTGGGCAGATGCCGCTGCACATGCGGCTGCCCAAGCTGAAGGGGTTCAACAACCCGTTCAAGACCCACTACCAGGTCGTCAACCTGGATAAACTCTCCGAGCTCTACCCGCAGGGCGGCGCCGTGACGGTGGAGAGCCTGGTGGCCAAGGGCGCGGTCCGCAAGGGCAAGCCGGTCAAGGTGCTCGGTACCGGAGAGGTGTCCGTCAAGCTTGAGGTGACGGTGAACGCCTTCTCGGCTTCGGCCAAGGAGAAGATCACCGCCGCCGGAGGTACGGCGACAGAACTGTAGGGATGACGTACCCGGGTCCGCTGTTCCCGGCCGGCATACGTGCCGGCAGCCGGGTGGTGGTGGGAGCCCGGGTACGTTATCGTCCCGGGGGCGGACGCTGCGCGCTGCGGTGCCCGTCGGTCGGATACGAAACGATTGAGGGACGGCGGGCGGCGTCGACCTCCAGGAGGCAGTGAAGTGCTCAGAGTGTTCGCTCAGGCGTTTCGGACGCCTGACCTACGCCAGAAGTTGCTCTTCACACTGGGCATCATCGTCCTCTTCCGGCTGGGCTCCACCGTACCGACGCCGAACGTCGACGTCGCAGCGGTGGAGATCTGCGCCAGCCCGGAACAGACCGGTGAGAGCGGGTTCGGCCTGTACGGGATGCTGGACCTGTTCACCGGTGGCGCGTTGCTGAATCTGGCCATATTCGCGCTCGGTATCATCCCGTACATCACGTCTGCCATCATTTTCCAGTTGCTGACCGTGGTGATTCCTCGCCTGGAGGCGCTGAAGAAGGAAGGCCAGTCGGGCCAGGCCCAGATCACGCAGTACACGCGGTATCTGACCGTGGGTCTTGCGGTGTTGCAGGCCACGACGATCGTCACGTTGGTGGAGAGCGGCCAGTTCTTCCCGAACTGCGCCGAGGACATCGTGGTCAACAACTCGGTGGCATGGCTGGCCATGATGATCCTGACCATGACGGCGGGTACCGCCGTGGTGATGTGGCTGGGCGAGCTGATCACCGACCGAGGTGTCGGGAACGGCATGTCGCTGCTGATCTTCACCCAGATCGTCGCCAGCGTGCCCGGAATGTTCTGGAACATTCAGATCAACCGTGGCTGGGGCATCTTCGCTCTGGTGCTGGCCGTCGCCCTGGTGGTCGTCGCGCTGATCGTGTTCGTCGAGATGGCACAGCGGCGTATTCCGGTTCAGTACGCGAAGCGCATGGTCGGTAGGCGGATGTACGGCGGCTCATCGACGTACATCCCGTTGAAGATCAATCAGGCCGGCGTGATCCCGGTCATCTTCGCGTCGTCGCTGCTCTATGTTCCGATGTTGGCGGCTCAGTTCAACGCCGAAGCCGATTGGGCCGGTTGGGTCGAGCGCTACTTCCAGCGTGGTGACCACCCGCTGTACCTGTTGTTCTACTTCTTGCTGATCGTCGGTTTCGCGTTCTTCTATGTGTCCATCACCTTCAACCCGAAGGACATTTCGGACAACATGAAGCGGTACGGTGGGTTCGTGCCAGGAATCCGAGCCGGTCGCCCCACGGAGGAGTACCTGTCGTACATCCTCAACCGCATCACCTCGGCCGGTGCGATCTACCTGGGCCTGGTGGCACTGTTGCCACTGATGGCATTCAACATCATCAATCCGGGTACCGGAGTAGCCTTCAGCAACACCTTCGGCGGTACGAGCATCCTCATCATGGTGGGTGTCGGCCTGCAGACCATGCAGCAGATCGAAGGCCAGCTCCAGCAACGCAACTATGAGGGTTTCTTGAAGTGACACGTCTTCTGATCATGGGCCCTCCGGGCGCAGGCAAGGGCACTCAGGCTGAACTCGTGGCCAAGCACTTCGGTGTCCCGGCTATCTCGACTGGTGACATCTTCCGGGCCAATGTCTCGGAGCAGACACCGCTGGGCCTGGAAGCGAAGCGATACATGGACGCGGGCGATTATGTCCCGGACGAGATCACGAACAACATGGTGCGGGACCGGCTGGCCGAGGCGGATGCGCGGCAAGGGTTCCTGCTCGACGGGTACCCGCGGACCTTGGCGCAGGTGGAGTTCCTGGACTCGGTGCTGGCGGCGCAGCAGGCGTCGCTCGAGCACGTGATCGAGTTGGTGGTCGACGAGGACGAGATCGTGGCGCGGCTGCTGAAACGCGCCGCGGAGGAGGGGCGGACGGATGACACGGAAGAGGTCATCCGGAACCGTATGCACGTCTACCAGGAGCAGACCGCGCCGTTGACCGCACTGTACGCGGAACGAGGCCTGCTGATCCGGGTCGACGGGATGGGGCAGGTCGACGACGTCGCGATCAGGGTCGAGAACGCGATCGCGGCGGCCGGTTAGCCTGAGCCGATGACCACGGGGCGGCAGCGGCTGGAGATCAAGAGCCCGGCACAGCTGGAGGGCATGCGGGCGGCCGGCCTGGTCGTCAGCGAGATCCACGCCATCATGCGGGAGGCGGTGGTCCCGGGCGCCACCGGGAAGGATCTCGACGCGATCGCCCGGCGGGAGCTCGCCGCCCGCGGCGCGACCTCGAACTTCCTTGGCTACCACGGCTTTCCCGCCACGGTGTGCGTCTCGGTGAACGACGTCGTCGTGCACGGCATACCGGACGACGTGCCGTTCCACGACGGCGACATCGTGTCGCTGGACTTCGGTGCGGTGCTGGACGGTTGGCACGGCGACGCAGCGGTGACGATCCCGGTCGGTGCGGTCGAGGACGATGTGCGGCGGCTGCTGGCCGACTGCGAAGACGCGCTCTGGGCTGGAATCGCGGCGATGCGCCCCGGACGGCGGTTACGCGAGATCGGCACCGCGGTCGAGAATCTGGTGCGTTCACGCAGCGAGCGGTACGGCATCGTGGAGGAGTACGGTGGCCATGGCATCGGCACCGCGATGCATCAAGACCCGCATGTGATGAACTACCGGACCCGCCAGCGCGGACCGAAACTCAGGTCCGGCCTGTGCCTCGCCGTCGAACCGATGATCACTTTGGGTGGCGCGGACTGTTACACGCTGGACGACGGCTGGACGGTGAAGAGCGTCGACGGCTCCTGGGCCGCACACTTCGAGCACAGTATCGCTGTCACCGATGACGGGCCATTGGTGCTGACGGCCGCCGACGGCGGCGCGAACCGCCTGGCCGCGCTCGGCGCGACGGCGACCGGCGGTATCGACCGCTGAGGCCGTCGTTTGATCCCGGCTTGCTTGCCTCTGCCGTGCCCGGCGACGGTGGGGAGGGAGAATCTTCCGTCGTCGCCCGCGGCCAGATCGTCGCGGGGCTCCTCACGGGCCGACGCCCGTGCCTACTCTGAACGGAAGATTCTCCCTCCCCACCCTTCCGTGGTCACCACTGGCTGAAGGCTCAGGGCCGATCCCTGAGGGCAACATCGGGGGTTATCCCCATGGTGGCGGCCCGGTGAAGGGCGGATACTTGAACCATGGCGAGCCGATCTGACATGCGCGCCGGCGACTCGGACCGGGAGCGGGTCGCCGAGATCCTCCAGGAGGCCCACGGCGAGGGCCGGTTAGGCCAGGATGAGCTCCTGGATCGGATCGAGGCCGCATATTCGGCGCGTACGTACCGCGATCTGGACCGGGTGATCGAGGACCTGCCGATCGCGCGTCGTCGGCCGGCCGCCGAGGTCACCGGTCAGGTCATGCGTCGGCCACGATCCGCGCCGTCGCCGGCGCGCCGGATCACCGCCCAACGCGTGGCGCGGACGTTCCTGAACGTCAATTGGTGGGTGTACGGCGCGACCGTCGCTCTGTGCATGGTGATCTGGTTGCTGGTGCTCGTCGCCACCGAGAACGGCGTGCAGTATTTCTGGCCGCTGTGGGTCGCGGGCCCTTGGGGCGTGGTGCTCGGCACCGGAGAACTCGCCTACCGGCACAAATGGGGTGACCCTCCGCCCAGGTAGCGGATGCTCAGGCGCGGGCGAGCAGCTCGAGCGTGTCCACCACGCGGTTCGAGAAGCCCCATTCGTTGTCGTACCAGGCCGCCACCTTGATGTGCCTACCGTCGACGCGAGTCAGGCCGGCGTCGAAGATCGCCGATGCCGGGTTTCCGGTGATGTCGCTGGAGACCAGCGGTTCGTCGGCATATTCGAGAATGCCTTTGAGATCGCCGTCGGCTGCGCCCTGATAGGCCGCGAGCACGTCGTCGTGGCTGACCTCGCGTGAGACCGCGGTATTCAACTCCACGATCGAACCGACCGGGACCGGCACGCGGATCGAGTCGCCGGACAGTTTGCCGTCGAGGTTCGGTAGTACCAGGCCGATGGCCTTGGCCGCTCCGGTAGTGGTGGGTGCGATGTTCACCCCGGCCGCTCGGGCGCGGCGCAGATCGCGATGGGGGCCGTCCTGCAGGTTCTGCTCCTGTGTGTAGGCGTGCACCGTGGTCATGAAGCCGTGTTCGATGCCGGCCAGATCGTCGAGCACGGACGCCAGTGGTGCCAGCGCATTGGTGGTGCACGACGCATTCGAGATGATCACATGCGCAGCGGGATCGTAGACGTGCGTGTTGACACCGTAGGCGAGTGTGACATCGGCGCCCGCGGAGGGTGCGCTCACCAGGACACGTGAAGCGCCGGCCCGGACATGGGCACGGGCCGCGTCCGCGGCGGTGAAGCGGCCGGTGGACTCCAGGACGAGATCGACGCCGAGCTCGGCCCACGGCAGGGTGCCGGGGTCGCGCTCGGCGAGCACGGTGATACGGCGGCCGTCGACCACCAGATCCGTTCCGTCGACGTAGACGGGACGGCCGAGGCGGCCGAGTGAGCTGTCATAGGTGAGCAGGTGTGCCAGGGTTTCCGGGGCGGTGAGGTCATTGATCGCGACGACGTCGAGGTCGCTGTCGCGAGCGAGCAGGGCGCGCAGGGTGTTCCGTCCGATGCGGCCGAACCCATTGATGGCGACGTGGGCCATGGGAACTCCTTCCTTCATCCGCTCTCCATCGTCGGCAGGCGGAGTGCCGACGAACAGTGGCCTGAACGACACTATGCGCAAGTATCACGCCAGACTTTTCGCCATTGGGCGCAAGGATCTCGCCAGCAGCCTGGCTGGGAAGGATCTCTAGGTCGAGAAGGTATGCCGGTATTCCGTCGGCGAGGTGCCGAGAATGCGATGGAAGTGCAGGCGCAGGTTCGCGGCCGAGCCGAGGCCCACTCGATCGGCGATCTGCTCGACGCCGAGATCGGTGCGCTCGAGGAGCTCGCGCGCGAGATCGACGCGCGCCCGGAGCACCCACTGCATGGGCGTGTAGCCGGTGTCCTCCCTGAACCGTCGTGAGAACGTGCGTGTGGAGACCTGTGCGTTGCGCGCGAGGGTCTCCAGGGTCAACGGTTCGTCCAGGTGTCTCAGGGCCCACTCGCGGGTGCCGGCGAACTGATCACCCAGCGGCTCCGGCACGCTCCGAGGGACGTACTGGGCTTGCCCGCCGCTGCGATACGGCGCCGCCACCAGCCGTCTCGCAACGCGGTTGGAGAGTCCGACGCCGTGGTCGCGACGCACCAGATGCAGACAGAGGTCGATACCGGATGCGGCACCTGCCGAGGTGAGCACGTCGCCCTCATCCACGAAGAGCACGTTCTCGTCCACCCGCACCAGCGGGTGTTTCTCGGCCAGAGCCTTCGTGTAGTGCCAGTGGGTCGTCGCCCGTTTACCGTTGAGCAGGCCCGTCGCCGCCAGCGCGAACGCCCCGGTGGAGATGGCCGCAAGCCGTCGCCCCCGTTCGTGGGCGGTCATCAACGCGCCGACCACCGCCGCCGGCGGCTCGGTGCTCGCCGGCGCTCGGTAGCCGGGGATGAACACGGTGTCCGCGTGCTCTAGGGCCTCCAGGCCGTCGGCGACGTGGTAGGAGAGGCCGTCACCGCCGGTCACCAGTCCGGGTGCCGCGCCGCACACGCGTACGTCGTAGGGCATGCTGGGCCGTGCGGCGAAGACCTGTGCCGGGATGCCGACGTCGAGTGGCTTGGCGCCGTCGAGTACAAGCACGGCGACACGGTGGTTGCGCGGGTCCATGGGTCTCCTTCCGGCCATGTGTGCGAGGAGTACGGGCGTGGCCTCGCACCATTTGGCGGCGAGCCAGCTGTTGGCGTAGAATCTGGCGTTGGCCCACTGTGACTTGCTTGATTGTGCCCTAGCGGCTGGTCCTCAACATGTTGTGTTGGAGACGGGGCATGGCCGGGTTCACCGCTTGCAGCTTCTGTCGGCGGAATGCAGTGTGCCATAGGCAGACGACTAGACCGAAGAAGTGCGGAGGCTATGCCGAAAAAGGACGGCGTCATCGAGATCGAGGGCACCGTGGCCGAGGCTCTCCCGAATGCGATGTTCCGGGTCGAGCTCGACAACGGTCACAAGGTGCTCGCGCATATTTCCGGCAAGATGCGTCAGTACTACATCCGGATCCTCCCGGAGGACCGCGTTGTGGTTGAGCTCAGCCCGTACGACCTGACCCGTGGTCGGATCGTCTACCGATACAAGTAACCGCTGGAGTTGTGCTGGCGGGTGCTGGCACCGGCAGAACCTGACAACAGCACGCATTGATGAGAGAGATCTGATGAAGGTCAAACCGAGCGTCAAGCCCATGTGTGACCACTGCAGGGTGATCCGCCGGCATCGCCGGGTCATGGTGATCTGCAGTAACCCACGGCACAAGCAGCGCCAGGGCTGACCGCGCCGCTACCGGCGCGGCGCCGCGGCGCCGATACGACAACTGAATAACCTGCACAGCGCATCAGCAACACCTGCCCGCAGCGCCCTGCGGCAGCAGTGGTCCACCCCCGGCGCGAAGGCCGGGGCTCGGCGCGAGAACGCGACCGAGACGCGATGCGTCCAGACCTTCGCATGTTTCTGGTTCAGGCCACAGAAGTCGGCCTCGGCCAGAAGAAGAGGAGAAGTACGACCCATGGCACGCCTTGTTGGTGTCGACCTTCCGCGCGAGAAGCGCCTGGAGGTCGCTCTGACCTACATCTTCGGCATCGGCCGGACTCGTGCGCTCGAGACGTTGAAGGAGACCGGCGTCAGCCCGGACCTCCGAGTCAAGGACCTCGGCGACGACGAGCTGATCAAGCTCCGTGACTGGATCGAGGGCAACTACCAGACCGAGGGTGATCTGCGCCGCGAGGTGCAAGGTGACATCCGTCGCAAGATCGAGATCGGTAGCTATCAGGGCATCCGGCACCGTCGCGGGCTCCCCGTCCGTGGTCAGCGCACGCACACCAATGCCCGTACGCGTAAGGGCAAGAAGAAGACCGTGGCCGGCAAGAAGAAGGCCGGCAAGTGAGAGCTGAGCGGTTCTGTATCCCCGATGCCGCCCATGGCGTGGCGGGCATCGGCGAGGAACGAGCCGTTGGGCGGGGATGGCATCCGGGATGCCGAACCGCACCACGCTGACGGACTGAAGATTTCGGACAGGAGAACCCATGCCACCAGCCAAGGGCCGCACCACTACCAAGGTGCGTCGCAAGGAACGAAAGAACGTCGCGCACGGCGTTGCGCACATCAAGAGCACCTTCAACAACACGATCGTCTCGATCACGGATCCGCAAGGCAACGTGATCTCGTGGGCCAGCGCCGGCCAGGTCGGTTTCAAGGGCTCGCGGAAGTCGACTCCGTACGCCGCTCAGATGGCCGCCGAGGCTGCCGCCCGGCGTGCCCAGGAGCACGGCATGCGTAAGGTCGATGTTCTGGTCAAGGGCCCGGGGTCGGGTCGGGAGACCGCCATCCGGTCGCTGCAGGCCGTCGGGCTCGAGGTCGGTTCGATCTCGGACGTGACCCCGCAGGCGCACAACGGATGCCGCCCGCCCAAGCGCCGCCGCGTCTGAGCCGCCCAAGACCACGAGGAGTTGAAGTAGCACCATGGCTCGATACACCGGCCCCATCACGAAGAAGTCCCGCCGTCTCGGCGTCGACCTGCTCGGCGAGGACAAGGCCTATGAGCGGCGTCCGTACCCGCCGGGCCAGCACGGCCGAGGCCGGCAGAAGGAAAGCGAGTACCGCGTCCAGCTGCACGAGAAGCAGAAGGCGCGGTTCACGTACGGCGTACTGGAGAAGCAGTTCCGCCGCTACTACGAAGAGGCCAACAAGACCAAGGGACGCACCGGCGAGCGGCTGCTGCAGATCCTGGAGTCGAGGCTGGACAACGTCGTCTACCGGGCCGGTTTCGCCCGGACCCGCCGGCATGCCCGCCAGTTGGTCGTACACGGTCACTTCCTGGTCAACGGCCGGAAGGTGGACATCCCGTCGTATCAGGTCAGCGAGCACGACGTGATCGATGTGCGGGACAAGTCCAAGGAGATGACGCCGTTCATCATCGCGCGCGAGACGCACGGTGAGCGGACGGTTCCGGCGTGGCTGGAGGTCATTCCGAACGCCATGCGCGTTCTGGTGCACCAGCTTCCGACCCGGCAGCAGATCGACACGCCGGTGCAGGAACAGCTGATCGTCGAGTACTACTCGAAGTAATACGACGGGGCTCGATGCCCCGTCGACGTCCCAACAGAATATCGCCGCGGGGTCCGGTGGCCCCGAAGCGACATGGGGCGTGGTCGGCGCCACGGCGCCGACCACGCTCAACAGCAGAAGCAATGTGGCCGGACAACAGTCTGGCCGCCCTGATCGCGACCGTCATATAGCGGGCGTCGCGGAAAGGAAGTCCCGTGCTTATCACCCAGCGTCCCACCCTCTCCGAGGAGTCGCTGTCGGATTACCGCGCGCGGTTCAGCATCGAACCGCTCGAGCCCGGCTTCGGCTACACGCTCGGCAACTCGTTGCGGCGTACGCTGCTCTCGTCGATTCCAGGTGCGGCGATCACGTCCATCCGGATCGACGGCGTGCTGCACGAGTTCACGACCATCCCGGGTGTGAAGGAGGACGTCACCGACGTCATCCTGAACCTCAAGGGCCTGGTCGTCTCGTCCGAGCACGACGAGCCGGTGGTCATGTACCTGCGCAAGCAGGGCCCGGGCGTGGTGACCGCCGCCGACATCGCGCCCCCGGCCGGTGTCGAGGTGCACAACCCCGAGTTGCACATCGCCACGCTGAACGGCAAAGGCAAGCTGGAGATGGAGCTGACGGTCGAGCGCGGCCGCGGCTATGTCTCCGCCGTGCAGAACAAGCGGAACGACGCCGAGATCGGCCGTATCCCGGTCGACTCGATCTACTCCCCGGTGCTGAAGGTCAGCTACAAGGTGGAGGCGACCCGGGTCGAGGGTCGTACCGACTTCGACAAGTTGATCGTCGACGTCGAGACCAAGCCGTCGATCCGGCCGCGGGACGCGCTGGCGTCGGCCGGTAGCACGCTGGTCGAGCTGTTCGGGCTGGCCCGGGAGCTGAACGTCGAGGCTGAGGGTATCGAGATCGGCCCGTCCCCGGTGGATGCGCAGCTGGCGGCCGACCTGGCGCTGCCGATCGAGGATCTGCAGCTGACCGTCCGGTCCTACAACTGCCTGAAGCGTGAGGGTATCCACACGGTGGGTGAGCTGGTCGCGCGGAGTGAAGCCGACCTGCTGGACATCCGCAACTTCGGGCAGAAGTCGATCGACGAGGTGAAGGCGAAGCTGGCCACCATGGGCCTGGGGCTCAAGGACAGCGCGCCGGGCTTCGATCCGGCCGCGGCGGTCGACAGCTACGGGGATGACGACCAGTCGTTCGCCGAGGACGAGCAGTACTGAAATACCGCGGGGCATGAGGCCCTGAACTGACCAACACAGGAGAAGATCACGATGCCCACCCCCACCAAGGGTGCTCGCCTGGGCGGTTCGCCGTCGCATCAGCGTGCGATCCTCGCCAACCTGGCGACCGCGCTCTTCGAGCACGGTCGCATCACCACCACGGAGGCCAAGGCACGTCGGCTGCGTCCGGTCGCCGAGCGGTTGATCACCAAGGCGAAGCGGGGCGACCTGCACGCACGCCGGCAGGTGGCCAGCACGATCCGGGACAAGGAGGTCGTGCACGTCCTCTTCACCGAGATCGGCCCGCGGTACGAGAACCGGAACGGCGGCTACACCCGGATCGTGAAGATCGGTCCGCGTAAGGGCGACAACGCGCCGATGGCGGTCATCGAGCTGGTCGAGCCGCTGGCCGAGCAGGTTGTGCAGGAGGCCACCAGCGCCACCCGCCGGGCGGCCGCGGACAGCGCGGCGGCTGCCGCTGCGGCTCCGGCCGCGGAGGCTGCCGGCGAGGCGGAGGTCACCGCTGAGACCGCGGCGGAGTCCAAGGCCGAGACCACGGCCGACGAGGCTGCGGTGGACGAGGCGGAAGGTTCGCAGGACGAGCCGGAAGCCGCCGCTGAGGAGAGCGACGAGAGCGCGGAGACCGAGGGCGAGGACGAGGACGAGTCCAAGTCCTGACCGACCCAGCCGTGTCCATGCAGCCCGCCGATACCCGTGACCGGGACGGCGGGCTGCTGCGTGTCCGGCTCGACCTCGCCTATGACGGTACGGATTTCTCCGGCTGGGCGGCGCAGCCCGGGCGCCGCACCGTGCAAGGCGTGGTGGAAGCGGCGCTGGGAACGATACTGCGCACCGAGCCGCCACGGCTGACCGTGGCGGGCCGGACGGACGCCGGCGTACACGCACGCGGCCAGGTCTGCCACGTGGACGTTCCGGCGCACGCCTGGGAGGCTCTGCCCGGGCGGTCGTCGCGCACGCCGGAGACGTCAGCGGTGCGCCGGCTGGCGGCGGTGTTGCCTCCGGATGTCCGGGTCACGGCGGCCGCACCCGCGCCGGAGGGCTTCGACGCACGGTTCTCGGCGACCTGGCGGCGCTACGTCTATCGGGTCTCGGACGCGCCGCACGGCGTCGACCCGCTACTGCGCAGGTTCGTCCTCTGGCATGATCGGCCGCTGGACCTGGCGGCGATGAACGCGGCGGCCGTCGGGTTGCTCGGGGAACACGACTTCGCCGCGTACTGCCGCGCCCGGGAGGGAGCGTCCACCATCCGTCGGCTGCTCACCGCCTCCTGGGAGCGTCGTCTGGATGGCATCGCCAGTGCGACCGTGGAAGCCGACGCGTTCTGCCACAACCAGGTGCGGGCCATCGTCGGGGCGCTGCTGCACGTCGGTGACGGGCGCCGGCCGGTCGACTGGCCGGCGTCGGTGCTCGCCCGGCGCGAACGAGACTCCGCGGTGACCGTGGTCGCGCCGCACGGTTTGACGCTCGAAGCGGTCGGATACCCGCCGGAGGCGGAGCTGGCCGAGCGTGCCCGGCAGACGCGGCGGCTGCGCGTCCTGCCCGGCGGACACGACCTCCCCGGCGGGCATGACCTCCCCGGCGGGGCATGACCGGCCCGGCGGGTACGGGCAACCCTAGCGTCGTGCGGTTCGTGCCCGCGGATACGCATCGCGCCGGACACGACGCGGGAAAGACCCGGAGCCGAAAGTGGGGGATCGCCCTGAGGCATTCGGTGATGTTTATGCGTAGCCTGGGGGTATGGGCACTCTGATCTCGATTCTGGTAGCGGTGTTGGGCACCGGCATGGTCGGCTTGGCCATCCGGGAGATCCGGACCAAGGGTGCCGCGGCGTCATTGCAGATGGCCGCGTTCGGCCTGCTGCTGGTCGGTTCGTCGGCTGTCGGCCTGGTCAGGTTCGTCACGTCGCTGGTATTCAACCCGCTGGCCTGGGTGGGCGTCGGCCTGCTGTCGCTGGCCGGTGTGCTGTTCGTCGTCGGGCAGAAGATGGAAGGTCCGGCGGAGAAACCGAAGAAGATCAAGCAGGTCGAGGGGTCGAAGGAGAAGCCCGCCGTCGAGCAGGCACCGAAGTCCAAGGGTAAGAGCAAGGGCAAGGAGTCGGCCGCGTCCGATCTCGGTGAGGACTTCGACGACATCGAGGCCATTCTGCGCAAGCACGGCATCGAGTAGCCCGCTTCGCCGATCACGGCGTGGCGACCATTGACGGACATCATGTGGCGAACTTCCGTCAATTGACGGGTGAAGTCTCTGTGGGCTCCCGCGTAACGTGTGCCTCCACCATGGTTTGCCGGCCCACGGCCAGGTAGGTGCCCGGCCGTCCGAACTGGGTCGCTGCCCGCGTCGTTGTGAGGTGGAGCCCCCATGAGACGTATCATCGCTGCGCTCGCACCTGTGGTTCTGTCGGCGGCGGTGCTTGCCGTCCCGATGGCCGGTGTCCCGTCCGCCAGCGAGACCCTTCCCACGTGGCCGGAGGCCGGCAGCGCCAGGGTGGTGCCGCTTCAGGAGACGGGGCCGCCCGGCGAGCGGCTGAACCTCATCGTCATGTGCGACGGTTACCGGTACGAGGAACTGGATCGGTGCCGGGAAGACGTCGACCGCAACCAAGCCATTCAGTGGGGTGTCGAGCCGTTCCGCACCTACCGTGACTACATCAACGTCTATCTTCTGGAGATCGTCTCGGAGGACTCCGGCGTCCGCCGCGATCCGGACGAGGACGCCCAGGCGGAGGAGCGAGACCGGAAGAACACGCCGCTGCGGCTGTGGTACTCCGACGGCCTGACCAACCCCCTGGCCCGCGGCATCACCTACGGTCAGCCGCTGGACGGGCCAGCGAACGGCAGCGGCTGCCCCGGTCATCCCGAACCCGGCGCCGGCCCGGAATACCCGTTGGCGCCGGGCATCCTCGGTGACCTGCGCTGCAATGGGCACCAGCAGCGCGCGATGTACCTGAACGCGTATGTGGCGCCTGTGCTCGGATTGCCCGCCGGCAGCTTCCGGCCGACCGGCGGGGCGACCTCCGGCCCGCAGAACGTGCAGACCCTGGCGATCTCCAACACGTTCACCTACGGCGGCATCGGAGGCCGGGACGCCACCGCCTCGGGAGGCAGCCCGCAGTCGCCGCTGATCTCGCTGCACGAGCTCGGCCATTCCCTCGGCACCATGGCCGACGAGTACCCGTACTCCAGCCGCACCGACCCCGGCCCGCCGCACGCCGACACCGAGCCGGGGTCCTTCCACCACACCCGGATGACGGCGGAAGAGATGACGGCGTCGCAGGCCAAGTGGTGGCGCTGGCTCGGTGAGGAGAGCGAGTCCGGTGGGCGCATCCGGGCCGCGGGTCCGGACGGCTACGAGAGCGGGTTGTACAACGGCTCGAACGTCTGGCGCCCGAGTGAGCACTCCATGATGCGGTGGATCGGCTTCTACTTCGATCAGGTGGGCCGGGAACACATGGTGGCCCGCATCACCGGCCAGCGTGACAAGGGCCGGATGAGCCTGCAGCACACGCCGGAGGGGGAGGTCGCACGGGACAGTGTGCTGTGGGTGGAGACCATGCATCCGAGGTTTCACGAGTTGCAGGTGACGTGGCGTGTCGGTGGACCGGACGGCGACGTCCTGACCACGCACAACAGCCGTGACCTCGACCTGGGCGAGCTGGACGTGGCGCCGGGCACGGTGGTGCACGTCGAGGTTCGCGATCCGGTGGGCCCGGACGGCATCGACTGGGTCCGCAACCCGTCCACCGGCAGCTCGGCGACGGACTCCGGGTATAACGGGCCGAGGTTCGTCCAGACTCGTGAGTGGACCGTCGGCCGGCACCGGGTGGTGCCGCCGTCGGAGCCGGCGCCCGTTCGGATCACCGACTCGACCCCGGCCGACCGTCCGGTCAGCGGCGACGAGTCCGTCTACGTGGAGACGACCCATCCGGAGGACCGGATTCTCGACGTCGGCTGGACGCTTGACGGCAGGGAGATACCGAACCCGCAGAACAGCCGCAACCTCGATCTCTCCAGGCTGGAACTCGACTCCGGTACCTATGAGCTGACAGCCACGGTGACCGATCCCGCCGACCCCCAGGGCGACTCGGACACCGAGACCTGGACGGTGGACAACGTCTCGCCCACCGCACCGCGGACACTGTCGCCGCCGCTGGCCACGCTCGACGGGCCGGTCGAGCATCCGGTGTACTTCGACGGCTGGGACATGTGGCTGGACCCGCAGGACGACCGGGCCGGCTACGACGGTGAGCCCTACGTGGTGGGCGAGTTCCGGCTGAACGAGGACGGATGGTTCAACTACTTCGGGTTCCCGGAGGAGCCGATGCCTGAGTCACCGTTCAGGTTCCGGCACTCCGGTACCGACGTGAAGGCGCTGACCTACGGCAATCTCGGCACCGGAGGCCTGTCGAAGGCCACGTTCGAGCAGCACTACGGCCCCGACGACCCGAACGGCCCGTTCGTTCCCGGCTACGGCACGCACACGGTGGAGCACCGGGCCGTCGACCCGGCCGGCAATATCGGCGACGCCGCGGAGTACCGTGCCACCGTGCTGCCGGGCGAACTCCCGGAGTGCACCCGGACGATCAACGGTGAGCACGCCGGCGCGTTACTGGTCACCAGCGGTGTCACCTGTCTCGAGGACGCCCGGGTCGACGGCACCGTCACCGTACGTTCCGGCGCCTCTCTGCTGGTACGGGACAGTGTGGTCAACGGCGGCCTGATCACCGACCGGGCGGCGTCGGTCCAGCTGTTCGGCTCGGCGATCGACGGGGTGACCAGGATCGCGGAGACCGTCGAAGGGGTGGTGGCGGCGGGCACGTCCTTCCGCGGCGCCGTCACGCTGACCGGCAACACTCAGGTGCCCCACCACGAGTGGGCCGAGCGGTTCAGCGAATACGGGTTCTCCTACGGTCCGGTGCTCGCGGGCAACACGTTCCGCGGCCGGCTCAGCTGTACGGGCAACAGCGCCGTCGCCCGCGACTTCGGCGCGCCGAACGCCGTCCGCGGCCACGCCGGGGGTGACTGCGCCGGGCTGTGATCTCCGGGCGTGCGGCCCGGGCGCGCGGTCCGGGCGCCCGGTCTCGACAGATGTTCTATGCCCCGGCCGCATGTCCGTTCAGATGCTCGGTGACGTGGTGTGATCGCGGAGCTTAAGGTCCGTGACACCGATACCGATACCCATGACGCCGCCGCGGCGACGCCGGAGCCACCTGGTCCCGCCTGGCCGCGCGAGTCCGCCGGAGACCGACCGGGAGCCTCGGCTCTGACGGCGGATCCGGCGAGGAACGGAGGGACAGGGTGCGAGGTCTCAGAGGTGTGCGGCGGCGGGCGGCGGTGGTGATCGCCGCCGGGCTGCTCGCCGCGTCGGCCATTCCAGCGATGGGTCAGCCCCAACCCGACCACGGCACGGTCGACGACGGTGCCGCCGAGTGGCCGGCCACCGATGTCTTCGGCGAGAGCTCCGCGCTCGATCCGGACGCGGCGTGGCAGGAACGGCAGCGGCTGGACCGGGCAGGACCTGCCGCGACGTCGGCGGTGGCCGAGCCGGACGAGATCGCGGTGGCCGGCGGTGTCACCCAGCCGGCCTTCGACTACGCCGGCGCGGTACGCGAGGCCGTCGTCATACCCGGTGCGGTAAGCAGCCAGGACGGCGGCGAGTTGGACGAGATCTACGTCGACATCATCCGCCCGGCCGCGTCCGACGGCGAACTCCGGGTGCCGACGATCATCATCCCCAGTCCGTATTACCACGCCAACGGCCGGGGACGGCTCGGTGAGACCAAACCGGTGCCAGGAGAACCGATCGACGCCTTTCCGCTCTATTACGACAACTACTTCGTACCGCGCGGCTACGCCGTCGCCTACCTCGACCTGGCGGGCACCCGCGGTTCGTCCGGGTGCCTGGACATCGGCGGGCCCGCCGAGATCGACAACACGGTCAAGCTCGTCGAGTGGCTGAACGGGTCGGGCACCGCCTACGACCTGGATGGGCGCGAGGTGGCCGCGGACTGGTCGAACGGGCTCTCGGCCATGGTGGGCAAGTCCTGGGACGGCACCGTGGCCAACGGGGTGGCGGCCACCGGCGTCGACGGACTGGCGACGATCGTTCCCATCGCGGCGATCTCCAGCTGGCACCAGTGGTACTGGCACAACGGTGTGCATTTCCAGGGACACACCGCGCTGAGCCTGGCCACCTCGATCCAGAACGGCAATCAGCTGCCGCCGTTCTCCGAGTGCGGCGGCGTCCGCGACGAGCTGGCCCTGGGTGAGGTGACCGCGGACCCGGAGCACGAGTTCTGGACCGAACGCGACTTCATCCGGGACGCGGAGAACGTCAAGGCCAGCGTCTTCATCGTGCACGGTACCAACGACTACAACGTCAAACCGGTCAACTACGGCGCATGGTGGGACGCCCTGGCCGCGCACGACGTGCCGCGCAAGATCTGGCTGTCCCCGGTGGCGCACGAGAAGGCGTTCGACTTCCGGCGCGACGAGTGGCTGGACACGATTCACCGATGGTTCGACCACTGGCTGCACGGCATCGACAACGGGATCATGGACGAGCCGGTGGCCGATGTGGAGCACGGCCTGGGGCAGTGGGACACCTATCAGACGTGGCCCGGCGGCACCACGACGTTGTTGCGCCTGGGCCGGCCGGAGGGCCCGGACGATCCCCGGCCCGGTGTGCTCGGGCTCTCCCGGGCGAACGTCGTGCCGCGCACGCAGAGTTTCGTCGAGACCCGGCGGCCGGTGAACTCCGTCGTGCAGGACGGGTTCGCCGCCGACGAGCGGCGGCTGGTCTTCATGACCGACGAACTGACCGAACCGGTGCGGATCAGCGGGTCGACGTCGGTATCGCTGCGGGTGACGGTCGACGGCGCCGACGCGGGCCTGTCGGCGTACATCGTGGACTACGGAACCGCAGAGCGGACCGACTGGTCCAGCGGCGGCGGGATCCGGAACCTGTCCACCATCAGCTGCTTCGGACAGGGCACGGCGACGGACACCGGCTGCTATCCCGACGTGGAGCGCGCGACGCGCACCCTGCCGCATGAGGTGGTGGCGCGTGGCTGGGCGAGAGCGAGCTTCGTCGCCGGCGAGGACAGCCTCGTCCCGGGTTCGTCATACCGGATGCAGTGGGACATCATGACCGATGATTACGTCTTCGAGCCCGGGCACCGGATCGGCATCGTCATCGCCGGCGTGGACACGAACATCCAATCGCGGTTCAACTTCGGCAACACTGTCGAGGTGAACCTCAGCGGCAGCCACGTGCGGTTGCCCGTGGTCGGCGGGGCTCGCGCACTCCGCCTGGCCGGGAGCGGCTGAGGCGACCGGCGGCGGGGCGGCCGCAGCGGGGCGTTCAGCGGGTCAGCGCGACCCGCTGCCTCGGTGCGGGCGCGCCCTGCGCCGGGGCGGCGGGCGACTCCTGGCGCGGCTGACCTGCCGGATGCCGCCGCTCACGGGTGTCCGACCGGCCGTGTCGTGGCGCGTACTGGCCGGTCATCCGTGCCACCTTCAACGCCAGATGCAGGGCGAGCCGCTCCACGCCGTCCTTCAGATCGGTCTGAGCGAGCTGCTCCAACCGCTGCAGCCGGTAGTACAGGGAGGTCCGGTGCAGGTTGAGAAGCTCGGCGGTGAGCTGGGCATTGCCTGCCACGTCGAGATATGTTTCGAGGGTCTCCAGCAGCGGAAGCGCGTCCGGATCGTCGAGCAGAGCACCGAGCCCCCGATGGACGACGGGCACCTGTTCGCCGAGTGAGGCCAGCTTGACGACGAGCTGATGGATGCCCAGCCGCGACCAGTACACGACGTCGCCGACCCCCGCGAGCAGCGTCGCCGCCTTGACCGACATCCAAGCCTCGTGGAAGGACTGATGGACGTCCTCGAGGCACGGGCGCGCGCCGCCGACACCGACCATGAGCGACGCGCTGGAGCCGGCCGCTGCGAGCGCTGAGCGCAGGACCTGCACGAGCATGTCGACACGTTTCCCGATCCGCGGATCGTCGTCACCGGAGCAGGAGAGGATGAGGACGCAATGATCCTTGCGTATCAGGTCGAGCACCTGATCGCGACGGAGCAACTGGCAGAAATCGGCGACGGCCGGAGAGATGACGTCCTCGAGGTCCACGACGGCGCCGTGCGGATGCTGGATGGCCTGGACGACGACGCTGACGACTCCGGAGTCGCTGGCGATGTAGCCGGCCTCCTTCAGGCTCTGGGCCGCCTCGCCGGCCAGGGGGGAGTCGCTGAGGAGCGTGTGCATCACATCGGCGAGCCGGACCGAGGAGAACAGACTCGCCACGCTCTCCCGATGAAGCTGGGCACCGATCTCGGCCGCCTCATGGGTGCAGAATTCGATGTCCGTGGAGCTCATCGTGCTGTCGGCGTCGACGAACCACAGGTATCCGAGCACCTTCTCCTTGTACAGCACCGGAACGCAGACCCGCGCCAGCATGTTCAGTTCAGGATTGGCGGGCAGCCGGACGGGTCGCCGGGCGGTGGCCAGCCCGAAATCAGTGAGCCAGTTCTTCACCTCACGCGAGGCATGGCGGCGCAGGATGGAGTCCTCGCGGACGCCGTCGATCGCTTGGTCATGAGCGCTGTACGCCACCAGCCTCATGAACCGGTCTTCCAGGACGGCCGGACGCTTCACCCGTTCGGCGAGCGCGTCCAGCAACTGCTGAAGCGTGAGTTCCAAGACGCCTCCTGCGAGGAAAAGCTGCGGGCTGGCTCACGTGATCTGCAGTATGACATATGACATGTTACAAAGATAGATACTTATAGGCCGGATAAACGTTACAAAGGTGACCAGTCATTGTGTGCGCTCTTTCGGGCCGGCCCACTCCCGGCGCACGTGACCGATATGGACGTGCATCAGCTCGCTCAGCTCCACGCCCCGCCCGGCCGCCACGTGATCACACATCGTCACATGCTCCTTCGCGCTGGCTTCCAGGAGCCCCCGTTCGGCGAGCCCGGCCAGGCCGTACAGCCGGGTCCGAGCCCGCAACTCCGTCACCACCGCCACGAGCCGCAGATTACCGCCGAGCTCCAACAGTCGCCGATGGAACTCGGTGTCCGCTTCGATGTACCTGATCAGGTCCGCGTCGGCCGCCGCGTCCACGATCGCCTGAGCGAGTGGGAACAGCGCACGGACCTGCTCGGCGGTGGCCCGCTCCGCCGCTCTGGCGGCCGCGGGAGGCTCCAGCAGAAGGCGGATCTCGGTGATCTGATCCAGCTCACCGTCCGATACCGCCGTGACGTGGAAACCCTTGTTCGGCACGACCTCGATAAGTCCCTGCTTGGCGAGGTCGAGCATGGCCTCCCGTACCGGCGTGGCGGACACCTCGAAGCGCGCGGCGAGCGCCGGGGCAGAGTAGACCTGCCCCGGCTTCATCTCACCCGAGACCACGGCCGCACGTAGCGCCTCCGCGACCTGCTCACGCAGGCTGGTGCGCCTGCCGAAGGACGGCAACCCGTCGCGCCCGGTCTCGTGCATGCGGCACGCCCTCCGCTCGGCTCACTGAGCCGCCCGGCACGAGGACAAGGCACCGCGCACGCCGACGCCCGGCTCGCGCAGCGGCAACCTGGTCGACGCGCCGCGGCACACCGGCACCGTCGTGTCGAAGATGCCGCGGCCGAACGTGGCGACACTGAGCTGACGCGTGGACTCGTGGTAGCGCATGTACAGCACCGCCGCCATCGGCAGGTCCTCGCCCAGGGACGCCCACTCGCCGCCGTTCCATGCCGACACGTACACACCGACGTCCGTGCCGACCAGCAACAGCCCGTCGGGCGTCGGCAGCACCGAGTTCACCGGCGCGTCCGGCAGGCCACGGCCGATGTCGGTCCAGGTCGTGCCGCCGTCCTGGGTCACCATCACGTGCGGCCGATCGCTTCCGGAACGGAAGCCGGAGAATGCGGCGTAGGCGATCTTCTCGTCCGCCGGGTGCACGGCGATCCGGGTCACCCAGGTGCCGGGCAGCTGCCCCGGATCCACTTCGGTCCAGGTCTCGCCGAGGTCGTCGGTCCACCACACCTTGCCGTCGTCGGTGCCCGCGTAGAGCCGGTCGCCGTCGGTCGGTGCCGCGGCCACCGTCGTCACGGTTCCCCACGGGTAGCCGGCCGGATCGTTCGGGCCGCCGCCGGTCAGATCCGGGCTGATCGGCTCCCAGGTACGGCCGTTGTCGGTGGAACGGTTGACGATGTTGCCCGCGTAGTACATGACCTCCGGGTCGCTCGGGTCGAACTGCAGCGGTGTGAACCAGTTGCGCCGGGACGAGGTGGTCTGGTTCGCGCCGATGCTCTGGCGTGGGGTGCCGCCGCTGTTCTCCGAGCGGTAGCAGGATCCGTACTGGCTGCAGCCGAAGACGATCGTCGGGTCCGCCGGATGGATGATCACCTGCAGGCCGTCGCCGCAGCCGATCGACGCCCACGGCCCACCGACGCCGTCGTACCCTCGATTGCAGCCGTTGTCCTGGGTGCCGCCGACGTGCAGTGCAGGATCGGTCTCGGCCACGTCCACCGAGTAGAACTGCGTGTACGGCTCGTATGTCGCCTTCGTCCAGGTGCCGCCCGCGCCGTTGGCGTCGGACCGGTACACGCCGCCGTCGTTGCCCAGATACACCCGGTCGGGAACCGCCGGATCCCACGCCATCTTGTGCTGGTCGGCATGGACGCCGCCGGAGCTGCTGAAGGACATGGCGCCATCGGTGGAACGCATCAGATTCACCCCGGCGAGGAAGACGTGGTCCTTGTCCGCCGGATCCACCCATATCTTGCCGAACCACCAGCTGAACGTGGACTGCGACGCCTGCGCGGCGGTGACCGGCGTCTGCTCCCAGGTATCCCCGCCGTCGTCGGAGCGGTAGAACGCGCGGAACGGGCCCAGCGCGGTGCCGACGTAGGCGTAGAGGCGCTGCGGATCGCTCGGCGCCAGCGCGATGCCCCAGCGACCCTGGTCGTCGTCGGTGGGGAGCCCGTCGGTCATCCGCTGCCAGGTCTGCCCGCCGTCGTCCGAACGCCAGAGGCTCGAGCCGGGTCCGCCGTAGGTGCGCTGATGCGGTTCCCGGAGGTGATCCCACATCGCCGCGTACACCCGGTCCGGATCGGACGGATCGATGAGGACCTCGGTGGCGCCGGTGGTGTCGTTCAGCGGGGGGAGAACCTGGTTCCAGGTGTCCCCGCCGTCCTCGCTGAGGTACACGCCGCGTTCGCCGCCGGGGGTGAACAGGTTGCCGGTCGCCGCGGCGAAGATGCGGTCCTCGTCGCTGGGATCGATGGCGAACCGCGCGATCGCGTGGCTGTCGGAGAGGCCCACGTGCTCCCACGTCTCGCCGCGATCGGGCGACCGGTAGACGCCGTCGCCGCCGAAGGTGATGGAGCCGCCTCCCGGCTGTGCCTCCCCCGTGCCGGCAAAGAGGGTCCCGTCGCTGGTCATCGCGACCGCACCCATGCCCTGCACCCAGTCGTCGGGCCAGACGGGTTCGTAGGTCATGCCGGCGTCGCTCGACCTCCACACTCCGCCGGAGGCGGCGGCGATGAAGATCTGATCCTCGACCTCAGGGTCGACGGCGATGTCGACGACGCGGCCGCCGATGTTGCCCGGCCCGAAGAACTCCCACTCCTGGTCGGCGAGGTGGCGGTAGATGTTCCGGGTGCGGAGCTCGACGCCGGCCGCCTCCGCCCGGGCGGAGGCGTACGTCTCGGCGGACAGCTCCGTGCTTCCGTCACTCAGCCGCTGCGTGGCCATCCACTCATCGGGCAGCTCCATCGGACCGGTGGGCGTCGTCGTCGCCAAGGACCGCTGATCGCCGGCGGAGATCAATGACGCGGTCAACGTCAACGCGGCCACCGGGGCGACGATGGCCGCCACCGTGATACTTCGGCGGTAGCGAGCACGGAATCTCATGCGTGCCTCCCTGTCCAGCGCGGGACGAGCGGGGTCGGTAGGATACCTGCGCACCCTAGGCGCGGTGCGGGAGATCGTCACCGATCATCTGCTGGGAATCACCGCGGACGGTTAGAACAAGTGTCGAGTCGCCCAGCCGCAGCCGTCCGGTGCTGCGGTTGCGCTGATGGTGCGGCTGCGTTGTTGGTGCGGCCGTGCGGTCTGCGCGGCGTCAGTCGCTCTGGAACTCCGGCAGACCCGCGTCGTCGGAATCGGGACCGAGCACCGCGCTCAGCGCCGTCCCGTCCGCGCAGAGTGCGGTGGCCCGTAGGTACATGCGTCGTCCCGCCGTCCGGGCCAGCACCTCGGTCTCGAACACCTCATCCTCGATGCGGAGGATCTCGATGTCGGTGCGGCCCTCGTAGTCGGCACGCAGGTCGAGGGGTGTCATGCGGACGGTCGCCTCGATCGAGGTGAGGTTCCCCTGTTCCCGGGCGGACGTCACGCGGGCTCCATCCGGGAGGAACTCCCCGGCCGCATCCGTGCTCACCTCGGGTTCCTCGTCCATCGGCACGCGATCGCAGGACGGCAGATTGTCCAGCATCGCCCCCGCACGATCCGCCGGGTCCGACGCCGCGGCGGCATCCTGATCCGGGGACGTGCCGCCGCACGACGCGAGCACGACGGCGAGGACCGCGAGGACGACGGCCGGCACCACGGACGGTACGGCTGCTGGCACGGCCGCCCGGGCTGTGGCCCGGGCTGCGGACATCGCCGCAGTCCACATCGTCGCCCGCACATCTCGAACGGTCATCTCATCACCCGCCAACGTCGCACGGTCAACATCTGGGCCGCGATGATCGCCGCCGTGATCGCCATCAGCACGATGCTGATCAGGGCGGCGTACGCGAAGCCGGAGAACTCGAAGGCCTGGTCGAAGATGTACACCGGGAGGTACAGGGTGGCGTTGGCGGGCCGGCCGTCGGTGAGGATATACGCGGGCACGAAGTTGACCTGCAGCGTCAGGACGGTATCCCGGACGGCGAGCAGCACCAGGACCGGCGCCAGCAGCGGAAGCGTGATCCTGCGCAGCCGGCCGAGCGGGCCGCAGCCCTCCAGCGCCGCCGCCTCGTAGAGCCGGCCGTCGAGCATCCGGCGCGCGGCCAGCACCACCACGAACCCTTCCCCGATCGGAAACAGCAGCATCAGCACCACCCCGACCCGGGCCGTGACCGGATCGGCCAGCCAGTTGAAGCCGGAATGCCCGAACAACCCGAGCAGCTGGTTCAGCGGCCCGTACAGCGGGTTGAGCACCCAGAGGAACAGCACCGCGAGCGCCACGTCGGGGATCACCGTCGGCAGGTAGACGGCCGTGCGATACCACCGGCCGCCCGGCCTCGGCGCGGCCAGTAGCAGGCCCAGCCCCACCGCTGCCAACAGGCGCAACGGCACCGACAACGTGACGTGGAACAGCGAGGCCGCCACGCTGTCCAGGAAGAACGTGTCCTCCGTCAGCCGCCGCACGTTGTCCAGGCCGACGAACTGCGGGTCTCGGGTCAGACCGGTGTGGTCGGTGAACGCGTAGCCGATGTTCAGCGCGGCCGGCAACGCGATCAGCAGGACGACCGCCACGCCGTATGGTGCGAGAAACCCCCACCCGGTCGAGGTGCCGTTGCGCGGGGATGTCATACACGGCGCCCGCTGTTCGCGTCGAACAGGTGAATGCGTTCGGGGTCCGGGCACAGCCGGACCGGATCGCCGGCGGCCAGTCCCAGCCGCGGTGCGGCGCGTGCCACCAGCCGGGTGCCGTCCGCACACCGGGTGACCAGTATGGTCTCATTGCCCAGGCTCTCCACGGCCTCAAGCGTGGTCTCGATCGGGCCGTCGTCGTCGACGCGCAGATCCTCCGGGCGCACCCCGACGCGTGTCGCGGCGCCGCCGCCCAAGACGCCCCCGCCGGGCACGATGTTCATCGGCGGACTGCCGAGGAAACCGGCGACGAACGTGTCCGCCGGGCGGTCGTACACCTCCTGCGGCGGACCCGCCTGCCGGATCCGTCCGCCGGCCATGATCACCACCCGGTCGCCGAGCGTCATCGCCTCCGCCTGGTCATGGGTCACATGGACCGTGGTGGCGCCGAGATCGCGGTGCAAGGCCAGCAGGTCGGCGCGGGTGGAGAGCCGTAGCTGCGCGTCGAGGCCGGCCAGCGGCTCATCCAGGAGGTAAGCGCTCGGCGCGCGCACCAGCGCCCGGGCGAGCGCCACCCGTTGCCGCTGGCCACCCGACAACTGGTCGGGATATCGGTCGAGCACGTCGGCCAGGCCCAGTTGCTCGGCCGCCTCGCCCGCCTGGCGTCGCGCTTCAGCCCGCGGAACCCGCCGGACACGCAGCCCGAACAGGATGTTCTCCACCACGGTCAGATGCGGGTAGAGCGCGTAGTCCTGGAAGACCAAGGCCACGGAGCGCCGATGCGGCGGCACACGACTCATGTCGAGCCCGTCGATCCAGACCCCGCCCACGTCCGGCGCCTCCAGACCGGCGATCAGCCGCAACAGAGTGGACTTCCCCGAGCCCGACGGACCCACCACCGTGACGAACTCCCCGACGGCCACCTCCAGGTCGACGCCGTCCACCGCCGAGACCCGACCGTACGTCTTGGTCAATGCCTGCAGACGGATTCCGCCCGGCAGGGCCGGCGCATGCTCGCGGCGCATCGGTCACCGCCCTTCCACGGTGAGTTCGAACAGCGGACGGAGCTCCTCGTCCAGCCGCCGCAGCCCTTCCTCACGGTCGATCCTTCCGTAGAACACCTCCTCCAGCAGGGTGTTCGCCTCCCGTTCCACCCGTGGCCAGGCGGCGGTGCGCGGGGTCGCGCGCAGGTGCGGCTCCGCGTCGAGATATACGTGCGACGACGCGGGCGGCTGATCGGGCTCCGTGAAGACGTCGGAACGAGCGACATCGAGCCGGGACGGCACCGTGCGCCCGGACTCGGCCAGGATCTCCTGCCCCTCGACACCCATCGCGAACTCGATGAACCGCCAGGCCGCGGTGTGGTCGGGACGGTCGGCGCTCATGCAGTAGGCGTCGCTGTGCAGGATCGACGCCGGTTCTCCACCGGGTGCGACGGGCAGCGGCGTGACGTCCCAGCTGAAGGAGTCGATGGTGCGCAAGGTGGGCACGGCGACCCGGCTGCTCAGATACATGCCGAGGGTGCCGCGCAGGAATCTGGCCTCACTGGACTCGCTCTGCTCCTCGGCGTCCGGCGGGACCACTCCGTGCACGAGCTGGAGATCGAGGAACCAGTCGACTGCCTCGCGCGCGGCCGGATCGGCGTCGCCGGTGAGAGTCAACGTCGTAGGCCGGTCGGGGTGGTCGACGACGTCGCCGCCATTCGACCAGACGAACGGTGCCAGCCGGATCAGCGAGGGCTGCACGCCCAGGCCGTATGTGCCGTCCGCGGTGAGCGCCTGCGCCGCGGTCAGGAAGTCGTCCCAGTTCCAGCCGGCCGCCGGCGGCGGGACGCCGGCCGCCTCGAACATGTCGGCGTTGTAGTACACGACCAGTGACGACAGGTTCTGCGGCAGGCAGGTGAGCTCTTCGCCGTCGAACCGGAACGCGTCCAGCGCCGCCGGGCTGAAGTCGCTCTCGTCGAGCACATCGCTGCGGTCGAGGTGGGCCTGGACCGGCTCGATGACGCCCTGTGCGGCGAACTGGCCGTAGCGCCGGAAGTTCAGCAGGAACACGTCGGGCGGGCTCCCGCCGGCGAACGATGTGGTCAGTCTGGCCATGAGGTCGTCCTGAGTGGCGACGGGGGAGAGCGCGATGTCGACGTCGTCGTTGGCCGACTCGAACGCGTCCACCAGTGTCTCGTAGCCGGCCACCTCTTCGGCGTCGCCGAAGAGCACCACGGAGACCTCCGCCTGCTCCGGCGGCGCGGCAGAGCCGCCGGAGCAGGCGGCGACGGAGATCGGCACCAGGGCACAGACGCAGGCGCGAGCGAGCGCGGAGCGGGTCAACGTCGTCCTCCTCGGAGTGCGGCCAACGGGTCGTCGCTCAGCAGGATCCGCTGAGCCAGCAGGAAGACGGCGACGCAGGGCAGCGTCGCGACGACGCACCCGGCCATGAGCACGGGCCAGTCCGTGGGGTTGAGCAGCCGCAGGAACTGCAGGCCCAGCGGGAGGGTGTAGCGGTCGCCGCTATGCAGATAGAGCAACGGGTCGATGAAGTTCCCCCAATGAAAGGTGAACGCGAGCACGGCGGCGGCCAGCGTCGCCGGCCGGACCTGCGGGAGGGCCAGCCGGCGCCAGATCGTCAGCCAGCCGGCGCCCTCCAAACGGGCCGCGTGCAGCTGGCTGTCGGGTATGCCGCCGTAGCTCCAGGCGTACAGCAGGATCAGGAAGGGACTCACCGCGAGCAACGCCGGCGCGAGTAGCGGGATGTAGGTGTCCACGACACCCACCAACCGGAACACCTCGAACCTGGTGGCCCATACGGCGGTGACCGGCACGAGCAGTACCACGAGGAGCGCCAGAAGCGCTCGGCGACGGTCGGCCGCGGCCAGCAGCCGGACTCCGAATCCGGTGATGGCGGCCACCCCCACCGTCACAGGGACGCCGATGGCCACCACAAGGGCCGAGTTGCCGAGGTAGGTGAACAGCGGCATCAACTCCCCGAGCCGCTGGTAGGCGGCGAGCGTCGGCTCCGGCGGGACGAGCTCGAGCGTGCGCGGCGGCGGCAGGCCGGCGGGACGCAGCGATCCGACGATCATGAACCAGAGCGGGGCGGCGAAGAGCGCCGAGAGGACGGCTGGGGCGATGACGCGCCCGAACACTCTGCTGGCCGTCGGATATGCGGCAAAGCTGGCCGGCACACCGGCAATATGTCACATCCGAGCACCCGTGGGCACCACTGTGGCCACGGTTCACCACAGACGTAGAAGGCGAACGACGGCGCGTCCGTCAGGTGTTGGAATGACGGTCGCCGCGTGACCGGATCGTTATGCCAGTGGGACCGGTGGCCATTACATGCGCCAAGGCCAGAGGACTAATCTGCGAAAGCATCAGCCGGCCGTCATGGTGGCGGCGGGCGCGTGCAGACCAGAATGAGGGGACCTGATGCGCAGACGAAGGTTCACCGCCGCGGCCGCGCTTGCGGCAGCCGGCGCGCTGGTGTTGGCCGCCTGCGGCGGCGACGACGACGAGGACCCCGGCGACAGCGGAAACGGCGCGGAGAACGGCGCCGAAGGCGATGGCGGCGACCCCGCCACGGATCTGCCCGTCATCCTGGGCACCACCGACAGCGTGACCAACGTCGACCCGGCCGGCGCGTATGACAAGCCGTCGTGGAACATCGCATACAACATGTACCAGCGGCTGCTCGCGGTCCCCCTGGGCGAGACCGAACCTCAGCCCGACGCGGCCGAGTCGTGCGACTGGGACGACGACACCACCTATACGTGCACGCTCAAGAGCGGGCAGATGTTCTCCGACGGAACCGAGATGACCGCTGAGAACGTCGTGCACTCCGTCGACCGGCAGCTCGCCATCGAGCACGAGTCCGGTGGCTGGGAGCTGCTCAGCGGAATCGAGAGCGTGGAGGCGACCGACGACTCGACGGTCGTGTTCCACCTCGCCGAACCGGACGCGACCTTTCCGTTCCTGCTGACGACGGCGGCCGCGTCTATCGTGCCGCTGGACTTCCCGGCGGATCAGCTGCAGCCGAACGATCAGGTCTTCGGGTCCGGTCCCTACACCGTCGAATCGTTCGACCCCACCCAGCAGATCCAGCTGGGGGTCAACCCGAACTACGCGGGTGACCGGCCGATCAACAACAGCGGTGTGGTGCTCCAGTTCTATCAGCAGGAGTCGGCGCTGAAACAGGCGATCGAGGAAGGCGAGGTCATGATCGCCTACCGGAGCCTGTCCGTCACCGACATCGCCGACCTGGAGGACAACGGCGCCGAACGCGGCGTCGACGTGGTGGTCGGCGAAGGAACCGAGATCAACTATATGGTGTTCCAGGTCGGTCGAGAGCCGTTCGACGAGCCGGCCGTCCGGCAGGCGATCGCGCAGATCATCGATCGCGAGGCGATCGCCGAGTCGGTCTACCGGGGCACGGTCACGCCGCTGTACGGGCCGGTCCCGGAGGGCGTCGCCGGGCATGTGCCGACGTTCCAGGACCGATACGGCGAGCCGGACGTCGAGGCGGCGGAGCAACTGCTGGCGGACGCGGGCGTCGACACACCGGTCGCTTTCGACCTGTGGTGGATGCCGGACCGGTACGGAGCGGAGATCGCCGACATGTACGGCGAGATCGAGCGCCAGCTGGAGGACACCGGCCTGTTCGACGTGACGCTCGAACAGCTGTCGTGGGCGCAGTACTCCACCACGTTCTCCGACGGCAGCATGGACGCGTTCGACCTGGGCTGGTTCCCGGACCACCCGGACCCGTCGAACTACATCGCGCCCTTCTACCACTCCGAGCGCAACTTCCTGAACTACGACTACAACAACGAGCAGATGGATGAGCTGATCGACGTGATCCTCACCGACACCGACCAGGACGCCCGGATCCAGGCGGTGGAGCAGGCGTCGGAGATCGTCGCGGAGGACGTCCCCATCATCCAGCTGTGGCAGCGTGACCAGATCGCCGCCGTCCGGCAGGGCGTGACCGGCGTCGAGGAGACGCTGGACCCGTCGTTCATCTTCTACTACAACGTGGTGAGCGGCGTGGCCGAGTAGTGATCGGCGTACATGAACGGCGGGAGGGGCTCTGGTGCCGGCCGTCGCGGCCGGTGCCGGGGCCCTGCCCCATGCGGTGATGTCGTCGACATGACAGGAAGGCTGGTGCAGGTTGTCGACTCGCACCTCCGGGTCGCTACGCATGTACCTGGTCACTCGGGTCTTGCTCTTCGTCCCCCAGGTTCTGGTCATTCTCACGATCGTCTTCGTCCTCATGCGGGTGGCGCCCGGGGACCCGGTGACCGTGGCGCTCGGCGGGCAGCGGTCACCCGAGCAGCTGGCGGAGCTGCGGGCGGCCGCCGGATACGACCGGCCGGTCATCGTCCAATACGGTGAGTATCTCTCCGGCATCCTGCGGTTCGATCTCGGCACCACGATCGTCGACAGCCGGCCGGTGACGCAGATCTTCGCGGTCAACGGCGGTGCGACCCTCACCCTGACCCTGGCGGCGTTCCTGGTGGCGTTGCTGATCGGGCTGCCGCTCGGGTTGCTGGCCGGCCGCTATCGGGACACCGGGCTGGACGCGTCGCTGCGGGTCTTCGGCATCCTGACCTACGCCGCCCCGGTGTTCTTCCTGGGGCTGCTGTTGCAGCTGGCGTTCGCGCGTGGCCTGGGCTGGCTGCCGTCCAGCTCCCAGGCGAGCCCGATCGTCCTGGCCCGGGTACCGTCGGAGACGAACATCTTCCTGCTCGACGCCCTGCTGGCGGGCGACACCGAGGCGTTCTGGAACGGCCTGGAACATCTGATCCTGCCCGCTGTGACGCTGGGGCTGCTGCTCTCCGGCGTCTTCCTGCGTATCGTGCGGATCAACCTGATCCAGACACTGCGCAGCGATTATGTGGAGGCGGCGCGGGCGCGGGGGATCCGGGAGCGCCGGGTGGTGGTGCAGCATGCGTTCCGCAACGCGATGGTGCCGTTCGTCACCATTCTCGGCCTGCAGGTGGCGCTGTTGCTGGGCGGGGCGATCCTGACCGAGCAGACGTTCAACTGGAACGGCATCGGCAGCCAGCTGGTCCGCTACCTCGACAGCCGCGATTACGTGGCCGTGCAGGGCATCATCACGCTGATCGCCCTCGTCGTCGTCACGGCGTCGTTGCTGATCGACATCATCAACGCGATCATCGATCCGAGGGTGAGGTACTGATGGCCACGCCGAACACACCACTGTCCGGCGGTGGCGGGCCGTTCCCCCAGGGTCGTGGCCGCGCCGGTCGTGCTCTGCGGGGCATAGCACGGCCGTACCGGAGCTCGCACGGAGTCGGCCGCTTCATGCTGGTGACCGGCACCGTCCTGGTGGTCCTGATGGTGTTGACGGCCGTCTTCGCGCCGCTGCTCGCTCCGTTCGGGTTCGCCCAGGTCTCCGGCGACGACGGGCAGCGCTTCGCCACCCACCTGGAACCGGGCGGCGACCACCTCTTCGGCACCACGACCCAGGGATTCGACGTCTTCAGCCGGGTGGTCTGGGGTGCTCGAACGGCGGTCACCGTGGTGCTGCTCGCGCTGATGTTCTCGCTGTTCATCGGTGTGTTGCTGGGACTGCTGGCGGGGTTCGTCGGCCGATGGGTGGACCGTGTCCTGGTGATGATCATGGACGCGTTGTTCGCGCTCCCCGCCTTGTTGCTGGCGATCGTCGTCGCATTCCTGCTCTCCGAGTACGTCGGCGGCGGCGCGTCGACCGCCGCGCTGGCGATCACGGCCGTCTACGTGCCGCAGTACTTCCGTGTGGTGCGGGCGGCGACCGTCAGCGCCAAGGAGCAGACATACGTGGAGGCGGCGCGCGCGATGGGCGCGAAGCCGGTCACCATCATGGTCCGCTACCTGCTGACCAACGTGATCCAGAGCGTGCCGGTGATCGCCACGCTCAACGCCGCCGATGCCATCCTCACCCTTGCCGGGCTGGGGTTTCTCGGCTATGGCATCCAACCGACCGAAGCGGCGGAGTGGGGGTATGACCTGCAGCGTGCGGTGGCGGACACGGGCGCGGGGATCTGGTGGACCGGGCTCTTCCCAGGGCTGGCGATCGTCCTGCTGGTGATGGGGCTGACGCTGATGGGTGAAGGGCTCAACGAGACCATGAACCCCGCGATCCGGGTGCGGCGGCTGCTGCCGGTCAGCATGCCCGAGCTGACCAGCCGGACGTCGGCCCCGGATGCGGCCGGAGCCGGTACCGGACGAGAGCGGGGCGCCGCCGGTGAACGTCCCGAACAGGAAACCTCGAAGGACGGTGATGCGTCGTGACCGCCTCGGTCCTCTCCGTGCGCGATCTCCGCGTCTGGTACGGCACAGAGCGCGGACCGGTCCGTGCCGTCGACGGCGTTTCGTTCGACCTGCGTCCCGGGGAGACGCTGGGCCTGGTCGGCGAGTCCGGCTGCGGCAAGTCGACGCTCGGCCGTGGTGTGCTCGGCCTGCTGCCGCGCGGAGCCAAGCTCGACGGCGAGGTGGGCTACCAGGGCCGGAACCTGGTGACCGCCACGCCGCGGGAGGTCCAGTTGCTGCGCGGGCCCGACCTTGGCCTCATCTTTCAGGAGCCGCTGACCCGCCTCAATCCTCTACTGCGGGTCTCCGAGCATTTCGAGGAGACGTTGCGCACCCACGAGCCCGGCCTCTCCAAGGAGCAGATCCAGCACCGTGGCATCGAGGTGTTGCGGGCCATGGGCATCCCGCCGACCCGGTACCGGGCGTACCCGCACGAGTTCTCCGGCGGCATGCGGCAACGCATCATGATCGCCCTGGCGCTGGTACTGCGGCCGTCGTTCGTCGTCGCCGACGAGCCTACGACAGCCCTGGATGTGCTGGTCGAGGCGCAGATCATCTCCATCCTCGGCGACCTGCGCCGCAACTTCGACACGGCGCTGCTCTTCATCACGCACAACCTGGGCATCGTCGCAGAGGCATGTGACCGGGTGGCGGTGATGTATGCCGGGCGGATCGTCGAGCAGGGGCCGGTGACCGAGGTGTTCGCCCGGCCGCAACACCCCTACACCAGGGAGCTGCTGCGCTCGACCATCTCGCTGGCGACGACGGGCCTGCACTACATCCCCGGGGCGCCGCCCGACCTGGTGGAGCCGCCGTCCGGTTGCCGTTTCCACCCGAGGTGTCCGTCGGCCATGCGGGTGTGCCCGGAGCGGTTCCCGGAGCCCGTCGTCGTCGGTCCGCAGACGGTCGAGTGCTGGCTACATGGACCCGACGGCCTCATCCCCGCCGACGGCCGCGATCCACTTGTGCGGGAGGAGATCACCGTTGCCGACGAAGCCTGAACCGAGCACCGCCGTCGAGAGCGACGCCCGTCCGACACTGATGGATATCCGCGATCTGCGGGTCCACTATGAGCTGCGCGGTAGCGCGCTGGCTCGATTGCTCGGCGGCGGGGGTGCGACGGTCAAGGCCGTGGACGGGGTGAACCTTGCCCTGCGCCGGGGCGAGGTGCTGGGGCTGGTAGGCGAGTCCGGAAGCGGCAAGACCACACTGGGGCGGGCGCTGCTCGGGCTCGTGCCGGCCACGGCCGGGCACATCACATACGGCGGTCAGGACCTGGCGGAGCTGAACCAGCGGCAGCTGCGCCCGATGCGTCGCCGCTTGCAGATGGTGTTCCAGGACCCGCACGCAGCGTTGAACCCGTCCATGGACATCAGCACCGCCGTCGCGCACCCATTGCGCATCCATGGGTTGGTGGGCAGCCGCGCGGAGGGCCGAGCCCGTGCGGCGGAGGCGATTGAACGCGTCGGTCTGGTCCCCGCCGAGCAGTTCCTCGACAAGTTGCCCGTGGAGCTGTCCGGCGGACAGAAGCAGCGCGCCGTGATCGCCCGGGCGATCATCTGCGGCCCGGAGCTCCTGGTTGCGGATGAGCCGATCTCGATGCTGGATATGAGCGTGCGGGCGAAGATCCTGGAGCTGATGCTCGAGCTGCGGGCCGACCTCGACCTGACGTATGTCTACATCACGCACGACCTGGCCACCGCCAAGTTCTTCTGCGACCGGGTGGCGATCATGTACATGGGGCGGATCGTCGAGATCGGCCCGACCGACGAGATCTTCGCCGATCCGAAGCACCCGTACACCCAGGCGCTGCTGCGGGCCGTCCCGGACCCCGACCCGGAGCGGCAGGTCCCGCGCGATCTGCCGCGGGGCGAGATCGCGGACGCCGCCGCACCGCCGCACGGGTGCTCGTTCCATCCACGCTGCCCGTATGCGTTCGAGCCGTGCGGCTGGGAGGCGAGGGACCTGCGGGCGATGTTCGAGCGGCGCTGGACCGAACTCGGCGAAGAGGTGTGGGAGAGAGAATCCGCGCTCGTCGGCGAGCTGGACGAGATCGAGGGGTACCAGGAGCAGGTGCGGCTGAAGGTGGGAGACCGTGCGCCGGAACTGGTGTCGCTGTTGGACGAGGCCCGGGCACACGACCCGGACGAACCGCTGTGGCGCGGCGTGGAAAGCATCGACAGCGACGACGGTACGGTGACGGTCCGGTTCCGCGCTGGCGTGGACCCGGCGCTCGGACCCGCCGGCAACATCGACGTCGCCTGCCACCTCCACAACCCCGAGCTCCGGCCTAAATGATCATGTGAAGTAGGTTTTCTCGTGCCCTACCATGTCTGCAGCCCTGTTGAGGCACGAGAAAACCTACTTCACATGATCATTTAGGGCGCGTTTCGGCGGCGGGTGGATTCGCGGATGTTGAGTTCGATGGGATGGAGCCGTTCGACGCCCGGTGCGACGGCACCCGCCAGCAGCTCGAACAGCAGCTCGGCGCAGGCTGCGCCGGCCTCGCGGGGCTGCACGTCGATCGCGGTGATCGCGGGATCGGCGAACCTCATGGCCGGACCGTCCACGCAGGAGGCCAGGAGTAGATCGTCGCCGACGCGGCGTCCCGCTTCTCGGATGACCGGCAGCAGTGTCGCGGCTGCGCTGGTGGGCGCGGCGATCAGGGCGTCGAGGCCGGGTTCGTCGGTGAGCAGGTTCCGGGCGACCGTGCTGGTGGCGTCGGCGTTCGCGTCGAACGGTACGGCGCGGGTGAGCGGTACGACGCCACGCTCCGTGCACCATTGCCGATACGTGCGGTGCACGCTGGCTGCCCAGTCGCTCTCATCTCCCGGCACGATGAGGGCGGGCCGGAGCGTGCCGACGGCGGCGAGGTGATCGAGTAGTTCGCGTAGGGCCGCTCCGTGGTCGGACCAGACGATACCGTCCGGGTCGCCCGGCCCTGGGTACCGCTCGCACGTCACCGTGGGCAACTGGGAGCTCATCAACTTCTCGACGACCGGATCCGCGGCCAGCGGGTCGCCGAGGACCAGACCGTCGACGCGCGGCCGCCGCTCCGCCGTGGCGCCGGCGCCGGAGCCGGAGGTGAGCAGCGTGACGTCATAGCCATGGTCGGCCGCAGCCTGGACCGCGCCGAACACGAAGGACATGTAGTAGTCGGAACGGGGCAGCACCTCGGGCAGGTGCAGCCCGATCGTCCCGGTCCTCGCCCGGCGAAGGTGCCGGGCGGAGCCGTTGGGCACGTAACCGAGCTCGGCGGCGACATCGGTGACGAGGCGCCGGGTCTCCTCCGAGACGCGACCGGAGCCGCGCAGCGCATCCGAGGCCGTCGTCTTGGACACCCCCGCCCGGTTGGCGACGGTGATGATGGTGACCTGGCGGTCCTGGGGCACAGCTCGATCATAGGCGTCGTGAGCCGCGCGACGTCCCGCCCGCGTCGTTGGGCCCACGGGAATCCGGATGGTCTTCCGCCCGTGCGGAGTGGCCGGGCATGGTGCGCTGAGTTCACGTTGTCCGAGGGTGGGAATGCGTATTCCAGCGATCATTCAGCGCACCATGCTGGGCGTGGATGGCTTGTTAATACCGCGTTTCGACCGCCGTGCGGGTCTTGTGTCACCGATCGAACGACGGTAGCTTTCTCGGCAATGCCGGAACGTTCCGGCATCGACGCGAGGGAGAGAGAACCCGCATGACGGACTGCTCCACGTCCACATCTGCCGGCCCACGGGTCGAAAGCCAGCACGGTGCCGCCGATGCCCACGCCGGTGCGGGCGAGACGCGCAGTGCGGGCAACGCACACGGTGGGAGCGACGCGTACGGCGCGGGCAAGACACACGGTGCGCGCGAGACGCACGGTGCGGGCGGT
This sequence comes from Phytoactinopolyspora halotolerans, assembly GCF_010550675.1. Classification (GTDB taxonomy): domain Bacteria; phylum Actinomycetota; class Actinomycetes; order Jiangellales; family Jiangellaceae; genus Phytoactinopolyspora; species Phytoactinopolyspora halotolerans. Next base: position 62,786 of record NZ_JAAGOA010000005.1, on the reverse strand, counting down.
GGTGCGCGGCGGGTGCTCGGCCCGGGGAATGAGCCGCATCCACTCGACCCGTTGGGCGCCGCGGAGATCGAGCACGCCAGGCGGACCCTCGCGGACGCCGGCGTGCTGAGTGCCTCGAGCCGGATCGCCTACCTCGGCCTCGATGAGCCGTCCAAGACCGAGGTGCTCGCCTTCGACGACGGAGCGGCCATGCCCGGGCGCCGCGTGCGCGCGTTCGTCATCGACCTGGCGACGGAGGCGTCGGAGGAGGTCGTCGTCTCGCTGACGGACGACGCGGTGCAGACGCGCCGGCCGATCGATCCCGCGGTGGACGGGCAGGTGCCATTGCTCGACGAGGAACACACGCTGGTGCGGCGCGTCGTGAAGGCCGACCCGGGCTGGGTCGAGGCGCTGCGGCGACGGGGCGTGACCGACCTGGAGACGGTGTATGTGGCCGCCCTGACCGCGGGCCATTTCGACCGTCCGGGCGAACAGGGCCGGCGGATCGCGCGCGTGCTGGCGCACCTGCAACCCACTCCGGAGAGCCTGCCCTGGGCGCACCCGATCGACGGACTGGTCGCCTATGTGGACCTGACCAAGGAGACGGTGTTGGAGGTGGTCGATACCGGGCCGCTTCCGATCCCGGAGGAATCCGGCGATTACCACGTGCCGGGCGTCTTCGGTCCGTACCGCACGTCGCAGCGGCCGATCGAGATCACGCAACCCGAGGGTCCCAGCTTCCACCTCGACGACAACCTCGTGACCTGGGAGAACTGGAGCGTCCGGCTCGGTTACGACATGCGTGAAGGGTTGATCCTGCATCGCCTCGCCTTCGACGACGGCGGCCGCACCCGGCCGATCATCTACCGTGCGTCGGTTGCGGAGATGGTCGTGCCGTACGGCGACCCGAGCGCGGTGCGGTTCTGGCAGAACTACTTCGACACCGGCGAGTACCAGCTCGGCCGCCTCGCCAACTCGCTCGAGCTCGGCTGCGACTGCCTCGGCGAGATCACCTACTTCGACGTCACCGTTGTCAACGACGACGGTTCGCCGCGCGTCATCAGCAACGCCATCTGCATGCATGAAGAGGACTACGGCGTCCTCTGGAAGCACACCGACCCGGCGAACGGCTCCGTGGAGACCCGGCGGCAACGCCGGCTGGTGATCTCCTTCTTCGTCACGGTGGGCAACTACGACTACGGGTTCTACTGGTACCTGTACCTGGACGGGACCATCGAGCTCGAGGTGAAGGCCACCGGCATCGTGTTCACCGGTGCCTACGACGAGCGGGCCCGGCGGTACGGGTCAGAAGTGGCGCCAGGGCTTGCTGCGCCGTACCACCAGCACCTCTTCGGCGCCCGGCTCGACATGACGGTCGATGGGGTGCCCAACGCCGTCGACGAACTCGACGTGGTCCCGCTCCCGCCCGGGGCGGACAACCCGTACGGCAGCGCCTTCACGCAGACCGCGACCCGGTTTCGCACGGAGGGCGAGGCGCAACGACTCGCCGACAACGCCGTCGACCGGGTGTGGCGGGTGAGCAACCCGTCCGTGCACAACCGGTTCGGTCGACCGGTCGCCTACGCCCTCTATCCCGAGGGCAAATCTCCGCTACTGGCCGGCGAGACGTCGTCGATCCGGCGCCGCGCCACCTTCGCGACCAAACATCTGTGGGTGACGCGTTACCACCCGGAGGAGCGCTACCCGGCCGGTGACCTGGTCAACCAGCATCCCGGCGGAGCAGGACTCCCCACGTACGCGCAAGCGAACCGGGAAATCGACGGTCAGGATGTGGTGCTCTGGCACACATTCGGGCTGACGCATTTCCCGCGCCCCGAAGACTGGCCGATCATGCCGGTCGACACCTGCGGCTTCACACTCAAGCCGGTGGGTTTCTTCGACCGCAATCCCACGGTCGACGTCCCGCCGACGAGTTCGCGCTGCGCATGTACCGACCACGGTGCATGCCACTGCTGACACGGCCGCCGGCCCAGTACGCACGCCTGATCGTTCGACGAGAGAAGGTCCCATGCGACACACGAATCGAACCGGATTGAGCATTGCCTGCGGTGTCACGGCGGCCGTGCTGATCACGGCCGGTTGCAGCGGCGGCGACACATCCACCGACGACACGTCCACGCCGGCCGAGAGCGAGCCCGGCTATCTGGCGGTCGCGGATTCCTCGCTGCCCGCCGGTGGGGAGCTCGACGTACAGACGCACATCGATGCCTCGGTGGCCACCGGTCTCGATCCGCAGCTGGCCGACCTGGCGGCCGCATGGCAGCTGATGTCCCTGGTGTACGAGACGCTGGTCACCGTCGGCCCGGAGTTCGAGATCGAGCCGGCCCTCGCCGAGAGCTGGGACATGCCCGATGACACCACCTATGTGTTCCACCTCCGTGACGACGTCCAGTTCTCCAACGGCCGGGCGATGACGGCGGACGACGTCGTGGGCAGCCTGGAACGGCAGCTGGAACTCGGCTCGGTCTGGACCGGGCAGCTCGGTCCGGTCGAATCCGTGACGGCCGTCGACGAGCACACCGTCGAGGTCGCACTGGCCGAACCGTACACGCCTTTCCTGGCCGCGCTCGCCAACGTGCCGGCGTCGATCCTGCCGATGCGGGAGATCGAGGACGGGACGCTGAACCCGGAGACGGAGATGTTGGGCACGGGGCCGTTCGTGGTCGCCGATCACCGGCAGGACGTCTCCTGGCGGTTCGAACGGAACGATGACTACTGGAAGCAGGACGAGCCGGGCGTCGACGCCGTGAACGTCCAGATCGTGCCGCAGGAGGCTGCCCGGATCGCCGCGCTGCAGGACGGTAGCGCGTCCCTGGTGACGTTGGGGAACGTGGACTCGCCCGCGCTGCTGCAGGGGGCGAGTGACGTGTCGGTGCTGACCCAGGCCAACACGGACTTCTACTACCTGATGTTGAACTCGCAGTGGGAGGAGTCACCGTTCACCGATCCACGGGTGCGGCAGGCGGTCAACATGGCCATCGACCGGGCGCAGATCGCCGACGTGGCGCTCGCGGGCCTCGGACACCCGACCGGTGTCACCCCGGCCGGGCTGCCGGGCGCATGCGAGCCGGGTGATCTGCCGTCGGGGATGGCCGACCTGGATGCCGCCCGGGAGCTGCTGGCGGAGGCCGGCGCGGAGAACCTGACCTTCGAACTCGCCATCTTCTCCACCGATCCGGCGCCCGCCGTTGCGCAGGTGATCCAGCAGAGCCTGGAGGAGATCGGCGTCACTGTCGAGATCGAACAGCTGGAGGAGACCAGCTGGAACGGAAAAGTCTACGGCGAGGCGCCGGGCCGGTTCGACGCCGCGCTGTCGTGGTTCGCCGGCTATGCGGACCCTGGGATGGTCACCAAATGGTGGAACCCGGACGCCGCCGGATTCAACCTGGGCTTCATGGAGTCCGACGCGGAGCTGACCGGGCTGATCGACACCGTGAACTCCGTACCACAGGGCCCCGAGCGGGATGCGGCGATCACCGACCTGTGTGCGGCGGTCGAGGACGATGCCCAGATGGTGCCGCTGGTCACCCGGCCGTCCATGGTCGGGTACCGCGCCGATGCCGTCAGCGTGAGCCTGCACGCGGACGAGGGTTACGGCAACCCGCTCCGGCTGCTGTCCGAAGCCCGCATGGTCCGGGCCGAGTAGCGGCTCACGGACGAAAGCGGAGGGAACCATGCGGCTGTTCTTGTGGTGGCTCAGGCGGGCGGTGAGTGCCGTCGCCACCTTGGCCGGGGTGTCCATCCTGGTCTTTCTCGCCCTGCGGGCGATGCCTGGCGGTTTCGCCGAGACGATCCTTGGGCCGTTCGCCTCCGCGGAACAGCAGCGGGAGCTGGCCGAACGGTACGGGTTGGACGATTCGGCGTTCGTTCAGTACTGGCGCTGGTTGCAGGCGGCGATCGGGGGAGATTTCGGCACCTCGATGATCAGTCGGGAGCCGGTGGCGTCCGAGCTGGGAGCGCGGCTTCCGGTGACCGGGCAGCTTGCCGTGATGGCGGTGCTGACCGCGCTGTTCATCGGGGTTCCGCTGGGTGTGCTGACCGCGCTTCGTGCCCGGCCGGACGGTGGCGGCGCCCTCGGGCGGCTGGTGAGCGGGCTGGGAGTGAGCCTGCCCGAGTTCGTGCTCGGCAGCATCGTCGTCTTCGTCTTCTCCCGCTACGCGCTCGGACTTTCGGTGGGCGGGTATGTGCCGTTCGCCGACGATCCCGCTGGGAACCTGACAGCGATGATCCTCCCGGCCGCGGTGCTGTCCGTATTCGCGATCTCGGCAACCGCCCGGACCACCCGGGACGCGGTCCTGAACGTGCTGGTGGAGCCGTACGTCACCGCTGCCGTCGCACGCGGGGAGTCGCCGGCGTTCATCATCCGGCACCACATTCTGCGCAACGCGGCCACGCCCGTCGTCGTGCTGCTGTCCACGATCACCGCCTACCTGCTCGGCGGCGCCATCATCGTCGAGTACCTGTTCAACCTGCCGGGCATCGGCTCGTACGTGGTGCAGGCGGTCGGCCGTCGCGACTATGCGGTGGTGCAGGCGGGCGTGCTCCTGGCTGCCACGGTGTTCATCGCGTTGAACGTCATCGCCGACCTGGTCGTGGGTTTGATCGACCCGAGGCTGGGCGTGACCGCCGAAGGGAGGTCGATGTGAGCGGAGCGCGACCAGGGGATGTGAGCGGCGACGGGACGAGCGGAGGCGGTGCCCCCGCGACGTATCCGAGCACCAGCGAGGAACGTCGTGGGGTGCGAATGCGCATAGCGCACCTGACCGGTTGGCTCCGCCGGCTGGACTGGCTGTCCCGGTGCGGCTTGTTCTGCCTGCTAGTCCTGGTACTGGCTGCGCTGGGCTCGATGGTGAACCTCGGCGGCGACCCGGCGGAGATCGCCGGTGGCCGGCTACAGCCACCGGGTCCGGATCATTGGCTCGGGACGGACAATCTGGGCCGCTCGTTGCTGCCCAGGCTGCTGGAAGGCATCGGTGTCACGCTGCTGCTGTCGTCGATCGCCGTGCTGGTGACCGCGGTTCTCAGCACCGCGCTCGGCATTGTCGCCGGATATCTCGGCGGCATGGTGAACAACCTGGTCATGCGGGTGGTGGAACTGCTGTACGCGTTCCCGTCGATTGTGCTGGCGATCCTGGTGGCCGCCGTGGTCGGGCCCGGTCGGCCGGCGGCGATGGCGGCGATCGTGCTGGTCACCATCCCGCTGATGACTCGGCTGGTACGGACGGCGTCGACGTCGGTGGCGCAGCGCGATTACGTCACTTCGGCCGTCGTGAGTGGTGTGCGGCTGCCGAGGATCCTCATCCGGCACGTTCTGCCGAACGTCGCCGGCACGATCGCGGTGCAGGGCACGTACGCCCTCTCCGTGGGCATCCTGGTCGAAGGCGGGCTGAGTTTCCTCGGATTCGGTGTACAGCCGCCCCAGGCGTCCCTGGGGGTGCTGATCCAGGAGGGCGGGGTCTACATGGTCGCCGCGCCGTGGCTGATCATCACCCCGGGGGTGGTCCTGATTCTGGCCATACTGTCCATCAACGTGGTCGGTGACGGTCTGCGCGACCGGCTCGAACCACGAGAGACGAGGTCGCTGCGATGACTCCGCTGATGGAAGCCGATGACCTGGCCGTCGACTACCAGGCGCCGGGGCGCCGGGTACGGGCGCTCGACGGCGTCGATCTCACGGTCGCGCGGGGCGAGACGGTGGGCATCGTGGGCGAGAGCGGATCGGGCAAATCCACGCTCGGTTCGGCCATCGGCCGGCTGCTGTCGCAGAACGCCCAGTTGTCCCACGGCGCGCTGACTATCGACGGCGAATCCCTGTTCGACTTGTCGGCCGTCCAGATGCGCCGGGTGCGCCGGGAGAAGCTGGGGTTCGTCTTTCAGGATCCGATCGGATCCCTGGACCCCACCAAACGCGTTGGTGCTCAGCTCAGGCTCGCGCTGCGCGGCCGCGGTGCGTCGCTGGACGTGACCGGCCAGCTGGAGCGGGTGAGGCTGGCCGATCCGCGCCGGATCGCACGCGCGTATCCACATCAGCTGTCCGGCGGGATGGCGCAACGGGTGGCGATCGCGATGGCGATGGCGACCGAACCCGAGCTTCTGGTGGCGGATGAGCCGACTGCGGCGCTGGACAGCCAGGTGCGAGACGACGTCTCGACCATGATCTTCGCACTAGCTGCGGAGGCGGGCACCAGCATCCTGTGGCTCAGCCATGATCTGGCCGCAGTCGGCCGGCGTTGTGGCCGGGTAGCGGTGATGTACGGCGGCCGAGTGGTAGAAGACGGTCCGGCGTCCGAGGTGCTCGCGCGCCCCGCTCACCCTTACACCCATGCGCTGGCGAACTCGGCACCTGCTTCGGCGGCGCCCGGCGAGCGGCTCCAGCCGGTGCCGGGGCGGCCACCGGTGCTGACCGGCCCGTCTCCTGGGTGCGCGTTCGCGGACCGGTGCGGTTTCGCGATCGAGCGCTGCCGGTCCGAGCGGCCACGCCCGGTCCGGATCAAGGCACAGAGCGTGTTGTGCCATCGAGCCGAAGAGCTGGCCGGCTCCGCCGCGCTTGCCGTGCATGGCGTCGGCTCGGCGGTGGCGACGACGCCGCCGGTGCCGCTCGGAGGTGATCGGTCATGACCAATCACGACGGAACTCGCGACGGGGCTCACCTGAGGGCTCATAGCGGTGCGGCCGGCAACTCATCGCCGGTGCTCGAGCTCGACGAGGTGACCGTGACGTTCTCCTCCGGGTTGTTCCGGCGCGAGCACGTGCATGCGATGCGGGGTGTCTCGCTCCGGGTTGAACCTGGCGAGACACTCGGCCTGGTCGGCGAGTCGGGCTCGGGAAAGACGACCGCGAGCATGGTGGCCCTGGGGCTGCGCCGCCCGTCGTCGGGTGCGGTGCGATTCGAGGGTGCGCCGTTGCCCAGGCGTCGCCGGGAGCTGGCCGGCCGGATGCAGGTGGTGCTGCAGCACCCGCAGTGGTCACTCGACCCTAGGATGTGGATCGGACACAGTGTCGCGGAGCCTCTTGTCGCGCTCGGCCATTCCCAGCCGGGCGATGCTGTGCGCGCCATGTTGGAGGAGGTCGGCCTGGAACCGAGCTTCGCCGACCGCTATCCGCACGAACTCTCCGGCGGCCAACGGCAACGCGTCGCCGTCGCGCGGGCGCTGATCACCAGGCCGCGCTTCATCGTCTTCGACGAGGCGGTCAGCGCGCTGGACGTCTCCGTGCAGGCGCAGATCCTCAATCTGATCACGGACCTGCAGGCCGAGTTCGGGTTCAGCGCGCTGTTCATCTCGCACGACCTGGGTGCCGTCCGCTACGTCGCGCATCGGATCGCGGTGATGCGGCACGGCGAGGTGGTGGAGACCGCCGACACCGAGACGTTCTACACAACACCAGTACACGAGTATTCACGACAGCTTCTGGAGGCCTTGTGACCGCCGCATCCGTGTCGTCCGCTGATCAACCCAGGCTGGCGCCGCCGTCGGCGTTCGCGCCCGATGCCATCGGAAACGCCGACGTGTCGTTGGTTCCGCAGCCCAGCCCAGGCCGAGGATCGGTCGAGTTCGACATCCCGGGTGTGGCGGTGGGCACGGCCGAGTACGGTGAGGGGCCCACCGGGTGCACGGTGCTCCACGTGCCGGCGGGCGCCCGCACCGCGGTGGACGCGCGGGGCGGCGCGGTCGGGCTCAGCGGTGGTTACGAGTTCAACCATGCCATCTGCCTCAGCGGCGGCTCGGTATATGGGATGTCGGCGGCCGCGGGGGTGTCGGCAGAGCTGTTGGAACGGCACCGGAACCGGGTCAGGTGGACAGAGCTGCAGCTGGTCTCGGCGGGAGTGATCTACGACTTCTCCGCTCGGGACAATGCGATCTTCCCGGACGAGACACTCGGCCGGGCCGCGGTCCGGCACGCGGCAGAAGGACGGTTCCCGGTGGGCCGGTGTGGCGCGGGTAGCAGCGCGTCGGTGGGGAAGATGGACTTCGCGCGCGCGGAGTTCGCCGGCCAGGGCGCGGCGTATCGAGCCGTCGGGGACGTCAAGGTGCTGGTGGGCACGGTGGTGAACGCCATCGGGGCGGTCGTCGATCGATCCGGTGCGGTGGTGCGCGGCAACTACCATGCGACCGATGGCGCGCGGCGGCATCCTGCCGTTGATTATGAGTCGGCGATCGCCGGAGCCGGCTCGTCGTCGGTGGACGGGGCGACGGACCGGAACCAGGGCGCGGACGCCGAAGGAGGGGCGGGTGGGACGAGGGCAACCCGACCGGGCGGGAACACGACTCTCACCGTGCTGGTGACCAACGTCAAGCTCTCCGACTACAGCCTGAACCAGCTGGCCCGGCAGGTACACAGCTCCATGCACCGGGCTATCCAGCCGTTCCACACCGAGAACGACGGCGACGTGCTCTTCGCGTTGACCACCGATGAGGTGGAGCTGGGCGGAACGAAGCCGACGGGTTTGGGTGCGCTCGCATCCGAGGTGGCGTGGGACGCGGTCCTGAGTAGTGTGGCATGATCAACTCGTGCGGGGTACTTTGCGTCTGATGTCACGAATTGCGCTGGTCTCAAACGGCGGTGTGACCGCGACGTCGTGCCTGTGCCTCGTCGGCTACCAGATCCAGGAGTGAAGCAGTGAGCATGACGTCGACGTTTCCGACGTTCCGGTCGGAACGGATGGTCGCGGTGGACCGTGGTCGTGAACTCGGCGCAGCCTGGCGCACCGAGATCTGGGGCGCCTTTGCGGCATACCTGGAACTTTTCCAGGCCCATGGTGCCACCGCGGATCAGGTTCGCTCCTGGAGCATGCGGGCTATCGACCGCCTCGCCGACTGGGCACCCGACCTGGCGGACGAGATCGCCGGTGTGGCCGGCGGCGCCAGCCTCAAGTTGTGGCAGGTCGGTGCGATCAATGCCCGGACGGAGATCATCGCCGCCGCTCGAATCGCCGGAGCGGCCGGCGAGACCGAAACCGAGTGCTCGACCGCCGTGACCTTGCCCGGCAACGGGTCACCGCCCCGCACCATCCAGACCTGGGACTGGAACGAGCGGATGCGCGAGACACCGGTCGTGCTGGCGTACGACCTCACCCCCGACCACTCCGTCCGCGCGCTCAGCGAGTTCGGCATGGTCGGCAAGATCGGGGTGAACAGCGCCGGCCTCGGCGTGCACTTCAATATCCTGCGGCACGCGTCGGACCATGAGGAGATCGGTGTGCCGGTGCATGCGGTGGCCCGCCGGATCCTGGACGGAGCCACCGACATCGAGCAGGCGGAAGAGATCGCCCGGTCCGCGGAGCTATCCGCGTCGACGGTGCTGACCGTGGTGACGTTCGACGGGACGCGCGGGCGGGTGCGCGGGCTGGAGCTCGCTCCGGCAGGCGTCGGCACGGTGGACGCGGACGACGACGGCGTTTACGTGCACACCAACCATTTCCTCGACCCGTCGCTCAGCGATGGCGAGCGGCTGGCCCCGGAGCGCCCGAACACGTACGACCGGCTGAAGCATCTGCGCTCCCGTGCCGAGGAGCTGGGTTCCGCGGAACTGATGGACCGGGTGGAAGCGATGCGTTGCCACGCCGACGACGGCGCCCCGGTGTGCGCGCATGCCTCGGCGGACGACCCGTTCGAGCTGCGCTCGGAGACGCTGGCCACGGTTAGCCTGGATGTCGCCGGATTCCGGCTCAGCGTGCACCGCGGCGGACCCTGCCAGGTGACCGCGGACACCTGGCAGGTCGTCTAGCTCAGCGGAAGGCCGCGTGGCCGGTCAGCGCCTGGCCGAGCACCAGCGTGTGCATCTCCACGGTGCCCTCGTAGGTGAGGACAGACTCAAGGTTGTTCATGTGCCGGATCACCGGATACTCCAATGAGATCCCGTTCGCCCCGAGGATCGTGCGTGCCACCCGGCAGATCTCCAGAGCCTCCCGGACGTTGTTCAGCTTGCCCAGGCTGACCTGCTCATGCCGCAGCTGGCCGGCGTCCTTACGCCGTCCGAGATGGAGCGCCAGCAGCTGGCCTTTGACCAGCTGGACCGCCATGTCCGCGAGCTTCTGCTGAGTCAGCTGGAAGCCGCCGAGCGCCCTGCCGAACTGTTCTCGCTCACCCGCGTAGCTCAGCGCGGACTCGAATGCGGAGCGTGCCGCCCCGATCGCACCCCAGACGATGCCGTACCGCGCCTCATTGAGGCAGGACAGCGGGGAGCGCAGCCCGGCGGCTTCGGGAAGCACGGCGTCCGCCGGCAGCCGGACGCCGTCGAGCACCAGTTCGCTGGTGACCGAGGCGCGCAGCGACATCTTGTGGGTGATCTCCGGTGCGGAGAAGCCGGGTGTGCCGGCCGGAACGACGAACCCACGCAACCCGTCGTCGGTCTGCGCCCACACGATGGCGACATCCGCCACGGAGCCGTTGGTGATCCACATCTTGCGGCCGTCGAGCACCCAGTCGCCGCCGTCGCGCCGGGCACGGGTGCGCAACGAGGCAGGATCGGAACCGTGGTCGGGTTCGGTCAGCCCGAAGCACCCGATCGCCGTGCCGGCGGCCATCGGTGGCAGCCAGGCGTTTTTCTGCTCTTCCGAACCGAACCGCCAGATCGCGAACATGGCCAGTGAGCCCTGCACGGACACCAGCGACCGGATGCCGGAGTCGCACGCCTCCAGCTCCAGGCAGGCCAGCCCGTACTCGGTCGCGGACATGCCGGCGCATCCGTACCCGGTCAGGTGCATGCCGAGCACTCCGAGCGTGCCGAGCTCGCGAGTCAGGCCGCGGATGTCGGGGATCTCGCCGTCCTCGAACCACTGCGCCACGTGCGGCGCGATCCGTTCGGTGCACACCTGCCGGACCGCGGCGCGGATGTCGCGCTCGTCGTCGGTGAGTTCGTCATCGATGCCGGCCGGATCGTGCGGATCGAATGCGGGAAGCCGGGTGCCGGCGGCGGGAGCGAGCGTCATGGGTTCCTCTTCGGGGAGTGGGGCATTCGGTGATCAGGTACCGGAAAGTGCCCCTATGGGGGCTACAGCCGGTACATGATCATGGTCGTGCCGGATCGGACGGGTGGGGCAGCGGTTCGGGACGATCGGCGGCGAGCCAGCGCCGGATGGTGTCGCCGTGCTCGTCCAGCTCCGGTGGCGGACTCATGGAATGTGGGTGCGTGGGCCGCGGAGTGGTCTCCGATCGGACGGCCACGGGCGGCTCGGACTGCGGGTCGGCGGTCGAGTAACGGATGGGATGGGCGATCTGACGCGGGTGCCCGTCGCCGACGTCGACCGTGGGATCCAGGCCCAGCTCGTCGGCGCGCTCGACGGCCGTGCGGACGTCGGCGACCCGGCCGGCGGAGACGCCCGCCGCGAGCAACCGTTTCTCCCACGTTTCGGCATCGGCCGTGGCCATGGCCGCCTCAAGCGCCGTCACCAGCGCATCCCGGTTGGCGACGCGCGCGGCGTTGGTACTGAACCGCTCGTCGTCCGCGAGCGACGGCAGCCCGAGCTCCGCCGCCAGCCGGCGGAACTGGCCGTCGTTGCCGCACGCGACCGCAAGCCGCCCGTCCTCGCCGCAGCGCAGCACCTCGTACGGCGCGATCGACGGGTGCCGGTTGCCCATCCGGGTGGGTGATTCCCCGGTGGCCAGGTAGCCGGAGATCTGGTTGACCAGGGAGCCCAGCAGGCTGGAAAGCAGGTTGACCTCGACGTGCCGGCCACGTCCGTCCCGTCGCCGAGCCGCCAACGCGGCCAGGATCCCGATCGTGGCGTCCTTGCCGGTCAACACGTCCACCAAGGCCACGCCGGCCTTCTGCGCCTCACCCTCGGGATCTCCGGTGATGCTCATCAGGCCGCCGACGGCCTGGACCACGAAGTCGTACCCCGGGATCTGCGCGCCCGCGCCGCTCCCGAACCCGGTGATCGAGCAGTACACGACGCCGGGATTCTGCTGAACGACGTCGGCGTACCCGAGGCCGTAGCGCTCCATGGTCCCGGTGCGGAAGTTCTCCACGACGACGTCCGCCCGGTGGGCCAGCTCGTGCGCCAGCCGCACCTGATCCGGGTCCGCAAGGTTCAGCGCGACGCTGTACTTGGACCGGTTGACCGACTCGAAGTACGAGCTCGAGGTCGCGGTCCACGGCGGCCCCCACGCACGCGTGTCGTCCCCTCGTCCGGGGTGTTCGACCTTGACCACGGTGGCGCCGAGGTCCGCGAGCGTCATCGTCGCGAGCGGCCCGGCCAGGACGCGGCTGAAATCGGCGACGAGTAGTCCGTCGAGCGGGCGGAGGCCGGCTTCGTCTCCCTGCGGCGAGTGATTCATGAGGTCGATGATGCTGCATCCGGCTGTAGTGTGCCGCCGACGCGGCGCGGGATCCGCCAGGGGTTGTCGGTACGCAGCGGCGGCGGCAGTGCGTCGTCCGGGACTCCCTCGTAGGCCACCGGCCGGGTGAACCGGTCGAGCGCCGCGGCGCCGACCGACGTCGCCGACGGGACGGTGGTGGCCGGCCACGGTCCGCCGTGCTGCTGCCCCCAGGTCAGGCCGACGCCCGGTGTCCAGCCGTCGACGACGACGCGGCCGACCGTGTCTGCGATCCGGTGCACCAGCCGGCTGACGTCCGGATCGCCGGGCCCGGCGGTGATGACGCTGGCGGCCAGCGCGCCGGGGAGCTCGTCCAGCAGCGTGTGCAGGTGCTCCAGGTCGTCGTACTCGGCGACCAGCAGGACCGGACCGAAGCACTCCTCCAGCAGCCGCGGTTCCCGGCGCAGCGCGGGCGCCTCGACGGACAACACCGTCGTCGGCGCCGACCAACCGCCGTCCGGACCGGGCACGGTGGCGACCACGGAGGCTCCGGCCTGCTGCAGCTCGCGCAGTCCGGAGTGGAACGCGTCCGCGATAGCCGACGTCAGCAGCCACCCGCGTGGCGCGGCGATGGTGACGGCGCGGGCGATGGCGTCGGCGGCGCCGCTGCCGCGTGGCGCCAGCACCAGACCAGGCTTGGTGCAGTACTGGCCCATGCCCAAGGTGAACGCGTTCACCAGCTCGGGTGTGAGCTCGGCGAACCGGGGGCCGCCGGACGGTGTCACCAGCACCGGGTTCACCGTGCCCATCTCCGCGTAGACCGGGATGACGACCGGGCGTTCGGCGGCGAGTCGCCAGAGCGCCATCCCGCCGGCCTGGGAGCCGGTGAAGCCCACGGCGGCGGTAGCCGGCGAGGTCACCAGGCGCTGGCCGGCCTCGAACCCGGCCACCAGCGTGAACGTGGCTTCCGGCGCGCCCGCGTCGGCCAGCGCCGTGCCGGCGAGCGCACCGAGCCGCTCGCTGAGCAGCGGATGGGCCGGGTGTGCCTTGACCGCCACCGGACAGCCCGCCGCCACCGCCGAGCCGGTGTCGTTGCCGAGCACGCCATAGGCGAACGGGAAGTTGCTCGCGCCGAAGACCGCGACCGGGCCGAGCGGCTGCCGTACGCTGCACAGCGGTACGCCGGTCGGAAGGTGGTCCAGGGTCGCCCGGAGCCACGAGCCCTCCTCGGCGACGTCGGCGTAGAACCGTAGCTGTTCGACCGTGCGGACCAGCTCGGCCTGGAGCCGCTCGGTGCCCTTGGCGGTCTCCGCGTCCGCGAGCTCCAGCAAGCCCTCGTCGCGCTCCAATGCTGTAGCGATCGAGCGCAACCAGCCGCCCCGGACGGCCGGGGGCAGCTGGGCGAGCTCATCCGCGATCCCGTCGGCGGCGGCCAGCGCGTCGTCCACCTCGTGCAGAGGGGTGGGCACCGCGGCGCCGTTGGCCGTCCCGGTGCGCGGATCGAAGCTCTTCAGTGTGGTCACGACAGGCTCCTGACGTTGGTTTCGAGGACGTCGAGGCCGTCCTGTAGCAGTGCGTCGTCGATAGTGAGCGGCGGCAGCATCCGGATCACGTTGCCGTACGTGCCGCAGACCAGCGCCACGACGCCGTCGGTGTGGCAGCGGGCCGCGATGGCTTTCGCGACCTCCGGCGCGGGTTCGGTCGTGTCCGGGCGGACCAGTTCCAGCGCGAGCATGGCCCCGCGGCCGCGGACGTCGCCGACGATGGGACAGGTCTTGCGCAGATCGTCCAGCCGGGGCATGGCCAGCGTCTCGATGGCGCGTGCCCGCTGCACCAGGTTCTCCCGTTCGATGGTCTCCAGCGCGCCGAGTGCCGCCGCGCAGGCCACCGGGTTACCGGCGTAGGTGCCACCCAGGCCGCCCGCCGCGACGGCGTCCATCAGCTCGGCGCGGCCGGTCACGGCGGACAGCGGCATGCCGCCGCCGAGGGCCTTGGCCGTGCAGATCATGTCGGGCACGATGCCTTCGTGCTCGCAGGCGAACATATCGCCGGTGCGCGCCAGCCCGGTCTGGATCTCGTCGGCCACCAACAGAATCCCGTGCGCACGGGTGAACTCCCGCAGCCCGGGCAGATATCCCGGGGGTGGCACGATGAAGCCGCCTTCGCCCTGTATCGGTTCGACGACGATCGCGGCGACCCGGTCGGCGCCCACCTGGGTGAGCACGATGTCCCGCAGACGGTCCAGGGCCTCTTCGGCCGCGTGCCGGGAGCAGCCGGGCCAGCGGTACGGATACGGGAACGGCGCTCGGTACACCTCCGGTGCGTACGGACCGAAGCCGTCCTTGTACGGCACGTTCTTCGCGGTCATCGTCATCGTGAGCAACGTGCGGCCGTGGTAGGCGTGGTCGAGGACAACGACGGCCGGCCGCCGGGTGGCGGCACGGGCGATCTTGACCGCGTTCTCCACCGCCTCGGCGCCGGTGGTGAACAGCGCGGTCTTCTTCGGATGGTCTCCGGGTGTGAGCCGGTTGAGCGCTTCGGCCACGTCGACGAAGCCGTCGTACTCGGTGACCATGAAGCACGTGTGGGTGAACCGCTGCGCCTGCGTGCGGACGCGGTCGACGACGGCGGGTGCGCTGGCGCCGACGCTGGTGACCGCGATTCCGGAGGCCAGGTCGATGAGGTGGTTTCCGTCGACGTCGACGATGATGCCGCCACCCGCGCGATCCACGAAGACCGGCAGCGTGACACCGAACCCGTCGGCGACGCTGGTCTCCCGACGGCGGTGCAGCTCCGTCGACATCGGCCCCGGGATGGCTGTCCGCAGGATGCGCCGTTGATCCGGTGTGTCCACTCGTCCTCCGTATGCTGTCACTCGCCTGGATGTCGTCTCGGCCCGGACAGGAACGACGGGGCGGATCCCGCGAGACGGGTCTTTGATCAGCACCGTAGGGAGGTACCTAGGCCGGTGTCGTGGGATGATTCGTCCAATGAGTCGCAATCTTGGGTCGATCCGTCCACAGCGTTCTTCTGGCCCGGTTGGTGCCGCCGGAAGCGTCAGCGTGGCGGCACTGTGCGACGCGCTCGGTGATGATCTGCGCCCCGTCCAGCCCGAATGGCCACTCGACTTCGGCATCAGCGCCGTGCACATCAGCGAGCTGCCGGACCCCACGATCTATCTCGACGGGGGCGAGCTCCTCCTCACCACCGGCCTTGCTCTTCCGGCGCACACGCAAGGGTGCCGCGAGTATGTCGAGCGACTGGTGCGAGGTGGGGTGGCGGCGCTGGCCTTCGGCGTCGGGCCGGTGCATAGGACGTTGCCTCCGCGGCTGGTCGACGCGTGCCGCGACACGGGGTTGTGTCTGCTTCACGTGCCGGAACCCACGCCCTTCCTCACCATCACCAGGGCGTTTTGGGCAGCGGTCACGAGTGAGGACCGGCGGGAGCTGTCCGCGGCACTGGATTCGCACCGCAGACTGGTCGGCGCGGCGCTCGGTGCCGATCCGATTCCTGAGGTGCTCCGGACGCTGGCGAGGGCTGTCTCCGGGTGGGCTGCTCAGCTGGATCCGAACGGCGAGCTGCGGGCCGTCTGGCCGGTGGCCCGCGAGAACGACGTGCGCACGCTGCGGTCCGAGGCAATGCGGCTGCGGATGTCCGGCGTGCGGGCTGCCGCGACCTTTCCGCTGGGCGACGAGGATGTGGTCGTGCATCCGCTGGCGGTCGGCGAACGGGTTGTGGGGTACCTCGCGACGGGGGCGCCATCGCCGATGTCGGCGATGGACCGGCACGTCGTGCTCGCTGCCTGTGCGCTCCTGAGCCTCGATTCCGTGCGCGGCCGCCGGCGCAGCGAAGGTGTGATGGCGTCGCGGGCAGCCGTGGCGCAGTTGCTGGACTTGGGTGAGATCGCTGCTGCCCGTCAGCTTGCCGCTCGGTTCCGGATTACTGTTCCCGATGGGCCGGTGCGCGTCGTCGTGGTCGACGGCATCGACGGGGACGCCGCCTTGGACGCGGTGGCGGCCGCTTGGCCGGCCCAAGATGTCCTCGGCGTCGCCGGCGACGTGACGTGGTGCGTCATCGCCGACGACGGGCGGCCGGTCGACCTGGAGGCGCTGCGTGCGTCGTTGACCATGAGCGGGGACGGCGCGCGCGCTCTTGTCGGCCCCCCGGTGCCCGTCCAGCAGCTCTCGTCACAGCGTTGCCGCCTGGTTGTGGACCTCCGGCGCCAACCGGAGACATCGGTAGGAGAGGTCGCCGTCGGGGCAGGTTCCGGTATGGTTGCCGGCGACGATGGCGCGGCCGCCGGGATGGCGGCCTCCCGCGCACAAGCGATCCTCGGACCGCTGCTGAGTCGAGACAGATCGGACGTGGTCGATGCCGTGGCCGCCTACCTGCGGCACCAGGGCCAGTGGGAGGCGGCGGCGCGCGAGCTCGGTGTGCACCGCAATACGCTGCGCTACCGGATAGGCCGAGCCGAGACGTTGCTCGGCCGGGATCTGCGCGATCCCGACGTCGCTGCGACAACTTGGCTTGCGCTCCGCGGGCTCGGCCTCGCCTGACTCACGGCAGCGAGCTGCCGTCGGCCGACTGCCAGAACCATGCCGCGAAGAGCGGCATCGTACTTCAGCCGCGAGGTCGGCCCGCGCTTCCGGCGTGGTCATGGTCCGTTCTACCTCGGACCAAAAACCGCGCTCGACGCACAGCCTTCGACTGCCGAGAGCCTGTCAGACCCGGGCGCTAACGTCGCGCGCATGGAACTCGAGTTACGTGGCCGCCGCGCCCTGGTGACCGGGAGCAGCGGCGGTATCGGTGCCGCAATCGCGGACAAGCTCGCCGCCGAAGGGTGTGGCGTGCTGGTGCATGGACGCAGCAAGGGGGCGGCGGAGAGCGTTGCCGAGCGTGTCCGGGCCATCGGAGCCGACGCCGAGGTGGTGTTGGGGGATCTGACGACGGACGGGGTCGTGGAACAGGTGGCACGGGCCGCACTCGACTTCGGGGCGCGGATCCTGGTCAACAACGCCGGTCCCTTCGCCGAACACGACTGGGACACATCCCGGGCCGAAGACTGGCGTGCGGCGTTCGACGGGAACGTCGTCAGCACGGTGGGCGTGACCCAGGCGCTGCTGCCACCGATGCGCGACGACGGTTGGGGCCGGGTGATCAACATCGGCAGCCGTGCGGTGACCACGCCGTTGCCGAACATGGTGGAGTACTCGGCTGCGAAGGCGGCGGTGGTGAATATGACCACCTCGCTGGCCCAGCACCTGGCCGGCAGCGGCATCACGGCGAACTGCGTCAGTCCAGGGGTGATCATGACGTCGTCGTTCGAGCGGATGTTCCGCACCCGGGTGGGCGACGGGGTGGATGACTGGTCTCGGCTGGAGGCCGAGGCGGCGGCCCAGTACGCGCCGAACCCGACCGGCCGGCTGGGTCGCGCCGGGGATATCGCGCATGCGGTGACGTTCCTGGCCAGCCCGCTCGCCGGATACATCAACGGGGTGAACCTCCGCGTCGACGGCGGCATCACCCGCACACCGTGACTTCCCATGATCATCAACCGTTGGGCGCGCCATGACCGGTCTAACGGTTGATGATCACGGAAGAAAATCCTTCGACAGAACGAGCAGGGTGGCTGAGACTGGACAGCTGTGGGCCACGTCGATCTGAACTCCATCTCGTACACGCTGCCGGACGGCCGGGTGCTGCTGGACGACATCTCGTTCCGGGTGGGCGACGGAGCCAAGGTGGCCCTGGTGGGGGCGAACGGGTCCGGTAAGACGACGCTCCTGCGGATTATTGCGGGCGATATCGCCCCGCACTCGGGCGCCGTGACCCGCGGCGGCGGCCTCGGTGTCATGCGACAGTTCGTCGCGCGGGACGCCGAAGACGTCCGGTCGCTCCTGCTCTCCGTCGCACCGCCACGGATACGGAAGGCCGCGGCCGCGGTGGATCGAGCCGAGCTGGCGATGATGGATCGGGACGACGAGCCGACGCAGCTCGCCTACGCAGAGGCGCTGTCCGAGTGGGCGGACGCCGGCGGCTACGAGATCGAGGTGCTGTGGGATGTGTGCACCACGGCTGCCCTGGGAGTTCCGTTCGAGCGATGCCGGTGGCGGCAAGTGTCCACACTCTCCGGTGGAGAGCAGAAACGGCTCGTGCTGGAAGCCCTGTTGCACGGACCGGACGAGGTGCTGCTGCTCGACGAGCCGGACAACTTCCTGGACGTGCCGGGGAAGCGCTGGCTTGAGGAGCGGTTGACGGAGACGCCGAAGACTGTGCTGTACGTCAGCCATGACCGTGAGCTGCTGGCGCGCACGGCGACGCGGGTGGTCACGGTCGAACTCGGCGCGGCCGGCAATACGGCATGGGTGCACCCCGGTGGATTCGCGTCGTACCACGAGGCTCGGCGGGAACGGTTCTCCCGGTTGGAGGAGATGCGACGTCGCTGGGACGAGGACCACGCGAAGCTGAAGGCACTCGTGCTGATGTACAAGCAGAAGGCCGCGTACAACTCGGATATGGCCTCGCGGTACCGGTCCGCGCAGACCCGGCTGCGCCGGTTCGAGGAGGCGGGTCCGCCGCAGGCGATACCTCGTGAGCAGGATGTGCGGATGCGATTGCGCGGCGGACGGACCGGGAAGCGGGCAGTGATCTGCGAGGAGCTCGAGCTCACCGGACTGATGCGGCCGTTCGACCTGGAGGTCTGGTACAGCGAACGGGTCGCCGTGCTGGGCTCGAACGGCTCCGGGAAGTCGCACTTCCTGCGGCTGCTCGCCCTCGGCGGCACCGATCCGGAACCTGAGCACCAGCCGGTCGAGGACGTGCCGATCGCTCCGGTCGCGCATACCGGCCTGGCTCGGCTCGGGGCACGCGTCCGGCCTGGCTGGTTCGCCCAGACGCATGAGCATCCGGAGCTGGTCGGCCGGACGCTGTTGGAGATCCTGCACCGGGGTGACGGACGGCGGGCCGGGATGCCGCGGCCGGAGGCGAGCCGTGCGCTCGACCGCTACGAGCTCGCCTACGCCGCGGAACAGACTTTCGGTTCACTCTCCGGCGGTCAGCAGGCGCGGTTCCAGATCCTGCTGCTCGAGCTGTCCGGCGCCACGTTGCTCCTGCTCGACGAGCCGACGGACAACCTGGATCTGGTCTCCGCGGAAGCGCTGCAGGACGGGCTGGAAGCGTTCGAGGGCACCGTGCTGGCTGTCACCCATGACCGCTGGTTCGCCCGCGACTTCGACCGCTTCCTGGTCTTCGGCGCCGACGGCACGGTGTACGAGTCGCCGGAGCCCGTCTGGGACGAGGGCAGGGTCACGCGCCCTCGCTAGCCCCGGCGCAGCCCGGTTCCGGATGCCAGCTCGGGTCGGGCTGAGCCACTGACCGTGGCCTACGCGAAATCTTCCGTGTATTACCGACTTTGACTCTCGAGCTGACCTTTGGTGTGTCACGCTTATTGCGGTGTGGGCTTGAGGGGCTGGATGCAAAATGGGGCAAATTGGGAAATTATGTGTCGTACTGGGAGAATAAAGTCGATTGACGGACGCCGCACTGTTGTTGGCGGCGGACCGCGGGGGGCGCAGTGGCCCGTGGTCGTCTCTGCCCGAGCGCCAGGCATCGTGAGGTCGTGACGGTGCGACTGGGCGTCATCACTCAGGTATACGACCCGGAGACCGGATCCGCCGCAGTCCCGGGTGCGATCAGTCGCGCGCTGGCCGGGCACGGGCACGAGGTTCACGTGCTCACCGGCTTCCCCAACTATCCCACGGGGAAGATCTATCCGGATTACCGAATGCGTCCCTATCAGTACGAGTTCCGCTCGGGAGTCCACGTCCACCGGATCCCTCTCGTGCCCAGCCACGACCGTTCGGCGGCGCGACGCGCGATGACCTACCTGTCATTCGGCGCATCGGCGGCACTGAGGTGGCGAATCCTGCGGTCGGTCGACGCGTGGCTCGTCTACTCGACACCCGCGACCGTCGCCATGCCGGCTCTGGTCGCCAACACCCTCTTCGGGCGACCATACGTGTTGCTGATCCAAGACCTGTGGCCTGACACGGTCGTGAATAGCGGCTTCATGCACGATGGCCGGTTCCTCAACGCCGCTGTGCGAGGTTTGCACGCGTTCTGCGACACCGCCTACCGGCGGGCGTCGTCGGTGATGGTGACCGCCCCGGGCATGGCGGATGTGATCTGCCAGCGGGGCGTACCCGCCGACAAACTGTCGCTCGTTCCGAACTGGGTCGACGAGTCGGTGTTCCGCCCGGTGCCACGGAATACGGAACTGGCGCGGAAGTTGGGGATCGACGGATTTGTCGTGATGTACGCCGGCAGCCTGGGCGATCTGCAAGGGCTGGACACCGCGATCGAGGCGGTCCAGTTGCTGACAGATCTCACCGACGTGCGGTTGGTCTTCGTCGGGAGCGGGGTGGCCGAGGACCGGTTGAGAGCCGCGGCCGACGGTATGAGCAACGTGCACTTCCTCGGTCAGCAGCCCGTCGCACAGATGGCCGAGCTGATGGCCCTGAGCGACGTCCAGCTGGTCAGCCTGCAGGATCTGCCGATGTTCCGGGCGACCCTGCCCAGCAAGGTGCAAGCCGCCCTGGCGACCGGTCGGCCGATCGTCGGCGCGGTGGCGGGAGATGCAGCGCGGATCATCAGTGAGTCCGGCGCGGGTGTCGTTGTGCCTCCGGGGGATCCGCACGAGCTTGCCGCCGCCGTGCGGGGGCTGCACTCGCTCGGCGCGACGGCCCGGGAATCGATGGGATGCGCCGGCCGCCGCTTCTATGAGGACACGTTGTCTGCACGCGTCGGTAGCACGGCGCTCGCCGATGCGCTCGAGCGCGCGTCGATGAACGGCAAGGGGGGCAAACGCCGGTAAGGAGGGGAACGCATGACCGATCAGGTATCTGGTACCAGCATCTTGATCACCGGGGGGACTGGTTCGTTCGGCAGCGCCATGGCCCGACGCATGCTGCACAGGGGATGTGCGGAGGTTCGGGTGCTGAGCCGGGACGAGGCCAAACAAGACGGCATGCGCCGCCGATTCAACGACGACCGCCTGCGCTTCTATCTCGGCGACGTCCGCGACCCGGCCGCCGTCGCCAGTGCGTGCCGTGGTGTGGAGTACGTGTTCCACGCGGCTGCACTGAAACAGGTGCCCTCGTGCGAGTTCTTTCCGGTAGAGGCGGTGCGTACCAACGTGCTCGGAAGCGCCAACGTGGTGGAGGCGGCGCGAGCTAACGGGGTGCGCACGGTCGTGTGCCTCAGTACCGACAAGGCGGTCTATCCGGCGAACGCGATGGGCATGTCCAAGGCCTTGATGGAGCGGGTGGCCCAGGCGTATTCGCGTGGCCAGAGCACGGGCGACACGGTGGTCTGTACCGTGCGGTACGGGAACGTGCTCTGCTCGCGAGGCTCCGTGGTTCCCCTGTTCATCGAACAAGTGCGAAACGGAGTTCCGCTTACGGTCACAGACCCCCGGATGACCCGGTTCCTCATGTCGATGGAGGACGCGATCGGCCTTGTGGAACGCGCATTCACCTTCGGTGAGACGGGCGATCTCTTCGTTCGCAAGGCACCGGCCAGCACGGTGGACATCCTCGCTCGGGCCGTCGCTCGGCTCTTTGGCGTGGTGCCGGTGGTGACCACGATCGGCGCGAGGCACGGTGAGAAATTCCACGAGACCCTGGTCGCGCGGGAGGAGCTCGCCCGCGCCGAAGACCATGGTGAGATGTTCCGGATCCCGCTGGACGCTCCAGACCTCGACTACCACCTGTATTTCGATGAGGGCGACGAAGGCGCCGAACCGGTCGAGCCGTATACCTCGGACAACGCCGAACAGTTGGACGCGGATGCCGTCGTCAAGATCTTCCACCAGACGCCTGAGATCCGTGCCCTCTTGGAAATGGGCGGGATCGGCGGATGAGAATAGCCGTCACCGGAGCCACCGGGTTTCTCGGCTGGCATGTGCTGTGCCGGGCGTTCGCGAGCGGCGTCACGGCCGTTCCGGTCGATCGCTCCGCGCTCACCAGTCCGGAACTCCTGGCAGATGTTCTCCGAAACGTTCACGCCGTCGTGCATTGTGCCGGGGTCAATCGCGGTGCCGACAGCGACGTCCTTGACGGGAACCTCGCCGTTGCTCGCGCCCTGGCCGACGCGGTGCGCCGTGCCGGGCAACCTATCCGGATCGTGTACGCCAACTCGGTCCACTCCCGTGGCGGCACCGCTTACGGTGTCGCCAAACGGAAGGCCGGTGAGTTGCTTGCCGGTGCGGTGCCCGGCGCGTACTCCGACGTCGTCCTGCCGAACGTGTTCGGTGAGCACGGCCGCCCGTACTACAACTCGTTCGTGGCGACGTTCTGCCGGGATGTAGCTGACGGCCGGCCACCCGCGGATGTGAGCGATCGCGACGTAGTGCTGCTGCACGCGCAGGACGCCGC
Organism: Phytoactinopolyspora halotolerans; assembly: GCF_010550675.1. Taxonomy (GTDB): domain Bacteria; phylum Actinomycetota; class Actinomycetes; order Jiangellales; family Jiangellaceae; genus Phytoactinopolyspora; species Phytoactinopolyspora halotolerans. The sequence continues at coordinate 40,096 of NZ_JAAGOA010000005.1, read as the reverse complement.
CGGCGTGCTCGAACATGAGGCGCATAGCACGGGCGACCGGACCATCGAGCCGGACGGCGAGTCAATTCGGGTCGCCGAGGTGTTGGACATTCTCAGGGAGTTCGAGTCCACCTATCGCAGTGGCGAGTTGCCCGATCTTACGGGACGGTTCCGGACCAGCCTCTTCCACACCTACCGCTCGCACCTGTTTCCCGAGCGGTTCCCGATCGAACTGACCCGGCGAACCGACTCGCGGGGGACCCTGCTGGAGTGTGTGCGAACCGGTGTCACCGGCGGCCAAGCGCTGGTGTCCACCACTGTGCCGGGTGCGGTCCGCGGCGAGCACGTCCATCTGCGCAAATTCGAACGGTTCGTCGTGCTGGACGGACAGGCGGAGATCGCCATGCGGCGCCTCTTCACCGACCACCTGGTCAGATTTCAGGTCAGCGGCGACCGGCCGGTGCTCGTGGACATGCCGACTATGTGGACCCACAACCTGACCAGTATCGGTGAGCGGCCGACGACGGCGTTCTTCTGGACGAACGAGGTCTTCCACCCCGACGACCCCGATACCTTTGCCTGCCAGGTTGACTGCCGAGAGGGCCCGCCATGACCAAGGTGCTGACGTTCGTCGGGACCCGTCCCGAACTGATCCGGCTGTCCCGGGTGATCAGCCGGCTGGACCGTTCGGTCGACCACGTGCTCGTGCATACCGGACAGAATCATCACCCCTCCCTGCGCGACGTCTTCTTCGAAGATCTCGCGCTGCCCGCGCCCGACCACGAGTTGGCGGTCGATACATCGTCGCTCGGACGGGCACTCGGCGCGGTGATCACCGGCGCCGAGCGGGTGATCAGTGCCGAAAACCCCGATGCGGTTCTGGTACTGGGGGACACGAACAGCTGCATGTCCGCGCTGATGGCGCGGCGGATGGGGGTACCCGTCTACCACATGGAGGCGGGCAACCGCTGCTTTGACCTCAACGTGCCCGAGGAGACCAACCGGCGCGTAGTCGACCACGTCTCCGACTTCCACCTCGTCTACACCGAGCATGCGCGCCGCAACCTGCTCGCGGAAGGCATCCATCCTCGGCGCATCCTTCTCACCGGATCGCCGATGCGTGAAGTCGTGGACCACTATCGCGAGCAGATCATGGGCTCGCACGCGCTCGAGCAGATCGGCTTGAGCACGCGAGGTTACTTCATGGTCAGCGCACACCGGGAGGAGAACGTCGATGATCCGGACCGGCTCGCTCGCCTGCTCGGCTGCCTGCGGGCTGTGCGGGAACGCTGGCGTCTGCCGGTCCTCGTATCGACCCATCCCCGGACGCGCAAGCGGCTGCACCAGATGGCGGCGGATGTCGACATCGAAGGGCTGAGCTTCCACGAACCGTTCGGATTCTTCGACTATGTGCGCCTCCAGGTAGGTGCGCGCTGCGTACTGTCCGACAGCGGCACGGTCAGCGAGGAGTCGGCCATTCTCGGCTTCCCCGCGGTGACCCTGCGCGAGTCGATCGAGCGGCCGGAATCGCTCGATGCGGGTTCGATCATCGTGACCGGGCTGGAACCCGACGGCGTCATCGAAGCCGTCCAGACCGCAGTGGAGGCGGTGGAGGCCGACGGCGTGCCGTGCGCTCCGGAGTACCGGATCCCGGACACATCCCGTCGGGTCGTCGCGTTCCTCCTCTCGACGGTGCGTCGGCACCACGAATGGGCTGGAATCCGGGCGGGCGAGGGGTGAGTATGGCGCAAGACGTTGTGGTCGACACCGCGGGTGGAGGCATCGGTGGCGCCGCTCGCTGGCGGTCCGAACTGGACGCCTTCCTTGAACGGGGCGTGCCGGGCGTCAAGATCGTCGGCCGCGGAAGGCCGCTGACGCCCAGCTGGCTGCTGCGACGGGAATGGCTCGCGGGGCGGGCGCGTGTGGTTGTCGCCACGAACAACGCGTCTTTCGCGTGTAGAGGCGGCGAGAGACGCGTCCTGTTGCGTAACGCGTTGCACTTCCTGCGCCCGTCAGAGGACCACATGCTCCGCGGAATGCCGCGGGCATTCCGCGCTCAGATACCGCTGGTGCGCCGACTGCTTGGCCGAGCCGACCTGATCGTCGTGCCCTGCACGACGATGGCCGAGCGCGTCAGCGTCAGCGTGCCGTCAGCGGCGAAGCGGATCGTGGTCCATGCGCACCCGGTGACACCCGCCGGCGCCCGCACGTCATCGCCGAGACCGTTCATCCTGGTACCGGTCGTCCCCGCACCGTACAAGAACCTCGGTGCAGAGCTGGCCGCGCTGGTGGCAACTCTTGACAAGGTCGGCGGACCTATGGAGGTCTGGGTGACCGCCCGGCCGGGTGACCTGCCTGGGACACTGGCCAGGCACCCCCGGCTCACCATGCTGGGCGTCGTTCCGTATCACCGGCTGGCGACGATGTGGCGGCACGCGACGGCGGCGTTCTACCCCTCCAGTGTGGAGGCGTTCGGATATCCGCTGGCCGAGGCGCGGGTCTACGGTCTGCCGGTGCTGGCTCCGGACAGCGCACAGGCCAGGGAGATCGCTGGGCGAGCGCTGGTGGCCTACCAGGCGGGCCGGCTGGGCAGCCTGGAGCAGGCCGTCCGGCAAGCTGTCCAGGCGGCCGGCCGGCCGGTCGAAGCCGAGCCGCGTGCGTTCGAGCGCGGGCCGTACTTCCGATGGCTGCTCGGTCTGCCCGCTGACCTGCCGATTCCCACTGTTCAGGAGTCCCATGGAATCCCTTCGTGATCGACTCTACGGGTCATACGTGTCCACCCATGCGGGGAGTGCGAGCGGCCCGGCGACCGGGCTCGCGTACCGGCGCGATCTCCGGCCGCACATTCCCCGGACGGGGACGACAGATCGATCGCGCGTGCTTGACATCGGGTGCGGGCAGGGAGAACTTGTCCGGCTGCTCGTCGCCGACGGTTTCGACGCTCGGGGCGTGGATGTCAGCACGGAACAGGTCAGCCTCGCTCGCGCGGCCGGGCTCGATCGCGTCGAGCAGGCCGACTTCCATGCACACCTGCGGGCATCGGCGGGCAGCTGGGACGCGGTCGTCGCCACGGACGTGTTGGAACACCTGACCCGGGACGAGGTATTGCAGACGTTCGACGACGCCCGCGTCGCGCTCCGACCCGGTGGGGTGCTCGTGGCTCGCGTGCCGAACGCCGTGAGCCCGACGGGCGGACACACGATGTGGGGCGACGTGACCCACGAGACCTGGTTCACTCGCCGGAGCGTGGCTCAGCTCGCTGCCGTGACCGGGTTCACCTCGGTGGACGTCTTTGCCTGCCCTCCGCCCGCGCACGGGTTGGTGAGTGCTGCGCGGGCGCTGCTGTGGAGGCCGATCAGTGGGGTGTTCAAGCTCGCGCTGGCAGTCGAGACCGGCGTTGTTCGTGGACACATCGTCACCCAGAATCTGACATTCGTCGCGCACACCAGGGAAGTCACCAACTCGTGAGGCTTGTCGTCGATACCGGACTGCGCCGCTTCGGGCGGACCGTCGCTCGCACGTCGGTCTGCAATGCGGCGACTGTGGGCGCCGCGGGCCTGGCGGGTATCGTCGTCGCACGGGCTCTGGGTCCGTCGGTTCGTGGGGAGTACGCCGCGATCATGGCGTGGTTCGGTGTCGTGCTCGTCATCGGGCAACTCGGCCAGACCGCGGCCACCACCTTCTTCGTTGCCCGGGAGCGCGACCGGGCGGCAGAGTATGTGTCCACCTCGCGGAACCTGATGGTGGCCTCCGGAGTGCTCACGCTGGGCATCGGCATGGTGGTTGCGCCGCTATTGTCCTCCGGGAGCGGCGCCGCAACAGCAGGTTACCGATTGATGTTCGCCACCTGCCTGATCAGCTTCGTTGGCGCGAGTTACGTCTTCAGTCTGCAAGCGACGAACCTGGCGTGGTGGAACGTGGTGCGCATGACCCAGCCCGTGGCTTACGTGACCATCCTTGCGGCGCTGCACCTCGCCGGCCAGCTGGAGCTGATGACCGTACTGGCCGTGTTGTCAGGTACGACGGTCGCGCAGACCGTGCTGGCGTACTGGCTTTGTGCACGAGAAGGACTGACCGGTGCCCGCGGCCGGCGCGCCCTGACCCGGCCGCTGCTCCGCTTCGGCATGGGCCATGTCGCCTCGACGGCGCCGACTCTGATCACCACTCGCCTGGGGATGTTGGTCCTGTCGCTCGTCGTCCCATCGGCCGCACTGGGCCATTACGCGGTCGCCGTCTCCGTCACTGCTCTGGCCGTCCCGGTCGTGTCGGCGGTCGGCAACGTCTCCTTCCCCAGGATCGCGTCCCGGACGCTCAGTCAAACCCGGCTCGACACGCTGCAGCGCTGGGCGGTGTTGAGCGGGCTGGTCGTCAGCGCTGTCCTGATGCTTCCTGTGGTGGCCACCGCGCCCTGGTTGGTCCCACGGGTCTTCGGTGAGGGGTTCGACGACGCGGTACCGCTGATCATGCTGCTCGCTCCCGGCGGAGTTCTCCTCGCCTGGGGCCGGGTCTGCGCCGACCTGCTCAAAGGACACGGGCGCCCGTATGCGGTGGCCCGTGCACAGACCATAGCGGCAGGCGTGACCATCGTCATGCTCGCGGCGCTGATACCGCCGTTCGGCACCACCGGCGCAGCGGTCACCGCGAGCGTGACACCCGGGATAGCAGTCGTGTTCATGTTGCGCTCGCTGCGGCGCGGGACGCGTCGGCACGAGCATCCGGTAGCGGAGGGTGCGCGATGACGGCCGATGCGATGCGGAGCTTGGCCCGTCGGGCCGCTGGGAGAGGTGTGGCCGCGCTGTGCGGCGTCGTGGGACGCCGGCAGGTGGTGCGAGCTGCCCGCTTCGTGCTCTATCGGTCACGGCTGGACGTGCCGAACGATCCGGGTGCGAACGGCGAGTACGCGCTGCAGAGATGGGTGCTCGCCGCGCTCCCGCCGACTACTCCGTTGACGGTGATGGACGTGGGCGCGAACGTCGGGGCGTGGTCGGCGAACCTGCTCGCGGCCGCCGGGAGCTCCGGCCACCGGCTCGACCTGCATGCCTTCGAACCGTCCCGGCATACGCACCAGTTGTTGGTGGCGAATCTGCCGGCGACGGCACAGGTGAACCGGCTCGCGGTGACCGACCGGGTCGGCGAGGTCGCGCTACACACCATCGGGCCCAGCGCCGGCCGGAACTCGCTACTCCCCCAACGGACGGCGTCGGCAGAAGTCGAGCCGGTAGGCGCAACCACCATCGACGACTACATGGCTCAGCATGACATCGCCTACGTCGACCTGTTGAAGATCGACGCCGAGGGCCATGACTGCCGGGTGTTGCACGGTGCCGGGCGATCGTTCGAGCGCCGGGCTGTATCTGTCGCGCAATTCGAGTACAACCACCGCTGGGTGCACGGGCGATGCTTTCTCAAAGACATCTTCGACCTCCTCTCGCCGCTCGGCTACCGGATCGGAAAGCTGACCCCCCGGGGCGTGGAGTGGTACCCGGCCTGGGATCCGGACCTGGAGACCTTCGTCGAAGGCAACTATCTGGCCTGTACGCCGGAGCTTGCGCGACGGCTTCCCAGCGTCCGCTGGTGGAAGGGGGACACGCCATCGTGCACATAGGTCTGATCGGCGGCAACCGTCCGGACGGGTTCCAGGAGAACATCAGCGACTCCCTGGAATGCATGGGGCATCGGACCAGCTACCTCGGCTCCACCGTGGCGACCCGTACGGGCCCGGTGGGTGGCAAGGTCGCGGCGCTCGCCAGATCGGCGTTGCCGGGTCTGGCCACGCGCTCTCATCAGCGCCTGGTGAAGGCGGCGCTCGACCGGGAGTGCGACGCGGTGATCACCGTACAGGGCGACCTGTCCCCGGAAGCTGTTCTGGAGCTACGGCGGAACGGGGTTCCGGCGGCACTGTGGTTTCCGGACGCCGTCTGCAACCTCGGTCGTCAGCGGATGTTGGTGGCGCCGTACCGGGCGCTGTTCTTCAAGGACCCGTTGCTGGTCCGGCGGCTGCGCGACACGCTCGAGCTGCCCGTCTGGTACCTGCCGCAGGCCTGTAACCCCCGACGGCACCGTCCATTAGGCGACGCAGGCGCCGAACGGAGCCTCGTCGTTGTCGGGAATGTCTATCCGAGCCGTCTCATGCTGCTGCGTCGTTTACACGAGTCGGGGATCCCGCTGGTGGTGTACGGGGCACGGCCAGCCGGGTGGCAGGGCGACCTGTTGCCGCATCAGCTACACGCTGGCCACCCTGTCTTCCGGGAGGACAAGGCCCGGGTGTTCCGCACTGCGGCAGCGGTGCTCAACAACCTCCATCCCGCCGAGATGCACGGCGTCAACCTCCGGCTGTTCGAGGCGACGGCGGCAGGGGCCGCAGTCCTGTGCGAGCGGCGACCGGTCCTGAAAGACCTGTTCGACCTCGACGCCGAGGTGGCGCCGTTCGGTGACGTCGCCGAACTTGTCGGCCGCGCGCGCGAGCTGCTTGAGAGCCCTGACCGTGCCAGGTCGGTGGGGGACGCGGCGAGTCTGCGAGCGCACGCCGAGCACACGTACGAGCACCGCCTTCCGACGATTCTGGAGAGACTGACATGACGGCGCCCGCGGGAACGTGGCGAACCCATCCGGTACGCGCCGCAGTGCTCGTCGACCACCCGAGCCAGCACATCGCTCCGGGACTGCGGCTACTGACGGAACGGGTGGAGATCCGCCCACGGGTGTATTACTGGAACCCTGCCACGCGCGGTGTGTATGACCGCGGGTTCGGCCGCCATGTCCGCTGGAACGTCGACCTTCACTCCGGCTACGACTGGTGGGCGCCGCCGACCGGCGCATCTGCGGGGCGCCGGTGGATGGCGGCGTGGCGCAAGCTGCACCGCGATCGTCCCGACGTCGTGCTCACCTTCGGATGGGCGAGTCCGATCGCCCGGGTTGGTATCGCGTATTCGACCGTCACCAGGACTCCGCTGCTCTACTACGGTGACACGAACGGGCACGTCGAGCCGACCACCTGGCGGCACCGACTGCGTGGGTTGGTGCTGCGCCGGCTGTTTCGCCGGGCCGCCGGCGCGGTCTCCACCGGAGCTTTCAACCGGGACTTCTACCTCGCGCACGGGCTCCCCCCTGAGCTGGTGTATCCGGGGGTCCTTCCCGCCAACGTCACGCTCTTCCACAGCGTGGCCGCTCCGCGCCGGCGCCTGCGTGACCAGGAGGGTGCGGAACGGGCGTTGGTGATCGGTTTCGCCGGGAAATTCACGTCCGTCAAAGGGGTGCCCGACATGGTGGATGCGGTCGCGCGGCTGCCACGGGACCGGCCGTGGAAGCTGCACCTGATCGGCGACGGTCCGCTTCGGCCGCAGCTGGAATCCGCCGTCGCGCAGCGCGACTTGACCGAGCGCGTGCATTTCCTCGGCTTCCGCAATGCCGACGAACTGCCTGCCCTCATGAGCGAGATCGACATCATGGTGATGCCGTCCCGGAAGGAGCCCCGCGGTCTCGTCGCGATCGAGGCGATGGCTGCAGGGGCGGCCGTGGTGGTGAGCTCCGCAACCGGGCTGTGGGGTCCGGGCGATGTGATCCAGCACCGTCGGACCGGCGTCGTGTTCCCAGCCGGTGACGTCGAGGCGCTGGCTACCTGCATCCGCGAGTTGCTCGGCGATCCAGGTTTACGGACCTGCCTGGCCACGGCGGGGCAGGCTCAATCCCTCAGCTTCGGTCCCGCTGACTTCGCCTCGACGGTTGGCGACGCGCTCCTGGCCACCATCCGGGGGAACAGCGATGGCGGCTGACCTCGACCGCGTGCACGCTGATGTTCGCCACGACGTTCCCGGGGATACGGATGTGAGCGTGCGACGGCACCATCTGCTCGCGTTGCTCTTCGCCGCGTGCGCCTTGGCGCTGTCGCTCCCGGCCGGGTACCGCACGCTCGACGCGGACGAGCAGCTGGTCTTGGGTGCGGCGTCGGCCACCCTGTTCTCGCTTGCCGCGCTGCAGGTCGTCATGGGGCTACGCGGGAATCGAGCAGGCATCGCCCATTGGCGGATCGGCCCCTGGTATCTCCTGTGGAGCGCTCTGACGCTCGGAATCGCGCCACTCACCTGGCTGACGCCGCAGACCGGCTCGGCGAGCCAGATCGAGCTGACCAGCGTGGTGAGCGCGCAGGTCGTGTTCATGGTGTCGCTCGTGCCGTGGACGGTGGGCTACTGCGCCGGCGCGCCGCGCGCCGTCGCCGGCGTCGCACGGCGCGGATACGCGCTGCTGCTCCGCGGCACGTCGCCCACCGTCCGCGGCGGGGGATTGCCGTGGGTGCTCTACGGGGTCGGAACGGCTGCCCGCCTGCTGACCGTGGTTCTGAGCGGCCGGTTGGGATACGTCGGCGAGATCGACGGGCTGGTATCCAGCGCGGGTGCCTTCGACCACATGTTGAGCCTGGTGGCCACCTTCACCTTGTTCGCTATCGCGGCCGCCGCGTACCGCGCGTTCAGCGAGTCGACCCGAGGCGGCATGGTGACACTGATGGTGCTGCTCGGCATAGAATCTGTCGTCGGTGCTCTTGCTGGCGGCAAGCAGCACTTTCTTCTCTCCGTGCTGGCCGTCCTGATCCCGTATGGAGCGCTTCGGGGGCGGCTGTCGCTGCGGCTCCTGGTAGCCGGTGCCATCGCGTTTCTCTGGATCGCGGTGCCGTTCAACACGGCGTACCGCGAGGTGGTCCGCAGCGATGAGAGCACGTTGTCGCCCGCCGCCGCGGTTGCCGCGGCTCCAGAGATCGTTGCGGACGTGGCCACTGCGGACTCGTTCGCCGACGCGCTGACGGGGTCATCGACCCAGATGCTCCACCGTGTCCGCATGCTCGACAGCGTCGCCATCATCGTGCAGAAGACCCCCGAGACGGTCCCGTACCGGAGCCCGGTCGACTTCGCCTCGGCGCCGCTGGTCGGGGTGATACCGCGAGCGTTGTGGCCGGACAAGCCCGTGCTTGCCACGGGGTACGAGTTCAGCCGGGAGTACTTCGGCACGCCCCGTCACATGTACACCTCCACCGGCATCACCCCGCTGGGCGATCTCTACCGGCACGGGGGGATCGTGACGGTGGTGGTAGGGATGGTGTTGCTGGGGATGGGCGCCCGGCTGTTCGACACGCTGTTCCGGCCCGATGCGGATCCACGGGCGATCTGCTATCTGCTCGTCTTCCTGCCCCTGTTCCTGAGATCCGATATCTACACCATGATCACGGGAATTCCGAGCGGGATCGTCGTAGCCACCGTGGGGGCGCGGCTGATCTGTCGCCCTCAACGGACGCCAGGGCCGCAGCGATGAGCGGTACGGTTCTCCTGCTGGCACCGTCGCGCGGGCTCGGCGGCGGAATCGAGCGTTACGTGTCGACCGTGGAGGCAGCGTTCCAGCAGCACGGCGTGTGCTACCGCCGGCTGGACCTGGTCTCGGCGGAGCGGCCGTTGAACCCGTCCGGCAAGCTCCACTTCATCCGGGAGGTGATTCGGGCGGCGCGGGTGAGCGATGGCCCGGTGCGCCTGGTGCTGGCTCACCGCAACCTGCTGCCGGTGGTTTATGGGGTGGCGCGGCTGAGTACATACGCCGGAACCACGGTCATCGTGCACGGCAGCGAGCTCTGGTCCGGACGTCGCGACCGAGGACGGCGGATGTTGCGGCGTCCGGACGTGCGCGTTGTCGCCGCGAGCGCCTTCAGCGCCGGGGCACTTGCGCGCGATTGCCGTGCCACAGTGCTTCATCCAGGCGTTCCCGCGGCGTGGTACCGCGCCCTCGTGGAGGCCCGGTGCGAGAGCCACCCCGGCGGAAACGAAATCAACCTGGTGACCGCGTTTCGTCTCGCGGATTGGCGGAGCAAAGGGCTCGGCACACTCCTCGAGGCGGTCAGCATGCTCGACGACGAGCGTATCCGGCTCACAGTATGTGGCACCGGGCCGGTTCCCGCGGACTTGCGGGCTGCCACACTGCCGTACTCGTGGTGCCGTCTCCAGCCGGATCTCAGTGATTCGGATCTCGCCGCACAACTGACCCGAGCGGACCTGTTCGTCTTGTGCACCCGAACCCGCGCGGGAGCGGCCGCGTCCGGGGAGGGATTCGGCCTCGTGCTCCTGGAGGCGCAACTGGCAGGGACACCGGTGATCGCACCAGCTCATGGGGGCAGTGACGATGCGTTCCTGCGCAACGTCACCGGGGTAGCCCCTGTGGACGAGACCCCAGAGGCACTCCGTGCGGTTCTTGCTCCGCTCCTTGCGGATGGCCCGCGCCGCGCTCGAATGGGACGTGCCGCGGCGATGTGGTCGCGCACCCGTTTCGAGCCGAGCGAGTACGGCGAGCGGATCATCCACGCCCTGCTCGGTGCTGTGCCGCAGCCGGCGCGGGCCGGTGAGCGATCACCGGCCGCAGGGATCCGCGGCTACGGGCGGACCGGGTAGCCGTAGGCTGCGAGCAGCGGCGCGCACACGGCACTGACCAGTCGCTGTTGGCCGGCTGGCAGGTTGGTGCGCCAAGCGTCGTCGTGTCGTAGCCGCGTCCGGCCGGTGGCGAAGCGCATCGGATTCCCGGATGCGCTGTGCGTGACGCCGAGATCGACGTGGTCGTCCCCGATGTAGTCGAGGTCGCTCGGCTCGGGGGACATGCCGGCGAAGTCGGCGAGCGACGTGAGTGTGTGCCGTGGACTGTCGAGAAAGTCTTCGTACCGGACGCGACGCACCGGCACCCTCGGCGGCGGGGATCCGGCGCCGTCGCGGCCCAGGCGAGCGAGCAGGTCGACTGCGGCGTTCTGGGCATTCCACCGCAGCGCAGATCGCGCTGGACTGTAGCGTGGCACAACGGTGGCCCCATCGGCTTCCGGCCGGGGAACGTGCTTCGTCCAGGAATACGCGACCCCGCGCGGGTCGCGGATCAGATGGATGACGCGCAGATCCAGACCGTGCGCCCATCGCAAGCAGAATCCCAGACCTGCGTACTTCGACGAGTCGATGACGACGCGCGCACCGGACACCGCCGCAGCAGCCGTATAGACCCGTGTCTGGTAGTCCACGAACTCGTGGATCAGTGCGAGCCGGCGGCGGGTGGGATTCAGCAGGCGTGGGATCAGGCGGGTGCGCGCGATGGCGTGCCAGACGGCGAACACGCGTTGCCGGTCGACCCTGTCCCACCCGCCGAAGCCGACCTCACCGACGGCCTTCCAGAACTCGCAAGCCGAGAACCACGCGCCGCAACTGCAGCGCTCGTCATCGTGCAGACCTTGCTGCCAGACGTGCGTCGCCTCGCCCAACGCGCAGATGCCAGGCAGCTCAGCCAACGCTCGTTCGATCAGCGTGCTGCCACTCCTGCCTTGCCCAGCGATGAAAAGTACGCGCACACGGCGATGCTACGGGCTGAACTGACTCGCCCACAGGAGATTCGCCGAATGCGGACGCAGACGGTCGTACACGTCAGCTCGGTACTGGCAACCGTGGCGGACACGCTCCACTTGCGCGATCCAACACGCTACCGTGCCGTCGCGTGGGCACGGCGACGTCATTCGCTGACTTCTTCATCTACGCACCGGTCGTGGATGCTCTGAGCGCGGGCAGCCGCGATCGGCCCGAGCCTAGGACGGTCGACACAACGGACCACGTGGTGCGACGGCGAACATGTCGTCGCTGCTCGATGGCACCGCTGTTACGGGGCGCAAGACCCCGTGCCGATCTGGCCGGGCGAGCCGGTAGCCGTGTCCGGTCAGCAGATCCGCGACAGGCACTCGGCTCTCACCGAGCACGCGTTCACTCATGGCGTTCCACTCGATCTGGAGGACACCGATCCGGCCTTCGGCGAGAGCACGGCGCGCACCTTCCAGCACCAGGCGCTCTGCGCCTTCGACGTCGATCTTCACCCCTGCGGCGGTCCGGTCGCCGAGGATGTTGTCCAGCGTGTCCACGTCGACCGTCTCCGCCTCCGCCGAGGGTGCGTCCAGCAGATGGTTCGTCGTTCCCCGGTCGCGGGTCAGCCACATCTGCCCCGGCTCAGCAGAGAGCGCGCACTGCCGGACAGTGATGGGAAAGGGGTTGAGGGCGACGTTCGCGCGGAGCGTCGCGGCCGCAGCGCCACTCGGTTCGATGGCCACGACCTCTGCGCCCGCGTCCGCAGCCCACAAGGCGTAGCTGCCGGCGTTGCTTCCGACGTCGACGAACAGGTCGCCTGGGCGCAGGTGCCGGCGCCATGCCCACATCTCGTTCCAATCCGGCGGATTGGCGTAGATAACCTTAGCCGCTGCGGTGTCGTGCAACGATACGCGTATTCGCGCCCGCTTGCCGATCGTCGCCACCGTGGGCCGGCCGAGCCGGCCGCGAACCTGGTAGCGGCATGCCCGGGCGAGGCTTCGCCATCGGTGGTGTCGGTTCGCCGGGTGCGTCCAGACGAAGGTCAGAACATGCCACGCCTGAGTTGCCGGGCTTGCCGCGGTCATCGAGACTCACAATACGCAACGTGTCACTTCGGACATATATGTAGAAATCTAGACAATTAGCCAGCAATTGTTCGCCGGCGTCAACATTCGCAAACTAACTGCATCGGCGCGGTTGCGGGATTGCCATTCGCCTTGATTCTTGACTCATGCAGAATAGATTAGTATATCAAGTTTTATTCCGTCCAAGGAGGCTTGCAGTGGACCTGCGGTCCGATCTTCGGCTCTTTCGTGAGTTCTGGAAGCTGATCCTTGCGGTCACCATCGTCGCTATGGGCGCCAGTGCCTTCTTGACCTGGAGGGATACACCCCAATACGCCTCTGATGTCACCATGTTCGTGTCGGCGTCAAGCGCACCTGGCGACGCCGCGTCGGCCTATCAGGGCAGCCTCCTGTCGCAGCAGCGGGTCACCTCGTACTCCGAGTTGGTGCGCAGGCGGCATGTCATGGACGGGGTGATCGAGCGGCTCGAACTCGAACTTACCCCAGAGCAGCTCGCGGGCAAGGTCACCGCGTCTGTCGTGTCCGACACGTCGCTGTTGACGGCTACTGTGCGAGATGCGTCACCGGAGCGTGCCCAACGGATCGCGAACGGCATCGGCGCGGAGTTCGTCGAGCTCGTTCCGGAGCTGGAGAGTGTAGGCGAAGGGGAGCAGGCTCCGGTCAAGCTGACCGTGGTGAGCCCGGCGGCGCTGCCGTCCTCGCCGGTGTCGCCGAGTCCCGTCCGCAACCTTGTGCTCGGTGGTGTCCTGGGGATGCTGGTCGGGACGGCTCTCGCGCTGGGCCGACGTGCTCTTGACACGACCATCAAGACGGAGGAACGGCTCGAGGAGACCGCTGGTGCGCCTGTGCTGGGCACGGTTGTCCTCGACTCGAAGGACGCCAGAAGTCCGGTGGTTGACCCGGCGTCGTACGACGCGCGGGCCGAGGTGTTCCGCAAGATCCGCGCCAACCTGCACTTCGTCAACGTGGACCGCTCGCACCAGGTCATCCTCGTGACCAGCCCGTTGCCTGGGGAGGGCAAGAGCATGACGGCGTGCAACCTGGCGGTGGCCCTCGCTGAAGCGGAGAAACGGGTCGTCCTGGTGGGTGCGGACCTGCGGCGACCCAGCACCGCCGGCTACCTCGGCCTTCCCGGCGGTGTCGGCCTCACCAGTGTTCTGCTCGGAGATGCCAGCTTGAGTCAAGCCACTCAGTACTGGCGGGACGAGCTGTTCGCGGTAGTCCCCAGCGGCCCGGTACCGCCCAATCCCAATGCGATGCTCGCCTCTCAGCGCATGAGCACGGTGTTGCAAGAACTGCGGCAGGAGTACGACGTTGTGATCGTGGACTCGTCGCCCGTGATCCCGGTCGCGGACGCGGCGACGTTGGCCGAGTCCTGTGACGGTGCCCTGGTGGTCGTCCGGTACGGCAAAACTCGGCGAGAGCAGTTGCGGAGTGCTGTGCTGACGCTGCAACATGCCGGTGCGCCGGTACTGGGCACCGTACTCAATATGGCCCCGCGGCAACGTCGCGGTCCGCACTACAAGGCGTACCACGCCGAGACGGACGACTACGTCCGTGACGATCATGAGCGAAAATCGTCTCCGATCACGGCAGTCCGTTGACGCTGTGACCGAGGTGCGCAGCGGTCTGCGTCGTGGCGCCGGAGCTGCTCCTGCGTGGTCGACCACCGACAGCAGTCGCGGTGTCTTCCGGATCCTCTATGTGTGCGTGCACAATGTCTGCAGGTCTGTGTTGGCAGAACGGCTTGCTCGACGGTACATGGTCGGCCGGCGGAGTGCGTTCGTGGAGCAGTTTCACGTGAGCAGCGCAGGGACGCAAGCGATACCGGGGCGACCCATGCACCCGTATGTGGGCGATGTGCTCCGATTGCGTGACGCGGACGTCGGTGATTTCGCCAGCAGACGGCTGACCGGGCGCCTGGTTTCGGAGTCGGATCTGGTCCTGACCGCGACGACTGAGGAGCGAGACCGGGCGATCTCGATGGCGCCGGCCGCCCTCGGGATGACCTTTGCCATGTGCGAGTTCGCTCGTCTCGTCAGCCTTGCTGAGCATGGCTACGAGGGACTCGGGGAGGATGCGTTCGAGCACGAGCGGAGTGAGGGCTTCGGACGCCTTGACGGCGACACGGCCCGGACGGCGAGGAGCGTCGTCAGCGCCGTGCATCGGATACGTGGCCAAGCACCCTACGCGCCCCCAACGACTGACGACATCCCCGATCCGCTGCCGACGAGGAAAGCATTCGAAGAGTGCGCCGATCACGTCGAGGCGAGCGTGTTGCGTGGCCTGGACTTCATCCGACGTGCGATAGATGACGGCCATCGTTGATCAACGAGACTACTGATGCCGCCGGTGGGTCACGCAGGTCTCGTGGCGGAGGATGTGGTCATCGAGTGGCCGGTGAGCCGCGAGCGCATCGTCGGGCGTCAGAACTTCGTCGCGGTGAACAGCGAGTATCCGGAGGGCTGGTCGATCCGTGTCCTGCGGATCGTCGTCGATGGTGACGAGGTGGTGTCTGAGGTCGAGGTTCCGCATGTGGGCTTGGGTGTGTTCAGGACGGCCTCGTTTTGGACCGTGGGTGACGGCGTGATCACCAACGGGCGCGAGTATTGGACCAGCCTCGGTGGAGACCCCGCGCCTGAATGGCGTGCGGCCTATGTCGAACCGCTGTAACGCCGGTCGACACCCGGCAGGCCGAATTTCACCCGGATGCTCTCCGCGATTGGTGGCTGGTCCGTCGGTAGGACGTATTCCCAGCCCTCTTGCCAGTGGAAGGGAGCCTCGACCAGGTCCTCGAGGCGTGCTCCGCCCAGCAGACACTGGAGTGCCCACCTGTTGGCCGAATGCGAGATGAGCAGGACTCGCTTCCCGTCTTGGCCGACGGCAAGTTCGTAGAGGAGTTCGGCGGTGGCGATGACCACGTCGCGATAACTCTGGCCACAGGGAAACGGAACATCGATGTGCTCGGCGCGCTGGGCCGCGAGGACCGAGACCGGACAGCCGTTGAGCTCGCCATAGTTTGCATTCCCGCAGCCGCTCGTCGTAGAGGATGTCGATCGATGTGCCGGCAATGGCGATCTCCGCCGTCTCGGCCGCCCGATCCAGGTCGGAGGTGTATACCGCGGCGATGCGGTCGTGGCGCCGGGGCTTGCCTCGCCGCTTGTTGAGTGTGAGTTGCGTCAACTACCCGCTCGACCGGCTCTATCCGCAACTGACGCTCAACAAGCGGAGCGGACATGGCCCACCAGATGCGATCGATAACAGTTATCGTTTATGCTGTTGGGGTATTTGTCCCTTCAAGGAGAGCGACAACCGTGCCTGCCTTACGTACCGCTGCCGCCGCGCTGGCCACGCTGCTCATGGTCACCGCGTGCTCGTCCAGTGACGACGGATCGGCCGAGACCGCTGACGGCACCGGCGCCGACGAGCCCGCTGGCGCCCCGGACGCGTCCGATGCCGAGACCAACGCGTCCGATGCAGACGCTACGCTTCGGTTCGTCACGCCCTACACCGTCCGGAGCCTCGACCCGGTCGAGCAGGGTCTGTGGTCTCCCGAGTGGGGCTACGGCGAGCTGTTGATGCGGGCGACCGAGGACGGGACGGTCGAGCCCTGGCTGCTCGAAGATCTGCAGGCCGACGACGCCAGCACCTGGCACCTGACCCTGCATGAGGACATCACGTTCAGCAACGGCAACCAGCTCGACGCCGAGGCGCTCGCTGCCGTCTTCGATCACCACCTGGCCGAGAACGCCCTGGCCGCAGCCAACCTGCCGGGTGCGACGGTGACCGTGGAGGATGAGACGACGCTGCTCCTCGAGACCACTGAGCCGGTGAGCAACCTGCCCAACCTGCTGGCCGCAGAGGACATGATGTCGGTCTTCGACGCCGAGGCGCTGGCCGCCGCGGGCGACGACCCGCAGGCAGTGCTCGACGCCGGCATCTACACCGGTCCGTACGTGGTGACCAGCCTCGACGAGAACGAGATGGTCCTCGAACGCAACGACGACTACTGGGACGGTGACGTGGCGCTGGCCGGCGCCAGTGTCCGGTTCGTGCCCGACGAGCAGGCTCGCGTCCGCGCCGTGCAGAGCCGCGAGGCCGATGTCGCGCTCTACCCGCCGACGTCATTGCTGGCGCCGATGGTCGACGCCGGTTCCGGGCCGCGGCTCGCCGTCGCCGAGCAGCCACTGCAGCAGTTCCGGGCGATCCCGAACCTGAACCAGGCACCGATGGACGACCCTGCTGTCCGCCGGGCCTTCGCCCTCGGCCTCGACTACCAGGCCATCGCCGAGCAGGTCCTCGACGGGCTGTACTCGGCGCCTACCGGTCTCTACCCGGACACGGTCGACTACGCGCTGCCGAGCCAGCGCACCGATCGGGACGAGGCCGCCGGCCTGCTGGAGGACGCCGGCTGGACGCTCGGTGACGACGGCGTGCGGGAAAAAGACGGCGAACGCCTGAGCGTCACCATACTGCACTACCCGCAGCAGCCGGACACCGAGCAGATGGCGCTGGCCATGCAATCTCAGCTGGCCGAGATCGGCTTCGAGGTGGCCCTGGAGCTGACCGACGACAACTACACCACCATGCGCGAGTCGGACAGCTGGGACATCGGGCTCTCCCTCGACGGCACCCTGGGCTACACCTACGATCCCGTGGGCCGCCTCCGGGACTTCCTCACGACCGACGGCGAGCGCAACTTCGGCGGCGTCAGCGATTCGACGCTCGACGCTCTGGTCGACCAGCTGCTCACCGAGACCGACGGCGACGCGCAGCGGCCCCTCCTCGAGCAGGCCCAACAGGTGATCGCCGACGAGGCGCTGGTCGTGATCGTCGCGCAGCGTTCGTCGCCGGCAGTCGTATCGGAGGACGCCCCCGGCTACCGGCCGTCGTCGGTCCTGCATCACCTCGGGGCCGACACACAGGCCGGCTGAGCGACGTCGTCGCGGCGATGTGGACCGGCGTACTGCGCCGAGTGGGCCAGGCGCTGCTGACGCTGGCGGCCGCAGCATTTGTGGTGTGGTGCCTGCAGCTGTTGGCGCCCGCCGACCCCGCCCGGCAGGTGCTCATCGCTCAGGGGGTGACCGACCCGACCGCGGCGCAGGTCGCCGGTCTGCGCGCCGAACTCGGGCTCGACGACGCCGCGCCGGTGCGGTTCGGGCGGTGGGCGGCCGGGCTCGTCACCGGCGACCTCGGCACGTCCTGGAGCAGCGGACGCTCGGTGGCGTCGGAGGTGGCCGGACGGCTGCCCGCCACCGTGCGCCTGTGTGCGGTCGCGCTCGGATTGGCGGCCCTGGCCGCGGTGCCGATGGCGCTGGCGGCGGCACGCTGGCGTGGCGGCGCCCTCGACCTGGGCATCCGCGGCCTGATCTTCACCGGTGCGGCGGTTCCGAGCTTCGTCGTCAGCACCGTCGTGCTGGACGTCGTTGTGCTCGGCTGGGGCCTGGGGTCGATCATCGCGGACGGGTCCTGGGGCGGTGCGCTACTGCCTGCCATCCCGCTTGCCGTGGGAGCCGCGGCCATGTGGGCGCGGGTGTTCCGCGCCGCGCTGGTCGAGGCGGCGTCGAGCGGAGCCGTCGAGGTGTCGATGGGCCGCGGCGCCACCCCTACTCGGGCCCTGCTGATTCACATGGTGCCGCCGGCGACGCCGCCCCTGCTGACCGCAGTCGGCATGACCGTTGGCAGCCTGCTTGCCGGCGCCGCCGTCGTCGAGACCGTGTTCACCTGGCCCGGCATCGGCCGCTACCTCATCGAGTCGATCGTCGCCCGCGACGTCCCGGTGGTCCAGGTGCTCGTCCTGTCCGGCGTATTGGCGTATGTGGTGGCGAGCCTGCTCGTCGACCTGGCCGTCTCGGCGATGCACGCGCAAACCGAACGGCGCGCATGACGGTGGCAACCAGGCTGTCCGATCCGATCTCCGGGCGGGCCGGCCGGAACAGCAGGCGGGCCGGCCGGAACACGACGCGGGCAGGGTTGGTCATCGGTATGGTGCTCCTGCTCGCCTTGGTGGCGCTGGCCGTCGTCATCCCGTTCCTCCGGCCTGATCCGAACCTCACCGACTATGCGGCGAAGCTGGCCGCTCCGAGCTGGGAGCATCCGCTCGGGACCGACCAAGCCGGTCGTGACGTGCTGGCCCGGCTGGCCGCGGGCGCACGGGTCTCGCTCGGCACGGCCATGGCGGTTACCGTGCTCAGCACCGTCGCCGGTCTCGTCGTCGGGCTGGTCCCGGTCGCGGCCGGCAGGCTGGCCGACTCGGTGCTCTCCCGGGCGGTCGACGTCGTGCTCGCCATCCCGCAGCTGGTACTCGCGCTGGCGGTGATCGGCGTGCTCGGGCCCGGGGTCGTCAACCTGATGGTGGCGATGGCGCTCGCCGGCTGGGCCCCTATGGCCCGCTACGCGCGTGCATACGCCCTGGCGCACGTGGACCGTCCGTTTGTGACGGCCGCGCGTATGGCCGGCGTCGGGCACCTGCGCGTCCTGTGGCGACACGTGACGCCGGCGACGACGCTCAGCGTGCTGTCCGTGGCGACCCTCAGCCTGGCCGAGGTGATCATCGGACTGTCCGGGCTGTCCTTCCTGGGCCTCGGTGTTTCTCCGCCCACCGCCGAGTGGGGACAGATGGTCGCCGACGGCCGCGCGTACCTGTCCCAGGCACCGTGGCTCGTCATCGCGCCGACGGCCGCGATCGTCGCCAGTGTCGGTTGCGTGTCGCTGCTGGCCGACGCCATCAAGGAGGCACCACGGTGACGGAACACGGCGACCGGACGGCCGCGGCGACGTCCCTGCGCATCGGCGGCCTCGGCGTACGTTACCCGGACGGTCACCTGGCGCTGGACGGCGTGTCGGTGGTGGTGCACGACGGAGAGACGGTGGCCGTGGTCGGTGGATCGGGCTCGGGTAAGAGCACCTTGGTACGCGCCGTCCTCGGGCTGCTGCCGGCCGGGACCGTCGTCGCCGGGAGCATCAGCCTCGAGGGCGTCGGCGACCTGACCCGGATGCGCGACCGGGAGCTGCGGGGGATCCGCGGCCGGCACATCGGCTACGTTGCGCAGGATCCGTATGCGTCGGCCGACCCGTGGTGGACCGTGGGCCACCACGTCGGCGAGGCCTGGCGCGTGCACCGCCTTCGGGTGCCGGCGCAGGAGATCGTTGCACGGGTCGCCACGCTGGGGGTGGACGACGCCCGTACGCGTCTCGGTGACCGTCCTGCGACCTGGTCCGGAGGAATGCTGCAGCGGGCCGACATCGTCGCGGCGACCGCGCACCGCCCCCGGCTGATCGTCGCCGACGAGCCGACCTCCGCACTGGACGTCGAGGTGGCCCGCACCGCCTTGGCAGCACTGGTCGCGCAGTCGCGATCCCTGCTGCTGGTCAGCCACGACCTGGACATGGTGGCCGAGCATGCCGATCGGATCGTGGTGCTGGATGGAGGGCGGATCGCCCAGGAGCTGATCGTGGGACGTCGGGGCGCCCACGCGCTCCAGGACGCCGCCTCTCATCCGGCCACCCGGAGACTGCTCGCCGCCCTCCCCGGGTCCGTCGCGCGGCCGGCACGCCCGGCCGCGCGCGTGGGTTCCGGTGTCGAGGCTGCAGACTCCGAGGTGGTGGCGGCGCTGGAGGATGTGACGCTGGCATATTCCGGCGGCGATGCCGTCGTCGCCGGTGTCGACCTACGGATCGCGGCCGGCGAGGTGGTCGGGCTCTGCGGGCCGTCCGGCGCCGGGAAGAGCACGGTCCTGCGCGCCCTGGCCGGGCTCCTGCGTCCGGTGTCCGGCACGGTCCGGCACGGCGACGTCGCATTGTGGACGGACGACGGGACCCGGCCCAGGCCAGGGTTCGTGATGCCGATCTTCCAGGATGCGGCCGCCAGCCTGAACCCGCGGTGGCCGATCTGGAAGACGGTCGCGGAGGCCACTGCGACGACGTCGCTGGGCAACCGCCGGTTGAGCGCACCGGACGTGCGACGTCGCGCCTACGACCTGCTGCGGAGCGTGGGCCTCGGCGACGTCGACCCGCAGGCGAGACCCCGCCGGCTCTCGGGCGGTCAGCGGCAACGGGTCGCGGTCGCGCGGGCAATGGGCGGCGGCGCTGCACTGGTGGTCGCCGACGAACCGACCGCGGCACTGGACACGGTGTACGCGCAGGAGATCGTCGACCTGCTGCGTGCACTCGCCGACTCCGGCTGTGCGCTCGCCGTCGTCAGCCACGACGAGCGGCGACTCCGGTCATTCGCCGGGCGGGTGCTGCGCGTCGCCGACGGCACCGTCACCCCCGACTGAGTACCCGACCGCGTAGTAGCGGCTGCCCACCGGGCCGACCAACCCGGTCGACGCCCCGCCGTGCAGCGGACTGACCGTGCGCAGGAATCCGGCGCTGATACTGCCGAAGCCGGCTCGGCCGGTCGCGTCGACGAGCGGCTCGATGCTGGCGACCGTGGCCAGTGGCTGCCGGTCCAGTTGCTCGGACGTGCGGTTGGTCCAGCCGTCGGCTGCGGAGAAGGACAGCACGGTCAGCAGCACACCGCCGGGTTTCAGCAGTTCCCGTCGCCAGGTGTCGAGCAACTCGGCGGGTCGCTCGAAGCTGTCCAGCACCTGACACGAGACGACGAGGTCGTAGCAGGCGGGGCCGGTGAGCGTGCGGGCGTCGGCGAGGCGGTACTCGATTTTCCGGGTGTCTCGGCGGCGGGCCACCTCCAGCATGGCGTCCGAAGCGTCGACCCCGTGCACTGTCGGTGCCCGGCCGAAGGTTTCGCCCAGCACGTCACGGATCAGCCGGGTGAACTTGCCGGTGCCGCAGCCGATGTCCAGGACGAGCGGGTCGGCGGGGAGCCTCGAAGCATACGGCTGCAGGACCAGCCCGACGTCCGCCAGCCAGCATTCGCGTTCGCCGGGCAACGTGAAACCGTGACCCTGCTCTGCGTCGTAGTCCTGTGCACGTGCCGCGTCGTATGCTGGAGGAACGTCGGCGACCATGACGACACGCTATGACAAGACGTGCGCCGAGGCGGTGTTTTGACCGTTGGGTGTGCGAGCGAGTAACCTAAAACGTCGTTGTGTGTGCCGGCGGTAGCTGTCGCTGCCGGGTGGCGGCGCACCACAAGACAGGACATCCTTACCGACCAACCGAAGGCCTACGACCGTGCGCACGTACAGCCCCAAGCCCGGTGACGTTGAGCGTCAGTGGCATGTCATCGACGCCACCGACGTCGTACTCGGCCGGCTCGCCTCCCATGCCGCCACCCTGCTGCGCGGCAAACACAAGCCCATCTACGCTCCGCATGCGGACACCGGTGACTTCGTCATCGTCATCAACGCGGACAAGATCGCCCTGACGGGTAACAAGCTCCAGCAGAAGGTCGACTACCGGCACTCGGGTCGCCCCGGTGGCATGCGCGCGACGAACTACGAGGAACTCGTGGAGAAGAACCCGCGCCGGGTGATCGAGAAGGCTGTCAAGGGGATGCTCCCGCACAACAGCCTCGGCCGGAAGATGCTGAGCAAGCTGAAGGTCTATGCCGGCCCCGAGCACCCGCACCAGGCGCAGAAGCCGGCGCCGTTCGAGATCGGCCAGCTGACCCAGTGAGCGAATCCGACACCATGACGAACACCGTGAGCGAGGACATGACCGAGAGCACAGTCGAGAATGAGGCCGAGGAGATCTCGGTCGAGAGCTTCACATCCGAGTCGACGCCGTCGCGCTTCTCGGCCATCGAGCCGGCCATGGCCACCGGTCGCCGGAAGGAAGCGATCGCACGCGTGCGCATCGTGCCGGGTGACGGCCAGTGGAAGATCAACGGCCGCGACCTCGAGCAGTACTTCCCGAACAAGGTTCACCAGCAGGTGGTCCGTTCGCCGTTCGCAGAGCTCGAGCTGGACGGACGCTACGACGTCGTCGCCCGCCTCAACGGAGGCGGCGCGTCCGGCCAGGCCGGCGCGTTGCGGCTGGCGCTGGCGCGTGCGCTCAATGTGGCTGACCTTGATAACAACCGCGCAGTGCTGAAGAAGGCCGGTTTCTTGACTCGGGACCCCCGGGTCACCGAGCGGAAGAAGGCGGGTCTGAAGAAGGCCCGGAAGGCCTCCCAGTACAGCAAGCGTTAAGGCGCCTGGCGCACAACAACACAATTCAGCAGGTTCGGCCCCGGGGGAACGAGTCGTCACTCCGGGGCCGAGCTGTATGTGAGGAGAAGGCACGTGGCACGTCTCTTCGGTACCGACGGGGTGCGCGGGTTGGCGAATGTCGATCTCACGGCGGAACTCGCCCTGGATCTGTCGGTTGCCGCGGCGCACGTTCTCGGCGAGGCGGGCGCCTTCGGCAGTGACCGGCCCACGGCGGTGGTCGGCCGCGACACCCGGGCCTCCGGCGAGTTTCTGGAAGCCGCCGTGGTGGCTGGTCTGGCCAGCGCCGGCCTTGATGTGCTCCGGGTGGGCATACTCCCCACGCCGGCGGTCGCCTACCTCACCGGCCGGCTCGATGCCGAACTGGGCGTGATGCTGTCGGCCAGCCACAACCCGATGCCGGACAACGGCATCAAGTTCTTCACCAAGGGCGGCCACAAGCTGGAGGATGCGCTCGAGGACGCGATCGAGTCCCGGATGCGCGAACCGTGGAAGCGCCCGACCGGAGCGGACGTCGGCCGGATCAGAAAGCATCCGCAGGGCCTGGATGCCTACGTCGAACACGTCGCAAGCACGGTCCCGCACCGGCTGGACGGTCTGAAGGTCGTCGTCGACTGCGCACATGGCGCCGCCTACCGGGCCGCGCCGGAGGTGCTCCGCCACCTCGGGGCGGACGTGGTGGCGGTCTGTGCCGAACCTGATGGTCTCAACATCAACGACGGCTGTGGTTCGACACACATCGAGAGCCTCGCCGCGGCGGTGGTGGAGCATGGTGCCGATGTGGGTATCGCGCACGACGGCGACGCCGACCGCTGTCTCGCCGTCGATGCGGCCGGAAAGGTCGTGGACGGGGACCAGATCCTCGCCATCCTCGCGCTCGCCATGCACGAGGAGGGCACCCTGCGGCACCAGACCGTGGTGGCCACCGTCATGTCCAACGAGGGCCTGCGGCTGGCCATGCGGGAGGCTGGGATCACCGTCGTCGACACGGCGGTCGGTGACCGGTACGTCCTGGAGGCGATGCGGGAAGGCGGCTACGGTCTGGGCGGTGAGCAGTCCGGCCATCTGATCCTGCTCGACCACGTGACCACGGGAGACGGCGTGCTGACCGCGGCGCACCTGCTGGCGCGGGTGGCGCATACCGGTCGCCCGCTGGCTGAACTCGCCGGCGTGATGCAGCGGCTGCCTCAGGTACTGGTGAACGTCTCCGGCGTGGACAAGGCGCGAGTCGCCACGGACCACGGGGTGCGCGACGCGGTGACGCGGGCGGAGGCCGAGCTCGGTGAGACCGGCCGGGTGTTGCTGCGGCCGTCCGGGACCGAACCGGTGGTGCGGGTGATGGTCGAGGCGGCAACCCTGGATCAGGCGGACGCGGTCGCCGGCCGGCTCGCTGCGGCCGTGGAGTCGACGCTCGCGCTGTGAAGCTTTGGGGACCGGCGGGGAGGGAGTATGTCCCGGCCTCGCCCGCGGTCAGATCGTCGCTCCCACCCCACAAAGTCTCTCGCTGACGCTCGGATACTTTGCGGGGACCCCGGGGGCGCTCCTCACAGGCCGACGCCCGCGCCTACCCTGGCCGGGAAATACTCCCTCCCCGCCTCCGCGTACGGTCTCCCCTCTCTGAGAGCCTCAGCTGGTGGGCGCGAAAATCTGTTGCCGTGGCGCGGGTGGACACCTCACGCTTAGAGCATGCAGATCCGGTCCATCACCGTCGCCGACGCCGACTTCTCCGCGTGGTATGACGTCCACCGCTGCGCCACCGAGGCGGACTTCCCGAACGGGCCGCACTTCTCGGAGCGTGAACTCCGGGTCGTGCACGAGCCGCACGAGCATTCGGCTCGCAAGCTCTGGATCGCCGAGGAGAATGGCCGGGTGGTGGGGGCGGCTCAGCTGGCTCTGCCGCTGCGGGACAACCTGAAGCTGGCCGAACTGGAGATCTTCGTCCGGCCCGAGGCCAGGCGACAGGGCATCGGTACCGCTCTCCTGGACACCGTGCGGGAGTGCGCGCGCGAACACTCCCGGACCAGTCTGCTCACGTATCTGGACGCGCCGTCACAGCGCCAGGCCACCGCGGGCACCGAATTCCTCGAACACCACGGCTTCACCCAGCGCATCGTGGAGATCGCGCGGGTGCAGCGGACACCGTTCGACCTCGATGCGATCGCCAAGGCCGAGGACCACGCGAAGCAGTACGCCACTGACTACCAGATCCTGACCTGGCGAGGCCGGGTACCGGCGGAGTACGTGGAGGAGTACGCGCGCCTCGAGGCGCGGATGTCGACCGACGCCCCGCTCGGTGAACTCGAATATGAGCCGGAGGTCTGGGACGAGGCGCGGGTCCGCCGTTCGGAAGAGCGCACTGAGCGAATGGGCCGGAGTAACTGGACAGCGGTGGCGATGGCGCCGGACGGAACGATGGCCGGTGTGACCCGGATCGTGCTCGCCGACGACAGTGACGCAGCCGCCTACCAGGACACCACCTTGGTGGATCCCGCGCATCGGGGGCACCGGCTCGGGCTGTTGCTGAAGGCGGCGAACCTGCGGAACCTGTTGGCCGCGCGTCCGGGGGTCGAGGCGATCTGGACCTGGAACGCGGACTCGAACAACCACATGATCAGCATCAACGAGACACTCGGATACCGGGTTGAGGGCTGGACCCCGGGCTACCAGCGAGATCTCTGACCGCCCCGATGCGGTGGTCGGCGACCCGGCCGGATGACCCAGCTCACCGTGTCTCTCCGGCCGCGGCCCCGACCAGGTAGGTCGGGGCCGCCCCGTTGCTATCCGGCGGTGCGTCGTCGAGATCGACGACGTCGGCGAGTATCACCGTCACATTGTCCGGTGCGCCACCGTGCAGTCCCAGCCGGATCAGTTCGTCGGCGGCCGCCTCGGTCTCCGAGATCGTCGCCAGCGTCCACTCGATCACGTCGTCCGTCACGACGTCGGTGAGCCCGTCGCTGCACAGCAGGATGCGGTCGCCTGGGTCCACCTCGACCATGGCCAGATCGGGCTCGACCGGGTGCTGTCCCTGCAACACCTTGGTGACCACGGAGCGAGCCGGATGCGTGCGCGCTTCGGACGGCGTGATCTGCGCATCGTCGACCAGAGTCTGCACGAACGTGTGATCGTTGGTGATCTGCCGGAGCTCGCCGCCACTGAGCAGGTACCCCCGGGAGTCTCCGATGTGGCCGAGTGCGATGTGGCCACGCGGCAGCCGCGAACCGCCGGTGAGGACGACGGTGGCCGTGGTCCCCATCCCCTCCTGCTCCGGCTTCTCCGCCGCCATCCGGCCGATCTGCTCGTTGGCGGCACTGAGCATTGACATCATCGCGTCGAGCGGAGACGCGTCGACGATCGCCGGAGCGGACTGAGCGATCGCGTACACCGCCGCCTGGCTGGCGACCTCACCCGCAGCATGACCACCCATTCCGTCGGCCACCGCCAGCACGTACGGAGCGGCGATCCCTGCATCTTCGTTACCTTCGCGACCGAGACCCACGTCCGAACGCGCCACGTAGCGCACATGCATGAGTACACCCTAGGGCCTACGGGAGACGTGTGGTGATGGCACACCAGACTCCGCGTCCGAGCGCAGCACCCATCTGATGCCACCCAGCAGGTGCGCCTGGAACGTGGGCTCGGTGTACGCCTCGGCCGGGTGGCCGAGTGCGGTGTAGAAACAGCGGCCGTCCCCGACGTGGTGGCACCACGCGATCGGGTGTTCGGCACCCATCGTCCCGCCCGTGTACGTGGACTCGTCGACCGACAGCAGGGTGTGGGCACCCAGCCGCGGCCCGTCCCGGACGTTGTACCACTCGTCCGTCCATACCCAGGTCCGATCGAGGTGCGCGGTAGCCGGGTGGTCGTGATCGTGAACCGTCATGGTCGCCTGCTGGACCTCTGGATGCCCGTCGAAGCGGGCTCCCGCCAGCTCGCCGTAGAACGGCCAGTCGTACTCGGTCGTCGACGCGGCGTGGATCCCCACGTACCCTCCGCCACCGAGCACGTACGCCTGCAGCGCGGCCCGTTGACGGTCGTCGAAGACCTCTCCGGAGCTGGACAGGAAGACCACGCTGCCGTACCTGGCGAGATTCTCCGCGGTGAACGCGGATGCGTCCTCGGTGGCGTCGACGGCGAGACCGTCGGCGGAGGTGAGACTCTCCAGGGCGGCGACGCCCGGCTCGATCGAGTCATGACGGAAGCCGGTGGTCTTGGAGAAGACAAGCAGGCGAGTCATGTACTGATCATCTCAGGTGCCTCCGGAACCTGTCCGTAACCCCTCATGTCACCCCTCTAGATCTTGCGGAGCCGGATGCGCTCGACGGCGTGGTCCGCGCTCTTGGTCAGCACCAGCGTGGCGCGTCCCCGGGTCGGCACGATGTTCTGGTCCAGGTTGGGGCCGTTGATGTGGTCCCAGAGGTGCTCGGCGCGGGCGACCGCCGCGTCATGGTCCAGGTCGGCATAGCGGCGGAAGTACGACTCCGGCCGGCGGAACGCGGTCTCCCGCAGCCGCAGGAATCGGCGTACGTACCAGCGTCGGATGTCTTCCGGGGCGGCGTCGACATAGATGGAGAAGTCGAAGAAATCGCTGACCGCCAGGCCGGAGACCCCGTTGCCCCGCGCCCGTGCGGGCTGCAGCACATTCAGCCCTTCGATCAGGACGATGTCCGGGTGTTTCAACACCACCTGCTCGCCGGGGACGATGTCGTATGTCAGGTGTGAGTAGACCGGTGCGCCGACCTCCTCGGCTCCGGACTTCACGGAGGCCACGAAGCGCAGCAGCGCTCGCCGGTCGTAGGACTCCGGGAAGCCCTTGCGTTCCAGCAGCCCGCGTCGTTCGAGTTCCGCGTTCGGCAGCAGGAAGCCGTCCGTGGTCACCAGGGATACCCGGGGATGGTCCGGCCAGCGCGCCAGCAACAGCCGGAGCAGCCTGGCGATCGTCGACTTGCCGACGGCGACGGACCCCGCGATACCGATCACGAACGGCGTGCGTTCGACGAACGAGCCGAGGAACGTCGTGGTGGCCGCGTGCAGCCGGGCCGTGGCGGTGACACGGAGGTTGAGCAGGCGTGACAGCGGCAGGTAGATATCTCGGACCTCGTCCAGGTCCACCTCGTCGCCGAGCCCGCGCAACTCCTCCAACTCGTCCGCGGTGAGCGGGAGCGGGGTCTGGTCGCGAAGCCGGGCCCACTCGGACCGGTTCATGTCGACGAAGGGCGACAGCGGCCCGCCTGCGTTCTCAGCCATAGCGTGCCCATTCTGCCCCGGATGCGGCAGGCACGATGCCTCAGGTGTCTCCGGTGGGGAGGAAGGGCTACGCTGGCCCGCGTGTGCGGCATCGTGGGATACGTGGGCAGCCGTTCGGCGACCGAGGTGGTGGTCGAAGGGCTGCGGAGGCTGGAGTACCGGGGATATGACTCGGCGGGCATCGCCGTGGTCGCGGACGGCGCGCTCGCGTCGACCAAGCGTGCAGGCAAGCTCGCCAACCTGGAGAAGGCACTGCACGAGTCGCCACTGCCGGCGGCGTCGACCGGCCTGGGACACACCCGGTGGGCCACCCACGGCGCACCCAACGATCGCAACGCCCACCCGCATCTCGACGAGTCCGGCCGGGTCGCGGTCATCCACAACGGCATCATCGAGAACTTCGCCCGCCTGCGGAGCGAGCTGGAGAGCGCGGGTGTGAGCTTCGCCTCGGACACGGACACCGAGGTGGTGGCGCATCTGCTGGCGGCGGAGGTGGCCGCCGGAGCGAACCTGGCCGACGCCATGCGTGCGGTCTGCCTGCGCCTGGAGGGCGCCTTCACGCTGCTGGCCGTTCACGCCGAGGTGCCGGACCGGGTGGTCGCGGCGCGACGTAACTCACCGCTGGTGGTCGGGCTCGGCGACGGGGAGAACTTCCTGGCCTCCGACGTCTCGGCGTTCATCGCGCACACCCGCGAGGCGCTGGAGGTCGGCGACGGGCAGGTGGTCGAGATCACGCCGGATGGCGTCACTCTCACCGACGTACGCGGGGCGCCCGTCGCGGAGCGTCGTTTCCACGTCGACTGGGATGCCTCAGCGGCGGCCAAGGACGGCTACGACTACTTCATGCTCAAGGAGATCGCCGAGCAGCCGAAGGCGGTCGCCGACACGCTGCTCGGTCGGATCGGCGCGGACGGCGAACTGTCGCTGGACCAGATGCGCCTCTCCGACGAGGAGCTCCGCGAGATCGACAAGGTGGTGGTCGTCGCCTGCGGCACCGCCTATCACGCCGGGCTGGTGGCCAAGTACGCCATCGAACATTGGACCCGCGTGCCCTGTGAGGTGGAGCTGGCCAGCGAGTTCCGGTACCGCGACCCGGTGGTGGGGCGACAGACACTGGTCATCGCGATCAGCCAGTCCGGGGAGACGATGGACACCCTCATGGCGCTGCGTTACGCGCGTGAGCAGGGTGCCCGCGTGCTCGCCGTCTGCAACACGAACGGCGCCACGATCCCGCGCGAATCGGACGCCGTGCTGTACACGCACGCCGGCCCCGAGGTGGCGGTGGCCTCGACCAAGGCGTTCCTCACCCAGCTCATCGCCTGCTACCTGGTGGGCCTGTACCTGGGCCAGGTGCGCGGAACCAAGTGGGGTGACGAGATCGGGTCCGTCGTCCGGGACCTCTCCGACCTGCCGTCGAAGGTGGATCAGGTGCTGGAGACGATGGAACCGGTGCGCTCGCTGGCCCGCGAGCTGGCCGGCGCGACGTCGGTGCTCTTCCTCGGCCGCCACGTCGGCTTCCCGGTGGCGCTGGAGGGCGCGCTCAAACTCAAGGAGCTCGCCTACATGCACGCGGAGGGGTTCGCGGCCGGGGAGTTGAAGCACGGCCCGATCGCGCTGATCGAGAGCGGGATGCCGGTGATCGTCGTCGTTCCGTCGCCGCGCGGCCGGTCAGTGCTGCACGACAAGATCGTCAGCAACATTCAGGAGATCCGTGCCCGGGGCGCCCGTACGATCGTCATCGCCGAGGAGGGCGACGAGGCGGTCGCGCCGTACGCGGATCATCTCGTCCGCGTCCCGGAGTGCCCCACCCTGCTGCAGCCGGTTGTCGCCACGGTTCCGCTGCAGGTGTTCGCCTGCGAGATGGCGAGCGCCCGGGGCTTCGACGTTGACCAGCCCAGGAACCTGGCCAAGAGCGTCACCGTCGAATAGCGGCCCATCGTCGACCTCATATGCGGTAGCGGTGCGTAGCCTCGCCCCGCTCGTTCTGATCGCAGCACTTCACGAGGCGGTTGTGAGCGCGGTGACGGCGACGACGAACGCCGCGCCGGTAAGGCCCACCATCGCGAAGGCATGCCGACGCAGGGAGATCCGATGCCGGGGACGCTCCTCGGCCAGCGCGAACACCCGGCGCGGCCACAGCCACCAGGAGACGCGAGCGAAGACGACTGCGGCTGCCACCAGCAAGCCACCTTCGACGGCATAAAGGATTGCCTGTGGTGCCCTGGGCGTATCAGCGATCGGTATCACGGCGAGGGACACGAACAGTCCGGTGATCAGCGCGACGACGGGCCGACGGTTTCCCGAGCCGACAACTGTCAGGAACTCTTCCAGCCGGTCGTCATCAGCAGCGAAGAACCGGTGTGCCCGTGGCTGGACGATGACCAGGCTGTACAGCATCGAGCCGAGCCAAGCGGCGAGCAGCCCCAGGTGGACGACCCACACGACCGCCCACAGCATGCGGCGCTACCTGCTCACTCGTCGGTGCTCCTCCAGCGGTAGCCCTCCTCCCAGGGGTACTTGGTCTGCCGCCCACGGTCGGCCAGCTTCTGATACCAGGCGCGTCCCTTCTCGTCTCCGATGATGGCCGCCTCGTCCGCGAAGGCCTGGTACTCCGCTATGGTCCGCTCGTGGTCGCGGCGGATCAGGTCTCGTAGCTCCTGAACGGCGATGTCCATGTCAACCTCCCAATCGCTCGTTGAGCATGCCGATCTCTCGGCTGTCTTTCTCGATCTGGTCAATATAGAAGTGGATACCGTCAAAGTAGTGCTCGACGAGCTCCCTGGCGCGGTCTACTTGTTGGACCAGGTGGATCCGCCTGAAGTGATCTTCGTCGTTCTGGTCCATCGACGCCTCCTCGCTGAGGTAGAAGGACCGTTGGTGCGCGACGAGAGCTTAACATCGAGACTTGCATGCAGCAACTTAATATTGAATCTGAATACATACGTTTGCTTACGCATGCTGCCGTGAAAGGGGTGAATCGAAGAAGGTCCGCAGGGCGAGGATCGCGGCGCCGACTACGGGTGCGGCCTGGACCGTCGTCGCCTGGATCCGGACGCTGTCCCGGACCACCGGAAACAGGCGCTGTCGCAGCTCGGTGATGAACGGTGTCAGGAAGGCATCGCCCGCGGTGGGCAGCTCCCTGCCGACCAGGATCAGCTGCGGGTCCACGGTGTAGGCGATGCTGCTGACGGCGGCGGCGACGTACCGGGCGACGTCGGCGAGGATATCGGCGGTCAGCGGGTCTCCGGAGCGTGCCGCCGCGATCACCGCCTCGATGGTCAGCGGCTGCGGCTGGTCGCGTAGGCTCGACGCTCGCCCGCCGTCGAGTTCGGTGCGTACCCGTTCCAGCACGGCGGAGACCGATGCGTAGGCGTGCAGACACCCCACGTTGCCGCACTCGCACGTCGGTCCGTTGATGTCGACGGCGACATGACCGATCTCCCCGGCGAGGTCGTGGTCGCCGCGGTAGAGCTCGCCGGAGAGGACAAGTCCGGCGCCGATGCCGACGCTCAGATTGACCAGGAGGAAGTCGTCGACGCCGCGTCCGGCGCCGAACCACAGTTCAGCAAGTGCGGCGGTGTTGGCGTTGTTGTCCACATGGGTGGGCAGCCGCCATCGTCGTTCCAGTTCAGGCCCGAGCTCGGAGTGCCGCCACTCGGCCGCGTGGTCCATCGGTAGGTGGCGTCCGGTACGGGCGCTGACCGGAGCGGGCATGCCGACACCGATGCCGACCAGACGTTCTCGCTCGTCCGCAGGCATCGAATTCATCAGGCGTTCGACGACATCCTCGGTCACCTGAGCGTCGGCCGCGTCCGTCGTCGTCACCGGGATCGGAACGACGACGCGTTCACTCACCCGGCCTGTCAGGTCCACCACGGCGCCGGTGACCGCGCTTCGAGCGACGTCGAGTCCGAGTGCGTACCGGGCGGACGGGACCACCTCGAGGTCGGCGGCTCGCCGTCCGGCGCCGGTGGCCGACCTGAGGCCCGTGTCCCGAGCCAGTCCGTTGTCGATCAGCTCGTCGACGATCCGGGAGACCGTCCCGGGATTGAGACCGGTGTGCTCGGCGATCTCCATCCGGGCGATGGGGCCGAGGGCATGGATGGCACGGAACACCGCGCCCCGGTTGCCCTGCTTCACGCCCTGATGGTTGGTGCCGGCGTAGACCCGTCGGGACATCGCGTCACCACTGGCTTCGCGGCCGGCCATTGACTCTGTCTGGCATGCCCCCATAAATTACGTGACGAGATTGATTGCAAGCAACAAGCAATTAACTCCGTCCAGCCGGCTCGGCCGAGGCGGCTCACAACGGCGATACGGCCCGGAGGACTCACGTGGCGCGGACACGACCCAACATCCTGTTCGTCATGACGGACGACCATGCGTCGCATGCGATCAGCGCGTACGGCAGCCGGATCAACACCACCCCGCACCTGGACCGGCTCGCCGACGAGGGCATGCGGTTCGACAACTGCTTCTGCACCAACGCCATCTGCACGCCGAGCCGCGCGACGATCCTCACCGGGATGCACAGTCACGCCTGCGGAGTGACGACGCTGGACACCCACTTCGACAATCGGCTACCCACCTTCGCCGGGCTGTTGCGAGAGAGCGGGTACCAGACTGCCCTGTTCGGCAAATGGCACCTGGGTGAGGGAACGGCACACGAGCCGCGGGGTTTCGACGAGTGGGAGGTGGTGCCCGGACAGGGCGACTACCACGATCCCGAGTTCATCACCCCGAACGGGCGACACGTGCGACAGGGGTACGCCACGGACATCATCACGGACCTGTCCCTGGACTGGCTGCAGCGCCGGGACGTGGACAGGCCCTTCTGTCTGTTGGTGCACCACAAGGCGCCGCACCGGCCCTGGGAGCCGGATGAGAAGCATGCGCACATGTACGACGACGTGGACATCCCGGAGCCGGAGACGCTGCGCGACGACTACAGCGACCGGTCCGAGGCGGCGGCAGTGGCGGCGATGCGCGTCGCCGAGCACCTGACCCCCACCGACCTGAAGGAGCCGGTGCCGGACGGTCTCTCACCGGATGAGGAACTGTCCTGGAAGTACCAGCGCTACATCAAGGACTATCTGCGGTGCGTGGCATCGGTGGACGACAACGTGGGCCGGTTGCTGGACTATCTGGACGAGCAGGGACTGGCCGAGGACACGCTGGTGGTGTACTGCTCGGATCAGGGGTTCTTCCTGGGTGATCACGGCTGGTACGACAAGCGGTTCATGTATGAGGAGTCACTGCGGATGCCGCTGCTGGTCCGGTATCCGCGGGAGGTCACCGCAGGTTCGGTGAACACTGATATCGTGCTCAACCTGGACTTCGCACAGACGTTCTGCGACGTGGCCGGGGTGGCGGAGCTACCGATCATGCAGGGGCGCAGCATGATGCCGCTGTTGCGTGGGGAAGGCGCTGCCGACTGGCGGACGTCGATGTATTACCGGTACTGGATGCACGGCGACAGCATCCACCACGCCCGGGCCCACTATGGAGTGCGCACCGAGAAGTACAAGCTGATCTGCTACTACGGCGACGGCCGGGACCAACCGGGCAGCTCGGATCGGCGGTTCGAGCCGGAGTGGGAGCTGTTCGACCTGGAGCGTGACCCGATGGAGTTGACCAGCGTCTACGACGACCCGGATTACGCCGCGGTGCGCAAGGAGCTGGAGATCGAGCTGGAGCGCGTGCAGCGCGAAGCCGGCGACCTCCCCTGAGGATCTCCGCGCCGTCACCGGCAGGCGAGGCCGACGGACGTCATGGCATCGAGAATCGCGAGGGTGGCGCGGCGAGACCGTAGGCTGAAAGGGTGATCATTGGCGTAGGGATCGACGTCGTCGACATCGGCCGATTCGCAGAGAGCCTGGAACGCACGCCTGCGCTGGCGGAACGGGTCTTCACCCCGGGGGAGCGCAAGCGCTCGGTCCCGTCCCAGGCCGCGCGGTTCGCCGCCAAGGAAGCGCTGGCCAAGGCGCTGGGTGCCCCCGTCGGCCTGCAGTGGCACGACGCTGAGGTGGTGAGTGACCATGCCGGCCGCCCGTGGTTCAGCGTCACCGGAAGCGTCGAACGGCGCTGTGCCGAGCTTGGTGTGCAGAATGTGCACCTGTCGCTGTCGCACGATGCCGGCGTCGCGTCCGCCATGGTCGTTCTCGAGGGACAGGGGCAGGGGCAGGGGCAGGGGCAGGGGCAGAGGCAGGGGCAGGTTTCGTGATCGGCGTGTGGGGAGGACGGCACAGATGATCTTCGCGCATGCGGTCGCCGACGTGCGTGCCGCCGAGGCGGCACTGATGGCACAGCTGCCCGAGGGGGCGCTGATGCAGCGCGCCGCGTCCGGATTGGCGGCGGTGTGTGCCCGGGTGCTCCGCGGCGAATTCGGCGATGGGCTGCGATCCGGCGGTCACCGACGGCGTCGTGGAGGGCCGTACGGTGCGCGCGTGGTGCTTCTGGTCGGCGGCGGCGACAACGGGGGAGACGCGTTGTGGGCCGGGGCCCGGCTGGCCCGGCGCGGAGCTCGGGTCGACGCGGTGATACTCCGGCACGACCGTGTCCACGGTACGGGGCTGGCTGCCCTGAAGGACGCCGGCGGCACCGTGGTCTCCGGCGACGACGGGCCGATGACGACGGCCACCGCGGCCGCCATCCGGCGCGCGGACCTCATCATCGACGGGATCCTCGGTATCGGCGGGCGGGGAGGCCTGCGCCCGGACGCGGCGGAACTGGCCGAATTCGCCGCTTCCGCGTCGGCGCACGTCGTAGCCGTGGACCTGCCCAGCGGCATCGACGTGGACACGGGAGAGATCTCCGGGGCGCACGTGCGTGCCGACACCACGGTGACGTTCGGAACGCACAAGGTGGGCCTGTTCGTCGACCCGGCGGCGGCAGTGGCAGGCGACATCGAGCTGGTGGACATCGGTCTTGGCCCGTATCTGCCCGCACCCGCGCTACAGGTGCTCGAGTTCGCCGACGTCGCACGGATGTTCCCGGAACCGGACCGGAACGCGGACAAGTACCGCCGGGGTGTCCTCGGCCTGCTCGCCGGATCTGCCCAGTATCGCGGTGCGGCCGTGCTGGCGGCCGGCGGAGCGGTGCACGGCGGCTCGGGGATGCTGCGGTTCGCCGGCCCGGATGCGGTCGCCGCCGACGTGCTGCGACGCTGGCCGGAGACGGTGGTCAGCGCGGAGGCCGCCGAGGCCGGACGAGTCCAGGCCTGGGCCGTCGGTTCCGGGCTCGGCGAGGGCCGGGAGCACGAGGTCGCGGCGGTGCTGTCCGCCGGCGTCCCGGTGCTGGTGGACGCGGACGGTCTGCGGAAGCTGCCGCCACAGCTCGCATCGCCGGCGCTGCTCACACCCCATGCGGGTGAGCTGGCCCGGATGCTGGATGCGCAGCGGTCAGATGTCGAGGCTCGGCGGCTGCATTACGTCCGGCAGGCGGCGCGCCGCTGGAACGCCACCGTCTTACTCAAGGGATCGACGACGCTGGTGGCGGAGCCGGATGGTCCCGTTCGGGTGAACCCGACCGGTAGTCCGGCACTCGCCACCGCCGGCTCCGGTGACGTGCTCGCAGGCCTGGGCGGATCACTGCTGGCGGCCGGGCTGACGACGTTCGATGCGGGCAGCGTCGCGGCGTTCGTCCATGGCATGGCCGGGCACGTGGCGGCCGAACTGTCCGGGTATCCGAGCGCGAGCGACATCCTGGAGGCCCTCCCCGGCGTGCTCGCGGAGCTGAGGCGTCCAGCGAACCGGTGAACAGCAGCGCCGCGGACCCTGCGCATGGTGCGCCGGCACCGGCGGAGTCTGAGAGAATCAGCGCCGTGGACGAACACAGAGGCGGCGCGGAACCGCACGCCGCCGTCCGTGTGGACCTGAGAGCCATCCGGGACAACGTCGCTGAGCTGCGCGCTCGTGCGGGCGCCGCGGAGGTCATGGCCGTCGTGAAGGGCGACGCCTATGGCCACGGGCTGGTGCCGGCCGCACGGGCAGCACGGGCCGGCGGGGCTAGCTGGCTTGGCACGGCAGTGCTCGGCGAGGCGCTTGCGCTGCGCGCGGCCGGCTTCGGTGGTCGCCTGATGGCGTGGCTCTCGGCGCCGGGTGAACAGTGGATCGATGCGATCGCCGCCGACATCGACGTCTCCGCGTCGGCGATCTGGACGGTGGAGGAGATCGCCGACGCGGCGCGTGAGACCGGCCGGATGGCGCGGTTGCACCTCAAGGTGGACACCGGCCTTGGCCGGTCCGGCGCACCGGAGGCGGACTGGCCGGGGCTGGTCGACGCCGCCCTCAAGGCGCAGGCGGAAGGGCTGGTGAACGTCGTCGGCTTGTGGTCGCACTTCGCCATCGCCGACGCGCCGCGGCACCCGACCAACACGGCCCAGGTCGCGGCGTTCTCGCAAGCCGTCGAGATCGCCCAAGCCCGGGGTGTCCGGCCGGAGGTGCGACACCTGGCGAATTCGGCGGCGACCCTGATGCTGCCGGACACCCATTTCGATCTCGTCCGTGCCGGGCTCGCGGTTTACGGTCTGTCCCCGGTTCCGGATGTCGCGGCCCCGGCCGACGTCGGACTGCGCCCAGCGATGTCGGTGCGCGCCAGACTGGCGCTGGTCAAACGCGTGCCTGCGGGGCATGGCGTCTCCTATGGGCACTTCTACGTCACCGACCGGGAGACTTCGCTGGGCCTGATCCCGCTCGGATACGCCGACGGCGTGCCGCGCCACGGTTCCGGCGGCGACGGCGGTCCGGGTGCGCCGGTGCTCGCGGGCGGCCGCGTCCGGCGGATCGCGGGCCGGGTCTGCATGGACCAGTTCGTCGTCGATCTTGGTGACGACGACGTCCACGCCGGAGACGAGGTTGTGCTGTTCGGCGACGCTGCGGCGGGTGAGCCGACAGCCCAGGACTGGGCAGAGGCGTGCCGGACGATCTCGTACGAGATCGTCACGCGATTCGCGCCGCGGATACCGCGCACGTATGTGGGCTGGGAGGATCTCCGGTGATGGACGAGGTGGCTGCGCGATGAGCAGAGTGATGGCCGCCGGCAAGGTCGCCGGCGCCGTTGGTGCGTGGCTCGGTGTCGCCGCGGCCGGGGCTGCGGTCGGGTTCGCGACGGAACGCTACGTCATGGGCCGGTCGCTACGTGGCGATGACCCATACGCCGACGAGCCGTTCGGTTCGCTGCGAGGTAAGCCGCAGATCGTCGTCGCCGACGACGGAGCGCCGCTGTACGTCGAGGTCGACGAGCCGGACAGCCCAGCCGACGTCACCATCGTGTTCAGCCACGGTTATGCCCTGACCCAGGACTCGTGGCACTTCCAGCGGCGTGACCTGCGCGGCCGGGCTCGGCTCGTCTTCTGGGATCAGCGTCGGCACGGCCGATCCGGGGGTTCGCCCGGCGAGGACGGGTTCGCGAGCCTGCCCGCCACGGAACACGGCGCGGAGGACACGGGACTGTCCGAGGACGCGGACGGGGGCGACGAGGGACGGCAAGAGGTCGTTCGGGAACGGCTCGCCGCCGACCTGGGCGCCGTACTTGATGCGGTAGCGCCGCACGGCCCGGTGGTGTTGGCCGGGCATTCGATGGGCGGGATGACCGTGCTGGCGCTGGCGCTGGAGCGGCCGGAACTGTTCGGGGACCGGGTCCGCGGCGTAGCCCTGATCACGACCAGCGCGGAAGGACTGAACCGGACCACGCTGGGGTTGCCGATGCCGCTCGGGCGGCTGGCGACGCGTAGCGCGCCGGGTTTGGTGGCGGCGCTGGCGCGGCGTCCGGAGCTGTTCGAGCGTGGCCGCCGGGCCGGCAGCGATCTGGGTTACGTCGTGACCCGGCGCTATTCCTTCGCCGGTGGTGCGTCCCCGGCGTTGGTGGAGTTCACCGCGGCGATGAACGCGTCCACGCCGGTGGATGTGCTCGCCGAGTTCCTGCCGGTGGTCTGGGGTATCGATGCGCATCAGGCGCTGGAGGTGATGGCGCCCGTGCCGGGGCTGGTCATCGCGGCTGAGAACGATCACCTGGTACCGGTTCAGCACGGCCGAGACATCGCCGCTGCGCTGCCGCTGGCCGAGTACGTGGAAGCCACCGACTCCGGTCACATGGTGCTGCTCGAACGGCACGAACTGGTCACCGAGCAGCTTGCGGCACTGATCGAGCAGGTGCGGCGCGGCACACCACGGAAACGCCGTTCATTGACCAGGGTGACGAGCATCGGGAGGCGCGGACGGTGACGGGAGGTCGGTGGCGAGCCATGGACGGAGACGCACAGGGGGCGGTGATGCCGGTGATCGAGCTGGAGGTGCCGGACGCGGAGGCGATGCAGGCACTGGGTGAGCGACTGGCGACCGTACTGCGCCCCGGCGACCTGGTCCTGCTCGGCGGTGACCTGGGCGCGGGCAAGACCACACTCACGCAGGGCATCGGCGCGGGTATGGGGGTCCGTGGCCCGATCGCGTCGCCGACGTTCATCATCGCCCGGGTCCACCCGTCCTTGGTGGAGGGCGCACCGCTGGTGCATGTCGACGCGTACCGGCTTGGTGACTGGGACGAGCTGGAGGATCTGGACCTGGAAGCGACATTGGACGAGGCGGTGACGGTAGTCGAGTGGGGCGAGGGATTCGCTGAAGGGCTTGCCGGTGATCGGCTGGAGATCCATATCGACCGGTCGACGTCCGCCTCGGATGAGGCCGCCGACGTGCGCCGGGTCCGGATCGCTCGCGTAGGGACACGGTGGGATGACGCGGATCTGAACGCGGTGCTGTCGCCCTGAAGCCGACGCCGGGCGATCTCGGTGCCTCGGCGATCGAGCTGCGAGGCTGTCGGCTCGGACTGGTAAGAACTGCGTATCGGGTCCGGCTCGCCGAACGAGGGTGATTCATCATGACGACTGTCGAAGAACTGCTCGCCGGCGGGGAGGAAGTCGTCGACGCTGATCTCCATGAGCGAGATCTGTCCGCCGTGCTGGCAGAGGAGAAGGACCGCCCGCGGGTGTTCCGGCGGTGCGATTTCTCCGGTTCCGATCTCTCAGGCGCCTGGTTGGTGGGGGCGACTCTCGACAGTTGCCGGTTCGACGGCGCGAGGCTGACGCGCGCGGACCTGGAGAAGTCGGTGTTCAACGGTGGCTCCGCAGCAAAGGCTCAGTTCAAGAAGGCGGACTTCACCGACGCGAAGCTCACCGGTGTGGACCTGGCGAACACACTGTGGCCGGGAGCCATGGTGGCAGGCACGGAGTTCTCCGGATGCCGGATGGTCGGCGTGCACATGGAGGACGCGCGCGGGCTGGGGTGCAGGTTCTCCCGGTGCAACCTGATGCTGGCCGATCTAGGCTCGATGAGCTTGCGTGGCCAGACGCTGGAAGGGCTTCGCTTGGACGATGCGAGCCTGGCGGGAGCCGATCTGCGTGAGACGGTGTGGATCGACTCTCGGCTGCGCGGTGTGGAACTGCGTGCGGCTGAACTGGATGGCGCCGATCTCCGCGGTGCCGACCTCGGTGACTTCTCGATGCAGGATGCTCATCACCTGGCTGGTGCGGTGATCTCGGCTGAGCAGGC
Organism: Phytoactinopolyspora halotolerans; assembly: GCF_010550675.1. Classification (GTDB taxonomy): domain Bacteria; phylum Actinomycetota; class Actinomycetes; order Jiangellales; family Jiangellaceae; genus Phytoactinopolyspora; species Phytoactinopolyspora halotolerans. Next base: position 776 of record NZ_JAAGOA010000005.1, on the reverse strand, counting down.
CTCCATGCTTCTCGGTCAGCTGGGGATCGTGGTCGATCAGTAGACCGCTATCGGTTCCTGTGCCAGTGGCGGCGGCCGCTGTCGCCGGCGCGAAATCAGGAGTGGTGGCCTTCTAGTCGAGCCGCCCAACGAGGTGCTTTGCCGCTGAACTCATCGTCACGGCCAAGGCATATGCGCTCGGTTCGGTACGTATTGCGACGACAGCCTATATGTGGCGCGGTTTGATTTCTTTATTATGCCGTTAGCGTACGAATACGTGTGGATGTAGGCGGTAAGATCGCCTACACTGAGACACATGTTCGACTCCAGCCACCACAACAGCCCCGAGGGCCCCGGCGAGGCTACCGGAGCCGGGTCCGCCTCGCGCACGTCCGGCAACGCCGGCGCAGCCAACCGGACAGGTGGCTCTGCCGGCCCCGACCACCGCGACGGTGACCACCGCGACCGTGGCCACAGCCCCGGCCAGGGCACGGACATGCCCGGCCAGGGCGGCGATCACGGCGGCGCCCAGGATGCGGGCCTGGGCGGCCAGGGCGACCGCGGCGACGCCCGGGATGAGCACGGCGCCGATCACGGCGGTTCCGGCCAGGGCGTCGAGCGCAGCGGCGGTAGTGGTGGTGGGCATCTGGTGTTCGAGGTGCTCGACATGTTGGATGCCGGGTTCGCCCAGGGCCGTGAGGTGGATGCGGCGGGGTTGAACGACGATGATCTGGCGGTGGCGATCCGGCGGGTGCATGCGGTGGCGGCTCGGCAGGCGGAGTTGTTCACCCGGCTGG
>NZ_JAAGOA010000049.1 GCF_010550675.1 Phytoactinopolyspora halotolerans | reverse complement strand
CGGTTCAAGCAATGGCGCGGGATCGCCACCAGATACGACAAGTACGCCCGCACCTACCACGGCGGCGTCCTCCTGGCCGCCACCATCATCCTCGCCCGGCCATGAATTAGGAGACACGCCCTAGGCCTCTCCACGTGCAGGTTCTTCATGAAACTTGCCGCCACGTCCCACCCCAGCGTGAGCGGAACGCACGCGTCAGCGCGGCGGGCCGACCAGAGACGCGGCGTGATCCGCCTCATCGTCGCCGACGGTGCTCGGCTCTATCGACAACAATCGCCAGCGGTTCACGATCCCGTCGGGGCCGGTGAGGCTGCCTTTTCGCAATGCGGCGACAATCCGGGAGCGGACCTCCGGCTCGGCCGTCGGCTCGGTGGCGAACAAGACCCGTAGCGATACCTCGTCACCGCGCCGTTCGGCTGCGACGTGGTGCGCCGCGAGTGGACACGGCGGCTCGTGGTCCCAATGCCCGCATAGGGCTTCGGTGATCGCGGCGCCCGGCGCTCCCGCGTCACCAGACTCCATGACGACCACCGCGTCGTCAGCAAAGGCCCGTCGCACGTGTCCAGTATCGCCCGGCACCGCGCGCGAGCGCACGCCTTTAGCCGTGCATGGCACGTCGAGGGACTGCCGAGCGGGGCAACATGTCCGCAATATGGAGGCCCCCGGCGTGCCATGCGTGCGACTGTCAGTCGAGGCAGAATTCGTTACCCTCCGGGTCCGCCATCACGATGTGGCCACCGTCGAGCGGCGGAGCGGGCTCGTGCCGGTAAAGCCGGGTAGCGCCGAGGGCGATGAGACGCTCGGCTTCCTCCTCCAACGCGGCCATCCGTGCATCTCCCTCAAGTCCTGGTGCAGACCGCACATCGAGGTGAACACGGTTCTTGACCTGTTTGCCTTCGGGAACACGCTGGAAGAACAACCTCGGCCCGGAACCCTCGGGATCGACCACCGCCGAGGCGTCGTTGCGCTTCGCCGGCGGCACGCCGAAAGCCTCCAACGCTTCCTCCCACGAATCGAACCCCTCGGGCGGGTCTTGCAACTGGTAGCCGAGAACCTCGGCCCAGAACCTCGCCACCGTGTCCGGGTCGGCGCAGTCGAACGTGATCTGGACGGTACGGGCCATCTCAGCGCACCTCCCGCCGGATCGGCTGGTCGGCGCCCGGATGCATGTCGTGGAGCTGGACGCTCCAGATCTGTTCGGTCATGGCGCCATACTCGCAGCAATAGCGGACAGTTGCGTTCCGTGATCCGTGCGAATATGGGACGCGTGACCGTCGAGGGGACAACCGAGCGGGTGCTGCGATTGCTGGCGCTGCTGCAGGAGCGCCCGTCGTGGACCGCGCCTGAGCTCGCCGCCAGGCTTGGCGTCACGGACCGCTCAGTACGCCGCGACGTGGAGAGATTGCGCGCTCTCGGCTATCCCGTGCACGCCGCGCCGGGCGTCGGCGGCGGCTACCAGCTGGGCGCGGGCACGCGGCTTCCGCCGCTGCTCCTGGACGACGACGAGGCGACTGCGACGGCGGTCTCGCTGCGGCTCGCGACCGGAGGGACCGTCGCCGGAGCGGGCGAGGCAGCGCTTCGGGCGCTCGCGAAGCTCGACCAGGTGATGCCGCCCCGGCTGCGCGCCGAGGTACGGGCCGTGCATGGCGCCACCGACACGCTCGTCGGCCCCGGCGTCGAGATCGACTCCGAGGTGCTGGTGACGCTCGCCCGCGCATGTCGCGACGCGGTGCGGGTGCGGTTCCAGTACGCCAGCCGAGGCAGCCACCAGCGCGAGCGGACGGTCGAGCCGGTGCGGATGGTCACCACCGGGCGGCGCTGGTACTTGATGGCCCGGGATATCGACCGCGACGACTGGCGCACCTTCCGGCTGGACCGGATGCACGACGTCGTGGCGACGACGTGGCGCTTCCAGCCGACGGAACACCCTGACCCGGCCGCCTACGTGCAGCGGTCCGTCGCCGAGGCGCCGTACCGGTACCTTGCCCGGATACGTCTGCACGCCTCACCCGATCAAGTCCGTCAGCTGGTACCGCCCCAGGTCGGCCGCGTCGAAGACGGCGACGACGAAGACGGCCGCGACGGCTGGTGCCTGCTCATCTTCGGTGCCGACGACCTCGACTGGATCGTCATGCACGTGGCGCTGCTGGGCTTCGAAGCCGAGGTACTGGAGCCACCGGAGCTGCGCGAGGCCGCCGCCGTCGTCGCACGCCGACTTGCGGCGATGGCCGAGACGCCACCGCCCGATCACCGCGCGGCCCAATGAATCGCAGCACACGCGGTCGGCGGATCCAGACATGGTGGCCGCGGATCAGACGCTGTCTCTCGGCACGCGGTGCAGCGTGACCTCGGCCAGCTGCCCGTCCGCAGCGGTGGCGGTCATGTAGGTGCAGTACGGCTCGCGCCGGCGGTCCGTCGGCGAGCCCGGGTTGAGCAGACGTAGTCCCGTTGACGCGGTGGTGTCCCATGGGATGTGGCTGTGTCCGAAGACCAGGACGTCGTCGTCGGAGAACCGGGCGGCGCACCGTTCTTCGCGGCCCTTCGATGGACCTGTCTCGTGGATGACGGCGACGCGCACTCCCCCGATGACCGCTCGCGCCACCTCAGGCAGGCGTTGCCGGAGGTCGGATCCGTCGTTGTTGCCGTAGACCCCGAGCAGGCGGGACGCGCGCGTCTCGATGCTGTCGAGCAACGCGACGTCCACCCAGTCACCGGCGTGAATGACGACGTCGGCCGACTCCACCGCTTGCCACACCTCCACGGGCATGTCCCGAGCCCGCTTCGGGACGTGCGTGTCGGCGATGATCACCAGCCGTTGACCGTCCATCACACGACCATAGCCAGAGGCGAGCGACATCGGCTCGGCGCCGCCGGGCGATCTCGATGGCAGGCTGGACTGTGGCTCAGGTCGGGGCGTCTACAGTGCCGGTCGTGAGTCCGAGTTCGGCGTGTCGTCCACGATAGACGGCTGTGCGCAGCTCAATGGTATAGGCGTCGAGCTCCGGCATACCGAGCTCGGCCGCCGCGGCGATCTCCGCCTCGATGTCGTACGCAACCCGGACGAACTGGAGCCCGAACGGATCCGACGGCACGCCGTCCGGTACACCTTCGAGGATCACGTAGCACGCCGTGGGCTCGTCCAACGAGTTGCCGACACTGCCGACGTTGAACAGCGTCCTCCCGCCGCTGGTCTTCGGGTACGCAACGTGGATGTCCCCGTACCCGACCACCGTCGGCTCCGGCCCCGGCCCGGTCAGATCAGTCGCGGCGAACATCGCCGCGAACTGCTCCTCGGTGTGCCGGAAGTGCACCCGTACATGAACACTCTCCGCGGACGCATGGAAGAACCGGATCCGGCGTCCGCTCAGGACCATGTCGTGGACCAGAGGTAACTCGCGCAGCCATTTCCGATCGTCCGGTGTGAGTTCGCTGTTCCACCACCGCGCCGCCTCGCCGAGTGCAGAAGGGTCCTCGACCGGAAGGAAGTCCTCCCAGTTCCCGCGGACGGTCACGGCGCAGCGCTCCCGACTGATCCGAACACTCTCCGAACCGCGCGGCCCCTTACCGATGACGTCCCCGAGGTTCATGATCGTGTGGATGCCCCGGGCGTCTATGTCAGCTAGTACTCCAGCCGTAGATCGTGATCTTGGTCGTGTCGGTGCTGGATATGGAGCGGCCACCGCTCGATGATCTTGGTTTGTGAAGACACAAAATGATCTAGCGATGGCCGCAGGCCCAAGCGTAGA
>NZ_JAAGOA010000048.1 GCF_010550675.1 Phytoactinopolyspora halotolerans | reverse complement strand
GTGTGTGTCCGGTGGTGTCCTACTCTCCCACCTCCGCTAGAAGGCAGTACCATCGGCGCTGAAGGGCTTAGCTTCCGGGTTCGGTATGGGACCGGGCGTTTCCCGCTTCGCTATGACCACCGGACGTTTATGGAGACGTACCAACCGTGTCACCTTGGCGGTGGGTGTTGGCCGGTGTCTCGGGAACCGTATAGTGAACGCGCAGCATTGTCTGTGCACCACACTGGTGTGTGGTGTGTGTCAAGTCCTCGGCCTATTAGTACCAGTCAGCTTCACACATTGCTGTGCTTCCACGTCTGGCCTATCAACCCAGTGGTCTAGCTGGGGGCCTTACCCACTCGATGGTGGTGGGAGACCTCATCTTGAAGCAGGCTTCCCGCTTAGATGCTTTCAGCGGTTATCCTTTCCGAACGTAGCTAACCAGCCGTGCTCCTGGCGGAACAACTGGCACACCAGAGGTTCGTCCGTCCCGGTCCTCTCGTACTAGGGACAGCCCTTCTCAAGTCTCCTGCGCCCGCAGCGGATAGGGACCGAACTGTCTCACGACGTTCTAAACCCAGCTCGCGTACCGCTTTAATGGGCGAACAGCCCAACCCTTGGGACCGACTACGGCCCCAGGATGCGACGAGCCGACATCGAGGTGCCAAACCATGCCGTCGATATGGACTCTTGGGCAGGATCAGCCTGTTATCCCCGGGGTACCTTTTATCCGTTGAGCGACAGCGCTTCCACAAGCCACTGCCGGATCACTAGTTCCTACTTTCGTACCTGCTCGACATGTCTGTCTCACAGTCAAGCTCCCTTGTGCACTTACACTCGCCACCTGATTGCCAACCAGGCTGAGGGAACCTTTGAGCGCCTCCGTTACCTTTTAGGAGGCAACCGCCCCAGTTAAACTACCCACCAGGCACTGTCCCTGATCCGGATCACGGACCGAGGTTAGATGTCCAATACGACCAGAGTGGTATTTCAACGTTGACTCCACCCACACTGGCGTGCGGGCTTCCAAGTCTCCCACCTATCCTACACAAGCCGAACCGAACACCAATACCAAGCTGTAGTAAAGGTCCCGGGGTCTTTCCGTCCTGCTGCGGGTAACGAGCATCTTTACTCGTAGTGCAATTTCGCCGAGTCCGTGGTTGAGACAGTGGGAAAGTCGTTACGCCATTCGTGCAGGTCGGAACTTACCCGACAAGGAATTTCGCTACCTTAGGATGGTTATAGTTACCACCGCCGTTTACTGGCGCTTAAGTTCTCAGCTTCACCACACAAAGTGGTTAACCGGTCCCCTTAACGTTCCAGCACCGGGCAGGCGTCAGTCCGTATACATCGAATTGCTTCTTCGCACGGACCTGTGTTTTTAATAAACAGTCGCTCTCCCCTGGTCTCTGCGGCCATCAACGCTTCCCCACGCAAGGTGGTTCACGTATCAGGCCCCCCTTCTCCCAAAGTTACGGGGGCATTTTGCCGAGTTCCTTAACCACGGTTCACTCGATCGCCTTGGTATTCTCTACCTGACCACCTGTGTCGGTTTAGGGTACGGGCGGCTGTCACACTCGCTAGAGGCTTTTCTCGGCAGCATAGGATCACCCACTTCGCCACAATCGGCTCGGCATCCAGTCTCAGACACATGATGCACGGATTTACCTGCACATCGTCCTACACTGTTACCCCGGGACAACCATCGCCCGGGATGGGCTACCTTCCTGCGTCACCCCATCACTTGTCTACTACCGGTTCGGGTCCCACGCTCCCCCACACACAGTTCCGAAGAACCACGCACGGGTTCGGGTGGTTAGCATCACCGGGCTCAACATGGGCGCGTCACAGCCGGTACGGGAATATCAACCCGTTATCCATCGACTACGCCTGTCGGCCTCGCCTTAGGTCCCGACTTACCCAGGGCGGATTAGCCTGGCCCTGGAACCCTTGGTCATTCGGCGGCAGGGTTTCTCACCCTGCTTTCGCTACTCATGCCTGCATTCTCACTCGTGTAGCCTCCACGACTGGGTCACCCCGCCGCTTCACCGGCCACACGACGCTCCCCTACCCAACCACACACCTGAACCACTGACCACAAGGATCAACGGCTGGGTTGTTTGTGTGATTGCCACAGCTTCGGCGGTGTACTTGAGCCCCGCTACATTGTCGGCGCGGAATCACTTGACCAGTGGGCTATTACGCACTCTTTAAAGGATGGCTGCTTCTAAGCCAACCTCCTGGTTGTCTGTGCAACTCCACATCCTTTTCCACTTAGCACACGCTTAGGGGCCTTAGCTGGTGGTCCGGGCTGTTTCCCTCTCGACTACGAACCTTATCGCCCGCAGTCTCACTGCCACGCTCTCACTTCACCGGCATTCGGAGTTTGGCTGACGTCAGTAACCTTGTCGGGCCCATCGGCCATCCAGTGCTCTACCTCCGGGAAGAAACACGTGACGCTGCACCTAAATGCATTTCGGGGAGAACCAGCTATCACGAAGTTTGATTGGCCTTTCACCCCTACCCACAGGTCATCCGCCCACTTTTCAACGTAGGTCGGTTCGGGCCTCCACGAAGTCTTACCTCCGCTTCACCCTGCCCATGGGTAGATCACTTCGCTTCGGGTCTAGAGCATGCGACTACAAACGCCCTATTCAGACTCGCTTTCGCTACGGCTACCCCACACGGGTTAACCTCGCCACACACCACTAACTCGCAGGCTCATTCTTCAAAAGGCACGCCATCACCCACCACAAAGGACAGGCTCTGACGGCTTGTAGGCACATGGTTTCAGGTACTATTTCACTCCCCTCCCGGGGTACTTTTCACCATTCCCTCACGGTACTGATCCGCTATCGGTCACCAGGAAGTATTTAGGCTTAACGGGTGGTCCCGCCAGATTCACACAGGATTTCTCGGGCCCCATGCTACTCGGGAGAACGAACACTGAAGTCGCAGCCGACACGTCTACGGGGGTAACACCCTCTACGCCGGACCTTTCAAGCCCTTCGACTTAAACCACGATTTCTCACTTCAGACCAGCATGGCAGCACTGGAACATTCGAACCCCACAACCCCGCATGCGCAACCCCTGCCAGGTATCACACGCACACGGTTTAGCCTCATCCGCTTTCGCTCACCACTACTCACGGAATCACAATTGTTTTCTCTTCCTACGGGTACTGAGATGTTTCACTTCCCCGCGTTCCCTCCAACCACCCTATGAGTTCAGGTGGAGGTGACGACACATCACTGCCGCCGGGTTTCCCCATTCGGACACCCCCGGATCATAGCTCGGTTGCCAACTCCCCGGGGCTTATCGCAGGCTCCCACGTCCTTCATCGGCTCCTGGTACCAAGGCATCCACCATGCGCCCTTAAAAACTTGACCACAAAGATGAAGATGCTCGCGTCCACTATACAGTTCTCAAAACACGGACAGCACCCTGGCCACCACCACCGTCAAACACCACACCCACAACAGGCACGGCTGATACGACAGCACAACCAGAACCGCCACGAGCGAACCAACCACCACAGCGGCCGATCCCTCAAAACCCAACAGTGCACCAACCCCCACCACACCACAACAGCAGCACGACAGGGAAATGTTTCATCGACGTTCCATACCATCGAGCACACCACCACCAGAACACTCGCCTGGCGCGTAGCTCCTCAACCACCACCCACAAGGGTGCCGGCAAGAAATGCTCCTTAGAAAGGAGGTGATCCAGCCGCACCTTCCGGTACGGCTACCTTGTTACGACTTCGTCCTAATCGCCAGTCCCACCTTCGACCACTCCCTCCCCGAAGGGTTAGGCCATGGGCTTCGGGTGTTACCGACTTTCATGACGTGACGGGCGGTGTGTACAAGGCCCGAGAACGTATTCACCGCAGCGTTGCTGATCTGCGATTACTAGCGACTCCAACTTCACGGGGTCGAGTTGCAGACCCCGATCCGAACTGAGACCGGCTTTTTGGGATTCGCTCCACCTCACGGCATCGCAACCCTTTGTACCGGCCATTGTAGCATGCGTGAAGCCCTGGACATAAGGGGCATGATGACTTGACGTCATCCCCACCTTCCTCCGAGTTGACCCCGGCAGTCTCCTATGAGTCCCCGCCATAACGCGCTGGCAACATAGGACGAGGGTTGCGCTCGTTGCGGGACTTAACCCAACATCTCACGACACGAGCTGACGACAGCCATGCACCACCTGTACACGACCCTTTAAAGGACCCGACATCTCTGCCGGATTTCCGTGTATGTCAAACCCAGGTAAGGTTCTTCGCGTTGCATCGAATTAATCCGCATGCTCCGCCGCTTGTGCGGGCCCCCGTCAATTCCTTTGAGTTTTAGCCTTGCGGCCGTACTCCCCAGGCGGGGCGCTTAATGCGTTAGCTACGGCACGGATCCCATGGAAAGGAACCCACACCTAGCGCCCAACGTTTACGGCGTGGACTACCAGGGTATCTAATCCTGTTCGCTCCCCACGCTTTCGCTCCTCAGCGTCAGTACCGGCCCAGAGACCCGCCTTCGCCACCGGTGTTCCTCCTGATATCTGCGCATTTCACCGCTACACCAGGAATTCCAGTCTCCCCTGCCGGACTCTAGCGTGCCCGTATCCACCGCCAACTCGGAGTTAAGCCCCGAGCTTTCACGACAGACGTGACACGCCGCCTACGAGCCCTTTACGCCCAATAATTCCGGACAACGCTCGCACCCTACGTATTACCGCGGCTGCTGGCACGTAGTTAGCCGGTGCTTCTTCTGCGCCTACAGTCACCCGAAGGCTTCGTCAGCGCTGAAAGAGGTTTACAACCCGAAGGCCGTCATCCCTCACGCGGCGTTGCTGCATCAGGCTTCCGCCCATTGTGCAATATTCCCCACTGCTGCCTCCCGTAGGAGTCTGGGCCGTGTCTCAGTCCCAGTGTGACCGGTCGCCCTCTCAGGCCGGCTACCCGTCGTCGCCTTGGTAGGCCACTACCCCACCAACAAGCTGATAGGCCGCGGGCCCATCCCTAGCCGAAAAACTTTCCACACACAGACCATGCGGCCATGTGTCCTATCCGGTATTAGACCCAGTTTCCCAGGCTTATCCCGAAGCTAAGGGCAGGTTACCCACGTGTTACTCACCCGTTCGCCGCTCGAGTACCCCCGAAGGGGCCTTTCCGCTCGACTTGCATGTGTAAAGCACGCCGCCAGCGTTCGTCCTGAGCCAGGATCAAACTCTCCATCAATGCATAAACAACAACCCACACCACCAAAACGGTGCAGAGTCATCACCACATCAAAAAAGAAACAATCCCAGCAAAACAACACAATCCCAACAAGCAACACACCCACCACAACGATGAGCACGCCACCCGCCAAAACCATGCCGCTCTACCAAAGAAATCCCAAACACCCACAACACCCAAACCAGGCACTGCAGGCCAGGGACACCAAACAATTGGCATCAACAAAACAATTGGCACACTGTTGAGTTCTCAAGAATCGGACGCACACCACACAAGACCCGTTCCCAGATCCCGCACCGGGGCGTTCGCTT
>NZ_JAAGOA010000047.1 GCF_010550675.1 Phytoactinopolyspora halotolerans | reverse complement strand
CCCCACGCCCTCATCGCCCTGGCCATGCTCGCCCTCGGCGGATACCGCCCCGCCCTCCCCGGCCGCTAACCCACGGATCGGGACGGAGAGCCCTAAATGATCATGTGAAGTGGGTTTCTTCGTGCACCACCATGTCTGCAGACCTATTGAGGCACGAGAAAACCTACTTCACATGATCATTTAGGCGCGGCGTAGTCGGTGGGTGGGGGTGAGTTTTCCAGCTGACGGGAACCCCTCTCGGCTAGGCCGTCCGTGCGTGCTTCTGTGGAACTCGACGTCGTCTTCGACCACGCACACGGGAAGTCTGGAGGGCATCACGTGATGGCCGCACGAGAAGCACTGCTCGACCCGACCGGGATGGATGAGCGATCAGCGGACGGCACCCTGGCGCCACGCCCGACGAGCCTCCGCGGGCTCACCGTCGGGCTGCTGGACAACACGAAGGTCAATGCCACACCGCTGTTGCGCGGCATCGCCGACGATCTGGTCGACCGGTTCGGCGCGGGTGACACCCGCCTGTACACCAAGGACTACTTCGGCACGCCGGTGAAGGACGAGCTGCTCCGGCAGATCGCCGCGGAATGCGACGTGGTCGTCACCGCGGTAGGTGACTGCGGCTCATGCAGTGCCGCCACCGTGGCCGACGGCATCCTCTTCGAACGCGCGGGCATCCCGGCGGTGAGCATCTGCTCCGACTCGTTCGCCATGTCGGGTGCCGCGATGGCACAGGTGCAGGGCTTTCCGGGCTTCGAATTCATCACGGTTGAACACCCCGTGGCGAGCCTGGACGAGAAGGAGATCCGGCAACGGGCCGCCACGGTTCTTCCGGACGTTGTACGGATCCTCGGAGTGGGGGCGTGAGAGATGACTGACCTGACCATCCAGACCGCGGACAGCACCACCCGGACTGAAACGTCGACGGTGGACATCGGCGAGATCCGCCGGGTCATGGAGTACTACCAGCAGCAGCAGTGGACGGACGGCCTGCCGGTGATGCCGGTGACCGAGAGCTACCTGGCCGAGTTCCTCGCGCAGACCACCCGCCGTCCCGACGACGTGCTGTTCTCGGTCCCGCACCTCAACCGGGACCTGACCGTCCGGCTCGCCGCCATCAACGCCGCGCTCGCCGGCTGTCTGCCCGAGTACTTCCCCGTGGTCGTCGCCGCGTGGGAGGCGATCGCGCAGGAGCCGCACCCACGCCGCGGCATCTGGCAGTCTACGACCGGAACGGCACCGTTCACCGTGGTCAACGGCCCGGTGCGGGAGCGGATCGGGCTGAACTGCCAGGGCAACATCTTCGGGTCGGGGTTCCGGGCCAATGCGACGATCGGCCGAGCCATCCGGCTCGCCCTCATCAACGCCTTCGGTCTGCGCCCACACCAGCTCGACCAGGCCACGCAGGCGACGCCGGCGAAGTACACCGCGTGCATCGGCGAGAACGAGGAACAGAGCCCCTGGCAGCCGTTGCACACCGAGTACGGGTTCGCCCCCGGGGACGATGTCGTCACCGCGTTCGTCATCCGGTCGGTCATGCACATCGAGGCCCGGCACACTCAGGTTCCGGAGCAGCTCGCGCGCGACTTCGCCGACACCATCCGCCGCACCGGCGCGCTCATCCATGAGTACAGCAACGCCCTGCTCGTCCTCACTCCGGAGCACGCCCAGGTCTTCGCCGGGGCGGGCTGGACCAAGGACGACGTGCGCACGGCCGTGTACGAGAATGCCGTGCGCACGCGGGCGGAGCTGGCCGCGGTGGGCAAGGACGCGTTGTCCCGCCACACCCGGTGGCGGCTGCCCGCGGACCACCCGGACGCCACCCCGGACTCGGCCAGCATCGGATCCGACCCGGAGAACGTGCGCATCATGAACGGCCTCGGATCGGTGCAGATCGTGGTCGCGGGCGCGAACAATGCGGGGGTGTCCGCCGTCGTCGAGATCTTCGGCCTGGCCCCCCGGGAGCGTCCCTCCTCGTACAGCAAGGTCGCCGCCGGCTGAGAACGTCGCAGCCGCCCCCGAAGACAGCCTTCCGGCCGACGGAAGCAGCCGCGCCACGCGCGTGTCACCCGGCCTACCTTGGTGCAGCCGCGACCTTCTCGACGAAGAGGAGACGCACATGCAGACTCAGGCCGCAGTGCTGTGGGAGTACGGCGGGGACTGGCAGACCGAGGAGCTCGAGCTCGACGATCCGCGTGCGGGTGAGGTTCTCGTGCGCCTGACGGCGTCGGGACTGTGTCACTCGGATGAGCATGTCCGCGTGGGGGACCTCCCGATGGAGGGCCTGCCGACGATCGGCGGGCACGAGGGCGCCGGGGTGGTGGAACAGGTCGGTCCGGACGTCACCAGCGTGCATGAGGGTGACCACGTCGTTCTCAGCTTCATCCCTGCGTGCGGACGTTGCTGGTGTTGCGCCGGCGGTCACCAGAACCTGTGCGACGAGGGCGCCGAGCTCACCGTCGGCCTGCAGCGGGACGGCAGCTCACGGCACCACGTGCGTGGCGAGGACGCGCGGCTGATGTGCCTGCTGGGCACCTTCGCGCCGTACACCGTCGTCCGGGAGACATCGGTGGTCAAGATCCGGGAGGACGTCCCGCTGGATAAGGCCGCCCTGGTGGGCTGCGGCGTGACCACGGGATGGGGCACCGCCGTGTACGGCGCCCGGGTCTCGGCCGGGGACACGGTCGCCGTGCTGGGCATCGGTGGGGTGGGTGCCAACGCGGTTCAGGGCGCGCGGATCGCCGGCGCCAGTCAGATCCTCGCCATCGATCCGTCGGAGTTCAACCGCGCCCAGGCGAAGACGTTCGGCGCCACCCACACCTTCGCGAGCGCGGCCGAGGCGCGCGAGGCACTGCCGGACCTGACCCTGGGCAGGATGGCCGACGCCGCTCTGGTCACGGTGGGCGTCGCGTCCGGGTCGATCATCGGCGAGGCGCTATCGCTGGTGGGCAAGCTGGGGACGGTGGCGCTGACCTCGCTCGCACCGGTCAGCGACGATCAGGTCACGATGCCGATGTTCGAGCTGGCCGCCTACCAGAAGCGCGTCGTCGGCTGCCTGTTCGGCGACGCCAACCCGCGCTACGACATCCCGCGCCTCCTCGAGCTGTACCTGCGCGGCGAGCTGCTCCTCGACGAGCTCGTCACCCGCACCTACGCGTTCTCCGACATCAATCAGGGCTACGAGGACATGCGCACACACCGGAATATCCGCGGCATGATCCGGTTCGACTGACGCCGCTCTCGACAGCGCGCATACGCAGCAGCAGGAGGTTCTATGGCATTCCACGGTCAGCTCTTCATCGGCGGTGAGTGGACCGCCGGCAGCGGTGGGACGACGTTCGAGACCGTCGACCCGGCCACCGGCGAGATCCTGGGGACCGCGGTCGAGGCCACTGAGGCCGACGTGGACGCGGCCGTCGAGGCCGCCGGACGTGCGTTCACCGATCCCGCATGGCGCACTATGACCCCCGCCGCGCGCGGGCGGCTCCTGTGGCGGATAGCGGATCTGGTCGAGGAGAACGCCGCCGAGCTCGGGGAACTGGAGAGCAAGGACCAGGGGCAGGCCGTCGGTTTCGCCCGGGGCAGCATGGGTGGCGCCGCCGAGATGCTGCGCTACTACGCCGGCTGGTGTACCAAGATCACCGGTACCGTCTCGCCGGTGTCGGTGCCCGGAATGCTGCACTACACCCGGCGCGAGCCGATCGGCGTATGTGCGCTGATCACCCCCTGGAACTTCCCGCTGGCGATCGCGGTGTGGAAGCTCGCGCCGGCGCTCGCCACGGGCAACACGGTGATCCTCAAGCCGGCGGAGCAGACGCCCCTGACCACAACCCGGCTGGTCGAATTGTGCGCCGAGGCCGGGGTTCCGGGCGGCGTCGTGAATCTGCTCACCGGCGGTCCCGACGTCGGCCGCCGCCTGGTCGAGCATGAGGGCGTGCACAAGGTGTCCTTCACCGGGTCGACCGAGGTGGGCCGGGAGATCGTGCGGGACTCCGCGGACACGCTCAAGCGGGTCAGCCTGGAGCTCGGCGGCAAGGCGCCCAGCATCGTCATGAAGGACGCGGACATCGACGCCGCCGTCACCGGGAATCTGCTCGGCGGCCTGGTGAACAGCGGACAGGCGTGTGCCGCGTACAGCCGGTTCTACGTGGACTCCAGCCGGGTCGACGAATTCACCGAGAAGCTCGCGGGCGCCATGTCTGGAATGACGGTGGGCCCGGGCACGTCACCGGACACGCAGCTCGGGCCGCTGGTGTCCGCCGAACATCTGCAGAAGGTGGAAAGCTACGTCGAACGCGGCCGCGAGCAGGGAGCTGAGGTGGTGGTCGGGGGCAGGCGGCCAGGCGGCGACCTCGCCTCCGGGTTCTTCTTCGAGCCGACGCTCTTCCGCGGGGTCGACCACTCCATGCAGATCGCCCAGGACGAGATCTTCGGCCCGGTCCTGCCGGTCATCTCCTACGACGACCCGTCCGACCTGGTGGCCCGCGCCAACGACACACCGTACGGGCTGGTCGCCAGTGTGTGGACCTCGGACGTCGCGCAGGGGCATCGCCTGGCGGCCGACATCCGCGCCGGCGAGGTCTTCGTTAACACCCTCCCGGCGCTGGACCCAGCGGCGCCGTGGGGCGGTTTCAAGGCGAGCGGCTGGGGACGCGAGATGGCGGCCGACGCGATCGACGCCTACACCGAGACCAAGGGGGTCTGGGTCAACATCGGGCAATAGCGGCGCGGGGCTTCACGGCAATGAGGCCAGAATCTCGATCAGCGCGGTCGCGTATGGCTACGCCCATTCCGGCGGCTTCCAGCCACCCCACGTGGGAACTTCCGTGAAGGCTGGTGACTTCACTGATCGCCGCCGTCTTGCGATGCCTAGTGTCGAGGTCTCTGACAATGGGAGTTGGATGGATAGGCGCGACGACGCGGCCGATTGATCGTGACGTCTGGGGATCCATCCGAGCTCGACCGACAGCGAGCGCGACCAGCAGAAGCAGATGACCCACCGAGTACCGAGGGAGAACCACCCATGTCGCTCACCCGTGTCCAGTTCTTCTCCATCTCACTCGACGGTTTCGGCACCGGCGAAGGGCAGACCCTCGAAGCACCGTTCGGCCATGCCGGCGAACGGCTGCACGAGTGGATGTTCGCCACCCGGCAGTGGCGCGGGCCCGACCAGCCGGGCGGTAGTGGCGGCGTCGATGATCTTTTCGTCAAGCAACACGATCAGGGGATCGGCGCCGAGATCATGGGTGCAAACAAGTTCGGTCCGCGCGGATGGCACGAGGACCCGGAGTGGAAAGGCTGGTGGGGTCCCAATCCGCCTTTCCACACGCCGACGTTCATTCTCACCCATCACGCGCACCCGCCGATCGAGATGGAGGGCGGTACGACGTTCCATTTCATCGATGCGACGCCGGCCGAGGCGCTCAAGACGGCCCGCGAGGCCGCGGGCGGCAAGGACGTACGCATCGGCGGGGGTGCCACCGTGATCCGCGACTTCCTCGCTGCTGGGCTCATCGACCACATGCACATCGTGGTGGTCCCGATCCTGCTCGGCCGGGGTGTACGCCTCTGGGACGGACTTGAGGGCCTCGAGAATGACTACCAGATCGAGGCCATCTCCTCGCCCAGCGGCGTTACGCATGTGACGTTCACGCGGACTGGCGCTTGAACAGGTTCAGTCGGTGATGGTCTAGGACCCGCACGGCTGACCGCCTAGGCGCCGCACAATCGACGACGAACCACGAGACATGCTCTAGATGAATGATTCCTTGAAGATTGTCAGTGGTCATAGGCGATCAGTGATCGTTTGGCTGTGAGGCCGAGGGCCCAGTTGTGCCAGATCCCGGCGGCCAGGGCCAGGAGCCGCTGGCTGATGCG
>NZ_JAAGOA010000046.1 GCF_010550675.1 Phytoactinopolyspora halotolerans | reverse complement strand
ACCGGGCCCCCTGGCGGTTACCCGGACCGGACTTTCACCGGCAAGCGACGACGAGCACACGAATCAGTCGTCAACCACTCATCTGATCAACCACCAATCACTACTGGACGCACAGGAGGAACGGCATGGCCCACGTCACGATGAAGGACGTCGCGCGGCTCGCTCGGGTGTCACCGCGGACGGTGTCCAACGTCGTGAACGACTACACGCACGTCAGTGACGATGTGCGGCGACGGGTGGTGGCCGCGATCGACGAGCTCGGGTACCGGCCCAACATCGTGGCCCGCAACCTGCGCATCGGTCGCACGGGGCTGCTGGCGCTCATCGTCCCCGAGATCGACGTGCCGTACTTCAGCGAGCTGGCCCGCGCCGTCATCGACGCCGCCGCCGACTACGGCTACCGGGTGATGATCGACCAGACCGGCCATGACCACGAGCGGGAGCGTCAGCTGCTGACCGGTCACGACCGGACCATGCTCTTCGACGGCATCCTGTTCAGCCCGCTCGTGACGCAGGCCGAGATCGCCGAGATGGACAGCGACGCCACGCTGCCGATGATCCTGCTCGGTGAGCACGCCTTCACCGGACGGTTCGACCACATCGCCATCGACAACACCCAAGCGGCATACGAGGCTACCCACCATCTGGTTGAGCTGGGCCGACGACGGATCGCGGCCATCGGGACCCAGCCCAAGGAGACCTATCAGACGCCACAGCAGCGCACCGCCGGCTACTTCGCCGCGTTGGATGACGCCGCACTCCCGCATGAGGAGGAACTCGTCATCCCGGCGGCGACGTACCACCGGAGCGACGGCTACGACGCCGCCCGTCGACTGCTCGCCATGGATCAGCCGCCCGACGCGATCTTCTGCTACTCAGACCTGTTGGCCATGGGGGCGATGCGCGCCGTCCAGGACGCCCGGCTGCGGATCCCGGACGATGTCGCCGTTATCGGCATCGACGACATCGAGGAAGGCCGGTACTCGACGCCGTCATTGAGCACGGTATCGCTGGACAAGGATTTCATCGCCACCCGGGCAGTCGAACGCCTGGTGGAGCGGATCGAGAAGCCGGAGCTGGATGCGCAGCAGATCGTCGCACCGCACACGCTCATCGTCCGGGACAGCACCCGGCCGTCCCCGTCAGATCCCGCCTCCTCGTGATGCCCTGCAGACCTGGCGCCCCAGGGCGGACCCGGCCGAGAAACGCGACGTCGCGCGCCCATTGCCCGTCTTACGCTGGTGGACGAGCTAATCATTGGCGCCTGGTTCTCCCTGACCGCTGGCGGCCACCTCGCAATCACCGTCGGACCTTCTCGTGACTCACGTCGATGTGCGCGCTGACAGCCATCACTCGACGAGTAGGTGGCCGGTTGCCCGCAATAGGTCGCCTAACCACACCAACCCATAGGAAACCGTGCCGGTTGGGGCGTCGATCATCGCCTGTAGATGGTCGAGACACTCGCTCAGCTGGCCGATCGTTAATCTGGACGGTTGATGATAGACGTCGTAGAGTTGCTCTGGCGGAATCGCCCAGTAGTAATCCTTCTCAAGAAGAAGACTCGATCCTTTGGTTTCCCGAACGTGTGTGATGAGTAATTCAAAGGCCTTCTCCAGGGTCTCAATGGATACGTGCGAACGATCGGTCATTACCTGCCTCCGGAGATAATCGTACGGATCAGCCTCGAAAAATGGAGAACCGTCGGCGGACATGTCTCGATAAGCGTGCGCGGGCTACTCGTTACGCGCTATTGGGGCAACCTCAGGGCGGTAAGGCCGAAGAGTTGAGGAAGAGGTTGGTCGCCGTCGTCTTCTGCCGTTTCCAGCAGAACAAACCCAGCTTCGGTGACCGCATTGAGCAGGACGGGAAGGGGAACGTTGACCACGCCGACGCGGGAGCGAATTCCGTCACCCAGGAGGGGATGTTGCTCAATTCGTACGTGGCGACGGTAACCGGGGTGGACGATGCAGGCTCCTTGCCCGTCGACCTCGGCGAACGCCCCACCGAAGCACGGGTGAGCGGCGACAACCACCAGGCATCCTCCGGGGCGCAGTACGCGCCGGGCCTCGACGAATACGGGTGATAAGTCGTCGAAGTCGGTGGTCGTCATGATTGTGGCAACGGCATCGAAGGACTGGTCCTCGAACGGAAGGGCGGCCGCGTGGGCGACCGTGGCTGCGATGCCGGTCTGCCGAGCAAGCTCGATCTGTCTCGTCGAGATGTCGACACCGGTCACACGCCAACCGAGACCGGTCAAGGCGGGAACGTGTGCCCCTGTCCCACAACCGAGGTCCAGGCATGATCGGTCGCGACCCGGACCGAGCAACCGGCTCAGCAGCCGGTCTGCCGACCGGGCATGTGCACTCCCCGCTCCGCTGGTGACGTATCTGTCATACCAACTGGCGAACTCGTCGTAGCGCGCTCTCACGCACCCACCTGACCACAGATCATGGGCGGTCGCCAGAGCGTTTGTCGGTCAGCTGCCGCGATTGTCACCCGCAGACGTCAGCTCTGATCACATCGCGGGCGGTCGTCTGTCAGGACGTCGATGATGCACTGAGCGGCCTCGCGTGGAGACATGGCGGACGTGTCCAACACGAGCGCGTCGTCGGGCGGAGGGAGTATCCCCTTACTGTTCAGTATGCGCGACAGCTCGTCCGGATCCCGGAGTTTATTCCCCTCCGACCGTGCAGGCGACACCGCACGCCGCAGCAGCTCGTCCTCCGGGCACGTGAGCCATACCGGCACGAACTGCGCTCCACGTCCCGCCGCCTTACTGCGGAGCAACCGCAGGTACCGCTCCTCCTCTGGGTCGTTGCTGAGGTAGTCCGTGAAAATGTGGCTCAAACCCGGCCGAGCATGCGCCACGGCAGTCAAGGTTGCCGCACGAACACGCGTCACCAGCTCCAGGACCCATTCGGGAAGTGGCGCGTATCCGTCAGCCCCGTACGCCCGGAAGATGGGACCGCTGATGAAGTGGTTGTCCATCAGCGCTGCCCCCGTGAGCGCGGCCAGCTCGCTGCCAACGGTGCGTTTGCCACTCGCCGGTGGACCGACCAGGTACGTGATACGGGGCACTTCGCGATGCTATCGGTACATCCCGGGCTCTTGCGCCTTCAGCCTGCTGTGATTGTCCGCGACCGGCGCCTCAGGGTGCCTGACGATCGTCATCGCTAGATTCGCAGCGGTCCGGCGTGCCCTTGCCATCGCCACGGCGTGTGCCCTCGCCTCCGCAGCCTGAAGCACCTCACGTCGAGCGTCCACCCGGCACGTGTCGCAGAAAGGAAGGAGCGCTCAGCCCGGGCCGGACTCGATCAGCACGCCGATCTTGTCGATGCGGTGCTCCGGGTTACCGAACTCGTCGGACCAGAAGTTGCCCGCCGCATGATCTTCCGGCGTCGCACAGGTCGACAGAGTGATCATCGCCTGGGTGGGTTCGACGCCCGGCTGGCCCGGCACAGCGGCCCGCTGAGCCGCCAACGACTCCTCGGAGCGGAACGATGTCTCGCGGGTCTCGACGATTTCGTAGACATATGTGACGCCGTCGGCCGTCACCTCCACCAGGTCGCCATTGTCGAGCTCCGGTAGGTCGAGGAATGCCTGGGTCGATGACAACCGGTGCGCCGTGACCTGATAGTTCCCGACTCCCCCGGGGCCGACGCCGCCACGCGGGCCATACGGGCTCGCGGCCACGCCTCCGTCCTGGATCTCTGTGCCGGGACCGTCGTCGGTCCATCCCTCGTATGCGATCACATCGAGATTCTCGATCCCAAGATCCGCGATGGTCAACGTGGCGTCACGCGGCTTGCCGTCGCTGGGGCTGGGACCCGGCGGGGTTTCGGGCATGATCGTGCCGGTGGGTACAGGCGTCGCGGTCGGGCGGACGGACGGCGGCGGAACGCTCGTGGGCCCGCGCTCGGGCGGCGCCGTCGACAGCGCGCTCGACGCAGCCGGTGACCTCGCGTCCGCGCGCGACGCCTCAGACGTGTCGAGTGCGCAGCCTGCCGCCACGATAAGCACGGATCCGGCGGCAAGCATCAGTAATCGCATTCTTCAACGGTATGGCCGGCCTCTCGCCACTACCAGTGCCGACGACGACCGTCATTCCACTACTCTGTGTTACTGCGTACTGGTACTCAGTGATACTGAGTAGTTGCGCGGTGAGAAGGACTGGCATGGACGATCTGACGGAGATGCTGAAGGGCACTCTCGAGGGCTGCGTGCTCGAGATCATCGGCCGCGAGGAGACCTACGGGTACGCCATCACCCGTCGGCTGAACGAACTCGGTTTCTCCGACGTCGTCGAAGGGACGGTCTACACCATCCTGCTGCGATTGGAGAAGAACGGACTCGTCCAGGTGACGAAACGATCGTCCGGGCAGGGCCCGCCCCGCAAGTTCTATGCACTCAACGACGCGGGACGCGAGGAGCTCGCGACGTTCTGGGCGAAATGGGCGTACGTCTCATCACGGATCGACAAGCTGAAGGAGGGCAAGGAATGAACTTCTGGGAGACCATCACCGGCAGCGATCTCACCAGGGAATGGAAGGCGTTCGAAACCCGGGCCCAGGAGTTGCCGGCCGACCACCGGGCGGCGTGGGACGGGATTAAGGCTCACCTTGCTCCCTACTCCGACTTCACGGGTCGCAACCTGATGCCGATTCTCGACAGCGCTCTTGGGCTGCTCGAAGAGACTGCAGCCGATGGACAAGGCAGTCGCGAGGTGCTGGGCGACGACATCAGGGGATTCTGCGCGGCATTGGCCGGCGAAGAAGGGGCCCGGAGCTTTCGCGACCGGTGGCGCGAGCAGTTGAACAGGAACGTCGCACGGAAACTCGGCCAGCTAGGAGACTGACATGGGTATCCACGACATCATCGAAGGCAAGAAACAATGGCGGGCGCACATGGCGCGGGTCAAGGCACTCCCGCGGGATTATCAGATCGTGTATAAGGAGATTCAGAGGTACTTCTTCAAGGTCGGACCGGTCGGCTTGACCGGCTCTTCACAATCGAGGGTGTAGTTGCGGCCTGAAGCCTCCGGCCTCGAGCAGCGATCTGGCGATGTAGTTGGTCAGGTTGCGGAACCCGAGGGCGCTGCCGCGCAGGTGCTCGAGTCGTCCGTTGATCGCCTCGGTCGGTCCGTTGCTGGTGCCGGGCCGGTCGAAGTAGGCCAGGACGTCCTCGGCGCGCTTCTTCAACGTCCGGCCGAGCTTGGTGATTTCGACCAGGGCCTTGGGTACGCCGGTGCCGATGTCAGCGATCAGCTTGGCCATCAGCTCCCGGCCGTGACCGCGGTCCTCGTGGCGGTAGGCGGCGATCATCCGCTGGTAGACGCCCCAGGTGGCTTCGACCTCGACGTGGGCGTCGTCGGCGAACAGTGCACCGAGCCGGTCGGTCTGCTTCTCGGTGAGCAGGTCCGCGCCGGTGCACAGGGTCCGCCGCGCGGAGTAGAGCGGGTCGCCCTTCATGCCGCGGTGGCCGTGGGTGGCTTGCTGGACCCGGCGCCGGCACTGATCCAGGGCGTCGCCTGCCAGACGGACGACGTGGAAGGGGTCCAGCACCGGCACAGCCTCGGGTAGCTCTTCGGTGGTGGCGGTCTTGAACCCGGTGAACCCGTCCATCGCGACGACCTCGATATTGTCGCGCCAGGACTTGTCCCGTTCGGCGAGCCAGGCCTTGAACGCCTGTTTGGAGCGGCCGGCGACCATGTCCAGAAGCCGCGCCGGCCCGGTGCCGTCGCGGATCGGCGTCAGGTCGATGATCACGGTCACGTACTTGTCGCCACGCCGGGTGTGCCGCCAGACGTGCTCGTCCACGCCGATGACCTGCACGTCGTCGAAGCGGTGCGGATCGTCGATCAGGACCCGGCGGCCCTCGGCCAGGACCGCGTCGTTGGCGGTGTTCCACGAGACCCCCAGAGCGTCGGCGACGCGGGCGACACTCAGGTGTTGGCACACCAGGGCTTCCAGCGCCCACCACAGGCCACGTCGCGACAGCGTCGCCCGCGGCTCGGCGGCCCGCGACGTGTCCTGGCGCCACACGTGACCGCACCCGGTGCACCGGTATCGGCGGAGGCTGACCTCCAACACCGTGGGCCGCCACCCGAACGGCTCGTGCGCCAACCGCCGGACCACCGTGTCCCTGGCCGCGCCCTGGCATCCGCAGCGACGACACCATCTGTCGGGCTGGACAGCCCGGCACCGGAGAATCGCCCGATCGGGCTCCAACCGCTGCCCGAGCACTTCGAGCCCGAGATCATCAAGACGAGCCAACGTGGTCAGGTCAGGACGGGCGAAGGTAGCGTCAGACACGTCGAGGTTCCAGATGGACGGCATAGTCACCTCCATCCTCGGGAGACCTCGACCCCTACCCGGCCACCGACGCGCCGACCGGACTACACCCTCAACTGCGACTGCGAAGAGCCCAAATAGCCCCGGTGCGAGGGTCGGCCCGCGTGCTACGTTCGGGCCATGACTAGGGCGTGTCTCCCAATTCTTTCGTTTGGTGTGGTTGATCATGGATGAGTGCTCAGAACTGGTGTGATTTCGGATGAGTTGTGGGAGTTGATCGAGCCGGAGTTGCCATCCCACGTGGGTCGGCGCGGGCGTCGGTGGCGTGATCATCGGCTGGTGCTGGAAGCGATCGCGTGGCGGTTTCGGACCGGGTCGCCGTGGCGTGATCTGCCCGAGGAGTTCGGC
>NZ_JAAGOA010000045.1 GCF_010550675.1 Phytoactinopolyspora halotolerans | reverse complement strand
GGTCTTGGTCACCTGCGAGATCCGATCCCGCGGATCATAGGTGTAGCGGTAGGTCCGATCCGACGACAAACCCGGATTGTCCGCATCCATCGTGGACGCGACATCCCGGATCAGATTGCTGTTCGCGTCATAGGAGAACCCCGTGGTGTTCACCACCGACGTCCCGGAGAGCTCCTCAACCGCCGAGACCTGGCATTCGACGTTAACGGTGTGCGTACGTGGCCGGCACGAATCGATGTCTGCACGGTGAAATCGGGACAACGCACGCAAAGTGCCCTTTAGGAGTTATCGCTCGACCACCCTCTAGGGGTACGGGGTCGCGCGAAGTTTTTTGTCACATTTCGTCACGGTTGACCCGTTTGGGATGTTTCGAGCATGTTGTTGGGGCGGGGTGTCGCGGAGATCATTCTGCGCGGCAGGGAATGTGAATCGCCTGGTTCCAGGCGTAGGCGGGAACGTCCGTTCGAGCGCCACGTGAAGCGCTCGAGGATGAGGGAGGCACGGTGGGTAGGAAGCTGTTTTCTCGGCTTGTCGCGCTCATGATTTCCAGCGTTCTGGTCTGGTCAGGTTTGCCGACCACGGCCGTCGAGGTGGCAGACGTCGACGTTGCGCGCGCTGCGGAGCCGGTGCAGGCGGCCGGCCCGAAGGCTAATGCGTCGTTGGCGCAGACCGATGAGGAAATCGATGCCGAAGTCGAAGACGGGAATGAGGGTCCTCCGCCTGAGAGGGTGAAGGAGCTCAAGTCACGCCGCACGGCGAATACGAAGGTCTTTCAGCTCTCAGACGGACGGTTCGAAGCGGAGCTATCGGCGGATCCCGTCCATTTCCGCGACGCCGAGGGCGACTGGAAGGAGATCGACACGACCGTCACGGACGCATCCCGTGAGGGTTACACCTACGGCAACAAGAAGAACGGCTTCCACAGCTCGTTCGGCACGCGATCGGATCGCCTGATTCGCCTGGATGTGGGCAAGCGATTTCTGACCATGGGCATCGACGGCGATCGGCGTGACCTAGAGCCGGACGTGTCCGAAGACGTAGTCACGTACCCCGATGCGTTCGGTGATGCGGACCTCGTCTACCAGGTCACCCCGGTCGGGGTGAAGGAGGAGATCGTCCTTGACGAGCCGCCCGAGCAGACCGAGTTCACCTTCACGATGCGCATGGGCGGGGTCGTAGCCCGCGAACAGGAAGACGGCTCGATCGGATTCTTCCGCCGCAGTGGCGGTGGATCGCCAGTGTTCGAGATCCCGAAGCCGTTCATGTACGACGACGCGGACGACGCGAGCTCTCCCTACGGAAAGGCGTGGTCGGACGAGGTCACACAATCGGTCACCCAGGACGGTTCGCGGATCGACATCACGCTGACCGCCGACGAGGAATGGCTGGCCGACCCGGACCGCACCTACCCGGTGGTGATCGACCCGACCATCATCATCGAGCCGACACCCACGCAGGGCCAGGACGCGATGATCCGATCTGCGGCGTCGTCCACCAATTACGGCGAGAGCTGGCAGCTCGGAGTGGGAACCGACAGCTCTGGAGTCGCGCGGAGCCTACTGCGCTTCGACGTCTCGTGGCTCGACCCCGGCACGCAGATCGACTCGGCGGAGCTGCGCGTCTGGTATGACCAGGGCTACCACACAAACGAGTACGACGTCCCGATCGAGGCTCGTCGCGTCACCGCGCCGTGGGACGAGTCGACCGTCACATGGTCGAACTTCAGCGGCGGCGACGGCGCCCAGGCTTTCACACGAGAGACGGTCGACAACGGAGACGAGGGTAAGACGTCGTTCACGGGCACGTGGCCATACTCGACCAACTCGAACTTGACGCAGCACGCCGTCAATGGGGACTACCAGTACGACGGCGCGGACGGGACGAGCGAGACGTACACGTGGATTCCCGACGTGCCTGCCGACGGTGTCTACGAGGCTGAGGCGCACTACGTCCAGGCGGGTGACCGGACCACGGTGCCCTATACGGTTCATCACGCCGATGGCCAGGACACCGTCCCGATCGATCAAGCATCGGGGACGCAAGGTGTGTGGGCGTCACTGGGCGAGTACCCGTTCGACGCCGGCACGAGCCACAAGATCGATCTCACCGAGGTGAACGAGTCAGGAAAATCGGTCATCGCCGACGCGGTGCGGCTGACGGCTTGGGCTGAGCAGACCAAGGAGCAATACGTCAACAGCGTCTGGCACGGGTTCCCGGTGCGTGACCTGGTTCAGCAGTGGGTCGACGGTGTGCATGAGAACTACGGCTTCATGCTTCGCGCGGCGGACGAGTCCGTCAGTGGTCGCGGGGGTGCGTACTACGAGG
The DNA here is from genome assembly GCF_010550675.1 of Phytoactinopolyspora halotolerans. Lineage (GTDB taxonomy): Bacteria > Actinomycetota > Actinomycetes > Jiangellales > Jiangellaceae > Phytoactinopolyspora > Phytoactinopolyspora halotolerans. The sequence continues at coordinate 5,132 of NZ_JAAGOA010000045.1, read as the reverse complement.
CCGCGGAGTACGCGTATAACGGCGGCACGGCCAACCGGCCCAAGCTGGTGCTCACCTACGGCAAGCCGGGCGTCGTGCTGGACCCGATCACGACGTTCTACGCGACCGGCGCCGAGTTGTCCTGGCCGGAATACTCCGGCGACGACATCGTCGAGTACCAGGTGCACCGGTCGATCTTCCAGCGGTTCACCCCGTCTGCTGCGACGCTCGTGGCTCCGTTGCCCACCGGGACGACGAGCTTCACGGACACCACGGCGGAGCCGACGCCGGCCGACGACCCGGAACCGTTCGGCAACGCGTACTACTACATGATCGCGGTCAAGACCGACGATGGCGACGTCGTGCCCGGCAACTCTCAGCTCGCGCGCCTGCCGAAGGTGGGCAACGTCTCGAAGATCCTGCAAGGCAACGCGGTAGACACCACGCTGTCCAGCGGAGACTCGAACACCAATCACGACGAGTTCGACGGCGAGCCCTGGCTGGGCGCGGGTGACAACGGCGGCAGCTACGGCAAGACTCGCACCCTGGTCAAGTTCCCCGACCTGAACGATGAGGTGCCCGCGGGCGCAACCATCACGGATGCCGACCTGCGACTGTGGAAGCCGTTGACGTTCGGTTCCGGGGCACAGTTCGACCTGCATGCGCTCACGACCGAGTTCGACGAGAACACGGCAACCTGGAACGAGGCCAAGGCATGGAACCAGTGGTCCACCCCGGGCGGCGATTACGATCCGACCGTCGTCGATTCCGTGCCGACCATGACCACCGACTCGAAATGGCACCAGTGGTATATCGATGATCTCGTCCAGCAATGGGTGGACGACGCGAGTTCGAACCACGGTGCGTTGATCAAGATCGCCGACGAGTCGGCGAAGAACCAGTTGAGTGTGTTCGCATCCAACGAGCTGGCTACCGAGCCACGGCTGCGGCCACAACTGCGGATCAAGTACACCGAGCCGACCGCAGAGTCGACGTACTACGCACCAGCGACGTCCGTGCGTGCTGAGGTCGGTGAAGAGCGCACGGTGGACGTGACCGTGACCAACACCACCTCGGAGACATGGACGGTCGCCGACTACGTGCTGTCCTATCACTGGCTCACGCCCGATGGGACGGACATCACCACGACGGACAACCGCACCGAGACCGAGCTCCCGCGCGATCTCGCGCCAGGCGAGACGGCGACGGTCAGCGCGACGGTGATCTCGCCGACGCTGCGGGACCCGTCCAACAAGCGCGAGGAGTTCACCCTCCAGTGGGACATGCGCAACCGCGCCAGCGGGCAGTGGATGTCGGATCTACGCAACATCCCCGGGCTGGATCAGTCCGCCATCGTCGAGGACGTGACGTCCAACCAGCTCGGATTGGAGAAGTTCTACCAGTACACCGGCGTCGGCACTGGTGCGGGCTCGACCGTGCTGAACAACCTCTACGCAGGAAATACGGTCTTCTCCTACGACGCGCTGGCGAACCCGTCCCGCGGAGTGTCCACGTTCGTCCGGATGACGTACAACAGCCTGGACACGTCGGCCTCGTCGATGGGATTCGGGTGGACCCTCGCGACGTCGAGCCTGATGCGGATGGGCACACCGCTGGATTTCCACCCGCGTGGGCAGGACTGGCCGGCACAGATCACGCTGACCGACGGCGACGGCACGGCGCACCTGTTCCGGCTGAACAAGCACGACAGCAGCAACGAAGAGGACTGGGACTACGACTCGCCGCACGGCGTGAACCTGTACCTGCAGAAGACGGGCTCCTCGGATCCGACCCGGGCGTGGGTGTTCACTGCGCCGGATCGCACCGAGTTCTACTTCGACGAGGACGGCTACCAGTCCGCGCTGGCCGACAACAACGGCAATGAGCTCCTGTTCACCTACGAGAGCCGCAAGTCGAAGAACAAGCCGATCAAGTTCCTGCGGTACCTGACCGACCCGACTGGCCGTCAGACCTTGACGATCGACTACTACACCAAGGGGCAGGACTACACCTACGTCGACGACACCGGGGCCGCCCAATCCGACTCGAACTTGACGAACCCGAAGATCATCGACCAGGTCGAGTCGATCACGGACATCTCCGGACGCCGGATCGAGTTCGTCTACACCGAACAAGGCTTGCTCGCCGAGATGACGGACGGGGTCGGCGAGGACGAGGCGAAGACGTTCGGCTTCAGTTACGACGCCACGCAGGGCAACAAGAACGTCAAGCTCGTGGAGGTCACCGACCCGCGGGGCAATAGCACGGCGCTCACCTACTTCGAGTCCACCCAGGACCCGAAGGCCAAGTGGATGCTGGAATCCCTGACCGACCGGGCCGGCGGCACCACGCAGTTCGCCTACGTCGACCCCGACGGTCCCCAGGGCGGCACGATCGAGACGACGGTCACGGACGCCAAGAGCAACGCGACGGTCTACCTGATGGACGGGTTCGGGCGTCCGACGTCGACGACCAACGCCAAGGGCGAATCGACGACGCTGACCTGGGACGACAACCACAACGTCACTGAGCTTGTCGAGGACAACGGCGCGACGACCAGCTGGACCTACGATCCCAAGACGGGCTACCCGACATCCATCACCGATGCCGAAGCGAACGCGAACGGCACCGCGGGCACCACGCTGGACTATGAGACCAGCCTCAGTGGATATGTCGCCGACCTGGTCGGGAAGGTCAGCCCGGAAGGGCGCGCGTGGGAGTTCGGGTACGACTCCGCCGGAAACCTGTCCTCGGTGATCGATCCGGCCGGCACGGCGACCGACGAGCTCGGCGACTACATGACGACGTACACCTACGACTCGTACGGGCAACTGGAGACCGAGACCGACGCCAACGGCAACACCACGACGTACTCGGACTACCACCCGGCCGGCTACCCGAAGACGATCACCGACGCGCTGGACAACCCGACGTCCATGACGTACGACAAACGCGGCAACGTGCTGACCGTCACCAACGCCAACGGCGTGACCAGCACCTACGGCTACGACCTGTTCGGCCGGCCACTGGAGTCCAGCCAGCCCAAGGACGAGGACACGGGCGACCTCATCGTCACCCCGGCCCCGGTCTACGACCCGAACGACAACGTGCTGGAGTCCACGGCGCCGAACGGAGCGGTCTCGACCTACGAGTACGACCCGGTGGACCGGATGATCGCCAGTACCGCGCCGGTGGACGAGGCCGGTGATCCGGAGCGCCGCACCACCTATGCCTACGACGCGGTGGGGAACATCACCGAGGTGGTCGAGCCCAACGGGAACCTGGCCGACGCCGCCGAAGGCGAGTTCACCACCACCTACGGCTATGACGAGATCTACCAGCTGACCTCGGTCACCAACGCCGAAGACCACGTCATCACCTACGAGTACGACAACGTGGGCAATGTCGTCACCGTGGTCGACCCACGCAAGAACGCTTCGGCGGATCCGGACGATTACACGTCGACCTACACCTATGACCTCGCACACCGCACCACCGCCGTCACCGACGCGTCCGGGGAGACCGAGACCACCGAGTATGACCTCGACGGTCTCGTCACCCAGGTCACGGACAAACAGGGCGGGTACAAGAAGCTGAACTACGACCCACGCGGGCTGGTGACGTCGGTAACTGTTCTGCGAGACCTATCGGGGTTCCTCAGGACTGAGAACACGACCGCCTACGAATACGACGAGGTCGGCAACCGCACCCGAGTCCGCACGCCGCGCAACACGAGGCTTTTGTTCGAGTCGGACGCCTTTGTGTACGAGTGGGTCTACGACGAGCTCAACCGCGTCGTGGAACAGGTCCATCCTTACGATCCGAACCACTCAGTCTTCAACGCGCCGGTGTCCACGACATACTCCTATGACGCGGTGGGGAACCTGACTCAGGTGTCCGCGCCACCGTCGAATGGACACTCAGCGCGGAACACGACCGACTACACGCACTACGACAACGGCTGGATCAAGACCTCGACGGATCCGTGGCACATCGCCACGTCGTACGACTACAACGAGCTCGGTCAGCAGACTGCGCGGACACTGACCAGCGGTGGTGGCTCGTCGTCGCGGACGATGTCGTGGTCGTACTACCCCGACGGCAAACTCGCCGGGCGTTCCGACGACGGTGTTCCCGTCGGCCAGAACGAGATTGTGGTCGACAACACCGACTATCAGAACACCGAGATGGAGCCGACGTGGAACGGCGCGTCGGGCATTTCCGGCTACATCGGCCCTGGCTACCGATGGGTCGAGCCCGGCGATGGGTCGTCGACGTTCACGTGGCGTCTGAACGTCCCTGCGGACGGGGACTACGAAGTGTTCGTCAACTACGTGTCGACCTCGTCAAGGGCGACGGACGCTCCGTACGCGGTCACCCATGACGGCGGCGAGGACACAGTCCGGGTCAACCAGCAGAGCGGTGGCGGTGAGTGGCAGTCACTGGGGTCGTACGCGTTCAGTGAGGATGGCGATCACAGCATCGTTCTTTCTGACGACGCAGATGGGCGCGTGGTCGCGGATGCGGTAAAGCTGGTGCGGGACAACAGCGCCGACACCGACGCTGAAGCGAAGGATCTGGCGTACTCCTATGACGCGAACGGCAACCTGGTCGAGGTCACCGACGCCAGCTCGGATGCCGAGGTCGACGCTTACAAGATCGCCTACACCGGGTTGAACCAGGTCTCGAAGGTGGAGGAGTTCTCCGGAACGTCTGTGGTGAACACCACCGGGTTCTCTTATGACGCGAACGGTAATCCGCTGACGCGTACGCATGACGACACGTTCGCTGAGTACGCCTACGATCTGCGGGATCTGGTCGAGCAGGTCACCAATGCCGACGCGCCGGGCGATGCTGATGCGAAGGTCACCGAGTTCACGTATACGGCGAACGGGTGGCCGGCGACGGAGACGAAGCCGAACCAGAACGTGGTGACGTCGGAGTATTTCGACGACGGGCTGCTGAGGCATCAGGTCGAGACCAAGCCGGACGGGACCGTGGTCGCAGAACACCGGCTGTCCTATGACGCGAATGGCAATCTGATCCGGGATGTCGCGTCCACGATGGATGCGGACAATCCGGGTTTGTCGTCGGATCGGACCTACCGCTACACCTATGATCCGCGGGATCGGATCTCGCAGGTGACCAAGACC
>NZ_JAAGOA010000044.1 GCF_010550675.1 Phytoactinopolyspora halotolerans | reverse complement strand
CATCCGCCGGCCCAGATCCCGCGTGTCGGACTCGGCGACCAGCCGGGTGAACAACTCCGCCTGCCGAGCCGCCACCGCATGCACCCGCCGGATCGCCACCGCCAGATCATCGTCGTTCAGCGCCGCCGCATCCACCTCACGACCCTGGGCGAACCCGGCATCCAAGGCGTCGAGCACCTCGAACACCGGATGCCCACCACCACCACCGGCCAGGTCCGCATCCTCGGCATCGCCGTGATCGCCGCCCTGGCCGGAACCGCCGTGATCGGCGCCGTGCTCATCCCGGGCGTCGCCGCCGTCACCCTGGCCGCGGCCGCCCCGGCGGCCCCGGTCGCCCCGGCCACGGTCGCTCTGGCCGGAGGTTTCCGCGGCCGTGCCCGCGAACCCGTCGGCGCTGCCGGATGCGCGCGAGGCGGACCCGGCTCCGGTAGCCTCGCCGGAGCCATCGGGGCTGCTGTGATGACTGGAGTCGAACATGCGTACCAGTTTAGATGATCTTCTTCATAGAATCCACACACATAATTAAGCTAACGGCAGAAGCCGGGGTTACACGGATACTGATGGCACATAGAAGGGCCATCAGCCATCATGCTCCGCCGTATAAGCGCGATCTAGGCGAATCAGGGTTCGAGGTGCCCGACTGGGTGAGAAAACACGGATCAGGCGCTAGACAAAGCAAGCACACACCCGCACGCGTGTTGTCAGCCCGCTGATCGCCAGCAGCTCAATCGCATACCCTGAGCCATCGTCCCGATCGTGGACGCCATCGCCCCGGTACACCGACCGGCGCGACGACGCGGGCTCACAGGGCTCAGTGATCGGTGATCCAGCGGGCGGCGAGCAGGCCGGACCCGGCCGTCAGGACAGCCGCAGCGATGACGGTCGCATTCAACCCCAGGGTGTCGGCGAGGATGCCTGCGACGAGCGCACCCACTGCATAGCCGATGTCGCGCCAGAAGCGGTACGTACCGAGGGCGTTGGCCCGCCAGGCGGGGTGTGCGTGATCGGAGATGGAAGCGATCAGAGCCGGGTACACCATCGCGGTACCGATACCGAGCGCCACCGCGGAGAGGACACCGGCCAACAACGGGTCGGCCAGCAGCGCCAAGGCAAGTACGAACCCGACGGCCTGGACGAACATGCCGCCGACGATCAGAGGTTTGCGACCGATACGGTCGGCGAGATGCCCGGTGGGAATCTGCCCGACGCCCCACAGCAGCGGGTACAGCCCTTTGATCAAGCCGACGGCGGCGAGGCCCAGGCCGTGGTCGGTGAACAGCAGCGGAAAGACACCCCACGTGAGGCCGTCGTTCAGATTGTTCACCAGGCCCGCCTGACTGGCGCCGCGCAGCGACCGGTTGCGCCAAGACGTGCGGGCGAACGTCGCGGCGAACCCGTCAGACCGTCCTGATCCGGCGGACGTGCGGTGCTGCGCGAGTTCAACGGCGACGTGCCCGCCCGTGTCTCGGACAACCACCGAAAGCGCGAGTCCGCCGACGACGAAAACCGCGCCGATCAGCTCGGGTACGGGTCGCAGCCCGTAGGCCGTGGCGAGATAACCGGTGAGCAACGCGGTGGCACCGACGGCGACATAGCCGGCGGCCTCATTCAAGCCGGTGGCCAGGCCGCGCCGAGCAGGGCCGACCAGGTCGATCTTCATGTTGACCGTCATCGACCAAGTCAGGCCCTGATTGACACCGAGCAGCACGTTCGCGGCGACGATCCATGTCCAGGACGGCGACCACGCCAAGACGAACGGGACGGGCACGCCGATGAGCCAGCCCGCGATCAGCAACTCCTTGCGGCGGAAGCGGGCCGTGAGCGCACCGGCGGCCAGGTTGGTCAACGCCTTGGTGAGACCGAAGGCGATGATGAAGGAGAAGACGGCCAGGTCGCTGGTCAGACCGAACACGTCGCTGCCGATCAGGGGAACGGTCGTCCGCTCCAGGCCGACCAGGCCACCCACGGCGATGTTGACGACGACGAGCAGGCTGAACTGCAGCCAGTTCTCCCGCAGGCCGAGACGTACGGGGCGGTCGGCGAGGCCCTCCTGGCGATCACGGCTCACGCGCTACTGCCTTCGCCGCTCTCCAGACGCACACCATGCGCGGCGCCGAACTCCCCCGGCCCTCCCTTCAGCACGGCAAGGTCGCCGTGGCCTGCGCGTTCGAGGAGACTCGCCGCGGTCATGGCGCGCTCACCATGGCCGCACGCGACGATCGAGCCGGCCGGCACGTCGTCGACGCGTTCAGCCACGTCACCCAGTTCGATGTGGATGGCGCCCGGCACGTGGCCGGCAACGTATTCCGAGTTCTGACGCACATCGACGTACGGTCCGGCCGGGGCCTGGTCAGCGGCGACGAACGCGGTGGTGGCCTGCGCATGCCCGTCCGCAATCCAGGCGTCCATACCGCCGCTGAGCCGCCCGGCCAGCCGCTCGTAGCCGATCTTGTACGCCTGCCAGACGATCTCGCCGAGGTCCTGATCGTCATCGGCGACGACGACGAGCGGCACACTGTCCGGCAACAGCCAGCCAAGCCAGGTGGCGAACTGGCCGCGCAGTGGGATGGACACGGCACCCGGGATATGGCCGGCGGCGTACTCGGCCGCCGGGCGGACATCGACGACGTGGCCTCCATCGGCGAGCAGGGCTTTCACCTGACCCGAGTCGAGTGTTGCCAACACAGGACTGGCGGTCAGGATCTCGGGGCCGCGCCGATTGACCTCGGTGAGGCGATCGAAATAATCGGGATAGGAGCCGAGGCTGCCGGTCAACTGCTGCACGAACGTGTCCTGGTCCGGGGCGGCCAGCAACGGATTGTGAAGCTTCTGCGCCCCGATCGTCGTCGTGCGCTCGGCACCGGGCGGCGCCGAGCAGAACGAGCCCGCGCCATGCGTCGGCCATACCGCCGTCGCGTCCGGCAACGTGGTCAGCCGGTTCAAGGAGCGGTACTGTGCACGAGCCAGTTCCTCGGTCCGTTCCGCCCCGAGCAGGTCGGTGCGCGCGGCAGAGTTCACGATCAGGGAGCCACCGGTGAACACACCCAGCTCGCGGCGGCCGTCGAGGAGCAAGAAGGACAGATGCTCATCAGTGTGGCCAGGCGTAGCCAGCGCCCGCAGTGTCAGCCCGCCCAGGTCGACCTCGTCACCGTCGGCCAGGCCACGATGCGGGAACGCACGATGCCCGGCGACCGAAGCCAGCACGGTTGTGCCCTGGTCATGGCCGAGTTGGACGGCGCCGGAGAGGAAGTCGGCATGCAGATGCGTATCCGCTGCGTAAGCGACGGTCAGGCCGCGCGAACGTGCCACCTCGTGCACGGCGCGCAGGTCACGGCTGACGTCCACCGCCAGGGCCCGGCCGTCGCCGAGGTCGACCAGGTAGGCGCTGTTACCCAGGCCCTCATCGACCAGCGCAATCAGATGATCGTCGGCGAAACCCATGGCGCTCCCTCAAGGTCCGGTGTGTTTCGAACGTCGTGTCATCGCAACTCGCGTCCTGAGATACAATATTCCATAGATTTATGGAGGATGCCATGACTGATGCCACGACGGTAGGTTCGAAGACGCACCTGTATGAGACGTTCGCAGCCACGGGCAAGGCCCTGGCCAGCGGAAAACGCCTGGAACTACTCGATCTGATCGCGCAGGGCGAGCGCACCGTCGAGGCACTGGCCACGGCGGCGAGATTGAACCTCACCACAACGTCGGCGCATCTGCAGACACTCAAACAGGCGGGACTCGTCCGCACCCGCCGCGACGGAGTGCGGGTGTATTACCGGCTGGCCGGCGACGACGTCGCCCGCCTGTTCGCCCTCCTGCGCAAGGTCGCCGAGAACCACCAAGCGGCCGTCCCCGCCGCCCGGGAGGCCTACCTCGGGGACGACGGAGCAACCGAGGTCACTCAGGAGGAGTTGCACGCTCGCATCCAGGCCGGCGACGTCGTCGTCCTCGACGTGCGCCCGGCGGAAGAGTACCGGGCCGGACACATCCCCGGCGCTGTCTCGATCCCGGTCGACCAGCTGGCTGATCGGATCAGTGAGCTACCTTCGGACACCGAGACCATCGTGTATTGCCGCGGCGAGTACTGCGTGCTGGCCTACGACGCGGTCCGGATGCTCGCCGATCGCGGACGGCGGGCGCTGCGCCTACACGACGGCATGTTGGAGTGGCGGCTGGCGGACCTACCCGTGCACACCGGAGATCCCAGCCCGCCGCAGCGATGGTTGTGAGTTTCACTCAATGAACGATCAGTACCAGTTCGATAACGGACACTCGCGCTTCGCTTCGTCCCCATTTACCTTGCAACAAAGATCAGCGTTGGCAGGAGGGGGCACTGAAGATGATGACCAACCAGCCAATCGGCATGCATCGCCGGGAATTCGGTCCGCATGTGGCACATTTCAGCGGCAATGTGGGCTTGTTCGTGGAGGCCATCGAGCCGAACTACGAAGACTACGACGACTACAGCGCACTGTGGGATTCGGCCTGGTTAGACGCCGAACGCTGGCTCGAAGCCCACGGCTGGTTCGTGCTCGGATTCCATGACGGCGACGACGACGGGCCTCGCGAGATAGGCCGCCTGGGTGATTCCTGGGTGCTGATGTTGCTCAGGGAAGGCATGGATGAACGCGACATCGATCCCCGGGAGTTACGGGAGCTGATCGACAGCATCGGTGTCACCGGATTGGCGGCTGCGTGAGTGGTCGTCTCAACGACGATTTCCGTGCGCGGCTCGGCGCCAAACTGCGGGCGACGCGCCAATTCAGACAGCTGACGCTCCAAGAGGTCGAACGCCGTACCGGTGGCGACGTCAAGTACACGGTGCTCGGATCCTACGAGCGAGCCGACCGTTCACCGAGCATCGAACGGCTCCTACAACTGGCTCGGGTGTATGACGTGGACATCACCGATCTCTTGCCCGACGCTGACCGTGAGAGAAAGGCGGTTCAATCATCGGAGTGTCCATACTGCCACCAGCCGATCTACGTCGTACTGCTCGCCGCGGAACCTACCGGTGACCACGGCGAGGTGAACCTGTGACGGGAGAGCCCACGATGTGAGCTCTCCCGTCGTCACCGCGAACCCGCTCCCCGATTCTCCCCTGCTCAGTTGCTCAAGGCAGCGATCACGGCGTTGACCACGGCCGACGGCTGCTCCAATGGACATATGGCTAGCGTTGACATAGCTGAGCTCGGAGCGGTCCGCTACCACCACGCAGTATCTGCGTCCCGCGCTGCGGCACTACCCCGTGGTGCGGTGGACGCGTCCGCAGTAGTTCGTTGAGCTTCGCGAAGCCGCGCTCGAGATGGGTTTCGCCGGGGCGATGTCCGGCCCCTGGGTGAGGTCGTCCTACCGCGCGAGGAGCCTCTACGCAGACGCTGCGGCGCGCCGGTAGCGAGAGAATGTCACCGTGATCGAGTTGTTCAGTGGTCTGATCCCTGTCCACTACCGATTCATCTATTTGACGAGGATGGGGGAATATCCGAAACACGACGAAGCTAGACGTGGACAGAGCAACGGATTGTGCGGCGCCGCCACGCCTCACCAGTTGGTGTTGATCACCGGGCTGCATACCGGGCAGGTATCGCTCATGGCCGAATGGCACCCTACCGAGCCATCGCTTGACTCGTCGTGGGAGGACGTCGTCGAGGTCTCCTTCGACGTCCCTCAACGAGATCTCGTACTCGCAAGCTTCGAGTACCACTGCAGCGTGGACGTGCCCGCCGTCGGCACGCACCGTGCGCGCTACAGTGCGGACTCCATGGATGCCGCGAAACACTTCGATCAGGTGTCGCACAGAGACCTCGGACCCGACAGTTACCTCTTGCAGTTGTGGCCGGCGCCTAGCGAGCCCGACAGGATCGTGCGCCAAACCAGCCACTTCGCGGCCTACTGGCACGCTCTAGCCCAAGGCTCGTGAAGGCGTGCGAGCCATGAACGGTGACACGACAGCCGCTCAGCGGTGCTCGACGAAGCCGACGTCGAGGAAACCGACGGCGGCCGCGTCGGTTGGATCGTCGCCGGTCCAGCACCACAGTCGGCCGGCCGCCCAACCCTCGGGCAACGCGGTGCGGATGGTGACCGGCTCACTGACGACGAAGGGCTCGACGGCGACCGGGCCCGCCTCAGCCTCGACCTTCGCCTCGTCGCCGAGCCACGGTGCGCCCGCAGACGTCCATGCCGCCTTCACGACGGTCCGCAACGACGACGGGCCGTGATGCGAGATTCGGACGGGAACGTCGAACTCATCCGTGCCGGGCGCCAGGTCGGTGCCGGCCGCGATCGGTTCGACGTCGAAGATCAGCGTGGTCGGTGCGTGCACGATGGCCGGGTCGAATCCGCCTAGATCCTTGCGGGTGCGGTCCGCGTAGTACAGCCCTGCGGTCTCATGCTCGACGTCCGTCAGCTCGGTGTAGACGTACCCGCAGACCCGAGCGTGACGTCGCAGCTCCTGAGTCTGCCAGCGCAGGTGCCAGCCGCGTTCCAGGCTGGTGAAGCCGCCGCCATACTCTCCGTTGAGGTAAGGCACACCGGTGCGAGGCACGCCGTCGTCCGCATAGATCGCCTTGTGCTCGACATGGTCAGGACCCAGCCGCACCGGGAAGGTCTCGCGGTCGGCCGCCAGCTCTGCGAGCGTATGCGCCCACGACGACGGCGACTCGTCGTAGTAGTGCCAGTCGACGAGGTCGGTCTTGACGTGGGTCCACCCCGAGTTGTCGACGATCGGCCGGGTCCGGTCGAGATCGGCGAGCAGATCGTAGGCACGTCGCAGCGCGTCCTTCTTCTGTATGTCGCCGGGGACCTCCCAGTCCAAACCCCATTCCTCGTTGTAAAGGCCCCAGATGATGATGGAGGGGTGGTTCCCGTCCCGATGCACCATCGGCGCGATCTGCTCCTCGAACGCGGCGACGCCGTCGGGGGTGAACCGGCTGGTGCACGCGGGTTCAGCCCACACGAGGATGCCCATCCGATCCGCACCGTGCAGCCAGAGTGGATCCTCGAGCTTGAGATGCTTGCGTACCAGGTTGAAGCCGGCGGCTGCGGCCAATCGGAGATCGTCATGGAGCGCCTCGGAGGACGGTGCGGTGATCCCGGTGGCAGGCCAGTACCCCTGGTCGAGCACGCCGCGGACGTACAGCGGCTCGTCGTTGAGGAACAGCCGCTCGCCATCCGTCGTCACCCGGCGTAATCCGGTGTACGACGTCACGACGTCCGTTCCGTCCGACGAGTCAAGCTCGGTGGTGACCCGGTACAGGTAAGGGTTGGCCGGGCTCCACAGCCGCGGCTCGGTCACCGGTAGGAACACCCGCGCCGCGCCGTCGTCGCCGATCCGCGTCCGCACCGGCTCGACCGGTGCGTCGCCATCGATCCGGATCGTCACCTGGGCTCCGGCCGCGCACGGCCCTGCCGCCACCACGGTCGCGTCGATTCCGGTCAGCGAGTCGCCACGAAGATCGATCCGTTCGACGTACGTCGCCGGCCGGGCTTCCAGCCAGACTGTCTGCCAGATGCCGGAGCTCGGGGTGAAACTCACGCCGTCGTAGTCGTCGCGGGGAATGGAACGCTGCTTGCCATGCGGGATGGACCGCTTGTCGGCCGGAGCATGGACCCGGATCACCACCTCGGCGCGCGGGCCGAGGTCACCGGCGTCACCGAGATTGAGTTCGAACGGCACATATCCGCCGACGTGCTCGCCCACCGGCCGGCCGTTCACCCAGATCGACGCCTCGTGATGCACGGCGCCGAAACACAGGAAGACGTGCCGGCCCGACCACTCACCCGGGATGTCGACGACAGTTCGGTACCAGGCGGTCTCCAGCCAGGGACGCTCCACCCCAGACGCGGTGGTCTCCCAGGCGAACGGCACCAGGATGGTGTCCGGCCAGGTGCCGCTCGGGAGGTCATCCGGCGCCGCCCACCGGCTGGACTCGTCCGGCAGGAACTCCCAGCTGCCGTTGAGGTTCAACCAGCCGGCCGAGGGGCGCTCGCGATCCGGGCGCGGATACTCCGGGCGCGGGCAATCCGGCCGTGGCGCCGGCAGGGTCGAGGGATGCTGATGCATGGGTGTGAGGTGCCTTTCTGCAGAGGACGTGCGCGTCAGCCCTTGACGCTGCCGGCGAGGATGCCGTTGATGAAATGTCGCTGAAGCAGGATGAAGATCACGAGCAGCGGGATCAACGCGATCGAGCTGGCCGCGAGGAGCTCACCCCAGACGGTGGCGAAGTCCGCGCCGATCCGGTTGCCTGTGATGTTCTGTGCCAGCGTGGCCAGCACAACCTGGAGCGTCTGCATCGACTCCTGGGTGGTCACCACCACAGGCCAGACGAAGTCGTTGTAGATGTTCATGACCGTCAGCACGGCGAGCCCGGCCAGCCCGGGCCGGATCACTGGAACCACGATCCGCACGAAGATACGGAACTCGCCGCAGCCGTCCACCCGGGCGGCATCGAGCAGTTCGTCCGGCACGCTCGCGATCACCTGCCGCATCCAGAAGATCGCGAACGCGTCGACCGAGCCGGGCAGGATGAGCGCCTGATACGTGTTGACCCAGCCGAGCTCCTTCATCTGCAATAACAGCGGCACGATCAGGACGATCGTCGGCAACATCAGGGTCAGCAGCACCGCGCCGAAGATCAGGTTCTTCCCCACGAACCGATACTTCGCGAAGGCGAAGCCGGCGAGCGGCGCGAAGAAGAGCGTGATCGCGCCCTTGACCACCAGGACGACCGCCGTTGTCGCGAAGCCGGACGCGATCGGCACGTCGTCGAACATCGCCCGATAGTTGTCCAGGCTGAACGTGCTCGGGTCGAACTCCAGTGGGTCGGTGATGATCGACGCGGGCGGCTTCAAGGAGGACAGCACCGCCCACAGCACCGGAGCGAGAAACGCGACGGTCAGCAGGACGAGGAACGCGTGCGACGCCGCACTCCCCCGCCGACGCCTTGGCCGGCCGGAAGTCCGGGCCGAGTGGGACCGCCTCGGTGCGGCGCCGGTCGAGACAACGCTCATGGACTACTCACGCTCCCGTAGCAACCGGACGAAGAGCAGGGACAACGCCATCACGAGCACCACCAGGAGGAACGAGTTCGCCGCACCGGTGCCCAGGTCGGACCGGCTGATGTGGTTGTAGAGGAACAGGCCGGCCGTGGTGGTGGAGCCGTACGGACCGCCGTCGGTGACCACGAACGGCTCGGCGAACATCTGGAAGACCGCGAGGGTCTGCATGACGACGAGGAACATGATCACCCGCCGCACCAGCGGCACCGTGATGCTCACCAGCTGCCGGGTGCGCGAAGCCCCGTCGAGTTCGGCTGCCTCGTACACGCTGGCCGGAATGGACTGCAGGCCGGACAACAGGATGACGACCGCGAACCCCGTCGTCTTCCAGACGAAGAGCAAGGCCAGCGTCGGTTTGGCCCAGGTGGTCGATGTCAGCCAGTCGACGTCCGGCAGGCCGAACAGGTTGAGCGCACCGTTCACCGCGCCGTACTCGGTGTCGAACACGACGATCCACACCTGGGCCATCGCCACCAGCGGCGTCACGAACGGCACCAGCGCGGTGGTCCGGTAGAACCCACGCATGCGCAGCTTCGCGTTGTTCAGCAACACCGCCGCCAGCAGCGCGACCACCAGCTGCGCCGGCACGATGAGCAGCCACAGCACGGCAGAGTTCGCCAGCGAGGACCAGAAGCCCGCGTTGGTCAGCAGGTAGGTGTAGTTGTCCCAGCCCACCCACCGCGCCGCGCCCGAACCGCTCCAGCTGGTGAAGCTCAGCCGGAACGTGTACACCAGCGGATACACGCTGAATCCGAGGAAGAGCACCACAAACGGCAACACGAACGCATACGGAGCCAGCCGGCGGCTGCGCAGCGCCCGCCGGTTTCTCCCGTACGGCCGGCGCATTCGCGCAACACGGGTCGTCACCGTCGGTTCCCTGGTGGTCACGGTCACGAGCTTTCCCCTGACGTGTGCCTGGTCGCGGCCACTACTGGCGATCCACCAGGTTGGTCTGGATCTCCTCGGTAGAGCGCCGGATCACCTCGTCCGGTGTGAGATCGCCGTCGAACATCCGCTGCAGGTTGTTGCCGAGGTACTCCACCGCTCCGGCCCACCATCGCGGGATGGGGGTACCGCCGGGGATCTCGTTGCCGGCCTCGATCGCCACCGGCCACAGGTCCTGTCCGCCGAGCGCGTCGAGCGGCTCGAACAGCGGCCGGTCCGGGTCCGCGGCCGGCGCGTAGCTGGGCACCGACGTGTTCAGCCCGCCCGGGTAGACGTCGTTCGGGCCGTAGACAGCCTCATAGCCGACGGAGTCGAAGACGAGGAACTCGTAGAACAACCAGGCCAGCTCGGCGTTCTCGGCGTCGTTCGGGATGACGAAGCTGGATCCGCCCATCGCGCCGCTGCGGGCGCCGCCCTCGTCCCATGCGGGCAGCGGCATCGCTCGCCACTTCCCGCTGGTCTCGGGGAGCAGCTGCTGCGGCGCGAAATCCCACCAGATGGCCCATGGGACGAACACCTGCTCGCCGTTCTCCAGTGTGGCCAGGTCCGCCGGTCCGAGGTACTCGCCGCGAGCGCCGAGCCCAGCCTTGTTCACCTGGTCCAGCCACTCCAGGACCTGCCGGTACTCGGGCGAGTCGAGGCGCAGCTCGCCGTTCTCGTCCGCGAGGCTGGTGCCGAGCTGGCTGGCGAACATCTCCAGCCAGAGCTGGCTGAGGAACGCGTCCTGCTCCAGGTGGATCGGCGCCGCGTCCGGGTTCGCATCCTTCACCTGTTGGGCGGCGTCGTAGAGGTCGTCGTAGGTCTCGATCGACGACGGGTCGATCCCCAGCTGGTCGAGGATGTCCGCGCGGTAGAAGAGCAGCCCCGGGTTCAGGTCCCATGGCACTCCGTAGATCTGTCCGTCCACAGTGTTGACGTCGATCTTCTGTCCGGCGATGTCGTCCAGGTACGGCTCCAGCACTCCGGATAGGTCGTGCAGGTGCTCGGCGAAGCCGGCCACCTTGGCGTCGTCGAGGAACACACCGTCGGGCACGTCCGCGCCGGTGATCAGCGTGTTGGAGAGCTTGGCATCGATGTCGACGGCCTCGTGGTGCACGACGATGTCCGGGTACTTGTGGTTGAACTCGTCGATCGCGGCGTCGAAGACGTCGTACAGGTCTCCGGAACGATCCCAGATGGTGATCTCACCGGACGGCGAGTCGGCATCCGGCGCGGACAGGGCGCCGTCGCCGGAGTCCGAGGCGACGTCGGGGCCACAGGCGGTCAGCACGAACACGACCGCGCCGGCGCCCAAGATGTAGCGCTTCATGACACTCCTTTGTGACGAGCCGAACAGCGGATTTGCAACGTGGCAAAGACTGTAGCGCACTTTTGCCACGATGCAAACGCTAGACTGTGATCACTTCGACGAGTCGGGTCGGGAACTGGAGAGGAAATGATGTCTGACGTTAGGGCCCAGGGTCGATCAGTTGCCGGTTTCCCGGTTGGTTGTTCGTCCCGTTGTGCCCTTGGTCAGGTCAGTTCCGC
>NZ_JAAGOA010000043.1 GCF_010550675.1 Phytoactinopolyspora halotolerans | reverse complement strand
GGTGACGTCGGCACGAGATGCCATCGACAACTCACTTCCCATGCCCCAGCAGCGTCGCCGTTACGCGGGCATTCCTACGTGAGGCACGGAGAGCGTGTCGCGGGCATTTTTCGTGAGTCTCGTCGTGGCGTTGTGGACGGCTCCAGCGGGCGTCATACTGGGAACCGTTATGTTGGCGCTCGGCGTCACATTCAGCACACCGGCGTTCTTCGCCGCCATATTCGCCACTGCCGCACCCGCTGAGCGTGGCGCGGCGTCGGGCACCGCCAGCATCTTCCTCGACCTGGGCCTCGGTGGCGGACCGATCCTGCTGGGCATGGTGGCGGCGGCGATGGGGATCTCCTGGGCCTTCGGCGTCGCCGCCGCGGTGGCGCTGGCCGGGTGCGCTTGGACGATGTCGTTGCGGCGCGCGACGACGGGTGGCGCCACCGGCGCATGCTGATCTGGTCGCACGGCCGCCTGTGATCGCCGTGGGTGGGCGCGAAAGCTGCTGTTGATCGTCATTAGCGCGATCGCCGGTGCAAGCGTGGTGATCACGGGATTGACCCTGCTGTCCGTCGTCGGCGTCGTCGTTCAGGTGCGTGCGGCGCGGCCGGCATGTTTGGTTCGAGAGGCATGGAGTCAGCCGGCGTAGTCCTCGGGCGGTTGCGGCCCATCGCCGCCGCAGCCCTCCGTCCGGCTCCGGGTCGCCCGCAGCCGGCCGAGCGCGAGCTGAACAACGTCGTCGGCGTCTGCCATATCCAGCGCCCGATCCACCACCACCGCGACGATCGATGTCCGCAGCTCCCGACCGGCCGCGATGGTGGTGGCGGCGTCCCATGCCAGCGCCGGACCGGCACCGATGTAGTCGGACGCGCGCACGAACCACGGCAGCGGATCCGGCTCGGGCTGCACCAGCAGCAACGTCGTCCACCCGTGGGTATGCCGCCGGCAGATCGCGACCCACGACCCACGGGACCCGTGTGCGGCGGCTTCACCCTCGGCGTCGGGCGTGCGTACGACGGTCTCCAGGTCGAGCGGGAGCCGCCAGAAGATCCCGCCGTAGCCGGCACCAGGCCGGCCGTTGACCGCTGGGCTGCTGAACGTCAGGGGGCGACGGTCCGCGAAAAGCCGGCTGGACCACGCCAGCGCCCACGACTCGACCTCGGGCAGCAGCACCCCCGTGAGTGTGCGGTGTTCCAGCAGATGCTCGGCACCGTCGTGGTCGTACCAGCGCACATCCTGCTCCAGCGTCGCGCCGTCGTCGGCCACCCGGACCGCCGTGCGCACCTGGCGCCCGTGGTTCGCCAGCAGGGTGGGACCCTGGCCAGGGAGGTAGGTGCGTCCGCCCCAGTAGGACGTCCCGTCGACGTCGGCCACGGTCAGCGAGACGCCGTACTGGTGGCGGTGGTCGACCGGGCTGACCTCGGTCATGGGCCGGTGACGTAACGAGTGCACCGGATCGAGGTGGGGACGCGGGCTGTGCACCGTGGGCATGCCCTCACCCGAGGTGGCCCGGGCGAGCGGCGTGTCCAGCGCCCACAGCGTGGGATCGCCGTCGGTGCGCCACACCGCGCGGACGCTCCCCGCGGCGGCCGCGGAGCCGAGCCCGGCGGTGCCTGACGACGGGATCGGCAGACGGCGCGCCGGCGGCACCGGCCCGGTGCTCCCGCGGACCACCAGCGTGGCCGGCACCTGCTCGAGCGGTGCCTCACCCCGGTGGCCGTCGTAGGCGTTCATCCGGGCCTCGATCAGTTCCCAAGCGCGGCGACCGATCTGCTCCTGCGGCACGGACGCGGTGGTGAGGGGCGGGGTCGCGAACCGGCCGATCTCGATGTCGTCGAAACCGACGACGGAGATGTCGCCCGGGACGGCGACGCCGGTCTCGTTCAACCGTCCCACGAGGCCGTAGGCGACGAGATCGTTGTAGGCGACCACCGCCGTCGCTCCCGAGTCCAGCACCTCCTCGGCGACCCGGTAGCCGACGTCGATGGACGATCCGCCGTCGACCGTGGCGACGGTGAGGCCGAGCCGCCCGGCGATCGCGCGCAGGCCCGCGAGCCGTTCGGTGTTCGACACGCTGGCCTGCGGACCGGACACGTACACCAGCTCGCGGTGACCGAGCGAGACCAGGTGTTCGGCGATGGCGCGGATGCCGGCGGTGTGATCGATGGTGATCTGCGGGACACCCGGGACGTCGACCGTGCGGTTCACGACGACGGCGGGCCGCGTCTCCAGAAGCAGAGCTGCGAGCTCGGCGTCGGGCATCCGCGGCGCGACGAGCGCGAGCGCGTCGCAGCGCGACCTGGCCTCGAGGGCGATCTTCGCCTCGTGCTGGACGCGTTCGCGGGTCTCGGTGACGAGCACGCGATAGCCGTGCTCGTCCGCGCCCGACATGGCACCGCGCAGGATCTGCAGGAAGTACGGGTTGCCGAGGTCGGGTACCACGACCGCGAGTGTCTCGGTGCGCCCCAGCGACAGGCTCCGTGCCAGGCTGCTGGGCCGGTACCGGAGCTTGTCGGCCGCGGCCAAGACCCGTTCGACGATCGCCGGCGCGACGGTCGAACGCCCGTTCATGACCCGCGACACCGTCGACTGGGAGACCCCGGCGGCCTCCGCCACCTGGGCGATCGTCGCCCCCTCCTTGAAGCTGCGGGCCATCACCTGCTCCTGTGCGTCTCGGGCCCGGTCACGGTCACCGGGCCGAAGGCGGCGACGTCGTCGGTGCCGGCCGGTGCACCGATGGGTGCGACGCCGAACAGACCGATCTCCGCGCCGATCCAGTGTCCTCCGGTGGCCTGGTATGGCTCGTCGAGCAGCGTCCACTCGGTCGCACCGGGTGCGCGCCAGGAGAACGTCACGGCGCCGGCATCGTCGGACTCCACCCGCAGCTCGACGCATGCCTCGGCCGTGACGCCGTCGGCGACGAGCGCGGCCGCCCGGCTTTCCTCGACGCCGACGCCGACGCCGACGCCGACGCCGACGCCGTCGGAACGGCGGCACACGACGTCAGCACCGGCCGGGGTGCGGATCAGTCCCGCCCACGCGTACTCGCGGCCGAGTACGACGACGCCGGCGCGGGCGCCGGGCGGGCCGCCGTCGAGCCGCACCGTCGTCGTCCACGTGCTGGCCCGTCCGGGCAGGCGCTGCCCGAGTACCTGCCCGAGGCGGCGCAGGTCGCCGCGGTCCTCCGGCAGCACCCGCAGCCGGAGCGCGCCGTCGCCGGTGGAATGCAGCCAGGAGCTGTGCGGGTTCGCCTGCCAATGCCACACCGGGCGCGGAACAGGCGTGTCGAATCCGTCCGAGCAGTCGAGGTCGGAGTGGTCGAGCTCGGAGTGGCCGAGACCGGGGCCGTCGGGTGCCGGCGCGGGGGAGAACTCCGCCGACGCCACGGGACGACCTGATCCGGGCGCGGTCGCGATCTCCTCGCCGATCCGCGGCCAGCCGTCGGCGGCCCAGGTCATCGGCTGCAGGTGCACCACTCGGCCGAAGGCGCCGCGGTCCTGGAAGTGTACGAACCAGTGTCTTGAGTCCGCGGTGTCGACCCACGCGCCCTGGTGTGGCCCGTTGACATCCGTGCCGCCCTGCTCCAGTACCACGCGATGCTCGTACGGACCGTAGACGTCGCGTGAGCGGAAGGCGTACTGCCAACCGGTGGCGACGCCGCCCGCGGGCGCGAAGATCCAGTACCAGCCGTCACGTGTGTACAGTTTGGGACCCTCGAGTGTGCGGCAACCGGGGATCTCGTCGCCGTCGACGACGGTGCGGGGCTCGGCGATGATCCGCTCGAGCCCGGGGTCCACCTCGACCACCGTGAGCCGGTTCGCCACGCCGCTGCGGCTGCGCGCCCAGCCGTGCACCAGATAGGCGCGGCCGTCGTCGTCCCAGAGTGGGCACGGGTCGATGATGCCGCGGCCGGGCAGCAGAAGGTGTGGCGTGCTCCAAGGGCCGGCCGCGCGGGTCGCCCAGGTGACGTAGACCCCGTGGTCCGGATCCGGGTACACGATGACGAACCGCCCATCGTGGTGGCGGATGCTGGGCGCCCACACCCCGGAGCCGTGCCTGGGCAGCGCGTAGTGGTCGGCCGGGGGCAGCGCCGTCAAGGCGTGCCCGGCGAAGCGCCAATGCACCAGATCGCGCGAGGTCAGCACCGGCAGTCCCGGCACCCGGTTGAAGCTGGAGGCCACCAGGTAGTACTCCGCCCCGACACGGATCACGTCAGGGTCGGGCCAGTCGGCGTCGAGGACGGGGTTCGTGTAGGTCGGCATCGTGGCCTTCCAGTTGGGGAACCGATTCCCAGACATGCTAACCCGCGTTCATCGCATGGTACGAGCAGGCATTCCGGGATGACACCATCCGAGGAGAAAGCGGTTACTAAGGTCAGGTCGCCGGATGCCGAGCATCCGCGCAGGTCACCGGCGTCGTACCGAGGACGATTGCGGGTGTCCTGGGAAGACGTCGATTCCGCGACATGTCGGGAATCGGTTCCCGAGCCCTTGTGATCGTCTCCAGTGCGTGTTACGTTTCTCGGCCAGAAAGCGGTTCCTCGCCGTCCTGGAGGGGGACTCCCGACCTCAAGGAAGAGAATGGGGGCGCCGATGAGCACGGCGACGCCGGCACCGCCCACACGGCAGGACCGCACCGCGTCCGACGCGTCCGGTTCCGGTGTGCCGCGACGCACGCGGGACACGCGGCGCATGTGGGCGACCGTGTGGCGGCGCAGGGCGTTGTACCTGATGATCCTGCCGGGTGCGGTCTATTTCCTGATCTTCAAGTACCTTCCCATGGGCGGCCTGGCAATCGCTTTCCAGGATTACCGGCCGTTCCTGGGCTTCAGCGGTAGCGAGTGGGTCGGGTTCGACCATTTCATCCGCCTGTTCACCGAGGACACGTTCTTCCTCCTGCTGCGCAACACCCTGACGATCTCATTCCTGCTGCTCGTCTTCGCGTTCCCGGTGCCGATCATCCTGGCGCTGCTGATCAACGAGGTGCGGCTGAGGTTCGTCAAGAGGTCGGTGCAGACGATCATCTACCTGCCGCATTTCATGTCCTGGGTCATCATCGTCTCGCTGTTCTACGTGATGCTCACCACCGACGGCGGCAGCATCAACAACGTGATCGTCGCGGCGGGCGGCGAGCCGATCTCGTTCCTGACCGATCCGGCGTGGTTGCGGCCGATGTACGTCATGCAGGAGATCTGGCGCAATGCGGGCTGGGGCACCATCATCTACCTGGCCGCGATCACCACGGTGGACACCCAGCTCTACGAGTCGGCCGCGATCGACGGCGCCGGGCGCCTGCGGCAGGCCTGGCACATCACGCTCCCGGCGATCCGCCCGACGATCATCGTGCTGCTCATCCTGAACATCGGCGACTTCCTGGAGCTGGGGTTCGAGCACATGTTCCTGGTGATGAACTCGCTGAACCGCGAGGTCGGCGAGATCTTCGACACGTATGTCTACAACACGGGCATCGTCAACGGGCAGTTCAGCTATGCGGCCGCGGTCGGCATGTTCAAGGGCATCGTCGGACTGATCCTGGTGGTGCTCGCCAACCGTCTCGCCAGGCGCTTCGGAGAGGAGGGCGTCTACTGAACGGTCCGGCTACCGGGCAGTTCGGGGACGGCACGCGATGTTCTCCTTCGACACTTTCGTACGCATCAACTCGTTCCTGGCGAACGGGTACCGGCTGATCTACCTCAACCTGCTCTGGCTGGGCACCACCGTGGTCGGACTTGTGCTCTTCGGCGCGGGGCCCGCGTCGTACGCCCTGGCGAAGTACATCGACCGATGGTTCCGGTGCGGCGAGCAGCCGCCGATGACACGCACCTTCGTCGCCTACGTGCGCGAGCGGTACTGGCGCTCGGCCGCGGTGGGCTGGATCTACCTCGGCGCGGGCACGGTGATCGTGACGAACGTCTTCGCCGGCTGGAACTGGTACGTCCAGATGCTCAACGTCTTCGCGCTCGTCGCGTTCGCCGTATCACTGTTCTACGTCTTCTCGGTGATGGCCGCGCTCGAGCTGCGCACGATCCGCGACACCATCGCGGCCTCCCTGCTCATCGGGTTCGGCTCACTGCACTGGACCGTGATCGGCGGTACCGCGGTCCTCGCGCTGACGTTCCTGATGTCGCAGAACGCATTCCCCCTGCTCATCCTGTTCGGGGTCGCCGTACCGGCGGCCGCCGCCGGGCTGATCACCCGCGTCGTCTACCGCGACCTCGAACCCACGGCACGTCAATGGCGAAACCCCACCCACCCAACGGGCGACGACGCACGCAAGCCAGCATTCACCGTCACGAGAGGAAGCACACCATGAGAAGGAATCAGCTCCCCGCGATCGCCGGGACGGCGGCATGCGCCCTAGTGCTCACCGCGTGCGGTGGCGACGGCGGTGGCAGCGGAGGAGGCGAAGGCGCCGAGAAGGACACCATCAGCTGGATGAGCGTGGTGCACACGCCGACCACCCCGGAGACGGACGGGGTCATCGAGTCCGCGCTGCAGGACTACACGGGCATGGAGATCGAGTTCCAGTGGGTGCCCGCGGCCAACGCCGATGAGAAGATCAACTCAGCTCTGGCCTCGGACTCGCTGCCCGACCTGGTCGACCTGGGCAACATCACCAACACGACCGTTCGCCAGGCGATGACGCAGGGGCAGTTCTGGGAGGTCGAGGAGTATCTCTCGGAGTTCGACAACCTCTCGCAGATCCCGCCGGAGACCATCGAGTCGGCGAAGATCAACGGCACCCTGTACGGCGTTCCGAAACAGAAGCCCATGGCGCGTTACGGGGTGCTGGTGCGCCAGGACTGGCTGGACAACCTCGGGCTTGAGGTGCCGCACACGATCGAGGAACTGACCGAGGTGGCCATCGCCTTCGCGGAAGATGACCCGGACGGCAACGGCAAGGACGACACCACCGGGTTCTACGACCGGGAGGAGTCCTTCCAGCTGGGCTTCCGCTCACTCGCCGGGTACTTCGGGGCCGGCCAGCGGTTCGAGCTGAACGACGCGGGCGAGGTGATCCCGTCCTTCACGACGGATGCGTGGAAGGAGGCGATGGAGTGGTATCGCAGCCTCTACGACAAGGGCGCGATCAACAAGGAGTTCGTCACGCTGCAGAAGCAGAATCAGTACGACGGCATCTACCAGGGCAAGGGCGGCATCGTCGTCACCGGCCTGTTCGAGGCGCGGGGCTTCTACGAGGGCGGTCTCGCCGCGGACCCGGACACCACCATGGAGTGGGCCCTGATCAACGACATGACCTACGACGACGTCCCGCGCCGGATCCTGACCGACACGAACGGCGGCATGGGCGGCTGGTTCGCGATCCCGCGTTCGACCGTGGAGACCGAGGAGGAGCTGCGGGTCGTGCTCGGCTTCATCGACTCGCTGCTGGACGAAGAGCCGTTCACCCTGATGACCAACGGCATCGAGGGTGACCACTTCGAATTCGACGATGACGGTGTGGTCTCCATCCTGGACCAGACGAAGTGGGAGCAGGAGGTTCAGCCGTTCGCCTCCTCGCGGCCGTCGGATCTGGTGGTCACCTTCCCTTCGGCGCAGCCGTACGTCGACCTCGGCAATGAGCTGATGGAGGAGAACGCCGAGTACGTGGTGCTGAACCCGGCGCAGTCGCTGACATCGGAGACCTTCGACGCGCGGTGGTCGGTCATCGAGCAGCAGGCCAACGACGCCTACAACCAGTACATGATGGGCCAGATCGACATGGATCAGTACGAGGCCACGATCGATGCCCTCGGCGGCGAAGGCCTGGACCAGATCGTCGAGGAGTTCACCGCGGCCCACGCCGAGGCCAACGGCTGACGGCAGGCGTCCCACCGGAGCACCCGAGGAGACCCAGTGCAGGACATCCGAGCTTTCGGCGCGCGGGCGGACACGGAGTCCACGAAGGCGATCCAGGCGGCGATCGACGCGGCGGCCGACGAGGGCGGCGGCACCGTCGTCGTCCCCGCCGGCCGGTACCTGACCGGTGCGCTGCGGCTGCGTTCCCACGTCGAGCTTCACCTCGACGCGGGTGCGCACCTGCGGTTCGTGTCCGACCCCGGTGCCTTCCCCGTGGTCGAGGCACGCTGGGAGGGTGCGGCCGCTCGGGTTCACCAGCCCTGCCTGTACGCGTCCGGGGAGACCGGCGTCGCCATCACTGGGTCCGGCACCGTCGACGGGCAGGGTCGGCCGTGGTGGGACGCGGTCCGCGGTGAACGAGCCGCGCTCGCGCACCCCCGGCCGACCCTGATCGGCCTGCATGAGTGCCGCCAGGTGACGATCCGCGACGTGACCTTGCGTGATTCGCCGAGCTGGACCGTGCACCCCCTGCTGTGCGACGACGTCACGATCACCGGCATCAGGATCGTCAACCCGCACGACTCACCCAACACCGACGGGATCGACCCCGAGTCGTGCCGGAACGTGCGCATCAGCGACTGCCACATCGACGTCGGAGACGACTGCATCGCCATCAAGGCCGGAAGCGAGTGGGCGCCCGAGAAGGTGCCCTGCGAGAACATCGTGATCACCGGGTGCACCATGGTGCACGGGCACGGCGGCGTGGTCATCGGCTCGGAGATGAGTGGCGGTGTACGCAACGTGGTCGTGAGCGGCTGCGTCTTCCAGGGCACCGACCGCGGCATCCGGCTGAAGTCACGGCGCGGGCGTGGCGGGATCGTGGAGGACGTCCGGGTGACCAATGTGATCATGGACGGAGTCCTCTGTCCGCTGGTGGTGAATGCGTTCTACTTCTGCGGCCCCGGCGGGAAGGACCCGGTCGTCGCCGACCGCTCTCCGCAGCCGGTCGACGTCTCGACGCCGCTGTTCCGCCGCATCCACCTCGCGCACGTCACGGCCCGCAACGTGCACGCCGCCGCGGGCTTCGTGTACGGCCTGCCGGAGCAGCCGGTCGAGGACCTCACCCTCGACGACGTCGCGATCTCGTTCGCCGACAACGCCGTGGCGGGGCAGCCGGCGATGGCGACGGGCGTGGACGACGTCGCGCGGGCGGGTCTGCGGGTCGGCTACGTGCGGGACCTCGACCTCTCCCGCGTCCGGATCGACGGCTGCGACGAACTCGGCATCCAGCTGGAACACGGCGAGGACGTGCGCCACCACGACGTGCGGGTGAACGGTCACGAGGTGGGGGCGATCGGTGAGTGATACGACACGTACTGAGGCGCCGCCGCGGCGCACCGGCGAGATCGTGCTCGCCGTCGTCGGCATGGTCGTCTCCGGGCTCTTCCTCGGCGGGTTCGCCGTCGTCATTAACGGGGTCGACGAGCGGGTGTTCCTCGCCGAGGTCTACCCGGCCATGACGTCCGCCGGGATCGCCGTCGCGGAACCTGGAGACCCAGCCCACGCCGCCCAGGGGAACGACGCGTATCAGGCCGCCCGGACCCTGGCCGGGTGGTTCGGCTTCACCCTGCTGGCGGTACTGGCGACCAACGCCGTGGGGATCTTCCTCGCGCGCCGCCGCCCATGGCGGGGCATAGCGGGCTGGTGGTTCCTCGCCGCCGGCCTGTTCTGCCTGATCGGCAGCCAACTGGTCCTGTACCCGGTCGCGTTTCTGTTCTTCCTCGCCGCAGGGCTGTTCGCGGTGCGGAAGATCCCGCCGCCCGAACCGATGGGAGCGCCTGAATGAGCACGAATGTCACGGCCGGCGACGTGGCGCGGCTTGGCCGCGGTCCGTCCAGTCGCAGTCCCCGTGGCCGCACTACGGTGGGGCGCAAGGTGTTCCACGTGATCAACGCCGTGGTGCTCGGCGGGTTCACGCTGATCTGTCTGCTGCCGTTCCTCAACGTGATCGGCAGCTCGTTCGCCACCCCGGGCGAGCTGACGAACCGGGCGTTCATCATCATCCCGGAGACGTTCTCCACGGACGCGTACCGGTACATCTTCTCCACGCCGACCATCGCCCGGGCCATGGGGGTGTCGATGTTCGTCACCGTCGTCGGCACGTTCATTAGCCTGGTCCTGACCTCGCTCATGGCCTACGGGCTGTCGAAACCGGGGCTGCCCGGGCGGCGGGTGCTGAACTTCCTGGTCATCTTCACCATGCTGTTCAGCGGCGGCATGATCCCCACGTTCCTGGTCGTCGATGCGATGGGACTGATCGACTCGTTGTGGGCGCTGATCCTGCCGGTGTCGATCAACGCGTTCAACTTCGTCATCATGCGCAACTTCTTCCAGGGCATCCCGGACAGCCTGGAGGAGGCTGCCCGGATCGACGGTTGCTCCGAGTTCGGCGTCTACTGGCGCATCGTGCTGCCCCTGTCGATGGCGTCGATCGCCACGATCGGCCTGTTCTACGCGGTGTCGTACTGGAACACCTACCAGCACGCGATCCTCTACATCAACGACTCGGAGAAGTGGCCGATCCAGGTGCTGCTACGCCAGATCGTCATCGTGTCCAGCGGGTTGAACGCGGACGCGAACGTCGTCGACATCGTCCCGCCGGCGCAGTCGGTCCGGATGGCGGTGATCGTCGTCGCCACGCTTCCGATGCTGCTGCTCTACCCGTTCATCCAGCGCTACTTCGTCAAGGGCGCGCTGCTCGGCTCGGTCAAGGGGTGACCGGGGCTGCATACGTCGGCCAGGCGAGCTGTGTCCGGCCGGAACCATGTCCCACTATCGCAAGGAGGACAGGCGGATGAGGAAGCTGACGACGGTGTCGGCGATAGGCATGCTCGTCGCTGGGAGCCTGACCATGTCGGGCACGTCCCACGGCGCGACCGACGCGGAACGGCCAGGCGACCGCGGTCACGATCGCGGACGGGAGGTACTTGCGCCGGACGACGGGTGGGCGGCCGCCGAGGGCGGCACCACCGGGGGCGCGGAGGCGGCGTCCGAGCACGTCTACACCGTGCGGACGCAGGCCGAGCTCAGGGAAGCAGTTCAGGGCGATCATCCGAAGATCGTCTACGTCGAGGGCGACATCGATGCGATGACCGACGACGACGGGAATGCGCTTGCCTGCGACGACTTCAACGATCCGGACTACGACTTCGACGCCTACCTCGAGGCATACGACCCGGCGCACTGGGACGGTCGGGCCGCGGGTCCACTGGAAGACGCACGGCGGCGGTCGGCGAGTAACCATGCTGGACACGTCCGGGTCGAGATCGGGTCTAACACGACCGTGATCGGACTCGGCGCCGCGTCCGTGACGAACGCGGCCTTCCGCCTGGAGAGCGTCCACAACGTGATCATCCGCAACCTGGGGATCCACGACGCTTACGACTGCTTCCCGCAGTGGCGAGGCAGCGACTGGGACGCGCAGTACGACAACATCGAGATCTCCAGGTCCACGCATGTCTGGATCGACCACGTCACCCTCACCAACGGGGACACCGTGGACAGCAACGAACCGCACCACCTGGGCGCGATCTACGACCGGCACGACGGCCTGCTGGACATCGCCCGGGAGAGCGACCTGGTCACCGTCTCCTGGAGCGTCCTCGCCGATCACGACAAGTCGCTGCTCTGGGGCAACGGCGACAACCGGCCCGAAGACCGGGGCAAGTTGCGGATCACCTTGCACCACAACCACTTGGTCAACCTGACCCAGCGCGCTCCGCGGGTCCGCTACGGGCAGGTGCACGTGTACAACAACCTGTATACGCATGCGGCGGACTCGGACTACCCGTACGGCTACTCGTGGGGTGTAGGCGTCGAGTCGGCGATCTACGCGGAGAACAACATCTTCCAGCTTTCCGACGGCATCACGTCCGACCGCATCATTCAGGCGTGGGGCGGGACCGCGATCCACGAGTCCGGCACTGTGGTCAACGGTCGTGACACGGACGTGCTCGCCGCCTTCAACGACGCCAACGAATCCGATCTCGCCGGCGACGTCGGATGGAAGCCGGAACTGCACGGCACCATCCATACGACCCGGGCCGTGCCGGGGCTTGTCCGCTCCGGCGCGGGTGCCGGCAAACTGCGCGCCGTCCGTCCAGGTTCCGAGGTGAGGTGACCCACCGGTCGGGGTGACGAGGGATCGGTGGTGATCCACCGGTCTCTCGTCACCGTGCGTGGAGCGTGAGATCGCCGCCGGATCGGTAGGCGCCGCAGAAGGTCCACCGGGGGTCGAACGTCTCGCCGAAGCCCTGGCCTCGAGCGGTGATCGTCCCGTCTTCTCCGACGTGCAGGCGCAGCCGGACGACGGCGAGCTCGTCGTCGACGACCCAGCACACGACGTCGAGCGTGCGCGGCGCCGCCCAGCCTGCGGTGACGACGGCGGGCCGCGACTCCGGACCGAACGGCTGCGGCGTCGCGGCGCCGCACACCAGCTCCAGCGACCAGTCGTCCGACGGTGAGCGGAGGGTCCCGCCGTCGGCGGTCACGTCGAGCTCGAGGTCGCCCGGCCACGCGTCGTCGGCGCATGCGGCGAACCGGCCCGTCGTCGGCACCGCGTGCGCGGCGTCGTGTGCCGGCAGCGGCCAGGAGAGCTCGGTCTCCGCCTCGGTACTTGCTGGCCTCAGTCCCGTCGCCGGGCGTCCCGTGCTCTGCTCGACGAGCGGGGCGACGAGGTGGCGCAGCACCAGGTCGAGTAGCCGCTGGTCACCGCCCTGGACCGGCTGGGTGTCCGCGGTGACGACCACGGCCAGTCGATGCTCGGGGTCGCCGTACACGATCTGACCGCCCAGGCCGAACATGAGGAACCCACCCTGCGGGGGCAGCCAGAACTGGTAGCCGTACCCGCCGCGGAACGGCGCACCCCAGGTGTGCATGGCGGTGTCGGCCTGGACGGTGGTGGCCGCGCGCAGGTAGTCCGCCGGCAGCAGGCGCGCACCGTCTCCGACGCCGTCGTCGAGCAGCAGGTGGGCGAGGAGCAGCAGGTCGCGCGGCGTGCAGATCAGCCCGGAGCCGCCGTGGCTGACCGGTTCCGGGCCGGTGAGAAACCGGACATGCTCGCTCGCGCCGAGCGGGTCGAGCAGGCGCGGGCGCAGGTAATCCACGAGGGATGTCCCGGCGACCCGCTCGACGAGTGCCGCCAGTACGTACGAGGCGCTCGTGTCGTAGGTGAAACCGGTACCCGGCGGGTGGGTCGGCGGCACGGTGAAGTACGACTCCAGCCAGCCGCCCTCGAAGAGCTTGTACGTGGTGGCGGCGTGCGGCCCGAGCATGGACAGCATGTGGCGCAGCGTCGTCGCCTCCACCCATGGGTGGCAGGGGCCGAACTCGGGGAAGTGGCTCGTGACGGCGTCGTCGAGGCTGAGCCGCCCCTCGTCGGCGAGGAGGCCGACCGCCAAACCGGTGACCGTCTTGGAGATCGAGTACATCCGGTGCGGGGCGTGCACCCCCAACCCTGGGACAGCGGCACTGACCACCGGTTCGCCGTCAACCGTGACCTCGACACTGTGCACGGCGAAGCCGAGCCCGGTCGCGGCGCGCGATAAAGGCTCCAGTTCGGCGATGGGAGAGGACACGGATCCGCTCACTTCCATCCTTTTCGCTCCTTACCCCAGGTAGGACGGATGGTTTCCGCCGACTCGGTCGGCGCCTCGGGTGATCTGTACCGAGAACAGCTGGCCTACAGCAATGTAGAAGATGTCAAGTTCCAGTGATAGAGCGGTTACCTAGAGACGATCCGTGCGCCCGCACCCGTTCGAGCGCGCGGTAGTTCGACCGATGCGGTCACGGGTAGTGCGTCCAGGGCTTCGTGTCATCGGTTCTGCAGGCCTACTCCTCTTCCTCCTCATCATCGGACCATTCCGCACACTCACACTCGCATTCGTGATCGCTCCGCGTGGTGAGCATCGGCCGGTTCTGTTCGTTGGCGATCATCGCGTACAGCGAGAGCGCTTCTGCTGGCTCGAGTTCTCGCAGCCGAACGATCGTCTTGTGATCCTGATCCTTTTGCGGATTCAGGATCACGCCGAGCTGTACGTAGACGTTCTGATCATTGATGTAGCTCAAGGTGTCACCTCTCCGATAACGGCCCCGATAGTTGCGGCAATCCAGAGCATCGGTCGTCCACGCAGGGCGGGCGCGAGCACGCCACCTGGACCGGGCAACGTCACAGCGTCGGAGGGACGCCACGCTTCGGACCCCCGCGAGTGATCTCGGCGCGCGGGCAGACGGACATCATCCGCGCAGAGATCGGCGATGGCAGGCTGATAGGTGATTCAGGGACCGAACCTAGCCGAGGCCGTGTTGCGCGCCCGGTCCGACGTGCACGCTGGCGAGGAACTCGATCATGGAGGATTCCTCCCAGCCGGCGTCGTGCGGATATTGGATGCGGACCACTCCGGTCGGCTCGCCGTCGACGGTCCGCGTGGAGATGATGGTGTGACCGGGATTCTCGGTTACCCAGAATCGGCGGCCGTCGTGCTCGACCTCCCGGCCTGTGAGCGGGTTGGAATCGAAGAGGATCACGAGCTTGCCCTGGAAGTCATGGGGCTCGTCTGAGGTCGAGCCGTCGTCGGGTGCGATCGTCACTGCGCTGGGCATCTGCGCTTGGACCGACCAGCCCTCCGGCGTCAGATCGAAGGTGTACGGCTCCGCGTCGAACTGCTGGTCCACGAGCTGAACTTCAGCAGCCGCAGCTGACGGTGGACTCGTAGGGGAGCCGTCCAGCACGACGACGGAGGCGGCCCCGACCAGAGCCGCCGTCGCCAGCGTGCTCACGCCGAGGCGGAACCGGCGGCGAGAGCGGGCGCGGACGGCGGCCTGCGCTCGGTCGAGGTCAGCGCTCGGGTCGGACGGGCGCGGCTCGTCGCCGGCGGCCACGTCGAGAGCGTGTTTGAGATCGGGAAGCGGAGTCATTCACGACACCTCCAGGTCGAGCTGATGGTCGGCGGTGGCAAGGAATTCACGCAGGTGAGCCAATGCTCGGGCATTCTGGGATTTCACGGTGCCGGCACGGCAACCGAGGATGCGGGCGGTCTCATCGACATCCAGGTCGTGCCAGTGACGTAGGACGACGACCGCACGCTGCCGCGGGGCGAGCGAAGAGAGCGCGTTGAGCACCAATGCCCGCAGGTCGAGGTCGGGGGAGGCGCCGGCAGGGTCACGGCCGAGTGCATCCATCGGTACGGCGACGCTTGTCTCACGTCGGCGGTGAGCGCGCCGGGCTTCGTCGATGAAGACGTTGGTCAGGCAGCGGCGCGAGTATGCGAGTGAGCTGTCCGCGCGCCGCACCTTCGACCACGAGAGGTACAGCCGGGTGAGGGTCGTCTGGACCAGGTCCTCGGCGTATGCCTCGTCTCCTGCGCACAGCAGGACCGCGGTGCGCACGAGGTCAGCCCGGTGCGCCCGGACGAACGCAACGAACTCTGCCGAACGCTCGCTATCTCGCATGGTGCTCCTTTCGCCTCGTTGACGGGTGCGGAGGCCCGGAAGGTTGCATCCCGGAGCGGGCAACCTGCCGGATGGTTCGCACCCGTCATCGGGGCATGAGGAGCATCATCGCAGCGCTTGTCACCACGCTCGCTGTGGGCGGCGTGGTCCTGAGCGGGATCGTGCTCCTGCTGCCGTCTGATAGCGAGCCTTCTGAAGGGACCGCTGCGCCGCCCACGTCCTCGCCGACGACATCGCCGATGACGGAATCCCGTGGCTCGCCGGCGCCCGATGACCCCAAGGACGACGGGGACGACGAGTTCGACCGCACCCGTCACTCCACGACGGATCCGACGAGTATCTGGGTAGTCGTCAACAAGAGACACCCGATCCAGCCCGAGGACTTCCGCCCTGAGGAGATGGCGCTGGTACGTGGCTACCAGGTCGCGAAGCCCGCCGCCGAACCGCTCGAACAACTCCTGGCTGACAGTGACGAACAAGGTCTGGGGTTCAAGATCGGCAGCGCGTTCCGGTCGTACGAGTATCAGCAAAGCGTCTACGCGGATACGGTCGCGGCCCGCGGCCAGGCCGCGGCCGACCAGGTCTCGGCCCGCCCCGGCCACAGCGAACACCAGACCGGCCTCGCCGTCGACCTGGTCACACCCGACGATCCTGCCTGCAGCTTCGAGACATGCTTCGGCGAGACCCCGGGTGGCCGGTGGCTGGCAGAGAACGCCTGGCGTTACGGGTTCATCATCCGCTACCAGCGCAGCCTCACCGAGATCACCGGATACAGCTACGAACCGTGGCACCTGCGATTCGTGGGCCGGCCACTGGCCGCCGAGCTTCGGCGTACCGGGATTGCCACCCTCGAGGAATTCTTCGACATCCCAGGCGGCGACTACGGCGCGGGGTGACCCGACGCGTCGGGCGAAACGTCGTTCCGTTCGTCACGGATGGTTGTTCCGTGATTCGGCCACAGATCACGTGGACGTCATGTCGGGTCCGTAGAAGTGCAGACCGGACCACGGCGATGATCCATGAACGACACACGATCGCGGTGGCGTGTCCGGAGAATGCCGCGGACGCCGATACCGGCCAACGAGGCCAACCCCACAATCGGCCGCGGCCGCACCACCCTGGAGGAGTGAAGTTCAATGGACGACGTCGTGGCGAGTGACGTCCCGCACGGAACCAGTGAGAAGAAGGTCCTGATCCTCATCTTCGACGGAGTCCGGTGGGACAAACTGCACGAGGCTCGGACGCCGAACATCGACGCGCTCGCTGCCGGAGGGCAACTCGGACGGACCATGACGTACGACCCGGACGAGTACTCCGCATTGACCGTCTCCGGACCCGGCCACAGCACCCTTCTCACCGGCGTATGGCCAGACAAGCATCGAGTGCTGTCGAACGCGATAGAACCGAACGAGCTGGACCGCTTCCCCGACGTTCTCACCCGGTTGAGGAGTGTCCGTCCGGACCTGTCCACATTCGCGATCGGCGACTGGCCGCCGTTGATGGAGCAGATCATCGACGCGCCGCACGTGAAGATCTTGTTTCCCTCCAACGAGGGTTCGGGCGAGGGTGCGTCATCCGCCCGGCAGATCATCGCCTGGACGTCGGAGACGTTGTCCAGGCACAACCCGGATGTCGGCTACGTCTACCTCATCCTCGCCGACGTGGCGGGGCACCGTTTCGGAGGTGCCTCAGCCGCCTACATCGAGGCGATCGAGCAACTCGACCGGGAGGTCGGCACACTCGTGCACGCGGTGCGCGCGCGGGCCACCTATGACCAGGAGGACTGGCTGATTCTTTCGGCGACGGACCATGGCCATCTGGACGAAGGCGGCCATGGCGGAGGTGAGCCGGAGGTTCGCGAGATCTGGACCCTTGCCGTCGGCGGCGACATCCGGCCGTCACCTGTAGGGGGTGCCGGCATGGCCATGGTGGACATCGTGCCTACCGCCCTGCGGCACCTTGGCATCGACGTCGACCCGGCCTGGCAGCTGGACGGCACCGCAGCCGACGAGCTCGACCAGGCATCGGAGCTCGCCTAGATGAGTGATTCCTTGAAGATCACGGTCGGCGCGTCGTGACCGGAGAAGTGGACGGAGGGTGTTCAAGATCAATGTGTGACGAAAGAACTGAACACCCTCCTGACTGCACTGTACGTATTGATC
>NZ_JAAGOA010000042.1 GCF_010550675.1 Phytoactinopolyspora halotolerans | reverse complement strand
ACGCACGCCGTTCTCCCACACCTAGTTTTGATCTTCGACAATCAAAAACCTAGGCCGGAAAGAACGGCGTGCGCTGCTATGACACGCTCAACCCACCCACGGATAAGTCAGAAGAGCCTCATTTAGGCGCTGCCGGGGTGGTGGGGTTGCGTGCCTCTGGGGCGCGGTGATGGTACGGTAGCGTGCCTGCCGCTGATGAGATGATCCGTGGTGACGAGCCGCGGTTGCCCACACGACAGATCCCGGGAATGAGCCCATGAAGATGCAAGCATTGACCCGGCCGAGAAAGTTGACGGCGGGAGACCGCGTCGTTGTCGTCGCGCCCAGCGGCCCGGTCGACAAAGACCTGCTCGACACCGGTTGCGAGATCCTGCGGGGCTGGGGCCTCGACGTGACGATCGCCCCGCACGTCACCGACCAGCACGAGCGAGTCCCGTACCTGGCGGGAACGGATGAGGCCCGGGCGGCCGATCTGCAGCAGGCCTGGTGCGATCCCTCGGTCGCCGGCGTGTTCTGCGCACGCGGAGGATACGGGGCGCAGCGGATGATGGATCTGCTCGACTGGTCCGCCATGGCCGCGGCGGAGCCGAAGGTGTTCGCCGGCTTCAGCGACATCACCGCGTTGCACGAGGCCTTCGCCAACTGTGTCGGGGTCTCCACCCTGCACGCGCCGATGGTGGCGGTCGATTCCTTCGTGCAGGACGGTCCGACGGCTGAGCACCTGCGGCGAACGCTGTTCGAGCCGGAGACGGTGCTGACCCTGGGCGCTCCCACCGCGCGGACGATCGCCAACGGCGACACCGGCCCGGTGACGGGGGTGACCGTCGGCGGATGTGTCAGCCTGCTCACCTCAGAGCTGGCCACCCCGACCGGCCGTCCGAACCTTGACGGAGGCATCCTGCTGCTGGAGCAGGTGGGGGAGAAGGCGTACCGGCTGGACCGCGACCTCACGCATATGCTCCGTACCGGCTGGTTGGACGGTGTGGTCGGCATCGTGCTGGGATCGTGGCACGACTGCGAACCCATGGACGGCGTCGTGGTGGATCGGCTCGGTGATCTCGGAGTGCCGATCGTCGCCCGATTCGGTTTCGGGCACGGGCCGAGCACGCAGACCGTGCCGCTGGGGGTATCGGCGACGCTGGATCCGGGCGCTGCGACGTTGACCCTGGACGAACCTGCGCTCGCCTAGTGACAGGGCATGAGCGCTGCCCAGCGCTTCCCCGCAGTGCCGAACCAGCGCGTTAGGCGGACGGGAGCGTGCGCGCTAGGGTGATAGTTGCCGATCCGCAGCACATCCGCGGTGCACCCTGGTTGCATGAGCCGCCGATGCGGCGTGCATGCGTCGGCTGCGTCCGCGTGCGGAAGCACGGGCGAGGGCGGGACCGACCCATCCCCCTGGGGCCGGTCCCGCCTGGTACGTCACTCCCGCCTAGGTGCCCGCAATGCCCCTCACCCGCGCACCCGTTGCAGAAGCAACATTGGGAGCGTAAAGGGCGGCCATCGGCCGGGCGTAGGGCCGAAAGGCCTTAGAACGAAATTCAGGGGCGCGTCCTGGCGCTGTCGGATGCCTGGCTCGGCGCCTCAGGTGCGGGGGACGAACGGCATCGTCAGCGCGCCGGTGCTGGGCAGGCCGAGGGCGGTGGCGACGTCGCTGAGCGGCGCATGGGCACGCACGGTGGTCCCGGTCGCTGCTGGTGATTGGCTCGATTCGGCGGGGCGGAGCCGTTCCAGGAACGGCACTCGCGGGTACGTCCGGACGTCGGCGAGATCATCCCGATAGGGCAGGCCGCCCCGGTCCCGTGCCGCCTGGATGGCCGTGGTGAGGCCCCCGAGCTCGTCCACGAGCCCGTGCTCGCGTGCATCCGCGCCGGTCCATATCCGGCCGCGGGCCACGTCGAGCACATGGTCCCTGGCGAGCTTGCGGTCCTCCGCCACCTTGGCGGTGAAATCGTCGTAGACCCGGTCCATCCACCGGTTGACGATCTCCCACTGCTCGTCGGTGAACGGCTCATCGGAGGAGAACATGTCGGCCTGCTGGCCGACGTTCACGCTCGCCACGTGAATACCCAGCCGATCGAGCAGTCTTCTCGGTGAGATCTTGCCGCCGACGACGCCGATCGACCCGGTGATGGTGGCCGGCGACGCCACCACCGCGTCAGCGGCCATCGTGACGAAGTACCCTCCCGAGCCGGCGACGGATCCCATCGAGGCGACCACGGGCTTTCTCCGCCTTGCCAGGAGCACTTCACGACGGATCGTGTCCGAGGCGACATAGGAGCCACCCGGGCTGTCCACGCGGAACACGATGGCCTTGACCGAGTCGTCCCGCACAGCCGCACGCAGCGCGGCGCTGATCGTGTCGGAGCCCATCGAGCCCTGCGCGAACGGGCTCGCGGAGCTACGGCCGACAGTGATAGCCCCGTGCCCGTACACCAGCGCGACGTAACCTCGTCGCCGCTGGATCGGCGCACGCAGCATGGCGTCATTCTTGGTGCGCGCGTGGTTGTATCGGCTGACGTAGCGCAGCCGCATCCGGCCACCGACACTCCGGTTGACGGCGTGATACACCTCATCGCGGTAGCCGACGGTGTCGATCAGACCGGCGGCCATGGCGTCGTCGGCGCTTGCCGGCCCGGCGTCGATCAGGTCGCGTAGCCGCTGCGGGTCGATGTCGCGCGCGTCGGCGACGGCCGTGATGATCTGCTCGCCCATGGACTCGACGATGCGCGTGAGTGATTCACGGTGCGCCTCGGTGAACTCGGACTCGGTGAACATGTTGGCCGCGTTCTTGTACTCGTGCCGCTGGCTGAGCTGGGGCTGCAGGCCCAGCTGGTCGAGCGCTTCGCGGAGGAAGACGGCGCGCGCGCTCAGGCCGGTGAGGCCGACGTCCCCGGACGGCTGCACCCAGATCTCGTCGAACGCGCTGGCCAGGTAGTAACCGAGCGTGCCTGGGCCGAGCTCGCCGAAGCTCTGCGCCCAGGCGACAGCGGGCTTGCCCGACCGGCGGAATTCCAGCACCGCGTCCCGGAGCTCCTGGACCACCGCGGGTGTCTGCGTGCCACCGTCACACTGGGCAACGAGCGCTGCCACCTTGCTGTCCTTCGCCGCCCGCCGGAGCCCTTCCAGGACGTCGGACAGCTGAGCCCGGTTGCGGGCGCGGATCGCCGTGAGCGGATCCTGCGGCGGTACCGTGCTCAGCGGCGTGTGCAATTCGAGTTCGAGGACAAGCGGCGCTACCGACATGATTTCAACCCTATGCCTCGCTCGCCGGCGACGTCGTGCCCGTCGACCCTGCGGGAAACCGCCCCCACACAAGCATGCGCGGCAGACGTGATCGCGACCGCGGCGCATGTCCGCGAGTGCACCGGCGCCCCCGCAGGGTGGTGTGTCCGGTGCGTCGCGGTGTGCGGGCCGTCAGAAATGCGTGCTCAGCGCGGCGAACGGTGTCACCTCGCGGAAACGTTCATGCGTGTGCGGCACCTCGTCGTGTTCCAGCGTCCATGTCATCGGGTGCGGCACCAGCACGGCCCCGAGGCCGGCCTCGAGCGCCGGGCGGATGTCCGATTTCGGGGAGTTGCCGATCATCCAGGTCTCGTCCGGGGCCAGCTGCCGCTCGCCGACGAAGCGAGCGTAGACCGCCGGTTCCTTCTCCGGCACGATCGTCACGTCGGCGAACAGGTCGGCCAGTCCCGACGCCTCGATCTTGGCTGCCTGCTGCGCCTGGTCACCCTTGGTCAGCAGGAACAGCCGGTGCCGCGTCGAGAGCACGTGCAGGGTGTCGAGCACGCCGTCGATGAGTTCGATGACGTTCGCTCTGATCGGCTCGCACATGCGTCGAATCGCCGCGGCGTCCGCGTGGACGGTCGATCCGTCGGCGTCGACGGACGGCGACGCGTCCGCGCGCAGCACGCCGAGACACTCCGTGAGGCTGCGTTCGAA
Organism: Phytoactinopolyspora halotolerans; assembly: GCF_010550675.1. Taxonomy (GTDB): domain Bacteria; phylum Actinomycetota; class Actinomycetes; order Jiangellales; family Jiangellaceae; genus Phytoactinopolyspora; species Phytoactinopolyspora halotolerans. The sequence continues at coordinate 21,188 of NZ_JAAGOA010000042.1, read as the reverse complement.
ACTGTCGACACCGTAGCCGTACCGGCGGACGTTGACGCGCTCGATCTCGTCGAGACGCGCTCGTACCTCGGCCCGGCTGAGGGTCGCATGCCCCGCATAGTCGATGAAGGCTTCGACCGCCTGCTCGAACAGGACGTTGTTCTCCCACAGCGTGTCGTCGGCGTCGAAGATCAAATTCTGCTTCATCGGTGTGCCCCTCGTGGCATCGTCGGCGTATGCAGCCGATGGTGGCCGTGTCCGCGCCACGATAGGCAGCACCGGACGACACCTCGCAACCGATTATCCACGGCCGCGCCGGGGCTAGGAGAGCATCTCCTTCAACCGTTCGACGCTGCGCATCGGGTCCGGGCCGACCGGGCTGACGTGCAGGGATGTCACGCCGGCCGCACGGTACGCCGCCACCCGCTCGGCAACCCAGCTCTCCGGACCCACCAGATTGGTCAGCCGGACAAGCTCATCCGGGACTGCCGCCTCCGCCTCAGATCGCTGTCCCGACAGGTAGAGATCCTGGATGCGCTCCGCCTCGGCCTCGTAGCCGTAGCGCCGGGCGAGATCGTTGTAGAAATTCTTGCCGCGGGCGCCCATGCCGCCGATGTAGAGCGCGAGCGTCGGGCGCGCCAGATCGAGGAGCTGGTCGACGTCGTCGCCGATGGCGAGGTTGCCGCCGGCGACGATCTCCAGTTCTCCGAGCGCAGGGTCACGGCGGGCCCGCCCGGCGTCGAGCGCCGGGCCCCAGATCTCCTGGGCACGCTCGGGCAGGAAGTAGATCGGGAGCCAGCCCTCGGCGATCTCCGCCGTAAGTTGGACGTTGCGTTCGCCGAGCGCGGCGAGGAAGATCGGGATGCGCTCCCGGACCGGACGGTTGATGAACTTCAGTGGCTTGCCCAGCCCCGTGCCCTGTTCCTCCGGCAACGGCAACGGGTAGAGGCCGTCGTTGGTCAGCGGTTCGCGGCGCCAGACGCGGCGGCAGATGTCGACCACCTCGCGGGTGCGGGCCAGCGGTTTGGCGTACGGGACGCCGTGCCAGCCCTCGATCACCTGCGGACCGGAGGCGCCGAGGCCGAGCACGGCCCGTCCACCGGAGACGGCGTCCAGCCCGGCGGCGGTCTGAGCGATCAACGCCGGCGTGCGCGAGTAGATCGGCAGGATTCCGGGGCCGAGCCGTACGGTCGATGTCCGCGCGGCGAGATAGCCGAGGATGGACACCGCGTCGAAGCCGTACGCCTCGGGCAGGAACACGGTGTCCACGCCGGCTTTCTCCAGGGCGACGACCTCCCGCGCGGTCGCATGCGGATCTTTGGCCAGCGGCAGGATCGTGCTCAGCTCCATGCAGGCACCCTAGCGCCCTTACCGCGGGGCCATGCGGATGGCGCCGTCGAGGCGGATGGTCTCGCCGTTGAGCATGGGATTGGCGACGATGTGCTCGACCAGCTGCGCGTACTCCTCCGGCCGCCCGAGCCGGCTCGGGTGCGGGACCTGCTCCCCGAGCGAGCGCTGTGCCTCCTCGGGCAGACCGGCCATCAGTGGCGTCTGGAAGATGCCGGGAGCGATCGTCGTCACCCGGATCAGGTGCTGGGCGAGGTCCCTCGCGATCGGCAGGGTCATGCCGACGATGCCGCCCTTCGACGCCGAGTAGGCGGCCTGGCCGATCTGCCCGTCGAACGCGGCCACCGACGCGGTGTTCACGATGACGCCGCGCTCCTCGCCCGTCGGCTCGATCGGGATCATCCGCTCGGCTGCCAGCCGGATGACATTGAAGGTGCCGAAGAGGTTGACCTCGACGGTGCGGCGGAACTTGTCGTACGGGAACGGCCCCTTCTTGCCGACCACACGGAAGACGTCGGTGCCGATGCCCGCGCAGTTCACGACGATGCGGAGGTCACCCAGCCCGGCCGCGGCGTCCAACGCGGCCGACACCTGGGCCTCGTCGGTGACGTCGGCGGGGGCGAATACGACCCGGTCGCCCGCCTCGTCGGCGACCTCCTTGCCGCGGGAGGAAGGCAGATCGACGACGACGGCGCTCGCGCCCGCGGTCACCAGCCGCCTGACGGTGGCGAGCCCGAGCCCGGAGGCTCCGCCCGTGACCAGTGCGACGACGTTGGCGTTGATGTCCATCCCGGGGTGTCCTTTCGACGCGGCTGCCGTGGACCCCCAGCGTAAGGCCACTCATCCGGTCATGTCGTCGGCCCCGGTCCTGCCGCGCCCGGGGCGCCGCGGTGACGGTCCTCACGTTCGTTGTCCGTGAGCCGGTCGGCCGCCGGATGCTCGACGAGCGCCAGCACCCGGCTCGCCATGAACCGGGCCGTCCGCACGGCCGTTCCGGAACGGGTCACCTCGGCGACCTCGACGACGCCGCGTCCGATGGTGACGTCCACTCGTCGCCCGATTCGCGTCGCCGTGATCTCGTACGTCCGTGTCGTGTCGCCGGCGTCGACGACGATCTCGACACGATCGCCCCTCATGCCGATCACGTACCCGGAGAGTTGCCCGTGCAAACAGCGGCTTGCCGGAACGTATCGGCGTTCTCCTGCGCCCACTGCCGGAAGGTCCGTGCCGGCCGGCCGGTGACCTTCTCGACGGTGTCGCGGACCTCGGGCCGCACGGCCGTCCAGACGTCCAGGAAGTAGTCCACGACCATCGCCGGAGCGAAGGCCTGCAGTTCCCGGCGCGCGACGTCGACTGGGATCTCCTCGAAGGCGATGTCCCGGCCGGCTGCCGCGGCGATCTCGCCGACCTGTTCCGGCAGCGTCAAGGCATCGGGGCCGGTCAACTCGTAGATCCGCCCCTGATGGCCCTCGTCCTCGGTCAGCGCGGTGTACGCCACGGACGCGATGTCGGCCGGGTGGATGATCGGCACGGGGACGGAGCCGAACGGCGCCCGTACCCGCCCTTGGCGAAACATCGGCAACCAGCCCAGCGACACCATGGTGGAGGCGAACCCCTGCGGCCTCAGAATCGTCCACGCGAAGTCTCGCGAGCGCACGGCCTCCTCGATACGGCGGAACTCGGCACCCACCGGGGAATCCGGCAGGTCGCCGGCGGAGAAGGAGGACAGCAGTACGACGCGCCGCACCCCGGCCCGCTCGGCCTGCGTCAGGATGGGTTCCTCGTCGGCCGGGTGGCCGGTGGCCAGGAAGAGGGCGTCGACGCCGGTGAACGCCTCGTGCAGGACGTGTGGTCCGGCCAGGTCGCCGAGTACCGCGTCGACACCGGCGGGCAACCGCTCTTGGTCGGCTTCCAGGGTCGATGCGCGCACGGGCAGGCCGGCGGCGTGCAGGTACTCAACAAGGGGGAGACCGACGTTTCCGCCGGCCATGGTCACGAGGATCATCGTCTCTCCGATTCGACAGTGGTGTACGTCGTTGACCGTGGTGTGCGTCGGGTGTGGTGTGCGTCGGGTGTGGTGTGCGTCGGGTGTGATGCGTCAGGTTGGCCTGCGCTCTCGTTCAGGTGATGGCCCGCAGGAACAGGTCGACCATCCGTTCGAGCGTCTCGGTGGATGGTGGTGCGACCGGACGATCGGTGGCGACGATGCCGTCCGGGAGGACGTAGGTCAGCACGCCGCCGACCAGTAAGCGGGCCGCGACCTCGACGTCGTCCAGGTCGATCAGGCCCGCACGGCGAGCCTCTTCCAGTTGGGCGATGACGACGGACCTGACCGTGCCGGTGACCGTGGAGGCCCAGAGCTCACCGATCTCCGGCACTTTAGGCGAATCAGCGATGATCACCCGCGTCAAGGCCAGATACTCCTGGTTGCTGATGGTGGTCAGCGCGTCGGAGGTGATCCGCACCAGGGCGGCACGGAGACTGGATGTCGAGTCGACGTCGTCGGCGCGTTCCAGCGTCGGCCGGTCTTGGTGGAGCTCGGCGAGCAGTGAGGTCAGGACGTCGACCAGCAGCTCCTCCTTGCGGCGGAAGTACACATACAGGGTCTGTTTGGAGACGCCCGCCGCCTGAGCGATCGCATCGGTGGTCGCGCCGGCGAAACCGGCGGTGAGGAACACCTGCTGAGCGCCGCGGCGTATCTGGTCCCGCTTCGCCTTGCTGCGTGCTGTCTCCTGGTGTGGCATCCGGCCTCCTCGAATCAAACTGTACAGTTTGGTTTGATTCTGTTCAACAGCCGGCGGCCAGGCGGTGTGCTTCGTCGATAGGGTGATGTGTGCCTAGGGTGGGCGAGTGGTGGCATGCGACGGCGCTCGGGTGTCGCGGCCACCTGTGCTCGAAGAACCGACGAGAGCTGGCGAGGGCGACAGGACATGACGGACGTACCGACCATCACGCTCAACAACGGTGTGCAGATTCCTCAGCTCGGCTTCGGGGTCTTCAAGGTCGACCCGGAGGTCACCAAGGAGACGACGCTGGCCGCGCTCGACGTCGGGTACCGGCACATCGACACCGCCGAGATGTACGGGAACGAGAAGCAGGTCGGCGAAGCGATCCGCGACTCCAGGATCGACCGTGACGATGTATTCGTCACCAGCAAGCTGAACAACGGCTACCACGCCTACAACGACGCGCTGCGCGCCTTCGACCGCACCATTGCCGACCTCGACATCGATTATGTCGACCTGTTCCTGATCCACTGGCCGCTGCCGAAGGTGGGCGACTTCGTCGAGACCTGGCGGGCGTTGGAGGAGATCTACCGGTCCGGTCGCTGCCGCGCGATCGGCGTCTCCAACTTCCAGCCGCATCACCTGCAGCGCATTCTGGAGGAGACGGAGATCGTCCCGGCCGTCAACCAGATCGAGGTCCACCCCTACCTCACGCAGGACGACGTGCGTGCCTTCGGCGCCCGGCACGGCATCGCCACCGAGGCCTGGGCCCCGATCGCCAGGGGAGCGGTGAACGACGACGCGACGCTGCGCCGGCTCGCGGACCACCACGGGAAGACCCCCGCGCAGGTCGCGCTGCGTTGGCATCTTCAGCGAGGAGACATCGTCTTCCCGAAGTCGGTCAACCGCGGCCGGATGGAAGAGAACTTCGACATCTTCGACTTCGAGCTCAGCGACGACGACGTCGCGGCGATCAGCGGATTGAACCGCAACCAGCGGACCGGCCCCGACCCGGACGAGTTCAACTGGGTTCCGTGAGCTATGCGGCGCGTCGTCCGGGGATCGCCGCGAGGAGCTCCCTGGTGTACGGCTCCTGCGGGTCCGCGAAGATGTGGTCGGGCGCGCCGCTCTCCACGATGCGACCCTGCTTCATCACGTTGACCTGATGCGAGAGCATCCGCACCACGGCGAGGTCGTGACTGATCAGCAGATAGCTCAGGCCCAGTCTCTGCTGGAGCCCGGCCAGAAGCTCCAGGATCTGGTTCTGCACGACGACGTCCAGCGCGGACACCGCCTCGTCGAGGATCACCAGATCCGGGGAGAGGGCCAGGGCACGAGCAATGGCCACCCGCTGACACTGGCCGCCGCTGAGTTCGTGTGGGTATCGCTCGGCCATCGCGCTCGGCAGCGCCACCTGATCGAGCAGCTCCGCCACCCGGGCGCGCCTGCTGCCGGCGTCGCCCACCCCGTGCACCTGCAAGGGCTCGGCGATCGACCGTCGCACGGAGTAACGGGGGTCGAGCGACGAGTACGGATTCTGGAAGACCGGCTGCACCCGCCTGCGGAACGCCAGTAGCTCGCGGCGGCCCAGGCCCACCAGCTCGGTGCCGTCGAATCGGATCGACCCCGCCGTGACCTCGTCCAGCCCCAGCAGCATATTGGCGGTGGTCGACTTGCCGGAGCCGGACTCGCCGACGATGGCCACTGTCTGCCGGCGCGGAATCGTGAAGCTCACCGAGTCGACGGCGGTGAACCGCTCTCGCCTGCCGGTGCGGCCGGCCCGGACATGGAATTCCTTGGTCAGCTCGTTCACCTCGACGAGGTTCCCCGCCGTGGCGGCCGAGCCGTCGGGTTCACGCTGGGCGGTCACGGCTTGTTCGCTGCCGGCCGCGCTACCGGCGCTACCGGCGCTACCGCCGCTACCGCCGCTACCGCCGCTACCGGCACCATCGGTGCGACCGGTGCCGGCTGCGCTGTCGGTGGTCCGGGCGAGCTCACGCACCGAGGCGACGAGCCGGTGTGAGGTGAGACTCGGCGCCGCCGCGATGAGCGTCTGCGTGTACTCGTGCTGCGGGCTCTCCAGGATCTGCGCGGCGTCGCCGGATTCGACGATCTCTCCGCGGTACATCACCACCACGGAGTCGGCCCGCTCGGCGGCCAGCCCCAGGTCATGCGTGATGAGGATGACCGACGTGCCCATCCGGCCGGTGAGCCGGCCGAGCTGGTCGAGGATCTTGCGCTGCACCGTGACGTCGAGCGCCGACGTCGGCTCGTCCGCGATGAGCAGGGCGGGTTCACACGCGAGGCCCATCGCGATGAGGGCGCGCTGCCGCATGCCGCCGGAGAACTCATGCGGGTACTGCCGCGCTCGCCGGTCCGGCTCCGGTATGCCGACCATGTCGAGCAGCTCGACGACGCGCCGATCCGTCGCCTTGCCGGACGTGCGGCCATGCACCTCCAACGCCTCCGCGATCTGGGTGCCGATGCGTTGCATCGGGTTGAGATTGGACATCGGATCCTGCGGGATCAGTCCGATCTGGGACCCGCGGACGGCCAGCAGCTCCCGCTCGCTTGCCGTGGCGAGGTCACGCCCGCCGAAGATGATCGAGCCCGACGTGATGCGGCCGTTCTCGGGCAGCAGACGGTTGACGGCGGCGGCGGTCGTCGTCTTGCCGGAGCCGGATTCGCCCACGACGGCCAGCGTCCGCCCGGCCGGCAGGTCGATGTCGACGTTCCGCACGGCGGCCACCTCGCCGCCGGGCGTGGCGAACGAGACGGACAGGTTCTGGATGGACAGCAGCGGAGTGGATGTCATGGATGCCTCGCGGTGGTCGAGGGTCGGGCGGTGCCGCCGGTCGCGTGACCGGTAGGGGTGAGGGCGCCCGGCGGGGCGAGCGCGTCCGCGACGATGCGCAGCAGAGTGTCGTTCGGTATCGGTTCGCCCGGCGTCACCAGACGGTTCGCCGCGACGACGACGGCCACCCCCTGCCCGGGGACGAAGCCGACGGTGACCCCGGTGAAGCCCGGGTGGTACACGAAGGCGTGGCGGTGGCCGTCCAGTCCCAGCGTGCCGGTCCGCCAGCCCAGCGCTTGTCCCGGATCCGGGCCGTCGGCGAAGAACGCGGCCGCGACGTCCGGCGCCGCCAGGCGGTGCTCGCCGGTGGACAGCGCGTGGGCGAAGGCCAGCAGATCCGGCACCGGGGCGAACAGTCCGGCATGCCCGCTGACGCCGTGCAGGGCGTGCTGCGTGTTGCCGTCGTTCGCCGCGCCGACCACCAGCCCGTCGCGCCATCGGTCCATGTCGGTGTCGGAGTACGGAACCGGATACGGCGTCGACGTGGCCAGCATGCGTCGCTCGGCGGCGTCGCCGTATGAGCCGGCCGCGATCTCGGCGTCCTGCCGCGGTCCGTAGCCGGTCCGGGTGAGGCCCAGCGGATCTGTGACGAGCCGGGCCATGGCGTCGCGCAGACCGGTTCCGGAGACCGCCTCCAGCACCCGCCCGAGCAGCATGAATCCGAGGTCGGAGTAGTGCCGTCCGGACTCCGCCGGGTATCGCGCCGGCAGCGAGTCCAGCTCGGCCCACGCCGCCACGGGATCTGCTGACCGAACGTAGAGCGGCCACCATTCCCACAGCCCGGCGCGGTGCAGCAGGAGTTGCCGGATGCTCGCCGGATGAGGGAACGTCGGCACGTAGGCGCGGACGTCGTCGTCGAGTCCGAGCGCGCCGACCGCGATCAGCCGCATGACCGCGGTCGTCGTCATGGTCTTGGTCACCGAGGCGAGGTCGTGCACGGTGGATGGCGTCATCGGTGCGGCGGGCCGGCCACGGCTGCCATCGGCGGGAACCCGCTCGCCCGCGACGTGGATGAACGTCGCATCCGGCGTGCGTACACCGATGACGACGCCGGCCGGCGCGGTCCAGGTGGAATCCGGCGACGGCCCGAGTACGCGCGCGGCGGTCCGGGCGAGCGCCGGGTGGTCGATCGCACCCGGGCCGGCCGTCACGCGCGACGGGTGACTTGTCACGCGCTCGCCCCGCCTGCCCCGCCTGCTCCGGCGGCTCGGCCCGTTCCGGTGGCGCGGCCTGGTCCGGCGGCGTGGCCGTGTACGCGCAGCGATGTCGGCGCCTGCGCCCGGGGAGCGGGCAACCGCAGGGGAGCAGCGCCGGGCGTGAACGTGCCCAGGATCCGCGGCTCCCTCGCGCCGGTGCCGCCGGGCACCGTCCCGGGCAGGCCGTGCGCGCTGCACCAGCCGATCAGCGCGAACGCGATCGCCTCCTTCGCGTCGGCGGGCACACCCAGCTCGTCGGAGAGGAGCACCCGGGTGTCTGGAAGGTCACGTCGCAGGCCGGCCATGATGACCGGGTTACGCGCGCCGCCCCCGGACACCACCAGCGCGTCGGCCTTCTCGCCACGCAGCGCGTCGACGACGGTACGGACGGTCAACTCGGTGAGCGTGGCGACCAGGTCGGCGGGTGCCGGATCGGTCCCGGCCCGCCGGACGGCGTCGTGCACGTAGCCGAGGTGGAACAGCTCCTTGCCGGTGCTCTTCGGTGGCGCCAGCCGGTAATACTCCTCGTCCAGCAGGACCTCCAGCAGCGCCGGGTCCGCCGTTCCCGACGCCGCGATCCGCCCGCCGTCGTCGTAGCCCTGCGGATGCAGGCCGTGCTCGGTCACCACGGCGTCGATCAACGCGTTGGCCGGGCCGACGTCGTAGGCGTGCACCCCGTCGGCGGACGAGACCGTCACGTTCGCGATACCGCCCAGGTTGAGCGCCGCCGGCGCGTCGCCGAGGCCGCCCAGCAGCAACGCGTCCAGGATCGAGACGAGCGGGGCACCGTGCCCGCCGACGGTGATGTCGCGGATCCGGACATCGGAGAGGACGGCGGTGCCGGTGCGCTCGGCGATCCACGCCGGTTGCCCGATCTGCAGCGTGCCGCGCGCGGTGCCGCCGTCGACCCAGTGGAAGACGGTCTGGCCGTGCGAGACGATCAGGTCGACCGGCGCGTCCTGCTCGACGGCGGTGTGCGCCGCCTCGGCGAACGCCTGCCCGATGAGGGTGTCCAGGACGGTCACCTCGGCGAGCGTGACCTGCGCCGGCGGGAGCGCGGCGGCCAGGCGAGCGCGCAGCGCGGGTTCGTAGGGTGTGGACGCGGTGTGCGTGACCATGCCGTGCAGCGTGCCGTCGCCGCCGTCCACGGCGAAGTCGACGATGGCGGCGTCGATGCCGTCGTGCGAGGTGCCGGAGATCAGACCGAGGACTCTCATGCGCTCTCTCCCAGTGCGAGGTGAAGGCGCCCGTTCGCGGCGCGCAGCCGGTCGGCGGCTGCGTGCTGGTTCAGGCCGAGCCGCAGCCGCAGCACCGCCAGCGGGACGTCGAAACCGGTGTCGGCCAGCATGGCCGCCGCGACGTCGGGGTCCGCGTCGGTCAGTGAGCAGACGATGCGGGTGGCACGGGCGCGCAGCTTCTCGTTGGTGGGACGCACGTCCACCATCAGGCCGCGATAGGTCTTGCCCAGCTTCACCATGGTGATGGTGGAGATCATGTTCAAGACCATCTTCTGCGCGGTGCCCGCCTTGAGCCGGGTCGACCCGCTGATCACCTCGGGACCCACCACCACCTCGATCGGATGCTCCACGAGGGCACTCAGCTCGGCGTCGCGGTTGCAGGAGATGCCGATGGTCAGCGCTCCGCGTTCCCGTGCCCGGCGCGCGGCGCCGAGCACGAACGGTGTCCGGCCGCTGGATGCGAGCCCGATGACGGTGTCGTCGGGTCCGATCCCGGCGTCATCGATGTCGCGCGCGCCCGCCTCGGCGTCGTCCTCCGCTCCCTCGGCCGCGTCGGCGACGGCCTGCGGTCCGCCGGCGATGATCGCGAAGACCTGGTCCGCGCTGACGTTGAAGGTGGGACGGCATTCCGAGGCGTCGAGCACGCCGAGCCGGCCGGACGTTCCGGCGCCCACGTAGACCAGGCGGCCGTCCCGGTTCATCCGCTCGACCACCGCCTCGATCGCGCGGGCGATGCGCGGGACCTCACCGGCGACGGCGGCCGGCACGGTCGCGTCGGCGGCGTTCATCTGCCGGGCGAGCTCGGCGATGGACGCCTCCTCGATCCGGGCGAATCGGGGGTCGGCGCGTTCGGTGGTGGGCGGCTGACGTACGTGGTCTCCCTGACGGGTCATCGATTCCCTCGGTTGCGTGGATCGTAGGTGTCGCGCAGGCCGTCGCCGAGCAGGTTGAGCCCGACCACCAGCAGGACGACGACGATGCCGGGGGCGAGCATGGTCCACGGGGCGACCGTGACGAGTGTGCGTGCCTCGTAGATCATCGACCCCAGGGACGGAGCCGGCGGCGGAGTGCCCAGCCCCAGGAAGCTGAGCGACGCCTCGGTCAGTACGGCCCAGGACAGCGACAGCGTGACTTGCACGATGATGATCGAGGTGATGTTGGGCAAGACATGCTTGAGCATCACCATCAGCCGGCTCTGCCCCGTGCTCACGGCGGCCCGGACGTACTCCACCTCGCGCAACGACAGGACCGGTCCGCGGGTGACGCGCACGAAGATGGGGGTGTAGACGACGGCGATGGCGACCGCGATGGTGAACCAGTTGCGGTCGAACACCGATGCCAGCGCGAGCGCCAGCAGCAGCGGCGGGAAGGCGAACAGGATGTTGGTGACGCCGCCGATGGCCGTGTCGGAGAATCCGCGGTAGAACCCGGCGACCAGCCCGGCGGCGGTGCCGACGAGCGTGGCGAACGCAACGGCCACCACCGCGATCAGCACCGAGTTGCCGACCCCGGCGGCCACGCGCGAGAAGACGTCCCGGCCGAACTGGTCGGTGCCGAACCAGAAGTCTCCCGACGGGGCGCGCAGGCGCTCCGGCGGATCCTGGGCCAGCGGGTCGTGCGGGAGGGCACCGAACAGCGCCAGCACGGTGACGATGGCCAGCGTCACCGTGATGACGAGGCCGACGAACGTGCTCCGGTTGCTGGTCAGCGTCCTGATCAGCGCGCGGGGTCTGACCGTGCGTGCGGTGATCTCCGCGTTCTGGTCGGTGGCGAGGGTCATGCGGCACGCACCCGGGGGTCGATGATCCGGTACAGCAGGTCGGTCAGCAGGTTCACCAGGACGAACGCCAGGGCGATGACCAGCACGGTGCTCTGCACCAGTGCGTACTCGTTCTGCTGGATGCCCAGCAGCACCTGGCGGCCGATGCCGGGGATGGAGAACACTTGCTCGATGACGACCGCACCGCCGAGCAGGTAGCCGAACTGCAGGCCCGTCATGGTGACGATGGGCACCAGCGCGTTGCGGAGCACGTGCCGGATCTGCAGCCGGCGGGGTGGAACGCCCTTGGCGCGAGCGGTGCGGACGAAGTCGCCCGACTTGACCTCCAGCACGGCGGTGCGCGTGGTCCGCATGATCGGCGCCGCCACCCCGAATCCGAGGACCAGCGCGGGCAGGAACATCTGCTTGAGGTTGAGCAGCGGATCCTGAAGCAGGCGCGCGTACGGCTCGCCGTTCGGGTTGAACCCGAACTCCGACGCCAGCACCGACATCAGCGTCGTCGCCAGCAGGAACGCCGGGATGGACAGTCCGGCCAGACCGACCACCTGCCCTGCCGCGTCCCGGGCCGAGTTCGGCCGGGACGCCGACAGCATTCCCAGCAGGATCCCCATCACCAGCGCGAACGCGATCGACAGCACGGCGAGCTCGAAGGTGACCGGGAGCGCCTGGAGCGTGAGTTCCGCGACGCTGGTCTGTGCCCGCGAGGAGAAGCCGAGGTTGCCGGTCAGGACGTTGCCCAGCCAGCTGAAGAACTGGCTGAACAACGGCTGGTCGATCCCGTAGTACGCCTCCAGCGCGGCACGCTGGTCCGGGGTGAGCGCGGCCGCCTCGGTGCCGAGGTTCGACGTGATCTGGTCACCCGGAATGGCGCGCAGCATCACGAAGACGACGACGGCTACCCCGAGCAGGGTGAACAGCGCCTGCCCCACCCGCCGGACGACGCCGTTGTGCAGGAACTCCTCGAGCATCATGGTCAGCCGGTGAAGCCGGCCGTGCGCAGATACTGCAGCGATCCGTTGGCCATCGGCACGAACCCGTGCAGCGTGTTGTGGGTCGCGGTGTAGGTGTAACCCGTGAACAGCCACACCCACGCGGCGTTGTCCTCCAGGTGCCTGGCGACGTCGTCGTAGATGCCCTTGCGCTCGTCCTCGTCGGTGGCCTGAAGGCCCTGGGCGAAGAGTTCGTCGAGTTCGGGCGAGCTGTACCCGGCGACCTCGTTCAGGTTGCCGTCGCTGGTGAAGTACCGCCCGTACATGCCGTCCGGCTCGGGCCGTCCGCCGTTGAGCGCCACCGCGGCGTCGAAGTCGGCCGCGATCCATCGGTCGACGAACGCGCCGGACTCCAGCTGATCCAGCTCGAGGACGATGCCGACCTCTTCCAGCTGTGCTTTCAGGTTCTGCGCCTCGTTCACCGACGTGGCGTACTCGCCCTGGGAGACGATGGTCTCGATGACGACCGGCGTCTCGACGTCGGCCTGCGCGAGGTACTCCTGAGCGCGCTCCACGTCGCGTTCGGGGCACGGCCGGGCATTCGGGTCCGACCGGTACGCGGGGGAGGTGATCGGGCCGGTGATCTCGCCCTCACCCAGGGCGGCGGTGTCGAGCAGCTGCTGCCGGTCGATCCCGCACTGGATCGCCAGCCGCACGTTCACGTCGCTCAGCGGGCCGCGGCGCGCGTTGAGCTGCAGCACGTGGTAGCTGAGCTGTGGAGTCTCGGTGACAGTGACGTCCGCGCCGGCGGCGGTATCGGCCACCAGGGGATCGTCGAAGACCGCCATCTGCACGTTGCCCGCCTGCAGCGACGAGACGATCGAGGACTCGTCCGGGATCACCCGGAACTCGACCGTGTCCAGCAGCGCGGGGTCGCCCCAGTACGCGTCGTTGCGGGCCAGTGAGATGGACTGGTTCGGCACCCGCTCGTCGAAGGCGAACGGTCCGGTCCCGTTGGGCGTGGTGTTGAGATCGTCCTCGGTGTCGTCCGAGGACAGCATCGCCATGTTGACGGTCGCGAGGTTCGCGAACAGGCTCGCGTCGGGTGAGCTCAGCGCCACCTCCACGGTGGTCTCGTCGACGGCGGTGACCGTCTCGACGCGTGCCAGCGAGCTGCGGGCGACCGCGGCCGTCTCCTCGTCGAGGATGGTCTCGAGCGAGTGGACGACGTCCTCGGAGCCGAAGGTGCTGCCGTCGGCGAAGGTCACTCCCTCGCGCAGGTGGAACGTGACGGTGAGCCCGTCGTCGGAGACGTCCCACGACTCGGCGAGGCCCGGCGTCACCTCGAGGTTCTCATCCAGCTCGGTCAGCGTGCCGTAGATGTTGCCGAGCACGTTCACCGCCTGGAACTGAGTGGCGCGCCACGGGTACAGCGTGTCCGGGTCGGATGTGACACCGATGACGAGATCTCCGCCGGGGGCGAGATCGGCCGCGTCGGCGTCTGATTCGGCTCCTCCGCCGGAGTCACTGGTGTTCGCGTCGGAACACGCGGCAAGCGTCAGGGACGCGACCGTGACCGTGCCGAGGACGATCCAGCTGAGTGGCGTGCGGCGCGGGCTGGCCGGCATGCGCTTCCTCCTAAGTGGACGACGTGGATGAGGACGTCTGTGGTCCTGATGGGTGGTGTTGCACGTGCTCGCACGCAATGTACAGGATGTACGGAGTCTGGTTCACGTATGTACTGAATGTACGGCTCGGAATGTATCATGCCTGCGTGGCTTCCGGCGGCGTCGACCATTCCCATCCGCGCATGATCCTGGTTCGCATCAGGGCCGCGCTGCCGTCGTTGCCGCCGGCGGAGCGACGGATCGCGGAGGCGATCCTGGCCGACCCGGTGACCGTCGCCGAGTGGCCGGTGACCAAGCTCGCCGCGCATTGCGCGACGTCGACCACGTCCGTCGTGCGGTTCTGCCGGCGTCTCGGCTACTCCCGGCATCAGGATCTGCGCTTGGACCTGACCCGCGAGTCCGCCCGCGAGACGTTCCAGCAGCGGGGCCTTCCGTCGGTCACCGGTGACATCAGCCAGGAGGACTCGTTGGCCGACGTGGTCGCGAAGATCGCGCGCAATGAGGCACTGGCGATCGCCGACACCGCGGAGGTGCTGGACACCACGGCGCTCGCGGCGGCGGTGTCCGCGGTCGCGGCGGCGCGACGTGTCGACATCTTCGGGGTGGGGGCCGGTGCGGTGGTGGGGCTGGATCTGCAGCAGAAGCTGAGTCGTATCCGGCGCACGGCATTGGTCTGGCCCGACTCCCATTCGGCGTGGACCTCCGCCGCCGTGCTGGACCGGGAGTGTGTCGCCGTCGGCATCTCGCACACGGGTACGACGGCCGACACCATCAGGTTTCTGCGGCTGGCCGCGGCCGCCGGTGCCACGACCGTCGCCATCTCGAACCATGCCGACTCGGAGATCGCGGCCGTCGCCGACATCGTGCTCACCACGGCCGCCCGGGAGACGCGGCTACGGCCCGGCGCCCTGGGCAGCAGGATCGCTCAGCTGATGGTGGTCGACTGCTTGTTCACCGGGGTGGCTCAGGCGTCGTACGGCCAGTCGATCGAGGCACTGCGGCAGACTTACGCCGCTGTTCGCGGTAACCCGCTGCACGATTGATCGATCGGCCGTCGCCGTGTATCCACCCGCGTCCTGGCCGGTGTGGGCCGGACCCGTCGCAGATACGGCGCACGTGCTTAGGTGTCCGGGCGGACGGGATTCGAGCTTCTCCAGATGCTGACGAGGCGAGCGACGGCAACGGTAAGGAACAGCGTGCCGGCCACCGCCTGGAACGCGGCCAGTGAGCGTGCCCAGGCTGTGAGCGGGAGGACCTCGCCATAGCCGACGGTGGACATCGTGACGTAGCTGTAGTAGACGAGCTGTCGCCACGTGGGTGATGCTCCGGGCGTCGTCGGGTCCGCGAAGCTACCCGGGTGGAGGATCTCCATGACACTGTAGGCGGCTCCGAAGAGTCCGCCGTGGAGCAGGTAGACGGTGACGGCGGCCAGCACGAGATCGACACCGGCGGCGTGCGAGCGACGGAAGATGAACATCGTCAATGCGATGACCAGCATCAGCATGAAGACGGTCAGGCTGACGAGCATGCCGAGGGTGGCCGTGCGATGCTCCTGATCGAATGAGAACCATGTACCGAACGCCACGAACGCGATCCCGACCGTGGCGACGATACTGAGGGGCTGGCGCTCGTGCCTGACGAGCCGGATCCCGAAGAAGATCATCGCCGCATAGAGCAGCATGTACAGGCCGGTCCACAGTTCGCCGTACATGGTGACGGGTTGTCCGAACTGCAGGATGATGACGAAGAAGAGCAGTAGCCCGAGGTTCCAGGTGTATGGGTCAGAGTCGCGCAATGGCCGAGGCCGCTTGGGGATAGCCATGGACAGAATTCAACACCACGAGAAATTCCGCGCCGCCGAGCATGGCACGTTGAGCGCCTCCACAAAACGGCACTAAAGGGACGCGAATGCCGTCCCTGAGCGTGCCATGCGTAGGCGCCCAGCGTGCCATGCCAGCCTGCCCTGGGTTCAGGACAGCATCGAGATCAGCGTCTCTGCGTGATAGCCGAGGCTGACGCGCGCAGCCTCCGACACCGTGCCGGTGCCCCGCGGATCCTGGAGACCGTCGAGGAACCGACCGAGCGCCCGGGCGGTCAGATCGTCGTCACCGAGATCCAAGTGCCGCTGTGCCTGGCCCAACCTGTTCGCCAGGTACCTCGACGCCGGGCCCGCGACGTCGCCGTTGTCGACGTACGCGTCGAGCCGCTCGCTCAGTGCGCCGATGCCTCCAGGCGTCCAGTAGTCCGGCAGCGGCACGTCCGCCCAGTCGATATCCGAGCCCAGGTAGAAGCTGGTGTACGACGGCTGGTTGTACGTGGTCTGCTGTCGCGCCACTTCCGCCCGGTACTGCGGATCATGCATGAGCGTGTACAGCTTGCGGTCGGTCACCTCGGTCGACAGGTAGACGCGGATCGCGCTGCTGTCGACCAGCGGAAGCAGCATCTCCTCACGCCAATCGCCGAAGACGTCGGCGACCAGGCTGGGATTACCCTTGGACCAGTTGTTGGTGGTCGTGCCCTCGGCGGTGAGGAGCGTGCCACGCTCCCAGTCGCGGACTGTGGGCGTCTCGTACGTGTCGGTCGTGGCGCCGTGGACGATCTGCGTCGTCATGTCCGCGGCCCACCGGATGCTCTGGTTGGTTCCGGGTATCTGGTCGCCGAGGCGGTCACCGTCGGCGGTGTGCAGGCCGGCGCCATGCGACCCCCAGGCTTCGAAGCCGGGCTCGCCGGGCAGGATGTCGCCGACCATGCCGCGGCCGACGTCGGAGGGGATGAACTCACCGAAGAGCACCTCACCGGTGGCGGCGTCGCGCATGGCGTACCCGAGCGGTGCCCAAGCCCCGCCTTCGTGCACGGTGAAGATCTCCGTGCCGGGGCGGTTCGGATCGATGTCGGTCACGTGCATCGCGTCGCCGTGGCCGAGCCGGGCCATGGAGCCGGGGTCGGCGCTGCCTTCCGGCATCAGGTCGAACGAGCTGTAGAGCAGGGAGCCGTCATCGTCGATCGTGGCGGCGCCGTAGACGATCTCCTGCTTCCCGTCGTCATCTACGTCTGCCGCGCTCAGCGAGTGGAAGCCCTGCGTGGTGATGGTGCCGAACTCGGGATCGGTCCCGTCCACGCCGTGCGGGCCGTCGTTGAACGGGTTGCTCATCGGCGCGTGCCCGCTGTCGACGTACCACTGCTCCTTCAGGTGCTTGCCATCCCAGTCGTACGCGACGATCGTCGTCCGGGTGTAGTAGCCGCGGGCGAAGACGGCGGAGGGCTGCTGTCCGTCCAGGTATGCCACGCCGGAGAGGAACCGGTCGACCCGGTTGCCGGGTTCGATCCGGGACATCGCATAGTCACCCCACAGCAGGCCGTCGTCTCCCCGGGCGGGCTTGTAGTCGATGGTCTCCAGTTCCTCGCCGGTGGCGCCGTCGAAAACCGTCAGGTACTCGGGGCCGGTGAGGATGAAGCCCTCGAAATTGCGCAGGTCGTTGCGGCCGCTGCGGCTCGGCGCGTACTCATCCATGAGGTAATCGGCCAACGCCTCGGCGTCGTCGCGGGAGAGCGGGTAGTCGTACCGCGGCTCGATGCCGAACGCTTCCTCGAGCGTGCCCGGCCAGTTGCCGGCGACCACTTCGGGATGCTCGTGCCAGCCCATGAACCGGTCGACGGTGAACTCGTAGAAGTCGTCGGCGCTCATCCGGTAGTCGTCGTCGTGCGAGTACCCGGCCTTGAGGTCCTTCTTCGGCATGGTGATGCACTCCTCGGACGCCACGTTGCCGTCCTCGTCGTACGAGATCACCTTGGTGCCGGGCGCCGTCTTGAACATCAGTTCCGAGCGGCCGTCGCCGTCGAAGTCGTAGACGAGGAACTGGGTGTAGTGAGCGCCGGCGCGGACGTTCACGCCCAGGTCGATGCGATGCCGCAGGCTGCCGTCGAGCTCGTAGGTGTCGATGTAGACGTTGCCGGTGTAGCCGACCTGGGAGACGTCCTTGGAGTTGGACGGGTCCCACTTGACGACGTACTCGTACTGGCCGTCGCCATCGACGTCGCCCACGCTCATGTCGTTGGCGGAGTACGTGTACTCCTCGCCGGCGGGGGTGACGCCGTCGGCGGGCTTCTGCAGCGGGATGTCGTAGTACGTGTCCGACCACGGCGCGATGCGAGCGCTCACATCGACCTCGTGTCCGTCGATGACGGCCGCGACCCAGTAATCCGAGTCGGGCGCTCCGTCCTGATCCAGATAGTTGGTGCTGTCGGCGACCGTGGCGATACGTTCGCCGTCGCGGTACACGTGGAAATCCGCGCCGACCATGCCCTGGCCTGTGTGACCCGTGACCTCCGAGCCGAGCAGGCGCCAGCTGAGGAACACGCCTTCGTCCGTCGCCGCTGCGACCAGGCCGCGGTCGAGGTGCTCCAGCTGGGCCGCCTCCGTGGCGTCCGGCTTGTCCGCGCTGCGGAATGCGCTTTCCGAATCGCGCGCCGTGTCCGCGGCGGCCGCGCCTCCGGTCCCCACGAGCAACGCGGTCAACCCCGACGCGAGTAGCGCGGTGCCCGAGAGTGGGCCTCGGTGAGTGTTTCTGGAGTGATGCGGATCCTGCGCCACAACGACACGCTCCGTTCCCGGCTGATTGGGCGGACGGCAAATTGAGTCGTTTCACTGATGTCACGAGACGTTACGAAGGTCTTGCGTGATCGTCAAGGGGACCCGGGCGGAGAATCCTCTGGTGGTCAGGTCAGGCGGCGGCGCGTCGTTGGCTTACCGCCCTGGGCGCCGCTTGTACTCATCAGCGGAAACGCAGGTCGGCTATATGCGTCGACGCCTCAATCCCTTGCTCCCCGATTTCCGGTCTCTACCTCGAAGGACACCAGCCGCCACGTCTCATCTGCGACCGTTCCGATTCAATGCAGGACGTGGTCAAGTGTGTCGGCGGTAAGTACCCGGGCGGTCCATGCCTCGAGCTGGGCAGTGGAGGCGGAGCGGACGACGTCGAGTGTGGTCTGGGGGAGTGGGCCGAACTTGAGCGTCAGCAGTTGCAGGAGTGTCTCGGCGCGGCCGCGGGCTTCGCCTTCGGCGCGGCCGCGGGCTTCGCCTTCGGCGCGGAGCATCTCTGCGGTGGTCACGTATGCCTCCTCTGCGTCGGGCCCGAGTCGTGCAAACAGGTCGTGTAGCTCGTCGGTGGGCGCCTCGCCCACAGTCTCAATGTACGTCAACAGCGTGACGAAGTCGTCGGCGCCGCCGGAGCGATCCAGGATCGCGCGCAGATCGTCGGCCCATGTTTTCAGGTCGTCGGCGAGCCGGGCATTGCCGGCGGCGATCTTGAGCAGTAGCAGGGTGATGCGGGCCTGCGGGGTCAGCGGCCGGCTGCGCAGGGCGTGTTCGTCGAGCAGGAATCGGAACCGGGGCAGATACTCGCCCGCGGCCTCGGCGGTGGCTGGGTCGACGTCGAGCAGGTCCAGCACCTCGGTCGGGCCGCTCCACGGGCGGCGATTGTGGTGCACCACCAGCGGGATGACCGCCGGTAGGCGGGTGGCCTCGGGGTGCTCGGTCAGGTAGCGCTCCCAGATCCGCACCACATAGAGCAGCATCCGAAACGGCATGAGCGCATCCGTGCTGCCTTGGTGTTCGACGAGGACGTAGACGAACGCCTCATGTCCGTCCAGCGGCGCGGTGAAGAGCAGGTCGGAGTGCCGCCACCGCAGTGCGGGGTCGATGAAGCTGGTGGAGGCGGGGACGAGCCGGTCCAGGTCGAGTCGGTCGGCCAGAGCGGCTGGCAGCGTCGCACGCAGCTGCGATGCGGCGTTGGCCGGCTCACCAAGAATCCGGCGGAACGCCGCGTCATGCGGACTCGACTGATTGGACATGACGGCGAACGTACCGGTCGGCACTGACAACCGAGCAATCAAGCGCTTCCAGCACGTCCTGTTCGGGTCGTAACGGATGCTCCGGCGGCAGCGTCGCCCATCCCCTGGCGCTAGCGCGTATGCGGTCGCCGGCTGCGCCGGGTGAAAGTGTGACGAGCCCGGGTGCTCTGTCAATTCGAGGCGGCCGAGAAACGCGCATTGAAGGCGAGCCAGCGCACAGACCACGATGCGCCGCGTCGGCTGGTCAGCGACCTCGGCACGGGAGAGCATCGCTTCTTGATCGTTGGTGCGTATCCAGCCACGTTCGCGATCTACAACGATCGGCACGACCACGTCATCCGGCGCGCACTGCGCCAGCGTGGCGAGCAGGCCAGCCTCGAATCGGAACCCAGGATTGTTCTCCTTGAACCACACCAGGCCTTCAGTCGACGGATAGCAGCGGACCACCGACCACAAGCGGGCCCGGTACGTGACCGGTTCGCCGATGATCCGGCGGTCGTGCTCAGCGAGCCGACGGCCCACCCAGTCGTCTGCGGTCTGGGTCCATTCTGGCGAGGTCCAGCGGCGGACCCACTGGCCGTCCGCGTCTGGACCCAGCGGTCTCACGGCCGGTAGGTGGCGCGGCATGGCACGGGACACTAGCACCCGCATCCGAACGAACGATCGAAGAGGGCACGCCGGTTCGGTTCGACGCAGCTCTGGAAGCCCACACTCGCGACGTCGAGTTCTTGCTTCGGCATGGGCCCAGTCGGGAAGACCGTGAGCACCTTATCGATGCCTCTGCTGGACAGCTTCTCCTGCCTCATCAGGACGTGGTGCGTGAGTGGGAAGCGTGGCGTGGTGAACCGCGGGAGTTGCTGATCCGGATCGCCGCGATATCGCGTTTCGTGGAGCGTGGCTGTCCGTGCGTCGCGTGCGAGCGAAGCGATCAGCGACGATGACGCACGTATGCTGCATTCAGACACGCCACAACGTGGGGACTTTCTGGCGGTCTGTGCGCGGAGCCGGATATGGATCTCATCATCGGGCAGACGGGGTCCGCGTGGCGGCGCTCGGTGCTGGCCGCATACCGGGACGGAGTCATCACACCTGCCCGTGCAGTCGAGTTCGTCGACGGAGTGATTCGGGAGTCGGAGCTTCCGAACCGCACCCGTCGGGCGCAGCCATGACGACCTTGGTGCGGGATACGTCCCCCATCATGCATGCGGGAAGAATCGATCGGTTCGACGTCTTGGGCGACATGGCTTCGGGCTGGGTGCGCAATGTGACGACCGCTGCCGTCGATGCCATGATCGCCTCGTGCGCGCGTTATCCGTTCGAATCCGGCGGCTTCGTCACCTGGGCCCGGTCGACTGGTCTGCTCTGACTGGACGTGGCTGTCATACATCTACGGCTCGTGGCGCGCTACTTGCACGACGCTGTCTTGCGCGCGGCAGCCCAAAACGGCGTGTCGCGCAGGTCCAGTGGAACAGGCTGAATACCGGTCGTGAGCTGAAGCCCTTGCGACATGGTCGAACGTCGGCGTGGGAGAAAAGAGGCTCTTCTGACTTATCCGTGGGTGGGTTGAGCGTGTCATAGCAGCGCACGCCGTTCTTTCCGGCCTAGGTTTTTGATTGTCGAAGATCAAAACTAGGTGTGGGAGAACGGCGTGCGTGGTGCCA
>NZ_JAAGOA010000041.1 GCF_010550675.1 Phytoactinopolyspora halotolerans | reverse complement strand
GTCTACGCTTGGGCCTGCGGCCATCGCTAGATCATTTTGTGTCTTCACAAACCAAGATCATCGAGCGGTGGCCGCTCCATATCCAGCACCGACACGACCAAGATCACGATCTACGGCTGGAGTACTAAGCCGCGCGGTCGTCGATGAGATCCACTCGATCGCGGCGGACAACGCGCCGCTGCTCGATCAGGTCACGAGTGCATCGCTGCTGACCGGTGACCTGTGGACGGCGAACGTCCTGCTGTCGGCCGACAACGATGAGTATCCCGAGATCACTGGCGTCGTCGATCTCGATCGGGCGGAATGGGGAGATCCACTCGCCGATTGGGTGATCTGGATGGCGCGCAAGAAGCCGGGCACAGAGCGCGACTCGTTCTGGTCCGGATATGGAGCCCTGGCCGAGGAGGATCCCTCCGTACGTTTCAGGCTCGCGCTGTATGCGGCCAGGCATCAAGCGGCGGTTCGCTTGGAGAACGCACGTCTGGCAGACGCGGCCGGTGTGCAGGATGGATCGCAGCAACTGGCGCAAAACGCGGAGTCACTGCGGCAGATGGCGGTTGGATGAAGAACGGCCGCTCGTTCGTGCCATGACGACAATGCCGCGCCGACTCGTGTCACGTGCCGTTCCACGCAGAAGCAGCCCGGGGCGTGGCCAATGCCGCTTGTGCTAGTGCAACTCGGTGGGGCGGGCGGGACTCGAACCCGCGGCCAAGGGATTATGAGTCCCCTGCTCTAACCGGCTGAGCTACCGCCCCGTCGACGGCCAATATTAGCCTGCCCACCGGATCGTGCCTATTCGCTATCGGGCGCGCCCGTCCGCCGTATCTCGTCCGGCCAAGCCAGCGGTACCCCGAGGGTGCCGGCGAGCACGTCCTGCAGCTTGCGCACGTGGGTGGAATCCTGGCGCACCTCCGCGGCGGAGCGCTCGGTACTGAGGCAGTATGCCGCGACAGCTCCGGCCGCCTCGCCGATGGACCACTCCACCGGGTGGAGCCGATATGCCCCGTTGGTGATGTGCGTCGTGCCGACGTTCTTGTTCGCCGCCAGAAGGTTGGAGACGGACACCGGCACGAGCGCACCCAACGGGATCTGAAACGGGTACGACGCGATGTCGACGTAGTTGCGCCCCGAGGTCGACGGATGCAGATCGATCCGGTAGTACCCGATCCCCACGCTGTCCTGGAAGATCTCCGAGCCCGCGTCTGGCCCGCGCATCTCCTGTCCGATGTGCGCTTCGGTGACGGTGAAGAGAGCCTTGATCCTGCGTGACTCTCGGATGTACGGCTCCCGGGCGAGTCCGTCGGCCGTGCCGAACACGTCGCCGCGCAGCCGCAGTTCCGGGTACCCGTGACCACCGTCGGCCCGCGGTGCCTCGGTCTGCATCCAGAAGACGAACGACAGCGTCAGCTCTCGGGCCCGGTGCAGCGCGGTGCGCCGGGTGGCCGCCTCGACGCCGATGATCGGATGCTCCCAGTAGTCGGTCTGCGGCCAGTTGATCAGCGTGACCTCACCGCCGGTGAACGTGTGATCGAACTGGCTGCGTGCCACGATCCGCCGGTAGTGCCAGAGGTCCCGGTCGTCCCGATGGACCGCATGCTCCGGCTCGCCGAGAAAGAGCGGCCGGGTGCGCTCGTCGAGGGTGATCGGGTGGACATCCGTCCACGACAGCTGCGGTCCCGGCCATCTCGGATCCACCGTGTCCCGCCAGTGCGAGTAGCCCTCCGGTTCCGCGATCAGGTGGGATTCGCCGGCTCGGTACTCCACCGCGGCGCACCACGTGATCGCCTGCTGATCCATCGGATCGGCCCGATCCACGGCGTGCAACTCACCCGTCTGCGCGCGTGACTCGGCGCCGACGACGTGCGGGATGTCGGCGAGTTCCAGGAGATCGCCAAGCTCGGTGGCGTCGAGCACGAACGTACCCGTCAGCTCACGATGGACGCCGGTCTGCCGATCGAGGGCCGTCACGGATGTCACGCGATCGCCTTGGCGGCGGGCGGCGACCGGGGAGTGTCCGCGGAGCAGTGTCAGCTGCCCGCCGGCGAGCCAGGGGGAGAGCATCTCGTCGAGGACGGCGGCGCCCACCCGTGGCTCGTGGCAGAGCGCCGAGACGAACCCTCGTCCCGGGTTGAGCCTGTCGTCCGACCGCGCCTGCGCCGTCAGCGGATAGTTGCGACGGTAGAAGTCGCGGACGCGGTTCCGGAGTTCTCTGTAGCCGGCCGACACGTGCTCGCCCTCGATCCAGGGGTGCTCGTCCGGCGGAACTCCCTGGCTGGTGAGCTGCCCTCCGAGCCAGTCGCCGGTTTCGGTCAGGATCACCGTCCGCCCGAGCATGAGCGCGGCGCGGGCGGCGGCGACGCCGCCCAGTCCGCCGCCGATGACCAGGATGTCTGCTGTGTGTCGTGGCACGAGGTGTGGTTCCGTTCGTCGCAATCGGAGGGTCGTCGGGTAATGCGCGTGGATCGGGTGGCGGGTCAGCCTTTGAGCCCGCCTTCGGACAGCCCTGAGATGAATCCGCGCTGGTTGACCAGGAACACCACCAGCACCGGGATGCTGACCAGAATCGTCGCGGCCATCAAGGCTCCGTATTTGACGTTGCCGGTGGAAGCGAAGGTGGTGATCGCCAGCTGCACCGTCGTACTGCGCTCGGATGTGGAGACGACGAGCGGCCACAGGAAGTCGTCCCAGACTCCGGTGAAGGAGAACACCGCCACCAGGGCGATCAATGGCCGGGCCATCGGCAGGTAGATGCGTGAGAAGATGCGGAACTCGCTCGCGCCATCGATCCGTGCCGCCTCGGCGAAGTCGCGGTCCATGCCGGCGAAGTACTGCCGGGACAGGAAGATGTTCATGGTGCCCACCAGGTAGGGCAACATCAATCCACCCAAGGAGTCCAGCAACCCGCTTCCGCCGCTGCCGAGGAGGTCGTTGCCGCCCGCCAACGGGAAGTTCTTCGCCATCAGGAACAGCGGGATCAGGGTGACCGAGACCGGGATCGCGGCGGTGGAGATGAGTACGTAGAACACCACCTTGCTGCCGCGGAAGGGCAGATGTGCGAACGCGTATCCGGCGAGCACCGGGATGACGCAGTTGGTCAGCACCGCGATCGAGGTGACCACCGCGGAGTTGATGAAGGCCGTGTCCAGGTTGGCGACCCGCATCGCCGTGGCGAAGTTCTCCAGCGTCGGCTGCGCGGGAATGAGTCGGACCTCGGAGAACGCCGCACCCTCCGGAGTGAATGCGAGACTCGTCATCCAGACGAACGGCAGCAGTACCAGCGCGGTCACGACGCTCAGCACCATGACCCGCGGCCACAGTCGCGAGCTGCGGGGACGCCGGCGGGCACGCGCCATCAGTGCGGTCATCACAGCCTCCTTCCCTGGCCGACCCGGATGGCCACGATGGACAGTCCCGCGATGAAGGCGAACAGGACGAACGCCATGGCGGACGCGCTGCCCATCTGGTTGTACTGGAAGGCTTCGGTGTAGATCAGGAAGTTCACCGTGGTGGTGCTGCCGTACGGACCGCCCTGCGTGAGCACGAAGATCTCCGTGAAGCCTTGGGCGAGGTAGATGATGTCCATCGCGATGACGTAGGTGAGCATCGGCCGCAGGCCGGGCAGAGTAACGGCGCGGAACTGCTGCCACGCGTTCGCGCCGTCCACGCGGGCCGCCTCGTACAGGTCTTTGGGAACGGTCTGAAGTCCGGCGAGTAACAGCACCATGTTGCTGCCGAGCGCCTTCCAGACCCGCATCGCCGAGGCCGCGTTGAGCGCGGCGTCCTCAGTACTCAGCCATCGTTGGCCGGCCATGCCGAGGAGATCCAGGATCTGGTTGATCACTCCGTCGTCGGAGTAGATCCACAGCCAGATCATGCTCACAGCGGTCAGTGAGACCACGTGTGGGACGTACATGGCGGTGCGGAACAGGCCCACGCCGCGGAACGCCCGGTTGGACAGCAACGCCAGCCCGAGCGCGATAACCACTGTGATCGGCAGGACCTGCAGCACGTATCGGCCGGTGATCAACATCGCCCGGCCGAACTCCGGATCCCCGTACAGCGAGCGGTAGTTGTCCAGCCCGACGAACTCGGGGCCGGACCGGCTCAGCGGGCTGTAGCGGGTGAAACTGAGCACCAAACCGTACAACACCGGTCCGAGCTGGAAGATCGCGACGTAGAGGGCGGCCGGCACCACGAACAGGGCGCCGAACAGCGCCGGTTTGCCGTGTGGTCGCCGTCGTCGAGGTCGCGGCGGTGCGCCGGTCGGCACGGTGACCGTCCGACGCGCCGCCGGAGATCGATTACGAGCCGGACTCAATGACCTGGTCCACTTCGCGGGCGGCCGCGGTCAACGCCTCCTGCGGGTCCACCTCGCCATGCAGGGCCCGTTCCAGATGCTGGCCCATCGCGTCACGCATCTGCACCCAACCGGGCACATTGGGGTTGGGGTGGTTGCTGACCAGCGCCTCGACGGCCTTCTGGAGTTCCGGGTTCGCCGAGATGTAGTCCGAGTCGACCGCCGACGCGTGGATCGGCAACGCCCCCAGGGCTTCGGCGTAGTCGGTGTTGGTGTCGGCCTCGATCATGTGGGTGATGAAATCCCAGGCGAGATCCTTCTGACCGCTGTCCTTGTTGATCATGAGGCCGTTCGCCGGGCCGCCGAACGCCTGTGGCTCGTTCCCCTCGAAAGCCGGCGGCATCATCAGCCGCAGATCCCGGTCGGGGGCGGCCTCCTGGTACTTTCCAATGCTGCCGGCGTTGCTGAGCTGCATGGACGCGTCACCGGTCGCGATGGGCTGCTGTGCTTCCGGTGAACCGGCCCAGGCGACGCCCAGGGTGTTGTCGACAGCGTCGGGACCCTGGTAGAGCCGCACGTAGTAGTCGAGAGCCTCGACTGCCTCTGGTGAGTCCATGACGGACGCGGTGTTGTCCGCATTGAGGAACTCCCCGCCGTTGGACCACAGGAAGGTGCCGAACGCCTGCTGGGCTCCGATCGGGTCGCTGGGAACGACCAGCCCGGCGCGGGTGATGTCACCGCCGTCGCGCTGTGTGAGCTGCTCGGCGACGGCCCGGACGTCCTCCCATGTCTCCGGCGGCTGGTCAGGGTCGAGCCCGGCCTCGGCGAAGTCGGTCCCGCTGTAGACGATCATGCGGATGGTCATGATCAGCGGGATCATGTATTGCGCACCGTCGACCGTGCCGCCGGGCAGCGCTGCACCCATATCCTCGCGCGCCGCCTCATCGAGCTCATCGAGATACGGCGTCAGGTCTTCGATGCGGTCGTTGTGGACCAGGTCGGCGGTGGCGGCCACGCCGTGGCCGATCACGTCCGGCGCGGTGCCCGCAGCGAAGGCGGCATTGAGCTTCGGCGAGATGTCCGCCCAGTCGACGTATGTGACCTCGATGTCGGCGCGGGTCTCCTCCTCGAACGCTGGCACGATCGTGTCGTTGACCAGGGCCATCTCGGACTCGCTGTTGCCGGGGAACCAGACGGTGAGCGTACCGGCGCCGTCGCTTCCGGTTTCGGTCTCGCCGCCGCATGCGGCGAGCAGTAACGCGGCCGCGCAGCCGGCCGCCAGGCCGGCAGATGCGGATGCGGAACGGATTCGTCTCATCGATGTGACCTCCGTGGGAGTGGTGGGCGCCTCGCACGGGCGCCGCGCATGTTCCGGCGTGCGGGGTGATGTCAATGCGGCTGGGCGAGCGTCGCGCCGGCCTCGAAGCCGCAGGCCAGATCTTCGTGGTAGGTGAGCTCGTGTTGGCCTTCCAGCACTTCGAGCAGCAGCTCGACGGCGCGTGCGCCCATCGCGAGCCGGGGAACCGTGAGGTGGGTCCACTGGTGGGTGACCGGCATGCTGTCGTTGATCGAGTCCAGACCCACGATGGAGAGACGGTCGGGAATCGCGACATGTCGTTCCGCGCAGAGGGCGGCGATCTCCTCCAGATGCGCTGTGCCCTCGGCGAGCACAGCCGTGGCACCGGCGTGCAGTACGCGCTCCAGCCAGCCGTGGTCGAGACCGCCAGGTTCGGCCAGTGTCTCGTCCGCGACGGTGATGCCGAGTTCGGTGCAGGTCTGGTGGAAGCCGTGGCGCCGTTCGATCCGCGGGACGGCCTGGTCGTCCAGGCCCAGGTAGGCCACGCGCCGGTGTCCGAGTTCATGGACATGCCTGGTCAGCTCCGATACGGCGCGGACATAGTCGGCGCTGACGTACGGCATCAGTGCGGCCGCCTTCTCTCGTCGGCCCACGAAGACGAACGGGAACCCTTCCGCCGCCAATCGGGCGAGTTCGTCGTCGTGCTCGTCGAATCCCAGGATGATGGCGCCGTCGGCTATCCGCAGCCGGTTGCGGCCCTCGTGAAAGATGTTCGCCGGGCCGTCGTCCTGGTGCATCGAGGTGAACAGCACCAGGTCCTGTCCTGACCTGATGGCCTGCTGTTCGATTCCGACCATGATCTCGTCGTAGTAGGACTCCCTGCTGGTGGGGAAGAGGGGCTCGAAGGCGTGCACACCGATCAGCCGGTTGCGTCCTCCGCGCAGCGCCCGTGCCGTGATGTTGGGAACGTAGCCGAGCTGCTGCGCGGCTGCCATGATCTTCTGCTCGGTTTCCTTGTTGATGCCGTGCTCGGCGGTCTTGCCGTTGAGGGCGAGCGAGACCGTCGTCTGGGACACCCCGGCCAGCCGGGCGATGTCACGTTGTCTTGGCCGACTTGTCACCGCTACGTCCTTCCAAATTCGAATTAGATCGTCAGAGTATGGCTGTGTGTGAGCACTGTCAAGACCTCATATAGGGATCCATAGTGACGAGATTCTATGCGCTCTACAAGCGATCTAATTTGAATTAGAACCTTGACAGTGGGTTCCGAATATCGAAAACATGTCGGCGCATACGGCCGGGTCCGAGCTCCGGCCCGACGGAAGGAGTCCCCATGCGACGTGCCAGCTCCCGTTCGCTCAGCCGGCGACGGTTCCTCGGCTATTCAGGTGCCGGCGCCGCTGCCGTGATGCTGGGTACCGGTTGGTGGAACACAGCGCCGGCAGCCGCGCGCGTCTCCGGTTTCCCGTTCACCCTCGGCGTCGCGTCGGGGGATCCGGCGTCGGACAGCGTGGTGCTGTGGACCCGGCTGGCGGTCGAGCCGTTCGCACCGGACGGACGTGGCGGGATGCCGGACGAGGTCATCCCGGTGCACTACCAGGTGGCCGCTGACGAGCGGTTCTCCAGCGTGGTGCGAGGCGGCGTGGCTTTCGCGACGCCTGAGCTTGGGCATTCGGTTCACCCAGAGGTCCACGGTCTGGAACCGGGTCGGGAGTACTTCTATAGGTTTCGGGTGGGCCGGGAGCTGTCCCCGGTCGGCCGCACGGTGACGGCGCCGGAGCCGGGAGCGACGCCTGCGTCGCTGACGTTCGCCGTGGCGTCGTGCCAGAGCTACCACGGCGGCTACTACACGGCCTACCAGCGCATGGCGGAAGAGGACGTGGATCTGGTGGTCCACCTCGGCGACTACATCTACGAGCGGTCATACGGCTTCACCGAGGACCACTATGGGAATCCGCTGCCGGAGTACATGCGCGGCGAATGTTTCGATCTCACGGCGTACCGGCTGCAGTACGCGCTGTACAAGTCCGACGAGCATCTTCAGGCCGCGCATGCCAGGTGTCCATGGCTGACGACGTTCGACGACCACGAGGTCGAGGACAACTTCGCCGGCGACGTGTCCAGGCCGGACAACGAGCCGGACCAGGATCCCGCCGTCTTCCGACGGCGCCGGGCCGATGCGTTCCAGGCGATGTATGAGAACCTTCCGCTGCGGCACAACCAGATGCCGTCCGGGCCGGACGTCCGCATGCACCGTCGTATCCAGTACGGGCAACTCGCCGAGTTCACCATGCTCGACGGTCGGCAATACCGGAGCGACCAGCCGTGCGAGGGCTCCACGTCGACATGCGACGGTCGATTCGACCCGGACGCGACGATGCTCGGCGGTAAACAGCGAGACTGGCTCATCGATGGGCTCTCGTCCTCGTCGGCCAGGTGGAAGATCGTCGGCAACCAGACGGTCATGGCGCAGACCGACCGCGACCCCGATGAGGACGTCACCGAGGTCTGGGTCGATGCGTGGGACGGGTACGTCGTCGAGCGCGGAGCCGTCCTCACCGAGGCCCACGACCGTGGTGTCGACAATCTCGTCGTCGTCACGGGTGACCGGCACAGCAACTACCTGATGGATCTCAAAGCCGACTACGAGGATCCCGATTCGCCGGTGGTCGGAACTGAGTTCGTGGGCACGTCGATCAGCAGCGGCCGCGACGGCGCCGACGTACTCCCGGGCGTCAACGACAACTATCTGGCCGCGAACCCGCACATGAAGTTCTGCAACTTCCAGCGCGGATACCTGCGAGTGACGGCCACGCCGGACGACGTCGTCACGGATTACCGGGTCCTTCCCTACATTTCAGAGCCGGATGCCCCGGTCAGCACGCGAGCCAGCTTCGTCGTGGAGAACGGCCGACCGGGCGCGCAGCCTGTCTGACCGGGGCTGCCGGCGTCAGGTCGCGATGCGGAAGATGGCGCTACGCCACTTCTCGACCTCGACGGTGATCCCGCGCCGCCACAGCGTTTCCGAGGTTCCTTCGAAGACGTCCTCGCCGGACTCGTCGACCAGCCGGAAGGTGCCGTCGCGCGGGATCCGTGGGTGCACGGTGGGACGGCCGCGGTTGCTCTCGGCTCGCCGGTACACCACCAGGTGCTCGGGGCCGACGACGAGCTGCAGGTCTGCCTTCGTCCGCCGGTCGACGGCGATCTCCGCGTCTTCCAGGAAACGGGCCAGCTCCGCTGCTCCGAGTTCGGCCATGTCGTCCACCCACAGGATCGGGGTCTCGAAGTCGTCTCGCTCCAGCACCGAGCGGACCCGCTCATCCAGGTTGCGACGGTCCGCGACGACGGCCTGGTAGTCGAAGTCCGCGGAGAACCCGTCGACCTGCTCCAGGCCGGTGGGCACCTGGGTGAGTAGCCGGTCGATGACCTCGTCGTCGGTCAGCAGGTGGAACGGTCCGAGATGGAGGTCGAGGGCCAGCTTGACGAACGGCACCACGGACCAGTTGTGCCCGTTCGCGATCGGCACCGCCGCCGGGTTCTGGATGACGGCGAGCTTGGCTGCTCGCCAGTCGACGGGACCGGCGGCGTAGACCGGGGAGAATCGCTTGTACAGCCGGTCGAAGCTCTCCTGGAACGGCACGAAATCGTTCGCGTTGTGCCACAGCGACCAGTGCAGTTGCCCGACGGCGCCGGCTGCGTAGTACTGCACCAGTGCGGCCTCGACCATCAGGTCGGCGGCCTCCACCTTGTCCATGTCGGGCAGGAACGACTCGAACCCGTAGTGTCCGCCTTCGCCATTGTAGACGGGCACCGGTGAGGTGGAGTACGGCGCGAACAGGGACGCGACGGCATGCGAGAACACCGCATCGATGTCCCGGGCCAGCCATGGCGACCTCCGGTCCTCGGCGTCGTCTCGGGTGGGGATCGGGGCGTTGGGCATGTAGTGGTGCGGGGCGTTCCCGTCGACGACGTTCGGGATCTGCCAGGTCGGCGCGGCGGCCGAGGTGTCGTGAGCGTAGGCCGGGCCGAGGGCGAATGTGAGCCGTTCCGGGTCGGCGGCCTTGACGGCCAGAGACGCGCGTTCGGTGATGCGTCGCCAGTTGGACTGGATGGACATGTGGGCGTCGTGGGGCTCGTTGAACGGAACCTCGATGGCCAGGATGTTCGGATCGCTCCGGAAATGTTCGGTGATCCACCGGTTCGTGTCGAGCAGGACGGCGAGGTGCTCGGTGTCCGAGAGGTCGAACGTCCCGCGTTCGGTCAGTGACGGGGCCAGATAGGCGATCGCCGTGCCCTCCTTGCCGGTGCCGGCGTCCGACGGTGTCCCGCCGATCCAGTAGTCGTACGGATCGACCGGGCCGCGGTGCCAGTCGATGATGACCCGCACGCCGTGCCGGCCGGCTCGCTCGACGAAGTAGTCGAGCATATCCATCCACTCCGTGTTGAGCCGGCGTGTGCGCAGTTCGTCGGCCCACCGGTCGTCGTCGGGGAAGACGCCGCGGGCGGACTGGATCATGCCGATGTTGATCGGAACCCGGACGGCGCCCAGGCCCCAGCTGGCCATCAGGCTGATGTCGGCGTCGATCCCCGTCCAGTTGGCCCGGCGCGGGTAGCTGAGCATGAACAGGTCGTAATTGAAGCCGGTGAAGCCGACGGCCCGGTCGCCCTCGAGCAGCCGGCCGTCTTGGGAGCGCAGCAGCTCCAGGGCTTGGGGCTCACGGACGTCGACGGTGAACGTCTGGGTCACCCCGAGATGCTCCACGTCGATGTCGGCCGTGCCGGAGGAGAGCGGCGTCAGATAGCCGTAGTCGTCCACGGTGACGACGTCGGGGTTGGACGTGGTCAGTGTGCTGTGCTGGGTGACGTCCGCGCTGGTCTCGTCGTCGTGGAGGGCGCGGACGGTCAGTGGCATCGGATCGGCGTCGTCGGTGAGGAGCACCGGCAGCCCGGTGGTCTCCAGCTTCTCTGGAGCGACCGGGACGACGGTGTGCTCCACCCGGATGTCGTCGAGCCACTGGGTGGCGCGCTGGGCGCCGGAGACCAGGTAGTCCTTCCAGATCTGGACCTGCAGGGTGACGACGTCGTCGAAGCCGTCTTGACCGTTGAACGTGGTGACCTCGACGTCCTGCCAGTCGCTCGCGGTCGCGGAGACAGCGGCGAATCCCTGGACGATGGTCTTCGAACCGTTGACCAGCCGGATGGTGACCCGGGTGACGTTCTCCGCGCGTACCTTGAGCGCCACCTTGGTGATGTTCAGGTGGTCGAGGGTCTTGACCAGGCTCACGTAGCGGCCGTTCTCGGAGAAGTCGGCGGTCAGCTTGCCGGCGTACTCGCCGGAACCGGCGACGTCGGTGACTCGCTCGAAACCGCCCGATGCGGTGCCGTACTCGGGTCCGAGGCTCACCGACCACGGCTCGTGCCGGGATTCGAAATGCCCGATCACGTCGGTCCACGTGGTCGGCTCGGCGGCGGCCTTCGACGTGGCGGCGGCTCCGAGAGCGGATGTGGTGACCACGGCGCCGACGCCCTTGAGCAGGGTCCGGCGGGTGATACCAGGTCGATTCATGACAGCCCTTTCCTCCATGTCCGCGGCGGCAAGGACGTAGGCCGCGGAGAACGGGTGGTATCGCAAACGTAGCGGTGTCACCTCGAGTTTTCAATAGAGCGAAATAAGATTTCATATATGGAACAACATGGTCGGCCGTATCTCCCTACCGGCCGATACCGGCGGGAAGCAGGGTTGAGCGAGCCGAGACACCTCGGCTGGGCCGGGGCAGGAAGCCCTTAGGCCGCCTGCAGCGCCGCGACGACGATGGGTCGTCCCGATGCCCGGCCGGACTCCAGCAGCGCCTCCACCGTGGCTACCGCGGCGGCGGCCGGCCCGGGCGGTCCGAGATTGGTGCCCCTCCCGCTGAGCAGGTCGATGAACGCGCGGGCCGGCTCGCCGGCCCGGTAGGCGGGTTCGTGCTGCCCGGGTTCCCGGACCACCATGCTGCCGTCGTGGCGGTGCAGCCGGACGCGGGCCCGGTACAGATCGTGCTCGACGATGCCGGTGGTGCCGTGGTACCGGATGTGCTGGCGCGGCGGCAGGTTGGCGCCGGTGTCTCCGCTGCCGATCACCACACCGGTCGCGCCGCCACGCAGCCGGAACGCGGCGGCGTCGTCGACGTCCACGTCCAGCGCGCGGGAGGCGGAGAAGGCGGCGATCTCGGCCACATCGTCTCCCGTCGACCAGCAGAGCATGCCCAGCGCGTGGGTCAGTTGAGTGTGCGCCTGGCCGCCGCCGTTGCCGAGTGAATACGTCTCCGGATGCGGTGCGCCCGGTTCGGAGTCCGCGTACTCCCGGCGGGCACCCTGGGCGGCGGCGAAGAGTCTCCCGGCTCGTGACGAGTACTCCACTGTGACCTGGAGCAGCATGCCGATATCGGATTGCACGGCAGCGCGCGCGAACGTCGCCGACGGGTCGAATTGGTGCGTGTATCCGACGCTGAGCTGAACGCCGGCGTTCTCCGCCCGGTTGACGAGATCGAACGCCTCGGCTGCGGTGAGCGCAAGCGGCTTCTCCATCAGCACGTGCAGGCCCGCGCCGATCGCCGCGGCGCCCAGGGCATGGTGGGTGACGTGCGGGGTGCTGATCACGGCCGCATCCGGTGACGTGGTCTGCAGCGCCTGCTCCACACCGGCGAAGGCGGGGCAACCGGCCCGCTGGGCGAGCGCTTCCGCCCGACCGGCCACGGGATCACAGACCGCCACCACCTCTGCGTTCGGATGGGCGAGCAGGGCGGGAAGATGATGGTTGGCGCTCCACCATCCCGCGCCGACGACGACGACCTTCACGACGCTCATCTGGAGAACCCCACGTCACCTGGATCGATGCCGACCCCCGGCGTGGTGCCGACGACGGGGCGGGCGGCCGGGCCGGTGCCGCTGCCGGCACCGGCGATGCCCAGCAGGACCTCGGCCAGTACCGGGGGCTCGCACGCGGCCAGCAGGTGCAGAGCCCACGGCTGCGCAGCCGCGGCGTGCGGAGCGAACGGCACCCCCTGCTGACGGGCGACGGTGGCCAGGCAGCGCGCCACGCCGATGCCTCCGCACCAGGTGACGTCGCTCTGCAACACGTCCACCGCGCGTGCCTGCAGCAGTCGCAGCCCCGCCGCCAGGCCGAACGCATGCTCGCCCGCGGCGATCCGGGTACCGTCGCCGAGCCTGGAGCGCAGCTCGGCGTGGCCGTCGACATCCTCGGGGTGCAGCGGTTCCTCGATCCATCCGAGCCCCAGCTCGCGTGTCGCAGCGGCGAACCGGAGCGTGTACGGCACGTCCCAGGACATGAAGCAGTCGACGGCAAGGGGGATGTGGGCCGGCACCCTGGCCCGGACCGTGAAGAGCCGTTCCACGTTGTCCTGGAACCTGGACGGCCCGTCGGCCGGCCCGTACGCCATCGGAACCTTGACGCAGCGGGCGTCGGCGACGAGTCCGTCGTCGACCTCGGCGAGGACATCGGGGTGCGCCGCGGTGAGGTAGTAGGGCACCTCGTCGGCACCGCCGCCGAGCAGACGGTACAGCGGTACCCGGTGCGCGCGAGCGCTGAGATCCCACAGCGCGAGTTCCACGGCGGCGACCGCCATCTCGACCGCACCCCCGGCCGCGTACGGTGCGGCGGCGCGACGGAGCTGATCGGCGACGAGTGCGGGCGCCAACGGGTCCTGCCCATCCAGCAGCGGCAGCAGATGGTGGCTGAGCAGGGCTTCGGTGACCGCACCGCCGCGCGTCTGGCCGATGCCGAACACCTCGGGATCGTCGGTCCGCAGGTGGAGCCAGACCAGGTCGGCGCCGGGGCCCCGCCACGTCGCCCGGCGGTCGGCGAAACGCGGATACTCCGCCATCGGGGTGGACACCCGGGTTTCGTCGAGCCAGGTCCCGGCGGAGAACGGTGCCACGCGGGTGGACGCCCCCGCGATCCGCAGGTGCGCCGGTCCGCTCATCGTGCGCTCCAGTGCTCATCGTGGCCGGACGGGTCGTCCACCTCCGCCGGGCCCTGGTTCACCGCCTCCGGCCAGGCGACGGTCAGCGTGCCGGTGATGCCGCGCAGTACCAGCCGTCCATCGCCGGGGAAACCGTCAGGCAGCTCCCGGCCGGCCTCGATCGGCTCGCCGTCGACGTCGATGCGTACGCCTTCGACATCCGGCGGCAGATGGAGCGTGACGGTCGCGCCGGACAGCTTGTCCACCCGCAGGCTGCGGCTCATATGTGCCGGGAACGGCGCGATCTCCCGGCACCGCAGCACACCCGGATCGTCCTGGCGGACGAACACCCGGCATTCGGCATGGAAAGACTTGGGCAGATGGTAGGTGGCGGTGCCGTCGTCATACCAGCACTCGTGGTGGTTGAACAGCGGCGCACCGTCCGGGAACCCGACGGAGACCCGGCTGGTGGTGTCGGGCAGGTACCCGGAGAACCAGTAGGCGTTCCGGTGCCGGTGGACGGCCTGAACCGCGCGGGCCGAGCCGGGCGTGCGCAGCGTGTGCCACATCCGGATTCCGGCGGGCCGCAGCACGGCACGCATCAGCGCGGCCGGATCGGCGTACCGGCTCCGATCGTGCGTCACGCGGCGCCGGACACCGCGCTGATCGGGATCGGTGTACTCGAACGGTGCGGAAGATCGGACCCACAACACCAGCCCGCCCTGGCCGGGCAGCCGCCGGGCGGTGGCATAGGGGGCCTCGTCCGGCCCGTCGATCACCCGGGCCAGCACGTCGACGGCGGATCCGGACGGTTTCGTCTCCGTGATCGGGCCGCCGGAGAGGTGGCTGATATGGCGCAGGCGCCGCGGTGCGAGCGGCGTACCGTCGGCCAGTTCGTCGGGTGCGTCGATGGACTCGAAGGTCAGGTCGCCGGAGAGCCCGCCGTCGTCGTCCCGGCATCGGACGCCGACGAACCGGTGCACGGCGTCGCCCGCGCCGGCCAGCGATCCGTAGACGAGAACGTGCCCGCCGGAAGCCACGTGCGTCGTCAGCGTGTCGACGGTCTCGTCGCTGAGCGCTCCGGCCGGCACCACGGCGACGCGATCCCGCAGCGCTCCGGCGCGCAGGGCGCCGGACAGATGATCGGTCGCGACCACGGTGTTGACCGGAAGCCCGGCGGTGATCGCCGCGCTGAGAAACCAGTCCTCGGCGTACGGCCGGGAGATGGAGCCGGGTCGTTCTGCCATCGCCACGTGGTACTCGCGGAACGGGTACACCCACACCAACGGCCCGGCTTCGTCCGGAGCCGATTCCAGCGCCTGGGAGACGGTGGTGCCGACCTCACGGCCGCAGCGTTCATCGAGGACGCCGCGGGCGGTGTCGACGGCGAGGATGTTGGTCTCCGCGGGACCCTGCGCCGTGCCGTCGCCGGACAGACGGGTGACGCTCAGCGGGAGGTGGATATCGAACGGCTCCCGGTGGTAGAAGTCCCACCAGGGCTGCTGCCAGAACCAGGGATCGTTGGCGTAGAACCGGAACCGGTACCCGCCCGAGCCGCGGGGCAGCAGCGCGATCCGGGACATGTATCCGGCCATCTCGATCCCGAAGTCGTGGTTCAGCGGACCCCACGGCGAGTTGGGCGGAGGCGCGGCCACATAACCCTGGTCGTACACCTCGAGGGCGGGCACCGCGTCCGCTCCGATGTCGATCCCGGCGGTGTGGTTGGTGCCGCGGATCTCGATCGGGAAGGTGAGCTGTTCGGTCAGATCGCGCCAGAACCCCAGCGCCCGGTCTCGGAGTTCGGCGACGCGGCCGGCGCGGAACGTACGGCCGTCGAACGACTCGCCCAGTTCAGACCAGGCATAGGAACTGAAACCGAACCCGTTCGAGAGCCATAGGTAGTCGAAGCCGAGCGCGCTCAGATAGTGCTGCGCCTGCCCGCCGAGAAAGGCGCCGAAGCTGGTGCCGTCCGGGATCCCGTCCGGAAACGCCGCGTAGCTGCGGTCATCGCGTCTCAGTGTGCTGAAGTGCCGGACCATGCGGATGATCGGGCCGATGCCGACGTCGTCGCCGCTGGCGAGGATCTCCGGATGGCGGTCGAACTTGAATGACGACGGCGCGAACTCCGGGCCCGGATCGAACGTCGCGCCGATCCGGGTCGGGATCCCCTCTTCCTCGCCCACAGCGCGCAGCGTGGCCACGACACGGGCGAGTTCGGCGTAACTGAGCAGCCCGGTTCCCGGGCGGTACGGGATGGCGACCCGCTCGGCGGGTTTGCGCTCGCCGTACGGGTCGGCGTCGGTGTTGCAGAAGCCGATGTAGCGCGCCCATTCGAACGTGTCAGTGGACTTACCGTTCCAGGTCAGGATCTCGCTGCCGTCGGAGACCCAGAGCAGGATCGAGCAGGAGTCGGCGAGGTCCAGCAGGGGCCGCCAGTGCCGGAAGATCGCTCGCGCCGTCCTGGTCAGCGTCTCCTGGTCGAAGCTGTGGAAGGGCTTCAGTGACGTCTCCAGGTTCGCTCGGCGCAGCGGCCGGCGAGGCCGATGAGGATGCACGTGGGAATGCCTTTCGAGGGTCGGTGCCGCAGGTCCGCGGCCGAGAGTCCGGCAGTCAGGTGAGTTCGGTCTCGTCGCCGAGTCGCAGACCGAGACTCGCCGCGGCCGCACGCAGTGCCTCGATCGACTCGTGTACGTGTGCGTCGGTGAACTGCCTGGTGGGGCCGCTGACCGAGAGAGCGGCGACCACCTGGTCGCCGCGCGAGCGTACGGGCACCGCCACACACCGGATACCGAGGATGTACTCGCCGTAATCTTCGGCGTAACCGGCCTCGCGGGCCGTGGCCAACTCCGCCTTGAGGGCCGGCAGGTCGGCGACGGTGTTCTCGGTGAACCGCTCCAGGCCGGCCGGATACAGGGCGTCGATCTCGGTGTCGTCGAGTCCGGTCAGCAGCGCCTTGCCCAGCCCGGTGGCGTGGCATGGCAGACGTGCGCCGACTCGCTGATCGAAGACGAGCTTGTGCGGTCCCTGGGTCTTGGCGATGCACACCTGGTCGCTCCCGGACCGCACGGCGAGCCGTACCGTTTCGCTGAGCTTGTCCCGGACCTGGTCCATATAGGTGCGAGCGCGCTGGCTGAGGGACTGGGCGAGGTCGTACGCCTGGCCGACCTCCCACGCCCGCAGACCGAGGGTGACCCGGAGGGTGTCCGGGTCCCGCTCCACCCAGCCGAATTCGTTGAGTGCCGTGAGAATGTGGTGGACGCTGGATTTGGGTAGATCGAGCGCGTCCGCCACCTCGGTCAGGCTCATGCTGCCGCCGCTGTCCGCGAGCAGCTCCAGCACCCGCAGGCAGCGGACCACCGCGGGCGCGGCGAAGCGTGGCGTCTCCTCAGCCATGACGATCGTCCGTTCAGTATCGAGAATCAAAGTTGCGTAAATTGAACCGCGCCACGCAACCTACTAGCATTCGGCGCACCTGTCCAGCAACGAGGAGGCGCGGTGATCGTCGACGCGCATTGTCATGCCTGGCGACGGTGGCCGTACTCGACGGACGTTCCGGATCCGGCCGAACGCGGAAGCGTCGCCACCTTGGTGTACGAGATGGATCGCGCAGGAGTCCAGCGTGCCCTGGTGGTGTGTGCCTGTATCGGCGGCGCCGACCCGCGCACCGCCAACCCGGACAACAACGCATACGTGGCGGCCGCGGTCGCGGCTTGTCCGGACCGCCTGGCCTGCCTGGTCGACGTCGACTCGCGCTGGAGTGACAGCTACCACCGGCCAGGGATGGTCGAGCGGATGGAGGTCGCGGTGCGGGCGGCCGGCGCCGTCGGGATCACGCACTACCTGGCGGAGGACGACGACGGGTGGCTCGGGACCGGGGAAGCGATCCGGGTGTTCCGGCGCCTGGCTGAACTGGGTCTGGTGGCGAGCGTGCACGCGCCGCCGCCGTGGCTGCCGTCGATTGCGGCACTCGTCCGTGCCGTGCCCGAGGCTCGGGTGGTTCTGCACCATCAGGGGTTGGTGGCGCCCGGTTCGGCCCGGTTCGCCGCGGACCTCCGTGCGCTGACCGCCCTTGCGTCCGCGCCGCACGTGTACGTGAAGGTCTCCGGCTTCCACTATCTGACGCAGCGGCAATGGGACTTCCCGTTCCGGGACACCCACATGGTGCTGCACGCCCTGGTGGACGCATTCGGGCCGGAGCGGTTGCTGTGGGGCTCCGACTTCCCGGTAGCCCGTCCGCATCTGACGTATCGCCAGTCCATCGAGGTGGTTCGCGAGCACGCGGGGCTGTCCTCGGATGCTGTGGCGTCGATTCTCGGTGGCACGGCGGCCCGCATGTTCGGTTGGGCGTAGCCGCGTGGTTGCGCCCGATGGGGAATGCCGCTACCTTCGTCATTCAAGATAGAGAATCTGAGTTTCGTATATGAAACGGACGGCATTGTGACGGACACGCTCGAGGCTCCGGCCAGATCCATGCGCGCGCTCGTGCTCAAGGAGTACGGCGAGATGGCGCTCGTCGAACGGCCGGTACCGGCACCGCGGGAAGGCGATGCGCTGATCCGTGTGCACGCCACCGGCATCTGCGGCTCCGATCTGCACGGGTTCACCGGCGAGAACGGCCGCCGGGTACCGGGGCAGGTGATGGGGCACGAAACGGTCGGCACCGTGGTGTCCCTCGGCCCGGAGACGGTACCGGCCGTCTCGGCCCGCGCCGCTGATCGGGGCGTGGCCGCGGGCCACGCGGACGGACCCGTCGTGGGAGACGTCGTGGTGGTCAACCCGACCATCGCCTGCGGAGAGTGTGTGGAGTGCGCGGCCGGAATGTCGCACATCTGTGCCGAACGGCGGGTGATCGGCGTCGATCCGGCGCTCTCCAGCGCGTTCGCGGACTACCTGGTGGTGCCGGTGAGCAACGCGATCCCGTTCCGCTCGACGCGGTTGCACGGGGCGCTGGTCGAGCCGCTGGCGGTGGGGTTCCATGCCGCCGTGCGCGGTGCCGTCACCGCTGCCGACGATGTTCTGGTGCTGGGCGGTGGCCCGATCGGGCAGGCGACCGCCTTGGCGTGTCGGCGGCTCGGCGCGGCGACCGTGGTGGTGAGCGAGCCGGTGCCCGGCCGCCGCACGCTGCTGGAAGGCTTGGGCATACCCTGCCTGGACCCGACGGACGTCGACGTCGCGGCGCAGATCCGATCGCGGACCGCCGGACGCGGCGTATCCGTGACCATCGACGCGGTCGGCTCGGACGAGTCGATCGCGACCGCGCTGGATGCCACCGCGCCCGGCGGGCGGTGCGTTCTGGTGGGTATGGCCGCGCCCCGCCTCGTCATGCCCGCGTTCGCCGTGTCGACCCGGGAACGGTCGATCGTCGGCGCGTTCTGCTACACCGCCGCCGAGTTCGCCGCCACCGCAGGCTGGGCCGAAGCCGCCCCGGCCGTGCTGGAGGCATTGATCTCGGCACGCATCACGCCGGAGGACGCCCCCGCGGCGTTCTCCGCGCTCGCCGCCGGTGAGAACCCGGCGGGCAAGGTCCTCGTCGAGTTCGGCGCGGACATCCCCGAACCCTCGGCGCCGCAGGTGCGGCCATGAGGGCACAGCCAACCAGTCCAATGGAGGACACGATGCACCCACAGGCACGACGACGCTTCCAGCGCGCTGTCACAGCGACGGCCCTGGCGGGTTGCCTGCTCGCGGCGTGCGCCGACGGTTCGACCACGTCGAGCGACGAGGCCCCGGAGCCGACGGGCGACGGTGAGCTGAGCGGCACACTGGAGATCGCCACCACGAGCGAGCGCGGTCTGGATCTCTTCATCGGACCATTCGAGGAGGAGGCCGGTGTCTCCATCGACGGCACCTACGCGGAAGCCGGCGCCCTCAACGAGCAACTGCGGATCCAGATCACCTCGGGTACGGCGCCCGACCTGTTCCGCGCCGCACCGGGCACGGCCTCCCCGTCGGCCGTGCTGACCCTGGCCGATGAGGGGGCGGTCATGGATCTGTCGGACCAGGACTGGGCCCAGCATGTGCCGGAGTCGTTCGCGCCGCTGCAGGAGAGGGACGGGGCGACGTACGCGTTCCCGACCTATGGCCAGGCGATGCTGGTCTTCTACAACCGGACGGTGTTCGAAGACGCAGGCGTCGAGCCGCCGACCACCTGGTCGGAGTTCATCGAGGTCTGCGACGCGCTGGCGGCGACCGGCACGGTGCCGCTGGCTCTTGGCCTGGCGGACAACTATGTCCTGCAGTTCCTTCCGTTCGCGCTCGCGGCCACACTGGTGGACGGCGCGGAGGGCGACTTCTATGAGCGGCTCGCCGCCGGTGAGACCTCCTTCGCGGAATCCGCCGGGTGGCGCGAGACGTTCGAGAAGTTCTTCGGCCTGATCGAGGACGGTTACACGACCCCGGATCCGCTGGGTATGCCGAGCGACCCCGCGATGCAGGCAGTCGGAAGCGGTGAGGCCGCGATGGTGGTCATGCCGTCCGCCGCGTCGCCGGTACTGGCCGGGTTCATGGCCGGTGGCGAGGAGGAGATGGGCATCTTCGCCCTTCCGGCGACGGACCGGCCGGATGACACCCACATCCCGTTCACCCCGGACTACCTGGTGGTCAACGCCGACGCGTCGAACGCCGACGCGGCGCTGGCGTTCCTGGACTACATCGCCGAGCCGGAGCGGACGTCGGCGTGGGCCGAGGAGACCGGGGCCATCCCCGCGTTGACCAACGCTGAACCCGTGGACAACGAGTTGAACAACACGGTCCGGCCCTACCTGGAGGGCGAGCGCACCGCACCGTTCGCGAATCACGTCTGGCCCTCCGGCGAGGTCGCCAACGCCTTGATGACCACCGGACAGCAGGTGGTGGAAGGGTCGAAGACGATCGACGACCTGCTCGCGGCGATGGATCAGGCATACCAGGAGAGCACCTCGTGACGGTCGAGCTCGCCAGACGGGGGATCGGGCTTCGCCGGTCCCCCGTCCGGGGGTCCACAGGGGGCCGCCGCGGCCGCCTTCATCTCGTCCCGCAGTGGTTCCTCATCCCGGCGCTGATCTTCTATGGCGTCGTGGTGCTGTACCCGAGCATCTCCGGTGCGTACTACTCGTTCACGGACTGGAAGGGCGGCGCGGCGGCCTCCTGGACCGGGCTGGAGAACTTCCAGCGGCTGATCGAGGACGAGGCGGCGGTCGCGTCGCTGCGCAACACGCTGCTGATCGCGATCACACTCACCCTGGTGCAGACGTTTCTGGGGTTGCTGCTGGCGCTGGCGCTGAACACGGCCATCCGCAGCCGCAATCTACTGCGCACGTTGTTCTTCGCTCCCATGATGCTCCCGCCGATCATCACCG
The DNA here is from genome assembly GCF_010550675.1 of Phytoactinopolyspora halotolerans. Taxonomy (GTDB): domain Bacteria; phylum Actinomycetota; class Actinomycetes; order Jiangellales; family Jiangellaceae; genus Phytoactinopolyspora; species Phytoactinopolyspora halotolerans. The sequence continues at coordinate 8,085 of NZ_JAAGOA010000041.1, read as the reverse complement.
GACTGCTCTGGCAGTACATCTACGTGCCGGGCGGTCCACTCGACACCGTCCTGAGCACGCTCGGTCTGAGTGGCCTGAGCCAGAGCTGGCTGGGCGATTCCGATATCGCGCTGTGGTCGATCATCGGCAGCGTCATCTGGCACCACGTCGGCATGTCGATGGTGATCTATCTGGCGGGATTGCAGCGCATTCCGGAGGAGCTCTACGAGGCCGCCGCCCTCGACGGAGCTGGCGCCGTCCGCCGGTTCTGGAGCGTCACCAGGCCGCTGCTGGGGCAGGCCACCACCATCGCCACCGCCCTCACCATGACGGCGTCGCTGAAGCTGTTCGACCAGGTCTTCGTCATGACCGGTGGCGGGCCCGGCGTGTCCACTCAGACGCTGTCGCTGATCATGTACAAGGAAGCGTTCGTGTACGGCAATTACGGCTATGGCTCGGCCATCGCGCTGATCCTCACCATGATCGTGGCCTTCATCGTGTACCTGCAGATGTCGGTCACCCGCAGAGGGGAGGTGGAGGCGTGAGCGGCACCCTGAGTCGCCACGACACCCCTGCGACGCGCGGCCGCCCCCGCCGTCCCGGCAGGACGGCGGCGGACGATCGGCGGGCACGTCGCAGCCGGCCGCGTTACGGCATGCCGTTGCTCGAGTTCGCGATGATTCCGATCACGGTCGCGTACCTGTTCCCGCTGTACGTGATGGTGGCGATGTCATTCAAGACGACGGCGGAGATCGGTACCTCCACGGTGGCTCCGCCGGAGGGCCTGTACACCGAGAACTACGCGACCGCGTGGACCGAGGCCGACCTCGGCCGGGCGATGGCGAATAGCGTCATCATCACCGTGCTCAGCATTTCGCTGGCAGTGCTGGTGGGCTCGATGGCCGGCTACGCCATCGCCCGCGGTGCGCGTCGTACCAGCGGTCCGAAGCTGATGCTGTTCTTGCTGGGGCTGATGATCCCGGGGCAGCTGGGCATGGTCCCGCTGTACATGCTGATGCGCGACCTGGGGCTGTTGCAATCGCACGCATCCTTGATCATCTTCTACGTCGGATCGCTGATGCCGTTGACCGTGTTCCTGTATGTGGGTTTCCTCAAGACGCAGTCGTCGACCTACGAGGAGGCTGCCAGGATCGACGGTGCCTCCTGGTGGCAGACCTACGCGCGCGTCGTGTTCCCACTGCTCCGGCCGGTGACCGGCACCGTGATCATCGTCAACGCGATCAACACCTGGAACGACTTCCTCACGCCGCTGCTCTACCTTGCCGGGACCCCGAACCGGACGCTGCCCGTGGCGGTGTTCTCGTTCCAGGGCGAGTTCGCCAGTGAGTGGGGATTGATCTTCGCCGGTATGGTGATCGCGGCGCTCCCTATTCTCGTCGTCTACTTCTTCCTGCAGCGGCACGTCATCCGCGGCTTCGGGGGTGGGCTGAAGGGATGACCGGCCCGCTCGTGAGCGGTGCCGGCACGCGGGGACCGGCCACGCATGGCGCCGGCACGCATGGCGCCGGCACCGGGCCGTGGGAACCGCTGGCCGGTCCCGTGCACCTTCCGGTACGGGTCGGCCCACCGAACAACCTGTCAGATGGTCACCTCACCGGCCTGACCTCGGTGTTCCGCCACGTCATGTGGCGCGACGCGGCGGGCTTCCGGCTCGCGTTCGCCAATTGGCACAACGACGGCGGGCGGGAGGCCGATCCGCCGAACCCGATCACGGTCTCGGCGGCCGTGCGTTCGGAGCGTGGGACCGAGGTGAGCGTGCGGTTCGCCGGCGCGACGCGGATACGGATCGCGCCCGGCGGAAGTGTCGTGTCGGATGCCGTCCCGCTCGCGCTGCCACGTGGGGCCCTCCTGGTCAGCCGAGTCTCAGTGACCGTCGGGCCGGGGGAGGTGATACCGCTGGGGCCGCAGACCGACGGTGCCGGCGGTATGGAGGGCGTGACCTTCCGGGCCGGGGTTCCGCTGGATCGGGTGCCGGCGAACACCGCGTACGGATACGCACCCTGGGCGGTGCTCGGCGAGACAGGCGTCGGAGACGGAGCCGGCGGGCCGGCTGCGCGGGCCGTGGGGCTGATCGTGGGCGACTCGAACGGCGCGGGTTACGGCGACGTGCGTGGCGCCGCCTGCCACCGCGGGTGGGTCAGCCGCGCGTTCGACGGACGGATCGGCTACCTGAACATCAGTCTCAGCGGCGCAACGGTCCAGGGCACGTTGAGCCCGGAGGGTATGCGACGACGGCTGGCTCTGGCCGCGTACGTACGTCCGTCGTTCGTGATCGCCGCACTGGGCACGAACGATCTGCAGGGCGGCGGCGTGAGCGGGGCTGCCATGGCGGACCGGCTGGTCGCCCACTGGCGCCGGCTGGCCGCCCGAGGCCAGATCGTCCATGCCTGCACCATTCCGCCGGTCACCAGCAGCGACGACGGTTGGACGAGCGAAGAAGGGCAGCTGCCGGACGCCGGATGGCGGGAGCGAGCCGAGGTGAACGCGTGGATTCGCACCGTGCCCGAACCGCTGACCGGAGTGATCGATGTGGCGGCCGCGGTGGAGAGTGGCCGGCGACCGGCGGTGTGGAAGCGCGGATACACCGCGGACGGCGTGCACATGAACGCCACCGGGCACGCCGCGGTGGCGGCGGTCGTAGCCGGATGGCTTCCCACCGCCGCCGGCGAGCGGCCCTAGAGCGGCGATCCTAAAGTCCCGCCACATGATCGTGGAAGGCCTGGCCGAACTGCGAGGTGGGGGTGCCACCCCAGTCGGCGATCAGACCGGGGAAGCCGCAGCCACCTGGATACCAGCCCCACGGCAGGTAAGAGATGCCGCGGTTGTCGCTCCAGAGCATCAGCAGGTCGGAGAAGTCCCGCCCGCAGTCGGTGTTGCCGAATTCGCCGAAGACGAACGGCACGGTGCCCGCGATCGGCTCCAGCTCCGCCTGCCAGCACGGCTGTGTATTGCAGGACGTGTAGTCGTACACGTGGGCACCGGCGATGATGGAGTTGAGTGGGTCGGACGGCCGGTACTGCAGCCAGCCGGAGCAGTCGTTGCCCCAACCGTTGCAGTTGACGATGAGCGGCTGCGTGGCTCCGGCCGCCCGGACCGTGTCGACGAGGTCCTGCATACCCACGGCCTCCCAGCCCTCCGGCATCATGCACCCGTTGCGCCAGCAGGCGTCGGAGACGTCGTGCGCCTCGTTGAACAGATCGAACACGACGGCATCGTGATCTTTGAACGTCTGAGCGACCGAACGCCAGAAGTCGACGCTGTGGTCGGCGTTGGGCATCTGGTCCTGTCCGTCGGCCAGCGTGCTTCCGGGAGCGCTCCAGTGCAGGTCCAGGATGGCGTACATGCCGGCGTCGTTGATGCGCGCGACCCATTCCTGGATGAACTGCCGGTAAGCCGGACCGCCGTACTGTGCAGGCACGCCGTTGATGCCGAGCCAGCAGTGTTCGTTGAGCGGCACTCGGACGGCGTTGACGTCCCACGCGGCGATCGCGGCCACGGCGGCATCGTCGGACGGGCCGGCGATCAGGCCCCAGCCGTGCGCACATGGCCATTCGGTGCCGGGCCGGTTGACGCCGATCAGCCGCATGATCTGGCCGTTCTGATCGCGCAGCTTGTTACCGGAGACCTGGATCGGTCCCGGTGCGGCGGCGCCGACGGCGGTCTCCGGTTCGGGCACGGACGTCGGGCCGGTGGATCGTCCGGTCGCTGCGCCGGCGGCTGCCGGCAGCGCAGCTATCAGCAGCAGGAACGCCAGCGCCAGGGCAGCGAGCCTTCTCGGGGATGAGCGCATCGTCGAAGCTCCTTCCGGAAGCGACATCGTGTTTCATATAGGAAACACGACTTCCTTGTGTGGAATTTGCTCGACGTTAGCCGCTGAATGTGATCTTGACAACCCGCGTCGCGCTCTGCGATGCGGCTCGCGCCCGGCGGCCGGGCCGGATCAGCGTGTTCTCCGCAACCCGCCGGGACGATCAGCGACGCTCTCGCGGGCCAGCTCGAGTGCGGCTTCCAGCAGCACCGGCCCGGCGCTGGGCAGGTACGGCCCGGAGAACAGGCGTGAGCTCCGGTAGGCCATCTCGATCTCGTATCCGCCCGCGGCGTAGTCCTCGGCGCGCAGCGGGATGTAGCCGGGGACACCACCGGTGTAACCCATCACCAGCAGATCCGGCCGCCGCAGCTCGCGGCGGATCTCCAGAGCGAACTCCACGAACGGTTCCCCGGGAAGCATGACGACGCCGACGGCGCCCCACCAGTGCGCCGAGATCGGCACCTCCAGCCCACCGGGCGACGGCCGGTCCCGCCAGTACCGTGCCCACTCGATCCATGTGGTCAGCAGGGTGCGCCGGGGACCGTGCGTGGCCGCCGCCTCCAAGGTCCATTCCCGCGCCCACTCGCGCAGCGTCGCCGCGTCGGGGGTCGGGCGCATCGGCAGCCAGACCTGACGCGACCGGGCGATCACGTCCGTGACCGGCACCGGGTCCGCCGCGCGCAGCGCACGTTCGACACCGTCGCCGACCCGGGCGCCGATCGAGGCCGCGGCCGCGAAGGTACGCTTCGCGTCCGGCTCACCGGTGAAACTGTCCGTCGCGAGGTGCCCGGTGTTGAGCTGGCCGCAGCATCCCTGCACGAACATCACCTCGCCGCCGATCGACTCCCGCACGTGTGCACGCGCGGCACCCGGCCAGTCAGCGGTGATGGACAGGTTGTCCGGTCCGAGCGTCACCGGATGGCAGGCATGCGAGAAGATCGTCACGATGGGGGAGTCCGCCTCGTCGGTCCACTGGATGGCGAAGACCAGCGGATCGATCACCTCCGTGCCGCGGCGATTGTGCGCGACCGAGTCGAGGCGTGCTGTTCCGGAGCGCAACCATCCTGGGCGGCGCGCCTTCCATGCCCGTTTCGCCGCGTCGACGATGCCGGCGAACGCGGACTCCACGTATCGTTCGTCCCGGCCGGCACCGAACCCGACCGCCTTGACCTTCGGCCCGCCGTGAGTGTGGCTGACGGACACCGCGACGGACTGGTCCGGGATGCCGAGGTCGTCCGCGATCCGCCGGCTGATCGTGGCCGCGTCGGCCAGGTCGAGACTGATCAGATCACAGGTGACGATGATGGAGACGCTGTCGGCGTGCGTCACGGCGACAGCGGTGGCGAACAGCGGATCGTGGACCGCCGCCGACGGCTCGACGCGGACGGCGAAGCCCGCCATCAACGTCCCGACCGGCGGCGTGATGTCCACCGTGGCCACGCCGACCAGCGCCGGCTCGACTGCGCTGCTCATAGCCACCGCACCCGGCCCTGAAAGCGGTCGAGGAAGGTGGCGTGCTGGCTGTCGCCGCCGGGAGCGTTGCCGCTGCGCCAGATGGGCGGTGACTGCCCGCGGCGTGCCAGCTCCGCCGTCGCCGCGGCGACGATGCAGTTGAGCACGTACGCGTTGACGAACGTGGAGACGGCCGCGACGTTCTCCGCAACCCCGTCGAGGCTGAGGATGGCGTCACCCACCGGCACCTTCGTGTCGACGTGGACGTCGACGAGGTCATGCAGGTTCGCGCCGGACGGATGCCGGGCCGGATGGTCGGGCGCGGTCGCCTCGGCATGTTCGCGCGACGACACGCCGATCACGGTCGCTCCCGCCTGCTTGGCGCAGTGCGCCGCGTCGATCAGGGCGGCGTTGATCCCATACGCGTTGACCAGCACCAGCAGGTCGCCGGCGCCGATGCGGTTGTCGCGCATGACGACGGTGGCGTAGCCGGGGGTGCGTTCCATGGCCATCGATCGCAGCGCGCCGCTGGACAGCAGCGTGCCTTCGTCGAGGATGGCGCTGATATGCACCAGCCCGCCGGCACGGAAGAAGATCTCCTGCGCGGCCAGGTTGGAGTGCCCACCGGGTCCGTAGACGTAGACGAGCTCGTCGCGGGCGACCTGGTCGGCGATCAGTTCGGCGGCTCGGTGGACGGCGCTTGCCTCGTCCGCGCGGATCGTCTCCAGCATCCCGACGATCCGGGACAGGTAGTCGTCCATCAGTGCGGTGGTCGCCGCGCCGCCGGCGTCGTGTTGGCTCATCGGTGTGTACCTCCGCCAGTCGCGGCCGGCGTGCCGGTGGGGGAGAGGCGGAGCGTCAGCCGGGTCGTCCCGGCTGGGAGGTCAGCGCTCAGTTCCAGCATGGCCCGCCCGTGCCGCTCGGACATCGTGTGTCGCACGGCGGTGCCGGCCGCGCTGTCCATGGTGCTCTCCACCGTGATCGCCGCGCCGTTCCACGTCTCCGGAAGGGCGAGGTTGATGGCGGCCGCGGACACCGGCCGCGGCGTCCGCGCGACCACCTCGATCGCACCCGCCTCGGGCTGCCGGACCGACAGCGTCACCTCTCGCCGCAGCCGCTCCCAGTCGTTCAGCTGAGCCGCTGTCCACCAGGGCATGCCGGACCGCCGTGCCAGCTCCACCACCTCGCGGCAGGCGTCCCGCACGTACCCGCGGCGGTGCAGATGGACCGGGTGGAACAAGAAGTGCGCCACGCCATGGTGGGCGAGCGCCTGGTCGAGAATGACGTCGCGTACCGACTCGTGCGCGGCCCAGGCGAGGTCCTGGGCGTGCATCGGCAAGACCAGGACGTCGAGGCGTTCTCCGTGGTCGGAGCCGACGCCGGTGGCGTCGGCCGCGCGGCGGCCCATGGGGAAGAACAGGTGCGCCGTTCCGAACGGGAAGCCGACGTTGCCCTGCTTGCTGGGGCCGCGTGACTCGTCGATCCGGATGCCGAATTCCACGCACCACCGGTAGAACTCGTCCCAGCCTTCCCACCGGGTGTAGTGGTTCTTATTGGAGACGATCTCCTCGTGGCCGGTCATCGCCCGTGCCCACTGGTACTGGGCGCGCAGCTGCGACCGGCCCCAGGTCGCGATGTCCGCGTCGCCCACCGCGTTGTAGTGCAGGGCGTGCTCGTGGCCCTGCTCGGCGATGGCGCGCACGACGTCCGGCTCGTACCCGCCGGGGTAGACGTGGCACCACGTGGTGGTGACCCCGATCTCATCGAAGAGACGCAGCGTCGTCTCCGCCTCCTCGCTCACGTTCCGGTCGGAGTCCACCGACAGGTGCGCGACCGCGGGTACCCCGGACGGCCAGTAGTGCAGCCAGGGCAGCACCACCCCGGTCCGGCCGGCCGCCTCGAACAACAGCTGAAGGAAAAGCCGGCGCCAGAGATCCGCGTGCGGACGGTGGAAGACTGGGACCGGTTGCAGCCCCTCCCGGCCGTCCGTGCGCGGCGTCCACGGCCCGGGAGGCAGCGCGCGGTCCGACGCGTAGGTCAGCGTGATCCCGTCGTCGCACTTGAGCACCCCGTCATCGACCGCGGCGGAGCCGTCGGCCGCCGGCTCACCGTCCTGGTGCACCGGGTCGCCCTGCTGGATGCGGACGATCGTCTGCCAGAGGTCCACTCCGGAGACGATCACGTAGCCGTCTCCGTACCGCCGCACCGCCAGGGCCGGCGACGCGTCGTCTCGCCACCGCGCGAGCACCGCGGTCTCCTCGCGCGACCCGGTCACACTCAGCCTGGTTCCGCCGAGCGCGCGCAGCGCGACGTCGGGCGGATCGACCCAGCCGTTCTCGCCGGTTACCACGGTGTGCCCGGCGTCCACGGGAGCGGCGCCGACGATGTCGAACGCCGCGCTGAGCGGTCCGGCCCCGACACATACGGCCACTCCGCCGGCGGCGATCCATCGGCGCACCGCGGCCACGTCGTTCTGCTCCAGCCGGGCGGACCCGGGGAGCAGGACGATACCGGAACCGTCCTGCGGCACCGGATCGGCCTGCGATACCACCTGGTACGGAAGTCGAAGGTGGTCGAGTACCTCGATGCAGTACCGCTCCCACGGCGGGCCGGCGTCGTCCGGAGACGGGCGGAGGGCGTCGCGGTCGAGCACGACCGTGATCGGCGGGCGTTCGTTCACGTCATATCTCCTGTGCGCCCAGTAGTGATTGGTGGTTGATCAGATGAGTGGTTGACGACTGATTCGTGTGCTCGTCGTCGCTTGCCGGTGAAAGTCCGGTCCGGGTAACCGCCAGGGGGCCCGGTAGCAGGCTGGCGGCCTCGTT
>NZ_JAAGOA010000040.1 GCF_010550675.1 Phytoactinopolyspora halotolerans | reverse complement strand
ACCAATTCCTGTCCCGCGACTCCTACACCGGCGCCCTCGCCGACCTCAACCTCACCACGTCCCCGTGGAACAACAACCGCTACGCCTACACCGGCGGCAACCCCATCTCCTACATCGAACTCGACGGCCACGCCCGCACCTGCGCTGGCATGAGCGTCGACTGCGCCGGCGGCATCACCGAAACACCCCCCAACCCGATCGGCACCAGCGGCGGCGCCGGCGGCAGTTCCGGCGGCGGCGAAAGCGGTACCAGCAGCGATAACGACGGGATCGGGCTGAGCGACATCGCCGGCTTCGCCAAGGGCTTCGGCGAACAAGGACTAGAAGAACTGCAAGGACTCTACGCCGCCCACAACTGCCTCAACCGCGACTACCAGACCTGCTCCAACATCGGCGCCGGCGCCCAGGCCATCGCCAACGACCCCACCCTGCTCTGGCAACCCATCGAAGACGACTGGAGGGCCGGCAACCAAGGCGAAGCCGCCGGCCGCGGTGGCTTCATCATCCTCAGCATCATCGCCGGCACCCGCGGCACCACCGCCGCCACCAAACCCACCGGAGCCCTCCGCCCCACCGACGACCTCGTGAGCGCAAGCTCCGCCGCAGCATCATCCACTAAGATCTATTCGAGCCGTGTGCTTCGGCGAATGGCAGACGAGCCCGGGCCGAATCATAACTTCCCGACGTCATTCGACGAGACGATCTTCTCACAGGGGACACGCACTGTGGTCCCTGACTACTTCAACAAGGCAAAGCCGAATTTGAGCAATGACTCAGTTCAATATAGAATGTCGGGCGCGTTGAATGGAAGGACTGGCGTATATGAGATATTCACGCGGCCCTCGATGAGCGGACGCACCGAGCTGATAATGCATAGGTTCTTCCGCCCGGACCCCCGATGATGATGTCAGACACGGATCGCGTTTTTCCCGCCGAGTACGAGGCTACGTACATTGACCTCCCATCGGCGGGGGACGTGGACTACGAGTTCCTTCACGAATACGGCCGCGCCATGGCGTCCACCGTATTGGTCGAACCGTGGTCGGGTCCGTCATGGACCGGATCGTTCGTCGCCCCTGATCCTCTGATAAGGCGGGCGACGTCGGGGCTGTTCGGAACTCCCAGTCCCGTGCAGCTATGTGTCGTGGAACGCGGATCGGCTTTCCTCGTGAGTGTGCTCAACCCCCGTGACTACGAATTCGTGCGCACGGATGGGCCGGTGTTAAGCGTTGAGCAGATCGTGGAGGAGTCTCGATTGCTCTTGCTGACGCCTTGGTCAATAACCGCCGTGGGCGTCGACGGCGTCGCCTGGACGACGCGTAGAGTCGCAATCGAAGGCCTCCGAGCTGACGAGGTGGCGGGCGGCTGGCTACGCGGCGTCGCTGATCCGGTTGACGATGAGCCTCGCGACTTCGCTGTCAACCTAAAGACAGGTGAGGTGGTAGGGGGTGCCTGACCGCCGGCGCCTTCGGCATTGCGGGATGGCGACCTGGCGGTACCTTTACGGTTTGGGACCGTGATGACAGATCTCTCCTCGCCCCTCGCCACCATCGAGACGGCTTTGCACGGCCTCGATCGGCAAGCTCTCCCTGCGGTCCCTGCAGGCCGGGCTTCCGGTCGAGGTCGTGCGGGCGTCGTTAGCCGAGGCATCGCTTGGTTCCGCGCCCGAGATCGAATCTCTCTACGCCTGGCGGAACGGGACGTCTACTGCGGGAGGCGTGACGTTCGATGACATCCGCCTCTTCCCAGGTTTCTACCTGTTGCCGCTCGAGGATGCGGTTGCGAACTACCGCGCCTTCGCAACAGACGCGCGGTGGACACAAGGATGGCTGCCAATCTTCGCGAACGGCGGAGGTGATTTAACGCTCTTGACCCCTTGCTGCGGCCTTCGAGCGGGGAATGTTGTACGTAGACCCGAGCGGCTAACTGGAGATGGACGATCTCGTCTTCGGCGAGCTTGCTGCCGAACTGAATCCCGACGTCGACTGGTGGAGAGACTAGATCGTCGGCTCCCGGCCTGAGGGCAATGGTCAGGAGCCGACGATCACTCACGGCGGGTTAGTGGCCCCGCTAGCTCGGGCGGGCCTAGAACGCTGGGTACGCGTTCTCCACGAGCATCGCGAACTGCTCCGGGAACCACCGGCCAGCATGCGGCGCGTTCGGCAGGGCGTTGGTCGGATAGTCCGGGTCGTACGTGCTCTGACCCTCCGGATTACACATCGCGTCATGCTTCTTGTTCGGATCGTTCGGATCCGGCTCGAAGTCAGGATCACTGACACCATCGGACTCCCCCGGCGGCTTGACCCACACATACGCGTCGATGCCCGGCCCCGGGCTGACCGTCGGACGCTCGCCGATACCGGCACCGGCCTGGTTGCACCAGCCGCCACGGTGCGGACGACGGTCGACACGGCTCTCGTCGACGTAGGTGTTGACGTCCGTCGCGTCACTCACCCCGCTCGGACGGTCCGGCCCGCCCCAGCCATTGCGCCCGGTGTCGATCAGCATCCCGATGTCGTCCGGCATACCCCGACTGATGAACGCCTCCCGGATGTCCGTGGTGAAGTCCAGCTCGTCGAAGTACGGGTTCCACTCGTAGAAGTCCGACGAGCGGATCGGGTTACCGCCGCCACCCGGTTGCAGGTTCGGATCCGGCAGGTACGGCTCCTCGATCGGGGTGTAGTTCGCCGAGTTGGTGACGAATCCGGCGACGCTATCGAATCCGGGCGCCGGTCCGTAGAAATCGCTGCTGGTCAGCGTCTGAACATACAGATCCACTGCCGGTCCGAAATTGCTGTCCCAGCCCAACCATCCGGAGTGTGCGATATCCAGGTAGTTGTACACGTTCGGAATCGCGCTCAGCTCGTTCAACGCGTACCGGATGCCGTCCCGGTACCCGCCATCGCCGGCCGCCTCCTGGCAGTCCGGGTCGTCGGAGTTGGTCACCAGGTTGGGCAGCGAGTCCACCTCGATGACCGTCGCGATCCGCAGGTCGCTGTACTCCGGCCGGCTCAAAATCTCCGCGATCGGGTCGATGTACTCCTCGCGGTAGCGCTGGAACCCGTTCTCGGAGATCAGCAGCTCACCGTTGGACGCCGACGCCGCGCAGTCCCGGTTCGGCAGGTTATAGATGACCACCTGGAACACCGTCGGCGTCGCACCGTTCGCCTGATCCTGCGCGACCGCGTTGTCCAAGTGCCCCACGAGGCCCGTGCCGTCGGTGATGGCGCCGATCCGGTCCATCCAGACGAACGTCGGATACGTCGCCACCTCCTCCATCGCCGCGCCGAGCGCACCGCCGGTGGACGACGCCTCGTCGAGCACCTGCCCGGCCCAGTCCGGGTTCACATACACGTCGGCCCCCGCGTACGGATTGTCGCTGTCTGGCGGTGGCTCCTCGCCGTCGTCACCGATGGTGAACGACGCCGAATCCGTGGCAGACAGTTCCGGGTCGCCGTCGTCGTAGGCGACCGCGGAGGCGGTGTGCGAGCCGGTGTCTAGCCCGCTCACCGTGGCCTCGTACGGTGCCGACGCGTCGGTGGCGACGACGTCGCCGTCGACGAGGAACTCCACCCGGTCGATCGTGCCGTCCGGGTCGGACGCGGTCGCCGCCAGCGGCACGGTCGCGCCCTCGTCGTACTCGGCTCCGTGCGACGGGCTGGTCACCGACACGGTGGGCGGTAGGTTGTCGCCGCCGTTGCCCGGATCGCCGGTGCAGGCCACTCCGTTGAGCGTGAACGCGGACGGGTCCGTGTAACTGCCGGTCCAGCTGCCGTTGAAGCCGACGGACGTGGATGCGCCGGTGCCGAGTGTTCCGTTCCACGCCAGGTTCTCCGCCGTGATCGACGTTCCGTCGGCGTCCCAGTTCGCCGACCACCCCTGCGTGAACGACTGTCCGTCGGGCAGCTCGAACTCCAGCGCCCAGCCCTCGACCGGATCGCCCAGGTTGTTGATGGTCACGCTCGCCGTGAACCCGCCAGAGCTCGCGCCGTCGGTCCACGTGTTGGCCGAGTAGTCCACCTCGCAGGCGACCGCCGCGTGCGCGGATGTCGCTACGGTGGCGATCAGCCCGCCGGCCATCAGGCCGGTGGCGGCGAGCAGGGCGGATGCACCTGCAAGGCGGTGCCGCCCGGAATGTCGGTCGAATCTCATCGGGAACCTCTCCTTTCGGTTGTGCTGGTCGGAACGTCCCGTCACGGCGTCTGGGCACCGAACAGGTAGGCGTAGTCGGCGAACGCCGTGGCCACGTCGACCTGCGCCCAGAACCGGTGGTAGATGAACTCCGGCGGATCGCCGCCGTCGAGGTACTCCTGCACCTTCGGCCACTGCGGGTCGTCGAGGTAGAAGGAACGGATATCCAGGAAACTCACGCCCGGCTCGATGACGTCGCCGTTCGGCATCTGACCGGACCAGCCCTCCGGGATGTACAGGCCCTGGCCGGTGTCCGGGTCGTAGACGTCGTCGAAGCGCTCGTAGTCCTCCCGGACCTCGACCGTGGCCACGCCCTGCTCGTCGCGGTGCGCGTAGAGCGCGTCGATCAGGTTCTTCGCCTCGTCGCATGCTGCGGCGTCGTCGGTGGCGGCCGCGTACCACATCAGGGTGCGGGCGAGCGACGCGGCGACGCCGACGTCCTGCCCGTAGGCCTCCACGGTGGCGTGCAGGTCCGGGTTGGGCCCGGGCCCGCCGGCCGCGCCGTCGTAATCCTCCGGCTGGCCGGACCAGGACATCTCGGCCGGGATCTCGAAGTCGGTCCCGTCGGCCGTGGTGTGCTCGACGGCCCATGCCACCCAGGCGTCCAGCAGATCACGGACGTCCTCGTCGCCGGTGATCCAGTAGTACTCGGCCACCCGCTGCATCGACCACACCTGGAAGCCGAACCATTGGTTGCTCGGCGGGTCGTGGTAGACCGGCTTCTCGTCGTAGAACATGCCGTAGAACGTGGCCGTCCCGGCCGGCGGCTCGCCGTAGTGACCTTCCCAGCTGTTGGTCGCACCGCCGGCGATGCCGCCCTCGGCGGACTGCAGCCAGCGGTAGAACTCGATCTGCCGGTCCAGGCTGTTCTCCCAGTCCTGCTCCGCCGTCGGCGACGACGGGGCCAGCGCCGGCTCGTTCACCAGCGCCCACGCGGCCACCGGGTTCTGGTAACCGAAGTGGTTGTGACTGGATCCGATCCGCCAGGACCAGTCGTTGCCCGGGTAGGAGCCGCCCCACGCGTAGTACCAGGACATCAGGTAGTGCGCGGAGTCCTTACCGGTGCCGGCCGGGCACTCGGACGCGCCCACGCAGTCACCGATCTGCTTGAAGTACTTGTCGAACATCGCGTAGCGCAGGTAGTCGCCCATCATCGCCGCCTTGTCGAGGGTGCCCGCGATCTGCGCCTGGTTGCCCTGCTCGGACGCCCACTGCTGCGCCCAGTACGCGACCTGCACGGCGCGGGCGTCGGCGTCCGGCGCGTTGGTGTAGCGCCACTGGGTGGCCGGGTCGTTCTCCTCGGCGATGAACAGGTCGAGGTAGCCGTTCTCGCCACCGAAGTCCTGGGTCTCGCAGGACGGGTGCGGCACCGTCTCCCACACCGACTCCTGCGGACCGCGCTGGAACGTGTTGATGTACGACGGGCGGGTGGTGCCGTCGCCGCAGTGGCCGAAGCCGTAGGTGTTGTCCACGTCCAGCAACCAGTGCATGCCGTAGATCTCGCCGGTGCCGTAGGTGCTCTGCAGCTCGCTGCGCAGCGGGTCTTCGCCGACTGGCACGTCCGGGTCAAGCTGGCTCGGGTACGCGTCCGGGCGGATGTGCTCCGCGGCGTACTGCGGGGTGCCGTCGACGCCCGCGCCGGGCTGGTCGTCCGAGCCCGGGATGATGTACTGCTCCATCGTCTGCCAGGCCTGGTTGAACGGATCCCACTCCCCGGTGACCCGGCCGTAGCTCGCCTCCAGCCACAGCCAGTAGCTGAACGCCTCCGACGTGGTCTCGTGGCCGTGGTCCGGAGCCTCCACGATCAACGTCTCGATCGAGTGGTACGGCACGCCCTCCGGGCTGAAGTACCCCTGGTTCTTGATCTTGTCATACTGCTCGAGGAAGCGCTGCACGTATTCGCCGCCCGCCACGTCGTCGTCCGACTCGGTGACGACGACGGTCGCCGGGGCGTGGCCGGCGGCGGACGCGGTGATCTCGGCCGTGCCGTTGACGGTGTCGTCGTCCTGTGCGGCGGTGACCGTGACCGTCTGCGCGTCGTCCCAGTCGCCGCTGGTGAAGGTGAGCGTCGTCGGCGATGCGTCGATGTCCTCGTCGCCCCCGACGGCCAGGTCGACCGCGACGTCGGCTTCCGGCTGTTCGCTCAGCCGCAGCGTGAACGTCTCCTCGCCGCCTTCGGGCACGCTGAGGCCACTCGTCGACGCGACGACGGCCGGGCCGGCAGGCTCGGTGACGGTGAAGCCGACCTCGTCCTCCGCGCTCGCCGCCGGCGAGGCGTCGTCGTACGCGACGGCTTGGACCGTGTAGTCGCCGGCCGGGAGATCGGCCATCTCCCATTGGTACGGCGCGGCGTCGTCCTCGCCGAGCAGCAGCCCGTTGCGGTAGAACTCCACCCGGGTGACCTCGCCGTCCGGATCGCTCGCCGCCGCGGCGACGGTGACGTCCGCGGGTGCGGCGAACTCCGCGCCGTCGACCGGCTCGGTGATCTGCACGGTGGGCGGTTCGTTGCCCGAGGTGTCGCCGCAGCGGGTGCCGTTGACGAAGAACTCGGCGGGCGCGCCGCCGTAGCCGGTGCCGTTGAACCCGATCGAAGCCTGCTCACCGGTGCCGAGATCGCCGTTCCAGGCCAGATTCTGAGCCGTGAGGTCCCGGCCATCCTGGCTCCAGGTGGCGCCCCAGCCCTGACTGAGTTGGGCGGCGCCGCCGGGCAGGGCGAAGGTCAGCTCCCAGCCGTCCAGCGGGTCGCCGAGATTGGTGAGGGTGAGGCTCGCGGTGAATCCGCCGCCACCGTCGCCCCACTCGTTCGCGGAGAAGTCGACGTCGCAGGCGAGTGCCGCGTACGACGTGCTCGGCACCGCCGTCATTCCGGCCGCGACCAGGACGCCGGCCGCGAATGCCGCGGTTCGGCGCCGTCTCAGGCGTGTCATGAGCGCTCCCGTCCGTCGGTTGAAAAGCCGTGGCCGGGAGTGTGTGCGGCGGAGGTGGGTCGGACAAGGCCGGCACTCCGGACGGCATCGACCAGATCGGCGCTGAGCTGCGACGATTCACAGGAAGCAAGGTGCCTGCGGATGAAACGTTCACGTGCACGGCCTCTTGGGGCACGACAGCGCGTCATCATCACTAGCGCCGCCACGCTCGACAAGCGGTGCCGTGCGACCGGTTGCGGGCACACTTCTGTCGACGACAGGGGTGCTGTGTGACGGGGGTTGTGGTCCCCAATGCTGCGCGGCGCTGCGTGATTGGCCGTGGTCCCCCGTTGCTGCGCGACGCTGTGTGATTGGCCGTGGGGATTTGAGCCGGGTCGCCGGGTCGTGCTCCCGGCTGTGCGACTCCAGGCCGCTACAAGCGGTCCGAATGCGCACGGCCACCAGCACGGCACGCCAAAAGCGCCCGTGGGCTGTCGTTACTCACACGGCCCGGCCCACAACCGACCCTGAACCGGCTCACATGCACACGGCAACTCCCACGACACTGCCGTGGGCCACGTCGTGTGAAATCCGGCTGGCCCGATCCAGACTGTGTGGTCTGTCGTGCGACTGGCGGCGCCACGTCACGCCGACGCCGACCCGTTTCGCCCCGCTGCGAGCCGGCGGCGCCACGTCACGCCGACGCCGACCCGTTTCGCCCCGCTGCGAGCCGGCGGCGCCACGTCACGCCGACGCCGACCCGTTTCGCCCCCTACTGCGAGCGTGAACAGCGAGAGTGAGGCCTGTTCCGCGGCCCTGGGTTCAACGGGTCGCGGAACAGGCCCTGCGGAGAGAACGTCTCAGCCGGCGGTGCACTCCGTTCCGTTGAGGGTGAACGACGACGGTGTCTGGTTCTCACCGGCAACGCCGGAATCCGCGTTGAACCCGAAGGACACCGAGGCACCGGCGGCGATGTTCCCGTTCCACGCCGCGTTGGCGGCCGTCACGGTACTGCCGCTCTGGCTCACCGTGGCGCTCCAGCCAGGCTCGTCGACGGTGTAGCCGGACGGATAGTCCCAGGCCAGCGACCAACCGTCGATCGCGCTCGAGCTCGTGTTGGTGAGGGTCACGTTGGCCGTGAATCCGCTGCTGCCGGCACCCCAGTTGCTCGCGTCGTACGTCACCGCACACTCTCCGGGCGGAGGCTCCTCCCCCTCGGCGAGCGTGGTGAACGTCTCCGCCGGCCCCAGCGCGGACACCTCCCCGGTGTTGCCGTTGACGGCTCGCACGGCGAGCTCGTACGTCGTCTCCGGTTCCAGGCCGGTCAGGTCCGTCATCGTGCCCGGCGGATCGCCGCTGACCTCAGCCATCACCTGTTCGCCGCCGCCCGCGGTGTTCACCAGCTCGTACTCGGTCACGCAGCCGTCACCGGGTGCCCACATCAGGTGTGCCGACGCCGCCGTGACATCGGAGATCACAGGTGCGCCGGGTGTACCGGGCGCCTCATCCGGGCACTGCGGGTCAGGCCCGGGACCGGGGTCGCCGCCGATCCCGGTCACCTCGCCGTTGCCGCCGTCGAAGACGATGTCGGAGCAGCTGAAGAAGTCCTCCGGGCTGTCCGAACGCACCCAGTGCACGAATACCAGGTGGTCGCCGCTGCGGTCGCTCGGGAACGTGACGTCCCAGTAGTAGTAGTTGTCCTCGTTCCCGGGCCCGCCGGTGGCCGGCGGGTCCACCTCGGAGTGGATCAGCTCCAGGTCACTCCACGCCAGCGGCGACGACGGGTCCCACCCGGGCTCGGTCAGGTAGACGTTGAACGTCCCGGGGTGGTGCGCCCAGTTGTTGTGCTGGAACTGGTAGGTGTCGCCGGCGGTGAGGTGCGTCTTCGGCCAGTCGTCGCGCATCGCGTTGTACGGCGAGAAGTCGTACGGTCCTTCGCCGCCGCCGTCACAGATACGTCCGTCCGGGATGGCGCCGACGGTGCCGCCGTCGTTCGACGGGTTGAGGTTGCCGAACCAGTTGTACAGCGGCGTCGTGCCGCTCTGCGCCACGGCGTCGGCGCAGGCGGGGTTGCTCGGGTTGAGCGAGCCGTCCTGCTGCAGGGCGTCCACCCAGCACAGGTACTGCCGGCTGCCGGGGAAGACGGACGCGCCGTGCGCGTTCGCCGTTCCCGGATTGACCAGTATCGCCGCCACCACCGCGATGCTCACCGCGGCGACCAGGGTCGCCAGTCTCTTCAATCGTCCGACCACGAGAGATCTCCTTCCGGATAGAGGGCCGGGTCGCCGGGGATGTCCCCGGGCCGGAGGGCTAGAGGGCCGGGTGCTGAGGCGTCACCCGACAACGCACGACACGCCGTTCAGGGCGAACTCGGTGGGATCGGGGTTGGACGAACCGTACGAGCCGTTGAAGCCGAGGCTCACCGAGGCACCCGCATCCAGCCGCGCGTTCCAGGAGAGGTTGGCTACGCTCACCTCGCCGCTGCCTACCGGCTGCGACCACTGCGCGGACCAGCCCTGGTCGACACGTTGGTCAGCCGGGAAGGTGAACTCCACCGTCCAGCCGTCGATCGGGTCGCCCAGGTTGGTCACGGTGAGGTCGGCGCCGAACCCGCCACCGCCGTTGTCCCACGCCACGTCGTAGTCGACGGCGCATGCCTCGTCGCCGCCCCCGCCGTCGTCGGGCTGGGTGGTGAAGGTGGTCGGCGAAGACGGCGGCGACTCGTTCCCGGCGGCGTCACGGGCCACCACGTACACGGTGTACTCGGTCTCCGGCGTCAGCCCGGTGAGTTCGGCCGACGACGCGCGAGTGGTGGCCAGCAACTCGTCGCCGGAGGAGCCGGCGTCCCGGTAGACGTCATACGCCGCGACGCCGACGTCGTCCGCCGACGCGGGCCAGGTCAGCACCGCCGACGACGAGGTGATCTCCGACGACGTCGGCGCGCCCGGCTGTGTCGGGGCCTCGGTGTCCGGTTCTCCCGGCTCCAGCGCGGCGACGTGTTCGCCGGCCCAGACGGCGACCCAGGACAGCACCGAGTTCCAATTGATGGTGACCTCGTTGGTCGACCACGAGTCGATGTGGTCCAGGTAGCACTTCTGCGGGCTGCAGCCGGCCAGTTCCGCCGCGGCCAGCGGGTCTTGCAGGCCGCTGTTCGGCCCGCCCGCCAACACACCGGGCGGTGCGGTCGGCAGTGACTGGTCGGCCTGGTTGGCCCAGAACCGGTGGTGCACATTGCGTGCCGCCTGCTCGCCGTAGCCGGTGATGTACGACTGGCTCAGCGGGTTGCGCCCGAGCGTGTAGTCCAGGGCGGCGAAGACGCCGTCGCGGTACCGCGTGTCCCCGGTGATATCGAACGCGAGCGCCAGCACCACGGTGTTGTTCAGCACCAGGTTGTTCGACCCCCAGTCGTAGGACAGGCCGCCGCTGCCCTGCGGCCAGTACGGAACCGGGTATCCCTGCCCGTCCATCACGTCGAGCAACGTGTCGCCGAAGTCGGCGAACGCGTCGCGCAGGGTGGTGATGTCGGCGTTCGGCAGCGAGTTCGGGATCACCGCGAGGGTGATGTCGCCGAGCAGACCGGTGTTCGCCCAGTCGGCGCCACGGGTGCTGAAGCTCTCGCCGTGGTAGAGCGCGTGGCCGGTCAGGTCGGCGCGGTAGCTGGACTCTCCGGTGGTGGTGAACAGTTCCGCGGCGGCCCAGTAGAACTCGTCGGCGAGGTTGCTGTCGCTGTACGCGCCGCCGCCCTGGCCGTCGGCTTCAGGGGCGATGATGTCCGGGTTGGCCTGCGCTGCGGCGTACGCACGCTCGGCCGCGTCGAGGCAGGTCGCGGCGAAAACCGCGTCGACGTCCGCCCAGATCCGGGCGCATTGCGCGGCGACGGCGGCCAAGTTCAGCGTGGCGGCGGTGCTCGGCGGCGCGAGGTACCGCTGCTGCGAGTCCTGGTGCGGCAGGGTCGGGATGCCGGTCCAGTTCTCGTCGTGGATCTTGTGGTGCACCATCCCGGCGCGCGCCCGGCCCTCCGGCACCTGCATCGCCAGCAGGAACTCCACGTTCCAGCGCGCCTCATCCAGAATGTCCGGTGCGCCGTTGCCGCTCTCCGGTATGGCAAGTGTGCCGTCGCCCAGCGCGTCCGGGTCGGCGTCGTCGGTGTGCAGGGTCCGCTCGTAGGCGTTGAGCAGCTGCCAGGTGGAGATCCCGCCGTTCACGACGTACTTGCCGTGGTCGCCGGCGTCGTACCAGCCGCCCCGGACGTCGAGCGTGTAGTCGCACGGGCTGGCCGGGCGGCAGCCGACGTCGTCGTCGCCGGTGTTGGGTGGCTGGTTGACGTGCCCGGCCGGGCGGGCGTACTCGTCGCCGACGTATTGTGCCTCGATCGGTGTGCCGCTGCGCTGGTGGTAGTAGAAGGCGAGCGCGTCGTGGCGCAACTGGAGATACGGTTCGGCGGCGATGTCGAACGGGTAGCTCACTTCGCCGTCGACGGCCAGCGTGTAGCCGGTCCCGGGTGTGTCGACGCGGCTGAAATCGACCTCGTGCACGTGGTCGCCGGAGGCCTGGTCGGCGCCGACGACGGTGGTGGTGCCGGCGGCCATCTCCTGTCCGGACGAGTCGCGCAGGCTCCACGCCACCGGCTGCACCGAGCCGTGCACCACCGTTGCCTGCTTGGGCAAGCCCGGCACATAGCCGACGTTGTTGACCTTGACGCCGGGCCCGATCTCCGGTTGCCCGTGCACCGGCGGCGCCAGCACGGCGAGTCCCGCCGCCGCGAGCGCCGTCGTCATGATGCCGGTCACCGCGGTGGTGAACAGGGAGGGATGTCGAGGCATGGTGATCAGCTCCGCGCGTCGTAGGGCGTCGGTCCGACCATGCCGAGCGGTACGGGTCGCTGGCCATAGCGGCCATGTCCGGCACAGCGGCGGATGACCGCCCGAGAGCTCTCCATGGTCGGCCTCGACAATGCCTGTCACCAGTCGTTCTGTCATTCGTGACTAACGTTCGCCGATAGTCCCAGAACGGCCCTCCGCGACGGGCTGAGATCTGAAACTTTCACGGGCTGCGCTCCAGCGCAGAGCCGGGTCACGTCGCCGACATAGTTAAGAAACACCCCGTTGACAACCCAGGCAGCGTGAACGATGATCGGGAGCGCTCCCACTTGTTTCTTCCCCGGAGGTGGGTATGGCCGGATCGCCGACGTTGGCTGAGGTCGCGGCCGCCGCAGGCGTGTCGCCGGCCACGGCCTCGCGGGCATTGTCAGGCTCCGTGCGGGTGACGACGTCGACGCGCCGGCGGGTGAACGATGCCGTGGTCCAGCTCGGCTATGTCCGACGCCGGTCCGTCTACTCGCTTCCGCGTGCACGCACCGACCACGTGGTGGCGGCGGCGATCTGCGAGCCGCTTCCCCGCGTCCTCTCCAGCCCGTTCCACGTTCGGCTGCTATCCACCGCCGAACAGGTCCTGGCCGAGCGCGGGATGTCCATGGTGGTGGTCCCGTCCACCGGCACGAGCGCGGTTCGTTCCCTGCTCACCGGCGCGTTCGGCGGCGTGCTCCTGATCGGCGCGGCGGATCAGCAGCCCGTCGGGGTCGCCCTCGCCGCGTCAGGCGTGCCCGTGCGCAGCACCGGCCGTCCCCCGGACGGCGCGACGCTCCCCTACGTCGACGTGGACAACGTCGACGGCGGACGCCAGGTCGCCGAGCACCTGTGGACGTCCGGACGGCGGCGCCTGGGCGTCATCGCCGGGCCTCGGGACCTGCCGGCCGCCCGCGACCGGCTGGACGGGTTCCGCCGCGTGCTGCACGACGCCGGTGTGCGCTCCGTACCGGTGGCGCACGGCGATTTCACCCGCGCCTCCGGCACGCACGCGATGCGCTGGCTCCTGCACCGTTGCCCGGATCTGGACGGCGTGTTCGCCATCGCCGACACCATGGCGGCCGGCGCCATCCAGACGCTGCGTCGCACCGGACGGACGGTGCCCGGCGATGTCGCCACCGTCGGTTTCGACGACGCGCACTTCGCCCGCCAGCTCACGCCGTCCTTGACCACGGTCCGACAGCCTGTGGAGGAACTGGCGGTACGTGCCGCCACCCTGCTGATCGACGACATGACCACCGGGCCCCGCCGGGCCGGAAACGAACTGCTGCCCACCGAGCTCGTCGTCCGCGAATCGGCCTGAGACGCGCCGCCCCACGTGGTCGGCTGCGCCGCTACGTCCGCTACGTCCGGCGTCGGAGCACTACCAGCGCCTGCACCGCCGCACAGACGACCACCAGCGCGCCGACCACGCTCGTGACGTTCACCGCCGTGGTGAAGGCGGCCTCGGCCGCCTCGCGCAGCTGCCACGCGGCGTCTCCGCCCAAGCCGGAGGCGACGTGCGCGGCACCCCCGATGGTCTGCCGTGCCTCGTCCATGGACGCCGCCGGGACGCCGGGAACGGCATCCAGTCCGGACGCGTAGACGGCGGTGACGATGGTGCCGAGGACAGCCGTGCCCATCGCTCCGCCCACCTCGTACGCGGTCTCCGAGATCGCGGACGCGGCACCGGCCTTCTGCGGAGCGACGACGGACATGATCGTGTTGTTGGTGACGGTATTGGCCGCGCCGAACGCCGTGGCGACGAGCGTGAAGCCGACGGCGAGCAGCCAGGCGCCGGCGGCGGAGCCGTCCGGCAACATGCTCATCAGGCCGTAACCCAGGGCGCCGATCATCAGCAGCGTGAACAGCAGTGTCCCACGGCCGCTGAAGCGCATCAGCCGCACCGTGAACAGACCGGCGAAGACCGCCAGCGTCAGCCCAGGCACCAGGACCAGCGCGGCGCGCAGCGGATTGAGCCCGACCACCAGCTGCAGATACTGCGTGATGAAGAACAGGGCACCGATGAACGCCATCGTGGCGAGCAGGTTCGTCGCCACCGAGACACTGAATCCCCGGTTGGCGAACAGACTCAGGTCCAGCAGCGGATCGTCCAGCGTACGTTGCCGACGGACGAACGCCACGCCGACGGCGATACCCGCCACCAGCGCCGCCACCGCGCCGATACCCAGGCCGTGCGCCGCGAGCGTCTTCATCCCGTAGACGGCGAGCAGCATCGCCACCAGGGAGAGGCCGGCGCTGGTCAGGTCGTAGCGGCCAGGGCTCGGATTGCGCGACTCCGGCACCAGCGCGGGCGCCAGCGCCAGCAGCGCCACCATCACCGGCAGGTTGACCAGGAAGACCGAGCCCCACCAGAAGTGCTCCAGCAGCCAGCCGCCGATCAGCGGCCCCAAGGCGGTCCCGACCGAGAACATCGTCGCCCAGATGGCGATGGCCAGAGTGCGCTGGCGCTGGTCGAGGAAGATGTTGCGCAGCAGGGACAGTGTTGAGGGCATCAACGTCGAGCCGGCGACGCCCAGCAGCGCCCGCGCGGCGATGAGCATCTCCGGCGACGTGGAGTACGCCGCCAGCGCCGACGCGACACCGAACCCGACCGCGCCGACCAGTAGCAGCTTGCGGCGCCCGATCCGGTCGCCGAGCGTGCCCATCGTCACCAGCAGGCCGCCCAGCATGAACGAGTAGACATCGACGATCCACAGCAGCTGATTGCCGGTCGGGGCCAGGCTCTCACTCAGGTGCGGCACCGCGAAGCTCAGCACGGTCGCGTCCACCGAGATCAACAGCACCGGCAGCAGCAGGACCGCCAGGGCGCCCCACTCCCGCCGGCCCGCCCGCCGAGCGGTGCCCTCAACGCTTTCGACCGACACCGTCGCCACACCTTTCCGGGCCTCTGCTCGCCGCAGCCCGACCTCGTCGCCCGGCCCTGCCGTCGGACTTCGACGCACGCCGCCGGCCACGACGGATGCGCGGGAGTACCGGCGGCATTGCCAAGCACGATATCGGGACCGAGCCGATCGCTCACCCGATTTTCTTCACCGTCCGGACGGCCTAGTTAAACCGTCTGGACGGTATACTAACACGCATGGCGCGACCATCCTCCCGAGACCGGATCCTGGACGCACTGCAGGAGATCCTCACCAAGGACGGCCTGCACGCGGTCACGCTGGAGTCTGTTGCCGAGCACGCCGGAGTCTCCAAAGGCGGCCTGCTCTACCACTTCCCCACCAAGGAAGCGATGCTCGACGCATTCGTGGAACGGATGTGCGAGGCCGCGGAAGCAGAGTTCGCCGAAGCCGAGCAGGCCGAGGACATCGTCCAGTTCTACCTGCGCGCATCCGTGCCCGGCAGCTCGGACGCCGCCCTGATGTGGTCCCTGGTGGCGTCGCTACGTACCAACGACGTGGCGACCGCCGAAGCCCGGCAGCTCGTCGCCGGCTTCTTCGCGCGCTGGTCGGAGATCCTGCACCGCAAGATCTCCGACCCGGTCATGGCTCAGATCGTGCTGCTCGCCGGCGACGGCCTCTACCTGCGTGCCCTGGCGGATCTGCCGCTCCCCGACGCCGAAACCCACGCTGCGGTCGCCGAACGCCTCGCCCACCAGGCCCGTCCGTAAGCCGAACACTCAAGGCCTGTTCGGACGCGGTCACGCGGTTCAGGCGACGGGCTCGACGTCCACCGGCAGCTGAGTCTCCTGCTGACGCTGCACCGCCGCGGCGATCAGGCCGCGGAACAGCGGGTGCGGCCTGGTCGGGCGCGACTTCAGCTCCGGATGCGCCTGGGTGGCCACGAAGTACGGATGCACGTCCCGGGGCAGCTCGATGAACTCCACCAGCTTCCCGTCCGGGGATGTTCCCGACACCACCAGCCCGGCCCCGGTGAGCTTCTCCCGGTACTCGTTGTTGACCTCGTAGCGATGCCGGTGCCGCTCGGAAACACGCTGTGCCCCATAGAGCTCGCCCACTATGCTCCCCGGCTCCAGAGCCGCAGGGTAGGCGCCGAGGCGCATGGTGCCACCGAGGTCTCCGCCGCCGGCGACGATCTCCTTCTGATCCTCCATGGTGGCGATCACGGCGGCCGGCGTGTTCGGATCGAACTCCGCCGAGCTGGCGCCTTCCAGCCCGGCCACGTGACGCGCGTGGTCGATCACCATGCATTGCAGCCCCAAGCACAAGCCCAGGGCCGGGATGCCGTGCTCACGCGCATACCGACTGGCCCCCACCTTGCCCTCGATGCCACGGATACCGAATCCGCCGGGGATACAGATCGCATCGACGTCGGACAGTTGAGCGGCTGCGCCCGCCGGCGTCTCGCACTCGTCCGACGGCACCCAGCGGATCGTCACCCGGGCGTCCTCGGCGAAGCCGCCCGCGCGCAGCGCCTCGGTCACCGAGAGGTACGCGTCCGGCAAGTCGACGTACTTGCCCACCAGCGCCACCGTGATCTCGTGCTTGGGATGGTGCACACGCCGCAGCAGCTCCTCCCAGGCGGTCCAGTCGACGTCCCGGAAGGCGAGGCCCAGCCGTCGCACCAGGTAGGCGTCGAGGCCCTCCGCGTGCAGCACCTTGGGAATGTCGTAGATGGACGGCGCGTCGACTGCGGCCACCACGGCTTCGGCGTCGACGTCACACATCAGCGAGATCTTGTTCTTCACACTCACCGGGATGGGCCGGTCCGACCGGCAGACGATCGCGTCCGGCGTGATACCGACCTGTCGCAGCGCCGCCACCGAGTGTTGAGTCGGCTTGGTCTTCAGCTCTCCCGAAGGAGCCAGATACGGCACGAGCGAGACATGCAGGAAGAAACACCGGTCACGGCCGACGTCGTGTCGCACCTGCCGGGCCGCCTCCAGGAACGGTAGCGACTCGATGTCGCCGACGGTTCCGCCGACCTCGTGGATCACCACGTCCACCTGGGCGTCGCCCATGGCGAGCATGCGTTCCTTGATCTCGTTCGTGATGTGCGGAATGACCTGCACCGTGTCACCGAGGTACTCGCCGCGCCGCTCCTTGGCGATCACGTCCGAGTACACCTGCCCGGTGGTGACGTTGGCGTAGCGGGTGAGGTCACGGTCGAGAAAGCGTTCGTAGTGTCCGATGTCCAGGTCGGTTTCCGCACCGTCGTCGGTGACGAACACCTCACCGTGCTGGAACGGATTCATCGTTCCGGGGTCGACGTTGAGATAGGGGTCCAGTTTCTGCATCGTGACCCGCAGGCCGCGCGCCGTAAGCAGGTTGCCCAGAGAAGAGGCTGTCAGCCCCTTGCCGAGGGAGGAGGCAACGCCTCCAGTGACGAAGACGTGTTTGGTCGGCTCATTTCCCACGGGCCTCCAGCCTAACAGTCCATTCGGGTCCCGTGTCGCAACATGCCGAGGAAGCGCCCCCGGATCTGCTCCGCGCCGCGGCACCCGAGCACTGCGCTCAACCGCGGCACGGTGTGGTGTGCAGTTGATTGACCCAGTGCCCCGGAAGGCGTGCCTCTAGGTTTCTTCCATGAGTGTTCCCGAGTTCGACCCCAACGCCGGCGGTCCTGGATACCTGTACTTGAAGCTCGCCGACTTTCTCGCCGACCTGATCGAGGCACAACACCTCAAGCCGAACTCGCGTCTGCCTGGTGAGCGCGATTTCGCCGAGGAACACGGCGTGTCGATCGGCACGGTCCGTCGAGCCACAGACGAGCTGCGCGAGCGCGGCCTGGTGGTCACGCTCCCAGCCAAAGGCAACTTCATCGCACCGTTGGAACAACAACGACGCGTCCGTGGGTGACGCACGCGCCGAGATCGGTTCGACCATCACCGGGTTGTCCGTACCAGCCACGCCTGGAGCCAACCTGCCGCAGATCATCTCGCACTGTGGTCACAAGCGGACGACGCCGATTGACCGGGCGCCGTCAGGCGACCGCTGAGGCGCGCGTGCCGGTGTTGCGTTGATGATTCAACCGTTAGGGTCTACGGTGCTTGCATCGCTGGGGATGGGCAGCCGCAGTGGTGATCTTGGCAGACGTGTGTCCGCGCGTGCCATTCGGCCTGCGTCACACGGCGGCCAAGATCACCACGGCCCGACCGGCGGCGCAGCACGGCCGTCCGTGCAGGACGGCCGGCGGTGCTGAACCGGTAGAAGGCGGCGCAGCGGTCTACGCGTCCACCTCATGCTCGGCCCGAGCCATCGGGTTCTCGCGGACCCAGGTCGCGGTCTCGGAGTGCGCCCGTTCGATGTATTCATCGAGCCGTCCACGCTCGACGCGCCACTGTCCGCGGCCGCCCATCTTCATGGCCGGTAGTGCCCCGCTGCGGACAAGTGCGTAGACCTGTGCGGACGAGGTGTTGAGTATCTCGCGAACCTCTTCGAGGGTGAGCAGTTTTTCGTACATGCGCACAGACTACTCACATTTGATCAAGATAGCCACGCCTTATCTATATCTACCGACGATGCCTTCCATCCACGCCCTCGCACATCCGAATCCGGCCGGACCTTGGGCACTTGGAGGCCATCGCGGGGCAAACGGCGGATACTACACCGGCTGCACACGCGCGAGTTCGGCGTAGATGCCTGCGAGCTGCTCAGCGGTGGCGTCCTCGTCCGGCCAGTGCGCGGACCGCTCGCGGCCGCGTTGTGCCAGCTCACGGCGGAGATCGTCGTCGTCGAGCAGTGTCACCACAGCGTCCGACACCGCCGCCGCACTCCCGGCCGGCACCAGGATCCCGTCGTCGTCCACCAGCTCCGGCAGACCACCGACCGCGGTGGCGACGACGGGAACCCCGGCCCGCATGGCCTCCTGCACCACCAGCGCCCGGGCCTCCCACCGGGAGGTGATGACATAGACGTCGGCCGCCGCCAGCAGGTCAGCGATGTCGTCCCGGCGGCCCAGGAACCGGATGTCGATCCGCGCATTCTCGGCGTCCCGGCGCAACCGATCCATCTCCGGCCCGTCGCCGGCGACCAGCACCGCAGGTTGTGGGTGCCGATGGCCCCAACGCGCCACGGCAGCGAGCAAAGTGTCGTAATCCTTCTGCGGCGCCAGCCGGCCCACCGCCAGCACCACCGGGCGGTCTCCGACCCCCAGCTCCGCCCGCATCTGCTCGCGTCCCTTCTCCGACGGCGGCAGGGCCGGCGCCGCCACCGGCGCCAGCCGGGCGTCTTCCGCACCGAGCGCCAGGGCACGTCCGACAAGGTCGGACGACGCGCCGAGCGTCACATCCGCTCGCCGTGCCGCCAGCCGCTCCAGCCCGCTGAGCAGCGCCCGGCGCGGCATGCTGCCGAGAACGGCGTTGTGCCACGTCGCCACCAACGGGGTGCGCCCCGGGCGACGGCGCCCCAGCGCAAGCCCGGTCAAGGCGGCCGCGCGGAAGCCGTGGGCGTGCACCACGTCCGCGCCGGCCAACAGCTTGCGCAGCTCAATCAGGGCGGACAGGTCCTGGCGCGGCCGTGGCCGGGTGTAGATCTCCACCGGTGTGAAGACGGCGTCACGCGGGTCGAGCAGCCGGGAACCGCCCGCCGTCTCGGCGTGCTGCGGCATGCTGAATCCGAACTTGTCCCCGGTCGCCGCCGGCGCAATCACGTGCGGGTGCACGCCAAGCTCCGGCAGCCGGTCGACAACCGAACGGACGTGTCGGCCGACACCCCCGCTGCTGGTCGAGAGCACGATCGTCACGCGCATTCCAGCCACCTACAAGACTGACGTTCCTCCACCCGAATACCCCTCATGCCGGCTCGCAACTCGTCCCTCACCCTAGCGATCAGGCACCGAATGCGACGGCTCACACTCATCATCTTCTCAGGACAGCGAACAAGGCCTTGCGGTCGGTCACCACGATCACGCCGGCTGCGACCACAACCGCCACAAGTGCCGATAGTACGCCAGACAACACCACTGACCCGGCGCCTTTATCAGGTAGTAATGTCGAGGTCCACCAGCCGGCGACGCCGCCGACCGCCGCCCCCATCACAACGCCGGTCAACGCCCTGCTCAAACCCTGCAACGCTGCCCGGCCTGAGTCGGCGGCTATCGCCCGCAGCAGCAGCACGCCGGCGAGCGTCATGCCGAACGAGTTCGCCGCGCCCAGTGCCGCGGTCACGTATTCCTCGGGCACGACGGCGGTCAGCGTGACCGCCAATACCACCACCAGGAGCCAGCCGCTGGCCATGGCGGTCGCGGCGATCCTGCCACGTCCCCGTGCGTAGAGTGCGCGCCCGAGGTGCGCCACCAGTCCGTACCCAAGCAGTCCCGGCGCGAAGGCGATCAATGCCCACGCCATCCGCTCGATGCCCACGTCGCCGCGGTCCAGCAGGCCGAAGAACCGCGCCACCGGCCACGACGCCGCGATCAGGACCGCCGCACCGAACCCCGACGCGGTCAGCACCGCTCGGGTGGAGGCGGCCAGCGTCCGCGCGTAGGCCTGCGGGTCGTTCTCCGCGTACGTGCTCAGCCGGGGGAAGCTCGCCGTCGCGATCGGCACCGCCAGTACCGCATATGGCAGCAGGTACACCATCCAACTGTTCTGAAACGTGACGGCGCCGCCGGTGCCCGCGTGCTCGTTCGACATCACATAGGACATCAACATCGCCAGCTGCTGAGCCGCCAGCGTCGCCACGCCGGCGCCCGCGAGTCCGGCGGCGCGCCGCGCCACGCCAGGAGGAAAGGTCAGCGTCGGCCGCAGCGTCGTCGCCCGGACCAGCATCGGCACGAGCGTGGTGAGCGCCAGCAGCATCACGCCGAGGGTGGTGCCTCCGGCCAGGATCAGCTCCGAGCTCCGGTCCAGGCTCTCCAGATCATTGCGGTCGCCGCCGCGGAACGCGTAAGCGAAGACGACGAACGTCGTCGCCACCACCACGCTGGAGACGATCGGCGCGATCGCAGCGGCCAGGAACCGGCGGTGCGCCTGAAGTACACCGGCGGTGACCACCGCGACGCCGTACAGCGGGATCTGCGGCAGGAAGACCAGCAACATCATCCGTCCGACCTGCACGCCCTCGCTGCCGCCCCGGCCGCGCAGCATCAACTCCGCGATCGGGCCGGCCAGCACCACGCCCAGCAGCACCACCGGTACCAGGATGATCAGTGTCCAGCCGAGCAGCGCTGACGCGGTCCGCCGCACGTGTTCCGTGTCGCCGTGGCTGGCCGCGGACGCGATCAGCGGTACGACGACGCTGGCCAACGCTCCACCGGCGACGATCTCGAAGACCACGTTCGGCAGTGCGTTGATGGTGGCGTAGATCTCGCCGAGGACCGTCTGGCCCACGGTGTACTGGAAAACAAGCTGACGGCCGAAGCCCACCACCCGGGCGACCACGCTGATCGCCGCGATCAGCGCCGCACCACCCGCGATACCGGCGGCCGCCCCAGCCGCCACCCGCCGAGCACTCATCGCCCGACCCTCACCGCGCCCCGCCTAAATGATCATGTGAAGTGGGTTTTCTCGTGCACCACCATGTCTGCAGGCATGGTACGGCACGAGAAAACCTACTCCACATGATCATTTAGCGGGCCAGGGTTGGTGGGTTAGGGGCGGCGGCCTAGGTGGTCGAGCCGGCGCAGGACGGGTGTGCTCTCGATGACCTTGGTGAAGCTCACCTTCTCGCTCGCCAGGGTCAGCGCGGTCACCGCGGCGAGGTGCAACACGCGGCTGCGACGCCCCTCCCGGGCCACCATCGCCAGCCCCAGCAGACCACCCAGGGCGTTCGCGCCGGCGTCGCCGAGCATCGTTCGCTCTCCCAGGTCATCCGGGAGCGTCGCGATCACCGCACCCAGCGTGGCCGCACCGATGGGGGCACCCGGACCGGTCAACACCAGCGGCGCGTGTAGCAGCGCCGCCTTGCCGGCACGCCCCGGGCGCAGGTCGAGCAGGTTCAACACGTTGGCATGCCCCGCTACCGCGACGCCCCCCACGGCGGCGTCAAAGGCATTGTCGCTGACCAGCGCCGCTCCGGCCAGGCCGGCCAGGCCGATCGCACCGACCTTGATCGCCCCGCTGGTGACGTTGCCCTGCCGGAGCGCAGCCAGGTGACCGCCCAGTCCTTTGCTCGAGCTGTCCCCGGTCAGGTCGTCGTACAGCCCAACCGCACCGACCACCAGGGCGGTCCCCACGCCGGCGACGCGCGCGGAGCGAGTCAACCCCGGTGCCAGAGCCACGCCGACGGCGGTGCCCGTCGCCAGCGCCGGTCCGGCCACCAGCGACACCGTCTCACCGTGGAAGTTCTTCCGCAGCCATCCCGACGGCGCACCGTCCGGGGCGGCGCCGTGTCCGTGTGGCGGAGACGAGCCCTGCTCGCTGAACGGGTCGTGCTCGCCCAACTGCTCGGCCGGCGACGTCCGCACCGCATCCAGGGAAGCCGCGAACGACGACCCGGGCACGCCTGGAGGGGGACACCGCATCCACCGTCGGGCGAACCCCCACGTGGCGGCACCGGCGACCGCTGCGCATGCGGTCAGACCCGCAATCCGGCCCAGCGCCATCACTCGTCGCCACCCTGTGCGGATCCGTCCTCGGTTCCCTCGGCGCCCTCAGCCGAGTCCCCGCCCTCGGTCGACTCCGCACCTTCGGCCGAGTCGGCTCCGTCGGTCGAGTCGTTCCCTGCGCCTGAGCCGTCCCCGGATTCGTCGCCGGTCTCCCCGTCTTCGATGCCGCCGTCCTCGTCCTCAGGTTCGGTCTCCTCCGGGACGGGTGGCAGCGCACCGTCGATCTCGCCGACGAGGCCGTAATGGCCGGCGTCACCGCGCTGTTGCTCCGTCAGGGCGAACACCACGGCGACGCGCCCGGTCGGCAGGTCGGCCACGTCCACTGTCGACACGGACTCGGTCGCCTCGCTGCCCCGCACGGCCGTCAGCACACCGCCCTCGGCGGTGCTGGACGGCCCCGCCACCACCAAGCCGTTGCTCGCCGTGTGCATCTGCGCGATCAGCGTGACCAGACGTCCGAGCCGATCCTCCGCGTCCTCGCCGGAGACCGGCCCGGCCACCGCGACCGCCAACGTCGGTGCGGTCGACGCGTCGTGCTCCAGCTGCACCAGACCGGCGTCTTGATAGGCCGTGACGACCGTGGTGTTCACCGTCTGAGCAGGGTCGTCGATGCCGGTATCGCCACCCTCGACCGGCTGGCTGAGCAGCGCCGAGGCAAGAACCGCCGCCCCCCGGTCGAATCCGTTGCCGGCCTCGAGCTCGGTTCCGGACGCGACCAGTTCCGCCGCCAGCTCGTCCAGGACGGGTTCCGAATCGGGATCGGTCCAGCTGGGATCGATCCGGACGACGAGTTCGGCTTGCGCCCCGGCCCGTTCCAACGTCTCCCGGACCTGCTCGACGGCCTCCTCTTCGGCACCGGGCAGCGCGATCACCGCCACTCGCTGGTCCTGCAGCTGACCGGAGACCAGCCGGGGCATGACGTCTTGGACGAACGCCTCCTGGTACTGCTGGTCCTCGCTCGCCGATTCGAGTGCCTCGTGGAGTTCTCGATTCTCCTCGCGGAGATTAGCCGTCTGTTCGGTGAGGTTATCGTCGATGGTCTCGCTCAACGGGCCGGCACCGAGGACGATGCCGGTCGCCAGTGCGAAGAAGATCGCAATGATCGAGACGAGGTGGTACCGGAAATCGATCACGAGAAGAGTCCTTGAAGCCAGAAGTAGAAACGGTCCCACCAGGTACCGAAGATGTCCAGATAAGCCCGCCCGGTAGGCGTGGCGAACATGGCGGACACTACCGCCGCCACCCCGGCCAACACCAGCAGCCACAGCAGCCAGTTCGACACACGGCTGCGGTAGAGCCGGCTGACGCCCTTGGCGTCGACCAGCTTGCTGCCCACCCGCAACCGGGTCAGGAACGTGCTCGCCATCCCGGCGCGTCCCTTGTCCAGGAACTCGACCAGCGTGGCGTGCGTGCCCACCGCGACGATGAGCTGCGCTCCCTTGTCATCGGCCAGCAGCATGGCGATGTCCTCGCTGGTGCCCGCGGCCGGGAACGGCACCCCGGACAGCCCCATCCGGTCGAGACGGCCGGATCCGGGCGCCCGCCCGTCCCGGTACGCGTGCACCACCAGTTCAGCCCCGCTCTTCAGCGCGTCGTCGGAGACCGAGTCCATGTCCCCGACGATCATGTCCGGGGTCAGGCCCACCTCGAGCAACGCGTCCGCTCCGCCGTCGACGCCGATCAGCAGCGGCCGGTACTCGCGGATGTACGGGTTCAGCGCGACCAGGTCTTCCTTGTAGTCATACCCGCGGACGACGATCAGGACGTGCCGCCCCTCGAAGTTGGTCCGCACCTCCGGCACACCGACACCGTCGAGCAGGAGCTCGCGCTCACGCTTGAGGTACTCCATCGTGTTCGCGGCGAACGCCTCGAGCTGCGTGGAGAGACCTTCGCGCGCGCTGTCCATCAGCTTGGACAGGCTGTCGGACGTGTGCCGCACCCCGTGGCCCACCGGCTTACCGGTCGACTCACGGAACACGGTGTTGCCGTCGATGCGCAGCATCTCGCCCTCGCGGACGGAGCTGAACAGATCCGGACCGATGTCATCGACCAGCGGGATCCCCGCCGCGACGATGATGTCCGGGCCCAGGTTCGGATAGCGGCCGCTGACCGACGGGCGGACGTTGACGACGGCGGCGACCTCACAGGCGACCAGCGCCTCGGCGCTCACCCGGTCCAGGTCCAGATGATCGATGATGGCGATCTCGCCCGGCTTGATCCGCTTCGTCAGGTTTTTCGTCCGGTGATCGAGGCGCGCGACACCCGACAGGCCCGGCAGGTCCTCCGACCGACGCCGGCGTAACATGGGCATCTTCATCGCCTCGCAGCTCCCAGTTGTTCATGGTCGGCCTTGCTCGCCGCGGCGGCCGCCAACAGCTCTTCCGCGTGTGCCTGCGCCGACGCAGAGTCTTCCTGGCCAGCCAGCATGCGCGATAACTCACGTACACGAGCATTATCGTCCAGAGTCTGGACGTCACTGCTCGTGACACTCCCGTCGTCGGATTTCACGACAGTGAGATGTCGGTCGGCGAACGCGGCCACCTGCGGCAGATGCGTCACGACCAGCACTTGCGCATGCTGCGCCAGCGCGGCCAGCCGGCGTCCCACCTCTACGGCCGCCTTACCGCCGACGCCGGCGTCGACCTCATCGAAGACGAACGTCGGCACCGGGTCCGCGCCCGCGAACACCACCTCGATCGCCAGCATCAGCCGGGACAGCTCACCGCCGGACGCGCCCCGGTCCAGTGGCCGCGGTTGCGCTCCGTTGTGCGCGCTGAACAGGAACTCGACCTCGTCGGCGCCATGCGGGCCGAGCTGGTCGCGACGACGGACCTCGATCGTGACCCGCGCGTGCGGCATCGCCAACGCGGTCAACTCCACGCTCACGGCCTCGCTGAACCGCTCCGCCGCCTCGGCCCGGGCCTTGCTGATGGTGTCCGCGAGCTCGTTCAGCTCCGCGGACAGCCGGTCTCGCTCCTCACGCAGCGCGGCCACCCGCTCGTCGTCGCCGTCGAGCTCCAGCAGGCGCCGAGAGCCGCGCTCCGCCCACGCCAGCACGGCGTCGATCTCGCCCTGCTCCGTACCGTCCAGCATCGGCGCGTCCGGGCCGGCGTCGCCGGTCTGCGCCGGCATCGCACCGTCGCCACCATATTTCCGCACCAGGTCGGCGAGGGCCGCCCGGCGCTCCTGAACCTCGGCGAGCCGGGCCGGGTCGGTCTCCAACCCGCTGGCGTACGACGCCAGGTCCGCGGCGACGTCGCCGAGCAGGTAGGCCGCCTCGGCCAGCCGATCGGCCAGCGCGGCCAGCTGTTCGTCGTGCCCCCGTTCGGCTTCCAGCGCCTGGCGCGCCGATCCGAGCAACGTCAGGATGTCGGCCTGTTCCGGACCGACCTCGTCCGCCGAGAGGTAGGCGTGTGCAGATTCCGCCGCCGTACGCAGCGAATCCGCGTAGGCCAGCCGCTCCTCTTCCGCGCGCAGGGCCACGTCCTCGCCGGGCTGCGGGTCGACGCGTTCGATCTCGCCCAGGCCGAAGCGGAGCATGTCCGCCTCCTGCGCCCGTTCTCGTGCCCGGGTGGTCACCTCGTTCAGCTCGGCCTCCACCGCGTGCAACCGCTCGTAGCGGTCGGCGTAGGTCGACAGCGGCTCGGCCACCGCCGCCCCGGCGAACCGATCGAGGGCGACCCGCTGACGCGACGAGCGCAGCAGCCGATGCTGGTCGCTCTGACCGTGCACGGCGATCATTTCCTCGGCCAGGTCGGCAAGCATGGATGCGGGCACGCTCCGGCCCCCGAGGTGCGCACGCGAGCGTCCACCGGCCATGACCGTCCGCCCTACGAGCAGGTCATCCTCGTCGAGTTCACCGCCCGCCTCCAGGGCACGCTCCACCGCCGGGCTCTCGGCATCGACTCGAAGCCGGCCCTCGACGACCGCGCGCTCCGCACCCGTGCGTACGGCGCCGCCGTCCGCACGTCCGCCCATGAGCAGCCCGAGACCGGTCAGCACCATGGTCTTGCCGGCACCGGTCTCACCTGTGACGACGGTCAATCCGGGGCCAAGCTCCAGCTGGGCGTCGTCGATGACACCAAGCCCACGAATCCGGATCTCCTGCAGCACAACTCTCGAGCCTAGCCCACTCCCCCGCCATTCCTCCGTTACCCCACATAGGCGCGCCGCGCCAAGATCACCGCGGGTCGGCCGTCGGGAGTTTCCGTCCATGGCGTGGCGGGCATCGGCGACGACGAGCCCCCAGGAGGGTCATGCCACTCCGGCGGTGAGGGGGCCGAAGGCCCCCTGGAGCCGTCGGTGCGCGATGACACGACCGGCCTGAAGCGATCAACGTTCGTGGCATGACCCGACGACCGCATGTGATGGCGAGGAGGAAGCCGCTGGGCGAGGACGGAAACTCCCGACGGCCGACCCACCGATGTGGCGGGCATCGGCGACGACGGGCGCCTATCGGCGGCGTCCGCGCCACCCTTCGACCGGCAACGCGAACTTGGCGACAAGCCGGTCGGTGAACGGCGCCGTGTGCAGCCGCGCCAGCCGGACCGGCCACTCGCCGCGGTGCACCTCGATCCGGGCTCCGGGGGGCAGATCGATTGAGCGCCGGCCGTCGCACCACAACACCGCACCGGCGGTCCGCGGCTGCAGCGTCACGGCCAGCTCAGAGTTCGGCGATGCGACCAGCGGCCGCGCGAACAGCGCATGCGCGCTGATCGGCACCATCAGCAACGCCTCCAGCTCGGGCCACACGATCGGCCCGCCGGCGCTGAACGCATAGGCCGTGGATCCGGTCGGCGTCGCCATCACGACACCGTCACAACCCCACCGGGACAACGCCCGGCCGTCGATCTCCGCCACCAGGTCCAACATGCGCTCCCGGCTGCCCTTCTCGACGCTGACCTCGTTCAACGCCCAGCCGCGCGCCAGCACGGTACCGTCCAGGCGAACCGTCGCATCGATGGTCATCCGCTCTTCGACCTCGTAGTCCCGGGCCACCACATGGTCGACGGTGAAGCTGAGGGCGTCCCGTTCGGCCTCGGCGAGGAAGCCGATGTGACCGAGATTGACGCCGAGGATCGGAGTTCCCGCGGGCCGCGCCACCTCGGCTCCGCGCAAGATCGTGCCGTCGCCGCCGAGCACCACCACCAGCTCGCAGTCATCGGCCGCTTCCGGCCCCGGCGCGACGACCTCCACCAGGTCGAGCGGTCCCCCCAGCAGCTCCGCGGATTCCTCGCCGAGCATCCGCACGTTGATCCCCTGGTCGGTGAAGCGCCGCACGGCCTCGTTCGCGACTTGCCTCGCCTCTTCTCGCCGGGGGTGAGCGACGATCAGCACCGTGCGTTTGGCCGAGTTCGCGGCGCCGGGGCCGGCCGCCGGACGAGAACCCACGCCACCTTCCTGCCCTGTGTCCATCCCTAAGCCGGTCCTTCCTCGACCGCACGGCGCACCGTATCCGGATCCGCTGCCGGCGCATCGGCACGCAGCCAGAGGAAGTACTCGACGTTCCCGGACGGCCCCGGCAACGGGCTGGCGGTCACGCCGGCCATACCCAGTCCCACCTCTGCGGCGGCCTGAGCGACGGACATCACCGCGTCCGCCCGCAGCTGCGGGTCGCGGACCACGCCGCCCTTGCCGACGCGATCCTTGCCGACCTCGAACTGGGGCTTCACCATCAGCGCGTAGTCAGCGTCGGCGGATGCCACCGACACGAGCGATTCCAGCACGAGCCGCAACGATATGAACGACAGGTCGCCGACCACAACGTCGACGGGCTCCCCCACCAGCTCGAGCGACAGGTCACGAACGTTGGTCCGGTCGTGCACCTCGACTCGCTCGTCGGAGCGCAGGGCCCATGCCAGCTGCCCGTAGCCGACGTCGACCGCCACCACGCTCGCGGCTCCCCGCCGCAACAGTACGTCGGTGAACCCACCGGTCGACGCCCCCGCGTCCAGACATCGCCGACCGGCCACGGTCAGCCCGTCGGCGGCGAACACGTCGAGTGCACCGGCCAGCTTATGTCCGCCACGCGAGACGTACTCCTCGCCCGCGGGTGGATCGATGACGACGACGGGCGCCGCCGGGTCCACCGCCGTGGCCGCCTTGGTGGCCGTCATGCCGGAGATCTGGACCCGTCCGTCCGCGATCAGCGTCGCCGCGTGTTCCCGCGAGCGGGCGAGCTTTCGACGGACCAGTTCCGCGTCGAGCCGCCGACGTGGCGCCACGGCTCACTCCCGTCCGTGGCCGGGGTCGGCCACGGAGTCGTCGGCCAGCCGGTCCTGCAGTGAGCGATGTACCTGCTCGAACACTGCGGCGTGCTCGTGCACGGGCCGTCGGTCCAGCTGCGTCAAGGCCTGCAACGCCGCGTCCACCGCCGCGTCGCCCGTGGTGCCGCCGCCATCCGTCGCGCCGTGCGTGGAGCCCCAGGCCTGCGTCCTGCCGCCGGACGGCTGAACATCGAACGCCTCGCCCGGATCTGCCGACTCTTCCTGCACCATGGGAGCAACGCTAATGCATGCCGCCGACGCCGGCGATCACCTCGGCCACCGAGCCACGATCAACGTGCTCGGTGCCGGCCGCCCACACCGCGCCACAGGCCGCGCGGAGCGCATCGACGCCGTCACGCCCGGCGTCCTCGTGATCGGCGCCACCGTGCTCGGCATCATCGGACCGTCGTCGCAGCTTCAGGGCGGCGTCCTCGACGGCGGCCTCCCACGAGCCGCTACGAGTACTACCCGCGGCCACCGCAAGCCGGTCCGGCGGCTCATGCAAGGCACGCAGGTCACCGCCCAGGTAGGTCGGGCGGTGCTCCGGCGGAGCGAACAGCAGCTCCTCCGGGGTGCAGACGCCGGTCATGACCAGCAGGCTGTCGACACCACCGCGGCACGCGCCCTCGATGTCCGTGTCCAACCGGTCGCCGACCACAAGCGGCCGGTCCGCCCCGGTCCGCAGCACCGCCTCCCGATGCATCGGAGGTTCTGGCTTCCCAGCCGCGATCGGGTCCCGTCCGGATGCCACCCGCACCGCCTCCACGAGCGTGCCGTTGCCGGGAGCGATACCGCGTGCGGTCGGGATGGTCCGGTCCAGGTTGCTCGCCACCCACAGAAGTCCTTGCCGCACCGCATACGTCGCCTCCGCCAGTGCTCGCCAATCGACGGTCGGCGCGAAACCTTGGACGACGGCCTCCGGCGCCTCCTCCAGCGACAGCACCGGGGTGAGGCCCTGTTCGCGCAGCGCGACGGCCAGCCCCTCACCGCCCACCACCAAGACGCGAGAGCCTTCCGGCAGCCGCTCGGCCAGCAGCCGGGCCGCCGCCTGAGCCGACGTGATCACCTCATTGTCGAACGCTGTCACACCGATCTCGGTGAGATGTTCCGCCACCACGAACGGCGGCCGCGACGCATTGTTGGTGACGAAGGCCAGCCGCATGCCATCCGCTCGCGCACCGTGCAAAGCATCGGCAGCGTGTTCCACCGGTTTCGATCCCACGTAGACCACGCCGTCGAGGTCGAGCAGGGCGACGTCGTACATCTGCGCGAGAGTGGTGCGGACCGAACTCTGCGCAGTCGCTTCTCGTCCGTTCACATCGACCATCTTCGCAGCGCGGCCGGCAGTGCCGTCATGGACGCCGCTCCGCGCTCAGTGCGCTCACCCGCTCCGCGGCGTCCGTCATGCCCTCCTCGTCAGCGTCCGCGACACGTGCGAACCATCGGTGCGCCTCGCTCTTACGGCCTGCCGCCTCCAGCGCATCGGCGTAGGCATAGCGCAGGCGTAACACCCATTCGTCCTCGACGTCCGCACGCAGCTCGGGCACCTGGAGCATCGCCGCGGCCGCCGAATCCTGTCCCATGTCTCGGCGCGCCCCGGCGGCCACGATCAGCATCTCGACCCTGTCCGCGGTCTCGAGGCCGGTCACCGCCGGGTCCGAGGCCAGGTCCAGGGCACGCTCCGGTCGGCGGAGTCCGCGCTCGCAGTCCGCCATGATCGGCAGGTATTCAGCCGACCCGGTCATACGGCGAGCGGCCCGTAGCTCGGCCAGAGCCTCCGCGTACCGGCCGGCTCGATACGACGCGATTCCGGCCGCCTCCCGGACGATCCCCACCCGACTGGCACGTTTCCGCGCTGCCCACGCGTGTTCGCGCGCCTTCTCGGCGTCCTCGTCGAGCAGGCGGGCGGCCATGACCAGATGTTGGGCGACGACCCGCCAGGCGCCGCCGATCCCGGCGA
Organism: Phytoactinopolyspora halotolerans; assembly: GCF_010550675.1. Taxonomy (GTDB): domain Bacteria; phylum Actinomycetota; class Actinomycetes; order Jiangellales; family Jiangellaceae; genus Phytoactinopolyspora; species Phytoactinopolyspora halotolerans. The sequence continues at coordinate 975 of NZ_JAAGOA010000040.1, read as the reverse complement.
GCTGATCTCTGATCTCTCGATCGAGCTCCGCACCGGTGACGTCCTCATCGATCGACGGGCCTTCGAACCGCTGCGGCCGCTCTTCAGAGCTCGCTCGCGCTCCCCCCGACCGCTCGCCACGATCGCCGCGGCGGTCCGGCCGATCGCCGCGCGGTGCACGATCGTCCCGGCCTTCGCGCCGCTCAGGTGCTCGACCCCGCCGGTCGCCACGACGATCCGGGTCGCCCGAACGGCCGCCACCGCCACCTTCCCGACGGTCGCCGCCCTCACGACGGTCTCCACGACCTTGCGCCGACGTGCCACTGCCTCGGCGGTCTCCACCCGGTCCCCCGGGTTTGCCGCCACGACCATCCCGGCCGCCCTGGCCGCCTCGTTCCGACGATTCGCCATCCGATCTCCACCGCCGTGACGAGCCTTGGCCCGAACCGCGTCCCCGTCCGCCGGAATGACGACGTGGCCCATCCGATGGGCCCGATCGATCACCGCCCGGCCGATCTGCTCCGCCTGCCAAACTCGCTCCTCACGTCTTCATACCCACGCGTACCGGTCGATCCGGCACATCACCGGACCGGCGCTCTGCCCGAACTCACGTCAAGGCTAGATCGCTTCTCCGCTGTACCACGCCCGTACCTGCCAGGGTCCCACATACATCCATGAACTGCGGCACCACATCCATCCCAGGCCGTGGCATGCGCCTCTGACGCGCCGGTACCCGAATGCGCGACGTTCGCACCACATCCAGAGCAAGTCTTCTTGTTCCGGCGTCCGGGACCCCGCAGCAAAAAGGCCCCGTCACACCGACATCAGCCCCACTTTCTGGGGGCTCGTGTCGGCGTGACGGGGCCGAAGTGTGTGTCCGGTGGTGTCCTACTCTCCCACCTCCGCTAGAAGGCAGTACCATCGGCGCTGAAGGGCTTAGCTTCCGGGTTCGGTATGGGACCGGGCGTTTCCCGCTTCGCTATGACCACCGGACGT
>NZ_JAAGOA010000004.1 GCF_010550675.1 Phytoactinopolyspora halotolerans | reverse complement strand
CGCCAACCGGATGCGCTGTATGCGCTGGTCAACCTGGCGCCGCAGACACCAGCACAGATCCCGGCACTGCCACTATCAACGCCGAACAGCGGGTCGAATATGAAGATCACGATCTACGGCTGGAGTACTAGCACAGCCTCCAACGCGGTGAGATTGCCATGGATGTCGGAGATGATCGCCAGCCGTTCCAAAGCCATCGTTCGATCATATGTTGATCATCTACACAGGCGGATCGCTGCCCGATGTAGACGAATGGAATACGAGTTTGGTGCGTCATAGCGCCCTCAATACGTATCCCATGGTGGCGGGTAACCCGGCAGTGACCCGAGCGGCAGACCGTCTCCGCCCGATTGCCATGCCCGGCGGAGATGTTGACATCGCCTGTCAGGAATCTACGGCTATGGTGTTCACTCCGCACAGAGGAGAACGAATGCCGATGACTCCCGACCGACACCGCTGGGCCGTTGACCAGCTCGACCTCACCGGAGCCGAACGAGTCCTGGAATTCGGCGGCGGGCCCGGCGTCGCGACGGCCCTGGTCTGCGAGCGGCTCACGACCGGATCCGTTCTCGCCATCGACCGGTCGCCCGTCGCCGTCCGCAGAACCTCCGAACGCAACACCGAGCACATCGCGTCGGGACGACTCGTCGTGCGCCAATGCTCACTCGCGGATCTCGACGTGCCGGCCGGTTCATTCGAGGTCGCCTTCGGCATCAATGTGAACGTCTTCTGGACGACGACGGCCGACGCCGAACTCGCCGCCCTCCGGCGCGCACTGGTCCCGGGCGGCCGCCTGCTGATCGCGTACGGAACCGGCCCGAGCGACCCGGACAACCGCAACGCCATCACGACGGTGCTCGCCACAGTCAAGGCTGGCGGTTTCGCACGGACTACCGTGCTGCGCGGCGCGCACGGCAGCGCGGTGCTGGCACGCACGCCATAGGCCGGGGCGCGCGACACAGGTGGGGAAGCCCGCCTCAGAATCGATCAGCGCGGCGTGCCGGCGGCGTCCGCCAGGTCGAGCAGCGCTTCGCCGTCGAGCCGGTAGATCTCCACCTCGTCGACCGCGCGAGCGTTCAGCCGCCGGTAGAGACGGATCGCCGGATCGTTGGTACGCAGCACCCACCACTCCAGGCGCGCGCAACCACGCTCGACCGCAACACCCGCGACGTGCCGGAGCAGCGCCGTCCCCAGTCCGTTTCCCTGGTGTTCCGGACGGACGTAGATGTCCTCGAGGTGGATCCCTGCCCGGCCCACCACCGTGCTGTACGTGGGATAGAACAGCGCGAAGCCGGCAGGCTCACCATCGGCCATGCCCATCACCGCTTCGGCTACGGGCCGGCGCCCGAACAGGGCGTCGCCCACGTCGCTGGGCGCCGCCGAGACCTCGCCGGGGAAATCCTCGGCTTCCGCAAGCTCGACGATGAACCGGTGCAGCGTATCCACATCGCTTGGCTCAGCCGGCCGTATCGTGGTGCGACTCACGGGTTGCTGCGTCTCGACGTCGTTCATATGGACATACCTATCAAAGGCGAGCGCCGGTCGTGCCACGGCAGGACCGGCGACGTACTGTGGTGCGGTTCCCGGAGGCGGGCCGGCATCGGGAAACCACTCGAGTCTCGACCCTCCTGTTCGAAATCATGGCGGAGTGGACTACGAGGTACGACGGATCCGGTCCGATGAGTGGCGCGCGTACCGAGAGCTGCGACTTGAGGCGTTGAGGGACTCACCGCTGGCGTTCGTCGACCGATACGAGGACGCCCGGCGGCGGCCGGACCAGTACTGGCGAGACCGGGTCGCACGCAACGCCGCCGGACGGCTCACCTGCACCTATGTCATCGCCCGCAACGACGGTCGTCTGGCCGGCATGACGAGTTGCTTTGTCGAACCGGAGTTCACCGACTATGTCTCGGCACATATCGTCGCTGTGTACGTGACGCCGGGGTTCCGCGGCAACGGGTCGGCCACACGGCTCATCGAGGCGGTGATCGCCTGGGCACACGATGTCGCCGGCGCGGATCGGATCCGATTGTTCGTCATGGAGGCCAACGAGCGCGCCGAAGCGTTCTACCGCCGCATCGGGTTCTCCCGCACCGGTGCCACGATGGCGTACCCGCCCGACCCGTCGTTCACCGAATACGAGATGGAGTACCGCCGCGCGGGGGCGGTCCCGCTGGCCGCGGAGGGGCAGTCGGGGACACCGCGCTGACCATGGCACGCTGACGGCCTCCATAATCCGGATATTTCGGGCGCGATCACCGGCCGCTGACGTGCCATGGCGGGACCTGCGGACGGTGCGGGCATACGGGCACTGCGCGCGTACAGGCCGGGGACAAGATGCGCCGAAGGTCGGTGTCACTGGGTATCGTGGCTCAGCAGTGGCCGACGGCACGCCCAAGAAGCGCCGACCAGGGAGGAAGATCGCCATGTACGGCACCGGAGTGCTGCTGGCCAACCGGTATCGGTTGGACCAACCTCTCGGCCAAGGGGGCATGGGCGAGGTGTGGCGCGCGACCGACCAGGTGCTGGGGCGGATCGTCGCGGTGAAGGTGATGCGGCCACAGCTGGTCGCGCAGCCCGGCTTCGCGGAACGGTTCCTGGCCGAGGCGCGCGCGATGGCCACCGTCAAGCACCCGGCGATCGTCAACATTTACGACTATCAAGGCGACAGCTCCGAAGCGTTCCTGGTGATGGAGGTGATCGAGGGCGAGCCGCTGTCCAACCGGCTGCAGCGGATGGGGCGCCTCTCCCCCGCCGCCACCATGGCACTCGTCGCGCAGACCGCCGAAGCCCTCCAGGCGGCCCACGACAAGGGCATCGTGCACCGCGACGTCAAACCCGGGAACCTCCTCATCACCGCCGACGACCGCGTCGTGCTGACCGACTTCGGCATCGCCCGCTTCGACGCGTCCGCCCAGCTCACGGCAACGGGGCAGGTGATCGGCACACCGTCGTACCTCGCCCCGGAACAAGTGCTGGGCCACCGCGCCACGCCCCAATCGGACGTGTACGCCCTGGGTGTCGTCGCCTACGAGTGCCTGAGCGGACGGCTGCCGTTCAGCGGCGAGAACTCGTACGCGGTCGCGACCCAGCGGCTCACCGAGCCGCCGGCGCCGATGGACCCCGACGTACCGGCCGGCGTTGCGACCGTCGTGCAGCGGGCACTGGCCTCCGAGGCGAGGGAGCGCTGGTCGTCCGCCCACGATCTCGCCGACGCGGCCCGTGCGGCCGCCAAGGAGCCGGGGGCTCCTCCGGCGAATCTGGCCGCCTTCGCCGTCGGGAACTCGGTGGGGAGCCCGCCGGGGGCGCCGTCGAACTCGGCGAGTCCGGCGGGTCCTGCGGGCCAGGTCGGTCAGGCCGGTCACGCCGGTCCGGCCGAGCCGCCACCGCCGGCGCCGTATGACGCGCAGGCGACGCAGCAGGCCGACCACGCGGCGACGCAGGCCGACCACACGGCGCAACCGGCCCAGGCGAACCGGCCCGTGCAGCCCACCGCGGCTACCCAGCCCGCCCCGCCGGCGCCTGGGTATCAGGCGGCACAGCAGACGCAGGCTACCCAGCGCATCGATCAAACGGCACCGACAGTGCGCGTGCCGCAGGATCCCAACCCCACGCCGCCCACGCAGTACCAGCAGCCGGCACCCGTCCAGTCGCCGACGCCGGTCCAGCCCGCGCCGACACGGCACGCTCCTCCCGTCCAGCGAGCACAACCGCGACGCAGCAAGGCCCCGGCGGAACGGTCCCGGCCCCGGCGACCGCAGACGATGCTCGTCGCGGGACTCTTGCTCTGCCTGGTGGCCATCAGCCTCTCGGTGTATGCAGGCCTGCTCTGGTCGCTGCGCCCCGACTTCGTGGAGGCGGTCGAAGACCGGGTGGAGGGCGGCATGTTCGAGATGCTGGCCGGAGCCGCGCCGATGCTGGCCTGGACGGCCATCGCCGCGTATGGCTTCCTGACAGTGATGTTCGTGCTGCTCGGTGTGCTGACGGCTGCCGGCAGCCGCGCCACACGCAGCTGGACGTTCACGTTCGGGTTCATCACGCTGCTGATCGCCGCGCCGCTCGGCATCGTCGGTGCGCTCGCGTTCAACCGGATGGAGCCGAGCTCACCCTTCCGGCGCGCCCTGCTCAGCCTGGTGCCACCCGACTATCCGGACTACATCACGATGGCCGGGGTCGCGGCGATGGGGCTGGTGCTCATCGCCATGCTGCTGATGATGACCCGGCCGGTCAACGCGCATATCTCCGGACGTGGCCGCTGAGCGGTCGGCGCTGGTCACGGCTCGTACCGAGCGACGTATCGACGCTGCCATGGGGTCTGCACAGCACGCCGATCATAGTGCTCGCGAACGTAGCCGACGGCATCGTCGGCGGGAACCCCGTCCAGCACGGCGATGCAGGCCAGAGCAGTGCCGGTCCTCCCGACTCCCCCGCCGCAGGCCACCTCGACGCGCTCATGCTCCGCACGCTGCCATGCCTGGAGAAACGCGTCGCGAGCGTCCGCGCGATCGGATGGCAGCCAGAAGTCCAGCCATCGGACCCACCGGGACTCCCACCCCACCGACAGCGGCCGGCCACCCACCAGATGCACGGCGAACTCCGGGAGCGGACCGGGCGGAAGGGGCCGCCGGAGCCCGCGGCCGCGTATCAGCCGACCCGAAGGTAGTCGCATCACACCGGTCATCGTCGGATCCCACGATGTGCTCGACATCCAGTGAGCGTAACCCGGCCGGGTCGCGGCAGAACGCCGCGGTCCGGCAAGCCAGATCGCCTGCGCCCGGAGACCGCGATGAGTTTCGTGCGTCTGGAGGGTCAATACCGGTATGACGGAGGAACATGTGACCGTAGACGGCGTAGAGCTCTGTGTGGAGGCGTTCGGCGACCCGGAGGATCCGGCGGTGCTCCTCATCTCCGGCGCGACGGCGGCGATGGACTGGTGGGATCCCGAATTCTGTCGGCGGCTCGCGGCCGAGGGGCGCTACGTGACCCGCTACGACCATCGCGATACCGGCCGGTCCGAGACGTCGCCCGCCGGCCAGCCGTCGTACACCGGCTACGACCTGGCGACCGACCCTGTGCGGGTGCTCAACGCCCTGGACATCCCGAGCGCGCACGTGGTGGGTCTCTCCATGGGCGGCGGCATCGCCCAGTACCTCGCGATCCTGCATCCACAGCTGGTGCGCAGCCTGACCTTGATCGCGACGAGCCCGGCCGGGCTGCGGACCGATCAGACCGAGCTGCCCCGGATGGATCCGCGAGTCGCTGCGTTCTTCAGCAACCCCGCCCCGGATCCGGACTGGAACGACCGTGACGCCGTGGTGAACTACCTGGTCGATGCCGAGCGCGACTTCGCCGGCTCACTCGGCTACGACGAGGAGTGGATGCGCAGCCTGGCGACGGTCGTCGTCGATCGCTCCCGCGACGTCGAGGCAAGCGTCAAGAACCATTGGATCGCCGACGAGGGTAGACACGTGGAGTTCCGGCTCGCCGACATCGGCGTTCCGACGCTGGTCCTGCACGGCACGGACGATCCGCTGTTCCCACTGCCGCACGGTGAGGCGCTCGCCGCGGAGATCCCGGACGCGTCGCTGATCCCGCTCGAGGGCATGGGGCACCAGGTACCTCCGCCCGCTCTGTGGGACGTCGTCGTCTCGTCGATCGGGAAGCACACGTCCCGGTCCACGACCCGGTGAACGACGACGCCACGTCGACACCGGCTGACCGGCGTCGGCATGATAAATGGTCGCCAATCTCGGCGTCATTCTCGATACTTGAGGTCACCGGACGCCTGTGTGACGTCGCCGGGAAGGGAGCCGACCAGAGTGCGAACGCCCCAGCGGATCCCCGACGAACCCGCGCTGCCGCCCACCCTCCAGGCCGCTCGCACGGCGCTGACGCGCGCCGAACGCCGAGTCACAGCCGTCGTCCTGGTCGAAGGGATGAGCGATCGGTGCGCGCTGGAAGCACTGGCCCGACGGAACGGTCGCGATCTGGGCAACGACGGTGTCGCTGTGTTGCCGATGGGCGGCGTGACCAACGTCGGGCACTTCCTGGACTACCTGGGTCCGCGCGGCCTCGGCCTCAACCTGGCCGGCCTGTGCGATGTGGCCGAGGAGCGCTACGTCCTGCGCGGTCTCGAGCGAGCGGGCTACGGTCCGGGCCTGTCCCGCGAGGAGATGGAAGAGCTCGGATTCTATGTCTGCGTCGACGACCTGGAGGACGAGCTGATCCGGGCGCTCGGCGTCACACGTGTCATGAAGGCCGTCGACGCCGAAGGCGAGCTGGAGTCCTTCCAACGCCTCCAGCGGCAGCCGGCACAGCGCGAACGGAGCGTCGAGCAACAGCTGCACAGGTTCTTCGGCAGCCGATCCGGCCGCAAGTCCCGGTACGCGGAGCTGCTGGTCGACGTCTTGGCGCCGGCGGAGATCCCGAGGCCGCTGCAGCGCACGCTCGCCCACGTCTGATCACACGGTGCTGAGGAGACCAGAGATGCTGACCGAGTTCGACCTCAGCCTGAGCGACGGGCGCACCATGCACGTCTACGATACCGACCCTGGCGGAGCCGACAGCGAACTCGCCGTCGTGTGGCACCACGGCACGCCTAACCTGGGGGCACCGCCCGAGCCGCTGGTTCCCGCGGCAGCCGAACGCGGCCTGCGCTGGGTCTCCTTCGACCGCCCCGGCTACGGTGGTTCGACGCGGCTTCCGGGCCGGAATATCGGCTCCGTCGCAGATGATGTCCAGCACATCGCCGACGCACTCGGCCTGGCCCGGTTCGCCGTGATGGGCCACTCCGGCGGCGGTCCGCGCGCGCTGGCCTGCGCCGCACTGTTGCCGGACCGCGTCGTCGCGGCCGTCTCCGGTGCCGGCCTGGCTCCGTTCGACGCCGACGGGCTCGACTGGTTCGCCGGAATGGCGCCGGCGGGCGCGGCCGAGCTGCGTGCCGCCGTGGACGGGCCGGAGAAACTGCGTCAGCTCCTCGAGGCCACCGAGTTCGATCCGGAGCAGTTCACGCCGGCGGACCATCAGATCCTGACCGGCCCGTGGGGATGGCTCGGCAGCATCGCCGAACAGGCGCTCGACGGCGGGCTGGACGGCATGATCGACGACGACCGAGCCTACGTCACAGCCTGGGGATTCGACCCAGAGCGGATCGAGACGCCGACACTGCTGCTCCATGGCGAGCAGGACCGGGTGGTACCGAGCGCCCACAGCACGTGGCTGGCGCACCGCATCGGTCCGTCCGAACTCTGGCTGCGTCGGGGCGACGGGCACATCTCCGTCCTCGCCTCCGCCGTCGACGCGTTGGACTGGCTGGTGGACCAGAGCTCCGGCTGAGCGCGAGAACACACAGCATCGCGCCGGCGCCGGTCTGGCGTGAGACACTGCGCCGGTGCACCCCCACATCGATGCGGCGATCAGGAACAACGTCGAGTGGTGCGACCTGGTGTGCCGGCAGCACGGCGTCGAGACCAGACTCGGTCTCGACGCGTGGGTTGCGCTGCGCCGATCACCGCCGCTCTATCCCGACGCGGTGACGCTTGTCGAGCATCCGTCGATGGACGAGGTACTGCGCCACGTGGATGAGTCGTCCGGTTGCTCGATCAAGGACAGCTTCGGCACACTCGAGCTCTCACCTCGCGGGTTCCGGCCACTGTTCGACGCCGAATGGATCCGCCGCGAGCCAACGGCACAGCACCATCGGCCCGATCTGCAGTGGAGCGTCGTCCACAAGCCGGAGGACCTGGCCGGCTGGGGCAACGCTCACGGAAACGGCGACGTCTTCATCGAAGGCATGCTCCGTGCACCGACGGTCGCGGTCGTCGTCGCGTACGACGGCGAAGCAGTCGCAGCAGGCGCGATCGCAAACCGCAGCGAATCCGTCGTGGGTATCTCGAACGTGTTCACCGTCACGGCCGGCATCGACGAGACCTGGTCCGGTGCCGTCGCCGCGATCTCCGCTGTCTTTCCGGGTCTGGCGCTGGTGGGATACGAGGCGGGCACGCACTTGGAGGCGGCGTACCGTGCCGGCTTCACCAGTATCGGACCGTTGCGCATCTGGGTGAAAGACTGACCTGCTGCGCCCGCCGACCGGCCTTGCGGTGGACCAGCACGGCTGGTTCCGGTCCTGCTGGGTAGCGATGTCGCTGGTTCGGCTACGTGAACGTGTGACGCACCCATACCCCTGGTTCGACGTAGACGGCATGGTCGTGTTCGACGCTGCAGTGCACGGGCACCAGCGCGCCCGGCACCTCGACGTCGCCGGTGCGATCGAACGGCAGACCCGTCCACTCTCGCCATTCGGCCAACGACCCGCTGATCGTCATCGCACGCGGACAGACGCGGAGGATCTCACCGCCCGCGCGCACGTGCACCCGGAGCCACGGATCCACCGGCAACCCGTCGTCGCGCGTGCGGTAGGCGTACTCGCTCATCGGGGTGTGCGGCTCCGCCGGCTTACCACTCGGGCGAACGGGGGCGAAGAGTTCGGTGAACCCCAGCCGTCGCACGTTGTCTCGCATCGCCGCAAGCATCACCGCGGCCAGCCCTGTGCCGCGCTGATCCGGCCGGATGGCGATCTCCAGCGCCGAGACGTGCGTGGCAGGACGGCCGACGTTGCGGTCCAGCGCCGCCCAGCGAATGACGCCGTCCCACCCGTCATCGGGCAGTTCGGCGCGCTGGTCGGTCCCGAACTCGAACGGCACGGTGAACGCCCGCGCCACCGGCGTGTCCGGCTGGTCCGGCTCATAGGCGATGAGCACATGCTCGGGATGGTCACGGTCGACGGTGGCGTAGTACATGTCCGACATCGGATCCTGCACCATGAACGTCGGCCACAACCCCTCGAACTTCCAGATCGTCGAAGCCAGGTCCGGGCGTTTGTCGAGAGGTTCGATCACCAGCGCGTCACTCATCGTCCGATTGTCAGGGCACTGGGCCCTCCGGCTCCAGTGACTTTTCCTGCGGCGCCACGAAGATACAGAAGGGATGGCCGGCCGGATCGGCGTAGACGCGCAACGGCTCGACCGGGTCGTCGAACCGGTCGTAGAGCAGCCGCGCGCCCAGGGACATCGCCCGCTCATGCTGATGGTCCAGCTCGGCCGAGGTCGCCACCGTCAGGTCCAGATGGAGCTGCTGCGGGATCGGCCCCTCCGGCCACGTCGCCTCTGTCAGCTCGTCCACCTGCTGGAACGCCAGCCGGCGATGTCCCGCGTCATCGCAGAGCACCAGCCAGCTCCGGCCGCGCGGATCCGGCTCACCTGCCGGTGGCGGCTCATCGCCAGGGCGATACTCGAAGCCGAGCAGCCGCCGGTAGAACTGTGCGAGCGCGCGGGCGTCCGTGGTGTCCAGCACCACCTGTCGAAACTGCGGGAAATGGTCACTGTCCATCACCACTCACCTCCACCGCTGGGTTACCCCGGTCTCGCCGAGACCCGACGCTGCGCACCGGCACGCAGCTACGGATGACGCACGCACCAACCCGCGCCGGGACTCGGTTGTGTTCATCGTGCCGCACGGCACCGACAGCAGCACGTGTGTCGAATCCGCCGACGGCCGTTCGTGTAGAGGGCGAGAACCCACAAGCACGGGCCCTGAACACGGACGATGACGGAGGACACACCATGACCATGCCTCGAGTCGGCATCAGCCTGCCGCACGTCGAGCCGCTCGCCGGCGCGAACACGATCGCCGAGCTCGCCCGGGCCGCAGAGTGCTTCGGCTATCACGCGGTGTCCGTGAGCGAGCGGCTGCTACTGCCGGTGCGGGACGACTGGAGCAACGACGCCGGTCTGCCGGACGCCTACGTGTGGGATCCTATCGAGGTGCTGACCTGGGCAGCGGCACACACCGCGCGCGTGCGACTGGTGACCGGGATCGTCAATGCGATCTTCCAGTCTCCGGTCATTCTGGCGCGCCGGCTGGCGACGCTGGATCAGCTGTCCCACGGCCGCGTCGACGCCGGCATCGGCCAGGGCGGAGGAGGCTCGGCCGCGACGTCTTACCTGATCCCCGAGGAGTTCGCCGCGGCGGGTGTGCCGCTGGATCGGCGCGGAGCGGGATTCGTCGAGCACATCCGGGCGATGCGGGCATGCTGGGGGCCGGACCCGGTCGAGTTCGACGGCGAGCACTACCACATCCCACGGTCGACGGTCGGTCCCAAACCATACGGCACCACCATCCCGCTGCTGCTCGGCGCCATGGTGCGCACGACCATCGAACGCGCGGCACGCCTGGGCCACGGATTCGTCACGGTGGCCGTGGATTGGGACGACGCACGGGCCAGGATCCGCTGGTACCGGGACGCCGGTGGGACGGGCCCGGTGGTGGTGAACACGCTACAGCGCTATCCGGACGATGCACCGGTCACGCCGGCGGCTTTCACCGACGCGGTGTTCCCCGACTATGCGCGTGCCGCCGAGGTCGGCGCGGACGAGATCCACGTGACGCTCAACCTCGCGTCGGTCCCGCCCGACCGGCAGATCGATCTCTACGGTGTGCTCGCCGAGAAGATCGGCCTGACCTCGCCGTGACGACCTGACATGTTCCGCGATGGACGCTCAAGATCCCGTAAGCTCAGCGTGTGCGGGTCGTCTGCTATCAGGCCGGTGTCGAGGGCATCTCGCTGGACGACGTGTGGCGCACGGTGCTGATCGAATGCGCGCTGCTGGAAGCCGACCTGCTGGTCACCCCCGAATACGCCATCGGCGGCCTGCCGCACACGGCCGAAGCGGCCCGGGAGAACGCGATCGCAGATCCCCTCGATCTGCTCGTGTACACGGCCGAGGCCCCGCCGGCACTGACCGTCGTTCTCGGGTTCACCGAAGATGCACCGGACGGCAGATTCAGCTCCGTCGCCGTGATCAGCGGTGGGGAGATCGTGGCGGTCGTGCGGAAGGTGAATCCGCGCGAACCCGGCATCGTTGCGGGCGGCCGGTCCTCCGTCATCGACATCGCCGGCGTGCCGTGCGGGATCCTGATCTGTGCCGACGTCGCCGAGGCTAAGCTGGCACGCCGGCTGGCGTCGTCGGGTGCGCGTCTGCTGATCTGCCCGCTCAACAACGACATGAGCCTGGCGAACGCGGCGCGCTGGCAGGACTGGTCCGAGGAACAGCTAGTCAGGCGGGCTCGGGAGAACGGATGCTGGGTCGTCTCGGCGGACGTGGCGGGCAGGTCGCTGGGACGTCGTGCCTTGGCGCTCACGGCATTCGTCCAGCCCGATGGCCGGATTGTGCAGCGTACGCTGCCCGACGCGCACGTCACGCTCACGCACGACATCGACCGGATCTAGCCCGGTCCGCTCAAGGAGCGCGCCGGCCGCCGCATGTCCCGTCCAGCTCTACTGTGGCGGCCGGAGGTGCCCATCGTGACCATGAACGCGATCAACTCTGAACATGTCGGGCATACGCCCCCTCCACCGACCACTCCCCAAGCGCCTTTGCAATGCACACATATACGCAACGCCATCACGAGCATGAGGGTCGGACCCGCTCGGGATGACGGCGAGCACTAATCCACAAGCAGAGCCCCAGACGTGTGTGCACACTAACGCAGTTATCCACAACCTAGTCGCTTCTATTGAACCCGAGCGACGTCAGTTGGACACTGAGGCCATGAAAGATCATCACCAAGGTGAAGGCGATACCGGCCACCCGAATATTGTTCCGCCGTTGCCGACGCTGCCTCGCGTCACCGTGGACACCATTCCCGGCGTGGTCCGCAGGGTGCGCCGATGCGCCGACATGAGCCAGCGTGAACTCGCCAAAGACACAGGCGTGGCCGCGTCGACCATCGCGCGAATCGAAGCCGGAACGCTGGTACCGAGCTTTCGCGTCCTGATGAAGCTCCTCGCGCCGGCCCGCTTCGCCTTGGCTCTTGTCGATGAGGACGGTCGCATCATGCAGCCGATGCGCGTCTGGGACGAGACTCTCGACGGCGGGAACAAGAAGTTTCCGGCACATCTCGATGTCATTCTGGACCCGGAAGACCCGGACGACTGGTGGGGCTCGTGTTTCGGGCTCGCTCGTCCGCCCGAGACGTACCATCGCTCGCGCGGCTACCGCGATGCCAAGCGAGCACTCAGCCAATGGGAGGTCAGAGTCAAGCAGTTCCGCAACGCGCGACGACCGCGCGATCCTGGCCCACCACCCCATGCCGGGCGGTAACCGACATTCTCCCGGCCCCGCACCGTGCCCGAACCCGCACCGTGCCCGACATCGCAGACGCACCGTAACGCAACCTGCGCGAACGCCGCCGCTGCGTACATGATGCAGGCGTTGCGCTCTGTTGTTGCGTCCGGATCGCGGCGGCGGCGCACGCGTATATGTGCGCATTGCACACTCCTACGACCGGGCAAGCGATTGAGCGTCCTGCACGCGTATATGTGTGCATTGCAAAGGCGTCGCTGGGGTGGTGCCGGGCGGGGCCGCCTCAGGCCGACATGTCGGCCGCCTCGGCACCACGATGGCGCCGTTGCCAACCGATCGCGGCGACCGCCATGGCCGCCGTGATCAGCATCGCGCCGGAGACGGCCAGGATGCCCCACGTGTCGCGCACCGCGGTCTGATCTTCGAGCACGACGGAGTAATCGTCGACGTACACCACTCTCAACGGTTCCTCGCCGCCGACATGGAGCACGATGCCGACTGCGAACGCCAGCCCACCCAGGCATCCCATCAGCACCAACCACGGATTCAGCGGCCCCAGTGAGTCGAGCGAACGCTGTGGGTCCCATGACCTCGGTGAGCCACGTGCACCGGCGTAGAACGGCTCTCCGTTCGCCACCTCAGGGTTGACGAACCGGTTGTACTTCGGCTTCGCGTCGCTCAAGGCTACAGCCCCCTCAATGCCAGCCCGCCTGATGCGGAGCAACCGGAGCTCATTGAAACAGCACATGATCACCCTGTCGATGCTCGCCGACTCGCGCCCAGTCGCATGCACGCGGAAACTCGGCGGCGAACCGGTTGCTCGACGGATACCGTCAACCATATGAACGTCGTCGAGTTCGTGGTGCAGTCGCAGGAGCTCGGTGCAGGGACTCGCCCCGTGGTGAACCTCCTCGTCGATGGAACCCACCTGCAGGAGCAAGCCCGCGCGGTCGAGCTACCGTACGCGCGGCGCGAGGGCAATCCGGGCCTGGCCGGCAACTACGCCGGGCTTATCGCCGATGATGGACTCCCCGCTTCGCATTACCTCGGCGAACCGGTCGAGACCTGGTTCGACGACCACGACACCATCCTGCTCGGATGCACTTGCGGGGATCCCGGCTGCTGGCCCTTGACCGCTCGCGTGGAGGTCTCCGACACGACCGTCGCGTGGAGTGGCTTCCGCAACGGCCACCGCGACTGGGACCTGGCCGACCTCGGCCCGTTCGTCTTCGACCGGGCCGATTACGAGGAGGCGCTCGCCCGCATCCACCTCGGCTGACGGTTGTTGACTCTACCCTCGGGGCAGAGTCCAGGCTCAGTCCCATGAACGCATCCACCACACCTGTGCCGACGCCCGCCGAACTCGACTTCTACACCCGGCCCGCTGCGATGACGTCAGCCGGCCGGCACGCGCCGCTGATCGACGACCTTCCGATCGACGACGCCGCCGGCCTGGCAGGGGTGTTGCACGGGCTGGTCGTGCACGAACACCTGACCGAGCTGTACGGGTTCACCCTGCCCGACGAGCGTCGAGAAACGGTCCACATCCGCCCCGCCGAGCAGTTGCTGGATCGCATCATCGCCGACGACGGCCGCCCGCTGGACCAGCGGCGAGCGCCCGAGCGCAGACTCGTCGGCAACTGCCGCCACTACACGGTGCTACTGGTGACGATGCTGCGCGCCAAAGGCGTGCCGGCGCGAGCGCGCTGTGGGTTCGGCGACTACTTCGGGACCGCATACGAGGACCACTGGGTGGCCGAGTACTGGCACGCCGACCAGCAACGCTGGGTACTGATCGACGCTCAGCTGGACGAGGTACTGCGCCCCTCGCTCCCACGCGGATTCGACCCCACCGACGTGGACCGTGACCGGTTCCTCGTCGCCGGCGACGCCTGGGCACGATGCCGAGCCGGAGAGGCGGACCCGTCGTCGTTCGGATTCAGCTTCATCGGCAAGACAGGCGCCTGGTGGATTGCCGGCAACATGCTGCGTGACCTGGCCGCGCTGAACAACACCGAGATGCTCCCATGGGATCTCTGGGGCGTGATGCCGGGCGTCGACGAACCTGTCCGCGACGATCTGGTCCCGCTACTCGACCGCCTCGCCGAGCTGACCCGCACACCGTCGACGAACGTCCGCACGCTCGCCGACGCCTACGACGACGAGCGGTTGCACGTCCCGGCGACGGTGCACAACGCCATCGCCGACCGAGACGAGCCGGTCCTGGCCCTGGCCCGGCCGAACCACTGACGCGAACCGACATGCGGCATCGACCGCCGGCGAACCCGTACGTGGGCGTCTCGATTACGACCCCGAATCCGAATCGTGCTCGAGCCGCACATAGCCCGCGGAGTGCACGCCCGTCGCTACCAATCCGCTCGCCAAGATCGTCACGCCGGCGATCCAGGAGATATGCCAGAACCCGGCGACCACTCCGGTGATCGCAGCCCCCATCGCAATCGCCTTGGCCGCGGCGACGGTGACCGAGCTGGTCGCACGGCGCCGGAAGTTCTCCTGCTGGTTGACCAGCACCAGGGCCGACAGCAACGGAATGGCGACGGCGAACGCGATCACCGAGACCTTGGCCGAGGTGTCCAGCGTGGAGGCGGTCAGGAAGGGCTGCACCATCACGACACCGACGCCCATCAAGGCGCCATACATGAGGTTGTTCTGCCGCAACCACTCCTGCTGCAGTTCTGCGTCGGGGGGTTTGTCCCGGTCCACCGTCACCACCTTCTCGTCTCCGGACCACCCACACGTTCAGTGCGCGGTCCAGCACATCGTGGCACGGCTGGGTGCATGCCCACGTCGTGGTGACCGGCACGGTGGGCGGGCGGTCCGCGGAAAACGCGTCGAGCCGAGCTGAGCCGCCGTCTACGCTGACCGCATGCATTCCATGGACCACCGGCAGCTCATCGATGCTGCGGCCGGCTACCTGAACCCGCGCATGATCGAGGACCGTATCTCCGGCGACGTGGCGTCGGTGCTGGTCACCGCCACCGGACGGACCCACGCCGGCGTGTGCATCGACACCGCCTGCGGCACCGGATTCTGCGCGGAGCACAGCGCGATCGCCGCGATGGTGACCGCCGGCGAGCAACGGATATCGCGCATTGTCGCGGTCTGGCGCAGCGACGCCGGAGAGGTGCACGTGCTGCCGCCATGTGGACGATGCCGCGAATTCATCCGCCAGATGCACCCGGACAATCTCGACACCGATGTCGTCTTGGACGTCAACCGGTCCGCGCCGTTGCGCGAGCTGCTGCCGGAGCACGAGTGGCCGGCACCGATCAGCGCCGGCTGAGCCCTCCACGTCTCTCCGCCGCTCTCACTGCTGCCGCTACCGTTATCACGTCCTGATCTGTGCCGCCCAGGCGCGCAACCCGTTCGCGAAGCCCTCCCTGTCCCGCGGCGACAGTTCGGCCAGCGCCGCGACCAACGGCTCGGCGCGGCCGGCAACCAGTTCGCGGACGTCGTCGAGATAGACGTCGGCGAGCTCCACCAGCGTGCGCCGCCGGTTCTGCGGATCCTCACGGCGCACGGCGATCCCCGAGCGTGCCAGGTCCGAGACGAGTTCGCTCGCGGTCGACAGCGAGACACCCAGCACGCGCGCGAGCTCGCCGACGGCCAACGGGGCCGCCACGACCAGCTGCGCCAACACGGCCCCATGCCGCGCGGTGAGCCCGTGCTCGGCGAACACGGCCGACAACGCCTCCGACATCTTGACATTGCTGCGCCGGAAGTACGCCTCGATCAGCGGGACGGCGGCGAGCACTTCGGCGGCCTCGGCGGACAGGACCGTCGGCGTCGCATCGCGGTTGAGCTCCATGACGACATGCTATAGGTTCGGATATTCAAACCATTTGTAAATCCAATCTATGGGTGGTACATGTGAGGCACGAGACCGAGTACCCCGCTCCCCACTTCGTGAGCCCGACGGCGCGCGGCTACGTCTATGCCGGATACAGCATCGACGCTCCGGCGCACGCGCCGTTCGTGCGCCGCAGCCCGAGGCGCATGCAGGCCGTGGACACACTCGGCGAACTGCAGGACCAGCTCCGCGACCTACCCGAAGTGGCGTCGACGACGCTGTTCCAGGCGGTACTGATGCCACCCATCCCGGGATCCCCGCGGCACGACCTGCTGATGCTCGTGCAGACAGCGGACGTCGCGCACACCCGCGCGGTCAGCGAACAGATACAGGGCACCGGTCCACCGCCGTCGATGCTCCTGCATGCGGTCAACACGCACCGCATCGGCGACACGGAAGCGGATATGAGCGGCACATTCCTGTTCAACCATTTCTCCGGGCCCGATGCCGGCACGGCGACCAGCACGTGGAAGGCCGTCACGGGCTGGTACACCAGCAAGACCGGCGTCGACAACTCCACCCTGCTCGAGGTGGAAGGCGAATCTCCATTCGCCATCGTCAACTACGTGCGGCTGCCGGGTGGCGCTCCGGGATTCCTGGCGAACCAGCTCGGCCGGCCGAGCTTCCACCGCTTCGTCCGGCCTCGGCTCAAAGACAACGACGTACGCCCGATGCCGCTGTTTTACCGCGCCATCAAGCACACCACCGGCGGCCCCGGCCGGACTCAGCGCTGATCACGCCGGAGCGGGTGGTCGTCGGGAATCTCGACGATGACGATCGGCACGCCGTCGGGATCCTCGAGCCACATCTCGATCAGACCCCACGGCTCGCGTCTCGGCTCTCGCGTGATGGTCACCCCGGCGGCTGTCAGCCGTCCATGCTCGGCGCGCACGTCGCGCACCTGCAGCCAGATACCCATCGCTCCGGCCGACCGACCGTCGCCGCTCCCGGACACCTCGAGGAAGCCCTGGCCGAGGAAGTAGACCACGCCCGGATGCTCGGGCGGCCCGAACTCGCGGTAGACGGCGAGCCCCAGGGTCGTCCCGTAGAAGTGGTGGCTGCGCTCGGGGTCCGCGGGGCGCAGTAGGATCCGACTGCTGAGCACCTCCATGCGCCTTATGATTCCCGATCGCGCCGCCGGCACACGACCGCCGCGTGTGCACGCCGCCGAGCCGGCCGACCGGAGCGCGTCGTTGTTGCGCGCTCTTGACGCGCAGGACTCACGTGCATGGTGCGCTGAATTCGCGTCCATGGTGCGCTGAGTACACGTCGTTTGACCTGGGGAAACCGCATTCCACCATCAATCACCGCACCATGCCGGCTCCTGCACGCGCCCGAAACACCCTTGCCAGCGCCCGGGCCGTCGTTCAAGGTGTGTGCATGGTGATCGTTCCGGACCCGGAGTGCTGGCTGAGCGAGCACGTCGAGGTACGGGACTCCCCCATCCAAGGATCCGGCCTGTTCGCGCGCGTGGACATCGCACGGGGTACACCGGTCGCACGCCTGGGTGGCCGGCTCGTCTCCAATGCCGAACTCCAACGGCTGTTCGACGAAGCGGGCGCGGGAACCTACGTCGACACGGTCTCCGTCCATGACGACGTGAATCTGGTCCTGCCGTCCGGCTCGGCGAACCACTGGGGCAACCACAGCTGCGAGCCGACGTTGTGGTGGACCGACCCCTACACCCTGCAGGCGCGGTTCGATATCGTCGCCGGCACCGAACTCACGGTCGACTACGGCGCGCTCACCGACGACCCGTACTTCGAGATGGAGTGCCGGTGCGGAGCGACGTTCTGCCGCGGCGAGGTGACCGGTCTCGACTGGCAACGCCCGGAGCTGCAGACCGCGTACGGCGACCACTGGGTTCCGGTGCTGCGTGAACGCATCCGTGCGGACGCCCAGCCGTAGCATTTGCGCACAGGAGAGCCGCGTGCGCACCTGGTCGACCACCGTGGCAGCGAGTGCGCCTCGTCGGTTGCGGCGCGTCCTGTTACCTCTAGGGCGGGCCGTTCGTCGTCGTGATGAAGGACCGCAACTCCAGGAAGGCACGTCGTGAACGATGACAGCAAGGTGCTGGCCGAACGTTTCGAGGAGAACCGCGCCCGTCTGCGCGCGGTCGCCTATCGCATGCTCGGTTCGCCGACCGAAGCCGAGGACGCCGTGCAGGAGACCTGGTTGCGGCTGAGCCGTTCGGACGCCGACGCGATCGACAATCTCGCCGGTTGGCTGACCACGGTGGTGGGGCGGGTCTGCCTGGACATGCTGCGCGCGCGGACCCATCGCCGCGAAGATCCGCTCGACCTGCATCCGGGCGACGAGGCCGTCCGCCACGGGGCCGTGCGCGACGATGCCGAACCTGACCCCGAGCAGGAGGCGATACTGGCTGACTCGGTCGGGGCCGCGCTGCTCGTCGTCCTCGACTCGCTCTCCCCCGCCGAGCGCCTCGCGTTCGTGCTGCACGACATGTTCGCGGTTCCGTTCAGCGACATCGCCGCCATCCTGAACCGATCGACGGACGCGACCAAGATGTTGGCCAGCCGGGCCCGACGCCGGGTACGCGGAACGACGGACGTGCCGGAAACAGATCACGGGCGGCAGCGACAGATCGTCCAGGCGTTCCTCGCCGCCTCCCGCGAAGGCGACTTCTCCGCATTGTTGGAACTACTCGCACCGGACGTCGTGCTCACGACCGACGACACGGCGCTTCAGTTTGCGACGGCGAGCCCCGGGGCGCCACCGCTGGCCGCACAGATCCGCGGGCGGACGTCGGTGGCGGAGATGTTCCGTGGACGCGCCCGCAACGCGGCGCTCGCACTCATCGACGGTGCTGTCGGAGCCGTGGTGAAGCCGGCCGGCAAGCCGCGCGTGGCGTTCCGGTTCACCGTCCAGGACGGGCAGATCGTCGGCATCAGCATCGTCGCCGACCCTGCCCAGATGGAGCGGGCGGACGTGCAACTCTTGACGCCAGAACCTCATGACGGCAGCTCGTAGCAGTACGTGGCGTGAAGTGACGCAACGGCGGACCATGCGCTGAGCGGCCCATATGAGCGGTGAGGGGCCACATCGTGTCCAGGTATAGGCTGATGCCGCGCCGATGATGGGGTGGTGGAACGGTGAACGACGCACGCAGTCGACCGCGCTCCGATGACGATGCTCCCATCACACACGGTCCGGGCCCGGAGGCCGCACTAGACGAACCCGAGCCTCCGAGCCGGTGGATCCGTTTCGTCGACGACGGCTGGCCCTTCTTCGCCTCCGTGGTGTTCGGAGCCATGATCGTGGTGCTCTACGCTCTCGGATCACTCACCGTGGTGGTCAACCACAAGTACGACGACACGGTGTATCACTGCACCAACGCACGCGAAGACGGCGCGGACTCCTCGGAACTCCCTGCTCTCGTCCACCTCGACAAGGGATGGGTGCCGCCGAAGGCTGAGTGCCTGTGGGAGGACGGCCAGACGATCGACCTAGTCCCGGCGTTCGTGAGTCAAGGGCTGGCGATCTCCCTCGTCGGACTCACCGCCGCGATCGCGACCATCGTGGTCCACCACCGTCGGCAGGCGCGCCACGCCGATCAGGCCGACGTGGTGGATGGCGAACCGGACGAGCCGCACGAGCGATGACCATTCTCGGCTGGGCTCGCCTGCCACCGCCGGACGCCGCTCGCGGCCGGTGAACGTCGCGAGCGCGGCGGCTCCGGGCGACCGGCGCTCGGCGCGCGAAACCGACTCGGCCGGATGCGCACATCCGCGCGGATATTCGTTTCTCCCTCAGGCCCACGCTGTGGCACTCTTCTGCTGTGCTCGGGATAACGGACCTGTCGACCTACCTGGTGGGGTTGGCACTGGTCATTCTCATGCCGGGTCCGAACTCGCTGTATGTGCTCTCCGTGGCCGCACGTCGCGGCGTCCGCGCGGCTTACCAGGCGGCGGCCGGCGTGTTCTGCGGCGACGCGACGCTGATGTTCCTCTCCGCCGCAGGTGCCGCCTCGGTGCTGAAGGCCAGTCCGCTGGCGTTCTCCATCGTCAAGCTGCTCGGCGCCGGGTATCTGACCTGGCTGGCGATCGGGATGTTGCGCGGTGCCTTGGCGATCTGGCGCCAGCGTACGACGACGAGCGACGTCGACGACGTGACCGACCCTGCTCGCGCCCGGGACGGCGCGCCCGTGACCGGCACCTCCGACGATCACGCGCCTGGCAAACCCGTACACGGCGGCGTGAGGTCCGCTGGCCTGCTGGCGCGCCCTGCCGAGCGCCCGTTCCGCCGTGCGCTGATCGCGAGCCTGCTCAACCCGAAGGCGATCCTGTTCTTCGTCGCGTTCTTCGTGCAGTTCGTGGATCCCGCCTATCCGTACCCGGCGCTGTCCTTCCTGATTCTGGGCGCGTGGGTACAGCTGTTCAGCGTGACGTACCTGAGCATTCTGATCTTCAGCGGCTCCCGGCTGGCGGATGCGTTCCGACGCCGCCGACGGCTCCGGGCCGGCTCGTCGGCGGCGGCCGGCGGCGCGTTCCTCGGGTTCGCCGTCAAGCTGTCCCTCGCCAGCCCGAGCTGACGAGCACCGCAACGCAGCGTCGGCGCGCCGCCCCGCTCCTCCCGCTGCGCACCTCCCATCTGGTTCCCCAGACGCACGAAGGGCCCGCAACAGGCGGGCCCTAAAGGCTGTGCGGGCGGCCGTAACCGTGCCGCGTTCCCGACCTTAGCGCCCCGGCCGTCTGGCCCAACCAGGCAGGGCACCGATCCGACTTTCGTCACCGCAACGCGTCCGCGCTGATCCACACGGTCGAGGTCGTGAGTTCTCGCAGGATATCGGGGATCGGGCTCACACCCAGCCCGAGACCGGTCGGCACCGCGACGTGCCCCTGGTCCAGCATGAACGGTTCGCGCGGCTCGCGTGCAAGGTCCACCTACTGCACGGATGATCCGCAGGCGCCCCCACATTACCTGGCAGGCACTGCCGCTTCGTGAGTGTCAGTCGCATCAGTGGCCGTCTGTGCGGCCCCTATTCGCCGCTGAGACTCAAGAAGCAGCGACAGCAACGTCGACACGCTGGGGCAGCAGCGCGTCGGCGAGGATGCGCCAGTACGGCATCGCCGACTGGCCCGGTTCGACCCCGATCACCTGGACACCGACGTGGTCGGCACCGGCGCGTACGTGGTCGTGCAGCTTCTCGACGATGGTGTCCTCATCACCCCAGAACACCAGGTCGTCGACGATCCGGTCGCTACCGCCGTCGGCGATCTCGTCGTCGGTGTAGCCGAGCCGGCGGAACTTGGCGATGTTGTACGGGGTGCTGAGGTAGACCTGCAGATGTTCGCGGGCGATCGCCCGGGCCTTGTCCGGGTCCGTCTCGAACAGGACGGCGTGCTCGACGCCGAGGAACGGCTCTGGCCCGAGGATCTCCCGCGCCTGCGCCGTGTGCGCGACGTTGACGTGGTACGTGTGGGTGCCGGCCGTGCGATCCCGGGCCAGCTCCAGCATCTTGGGTCCATACGCTGCCAGGATGCGGTGGACCGGCGCCGTCGGCGTCGGGTTGGGCGTCTCCAGCGCGTCCATCTCGTCGAGATACGCGGCCATCGCCGCCACTGGCTTGATGCCGGGCTGTGGTTTCCCGCCGTAACCGAGGCCGAGCACGTGCCGGTTCGGGTACGCGTCGGCCAGTAGCAGGCTTGCCCCGTGCGTCCATTGGGCGCGGCGGGACCAGATCTGCGCGATGCCGTTGATGACATGCATCCGCTCGGTGCAGGACAGCAGATAGCCGGCGTGGGTGAACGCGTCGCGCCCGAGCAGCTCGGGGATCCAGAACGCGCGCCAGCCCAACTCCTCCAGCTCCTGTATCGACTCGCACATCTGCGTAGCTGAGATGTGTTCGAAGTCAAACGTCCACACTCCGAACGTCCCGAGGTCTACTCCCTTGATGGCACCCATCACGCCTCTCCCTTAGTCCCGCGAACTGCAACGCATCGAAGTATCGCAGATTCTCGATATATTGCAACCCTGGAGTCGTTCACTCCATAGACGCACGCTGCTGCAGTGTCAGCCGGTCCCGGCCGAATGCCCGGCACCCGTCGGCACCTTCGGATCGGTTCCGTGCGGCGATCGCGACCCGGGCAAGCCCTCATACGACCGTGTTGCGGTGCGGCGAAGCCGGACGTGTCGGCACGCACTTTGGGGCCCAGTGACCGAGCCGCGTCGCTTGATACGGCGCTAGAGGGTCCGCCCCAAGGCGGTGACAAGTTCGGAAATGCGCTGTTCGTCGCGTTTGTAGTGGGTCCACTTGCCGACGCGCGTCGAACGCACCAGCCCGGCCCGCTCCAGCTCAGCCATGTACGCCGACACGGTGGACTGCGCCAGTCCCGCCCGGGCCTGGATATGCGTCACGCACACGCCGACTTCGTCCGGGTCGGCGATCGCGCCACCGAGGGAGAAGTTGCTCTGCGGGTCGCGCAGCCATGCGAGCAGTTGCAGGCGCATCGGATTCGACAACGCCCGCAGCGCACGGACCAGGTCCTGGTCCGGGGCATGCGTGTCCGTGGCTTCCGCCATAGCTTGACAGTATAGGTCCGCTACCGACGTTTCGAAGGATGTCGATGTGAGTAGCCGGACGTCGCGGAACCGCGTCATCCGCGCGCCCACCCTGGATCGCCGTAACAGGTCTTCTCCAGCACCACCATGGCCGCAGACCTGTTACTGCACGAAGAAACCTACTTCACATGATCATTTAGGGGGTCACTCGCGCATGTTGATCGTGTCCGTGGGGTTGGCACGCAACACGTATCGGGTGGGCAGCAGGATCGCCGCCAGGCCCAGCGTGATGACGGCAGCAACGAGCGCGATACCACCCAGCGGCGGTACGTACGGGACCGGCCGCCCGGTCAGGCCGATACTCATCATCACCAGCGTGATTCCGGCGATCACGCCCCCGACGACCACCGCGGTCACCACCGTGAGCAGACCTTCCCAGCGCATCATCCGCAAGACCTGCCGCTGTGTCGTACCGACCAGCCGCAACAGCGCCAGCTCGCGCGCCCGCGCACTCGTCCCGACCACCAGACTGTTCGCCACCGAGATCGCGATGTATCCCAGCAACACACCGCCGATGAGCAGGTTCACCCACGCGTCCAGCGACGCCGTCGCCGACCGCGCGGCATCGAAACCCTCCTGGTCCAGCACTTGGAGGCCCGCGTACGGCAGGTCAGCCAGCGCGGCGTCGACCTCCCCGGTACCAGCGTCCTCGGCACCGGCGTCCTCGGCACCCGCCTCGGCACCCGCGTCGACGTCGAACCGCATGAGCACCATGTCGTCCAGCGGATCGGTGAGATGGCCGTCGAGCGCGCTGCGGGTGAACGTGAAGTCCCCGAACCCCAGCCCTCGCTCGTAGATCGCGACGACGACCGGTTCCACAAGCGTGCCGTCGCCGAGTCGCAGCGGCAGCCGCTCCCCCACCTCTGCACCCACGGTGTCAGCCGCGAGGCGCCCGACCGCCACGGTGCCGTCACCGAGATCGCCCAGCGATCCTTCGCGTACATCCAGGTCCATCACCGCTGCCGGGCCTCCGTCGCCGCCCGTCCCGAACGCCGACGGATCGACGCCTTGCGCCGTGAAGGTCTGGATCGTCGGCTCGCCGAGCTCCGAGTATTCGACCACGACGCCGGTCTGCACGACGGAAGCGGCGGTCGCCACGCCAGGGATCTCCCCGATGGTGTCCGCCACGTCACCGGGCACCCCGGCGTCGCCGACGACGACACGGTCGGCCGACATCCCGTCGCCGGCCTGGCGTTCGGCCGCGCGGTCCAACGTCGCCTGTTGGAAGAGGACGACCCCGGCCACCCCCATCGCCAGTACCAGCGGCGTGATCACCGCACCCATCCGGCGCGCGTTCGCGCGGGCGTTCGCCACGGCCAGGTACCCGGTACGTTGCGAGACGCGCCGCAACGGCACCCCGAGCGCAGCCGTCGCCATCCTGGCGATCAGCGGGCTGAGCAGCGCCGCCGCGGTCACGAGCGGGATCACGACGGACACGCCGAGCGCGGCCGCCGCCTCGCCGCGCAGCTGCGTCGACACGATCAGCATCGACACCCCGCCGACAAGCACGATCACGCCGGCTACCACGCGCCTGCGACCGATCGTCTTCGGCTCCACCGCCGACTCACCCAGAGCCTGCGTCGGAACGATGCGCGACGCCCGCCTCGCCGCCGTCCACGCCGCCAGCCAACCGGTCCCGACGACGGCGGCGATGGCGACGACGAACGGGACCGGGCCGACGCGGAGCCCGAATGACTCCGGCAGGATTCCACGGTCGACGAACTGGCCGCGAATCCACTCGGCCAAGCCGACCGCCGGACCGATCCCGACGATCCCGGCGACGACGGCCACCAGCTGCGCCTCGCGGCAGATCATCCGCCGGACCTGACGAGGGGTCGCGGCCACCGCACGCAGCAGCGCGATCTCCTTCGAGCGCTGCTGCACCAGCAGAGCGAACGTGCTCGCGACGACGAAGAGCGCCACCATCAGCGCCACGCCGCCGAACGACCCGGAGATCGCTATCAGCATCTCCCTCGCATCCGCGGCGTCCAGAAACTCCACCGTGCCCCGATCGGTCCCGGTCACCACGTCCAACCCGGGCCCGCCCTCCGAGCGGGCGACCTGCCCGGCCAGGGCATCGATGATCCGGTCGCGCAGTTCGCCCAGGTCGGCGCCCGGATCCGCGAGCACGCCGATCGCGGCGAACTCGCCGGTACCGGCCGCCAGCCGTCCGGCCTCCTCATCGGCGAAGAACAGGGCCGATTGACGCGACAGGCCGTCGCCGCCGGAAGGCGCGACGATCCCGCTGACCCGGTACGGGCGCGCCGCCGCGGTCGACTGGATCGTGACGTCGTCGCCCACGCCGAGGCCGGCGCGGCGTGCCAGCTCAGCGTCGAGCACGACATCGTCGGCGTTCCTCGGTTCGTCGCCGTCCACCAGCGCGAACGGCGTGAGCTCGGCCGAGGCCCAGGCATGGCCCCACGAATTGTCCGCCGAGTCCTGGCCTTCCGGCCCGCCGAGCACCTCTCCCGACCCGGCGACGACGACCCGGGCAGGGAATGTCACCTCCCCGATGGCGTCGCGGACGCCGTCGACCTCACGGATGCGATCCACCAAGGCGGCGTCGACGTGGACCCGTTCCGGAAGGTGTGCCGCTTCGAGGTCGGCCGGCTCCGTGCCGGATGCGCGTACCTGCTGGTCCCCCGCGACGACGACGGGCGCCCCGGCGTATCGCTCCGGTGGGATACCGGCCCGGATACCGGTCTCCATCAGGATTCCGCAGGCGGCGACCAGCACCGTCGCGAACAGCAGCGCGATGAACGCACCGACGAAACCGCCCTTGCGCGAGCGGACCGTGCTCAGCGCCAATCGGATCATCGGGCCGTCTCCCTCGTTCTCGTGATGGCCGACGGTCGAGCCAGGGATGGTCCGGCCGCCGCCGGGAGGTCACGGCAGCGTGGTGGCGTCATCGTTCGCTCCCGTCGTCGGACGGCTCCAGGTGGGTCATCCACTCGGCGATCTGCTCGGCCGACGGGGCCTCGAGCTGACCGACGAACCGTCCGTCGGCGAGGAACAGCACCTGGTCCGCGTAGGAGGCCGCAATCGGATCGTGCGTGACCATCACGACGGTCTGCCCGAGATCGCTCACCACCTGTCGCAACAACTGCAGCACCTCGCGACCGGTACGGGTGTCCAGCGCACCGGTCGGTTCGTCCGCGAAGACCAAGTCGGGCCGGGTGATCAGGGCGCGGGCGATCGCTACCCGCTGCTGCTGGCCGCCGGAGAGCTGCGCTGGACGGTGTGTGGCCCGGTCGGTCAGGCCGACCCGCGCCAGCACCTCGCGCAGCCACGCCTTGTCCGCCCCGCGGCCCGCCATGCGCATCGGCAACGTCACATTCTGTTCAGCGGTCAGCGACGGCAACAGGTTGAACGCCTGGAACACGAACCCGATCCGCTCGCGTCGGAGCTCGGTGAGCTTCGGTTCGCGCAGCTTGCTCAACTCGATGTCGCCGAGGTGGACGCTGCCCGACGTCGGACGGTCCAAGCCCGCGGCACAGTGCATGAACGTGCTCTTGCCGGAGCCGGACGGACCCATCACGGCGACGAAGCTGCCCCGGTACAGCGCCACCGAGACATCCCGCAGCGCCGCGACGGAGCTCTCCCCCTTTCCGTACGTCTTCGTCACGCCGTCCAACCGGACGGCGACATCCGGCATCCGTGGCCACGATCCGGTCGGACCGTGGTGGATGATCACTGCCATCACTGTTCCTTCGTGCAGTCGGTGAGCGAACTCGTCTCACTCAGGAACGCTAGACATCCGGGCGAAGCGTGACGATGGGGTAAACCCGACCCTTCGGCAGGGGTTTTCCCTACCGGCACGCGGATTGGTGTGGATGCCGCGGGTTGCTGTGGCGATGACACCAGCGATCCACGGCAACGACGGGTGCGCGCTACTTCAGGAGGAGGCGCTCCACGCGACGTGCGCCAGCATGGCGTGGTGCTGCCCGCTGCCACGTGATCGCACCCATCACCGGGTACGTCGACTCGAAGACGGCGGTCTGCATGGCCTACGGCCAGGATGCCCGGCGCCAGGAACATGATGTAGTCCACGCCTTGCACGCCGGGGGCGACGCGTCGTCCACCAGTGTGCCGAGGCCGATACCGATGGCCGGAAATAAGAGCAACGGGTTGAGGATGCTGCTGAACACGGTCCAGCGCCACGCGCGTCGGTAGTCTGCCAGCCAGTAGGAGAACGCCCGGTTCCACATCCGGCCCTCGCGCGGCTGGGCAGGCTCGGCGGTACCGTCACAGTGACGGACGTCGGTAGGACTCGTCACGTCATGCCTCCAGCATCCGCCGTGCCCACCACGCTCATCACCGCAGAAGCTCGCGCCTGTGCGACCCCCTTGTGGTCGCACAGGCCGTCACCATGGTCACGAATGCCCGATCGATCCGCACTCTCGGGGTCGGATTGCCAGTAGCGGCGTGCGCACCTGCCCCCGCGACGGCGGTGGCCGCGGCAGCTGCCACGCACCGGAACGTTACCGGTCCCGTCCGACAAGCTCACCCGAGATTCCGGTGCCCCGTGCTCGTCACTGTCGGCCGCAAGCATTCCCGGCCGTACTGTCGACGGTCGTGATGGCCATCGGCGGCGACGTGGCGTGGGGTGACTACGCTAGGTCCGTGCGGTTGACAGACTTCTGGGAACGGATGGAGCACCACCTCGGCGCAGCGTACGCGGACTCGTGGGCCCGCGACTACGTGCTCGACTCGCTGGGCGAGCGGACCGTGTATCAAGCGCTGGAGGCCGGGTACGACACCAAGGTCGTGTGGCGCGCCGTCTGCGAGGCTCTGCGCCTCCCGCCCAGCGAGCGCTGAGGCCGCCTTCTCGTTTTCCCATGATCACGCCCGGGTACGGGCGCCCTGGACGGTCACCACCGGTCGCGGGCGTGGGTCGACTTCGCCACGACCTAGCCGCCGCACTCCTCGCCAACGACACCTCGACTTCGCAGCCGAATCCATACATGTGGACGCATAGCCGCGTCGAACGGGCCTGCATCGATACCATCGCCCACCAACTGCTCTTCAGCGCTATGACCACAGTTATCCACAATTTATCACCGGCAGTTGAAACCATCGTGCAGGGAAGGCCAAGATCACGGTCATGCCTTCTGCCTTGCATGAGAGCCTGATCGAAATGTTCCGCCAACGGCCCTCGTTTGCCGCGGAGCTGCTCGATGCCGCCCTAGACGTCGCCGTTCCGCCATACGATCGGGTCGACGTCGCATCCGGACACCTGCCGACCCTCGCGCCTGCCGAATTACGAGCAGATGCGGTCCTCACCTATACCAAGATGTCCGCCGGTCACGGTGATAGTCCGGCTTTGGCCGTCATCGTCGAGGTTCAGTTGCGAGAGGACGAAGGCAAGAAGAAATCATGGCCTCGCTACGTCGCCAACCTCCATGCGCGCCATGACTGCCCGGTGGTCCTCCTAGTGCTGTGCCCCAACCACACAACGGCGGCCTGGGCTCGTTCACCCATCAACCTGGGCCCCGGCAGCGTGATCACACCATTCGTTGTGGGACCAGACGTCGTGCCGGTGATCACCGACACAGCGCAGGCACGAGGCCAGCCTGAGCTAGCCGTCCTCTCCGCTCTGACCCATGGGCGTGATCCCCGGCATCGCAGCGTGCTGAGTGCGGTCGCGTCCGCGCTCACGATCTTCGATTCCGAGCACGCGCTCTTGTACGCTGACATTATGCTCGCCGCCTTGCCGGACGAAGCGCGACGTCACTTGGAGGCGCATATGGCCGTCTACGATATCCGCAAACCCCAGTCCGAGTACTTCCGCCGACAACGAGACGAGGTCCTCGCCGAAGGACGCGCCGAAGGCGAAGCCCAGAGCATCCTCAGAGTCCTCGCCGCACGCGGCGTCGACGTCGATGAGGATGCGCGCGCACGGATCATCACTTGCACCGATCCGAAGCAACTCGAAACGTGGATCGATCGTGCTGCCACCGCCGAGACCATCGACGATCTCTTCGTCTGACCAGCACGCGGCGCCTCGAGGAGTTTCTCCTGGTACGTGACGACATCGCCGATCTGGCGGGCGAGTATGCGTTGCGCCTACGACCACCGTCGCCTGCACGTTGTCGGTGGGGCGCGGCAGTATGGGGGCATGGACGACGTCCTCGAGCTGTTCGGCCCGGCAACCCGTGCCTGGTTCGCCGGCTCGTTCGGCACGCCCACGCCCGCCCAGGACGGCGCGTGGCGGACGGTCGCCGCGGGGCGTAACGCGCTGGTGGTCGCACCGACTGGGTCCGGCAAGACGCTCGCTGCGTTCCTCTGGTCCATCGACCGGATCGCGGCGTCGCCCGCACCTAAGGATCCGTCGCTCGGGTGCAGGGTGCTGTACGTCTCCCCGCTCAAGGCGCTCACCGTCGACGTCGACCGTAATCTGCGTGCGCCGCTGGAAGGGATCAAGCGTTCCAGCGCAGAATTCGGCTTGCCGAGCCCGCAGATCACCACTGCGGTACGCACCGGTGACACCCCGGCCGACGAACGGCGCCGGTTCGCCCGCCATCCAGCCGACATCCTGATCACCACGCCGGAATCGCTGTTCCTGCTGCTGACGTCGCAGGCGCGGGACTCGCTGCGCGGCGTGCAGACGGTGATCGTGGACGAGGTGCACGCAGTCGCGGACACCAAGCGCGGCGCACACCTGGCACTGAGCCTGGAGCGGCTGGACGCGCTGCTGCCGAAGCCGGCTCAACGCATCGGCCTGTCGGCGACGGTCCGACCGATCGAGGAGGTCGCCAAGTTCCTCGGCGGATCGCATCCGGTCGACGTCGTCGCGCCGGCTGGACGCAAGGAGTGGGAGCTGCGCGTCGTCGTCCCGGTCCCGGACATGTCCCAGTTAGACGAGGTCAGCAGTCCCAGGGGCGGCGGCGACCGGGGCTCCGGCCGGCCTGCGCCCAGCGGAGCGCGGAATGCGCCCAGTAAGCGGAAGCGGCCGGGCGCCGACGGTCCCGGTGATGGCGGCGCGCGCCCAGGCGACCACGCGCCGCACGTGATCGGGTCGTATGCGGCGGCGGAAAGCGGCGGGCCGTCCGGATCCGACGGGTCGATCTGGCCGCATGTCGAGCAACGCGTCGCAGATCTGATCCGCCAGCACAATTCGACCCTGGTCTTCGCCAACGCGCGCCGCCTTGCGGAGCGTCTCACCAGCCGGCTGAACGAGATCGCCGAGGACACTCCCCCGCCGCACATGCCGCCGGCGCAGGTGATGGCGCAGTCCGGTGCCGCCCACGGCGCCGGATCGACACTGGCGCGGGCGCACCACGGCTCGGTCAGCAAGGAGCAGCGCGCGCTGATCGAGGACGATCTGAAATCCGGCCGGTTGCCCGCAGTGGTCGCCACCAGCAGCCTGGAGCTGGGCATCGACATGGGCGCCGTCGACTTGGTGGTTCAGGTCGAGGCGCCGCCGTCGGTGGCCAGCGGTCTGCAGCGGGTCGGCCGCGCCGGCCACCAGGTGGGAGCCGTCTCGCGTGGCGTGCTGTTTCCGAAGTATCGAGGCGATCTGGTGCAGACCGCCGTGGTCTGCGAGCGGATGCAGCAGGGCCTGATCGAGGAGATGGCGATTCCACGTAACCCCCTCGACGTCCTGGCGCAGCAGATCGTCGCCACCGTGGCGATGGATGACTGGACGGTCGACGACCTGCTGGGGATGGTCCGCCGGGCGTACCCGTTCGCGAATCTGCCCGACTCGTCGTACCGGGCCGTGCTGGACATGCTGTCGGGGCGGTACCCGTCGGACGAGTTCGCCGAGCTGCGCCCCCGACTGGTATGGGACCGCGACGAAGGCACGCTCAGCACCCGGCCGGGCAGCCAGCGACTGGCTGTGACCAGCGGTGGCACCATTCCGGACCGCGGGCTGTACGGGGTGTTCCTGGCCGGTTCGGACACCCGGAAGAACTCTGCCCGCGTCGGCGAACTCGACGAGGAGATGGTGTATGAGTCGCGCGTCGGCGACGTGTTCTCGCTCGGCGCCACGAGCTGGCGGATCGAGGAGATCACGCATGATCGGGTGATCGTCTCGCCGGCACCGGGCCAGCCGGGGCGGCTCCCGTTCTGGAAGGGTGACCAGCTGGGCCGCCCGGCGGAGCTGGGCGCGGCCGTGGGTGCGTTCGTCCGCGAGGTCTCCAGCGCCCACGACGAGCAGGCGCGGGCGCGGGCCGGGGCTGCCGGGCTGGACGAGTGGGCCACGGACAATCTCCTCTCCTATCTGGCGGACCAGCGCGCGGCGACCGGGCATGTGCCGGATGACAAGACGATCGTCGTCGAGCGGTTCCGGGACGAGCTGGGTGACTGGCGGCTGGTCGTGCACTCGCCGTACGGCGGCCAGGTACACGCCCCGTGGGCGCTGGCGCTGGGGGCGCGGCTGCGGGAGCGGTACGGCGCCGACATGCAGGCGGTGCACGCCGACGACGGCATCGTGCTGCGCATCCCCGACACGTTCGACGACGCCGAGCCGTTCCTGGCCGACGGCACCTCCGGGGTGTATCAGGCGCAGACAGACGCGGCGCGCCGAGCCGGGAAGACCGAGACGATCGCACGCTCCCTCAGCCGGGCGCACGACGCCGATCTGGTTGTCATCGACCCGGACGAGGTGGAGGACCTGGTGACCTCCGAGGTGGGCGCGTCGGCGCTGTTCGCCGCCCGGTTCCGCGAGTGCGCCGCCCGCGCGCTGCTCTTCCCGCGGCGGCAACCAGGGCGTCGCTCGCCACTGTGGCAGCAACGGCAGCGGTCGGCACAGCTGCTCAGTGTGACCGCCAAGTACGGGTCGTTCCCGATGCTGCTGGAGGCGATGCGGGAGTGCCTGCAGGACGTGTATGACCTGCCTGGGTTGACCCAGGTGATGCGGGATATCGCGTCCGGCCGGATCCGGGTGGTGGAGGTGGAGACGCCGCAGCCGTCGCCGTTCGCCCGGTCGTTGCTGTTCGGGTACGTCGCGTCGTTCATGTACGAGAGCGACACGCCGCTGGCCGAACGCCGGGCCCAGGCGTTGACGCTGGATTCCACGCTGTTGTCCGAGTTGCTCGGCCATACGGAGCTGCGTGAGCTGCTCGACCTGGCCGTCATCGAGCGCACCGAGGCCGAGCTGCAGCGGCTCGTCGACGATCGCAAGGCCGACGACGCCGAAGGCGTCGCCGATCTGCTCCGCCTGCTCGGTCCCCTGTCCACCGACGAGGTCGCCGCCCGCAGCACCGATCCCGACGACGCGCCGACACATCTCGAGACGCTGACCGCACAGCGCCGCATCGTCGCGATGCGTATCGCGGGTGAACACCAGTGGGTCGCCGTCGAGGACGTCGCGCGGCTGCGGGATGCGCTCGGTGTACCCGTTCCGGACGGAGTTCATTCCGACTTCCTCGAGCCGGTATCAGACCCGCTCGGTGACCTCGTCTCGCGATACGCCCGCACGCACGGACCGTTTCAGGCCGAGGCGGTGGCGGAGCGGTTCGGCCTGGGGCGTGCGGTCGTCGTCGGCGCGATCAAACAGCTCGTCGCCGACGGTCGTCTGATCGAGGGTCAGCTACGGCCCGGCGAGTCGGGAACGGATTGGTGCGACGCCGAGGTGCTGCGGATGCTGCGCCGCCGGTCGCTCGCGTCGCTGCGCAAGGAGGCCGAGCCGGTCGACCCGGTGGCGCTGGCCCGGTTCCTGCCAGCGTGGCAGTCGGTGGGAAGCTCGCTACACGGTCCGGACGGCTTACTCAGCGTGATCGAACAGCTCGACGGTGTCCCGGTTCCGGCGAGTGCGCTCGAACCGCTGGTGCTGCGCTCCCGGATGACCGAGTACAACCCGGCGTGGATGGACGAGCTGACGGCGTCCGGCGAGGTGATCTGGACCGGCCGCGGTGCGATCGGCCCGACGGACGGCTGGGTGTCCCTGCATCTGGCCGACACGGCGCCGCTAACACTGCCCGATGCGGAACCGGCCTCGTCGGAGGGGTTCGGCCCGATCCATCGGGCGATCCTGGACACCCTCAGCAACGGCGGAGCCTTTTTCTACCGGCAACTCGCCGACGCGGTGCTGTCGGCGCTCCGCGCAGGCACAACATCGACCTCGCCCTCCGATACAGCCTCGTCGGGCTCCCGTGCGTCGAACGATGACGCCGCTCCACCGGACACCGGCGCCGCGGGGCCGACAGGCACGGCCGCCGCGTCGGAGTCACCACGATCGCTGGCGTCGATAGCGGACAGCATCTCCGAGCCGGCACCGGGCCCGGGCGCCACCGAACAGGACATCGTCGCCGCATTGTGGGACCTGGTGTGGGCCGGGCTGATCACCAACGACACGCTGACCCCGCTGCGTGCACAGCTCTCCGGGACCAAGGGCAGCCACCGATCACGGGCCACGCCGACCCGCTCCCGGCATCGGCGCAGGCAGGCGGCAGGTCCGGTTCGCCCGGGACCGCCGACGGCGGCGGGACGCTGGTCACTGCTGCCGGACCGAGAGCTGGATCCGACTCGCCGGGCACATGCGGCGGCCGAGGCGCTACTGGACCGGCACGGCGTCGTCACTCGTGGAGCCGTCGTCGCCGAGCATGTTCCCGGTGGGTACGCGGCCGCATACAAGGTGTTCAAAGCGTTCGAAGATTCCGGGCGAGCACGTCGCGGGTATTTCGTCGCCGGACTGGGCGCGGCGCAGTTCTCCACCATCGGGGCCGTCGACCGGCTGCGCACCTTCGCCGGCACCGACGGTGACGTTGATCGCCACCGCGCCGGACGTCGTCGACGTGCACCGCGCGACGATGATGCCGCGGGTGCAGTCGTCCTCGCCGCAACCGACCCAGCCAACCCATACGGCGCCGCCCTCTCCTGGCCTGAACGCAGCGACTCCGACATCGGCGGCGAGACCGGGCACCGGCCCGGCCGCAAGGCCGGAGCGCTCGTTGTTCTCGTCAACGGCGAACTCATCCTGTACGTCGAACGCGGCGGCCGCACGCTGCTCTCCTGGACCGACGACGCAGACGCGCTGCGAGAAGCGGCGCACGCCCTAGCGGACGCCGTGCGTACAGGAGCCGTCGGTGCGCTCCGCGTCGAACGAGCCGACGGCGAACAGATCACGTCCACGCCCCTCGGCGAGGCCCTCACCGCAGCCGGCTTCTACGCAACCCCACGAGGCCTCCGTCTGCGCGGCTGACCCGTTCGCGGCATCGTCAGCGCTCCAGAGCGTGATTCCGATCACTGCCAGTCACTGGGAGCTGGGCTGTCTCGTCTGTTGTTCGAGAGCGAACGAACGGAGACGCTATGACCACAGCCATCGCTACGTCCGAGCTGGTGAAGACCTTCGGCTCGACCCGCGCACTGGACCGGCTCGATCTCACCGTTTCCACCGGTGAGGTGCACGGATTTCTGGGGCCGAACGGCGCCGGCAAGTCCACCACCATCCGGGTGTTGCTCGGACTGCTGCGGGCCGATTCCGGCCGGGTGGAGATGCTCGGCACCGACCCCTGGCACGACGCGGTCGCCCTGCACCGCCGGATGGCGTACGTGCCCGGCGACGTCGAACTGTGGCCGAACCTCACCGGCGGTGAGGCGATCGACCTGCTCGGCCGTCTCCGGGGCGGCCTCAACCCGGCCCGCCGGGCGGAGCTGATCGCCCGGTTCGACCTCGACCCGACGAAGAAGGGCCGCACCTACTCCAAGGGAAACCGGCAGAAGGTCGCGATCGTGGCAGCGCTCGCCTCGGAAGCAGAGTTGCTGCTGCTCGACGAGCCCACAGCCGGGCTGGATCCGCTGATGGAGGTGGTGTTCCAGGACGTGATCAACCAGGTGAAGGCGGAAGGGCGCACGGTCCTGCTGTCCAGCCACATCCTGGCTCAGGTCGAGGAGCTCGCCGACAGGGTCAGCATCATCCGGCAGGGCGAGATCGTGCAGTCCGGGACGCTCGCGGAGATGCGCCATCTGACCCGAACCACCATCGAGGCCGACACCGGCCGGCCGGTCTCCGGCCTGGATCAGCTGCCCGGCATCCATGACCTGGAGACCGGCGACCGCCGGGTGCGGTTCGCGGTGGACGGCGATCATCTCGACGACGCGATCCGCACCCTGAGCCGGTTCCAGATCCGCACCCTGACCAGCCATCCGCCGACGCTGGAGGAACTCATGCTGCGTCACTACGGCGACGAACTCGCCGCGGCGGGCAACGGCCGCAACGGCGACACCCATCCAGAGACGGCCGGCACGGGCGAAGGAGCGAGGCGATGACAGTCACCGCAGTCCGGCAGCAGGCACCGGCGGCCGCCGGCCACGTGCACGGCAGCACACTCGCCGGCACCGGTACGCTGATCCGCTTCGGCCTGCGCCGCGATCGGTTCAAGCTGCCGGCATGGCTGCTCGGTATCACGGTGCTGCTCTCGCTCTTCCTGTCCGCGGTATCCGAGAACACCAAGACCGAGGAGCAGCGACAGGACCTCAGCCGGTTCATGGAAGGGGCACTCGGCGCCCTGTTCGGCCCCGGTTATGGCCGGGACGACGTCACCGCGGAGCGGTACGTCGTCGGCGTGTACGGGCTGTTCTTCTTCGTGCTGGCCGCACTGATGAGCCTGCAACTGGTCGCCCGGCACACCCGGGCCGAGGAGCAGAGCGGCCGGGCCGAACTCGTCCGCGCCGGAGTGGTAGGGCGGCATGCGCAGCTCGCCGCGGCGCTGACCATCGCGGCCGGGGCAAACGTGGCGCTCGCGCTGACACTGAGTGGTGTCATGGCCGCCAACGGCTACGCCGGCGCCGACGGGTTGCTGTTCGGCGCCGGCATCGCGGCGGTCGGGATGGTGTTCGCGGGGATCACCGCACTCACCGTCCAGGTCACCGAGTACGCCCGTACCGCCACCGGGATCGCCGGCGCGGCGCTGGGCGCCGCCTGGGCGGTGCGGGCCGTCGGCGACATGATGCGCGAGCATGGCAGCCCCCTGTCCTGGTTCTCGCCGCTGGCGTGGTCGAATCAGACCCGGCCGTATGCGGACGGCCGGTGGTGGCCGCTGCTGCTGTCGTTGGGCCTGGCTGCAGCCGCCGCCGCGACCGGCTTCGCGCTGTCGACCCGCCGGGATGTCGGCGCAGGGCTGGCCGCGGCCCGTCCTGGAGCACCGGTGGCCGCGCCGTGGCTGAGATCACCGTTGGCGGCTGCGTTCCGGCTGCAGCGGGCCAGTCTGATCTGGTGGACGGCGGCGCTGGCGGCGTTCGGCTTCATCTTCGGCGGGCTGGCCGATCAGGTCGCCGACCCCGAGAACATCAGTGAAGATCGGATCGAGATGTTCGGCGGCTCGTTGGACACCTTGGTCGACGGCTACCTCGGCATGATCACGCTGCTGACGGCCGCCCTCGCCGGCATCATGGTCTTCCTCGGCGTACAGGCTGTGCGAGCAGAGGAGACGACGGGCCGAGCCGAGCCGATGCTGGCGACCGCGATCAGCCGCGGGGCTTGGTTCGGCAGCTACCTGGCGGTCGTGTCGATCGGCCTGGTAGTGCTGCTGACGCTGGTCGGACTCACGACCGGCGTCGGTGCGGCCCTCTCGGTCGGCGACGGCTCCTACGTCTGGCAGATGACTACGTCACATCTGGCGCATGCTCCTGGCGTGCTGGTCCTGCTCGGCATCGCCGCACTGCTGTTCGGTGTGCTGCCGAAGCTCATCGGCACGACGTGGGTCGCCATCGGCTACGGCCTGTTCGTGGGGCTCTTCGGAACGATCATGGACATGTCACAGTCCGCACGCAATCTGTCCCCTCTGGAACACACGGGCCAACCTCCGTTGGACAGCGTCTCCTGGTCGACGGTGCTGGTTCTGCTGGTGGTCGCCGTCGTGCTGATGGGAGCCGGGCTGGCCGGATTCCGGCACCGGGACCTGGAGACCAAGTGAGCTAGAAGCGGATGGTGATCTCGACGGCCACGTCGTCGCCCGTCGAGATGCCTTGCGGCCTGCGCACCGCGTCTTTGAGCGGCAACAGGTAGCCGCCGTCCCTGGGAAACAGCGATGTCTGGAAGGTGGCCGCGCCGATCCTGGCTTCGACCGGGATCACACCCCAGCCGTAGGTGACCATCGCGGCCACCTCCCGGATGTCCTCGGACTGCTCATCCGGCACCGGCACGAAGTAGTACGGCGGCGGCCCGCGCCACTCGATCACACTCCCGACAAAGGTCAGTTCCACGACGTCAGCTCCGTCCGTGATCGGAAGCCCGGCAACGCACCTCGGCCCAACACCGTCACCGCAGGCCCCTCGCCCGCACACCACTCCCCCGACGCGTCGGCGGGGCAGCACTCGTCGACGCGCAGATCAGCACCGTCACCGTCGCACACGGTCTGACCGTATAGCGCATACCGGACGCTTCACGTCCGCTTTCGCCCAAGCCACCTGGCACACACCGCTTGACACACAACCCGCCTATCCCGGAACGCAGCTGTCCGCAATACGTCCTAACGTGTGCGCATAACGACAAGCAGCGACGGAGGCACCTGATTCGCCATGTTCCCTCAGTACGAACACCTCATGCGACAGGAGCACCAGCTGCGCGAACAGGATGCCCGGGAGTCGCTCATCCGGGCGGTCGCCACCCGGCAGCGGCGGACAGAAAGGAGTCTGCAGCGACGCGAGCGCCGAGCCGCGCGACTGACGGCGCAGCTGTCCCGATTGCGCATGGCGCGGCCATAGCAGCCGTGAGCTGATCACCCGGCTCCGCCACCGCCTGCGCGTAACCCCGCGACGACGGATCGCGTACCGAACGACGCGGCCGCCGCGGCCACATAATCTTGAATGATTCAAGTTTGTGTGACACGATGCGGAACGTGCCTACGACTTCGGACTTCGAGCGCATGTTGCGCGGAGCTGAGCTGCGCGTGACACGTCCTCGGATGGCGGTGCTGTCCGCGGTGCACGATCACCCACATGCCGACACGGACTCGATCATCCATGTCGTTCGGGAGAACCTCGGCGAGGTGTCCCACCAGGCCGTTTACGACGTGCTGCACGCACTGACGGACGCCGGGCTGGTGCGGCGTATACAGCCGATGGGCTCCGTGGCGCGCTACGAGGCACGGGTCGGGGACAACCACCACCACGCCGTTTGTCGATCGTGCGGCGCCGTCGCCGACGTCGACTGCGCCGTCGGCGCTATGCCCTGCCTGACCGCGTCCGATCACCACGGCTTCACCATCGACGAGGCCGAGGTCATCTACTGGGGCCTGTGCCCCGATTGTTCCAGCGCACATCAATCCTGATCACCCGATCCGCCGATCCCCGGAGGGATGCTCCATGCCCGAAAGCCAGGACGCAGCCATCGAAACCTCGTCCCCGCAGAGCGAAGGTGGCTGTCCGGTCGCCCACGAACGCGCCCCGCACCCGACGCAAGGCGGGGGCAACCGTCAGTGGTGGCCGAACCGGCTCAACCTGAAGATCCTCGCCAAGAACCCCGACGTCGCCAACCCCATGGGCGACGACTTCGACTACGCCGAGGCGTTCCAGACCCTCGATCTCCCGGCCGTGAAGCGGGACATCGAGGAGGTGCTGACGACGTCGCAGGACTGGTGGCCGGCCGACTTCGGTCACTACGGCCCGCTCATCATCCGGATGGCGTGGCATAGCGCCGGCACCTACCGGATCAGCGACGGCCGCGGCGGTGCCGGAGCGGGTCAGCAGCGCTTCGCCCCGCTGAACAGCTGGCCGGACAACGTCAACCTGGACAAGGCTCGTCGCCTGCTGTGGCCGGTCAAGAAGAAGTACGGCCAGAAGCTCTCCTGGGCGGACCTGTTGATCCTGGCCGGCAACGTCGCCCTGGAGTCGATGGGCTTCAAGACCTTCGGCTTCGCCGGCGGCCGGGAGGACGTCTGGGAGCCCGAGGAGGACGTCTACTGGGGCCCCGAGACCACCTGGCTCGACGACCAGCGCTACTCCGGAGACCGGGAACTGGAGAACCCCCTGGGTGCGGTGCAGATGGGTCTCATCTATGTGAACCCGGAGGGCCCGAACGGCAACCCGGACCCGGTCGCGGCGGCCCGCGACATCCGCGAGACGTTCCGCCGGATGGCGATGAACGACGAGGAGACCGTCGCGCTGATCGCCGGCGGCCACACCTTCGGCAAGACCCACGGCGCGGCGCCCGACAGCTACCTCGGCCCCGACCCCGAGGCCGCTCCGCTCGAGGATCAGGGCATGGGGTGGAAGAGTTCGTACGGCACCGGCACGGGCGCGGACACCACCACCTCCGGCCTGGAGGTCACCTGGACCACCACGCCCACCCGGTGGGGCAACGGGTTCTTCGACAACCTCTTCAACTACGAGTGGGAGCTCACCGAGAGCCCGGCCGGCGCCAAGCAGTGGAAGCCGAAGGACGGCGCCGGTGAGGGCACCGTGCCGCACGCCCACGACGCGTCGAAGAAGATCGCCCCGTCGATGCTCACCACCGACCTTGCGCTGCGCTATGACCCGATCTACGAGCCGATCGCCCGCCGCTTCCACCAGAACCCCGACGAGTTCGCGGAGGCCTTCGCCCGCGCCTGGTACAAGCTGACCCACCGCGACATGGGGCCGAAGGTGCTTTATCTCGGACCGGAGGTTCCGGAGGAGACGTTGCTGTGGCAGGACCCGCTGCCGGAGGCCGATCACGACGTCATCGGCCCTGACGACGTCGCCGCCCTGAAGGCGAAGATCCTGGACTCCGACCTGACCATCTCGCAGCTGGTCTCCGCCGCGTGGGCGTCGGCCTCGACGTTCCGCGGCAGCGACAAGCGCGGCGGCGCCAACGGTGCCCGCATCCGGCTGGAGCCGCAGCGGAACTGGGACGTCAACGACCCCGATCAGCTCGCGACTGTGCTCAACACGCTCGAGGGCATCCAGCAGGAGTTCAACGCCGGGACCAAGAAGGTCTCCATGGCCGATCTGATCGTGCTCGGCGGGTGTGCGGCCATCGAGCAAGCCGCCCGGGCCGCCGGCCACGCCGTCGAGGTTCCCTTCACGCCGGGACGCGTGGACGCGTCGCAGGAGCAGACCGACGTGGAGTCCTTCGACGCGCTGGAGCCCCGCGCGGACGGATTCCGCAACTACGTCGGCAAGGGCAACGTGTTGCCGCCCGAGTACCTCTTGCTTGACCGGGCGAACCTGTTGACGCTGAGCGCACCCGAGATGACGGTGCTCGTCGGTGGCCTCCGTGTCCTGGGCGCGAATGCGAAGCAGTCGTCCCTCGGCGTGTTCACCGAGAACCCGGGCTCGCTGACGAACGACTTCTTCGTGAACCTGCTCGATCTGGGCACGACGTGGACGCCCATCGAGGGGACGGGCGACGACGCGGAGACGTTCGAGGGACGCGACGCGGCGACGGGCGAGGTCAAGTGGACCGGCAGCCGCGCGGACCTGGTCTTCGGTTCGAACTCCGAGCTGCGCGCGCTGGCGGAGGTGTACGCCTGCGACGACGCACAGGAGAAGTTCGTGCGCGACTTCGTGGCCGCGTGGGACAAGGTCATGAACCTCGACCGGTTCGACCTCACCTGATCTCTCCATGATCATGAACACTTACCGTTCACATAGAACGGTAAGTGTTCATGATCATGAGGTGGGCATCCCGGCGAGCGACAAGCTGTTCCCGTCCGGGTCCAGCACGACGACGTGACGCACACCGTTGCCGTACGTCTCCACCGGTTCGTGGGAGATGCCGTGTGCCGCGAGGCGGCCCAGGATGTCGTCGAGGTCCGTCACGCCGAGCGTGATCATCGCCTTTCCCACCTGCTCGGCCAGGACGTCACGATCGTCCACGACTACCCATGCGTTCTCGCCGACCTGCCACAGGTATTCCTCACCGATGACCTCGTCCGCTGGACGCCCGAAGAACGCTTCGAACCACTCCAGCGCTTGAGCTCGGTCGCTCACCGGTATGACGCTGTACAGATCCATATGAACCACTCCTTGCAGTCGTCTCGGAAGATAGACCACGCACGTCTCCGAGACTCATCGGAACATGGTCCTCTAGCCACCACGCTGCTTGATCTGCCGGCTGTCGGCGTCATCGAGGCATTCTGTGCTGCTCAGACGTCGACGAGTCGAAGGATGGTCGTCACCACGTCGTCGACGGGCATGCTTGTGACGACCTCGTGGTCCGCGATCCGGCGCAGCAGCGGCTCGACGGTCCGGACGTCGTCGAGGAAGCGCCGGAACTCTTCCGGCTTCTTGCCATACGGGTTGTCGGTTCTCGTTGCCAGTCGCTCGACAAGGGTCTCCAACGGCGCGCTCAGCAAGACGATGTGATCGAACTGAGCATGGAACTTGGCCTGATTCTCCTCACAGCCGGCAATGAACAGGACGTCGGCGTCCTCGACGTCCAGCAGCGCCTGAATCGCGTCCTCCCGCCACATCTGCCGGCCATCCGGCAGCGGCGCGCACCAGCGATCATCGGTGTCGACCGCCTTGTACCCACGGACGGCCAGCTCCCGCACGACGCTCGACTTGCCGACCCCTGACATTCCGGTGAGGAGGACTCGCTTCACGTTCAGAAGCGTACCGACGGTCCACGGCCTTCCACGTCGTGATCGTGCCGCATATGATCACCGGATGCGGGTTGGCGTCTTGCTGCTTCCCACCGATCCGTGGGCGGAGACGGTAAAACTGGCGCAGCGGCTGGAACAGCTGGGCTATGCGCATCTCTGGACCTATGATCACCTGTCCTGGCGACGGTACCGCGATCGGGCATGGCACGCCGCGATACCGTGGCTGACCGGGTTGGCGGCCAAGACCAGCACGATCCGGCTTGGCACCATGGTGGCCGCGCCGACGTTCCGCCACCCCGTCACGTTGGCCAAGGAAGCGATGACGCTGGACCACGTGTCCGGTGGGCGCCTCACGCTCGGACTAGGCGCGGGCCGGGCCGGTTTCGACTCCGACGTCTTCGGCGGACCCGCTCCTACCCGATCGGAACTCGCGGCCCGGTTCGCGGAGTTCGTCGAGGCGATCGATCGGCTGTTGCGCGAGCCGATCACCTCCCACCATGGCGCCCACTACACGATCAACGACGCCCGCATGCTGCCCGGTTGCGTGCAGGAACCCCGGCTGCCGCTGGCTGTGGCGGCCGCCGGTCCACGAACGTTGGCCACGGCCGCACGCTACGCGGACGCGTGGATCACCTATGGCGACGCCACTCACCACGACATCACGCCGGCCGGAACCGAACGGATCGTTCGCGCGCAGACCGAACACCTCACCGAGCACTGCGCCGCCGCCGGCCGTGATCCGACGACGATCGACCGCATCTACCTCGTCGGCAACACGGCAGAGAAGCCACTGGCCAGCGTCGCCGCCTTCACCGACTTCGTCGGACGCTACGCCGCGCTGGGATTCACCGACATCGTCTTCCATCACCCGCGACCCGGCGATCCGATCTGGACCGAGGATCCCGGTATCGTCGAGGCCATCGCGACCGATGTTCTCTCCCAGCTCAGATAGTTCGACGGCCGGAAATCCCAGAGATCAGCACCATGGACGTCGGGACAGGAAGTATCACCCGCGGCAGGGGCAGGCGCCGGCCCGCCCCAACCACTTCAACACGCGCGCTAGTCGACCGAGTTCTCCAGCCATCGGCCATCCACCATGACCGTACGCCCAACGAACTCGTGGATGCCGTTCCAGACCTGGATGCGCCGGGGATGCAGGCGCATGTAGACGAACATGCCCTCAGGATAGGCACGCGGATCCGTGGAAACCTTGGCGTAGCGCTCGGCTATGTCGTCGCCGATGTCTGCAACCTCGATAATCGAAGCGCTGGCGTCAATCATGACGACGTCAGCGGTGTCGCCAAGAGCGGCCCGAGTCTGCGGGTGGGCCTTCGTGTTCATGACAGTCCTGCTGTTGGCGAAGGTCGCGGTGTACAGAACCGAGCCGTCCCAGACATAGGCGACCGGGATCAGATGCGCACCACGACCGTCACTGCCAGTCGCCAGCCACATCTGGAAGCCGGATTCGAGCCGCTTATGAGCATCGGCCTGGCGCTTGGCCAGGCTGCGCGGAACCGGTACCGAGGCGAGTTCTTCATCAAGGATCATGACGGCTTCTCCTTAGCAGCGAAACCTGGATGCGATTCCCTCCCCTGCCGGGAGGCTTACCCCTGAGACGAATGGGACGTCGCACGTTTCGACACATCGCGGTGACGACGGACGATCAACAACACGACGTTGCGGTTGTGATCACGACCGCGATGTAGGTCCTTCGGGAACGCGACTGACGCTCGCCTCAGGAGAAGCGCGTTCATACTGTCAGCGACCAAGCGAGGCTGCCGCCTGACACAGCCACGTGCTCAGTCTGCCCATCCGCCAGATCGACGACTGGTCAGCGCAGCCGGGCTAGGAGATCTCCTACCTCCTGTCGGATGGCTGATCCTCGGTCAGGGCACGCCACAGTCACGGGACTCGACAGATATCTATTGACAATCGATCGATAACTAGCGAGAGTCGATGCATGACACGGTTGCATCGGACGGTCGGCCTGCTCCGAATCCTGCTCGTCGTTCTGTTCGCCGGCCTGGTCGTGGCTCAGGTAGTCGTCATGCCCGAGACGCTGGCCGACATGGCGGAAGAAGAGCCGGACCTGGCGTCGCTGCGGTGGCCGCTGCTCGTATTCTCGATCGCCGAACTGCTGTGTATCCAGGTGGTGATCGTCTGCACCTGGAAGTTGCTCAGCATGGTCAAGGCCGACCGGATCTTCAAGGAGGAAGCGTTCGGTTGGGTGAACGCGATCCTGTGGGCCATGTCGATCGCCTGGGTGCTGCTTCTCGGCATGTTCATCTACCTCACCGTCCAGGTGGAAGACCCTGGCCTGCCGGTGCTCTTGTTCGGAGTGGTCCTGGCGGCAGGCGTGCTGGTGTTGCTGATGGTGGTGATGCGCGCCCTGCTACGACAGGCCACGGCTCTGCGCACCGACATGGAAGGGGTCATCTGATGCCGATTGTGGTGCGCCTCGACGTGGAACTCGCCAAGCGCAAGATGAGCGTCGGGGAGTTCGCCGAGCGCGTCGGACTCACACCGGCGAACGTGGCGGTGCTGAAGAACGGCCGTGCCAAGGCCATCCGATTCAGCACCCTGGAGGCGATGTGCCGGACACTCGACTGCCAGCCCGGTGACCTGCTCGAATGGGTCGAGGACTGAGACAGGCGACATGCCAGACTCCTTCCTACGCTCTCCCTCCCCCTCGTCCGCGGCCGCGCCGTCGTCGGCGCCGCCCCGACGCATGAACGCCGACGTCCTGGTGATCGGTGCCGGACTGGCCGGGCTACGCACCGCCAC
The DNA here is from genome assembly GCF_010550675.1 of Phytoactinopolyspora halotolerans. Taxonomy (GTDB): domain Bacteria; phylum Actinomycetota; class Actinomycetes; order Jiangellales; family Jiangellaceae; genus Phytoactinopolyspora; species Phytoactinopolyspora halotolerans. Next base: position 332,161 of record NZ_JAAGOA010000004.1, on the reverse strand, counting down.
GTTGCTCGCCGAATGCGGCCACGACGTCCTGCTCGCCGAACGACGGCCCACGCTCACCGGTGCCATCCGCACCACCGGGATCTTCGTCCGTCGAACACTCGACGATTTCGCGTTGCCTCCAGACTGCCTCGGCCCGCCGATCCGGCACGTGGCGCTTTACCCGCCGACGCTGCGCCGAGCCGTGACGCTCGTCAGCGCGCGCGACGAGTACCGGGTCGCTGACATGGCCTCGCTGTATACGGCGGCCGCGCGCACCGCAACCGATGCCGGCGTGCGGATAGCCCTGGGCACCCGCTACGCCGGCCGGCAATCCGGGGCCTTCCTCCTGATGGATCGGAACGGTCCGATCAGCGTGCAGGCCCGGTTCGTCGTCGGCGCCGACGGCGCCCGTTCCCAGGTGGCCCGGGACCTGGGGTTGGATCGCAATCGGCACCTCCTCGTCGGCGGCGAGGAGGTCTTCCCGATCCCCCGGCACGACGAGCCACCGACGTTCCATTGCGTGATTGATCCGTCGCTCGCTCCCGGCTATCTGGCATGGGTCGTCAACGACGGACAGCACGCCCACGTCGGCGTCGCCGGCTATGCTTGCCGCTTCCCCGACGGTCTTCGACGAGCCTTGGACCGGTTCAGCAACGCCGCGCCCGGGCTGCACGGCATCAGCCGCCCCGACGAGGTCGAGCGTCGTGGCGGCCCGATCCCCGTCGGCGGGGTGCTGCGCCGGATCAGCAGCGTCGACGGGCTCCTGGTGGGCGATGCCGCCGGCGCCGTCTCCCCGCTCACCGCGGGCGGGCTCGATCCATGTCTACGCCTGTCGGACCATGCGGCCGAGGTTCTCGACGAGGCTCTGCGGTCCGGCAGAGCGGATACCTTGGCCCGCTACAACGGAGCGGCCCTGCGGCGCCGCTTCCGAGGACGGCTGGCACTGCGCCGGGGACTGGCCCAGGTGCGCACGCCCCCGGTGGCCACAGCGGCTTTCACGCTGCTGCGCACCCCGCCCGGTCGATACGCGGCCCGTCGCATCCTCTTCGGCGACGCGTCGTTCCCCTCGCCGTAGTCCGGCGTGTACCCATGGCACGTGGTGTACCCCTCGCCCGTCATGGATCTCGCGCACGTCGTCCGGCCGTCAGCCCACGCCGTCGCGCCGCTCGACTGCGGCCGACCAAGAAATGGCATGACACATCCGGTGCGAAAGCGATTGACTGGCCGAGTGCTACGCCCTCGACCTGACGAAGCTGATCCTGACCTCGCCGAAGTAATCGGCCGGAGTCGGGCGGGCATGTCACACCGCCAAGCGCTGTCCGAGTTGGTGCTGTCGGGTTGGGTACCGTGCGGCATCGGCGACTGGGCCACCGCCCTGCGTTCCCCGGACGGAAGGTTCGTCGTCCGAGTCTGTCCGTTCGATCCGGCGTACGCCGCCTTTATCGAGCTCTGCCGTCGCTGTGAAGGCAATCCCTATCTGCCGCGTATCTATCTTGCGGCGGATCTCGACGGCGGCGGCTCGCTGACGGTCTTGGATCACCTGGCGCAAGCGCCGCAAGGAGAGGCGGCACAGCTGGTGCACAGGTGGAAACACAATGACGGGGGCGCCGACCTCACGACGCTGAAGGAAGCGGCCCTGATCGTCAACGCCGAGTACGCCGCGCGGATGCCGTGGTGGGACGGGCTCGACCTCAACGAGAGCAACGTCCGGCTGTCGACCGATGGGCAGCTCGCATTCATCGACATCTTCTGCATGGACGGTGCTGAACTGTATGCCCAGGTCCTCAAGGACGCGGCGGTCGTGCGCCGCAAGATCCCGATAGAACAGTGTCGACACCTGTTGGACATTCCCTACATGGCGCGGGAGAGCAGCCCCGACGAGATCCGGGCCCTACACGAGGCCTGGACGGGTTCCAGGTAGCGGATCCCCTCCCATGATCATGAACATTTGCCGTGCCATGGGAACGGTTAATGTTCATGATCATCGAGGAGGGCCGGTGATCGTCTGTCACATCACGGCGGGCTGTTTCGTCGACGGGGCGAGAGCAAAAATTCCGGAACAGGAAGGTGTTCGGCATGAGGGTATTCGTAGCCGGCGGAACCGGGGTTGTGGGACGACAGCTGGTACCGCAGCTGCTGGCGCGGGGCCACCAGGTGACAGCCACAGCGACGAGCCCGAAGACGTTGCGTTTGGTCGAGCAGATGGGTGCCGAGGCGGTCATCATGGACGGCCTGGACGCGGAGTCGGTCGGTAAGGCCGTGACGCAGGCGAGGCCGGATGCGATCACGCATCAGATGACCGCCATCGGTGCCAAGGCCGACATGAAGCACATGGACCGCTGGTTCGCGACGACCAACCGGCTTCGCACCGAGGGCACGGACCACCTCTTGGCCGCCGCGAAGGCGAACGGAGTGTCCAACTTCGTCGCTCAGAGCTACGGTGGCTGGAACGGCGTCCGCCAGGGCGGCTGGGTGAAGACCGAGGAAGATCCCGTGGATCTGTGGGAGGGGACGGTCGCGCACACGATCATGGCGGCCGCTCACTACGTCGAGGACGTCGTCGTCAAGGCAGGTGGTGCGGTCCTGCGGTTCGGATGGCTGTATGGCGCTGGCGCTATGGACGCCCTGGTCGGTCCTGTGCGCAAGCGGCAGTTCCCCATCGTCGGCGGCGGGCGCGGCCACACGTCGTGGCTACACGTCGACGACGCGGCGAGCGCGACCGTCTTGGCCCTGGAAAAACAGGCCAAGGGCTTGTTCAACATCGCCGACGACGAACCGGCACCGGTCAACGAGTGGCTGCCATATCTGGCCGAGGTGGCCGGCGCGAAACCACCCATGAGAGTCCCGTCGTGGCTGGCCCGACCTCTGGCCGGAAGTGCGGTGGTGGGTCTGATGACGGAAGGCCGCGGTTTCTCCAACGCCAAGGCCAAACGAGAGCTTGGCTGGCGGCCACGTCACCCCTCGTGGCGGCAGGGCTTCAAGGACGAGGTAGCGAAGAAGGCCTGAAGCCGGTTCCGTTCGGGCCCCATCCGCCATCGTCGTCGTACGACCCGGCGGATCCCGCCCAGGTCTCCTTCGGTCGTCATCGCTCGGTTTCGTCCTCGTCGAAAACCGTTGGACCTGGTATGCAGCCGGCTGACACGATCATCGTCATGCGCCAGGAAGACATCTGGGACGTCGACGCCGCCCGGAACTATGACACCCCCGGCACCGGCGTGTTCGCCCCCGAGGTGCTGGGCCCCACCGTCGACCGGCTGGCGGAACTCGCGGGCGGCGGCCGGGCGCTCGAGTTCGCCGTCGGCACGGGGCGGGTGGCGATCCCGCTGGCCGACCGGGGCGTGCCCGTCACCGGGATCGAGCTGTCTCGCCCAATGATCGATCAGCTCCGCACCAAGGCCGACGAAGAGAAGATCCCGGTGATCGTCGGCGACATGGCCACCGCCCGCGTAGCGGGTGAGTTCACGCTGGTCTACCTCGTCTTCAACACCATCTCCAATCTGTTGACGCAGGACGAACAGGTCGAGTGCTTCCGTAACGCCGCCCGGCATTTGGCGCCCGGTGGCCGCTTCGTCATCGAGCTGTGGGTGCCTGAGCTGCGCCGACTGCCACCTGGCCAGAGCGCGACCGTTGGCACGTCCGAGCCCGGCTACATCTTGCTCGACACGTACGACGTCCTACGCCAGCACGTCGTCTCGCACCACTTCCGGTTTGACGACGGCAAACAGGCAGAACTCTTCCGCAGCCCGCACCGCTACATCTGGCCCGCCGAGCTCGACCTGATGGCGCAGCTCGCCGGCTTCGAGCTGGAGAGTCGGCATGCCGACTGGAGTGGGGCCGAGTTCACCGCGGAATCCGGTTCGCACGTGTCGGTCTATCGACTCGAATAACTCTGACGGGTCGCTCGTGCGTCAGCCGAGCGGAGTGCCGAACCACCTAGACAGTTGGCCGAGCAGATCCTGCTGCCCCTCACCGACCCAGGCGACATGGCCGTCCGGACGCAGCAGCACAGCGGGCACGTCCAGCTCCTCGCTGGCATCGACGACGTGGTCGACTCGATCTGACCAGCCCGCGGCTGAAAGCCCGCCGGTCTGATCGAGCAGCAGCCCACGGCCGTCATGCATCCGCTCGTACAGGCGCCCTTGGGTCAGTTCCACGTCCCGAAGCCGGCGGCCTAGCAGTTCATGTCCCTCGCCGAAGTCGTAGCGGATCCCGATCGCCGCGACCTTCTCGATCAGGTACCGGTTCACGTCCTCGAAGTCCATCAGTTCCGCCACCATCCGGCGCACCGCCTGAGCGGCCGGATCGACGGATATCAACTCGACTTGCGCCCGGGTGATGTCCAGCACGTCCTCGGCCACGGGATGCCGTTCGGGCTGGTAACTGTCCAGTAGCCCGTCCGGCGCCCAGCCCTTGACCGCCGCGGCCAGTTTCCAGCCGAGGTTGAACGCGTCCTGGATGCCGAGGTTGAGGCCCTGTCCGCCCAGGGGCGGGTGGATGTGCGCGGCGTCGCCGGCCAGGAACACTCGCCCGACCCGGTAGCGCTCCGCCAATCGGGTAGCGTCGCCGAATCGGGAGAGCCAGCGCGGTGAGTGGACTCCGAAGTCGGTACCGGCGACCGCCCGAAGCCGTTGCTTGACCTCATCGAGGGTCGGCGGCGGGACGGTGCGATCCTCGGTCACCGTTTCGGCGGGCACGACGACCCGACACGCCCCGTCCCCGATCGGGCCGACACCGAACCCCAGCTGGGTCTTGCGGACTTCGGCCACCACCGCCATCAGCTCGTCCAGCGGCACGTCCACCTGCATCTCTCCCAGCAACCATTCGGTGCTGGCCGGCTCGCCAGGGAAGCCGATACCGAGCAGCCTGCGTACCGTGCTGCGTCCGCCGTCGCAGCCGACGAGGTAACGCGAGCGCAGCTGCGTCCCGTCGGCCAACTCGGCCGTGACCCCGTCGTCGTCCTGGCTCAGCCCGACCAACTCGCAACCGCGCCGAATCTCGGCGCCGAGCTCGATGGCACGCTCGGTCAACAGCCGGTCTGTGGTGGGCTGTGGAATACCGAGGATGTAGGGATGTGCGGTGTCCAGGTTCTCGGGCGACGGCTTGCTGATTCCAGCGAAGCCGCCGATCGGGTACTTCTGGCCGTGCTCGAGGAACCGCTCCAGAAGGCCGCGCTGGTCCATCACCTCGATGCTGCGTGCGTGCAGGCCGAGCGAGCGGACGATTCTGGTGGGTTCCTCCGCCTTCTCCACCACGAGCACGTGCATACCGTGCAGGCGCAGCTCACTGGCCAACATCACGCCGGTCGGTCCGCCGCCGGCAACGATCACGTCAATCATCGGGACCCTTCAATTCCACGAGGTGGCATTTCAGCCAGTTACTGCTCTTGAATCAGAGGTGCCGCATTCGGTACATCTGCGCCCGAATTCTCACGTCTGAGCCGTCGGCCGGACGCGCTGTCGAGTGATCCATGTCGACACATGCACATACGTGACCGGCCTCCTATTTCTGCAGGTTGTGGCTTCGGCGGTCAATTGTGCAGCGCGACCGGGGTCTTGCCACAAGCCCCCGGTCGTGCTATACATTAAACATGGCAGGGAGTTTTATCCTTGCCTTTTTTGCTGCCGTCGAATTCGCTCCGCTCCGGAGCGGCGGCGCACAGAGCGCTGACAGCGGCACTTCCCTGGATCACCCTGAAAGAAATGCATTGCGGCCGCGATAGCAACCACAATGTCGTTCGTCGAGCGCGGCTGCGGTGAGGTCACAGTTCGTCCGGGCTTCAAGCTCTCCGCGCGTCAGGACAACGCTTCGATCGGCGCGATGGTCACCACGTCCTTCGCGGCTCGGGCGAGTCGTTCGTCGAGCGTGACGAACGCGTCGGCCTGCAGCTGCGTCAAAGCCAGATACTCAGCGTCGTAGGTGTCGGACCATCCGAGTTGGTCGGCGATTCCCCAGGCGACGTTCTGCAGCACCCGGTCGCCGAGCAACCGCATACGTAGCCCTCGTACGTAGTCCAGCCGCTGCTCGGCCTGCTTCTTGGTCAGCTCACCGCCATGCACGGCCTGGTAGAGCTGCGACAACACCTGCGAGCGAAGCAGCGTCGGTGCCAGCAACCGGTGTTCGTCGCCGATCATGGCCTTCTCGGCGGCCAGCTGAAGCGCCACGTCGGGCCCGATCACGTATCTGGTCATCGCAGATCCGCGCTCCTTCTCGCCGGATCAGTTGACCTGATCGAGGAACTCTCGGGAACGCTGCACCACCAGCGCGGTGGCCTCGGGGTCGTGCGACGGCAGCGAGCTGTCGGTGAACAGGTGCTGATCCCCCGGGTACGTGAACAGGGTGGCCAGCTCCGATCCGACTGTGGCAACCAGTTCCCGGGCGGCGTCGATATCGCCTTCCAACGCGAAGAACGGGTCCTTGTCCATGCCATGGATCTGCACCGGCACACCGTCCGGCCACGGCCCGAACGCCCATTCGCCGGTGATAGGGATGCAGGATTCGTAAAGCAGTGCGCCGCGCGCACCGGGACGCGTCTGTGCGAGCCGCTGCGCCGAAACCGCACCGAGGGAGAAGCCGGCAAACACCAGCTGTTCGGGCAGGTCAGCCACGAACCGATCGGCACGTTCCCGGACCTTGCCACCGAGCCCCTCCGCGAACGCCACACCCTCGTCGATCGACGTCGGGCGCTCACCGTCGAACAGGTCAGGCGTATGCACCGTGTGCCCACCCGCTCGCAGTTCGTCGGCGAACGCGCGCACGCCATCGGTGAGGCCCTGAACATGGTGGAACAGCACAACTTCAGCCATCACATAACTCCTCATCGTCCTCGCGCGAGCGATCAAGTCACGGGCAATGCCCGATCTCTTCACCGACAGGATTCACGCAACGTCGACCCCGCCGGACACGCCTGACTGTAGACCGGAATCCGGACGCTTTGCGTCCTGTACCGATCGATCTCACCGCCGTCCCCGTCAACCGGCGAGATGCCGAGGGTGTTCGATACCAGTAGCGTTGCCGTGTGCACTTCACGGAATATGACACTCGCCTCGCCGCCTACGCTGTCATCGTGGACGACGCCGATCGGGTACTGCTCACGTGGTTCAACAGCAAGGGAGGTGCGGATCCGGCCTGGTTATTGCCCGGCGGTGGCGTCGAGTATGACGAGTCCCTCGAGGAGGCCGTCCGCCGTGAGGTGCTGGAGGAGACGGGCTACGCGGTGGCGGTCGGCGCTCCACTGACGACGCATAGCTTCACCGGGTCGGAGAGTCGACACACCGGCCGGCCCTTCAAGTCGGTTCGAGTCTTCTTCGCAGCCACGATCGTCGGCGGCGCGCTAGGTACGACGGAGGTCGGCGGCTCAACGGACTTCGCGGAGTGGATCCCCGTGGCAGACGTCGCCAGCCAAGCAGCCCGGGCGGACATCGTCGACATCGGCCTGGCTGCAGCGACAGACAAGGCTCATGGCTGACTGACGCTGCGGCACAGCGGCACGACCGATTGCTCTCTAAGACGTTCCGCAGCCACTTCGCGGCATGGTGCGGCGTCATTCGTCGTTGCGCAACCGCGCACCCGCACGGCGAGCGGCGGTAAGTGCACATTCCGCAGATTGAATGAGCTGACTGGCTTCACCCACACCGATAGGCATCGTCTCGTAGTGTGCCTGCGTCTTCCTGCGGATAAGCCTCCGCAACTGCGACGCCACCGCCTTGCCATCCGGACCCGCCTTGCTGACGTGCATAGCGGCCTGCTCGTGCGGCCCGTTCGAGAGCCTTGCGAGCCGTCCGTAAATACTCTTCCGCTCTCGCCAAGTGAGCACGGGCGCCACGAACGTCGAGCGGCCTGACGTCCGCTCCAGTCCGCCGGTCACGCGCCATCATCAGGCCGAACTTCTTTGCCCGTCACCATCCCGTGACGGATAAGATCGCCGAGCCGCTGACCCGCCAGCACGACGCCCTCCTCGCGGATACTGCGCCACAGCGGCTCATCCACACGCTCCGGCAATTCGTCAGCCTCGACCACGATGTCGGCAACCGGGTTACCTGCCAGCTCAGCGACAGAATCGAGCCATTCCGACACGGCGTTCTGCCACTGCAGGTCGTCGGTGCGGGCACGCGGCGCGACAGTCAAGACATCGATATCGCTGTCCGCGGTTGCCGTGCCGCGGGCGAAGGACCCAAAGACCACCAGGCTCAACGGCTCCGGAGATATCCGCGTGGCGGACTCGCGCATGCCGGCCAGCACGACGTCGCGCAGACTGGCAAGCGATCGCAACCAGACGGAAGCGGCGCTCTCAGTCAAGTCGAGCAAATGACTACGCCCGGCCAGCTGACGTCGGACAATACCCAGCCGCTCAAGTCTCTCTGCGTGACGCGCCGCCTGAGGATGAGTTACGCCTGCACGCTCGGCGAGCTGACGCAGTGTCAACGGCTGGTTAGTGTGCGTAAGTACCGATAGCACCGCACCGTTGACGCCCGGCAACAGTGCCCGGACCGGATCCAGATAGTCCACGACAGATCTGTCCGGGAATCTGACCCGGGTCACAAGCCGAGCTATGCCCTCATTGGCTCCGCAATTGGGCAGGTACATCCTCGTCAAGCTGTAGCGCCATGCCCTCATCCCCTCAGGCTCTCCGTGGCCACGTTGAGGCGAGAGCGGCGGGGCGCGTCGGACAGCGGAGCCATCCGTTGCGGCGCCGAGGGTCTTGACGGCGGCCGAAATGTGTCGTTAACGTGTTCGCCACCGAGCACTTCATACGTATTAAGGACATCATTAGATGGCATCTCCGGGACGACGCCGCCGGCCGACGCAGGTCGACATCGCTCGACATGCGGGCGTGTCGCAGGCTACGGTCTCGCTGGTCATCAGCGGTGGACCGGCCAGCGACCAGGTCGCCGAGGCGACGCGGCAAGCCGTCCTCGCCGCCGCCGAGGAGCTCGGATACTCCGCCAATGCGGCCGCGCGCAGTCTCAAGGGCGGGCGCAACCACCTACTCGGCCTCTATACGTTCGAGCCGGTGTTCCCGGTCGACCAGCGCGACTTCTACTATCCGTTCCTGCTCGGCGTCGAGGAGGAGACCGCGCAGCAGGGCTATGACCTGCTGCTGTTCAGCTCGGCCGGTTCCGGCGGCGACCGTCGCATCTACGCCCGCGGCGCCAACCGGCTCAAGGTCGCCGACGGCTGCGTCCTGCTCGGTCGCCACCTGCATCGCGACGACCTCGCCCACCTCGTACAGGAAGACTTCCCGTTCGTCTTCATCGGACGACGCGAGGTCCCCGGCGCCGAACTGTCCTACGTGGCCGTCGACTATGCCGCCGCCACCCGCGAGCTTGTGCAGACCCTCGCCCGGCTCGGCCACCGCACCATGCTGTATCTCCAGGTCACCGGCGGCGACGAGCCGACCCGCGACCGCGAGGCCGGCTACCGGCAAGGGCTGAGTGACGCCGGGATCAGCGTCGACGAGTCGCTGATCCATCCGCTCCGCTCCCCCGCCGATCTGACACCCGGCACGGTTCAGACGTGGCTCGACGCCGGCGTCACCGCCGTCCTCGTCGAGCCCACCGAGGACGACTCCACCGTCGTGGCCGTCGAGGACGCCGTCACCCGGGCCGGCCTTCGCATCCCTGAGGACATCTCCGTCGCCTTGCTCGGTGATCCTCCGCTGAGCGACGCCACCGCCCGGGACTGGACTCGTTTCACGCTTCCCCGCACCGACATGGGCCGCCAGGCCGTCCGGCTGCTACTCGACCTGCTCGACGATCCGAACGACGACGCGCGCCAGCTGCTCGTCCCGGCCGACCAGGTCACCGGCGAGACGATCGCCGCCCCGCCGTCCACGATCGTCGACGACCAGGTCGGCCACGGCCAGACGGGCGGTTGATGATCATGGGAACCGTGCAGATGATCGCCCGGCGGCTGTTGCTCGGCGTGTTCGTCATGTGGGGCTGCGTCACGCTGATCTTCGTCATCGTCCGGCTCGCACCCGGTGATCAGGCCACCCTCTCCCTCGGCCCGGACGCCACCGCCGACGAGATCGAAGCCGCCCGTGAACGGTTCGGCGTCAACGACCCGCTGCTGCTCCAGTACGTCAGCTATATCGGGCGGGCGCTCAGATTCGACTTCGGCGACTCGTACCGGCTCGGCCAGCCCGCCATGGAGGCAGTCCTGGACCGTTTTCCGGCCACCATCCAGCTCGCCCTGTCCGCGATGGCGATCGCCGTCGTCGTCGGGCTCATCCTCGGATGCGTCGCCGGCGGACGGCCCAACGGCCTGGTCGACCGGGTCGTCTCCGGCGTGTCGATCAGCCTGCAGTCGTTCCCGACGTTCTGGGTCGGCATCATGCTGATCCTGCTGTTCGCACTGAATCTACGCGTCCTGCCGAGCGCCGGATCCGGTTCTCTGTCCCACCTCGTGTTGCCGGCCGTGACCCTGTCACTGCCGCAGGTGGCCATCGTCGCCCGGCTCACTCGCAGCAGCCTGGCCGAATCGATGCAGGACGCCTATGTGCAGACGGCCCGGTCCAAGGGCCTGACCGAACCGCAGGTGCTCCTCGGCCATGTGCTGAAGAACTCGCTGATCCCGGTGGTCACCATCATCGGCCTGCAGACCGGCGTGCTGCTCGGCGGCTCCGTCGTCGTGGAGAACGTGTTCGCCTGGCCTGGGCTTGGCTCGCTCATCGTCGACTCGGTGTCGGCCCGCGACTACTCGGTCGTCCAGGCTGCCGCCCTGCTGATCGCGGCCGTCGTCGTCGTGCTCAATCTGCTGGCCGATCTGACCTATGCCCGACTGGACCCGCGCATCCGGGTGGAGGCGAAAGCATGACCGACACCGTGCTCGCCGAGCGGGCCGCGCCGACGCCACGATCCGCGACGATCGACGCCGACCTGCCGCGCCGCCCACGACGCCTCGGACGGATCCTGCGATACGTCCCGCACGGCATCATCGCCGTCTACATCGTCGTCGCCGCCGTCGGTCCGCTCGTCGTCGATTACGACCCGCTGGCCACGTCCGTCACCGACCGGCTGCTCTCCCCCGGATCGACGACGTCGGACGGCGGCACCGCGTGGCTCGGCACCGACGGCGTCGGCCGCGACATCCTGGACCAAGTCGTTCTCGGCGCACGCACGTCGATGGTGATCGCGGTCCTGACCGTCGCCGCTGCCGGGACGTTCGGTGTGATCGTTGGCCTGATCGCCGGGTACGTGGGCGGCTGGGCGGATGCGTCGATCGCCCGGCTCATCGACATCCTGGTCGCCTTCCCGGGCATCCTGCTGGCGATCGTCATCGCCGGGCTGTTCCGCCCGGGCATCCTGATCGTCGTTCTGGCGCTGTCCGCCGTCGGGTGGATCTCGTTCGCCCGGGTGGTACGCGGGGCGTCACTGTCGCTGCGGGAGCGGGACTGGGTGAACGCCGCGCGGGTGATGGCCGTGCCGCGTCGTTCCATCCTCGGCCGCCATGTGCTGCCGTTCGTCGTCGGACCCGTGGTGGCCATGGCGACGCTGGAGTTCGCGCTGGTGGTGCTGGCTGAGGCGGGGTTGAGCTTCCTCGGCATCGGGCTTCCGTCGACGTCCGTCTCGTGGGGTCAGACCATCGCCGACGGCAAGGAGTACCTGGAACTCGCGCCATGGATCTCCGCGTTTCCGGGCGTCGCCCTCGCCGTCCTGGTGATCTGCGTCGGCCTCGTCGGCGATCAGCTCACCGCACGCTACGGAGGGAATCGACGATGAGAACGGGACCCGGCGACACCGGCGCCGACGTGGCGAGCCAGCGTAGCGGCGCCGACGTGGCGAACGAGCGTAGCGGCGACGGTCCGCTGCTGGACGTCCGCGACCTCGATGTCTTCCTGCCGGCCCCGTCCGGCCCGGTGCGGATCATCGATCGGGTCTCATTCACGGTCGATGCCGGCCGCACCACGGGCCTGATCGGCGAGTCCGGCAGCGGCAAGACGATGACCGCGATGGCGGTGATCGGTCTGCTCCCGCAGGGCGCGGTCACCCGGGGCGGGTTGTGGTGGCGTGGAGAGAACCTGCTCACCGCCGGCCCGCGCCGTCGTCGCCGGGTCCGTGGCCGGGAGATCGCGATGATCTTCCAAGACCCGCTGGCCAGCTTGAATCCGAGCCAGACCGTCGGGCGTCAGGTCACCGAGATCCCGCGGCGCGACGGCATGTCGCGCCGCGAGCTCACCGCCACCGCCGCCGAGCTGCTGGGACGGGTCGGCATACCGGAGCCGGCGCGGCGCGCGTCGAACTACCCGCACCAGTTCTCCGGCGGGATGCGGCAGCGGGCGATGACGGCGCTCGCGCTGGCCGGCAAGCCGCGGCTGATCCTCGCCGACGAGCCCACCACCGCTCTGGACGTCACGGTGCAGGCACGCATCCTGGACATGCTGCGGAACCTGCGCGAGCAGGAGAACACCGCGATGGTGCTGGTCAGCCACGATCTGCGGGTGATGGCGCACGTCGCCGACGATCTCGTGGTGATGTATGCGGGACGGGTCTGCGAGCGCGGCCCGGCCCGGGATCTGCTCCGGCGCCCGCTGCATCCCTACACGAAAGCCCTGGTGGAAAGCGTCCCCGCGGTCCACACCAAGACGGCTATCGCCGCACCGCTGCCGGGCTCGCCGGCCAACCCGGCACAACGGCCGAGTGGTTGCGCGTTCCATCCGCGCTGCCCGCTGACCCGCGTCATGGCAGACGACGGGGCCGCGGCGCACGAGCGCTGCCGGACCGAGGAACCCGAGGTGCTCGAGGTCGCGCCCGGCCGCTGGAGCGGGTGTCACTTCGCAGGAGTCCTGCACGACGAACGCTCGAGTACGCGCGTGGCAGGACGCAACGGGACCGGGCCGGATACCGCGACGACGACCGAGGAGGAGGAGCGGCCATGACCGAGCACCCGACCGGGTTGTCCATCCGGGACCTGCGCGTCACCTTCGGTGGCGGCCGCCGGCTTCTCGGCGCCGGGGCTCCGCCGGTCACGGCGGTCGCCGGTGTCGATCTGGACGTGGCGCCGGACGAGACGGTAGCCGTGGTGGGCGAGTCCGGCTCCGGCAAGACGACGGTTGCGCGCTGCGTGGTGGGTCTGGTGCGGCCGGACTCGGGCACGCTCAGCTACGACGGAACGCCGCTGGGCCCGGTGCGCGGACGCCCGGCCGAGATCCAGCGCGCGATCCAGATGGTCTTCCAGGACCCGCGGTCGTCGCTGAACCCGCGGATGACCGCCGGAGCCATCATCCGCGAGGCGTGGCAGGCGCATCCGGCGGCGGCGCCGGCCGGCGATCAGCATGCCGCCGTGCGGGACCTGCTCGAGGAGGTCGGGCTGGACGGTGGCGTCGCGCGGCGCCGCCCGGCCGAGCTCTCCGGTGGTCAGTGCCAGCGGATCAGCATCGCCCGTGCGCTCGCGCTGCGCCCGAGGCTGCTGGTCTGCGATGAGGCGGTCTCCGCGCTCGACGTCTCGGTGCAGGCCCAGATCCTGCGCCTGCTGGTGGATCTCACACGTGAACACGGCCTGTCGCTGTTGTTCATCTCGCACGACCTCGGCGTCGTCCGGCAGATCGCCGACCGCATCGCGGTGATGCGTAGCGGCGAGATCGTCGAGACGGCCGCGACCGAGGATCTCTACCGCAGTCCGCAACACCCGTACACCCGCATGCTGCTCGATGCCGCGCTGGATCTGGAGGTGGCAGAGACCTAGCAGCACCCCACGACGGTGCACGTCCGAGTAGACCGCTTCCACACAGCTCGCCGGCCTCGGCCGCGCCCACGACTTAATACGTACCAACCCATCGATTGGAGACGACGATGTCGCACCATCGCATCCACCGCCGCCTGGCCGTCTTGCTCGGCGCGGCGGCCCTGCTCGCCACCGCCTGCGGCGGCGACGACGGCGGCACGAACGACGACGCCGGCAACAACGGCAATGGCGAGAACACCAGCGAGAACGAGGGAGACGACGCCAACAGCGGCGACGACAACGGTGACAACGGCGGTGGCGACGGCGGCGGCATCGTCACGGTAGCCAGCCAGCGGCCGATCACCACCCTCGACCCGCACGGGGACATGGGCGCCGACCTGGGCACGCAGCTTGCCGGGCGGGCGATCTTCGAGCGGCTGGTGGGTGCCACCGACGAGGGCTACGAACCCGAGCTGGCCGCCGAGTGGACCGTCTCGGACGACGCCACCGAGTGGGAGTTCACGCTGCGCGAGTCGACGTTCTCCGACGGCACACCGGTCACCTCCGCCGACGTCGTCGCATCGATCGAGCGCATCCAGGAGCTGGAGGGTCCGGTCTCGGGCAACGTCGCCGGACTGGAGCTGGAGGCGCCGGACGACTCGACGGTCGTGTTCACGTCGGAAGCGGGCAACCCGGCGCTGCTCGGACAGCTCGCCAACGTCTGGATCGTCCCCGCCGCACATCTCGACGACGAGGGCTTCTTCGCCGACCCCATCGGGTCCGGTCCGTACACCGTCGACAGTTTCACACCAGAAGGCACTCTGGCGCTGAGCCCGAATCCGGACTATTGGGGCGGCGAGCCGGCCGTCGACGGACTGGAGATCGAGTTCATCCCGGAGATCGCCGCACGCATGACCGCGCTGCGCACCGGCGAGGTGGACCTGACCTGGGGTGTCCCGGACGATCAGGTACCCGCGCTGGAGAGTGAGGGCGGTCTGGTGCTGGAGACCATCCCGAGCAACGCGACCTACACCATGTGGATCAACTCCAGCCGAGACGCGTTCGCCGACGCCGAGGTCCGTCGGGCGCTCTGGCAGGCGGTGAACTTCGAGGAGATCATCGAGGCGCTGCACCCGGAGACCGGTGAGCTGGCCGACTCGATCATCGCGCCGCCGGTGCTCGGGTACTCCCCGCAGGATCCGGTCGCGTACGACCCGGAGGCGGCGCGGGCAGCGCTGGAGGACGCCGGGTTCGACTTCGATGCGACCTATGAGCTTCAGCTGCGCGGTGAGGAGTTCCGCGAGTTCGCCCAGGCGGTCTCCTCCGAGCTGCGTGCGATCGGCGTCCAGGTGGAACCGGTGGAGAAGGAGCCGGGCGTCTGGCTGGAGGATCTACTGGCGCTGAACTGGGACATCAACCTGCAGTCGGTGTCGGTGCCGTCGCTGGACGCGGCCACCAACGTCGGCCGGCTGTACCCGTGCGCCGCGGAGCGGACCGGCTACTGCAACGAGGAGGTCGACCGGCTGCTGGCCGAGGCCGACTCGGTCGCCGACCGCGAGCAGCGCGAAGAGCTCTACGCGCAAGCGATCGAGATCATCTGGAACGACGCCGTCGGCATGTTCCCGATGTTCCCGCAGGTCGTCTACGCCTACCAGGACGGGCTCACCGGGGTCGACCTCGACCCGTCGTCCGTGCCCGGATTCGCCGGCCTCAGCTACGGAGACTGACCCGTGATCGTGAACGATCAGACCGACCACAGTACGGCCAAGGATTGATGATCATGGGATACCGACCTCAGCCGGCCGGGTGGAACACGTGGGACGTGCAGTACCACACCGGCTCGGCGCACCTACCCAGCGGCGTGCGGCTCCGGTTCGCGCTGGCCGGCGCCGACGGGACGGTCGCCGACACGTTCACCTGGCGGCATGGCCTGGAACGGCTCGGTCACCACACCGTGGACGGCCGCTACGCCCAGGTGAGGGTCGCGGCGCTGGACACCACCCTGGACCTCCAGTTCGCCGGAGGGGGCGACGTGCTCGACGCCGTCGCCTCCGCGGCCGGCGACACACCCGCGGATCTCGTGGTGATCGTCGATCGGATGCCCGGGTTCGACGGCGCCCTGACCTTCGACGTCGCCGATGGCCGGCGCGTCGTACGCATCCTGGTGGCCGGGCAGCCATGGCGGCTGGCCGTCACCGCGCCGGTCACCAGTGTGGACACCAGCGACGACGGCGTCCTCCGGCTCACGTTCGCCGCCGCGGACGCCGACCCGCTGTGCGTGCACGTCGGGCAGGCCGACGAGGAGCCACTCACGGCGCCGGCGATCATGCAGCACGTAGCCTCGGCTCGGGGCGACGCGGTGGCCACCCGGATGCGCACCGGCGGCTGGCTGGGCAACGCGGGTGACGCGTATACGCGCTCGGTCACCTGGAACACCATCTACGCGCCCGACATCGACCGCGTCTTAACCCCGACCTCTCGCGACTTCGTCTGCGCCGAACGCGAGGGCTTCTACGGACGCTGGGCGTTGCACGTCTGGGACACGTTCTTCACTGGGCTGGTGGCCGGCTGGATCGACTCGTCGTACGCGCTCGGGATCTTCCGGCAGATCCTCGACCAGGCCGACGAGCGCGGCATGCTGCCCAACCGGGTCTCCGACGAACGCGGCCGCACCGACGACCGTTCGCAGTCGCCGGTGGGCGGGATCACCGTGCTCAAGGCGTACCTGGGCAGCGGGCTGTCGGACGAGACCCGCGACCGGCAGCTCCTGGAGGGCTGCTACGACGACCTGCTGCGCTGGCATCGCTGGTGGCCGTCGGCGCGGCGCGGGCCGTTCGGCCTGCTGGCCTGGGGTTCGGACCCGATCGAGGGCGATCCGGACTCGCAGAACCTGGAGATCCTGATCGACCGGACCAAGCGTGAGGGTCTCGACGACTCCCCCATGTACGACGAGGTCACCTGGGATCCACAGACGCACACCCAGAACCTCGCCGACGTCGGCTTGAACGGGCTGCACGTCGCCGACGCCGAGGCGGTCGCCGCCATCGCCGAGCTACTCGGCGATGCGTCCACGGCACAGGAACTGCGCACGCAGGCCGAGTCAGCACGGGCTGAGATCAACCGGCTGCTCTGGGACGCCGAGCACGGCGAGTACCGGAACCGGTGGGCCGGCGGCGAGTTCTCCGAGCACATCGCGCCCACCATGCTCTACCCGCTGCTCGGCGATGTGCCGGACGCCGAGCAGGCACGATCGCTGGTCGATCATCTGCTCTCGCCCGACGTCCTGGGCGGCAAGCCGCCGCTGCCAAGCGTGGCGCGGAACGACTCCGGGTTCAACACCCGGTACTGGCGCGGCCGGGTGTGGGCGCCGATGGCGTACCTGGCCGTGGAAGGTCTGCGTCGTGGCGGGTTCGAACGGGAGGCCCGGGAGGCCGTCGAGTCGCTGCTGGAGCTGTTCCTCGATGAGTGGGATCGGCATAGCCACGTGCGCGAGAACTACCCGATCCAGCCGGGTGAGGACGTCCGGCCGCTGGCGGCCCGATCCGACGGGCTGATGTCGTGGGGTTCGCTGCTGGCGCTGCTCGCTTTCCAGGAGATCGCCGACCCGCGACCAGAGGGCTGGCGGTTCGCCCATCCGGGCACACCAGCTGAGCTGGCCGGGATCGTACTCGGCGAGGGACGGCTCACGGTGCGGGCGGAGGAGAGGTTGACCGTCGCTCTCCACGACGACGCCGGCCGTGACGACGCCCCGGGTGACGACATCGGAGGGGCGACGACACTGCTGGACACGGATCCGCACGTCGTCGTGACGGCATACCAGCGCACGACGTCTCGTGTGGTCGGCGTGGCCACGGCGCACGGATCGCCGGGCCGGGTGCTCGTCGCGCCGCCGCCGGAGGCCACGGAAACGGTGCAGGTCACCATCGACAGCACATCAGTCGTTCGCTCCGTCCGTCGTGCGCAGCTGGTGGAGATCGACCTTCCGTCCGCCGGCACTCCCACCGCGTTCCGTCTGGTCACCCCATGAAACGCCACCCCACCGACTTTGCAATGCACACATATACGCAACGGACGGGCCGGATAGCACCAAGCTTCCACGCAACCCAGCCGCTACGACACCAAGGCTCCACGGAACCGCCTCGGCGACACCAAGCCTCCACGTTGCCAGCCGCCACGACACCAAGCTTCCACGGAACCGCCTCGGCGACACCAAGCCTCCACGTTGCCAGCCGGTCAAGGAGGGTGATGCGTCCGTGTGTGCATTGCAAAGGGAGCGCGAGGAGAAGAGGAAGTACCACACGTGAGTAGTGAACAGGTGATCTCGACCGACCTGCTGGTCGTAGGCGGAGGTGTCGGTGGCGTCGCCGCCGCCCTCGCGGCGCTGCGGCGCGGACGGTCCGTCGTCGTCACGGAAGTGACCGATTGGCTAGGCGGCCAGCTGACCAGCCAGGGAGTCCCACCCGACGAACACCCGTGGATCGAGCGGTTCGGCTGCACACGTTCCTATCGCCGGTTCCGCGACGCCGTCCGCGACTACTACCGCACCTGGTACCCGCTGACCAGCGCCGCCCGCGCGGACGTCGAGCTCAACCCCGGCCAGGGCCGGGTGAGCAGACTCTGCCACGAGCCGCGCGTGGCCGCGTCGGTGATCGAAAGCATGGTGGCGCCGTACCTCTCCGCCGGCCGGCTGCGCGTGTTCTTCCAGTACCGGCCCGTCGGCGCGGACGTCGACGGTGACACCGTCACCGCGGTGCGGCTGCGCGGGCCCGGCGACGAGACGCTCGTCGTCGACGCGCCGTACATCCTGGACGCCACGGAGGAGGGCGACCTGCTGCCGCTGGCCGAGGCCGAGCACGTGACCGGGTTCGAATCCTCCGCCGACACCGGCGAACCGAGCGCGCCCGCCGTCGCACAGCCGGCGAACATGCAGGCGTTCTCCTGGGTCTTCGCGGTGGAGCATCGCGACGGCGAGGACCACACCATCGACAAGCCGGAGCAGTACGGATTTTGGCAGAGCTACCGTCCGCCGTACTGGCCCGACCAGCTGCTCAGCCTCACCGCGCCAGACCCGCGCACGCTCGAGCCGTACACCCGCACGTTCGTGCCACACGGGCACACCGGCCCGGTGATCGCAGACCAGAGCCTGGACGCCGGCGACAAGGACCTTTGGCTGTTCCGCCGGATCGTCTGCCGGGACCTCTTCGAGCCTGGATTCGTCGCCAGCGACGTGACGCTCGTCAACTGGCCGATGATCGACTACCTGCCCGGGCCGATCATCGGCGTCTCCGATGACGAGCGCGCCGAGCACCTGCAGGGCGGGCGGCAGCTGTCGCTGAGCATGCTGTACTGGCTGCAGACCGAGGCACCCCGCCCGGACGGCGGGACCGGCTGGCCCGGGCTGCGGCTGCGCCCGGACGTGATGGGCACCGACGACGGCCTCGCCAAGGCTCCGTACATCCGCGAGTCGCGCCGGATCAAGGCCCAGTACACGGTGGTGGAACAGGATCTCTCGCTGGCGGTGCGTAGCCAGCGGGGCGCCGTCGCCTACCCGGACTCGGTCGGGGTGGGGATGTACCGCATCGACCTGCACCCGTCGACCGGCGGCGACAACTACATCGACGTCGCCAACAGCCCATTCCAGATCCCGCTGGGCGCGCTGCTGCCGGTACGGCTACGCAATCTGCTGCCGGCGTCGAAGAACATCGGCACCACGCACATCACCAACGGCTGCTACCGGTTGCACCCGGTGGAGTGGAACATCGGCGAGGTCGCCGGTGCGCTGGCCGCGCATTGCCTCTCGCGCGGGTTGGTGCCCGCGCAGGTGCGCGCGGACGAGTCGCGGCTGGCGGCGTTCCAGAACGAGCTGGTCCAGGACGGCTTCGAGCTGGCCTGGCCCGAGGTGAAGGGCTACTGAAGATGGCGACGACCGGCAAGGAACTTCTGCGCGGCGTCACGGTGCCCCTGGTGACACCGATGGACGCCCCTGGCGAACCACGCACCGCCGTCGGCTCCGGTGCGGAACTGCTGACGGCGATGCGTGACGCCGGGGTGGACGCGTTGATGCTGCTCGGCAGCAACGGAGAAGGACCACTGCTGCCGACCGACGCGATCGGCGCGTTCACGGTCGAGACCGCCACGCTCTGGCGCGAGTCACACGACACAACGCACGAGCGCCCGCGTACCGCTACACACGACTCCTCGCACACCGCAACACACGACTCCTCGCACACCGCAACCCACGACCAGGATGGTCCCTCCGTCGCCGGCCCGGTACTGGTCAACATCACGGCGGCGGGCACGGCTGAGGTGATGGACCGTGCGGAGGCGGTCCTTCCGGCGTCGCCCGACGCCCTCGTGCTCAGCCCGCCGATCTACTTCCACCACCGCGACGACGAGATCGTCGCCCACTACGCCGCCTGCGCTGAACTCGGGATTCCCGTCGTCGCCTACAACGCACCGAAATACAGCAACCCGATCACGCCCCAGGTATTCCACGCGCTGCTGGAGATGGAGCACGTCGTCGGGATCAAGGACAGCTCAGGCGACCTCGACATGCTGCGGCATATGGTCAAGACCGCGCACGCGCGACGTCCCGACTTCGGCGTGGGGCAAGGGGCCGAGGGTGCCCTGGCGGACGGTCTGCGCGGCGGCGCCGACGGCATCGTTCCGGGCATCGCCAACATCGCCCCGGACGTCGCCGTCGCTCTGCATCGAGCATGGTGCGCTGAGTCGTCGCCAGAAACCGGTTCACCGTCACGCTCGGACGTGCACTCAGCGCACCATGCACAAGCAACCGGCGCACCATGCGCGGACGGGGACGCGGCCGAGGACGCGGCCGAGGACAACGGCGACGTGTCGGCGGATGCGTGGCAGACCGTCGTCGACCAGCTCTGCGGCATCCACCGCATCCGGCCCGGGGTGCCCACGATCAAGGCGATCCTCGACGAGCGCGGCCTCTGCCCACCGCACGTCGCACCGCCGCTGCTGCCGTGCACACCGGACGAGCGCACCGCACTCGCGGAGTACCTCCGCCCGCACGAGAGCAACCTGATCCGGCGGCGGTGATCGCCCCGCGGCCGAAGCAACCGACGACGACGCACCGCACGCACACCGGCAACGCACACGAGCACAGGGACACCGCTGCGGCACACAGCGCACCACCCGCGGACAGCCCCACAAGGAAGGACCGGCCAACCCCGTCGACGAGCACGCGACCCGGCAGACGATCTGGAGGCATCAGCAGTGTACGCACAGCCCGATCCCCGTCCCCGAGAGTCCGAAACGAACCCCCGACCAGCACAGATCAGTCGTCGCACGTTCGCACTCGGCGCGGGCACCGCCATGGCCGCGGCGCTCGCGTCCGGGCCGCCGGCCCGCGCCACGGCCGCTTCTCCCGGGAACTCGACGGGCGGCGGCGCAGACGTGGCCGAGTCCGTCGTCTTCGAGGCCGGCGAGGACGGCCTGGAGGTATTCCACGTCTTCGGCTTGACCGCGACGCCGGCCGGAACCGTTCTGGCGTTCGCCGAAGGCCGGATCACCCAGCACGACGCCGACCCGCACCATATCGCCTGCCGGCGCAGCACCGACGGCGGGCGCACCTGGGGTGAGCTGCGCTACGTCCGCCGCTCCGACGGGACTCAGTCGTTCGTCAACCCGACGCCGGTGGTGGACACCACCACCGGCCGCGTCCATCTCTTCCATGCCGAGTGCTTCCGTGATCCGGGCAACACCGGCGGGTCACCAGACCGATCCCGCGTGTACGTCGTCACCAGCGACGACGACGGCCGCACCTGGTCTGATCCGACGGACGTGACGTCGCTGTTCGACGAGAATCCGCACGAGTGGACACTGCATATGCCCGGTCCCGGACATGGCACCCAGCTCAGCGACGGCCGGCTGCTGATGCCGGTCTGGCACCGTCGCGCGATCGCGTACCCGGTCCCTGAGCGCAGGTACGGCGTCTCCGTCGTCGTGCTGGATCCAGGCGCCGAGACGTGGCACGCCGCCGGCGGCGTCCCCCTCGACGGTGCGTATCCGGTCAACGAGTCACGCGTCGTGGAGCGACCTGATGGTTCGATCGCGCTGTTCGGCCGGTACGCCGCCGGCGGTATCCATCCGCGCATCGTCTCCGTCAGCACCGATGGCGGCCGCACCTGGTCTGATCCGGTGCTCGACGCCGCCGCCCGTCCCGTCAACGCGGTCGACACCGGCGTGACTCGCATCTCTGGCGGCCCCGGCAGCGACGCACCCAGCCGGATCGCGTTCAGCCGGCCGGACTCACCGCGGCGGCGCAACCTCACTGTCTCGATCTCCTACGACGAAGGCGCGAGCTGGCCGTTCAACAAGGTGCTGACGGACGGGCCGGCGTCGTACTCGGACATCGTCGCGCTGCCGGGCGGTCGCATCGGCGTGCTGTACGGCCGCGATCACGCCGACGGCGTGACACCCAGCTTCTCGCGCACGATCGCCTTCGCCACGTTCGACGTGGCCTGGCTGACCGACGGTACGGACACCCCACGTTCCGGACCGCCGGTGCGGCTCTCCGCCGAATTCGAGGACCTGCCGTTCCTCGCGGGGCCCCGGACCGATCTCGCGGCGAACGTCGTCGAGGACGCGGCGGCAAGCGGCGGACGGCGGGTGGAGTTGGCCGCCGCCGACTACGGCGACTATGTCGAGGCACCCGTCGACGTCGAGCACACGGCGCACTACGACGTGTATGTCCGGTTCCGGCATCTGCCCAACGGCGGCGTGGTAGCGGTGACGATCGACGGTGAGCGCATCGGCGGCACGGTAGACACGTCGACGGTGTCCGTCCGGTCGTTCAAGACCGAGCATCTGGGCGGCATGCGGCTACGTCGCGGACAGCACACCGTGCGCCTGAGCGCCGTCGACAAGCACGTCGACTCCTCGGGGCTGCGCATCAGTCCCGACCTGATCACTCTGATCGCCCGAGACGGCGCCACCTCCTCATGATCATCGAGCATTTGAGGTGTGTGAACACCCCGAATCCTCGATGATCATGGCCGCCGCCAGCTGAAGGAAGGGGCAACACCATGGTCGACAGGAGACTCGCGGTCAGACGACGCGCCCCCGCGTCCGTGCTGTTCACGGTCGCACTCGCCACCACCGCCGTCGTAACCGGCACGTCATCCACCGCCGCACTCCCCACCGCCGCGCAGCACGCGTCGACGGACGACGGCGCCCACGGCAGGTTCGACGAGACGACACTCTGGGACCCCGAGACCGGCGAGCACGAGAATTACCACGTCCACGGACTGGCCGTGACACCCGACGACACGATCCTGGCCTTCACCGAAGGTCGCTACGCGCTCTCCGACGGCGGACCGAAGGACATCCTGCTGCGCCGCAGCACCGACGGCGGGGACACGTGGGAGCCGAGCCGGACCATCGTCTCGTCCGGCGGCCGCACCTGGAGCAACCCGACCGCGCTCGTCGACGACGAGACCGGTGAGGCCTTCCTGTTCTACCAGGGTCCCTCCGGTGCGGACATCTCGGTGATCAGCAGCCACGATTCCGGCGCCACGTGGAGCGACCCGACCAGCCTGAGTCACCTCTTCCCCGACGACAACCCGCACGGATGGATCCTCAACGGTCCGGGACCAGGTCACGGCATCCAGTTCGACTGTGCGTCGTCGGCAGAACCGCACTCAGACCGGCCCGGCCGCGCAGCACCACCGCACGTCCCGGCAGCAGAGCGGGTCGCGCCTCCCCCGTGTGGAAGGCTGATCTTGCCGGTCCTGCACCGCCGCTCGGTGCAGCTGCCCGCACCGGAGCGCCACTACGGCGTCGACACCCTGTATAGCGACGACCACGGCAGAACCTGGCAGCGCGGCGGCGCCGTCCCGGTCTCCCCCGACTACCCGATCAATGAGAGCCGCATCTACCAGCGCCGCGACGGTGCGATCGTCGTCAACGGCCGAGCCGCCGCCGGCGGGCACCGGTTCCGGATCTCGTCGGTGAGTCATGACGGCGGCCTGACGTGGTCGGAGCCGGTGCTGGAGCCTGCCACGGGTCGGTACACCGCTGTCGACTCGAGCGTCGTCGGCGTCGACGGGCCCGACGGCGTACGGCGCACGCTGCACAGCCGTCCCGACTCCGCCCGGAGGGAGAACCTCACCGTCGCGGTGAGTTACGACGACGGCTTCACCTACCGGTACGAGAAGACCGTCAACCCCGGCCCGTCGTACTACTCTGACCTGGCCACGCTCTCCGACGGGACGGTCGTCGCCCTGTACGGCCGCGACGGGGACGTCCTCGCCTACCCGCAACGTGTCGCGCTGGCCCGGTTCGATCTGGCGTGGCTCACCGACGGCCGCGACAACGGCACGGGCGACGGGGACGGGACCGGCGACGGCGACGGTCCTGGGATCACCGAGCACACGATCGAACTCGGCGTGCCCGGCGCCCGCACCGGAGCACCGCGCCGACCACGCGTCCTCGACGACGCCAACGCTCGCGGCGGCATGGCGCTGACCTACGACGCGACCACTCCCGGAGACTACGTCGAGGTGCCCTTCCGGCTCACGCGCGATCCGGGCGAGTTCGAGCTCGCCGTCCGGCTGGGCCGGTCCGCGGATGTCGGCACGGTTCAGGTCAGCGTCGACGGCGAGGACCTGGAGGCCGGGCTGATCGATCCGGCGATCGGCACCGGTCAGGCGTACCAGACGTACCAGCTCGGCATGGTGGAACTCGCCCCTGGGCCACACCGGATCCGGTTCACCGTCGTCGATCAGGGGCATCTGGGCGGCGCCTCGGTCGTCGCGGACGAGTTGACCTTGATCGACGCGGGCGGGGCCACGAGCGACCTCATACGCGACGTGGTCGTCGACGACGAGTCGGTGGGTGCGTTCGAACGGGCCGGCACGTGGGGCCGGGCCACAGGTCAGGAGGGCCATCCGTACTACGGCGTCAGCTACCGCTCCGCCCCAGCCGGCACCGGCGACCGTACCGCGACCTGGCGCCCCGATGTGCCCGCCACCGGCGACTACAACGTGCTGGTCTGGTATGTCTCGCACCCGAACCGCGCCGGGGACGCGCCCTACACCGTCAACCACGCGGACGGCAGCACCAGGGTCGAGGTCGACCAGCGCGGGCAGGCCCGCAGCCTCACCGACGCCGGCCGGCCCGGCGTCTGGGTGGACCTCGGCACGTTCCGGTTCGACGCGGGCAGCGCCGCCACCGTCGAGCTCAGCAACGACGCGGGCGGATACGTCATCGCTGATGCCGTCACCCTGACCCAGGATCCGGTTCCCTCGGCGCCGACCGACGTCCGGGCGGAGGTGGCGTCGTCGTCGAGCATCGACATCACCTGGATGCCGAGCGAACACGCCACCGGTTACCACGTCGAGCGCCGGCCGGCCGGCGACGGTCCATGGGAGTTCGCGGGCGAGGTGCCCGGCGACGCCACATCGTTCACCAGCGCTGGACTCTCCCCCGACACCACCTACCAGCATCGCGTCTACGCCGTCTCCGAGACCGAATCAGGTCGCCCGCCGTTCGGAAGCAGCGCCTCCGACCCCGTCGAGGCCACCACAAGATGACAACACCACTCCGCCCTTTGCAATGCACACATATACGCACCGGTGCGTATATGTGTGCATTGCAAAGGACCACCAGGGGAGCCTCGCGGCGGCACCCAACGGGTCGACGGACGATCGACCGAGCAACCGACCGAGCGTCCGATCAAGCAAACGACCGCCGGAAGTCCTCATCGAAGGACCCCACCCACGCCTGCCGGAAGCCTCATCGATGCACACCGCCCACGTTAGGAGCACACGATGATCACACATCGGTTCACGGCCCGACGACGAGTCGCGGCGACAACGCTGCTCGCGGCGGCCACCCTCGCCGCCGGCACGCTCGTCGGCGTGCCGTCGTCGGCAACATCCCCGGCATCGCCCAGCGCACATGCAGCGACGCAGACGGCCCCCTCGGACGCATCCGCAGACGGCTCGTACGAGGAGACCATCCTGTGGGACTCCGAGACCGACCCGCTGGAGAACTACCACGTGCACGGACTCGCCGTGACACCGGAGGACACGATCCTCGCGTTCACCGAGGGCCGGCACGAAACCTGCGACGCCGGCCCGCGCGAGCTGCTGCTGCGCCGCAGCACCGACGGCGGCGAGACGTGGCAGCCCAGCCAGGTCGTCGTCCCGTCCGACGACGGCCAGTCCTGGGGCAACCCGTCGCCCGTCGTCGACCAGGAAACCGGTGACATCTTCCTCTTCTACGGGTTGTCGCTGCAGGACGACGGGAACACCACCTGCTCCGGCGACCGCCAGGAGATCTACGTCTCTCGCAGCAGCGACGACGGGCAGACGTGGACTGACCCGGTCGAGCTGGACGAGTTGTTCTCGGGCAACCCGTATGACTGGACGCTGCACGGCCCCGGCCCCGGTCACGGCATCCAGCTGGAGAACGGCCGGCTGCTGATGCAGGTGCTGCACCGGCGCGAGGTGGTCGGCCACAGCGTCGCCGAACGGCTCTACGGCGTCTCCATGATCTACAGCGATGACCACGGCGAGACCTGGCAGGCCGGTGACGCCATCCCCGTCGACGTCAACTACCCCATCAACGAGAGCCGCATCTGGCAGCGCGAGGACGGTGCGGTCGTCGTGAACGGGCGCTCGGCCGCGGGCGGTCACCGCGACCGGATCAGCGCCGTCAGCACCGACGGCGGGCTCACCTGGTCCGATCCCGTGCTGGAGCCGGCCACCGGGCGGTACACCACCGTCGACGCCGGGTTCGTGCGGTTCGAGGGACCCGACGGAGTACCGCGCACGCTGCACAGCCGGCCGGACTCCGCCCGTCGCGAGGCGCTGACCATCGGGGTGAGCTACGACGCGGGCTACACCTACCGCTACCAGAAGATGGTCAACGCCGGCCCGTCGTACTACTCCGACATGGCCGTCCTCTCCGACGGCACCATCGTGCTGATCTACGGCCGCGACGGGGAGATCCTCTCCGCACCGCAGCGCGTCGCCGTCGCCACCTTCGATCTGGCCTGGCTGACCGACGGCCGCGACGACGGCAACAGCGGTCCCGCCTTCACCGAGCAGACGGTCGAGCTGGGCGCCACCGCCGACGTCCGCACCCGCCCGGGCTCGCGAGCCCCGAAAGTGGACACGGTCACGCCCGACGCGTCCGGCAACAAGAACCATGCCCAGGTGATCGGCTCGCCGACGGTGGTGAGCGGTGCCGTGGGTGACGCGTTCCAGCTCGGTGCCGACGACCACCTGGAGATCCCCCGCTCGGAGTCCGTACTGGACGCCGGCGACGAGTTCACCGCCGCGGTGTGGTTCCGCACCGAGGAACAGAGCTCGCAGGCGATCATGTGGGCCTACGGGCTGGGCTCCGGCACCCCGCAGTGGTGGGTGCGCGCCGAACCGGGGAACAACCGGCTGCGCGCCCTGCTCGACACCGGCGGTACCACCCGAGGGCTCGCCGCCCCCGGGGACTACGCCGACGGCGAGTGGCACCACGTCGCCCTGGTCCGCGGCCATGACACGGTGACACTGTACGTGGACGGCGAGCCGGTGGCCGACAGCACCAACCTGGTGGGCCGGGTGTCCAGCAACGCCCGCGAGGGTGTGCACATCGGTCAGCGCCCGGACGGCGCCAACCCGTTGACCGGCGCCGTCGACGACACGTATCTGTTCGACCGCGAGCTCTCCGCGGCCGAGGTGGCGGCGCTCGCCGACGCGGGCGACACGGGCGAGGCCAGCACCGGCAGCGACGGCAACGATGAGGCCGCGCCGGAGGGCGCCGTCGTTCATCTGCCGCTGGAGAAGACACAACTGAACCCGGACCGTCCCGGCGGCACCGCCGTGATCACCGACGAGAACGCGCGCGGCAGCCAGGCGCTGCGCTACGACGCCGCGCAGCCCGGCGATTGGGTCGAGATCCCGTTCAGTGTCGACACCGCCGGCACGTACGAGATCGCGGTCCGGTACCAGCGCTACTGGGACAGTGGAAAGGTCCAGGTCAGTATCGACGGCCAGGACCTGGAGGACGGGCTGCTCGACCCGTCGCTCCCCACCAACCGTGCCTACCAGACGTACCAGCACGGCGGCGTCGAGCTGCGCCAGGGCGGCCACCGGATCCGATTCACGCTGGTGGACGAGGGCAACCAGGGCGGCACCGCAATGGTGCTCGACGAGTTGACGCTGACGTCGGGCGGCGGCTCGCACGAGCTCGTGCGCGACGTCGTCGTCGACGACAACACGGTCGGTGACTTCCAGCTCGCGTCCGGCAGCTGGAGCCGCTCCACCGGCCAGGAGGGCCACCCGTACTACGGCGTCAGCTACCGTGCCGCGCCCGCCGGCTCCGACGGCCGGCTGGCCCGATGGATCACGGACGTCCCGGTGACCGGCGAATATCAGGTGCTGGCGTGGTACGTCTCGCACCCGAACCGTGCGTCGGACGCTCCGTACACGATCAACCACGCAGACGGGGCGACGACCGTCCGCGTCGACCAGCGCGGCCAGGCCCGCAGCCTCACCGACGCCGACCGCCCGGGCGTGTGGGTCAACCTCGGCACGTTCCGTTTCGAGGCCGGCACCGCCGGGTCGGTCGAGCTCAGCAACGACGCCGACGGCTTCGTCATCGCCGACGGCATCACGCTGACCCGGGCGCCCGTCCCGGACACCCCGGCCGGCGTCGAAGCCGCCGCCACGTCGTCGTCGAGCATCGAGGTCAGGTGGACCGCCAGCGACGGCGCGTCCGGTTACCACGTCGAGCGGCGCCCGGCCGGCGACGGTGCGTGGGAGTTCGCCGGCGAGGTGCCCGCCGACCAGACCGCGTTCACCAGCACCGGTCTGTCGCCGGACACCGCCTACGAGCATCGCGTGTACGCCGTCGTCGACACGGACCCCGGCCGCCCGCAGCGCGGGAGCCAGGCCTCCGCGCCGGTCGCGGCCAGTACGGACCCGGCCGGCGACGGTGAGGACGACGAGGCGCTCGCGCTGTCCACCCTCTCCGGGCGGCCGGACACCGTCACGGGCGGCGACGCACTGGTGCAGCTGGCCGTCAACGCCGACGCGGTGCAGCTCGGCGACGTCGAGATCAGGGTCAACGGCCGGGACGTCACCGGCGATCTCGCGGCCGACGAGGAGGCCCACACCCTCACCGGGGTGGTCACGGGATTGAACGTCGGCGACAACGTGCTCACGGCGGCCAGCGCCGACGGTCGGCGGTCGACGCTCACGCTGGTCAACCATGCGGCGGAAGGCCCGGTCTTCTCCGGCCCGCACCAGCAGCCGTTCGCCTGCGAGACCACGCGGTTCACCGTGCCCGTGGTCGGCGGGAACCTGGGCGAGCCGATCGACGAGGATTGCTCGATCGAGCCGCGGGTGGATTACTTCTACCGGACGACGTCGGACGACTACGCTCCGTGGCCGGACGGGGCGTCGTCGTACCCGGATGATCTGGCGACCACGGTGACGTCGCACGGCGCCGAGGTGCCGTTCATCGTGCGGATGGAGACCGGCACGACGAACCGGGCGATCTACCAGAGCAGCATCCTGCACGACCCGATCGGGGAACCGGACCCGGACTTCACCACCCGGCCCGAAGGATGGAACGGCGCGGCGATCTTCACCCTCGGCGGAGGCTGCGTGAACGGCTGGTACCGCCAGGGCAACCGGACCGAGAGAGTGACGGACGCGTTCATGCTCGGCGAGGGCTACGCGGTGATGTCGTCGTCGCTGAACGTGTTCGGGGTGAACTGCTCCGATCTGACGGCGGCCGAGTCGGCGATGATGGTCAAGGAGCGTTTCGTCGAGAACTACGGCCCCGTGGACCACGTGATCGGGTACGGCTCGTCCGGCGGCTCGTACCAGGGGCACCAGATCAGCGACAACTATCCCGGGATCTTCGACGGCATCGTCGTCGGAAACTCGTTCCCGGATGTGGCCTTCGGCACCGTTCCGTTCATCACCGACGCGTGGCTGCTCGACACCTACTTCACCGAGAAGGCCAGCGTCGACTGGACCGAGGAACAGCAGCGCGCGGTGACCGGATTCCAGACCTACGCGACTGCGCCCGCCGTCGCCAACGGTGCCCGCCGGATCGACCCCCGGGCGTTCTGCGGCATCGTGCCAGCGGCGATGCGGTACAACCCCGACACGAACCCGGACGGTGTTCGTTGTGGGGTCTATGACCACGCGGTCAACGTGTACGGCACCGACCCGGAAACCGGGTTCGCCCGCCGACCGCTGGACAACGTCGGCATCCAATACGGCCTCGCCGCGTTGAACGACGGCACCATCACCGTCGACCAGTTCCTGGACCTGAACGAGCACGTCGGCGGGTTCGACGACGACGCCAGCATCGTCGATGAACGGACCGAAGCCGATGCCGAGGCCGCCCGCATCGCCTACCAGACCGGACGACTCACCAACGCAGGCGGCGGCCTCGCCGAGATCCCGATCATCGACTACCGCCCGTACCGGGACGACAACCCGAACGGCGACATCCACGTCCGCTACCACACCTTCTCCATACGTGAGCGGCTGATGAAGGCCAACGGCACCACGGTGAACCACGTCAGCCTGCTGGAAGACAGCCGCTACGGCGGATTCAGTACCAGCAGCCCGCTACTGCGCCACGCCATCACCCAGATGGACCACTGGCTACGCAACATCGCCACCGACACCAGCAACACCGCACCGATCGACAAGATCGCCGCCAACCGGCCGGCCGAACTCGTCGAAGGCTGCAACACCCGCGACGCAGAGCCGTCGTTCATCGCCCAACCGCTGGACCGCGACCCGGACAGCGCATGCGAACAGCTCTACCCCTCAGCCTCCTTCCCCCGCGAGGTCGCCGGCGAAAGCGTCGCCGCCGACATCATCAAGTGCCAGCTCAAAGAGCCCGACCCCGACGACTACACCGCCCAGTTCACCGACACCCAATGGCAACGCCTGAACCAGATCTTCACCGACGGCGTCTGCGACTACACCAAACCCGGCGTTGAACAACAACCCCTCACCGGCACCTGGCTCCGCTTCTAACCCACCCCACCAAATGATCATGTGAAGTAGGTTTCTTCGCGCACTACCATGCCTGCAGACATGGTAGAGCTGGAGAAAACCCACTTCACATGATCATTTAGGGGTGGCGTCCTTTTGTCGGAGGATTCGGCGGCGCGGAATCGTTCCATGATCATGAACAGAAACCGTGCCATATGAACGGTTTCTGTTCATGATCATGATCGACGGAAGGCGTGTGCGTGGGCGGTGGCCCATTGCTCAAAGGTGCGGGGTGGGCGCCCGATGACCTGCTCGACCGTTGGCAGCACCGGTGACTCGTCGAGGTTGCCGTCGACGTAGAAGTCGAAGAACGCGTCGACGTACTCCGGCGGCATGGCCGCACTCATCTCTACACGCGCCTCCGCATCCGGCTGAGCTTCGAAGGGCAGCGTCCGGCCGAGTACCTCGCCGAGAATCCGGGCCCGGTCGGCGGGCGTGAGCGGTTCCGGCCCGGAGAGCGAGTAGACGCGCCCCTGATGCCCGTCGGCGACGAGTGCGTGCGCGACGACAGCGCCGATGTCGGCGGGATCTATCACCGCCACCGGCACATCCGCGAACGGTGCACGGATGACCTCGCCGGCCTTGATCGTCGGCGCCCATTCGAACGTGTTGGACATGAACCCGCTGGGTCGCACGATGGTCCACGGCAGATCCGACGCGCGAAGGGCCGTTTCGGTATTCACCATGTAACGCGTGATGGCGTTGCTCATGTCTTCGGTCGCGGCCGAGCGGCCGGAGAGCTGGACGACGTGCTCGACGCCGGCCTTGTGAGCCTCCTCCAGGACGCCAGCCATGTCCCGGTAACCGGGAAGCAGGAACATGCCGCGGACACCGCGCAGGCCACTCCGTAGGGTCTCCGGACGGTTCAGATCGCCCGAGACCGCCTCGGCACCGGCCGGCACGATCACCTTGCCGGGTTCCCGGACCAGCGCTCTGACCTGCGCACCCATACCCAACAGTGTGCGCACGACCTCCGCGCCGACGTTGCCGGTAGCACCTGTCACCAGATACATGCCAATCATCTCCATTGCCGCAACGACGCCACCTGTGTCACTTTTCGCCGGCCTCGACCGGCGTGCCGGCCGGTGCCCTGACGAGGGTCTCGTCGACGAAACACCACCGCCAATCCTCGCCGTCCTCGAGCGACTGCATGATCGGGTGACCCGTACCCGCCGCGTGGGCACTCGCGTGCCGGGCCGGTGAGTCGTCACAGCAGCCGACGTTCCCGCACGTCACGCACAACCGCAGCTCCACCCACTGTTCGCCGTCGGCCACGCACGCCGGGCAGACGTCGACGTCCGTCGTGGTGATCTTGATCTGGTCCAGATGCGTGCAGGAGGTGCTGATCGTCTCCTCGCGCACGTATCGCCAGCCTGGGCGCAACAGCGCGTCCGGCATGATGCGCGCCAGGTAGTGAGAGTTCGCCGCGAGCAGCGGGCTGAGAATCGCCAGTACCAGCACGTACAGCGCCACGAACGGGCCGATCCGGGCGTCCAGCCCGGCGCCGAGCGCCAGCGTGGCGAGGATGAGCGAGAACTCCCCTCGGCCCAGGATGGTCAGCCCGATGTTCGCCGCGCCGCGCTGGTTGAAACCGAACAGCCGAGCAGCGACGACCCCGCCGGCGACGTTGGCGATCAGGGTGAGACACACCGCCACCGCGACGGGTACGGCAACCGATCCCAGATCGCCGACGTCGATGCTGAGCCCGAACGACACGAAGAACACCGCGGCGAACACGTCCCGTAGCGGTAGCACCAGCCGTTCCACCCGTTCTCGCACGGCGGTCCGTGAGACCACCAAGCCGATCAGCAGCGCACCGATCGCGTCCGAGACGCCGACCTCCTCGGACACCCCGGCGACCAGCACGACCAGGCCGATCACCAGCACGGCCAGCAGTTCATCCT
Organism: Phytoactinopolyspora halotolerans; assembly: GCF_010550675.1. Classification (GTDB taxonomy): domain Bacteria; phylum Actinomycetota; class Actinomycetes; order Jiangellales; family Jiangellaceae; genus Phytoactinopolyspora; species Phytoactinopolyspora halotolerans. Next base: position 299,562 of record NZ_JAAGOA010000004.1, on the reverse strand, counting down.
CGCGGGTGCCGACGAGCGCGCCGACGAGCCGGGCACCATAGCGGGCCACGGCGAACAGCAACAGCAGGAACCCGAAGCTCACAGCGAGGTCACGCAGGATCTCCGCCGCCGAGTCGGAGTCCGACAGGACCGGCGACAGCAGCGCCAGGTAGAACGCGAGGAAGATGTCCTCGATCACGATGATGCCCAGCACCACCGGGGTCTCGGCATTGGTCAGCCGATGGAGCTCGATCAGCAGCTTGGTCGCGATCGCCGACGACGAGATGCCCAGGGCGCCGCCGATGACCAGCGCCTCGGACGTCCCCCAGCCGAGCGCGAACCCCAAGGCCAGTCCTGCGGAGACGTTCATGGCGATGTAGCAACCGGCGGCGATGAACAGCCGGCGTCCGCTTCCCAGCACCTGCTCCACCGGGAACTCGACGCCGAGGTGGAACAGCAGCAGGATGAGGCCGAGCGCCGCCAGCATCGCGAGGTCTTCCGGATGCTCGATCAGCGTGGGGCCCGGCGTGCCCGGCCCGAGCAGTATCCCGATCACCATGTAGCACGGCACTGTCGGCAAGCCGACGCGCCGCCCGGCCCGTGCTACCAGGCCGGCGATCAGCACGGCCGCGCCGAGCCCGACAAGATCAACGTGCACGGTCCCCGCCTATGCCTCGAAGAACGTGGCCGACAGCACCGCGCCGACCTTCCGGGCCTGCTCCTCGCTGAGCTCGATGACGGCGGTCGGGTCAGCGGACGTCGATGTGAAGACGTACAGGTCGCGGACACCGCCGGACCGCACGACCACCGACACGCGCTGGTCCGCACGGCCCAGGTCGATGTCGTACCGCTTGCCGATGCCGGGCAGTTCCTGAACGTGTACACCCTGGCCCATGACGTTCCTCCTCAACGGTGGTACTACCTGGGCTTCGGACTCTACTCGCATCCCGTCACCGGACGAGCCGCTCACTGTGCCCTCCCGCCCCTCACGCGCCGTCCAGTCCGCGTCCGCGGCCGCCGGCGACCCGTTGCGTGGCCGTGTCGGCGAGCGTCCGGCTCCCGTCCTCGTAGGTCGTGCGCAGGGTGATGCCACGGATCCGCCAACGGTCAGCGACGCGTTCCATGGTCAGCACGTACCGTCCGGCGACCATCCACGTGGCGGCATCGCCGTCGTCCACCACGCGGTGGTACGCGCGGACGTCGGTGATGCACGTCGCCGTCCGCCCGTCGTCCCCGGTGACGGTCACCGGCCCGATCATGTGCTGGGTGGCGTCGAACCCGGGCACCAGCCGGCGCCACGACGCGACCAGCTCGTCGCCGTCCATCTCGACCGGCTCTCCGCCCCACAGGGAGGTGTAGTCGACCGAGACCTTCGCGGCGAGTGCCGAACGCACGGCCGCCCAGTCGAGGTCATCGACGGATCGCAGCATGCCGACGACGACGTCGGCGATCCCGGCGTCGCTCGTGCTCATGCGGACACCCCCGTGGTGCTGCCGGCCAACGTCTTCGCGAAGTGTGCGTCCAGCGCGTCGACCGCGAAACTCACCTGCGCGGGCCGGTCGTAGAAGTCCGTCTGCTCGCCGTCGCCCCACACGACCTCCACCGGGCCACGCAGGCCCCGCCGCAGCCGTTCGATATTCTCCGGGAACACGCAGCCGTCGGAGTGGACGAACAGCGCCGGCACCGACGCGGCGCTGGCGCGTGCCACCCCGTCGAAGGTCAGCCAGGGAATCCAGCTCACCTCGGCCATCTCGTTGGCCCAGGTGGGAACGGCGCCGCGCGCCGGGTCCCCGTAGTAGTCCAGCTCGAAGAACATGCCCGCCCGGTCGTTGCCGACCTCATACGCGGGCACGGTGACGAGCTCGCCGTCGCGCTGATACCGCTCGAACGCCTCCCGTGCACGATCGATCCTGAGCTGAACACCCTCGGCCCCGCCGTAGAACGGCGCCACCGAGCCGGTGTCGTGGAACCAGCCGGCCACGCTGGCGTAGGAGCTGATCGGCGCCCCCTCGGCGGCGGCCGTCAGCGCATACTGCGCGCTCGCGCACACCCCGAGGTAACCGACCTGGCCGGGCCGGACGAACGACAGCGTCGACACGAACTCGGCGGCCGCACGGACGTCGGCGATCTTGCGGCTCGGCAGCTCGGCGTGGCGCATGCCGCCACCGCTCTCGCCCCAGCCGGCGAAGTCGAACGTGATGGCCGTGTACCCGCGCTGCGCCAGTTCGGCCGCGTAGCGGTCGGCCATCTGCTCCTTCACCGTCAGCCACGAACCGGTGACCAGCACGGCCGGTTGCCGTTCGGTGATGCTCTCCGCCCGCCGGTGCACCCGCCCGGCGATGGTGTCGCCGCCGCTGGTGAACATGACGGGGAATGTCGCGGTTTCCGTCGTCGTCACTCCTACCTCCCGATATGCACGAAGCCCGCTGCTGTGCCGGGATTGAGGCTGACACACGCAGACGCGCCGGGGAGGGTCCGATCTTGCTGTCTCCGACGGCTTCACTCTGCGCGAACACTCACGGCCGGCGGCGGCCGCACCATGCGACCACCGGCCAACAGGCAGACCACGCTCTCCGCGTGCAGGAATGTGTCATCGGCGCACGATCGTGAAAGACAACCCGTGCCGCCGCGGTGAACGATGGCCGCGGCCCTGAACCCCGGCGTCCAGGGTCCACCCGTCCAGGCAGCCAGAGGCCACATTTCGGCCGTTCCCACAGCTGAGGAGCACCATGACGTTCGACATCACGCCGCACGCGTCCCGCCCGGCCGCACCGAGCCGCCGCGCCTTCGTGAAGGGAGCCGGCGCAAGCGCGCTGGCCGCCGCCGGCGGTATCGGTACACTCGCCGCCGCGGCCGCCCCAGGCGCCGCCGACCCGTCGTCGAGCAGATCGGCGGATCCATCCGCCGCCGCGCGACAGGCTGGTCCCGCCGACCTGATCACCAAAGCCATCCCGGGAACGGATGAACGCCTTCCCACCGTCGGTCTCGGCATGTTCATGACGTTCGACGTCCTCCCCGGCGCACCCCGCGATCATCTGCGCGACGTAGTTCAGCGGTTCTGGGACGGCGGCGGCCGCGTCTTCGACGTCTCACCCTTGTACGGCAACTCCGAGTACGTTCTCGGAGACATCCTGTCCGAGCTCGGCATCGCCGACGACGCGTTCATCGCCAACAAGATCTGGACGACGGGCGCCTACCTGAGCGACCGCCGCGACGCCGAGCGCCGACTGGAGCAGTCGCTGAACAACCTGTGGCGTGAACGGTTCGACCTGATGCAGGTGCACAGCCTGACCAATGCCGAGATGAACGTCGCGATCCTGAACTCATGGAAGGACGACGGACGCATCCGCTACGTCGGCGTGACACACCATGTCACCCATTACTTCCCCGCGATCGAGGCGTGGATACGGACCGGCAACGTCGACGTCGTCCAGGTCCGCTACTCCATCTTCCGCCGCGACGCCGAGGAGCGGATCCTCCCTGCGGCGGCCGACCACGGCGTCGCGGTCATCGCCCATATGACCTTGGACAAGGGCCGACTGCATGACGTCGTCGGACGCCGGCCGGTGCCTCGGTGGGCGGTCCGGGAGCTCGACTGCCAGACCTGGGCGCAGTTCTACCTCAAGTACGTCATCTCACATCCGGCCGTCACGTGTGCGCTAGTCGGGACGCGCGACCCGGAGCACGCCGCGGACGACGTCGGCGCGATGACCGGTCCGCTCCCGGACGAGTCGATGCGCCAGGAAATGGTGCGCCATGTGGAGCGCATTCCCGGCTTCACCGACATCGACAGCATGGGCTGGTATCCGGGTCAGGAGTTCGACGGGCGGGTCCGGCTCTCCGGCGCCGAGCACGTGTTCAATTGACGGGCAGACGCTACGCTCCACCGGCGCGATACGCCGCCGGCGTCGCGCCGTACGCTCGGCGGAACGCCGTGGTGAGGTGGCTCTGCCCGGCGAACCCGGCCCGGTGCGCGATCTCGGTGATGGGCACGTCGGTGCGCCGAAGCAGGCGTGCCGCATACTCCAGTCGTCGCCGCGCGACGAAACGATGCGGCGGCACACCGGTCGCCGCTTTGAAGGCGCGGCTGAACTGCGACGGGCCGATCCCGGCGAGCTGCGCGAGCGTCGCGACACGCAGGTCCGATCCGAGGTGTTCCTGGATGTAGTCCACCACCCGCGCCAGCGCCGCGCCTTCCAGCGGGCGCGCCGGCCGATGAGGCGACGGCGCGCCCGCCAGGCTCGAGTAGGTGCGCAGCAGATGCAGCGACAGCGTCATGGCGATGCTGTCGGCGAACAACGTCCCGGCCACTCCCCCGGTGCCCACCTCGTCGCGCAATGCCAGCGCCAGACGGTGGATCAACGCATCCGGTCGATTCGTGAATCCGCGGAATTGGACCTGCGATCTGTCGTCCACCAGCGATCGGAGCAAGCCCGGATCCAGCCGGACGGCCACGTAGTCGATCGTTCCCGCGCCGTACTCCGACCGTCGACGACGCATGCCGGGGATGAAGGTGACCGCGCCCGGAAAATCCGTCCCTCGATAACCCGGCCCGTCCTCATACTCCGCCGCCGTGCGCCCGGTGTTACCCGAGAGGGTCACGAACAACACGTGTTCAGGACGCTGTGTCACTCCGGTCGTGCCCTGCTGGGTGCGCCACCGGACGAGATCGACGCCGATGCCGTTCCAGGTGCGTGTCATTCTCATGAGGTCCTGGCCGCCGTACCGGTGCACGCCGCGATCGTGCCGTCCTCGACCACTCGACATCATGATGGACCTCCTCACCGGGTGTATGAGTCAGGCAGCAGCATGGCGGGCAGATCTCAGTGCGATGTCAGAGCGCGGCTCGTCGCCGCGCAGTCCGCATCGTCGCCGGCCCGCCCGTGGGAATAGCGTGTGTGCTGCCGCCGTTGCCGTGTGGCAGCAGCAAGGAGGATGGATGACAGGCGAGCCGGCACAGACCGACGCCGAGCCGATCGAGTTCGGCAGTCGGCGCGGCAAGCTGATCATCACCGCGACGGTGCTCGCGTCCGGGGTGGCCTTCCTGGACGGCACCGTGGTGACGGTGGCGCTGCCGCGGATCGGCACCGACCTCGGCGCCGAGCTGTCCGCGCTGCAGTGGGTGCTCAACGCGTACCTGCTGGCGCTCGGCGCGCTGGTGCTGGTCGGCGGTGCGCTCGGTGATCTGCTGGGCCGGCGTCGCGTCTTCCTCGCCGGCATGTGGGGGTTCGCGGCGGCGTCGCTGCTGTGCGCCGTCGCCTGGAGCCCGGAGGCGTTGATCGGCGCCAGGGCGCTGCAAGGCATCTTCGCGGCGATGTTGACGCCGGCCAGCCTGGCGATTCTGTCCAGCACGTTCGCCGCCGAGCACCGCGGCCGCGCGATCGGCGCGTGGTCCGGGCTTTCCGGCGTCACCACGGCGATCGGGCCGTTCGTGGGCGGTTGGCTGGTCGATGCGGCATCCTGGCGATGGATCTTCCTGCTGAACCTGCCGCTGCTGATCGCGGCCGTCGCGGTGACGCGGGCGGCCGTGCCCGCCGATGTCGGTGCCGGCGACGGTCTGGGCAGACGCGAAATCCTCACCCGGGTCGACTTCCCCGGGGCCGCGCTCACCGCGGCCGGATTGGGCCTGGTGGTCGCCGCGCTGATCGAGGTGGAGCGGCTGCCGTCCTGGGCCGTCGCCGTTTCCGTCCTGATCGGACTGGCGACGCTGGGCGGCTTCGTCGGCTACGAACGACGGCGGGCGCTGCCGATGATGCCGCCGGAACTGTTCCGCATCCGCACGTTCACCGTGGCCAACCTGTTCACCGTGGTGGTCTACGCGGCGCTGACCGGCATGGGGTTCCTGATCTCGCTCGCACTGCAGCGGGGCCTCGGCTACTCGGCCCTTCAGGCGGGCGCGTCGACCATCCCGCTGACCCTGATGCTGCTGGCGTTCTCGGCGCGTGTCGGCGCGCTGCTTCCGCGTGTGGGTGCCCGTCCGCTGCTCTCCGCCGGTGGCGTGCTGACCGCGGCCGGGCTGCTGTTGCTGTCCACCATCGGCCTGGACACCACCTACCTCACCGGCGTGTTCCCCGGCGTCATGGTCTTCGCGGTGGGGTTGGTGCTGCTCGTCGCTCCGGTCACGACGACGGCGCTCACCGACGTGCCCGGCTCGCGACAGGGGGTGGCGTCCGGGGTCAACAATGCGGTGGCACGCATCGCCGGTCTGCTGGCCGTGGCTGTGCTCCCGGCGGCGGCCGGGCTGTCGTCCACCGGCGCGACCGACCCCGGTCCGCTGCTGGACGGCGTTTCCACGGCGCTGCGTATCGCCGCCGTCAGCTGCGTGATCGGCGCCGCGATCGCGTGGGTGGGGCTACGTCCCCGGGATTGCCGCCGGACGCGCGTCTCGGTGTGATCAGCAGTCCGTCAAGTCGGCGTCCGTAGCGGACGAGTCGGCGTGAGTAGTGGGCCCGTCGAGTCGGCGTGAGCAGCGGCCCGTCGTCGAGGCTCAGCCGATGGGAACCCGAGCCGGCCGGACGGCTCGGCCCACGGCCCTCACGCCGACCGGCTCTGCTCGGACGCGTCCGACGCGTCCGTGGTTCCGTCGACGATCGGTCCCGGCGCGATGTACGCACGGTCGACGTGCAGCAGCGGCGCCGAACCGGTCATGCCGGGCGTTACGCGCACCACGCGGCCGAGCGCGATCGTATGATCCCCGGCGTCGACCAGCTCGTGTGGCTCGCACTCTACGGCAGCGACGCCGCCGGTCAGCACCGGCTCCCCGGCATGCGCACGGCGGTAATCCCAGGTGCTGAAATCGTCACGGTCTCCGGGATACCGGGACCGGGAGAAATAGTGCGCCGCGTCCACCTGGCCGACCGCCAGGAAGGTGAGCGACCAGCCGTCGGCGACGAACAGCGCGTCGTGGATGAAGCCGTCCTTCTTCACGCAGACCAGCACGAGAGCGGGCTCCAACGATACGGAGCTCACCGCTGTGACGGTCAAACCGCAATCGCGTCCCACCGGATCCAGCACACTCAAGACGGCGACGCCGCCGCCGAGCCGAGCCATCGCGTCCCGAAACTCGGGCGCCCGCTCACCCCGGCCACGGTACGGAACCGCGCTCACTCCGGCGGGGACTTTCTCGACCATCGGCGCCCACCCATCTGCCACACCGCACAGCGCGGACCGCCTACACCACGTGACACGGTGACCATCGACGACGGTCAGCCGACCGGCACGGCCTCCTGCTTGCGCGTGTCCTCGCGCGGGCGCAGTTCGGTGAGGGCACCGACGGCGGCAGCCTCGACACGCACCATCTCGTCACTCACGTCCCGCAGGACTTCGGACATCGGGATATCGAGCGCGGTGCAGATGGCGGCCAGCAGTTCGGACGACGCTTCCTTGCGTCCCCGTTCGACCTCCGAGAGATACCCGAGACTGACACGTGCGGCCGCCGAGATCTCGCGCAGGGTGCGGCCCTGAGCAACCCGACGGCGTCGGATGACGTCACCGATGAGGCGCCTGACGAGTACCATGGGCCACCCCTTTCAAGGTCGGTCTCGACACTTGCTTCTTACCACCGTACCTCCCAGAGGCGAGAACGCGACGCGGAGGACAGCTTGTGAATACATAACGTGTCGCTACCCCCCGGCATTCCTGCCCACACCCCCCACCCGATGATCATGAACAGTAACCGTTCGTATAGCACGGCTACTGTTCATGATCATCGGACGGCGGCGGCGGTTAGGAGACCGAGAGCCGTGCGGACCGTATGCCGGCGCACCGCCGCACGATCACCCACGATGCGTGTGTCGCCGCCGAAGGATCGAACCACGGTCCCGTCGTCCGCCGCGAGGGCGACGTGCACCGTCCCGGGCGGCCATCCGTCCTGAGCGTCCGGGCCGGCCACACCCGTCGTCGCCACCCCGAGGTCGGCGCCGAGGCGCTTCCGCACACCACGGGCCATCGCCTCGGCCGTCTCCGCCGCCACCGGCCCGTAGGCGGCCAGCAGGCCCGCATCGACCCCGGCGAGCAATTCCTTCGCGAACGTCGCGTAGACCACCACGCCGCCCAGCACCACCGCGGACGAGCCGGGCACCGAGGTCAACGACGCGCAGACCAGCCCGCCGGTCAGCGACTCGGCCGTCGCGACGGTCAGACCGCTACCCCGCAACGCGCCGACGGCGGCGGCCGCGGCTGCCGCCGTCTCGTCACACCCGGTTTCCGCCATCGGCCGCTGCCCTACGACGCCGCCCGCCGCCGCAACCGGATCGCCTGCAGCACGTAATCGGCCCCGGTGACCAGCGTCACCGCTACCGCGGCCGACATGGTGGCGGTCTCGACGACCTGCCAGACGGCACCGCCGATGGGAAGGATGAAGAAGCCCAGCGCCAACGCCTGCAGCGTCGTCTTGACCTTGCCGCCTCGGCTGGCCGGCATCACGCCGTACCGGATGACGGCGAACCGCATGGCGGTGATGCCCCACTCCCGGCCCAGCACCACGACCGTGACCCACCACGGCAGCTCGCCCAGGATGGACAGGCCGACGAACGCCATTCCGGTCAACGCCTTGTCCGCGATCGGATCCGCGATCTTCCCGAAGTCGGTGATGATGCCGCGCCGCCGGGCCAGCTCGCCGTCCGCCCGGTCCGTCGCCATCGCCAGGCCGAACGTCACAAACGCGGCGAGCCGCGATACGTCATCCGCGCCACCGTCGCGAAGCAACAGCCAACCGAACACCGGAACCAGGAGGAAGCGGAGGATGGTGAAGGCGTTCGCGACGTTCCACACGCCCGCTGAGGGCTGCGAGTGGGGACGCCGGAGGTCGGACATCCCACCAGCCTAACCATTGCCCGCCCCGGGCAAATCACCACGTCGCCGCAACGCGGCGAAGGATTCACCACGCGTACACCCGGCGATCATGCCCGGAGAACCGACGGCCACGCAGGCACGACGTGCGCGCCGTCTAATAGTCTCGGCATGTGAGCACCGATTCGCCTCCCTCCGTACACCCGCAAGGGAACGGCCGTGGCGCGGTCTCGCCGCCGGCGCTCGCCCTTCGCGGCCTGGTCAAGCAGTTCGACGACACACTCGCCGTCGCCGGGCTGAGCCTGGACGTGCCGACCGGCTCGTTCTTCGGCCTGGTCGGGCCGAACGGCGCCGGCAAGACCACGACGCTGTCGCTGACCACGGGCCTGCTGCGGCCGGACGCCGGCACCGCGTTCGTGCTCGGCCACGACGTATGGAGCGACCCGGTCACGGCCAAACGCCTGCTGGGCGTGCTGCCGGACGGCCTCGCGCTGTTCGACAGGCTCACCGGGGCGCAGCTGCTCGAGTACATCGGACGGTTGCACCGGCTCGATCGAGAGCTTGCGCGTCAGCGGGCGGCCGAACTGCTGGACGTCCTCGACCTCACCGACGCCGGCGACACGCTCGTCGTCGACTACAGCGCCGGCATGACGAAGAAGATCGGACTGGCGTGTGCGCTGATCCACGCGCCCCGCATCCTGGTGCTGGACGAGCCGTTCGAGTCCGTCGATCCGGTCTCGGCCACCACCATCCGCAGCATCCTGCAGTCGTTCGCGGCCAGCGGCGGAACCGTGGTGCTGTCGAGTCACGTCATGGCCCTGGTCGAGCAGATGTGTGACCACGTGGCCATCATCGCGGGCGGCCAGGTTCTCGCGACCGGTGCGCTGGACCACGTGCGCGGCGACGGGTCGCTGGAGGAGCGGTTCGTCGATCTGGTCGGCGGTCACCGAGACCTCGGCAACGGGCTGGCATGGCTGCGGACATCCCAGGGCTGAGCCGCACCCGGCGCGACGGCGGATCGCCCGGCGCCGGCCCTCCCGGCATCGCCGAGATCATCAGGCTCTTCGTCGCGCTCAAGCTCCGCCTGATCGGCAACAGCCTCAAAGGGTCGAACGCCCGGCTGGTCGCCGGGCTGATCGGTGCGGCGGCCGGCGTCGGCGCCATCGGCACCGGCATCTATGTCACCGTGCAACTGCGCCACGCCGACGCCGCCGATGCGCGGCTCGCGCTGATCCTCGGCGGCAGCCTGGTGGTGCTCGCCTGGTTCGTTCTGCCGGTGCTGATCTTCGGGATCGATGAGTCGATCGATCCGCGGCGGTTCATCCTGCTGCCACTGCCTCGCCGGGCGTTGCTCGCGGGGATGCTCGCCGCCGGGTTCGTCGGCATACCCGCCGCCGCGACGTTGACGGTGTCGCTGGCGACCCTGGTGACGTGGGCGCGCGGGATCCTGCCCGTGCTGTATGCGCTGCCGGCCGCGGCACTGACCGCGTTGCTGTGCGTGGTCGCCAGCCGCACCGTCACGACGGCGCTGGCCGGCGCCTTCCGTTCCCGGCGCATGCGCGATCTGGTCAGCATGGCTGGGATGCTCGTGGTGGTGGCGGCGTTGGCGCTCCAGCTGAGCTTCACGTCGATGGCCCAGCTCGCCAGCCGGGACACGATGGAGACCATCGGCGACGTGCTGGCGTGGACTCCGCTCGGCGCCACCTGGGCCGCACCGTACGACGCCGCCACCGGGTCCGCCGCGCTCGGACTCGCCCGGCTGCTGGTCGCGGCGGCCACCGTGGGCGCCATGGTCGCCGTGTGGGAGCGGACGTTGCGTTCGTCGCTGGAGAACGGCGGTTCACCGGCGCGGACCGGCCGGCGGGCGTCGCGCAAGCTCGGTGACGCGGCACCCGCCAAGCCGGCACCCGCCGACCCCGCACCCGCCGACCCCGCACCCGGCGACGTCGCGCCCGTCGGCGGTGTCTCTCTCACCAGCCAAGTCTCACCGGCCGACCAAGTCTCGTCCGGTGCCCGGGTGCCGGGGCCGGCCGCGCGGCGACGACTCACGCCGGCCTGGGCCGGCATCGTGCTGCGGGACACGGTCACCGGCGCCGTCGCGGCCCGGGTGCTGCACCTATGGTGGCGCGACCCGCGGCAACGCGTCAGCCTCCTGATCGTCCCGCTGCTCCTGTTCGCCTTGATCATCGGGCCGGTCGCTTTCGATCTGCGGAACGAGGCATTGGTGCTGGCGGTGCCGGGCGTCGGGACGCTGATCGGTCTGCTGATGCTCAATCACACCGCGTTCGACGGCACCGCTCTCTGGTCGCACCTCGCCGTCGCCCTACCGGGACAGGTCGACCGGGCCGGACGAGCGCTGGGCACGGCCGTCTGGGCGATTCCCGTGATCGTACTCGCGTCGATCGCCCTGTGTGCCGTCATCGGCCGGCCCGACCTGGTTCCGGCCGCCATCGGCAGTTCCGTCAGCACCGTCCTCGTCGGGCTCGCGTTCGGGTCGGTCAGCAGCGTCGTCATCGCTTTCCCCGCTCCCCCGGCCAGCGCCAACCCGTTCACCACACCCAGCGGCGGCAACGTCGTCGTGGTGCTTCAGCAGTTCGCCGGCGGGCTGATCGTCGGGATGCTGTCGCTGCCGGTCTACGTCGTACTCGGGCTCGCCACCTGGTGGCGGCTGGAGCTCGGTTGGGTGCTGTTGGTGCTGGGTCCGGCGTACGGGTTGGTGTTGTTGCACGTGGGCAACCGCCTCGGCGGGCGATACCTCGACCGGAACGGCCCGGAGCTGCTCCGGCGCATCACACCCGTGCGCACCTAGCGTTCTCGCCTGGGAACTCCTTCCGCACGGGCCACTCCAGCCGGCCCGCGGCCTCCCGCCCTCATACCACGTGCCGGCGGATGTCATTGCTCGCGTCCGCGGTCTGCGTCATTGGCGTCCAGCACACGCCGGAGCAGCGAGACCAGCGTTCTCTGCTCGGCCTGGGAGAGCATGTCGAGGAATCCTCGTTGCGATTCGAGCGCCGCAGTCTGCAGCTCATCCACCAGCTTCTGACCGGCGGGTGTCAACTCGACCTTGTTGCGGCGTCGATCGGCCGGATCCTTCGTCCGCGCCACGAGGCCGCGGTGTTCCAGATCATCGATCCGGGCCACCAGGTTGCTCTTGTCGAAGTCGAGCGAGTCCGCCAGTTGCTGCTGTGACAGCGCACCGAAATCGTCCAGGGCGCTGAGCACAGCCTCGTGCCCGAGCACAAGCCCGCGTTCGGCCAGAACGGACTCGAGATGTCTGCGCCCGTATTTGGACACCTGGGATGCCAAGTAGGAGGGCTGAGCCAGCAGAGACGGCGGCCGTGGGCTCCTGGTGGTCATGCCGCCATCGTAGAGGTCGACACTACAGTTGTGTGGTATTACTGTTGTTACTACCAACTGTTGTTTCTAACCACTATTAGGAGAGCCATGAGTGACACGATCAGGGACGAATCGGTGCGGCCGACCACTCAGGAGCCCCAACCCCACGAAGTACCGGAGGGGGGCCTGTCCGAGCCGACCGCGACCGCGGTCAACGGTGCCCATGGAACGCCCACGACGCTGAGCCGTCGGTCCGCGATCGGAGGCGCCGCGGCCCTGGGCGCAGCCACGGTCGTCGCCGGTGTCGCCGCCGGTTCCGCCGCAGCACAGAGTGAGGAACCGGCTGCCCGGCGCAATCGTCCCGGCACCGGCCGCGCGGTCGCGCTGATCACGGGAACGAGCAGCGGGTTCGGACGACTGATCGCACTCACCCTGGCTCGCGCCGGTTACGAGGTCTACGCGTCCATGCGGGATCTGCACCACAAGAACGCGGACTCCGGTCGGGCGCTACGTCGTGTCGCCGACACAGAAGGCCTGGCCCTTCATGTCGTCGACATCGATATCCGCAGCGACAGGTCCGTCGAGGGGGGTGTCCGACGCGTTCTCCGCCGTGCGGGCCGCCTCGATGTGCTGGTCAACAATGCCGGCATCTATTACCCCGCGCTCCTCGAAACACAGACCGTCGCTCAGGTCCAGGAGATCTTCGAGACCAACGTGTTCGGCCAGTTGCGGATGAACCGGGCGGTCCTTCCGACCTTGCGCCGCCAGGGCGAGGGCTTGGTCGTGCAGATGACGTCGGGGGTCGGCCGGATCACCTTCCCCTTCCAGGGCGCCTACAACGGCGCGAAGTGGGCGATGGAGGCGATGACGGAAGTCAGCCGCTACGAGCTGTCGCAGAGCGGAGTCGACGTCGTCATGGTGGAGCCCGGTGCCTACCCGACCGACTTCATCGACAACGCGCGCGAACTCTATCGGAAGTATCTGCACGGCCTGTCCCGTGGCGACGCGCGGCGTCGCCACGAGTACGGCGAACTCGCCCGCCGCGTCGAGAACGAGCTTGCCGAGGCATCCGGTCCCGATCCACAGGAGGTCGCGGACGCGGTATTGCGACTCGCACAGACCCCCGCGGGTCAGCGCCCGCTTCGCACGCTCGTCGGCGAGGACACAGCGCTGATCGAGGAGATCAACGCCGTCCACCTGAGACTCCAGAACGAGATCATGGGCTACGCCGGCTATGAGGATCTGATCAGCGTGTAGTCAGTGCCGCGCCGCTGAGCGAGAAGCCCCGCCACCGACCGAAAGATCCGCGCGGCAGGCCCGCGCTGACCCCGGCACGCCGCGTGAGCTGGCTATCCTTGTTTGCGATGAGCACTGACGCCGACGAGTCCGAGCAGGCGGCCACGTGCAGCAGATGCGGACGGCTCCAGACAAGCGATCCACCCGTTGAGGCGCTGGCGTGGGTCGCAGAGTTCGATCAGGGCCGCACCATCTGGACCTGTCCCGCCTGTGCGCGCCGGCACGCCCGCGACATCGAAGGCAAACTCCCCTCCGAGTACTGGTGACAGTCGGTGCGGTCAGGCGAGCGGCTCAGCGGTGAGGTCCGCGCCGTCACTCGCCACGACGACGGCTCGCACCGTCTCGCCGATCGAGGCCTCCGCTCCGATGAGCGTCGTCGTGCCGTCCACCTCAGGGCCCTGGTGGACGGCACGCCCCTCCACCGCGTCGCCATCCACCGACTCGACCAGGACCTCGACCGTCTCCCCGACGCGATCCTCGGCGCGCTGCGCGACCAGGTCGTCGACCAGCGCCGTCACCCGCTCCACCCGGTCGGCGATCTCGTCCGGGTCGACCTTGCCGTCGAACTTGACCGCCTCGGTCCCGTCCTCGTCGGAGTAGCCGAACACGCCGACGACGTCCAGCTGAGCGCGGGTCAGGAAATCCTCCAGCTCGGCGACGTCCTCCTCCGTTTCGCCCGGGAAGCCGACGATCACGTTGGTGCGGATCCCGGCCTCCGGCACGCGCGTCCGGATCGACTCGATCAGCTCCAGGAACGGCTCGGTCGAACCGAACCTGCGCATCCGGCGCAAGACCGTCGCACTCGCGTGCTGGAAGGAGAGGTCGAAGTACGGAAGCACCCCGGGCGTCGAGGTCATCGCCTCCACCAGCGACGGACGCATCTCCGCCGGCTGCAGATACGACACGCGGACCCGCTGCACACCGTCGATCGCGGCCAGCTCCGGCAGCAACGTCTCCAGCAGCCTGAGGTCGCCGAGGTCCTTCCCGTACGACGTCGAGTTCTCGCTCACCAGGAACAGCTCCTTGGCCCCCTGGTCCGCCAGCCAGCGCGCCTCGTCCAGCAGATCGGTCGGGCGGCGGGACAGGAACGATCCGCGGAACATCGGAATCGCGCAGAACGTGCACGCCCGGTCGCAGCCGCTGGCCAGCTTCAGCGGCGCCATCGGCCCACCGTCCAGCCGTCGCCGGACCGCCCGTGGGCCCGAGGCGGGTGCGACCTCGCCCGGCAGGTCCGGAGCCGCCGTCTCGGCGAGCTGTGCACCATGCCCGGGCACGGCACCGGCGGCCGCCTGCCGATCGACCGGCGTCACGGGTAGCAGCTTCCGCCGATCCTGCGGCACGTGCGGGACGTGCGGGTTGCCGGCGAGGATGCTGCGCAGCCGGTCGCCGATGGACGAATAGTCGTCGAACCCGAGAACGGCGTCGGCCTCCGGCAACTCCGCGGCCAGATCCTTGCCATAGCGCTCGGCCATGCATCCAACGGCGACGACGGCCTTGGTCTCGCCGGAGTCCTTGAGGTCGGCGGCGGCCAGGAGGGAGTCCACCGAGTCCTTCTTCGCCTGCTCGACGAAACCGCACGTGTTGACCAGGACGGTCTCGGCTTCGGCCGGGTCCTCCACCAGGCGGAAGCCGCCCGCATCCAGCCGACCGGCCAGTTCTTCGGAGTCGACCTCGTTACGGGTGCAGCCCAGAGTGACGATGGCGACGGAATTCTGAGTCATCGAAACCCAAGGGTACCGCCTCCGCGGACGATCCGACGACGCCGCGACGTACGCCCGCCGTCACCCGCCCCGGCCTCCTTACCCCGCCGCCTGCCTCCCTTGCCGCTTGACATCGCCGCCGGTAGGGCGATCTAAAGGAAACCGTAAGGTCGGCCCGGCAGTCTGGAATCACCAAGCCGGGAGCACGACGACCACCGGCACAGCGATCAGAAGGAGCGGAATCATGCGCAAGATCATCGAGTCGACGTTCGTGTCCATGGATGGCATCATCGACGACACTCGCCCGTCCACCGCCTCCCGGGCGGAGCCGCAGCACTGGGGCCAGCCGTACTGGGACGAGGACCACGGCAGCTACGCCGCGAAGCTGGTGTACTCGGCCGACGCGCTGCTGCTGGGCCGAGTGACGTACGAAGGGTTCGCCGAGGCATGGTCGTCGCGGGACGGCGAGTTCGCCGACCGGATGAACAACATGCCCAAGTACGTCGCCTCCCGGACCCTCGAACCGAGCGAGACGACCTGGAATGCCAGTCTCCTTCAAGGCGACGTCGCTGAGGAGATCGCCAAGCTCAAGGAGCAGCCCGGCGAGAACATCCTCAAGTGGGGCACCGGGGAACTCGACCGCACCCTGGTCGAGCACGGCCTGGTGGATGAGTTCCACTTCTGGTACTTCCCGGTGATCGTCGGGGCCGGCAAGCACCTGTTCGAGGGCGCCGGTTTCGACACCACACACCTGAAGCTGGCCGACGTGAACCAGTTCGCCTCCGGCATCGTCGTCCACGTGTACGTCCCGAAGTGAGCCGTCACCGTACAGCTCACATGACCACGAGTCAGGCCCGGTCCGCATCCAGGAGGGGCCGGGCCTGCTCGGGCGTCAGCTCCCGGCCGCGAGCGAACTGCGCGGCGAAGTCGGGCTCGGCAGCGCGCACGGCGGCGGTGATCCGGGCCAACTCGTCACGGTCCGATGCCGACAGCGGGAGCTCGGCGTCCCCCAGCGCGGCATCGGCCGTGCCCAGCGCCCGCGCGGCCCGGTCCGCCCGGCCGTCCTGGCACAGGGGGTCGGCAGCGGCCGCCAGCGCCCACGACATGCCGCGTGCCGATCCCTGAGCGGCGCAGACGTCGAAGCCCTCCCGATGCCGAGCCAGCGCCGTCGCCGTGTCACCCCGCAGCCCGGCCAGCAGCCCCAGTTCCACCAGCACCATCGACAGATACGGAGGATCGCTCCCTGCGCTCTGCTGCTGCCGGGCGGAATCCAGCAGCCACAGCAGACGCTCCTCCGCCCGGTCCAACGCACCCGCGCGACGGGCGGCGAACGCCAGGCTGATCGTCACGAACACCTCCGTCACGCGTTCACCCTGTTGGGCGGCGAGCTGTCGGCCCTGCTCCGCGTACGTCTCCGCGTCGGCATAGTCGCCCAGCTGCACCGATATCCAGGCCAGCCACCCGAACCGGTTGGCCACATCGGACCACAGCCCCAGCTTCTCCGCGATCAGCAGACCGTCCCGGCTCAGCCGGGCCGCCTCGGCGTGATCGCCGGTCAGGTCGGCCAAGCCGATCAACCAGTCGGTGGCCTGCAGGACCCCCCAGTCGTCGCCCAGCTCGCCGAAGAACCGGGCGCTGCGGCGAGCGTCGTGCTCCAGCGCGGCCGTGTCGCCGCGCATATGGGCGAGCATGGCGCGGCTGCTCAGCACCGCCGCCTCACCCCACCGGTCTCCCGTGGATCGGAACATCTCCAGCGACCGCTCCAGCAACTCCCCGGTCACCGTCGTGTCGCCGAAGTCGATGACCGACGCCGCCAGGAACCACTCCGCCCGGGCACGCGCCACCGCCCAGTCCGGCTGGACGTCGGCTCCTGGCTCGTCCGCCTCGTCAAAGAGCCGCAATACCTCGGCCACCCGCTCCGGTCCCGCCTGCCGTTGCCGGATCGCCAAGCCCGCGCACCAGGCCTCCATCCGGGCGCGCAGCGTCGCCGGCACCGTGCCGCCCACGGCCAACGCCTCGACCAGATCCCGGCGTGCCTCCGTCAGCCGACCACGCAGCAGCCGGTACCAGACGAGCGCCCCGGCCAGCCGCAGGGCCGGCTCGGCCGCCTCGGTGCGGCGGAACGTGTCCATGGCCGCGCGCAGGTTCGCCGTCTCGGCGTCCAGCCGGCGCAGCCACTCGCCCTGATCAGGCCCGCGCAGGTGGGCATCGGCCTGCTCCGCCAGGGCCAGGTAGTGGTCGGCGTGCCGGCGCCGCACCGCCTCCTCTTCACCGGCTTCGCGCAGCTGATCCAGGCAGAACGCCGCGACCGACTCCAGCAACCGGAACCTCGGTCCCTCGCCGCGCGCGACGAGCGAACGGTCCACAAGCCCGGCCAATACGTCGAGTACGTCGCGTGGACGGATCTCCTCGCGCGTCGCCGCGTCGCCAGTCCTATCGCCCGACGCTGCGACCCCGGCCCCGGCCCCGACCCCGGCGCCCGAGGCTGCGTCCCCGACCCCGACGCCCGAGGCTGCGTCCCCGACCCCGGCAGTCGGGTCATCCGCGCATACCTCCTCCGCCGCTGCCAGAGTGCATCCGCCGGAGTGCACCGCCAGGCGACGCAGCAGTCTGCGCTCGGGCTCGGTCAGCAGCTGCCAGCTCCAGTCGATCACCGCAGCCAGGGTGCGTTGCCGCGCGGGAGCATCACGCGGGCCGGAACCCAGCAGTCCGAATCGATCCTGCGGCACGTTGAGCCTGGCGGCCAGTTCGGTGACCCCGAGAGCGGGTACCCGGGCCGCGGCCAGTTCCAGCGCCAGCGGGATGCCGTCCAGCCGGCGACACACTTCCGCCGCGCCGGCGGCCGTCGCTGGTTCTGGGTCCTGCGGCAGTCCGGCACGCTCCAGGAAGAGCCGGACGGCGGGAGACTGCGCCAGCCGGCCCGCGTCGTCGGTCGCCGGAATGTCCAGCGGCGGAAGTTCCCAACGCACCTCGCCGCGCAGGCGCAGCGGTTCCCGGCTGGTGGCCAGCACCCGAATGCCGGGCGCGGTCGGCAGCAGGGATCCGACCAGCTCTGCCACGGGGCCGAGGACGTGTTCGCAGTTGTCCAGCACCAGCAGCATGTGCCGTTCGTGCAGCGTGTCCACCAGCCGGTCCCGCGCCGACTGCGTACCGCCCGGAGCGTCCGGTACGGCCAACACGGCGAGGACCGGCTCGGCCGCATCACCGGTGCCGTCCCACGTGGTCAAGTCAACCAACCGGACGCCGTCCGGATAGGCCTCGACGAGGCTCCGCGCCACCGCGAGCACCACGCTCGTCTTGCCGACGCCGCCGGGGCCGGTCACCGTGACCAGCCTGCTGGCGGACAGCGACTCGCGAACCCGTTGGACGGCATGTTCCCGGCCGACCAGCTCGGTCATCGGGGCGGGCAGGTTGGTGGCGGGTCTGACCGGCCGCGGCGCCGGCGCCGGGGCGTCCTCGGACGGGTCACCGGACAAGATCGCCTGGTGCAGCGCGTCCAGCTCGGCACCCGGGTCGAGGCCGAGTTCCTCGGCCAGCCGGTGCCGCAGCTCCTGGAAGCTGTCCAGCGCCTCAGTCGTCCGTCCCGCGCGGTGCAGGGCGCGCATGTGAGCCGCGCGCAGCCGCTCCCGATACGGATGCGCGCTCACCTGTACGCTCAGCTCACCGACCAGTTCCCGGTGCTCGCCCAGCTCCAGGCGGGCCTCGGCGTACGCCTCGATGGCCGCCAGCCGCTGTTCTTCCCATCTGGCCACGGCGGCGCGCGCGAACTCGTCGTCGGCGAAATCGGCCAACGCCGACCCGCGCCAGAGGCCCAGCGCCTCGCTCAAGAACCCTGCCCGCGCCCGCGGACCGTCGGCGGTCTGCGCCTGGCTGATCAGGGCTCCGAACCGTGCCACGTCGAGGGCATCCTGTCCGGCGTGAAGCGCGTATCCGGGAGGTCGGGACGCCACCAGTTCCCGGCCGCCCGGCTCAGCGTTGGCCAGGGCCCGGCGCAGTTGCGACACCCGCACGTGTAACGCGGCCGAGGGATCAGCGGGCGCGGCGTCGCCCCACAGATCCTCCACCAAGCGATCGACCGACACCGCTCGTCCTTCGTGGACCAGCAGATCGGCCAAGAGCGCCCGTACCTTGCGCCCGGGAACCGTCACCCGCTCGCCCGCGTCGGTCCACACCGCCAGCGGACCTAGCACCTCGAATCGCACGACCCCAGGCTACGGAAGCCACGGCTGCACGCCCGCACCGCGGATACAACTCTCGACAGCACTGCAGCCATCAGCGTCCGCGGCGGCCGCACGCAGCGCGGACCCACGGTCCCTGTCGGTCCCGGCGGATACGGTTACGTACGGTAGATCAGATCCTTCGTAGCGCGGCCGTGCGTCGCGCTGCGGCATCCGACTCAATGACTCAGCGAGGTGCTCGGTGTTCAGCGGAATCGGCCGTGTGGTGGTGCTCGTCAAGGATCAAGAGGAGGCACTCGCCTTTTACCGCGACGTGCTGGGGCTCACGGTTCTTCACGACCAGACCATCGGCGGATATCGCTACCTGCACATCGGTGTGCCCGGCCAGGACGGTGTCGGCCTGTGGCTGATGCCCGAGCACGACGACGCCCGCATCGGTCAGCAGAGCGGTGACCAACCCCTGCTCGTGCTCTACACGGACGACCTCGACACGGTGCGCAGTACCCTGATGACCCACGACGTGGAGATCTGGGCCGATCAGGAAGACGCGCACAGCCGCTCGCTGCACTTCCGCGACCTGTACGGCAACGTCATCATCGCCGCTCAGCTGCTCTCTTGACGGTACTCGCCCTTCTCTCTCAAGGGCGCACGCTCCCACGTGAGCGCGCATCGCGTACGTCGTCGCCCGATTCGTACCGCTGCCGACCCGCGCATGGTGCGTTGAGTGATCGCCAGCAAGCGCATTCCTCGCCGTTCTCGCGTGTACCCAGCGCACCATGCATGTGCAATCGCCGCACCATGCCCGCTCATCTCCACGCCCCATCGCCGCACACGGCGCCAGCATGCGCACGTCCACGCCATATGTACGCATCGGCACGGACGAAACGCTCGCAGCCGCACGCCCCAAACCGGGCGATACAGAGAGCGAGGCAGCGGCGGGCCGTCCCTTCGACACAGGATGCTCGTGCTACGACTGCGACGCAGCACGCCGACAGCGCCCGCTAGCCCCACGACAATGGCGGCACGCCGTACATGCTCGCGGCGACGTGCGACTGTCGGACGATCCGCTCGAGCACCACCTCCGGCTGGTGCATAATCTCGGTCGGAGTCCAACGCACGACGACGAGGCCGGCTTCCTCAATGCGCAATTGGCGCTTCTTCTCGTTGACGAGCACATGATCTCTCGGGCTCCAGAGCGGATCACGGTACTTGACGTACCCGTCGACCTCGCCCACGAGCCGATGTGCGCGCCAGAGAAAATCCGAGCGGATGCCGGATGGCCCTTCATCGACGACCCACACATTGCACTCCGGCAACGGGATCCCGGCGTCGACGAAAGCGGCGAAAGACAGCGATTCACCAGGAGACTCACGCATGCCCGACGCGTGCTCCGCAACCAGACGCACGTTCGACCCGCCCCGCCACCCGCTCATCCGCCGCGCCGCTTCTTCGAGCTGACGTGATGTGGTGAGTTCACGCCGCAGTGCCGCGTCGGCCACGATCAAGCCGGCGGCGAAACCCCGGTTACGGCCAAGATCGAGTGCGGTCCTCGTCGGAGACGTCACCGGCACGCCGTCGATCGCCACGACGTCGCCTTCCACCACGGTCGCCGCCCGGACACGCAGCCCGGGATAGGACCGACGGCTCTGCGTACGTCTGGGAAACGAGAGCTCGACGTCGGACGGTTCTCCCTTCGGTGTCGGCAATCTCAGGAGCAACGCGGCCGAGTAGCCGCTCGCCCATCCGCGCTTGCCCATGGCCAGCAGCGCAGCGTGGATCTCGATGGCGTGCCGGCGGACCGGTGAACTCGCGCTTCGATCCCACACGGCGCTTTCGCAATAGACCCCGCGACGCACCCGTACCAGGCGGCCGGTGCGGAGCGCATGCGCGATCGCGGACCGTGTCATGCCGCCGCGGAGTAGATCCGCGACCTTGTGGACGCCTTCAACACCGATCACAGTCGACGATCATGCGCCAAGATCCCTCTTTCGTCGACTCGCTATCCACAGGCCATCCACATGTTTTCCACAGCATCGGCCGTGGGCGAATTCGGCGGGCCTGCGCGATGGTCACCGAGGGGCGGCGACGCGAGAGCCATCACCACCTGCGAGTGACCACGGCCGTGTCCCGTGTCGCCTTACATCCCCGGCATGGTGCGCCGGGTGCTCACGCATGGTGCGCTGACTACACGTCGAATCAGCTAGGAAATCGCATTCCAGCGATCATTCAGCGCACCATGATCAACTCGCCGGCGACGCGCCTCACGACGCGCCGCTACCCTCGACGCCGCCCCGCATGCGAGGCCTCGTAAGCGACGCCGCCACGTATGCGCGCCGGCGCACCTCACGGCCACGTACGCGACGACGGGGGCTACCTACTCATGAAGCGGCGGATGCGCCCTCACGTCGGCGCTTTTCGTCGAGGAGTTCGACATAACCGGCGACGGCGTCCCACAGGTGATGCTCCGGGTAGTAGCCGCTTCCTCTATGCTCGGATCGCCAGCCGCGCTCCCAGTAGGAATCCTTCACACGACGAAGGTGAGCTTCGCCACAAGCGATCTCGACCTCGAGCTGTGCCGAGGCTTCCCCATCGGACGGCTCGGGAAGACGGTGCGCTTCGGCGCCTCCCCGCGCCAGAGCGTCCAACGCCTTGGCGTCCGTGCCGTCAACCGACCAGATGCGCAGCGGCCGTCGAATGCGGTGGTTCCACACCGGCCACTCCGCGGGCCGCAGGCACCACCCGACCGGAACACGATCCAGCCGGAACACATGGTTGAGCCAACCTGTCTCCCGAGGCGGCCGCACATTCCACGGCAGGGACTCGGCGGGCAGGTCGAGGACGAAGGCGACCTCGACGACGTCGAAATCGGTCGCCGCAGGTTCCAGGACGTCGCCGAACGCGTAGGCGGCGAGCAACAGCGGCTGCTCATCCGACAACGCGTTCGCACGGGGGCATTGTTCGGCGACGGTACGCAGCCATTGGATCGCGGTCTTCCGGTGCACGTTCACTATCGTGCACCGTCGGCTGGGAGCTGAAAAGGACACCGGTCGCCTTCGGAACGCGGGTGCACCCGCTCACGACGGAGATCGGCCCACCTGCGCTAACTAGTCGCCGCGGATCGAGGCCAAGGTCTCGGCGAGATCGTCGGGCTTGATCAGCACGTCGCGCGCCTTGGAGCCCTCGGAGGGCCCGACGATGCCGCGGCTCTCCATCAGGTCCATCAGCCGCCCGGCCTTGGCGAAGCCCACGCGGAGCTTCCGCTGCAGCATCGACGTCGAACCGAACTGCGTGTTGACCACCAGTTCGATGGCCTGGCACAGCAGGTCGAGGTCGTCGCCGATGTCCTCGTCGATCTCGCGCTTGGCCGACGCGGGTGCGGTGACGTCCTCTCGGTAGGTCGGCTCCAGCTGCTCCTTGCAGTGCTGGACGACCGCCGCGATCTCGCTCTCGGTCACCCACGCGCCCTGCACGCGCATCGTCTTGCTCGCGCCCATCGGCAGGAACAGTCCGTCGCCCTGCCCGACCAGCTTCTCCGCGCCCGGCTGATCCAGGATGACCCGCGAGTCGGCCAGCGACGACGTGGCGAACGCCAGCCGGGACGGAACGTTAGCCTTGATCAGACCGGTCACGACATCCACCGACGGCCGCTGGGTGGCGAGCACCAGGTGGATCCCGGCCGCACGTGCCAGCTGGGTGATCCGCACGACGGAGTCTTCGACGTCGCGCGGCGCGACCATCATCAGGTCGGCCAGCTCGTCGACGATCACCAGCAGGTACGGGTACGGCGAAAGCACCCGCTCGCTGCCCTCCGGTGCCTTGATCTTGCCGGCGCGCACCGCCTTGTTGAAGTCGTCGACGTGCCGGAAGCCGAATTGGGCGAGGTCGTCATAGCGCATGTCCATCTCACGCACGACCCATTGCAGCGCCTCGGCGGCCTTCTTCGGGTTGGTGATGATGGGCGTGATCAAGTGCGGCACACCCTCGTACGCGGACAGTTCCACCCGCTTCGGGTCGACCATGATCAGCCGCACCTCGTCCGGCGTCGCCCGCATGAGCACCGAAGTGATCATCGAGTTGATGAAGCTGGACTTACCGGAACCGGTGGCGCCGGCCACCAGCAGGTGTGGCATCTTCGCCAGGTTCGCGACGACGAAGCCACCCTCGACGTCCTTGCCGAGCCCGGCCACCATCGGGTGGTGATCCTTGCGCGCAACCGGCGAGCGCAGCACATCCCCGAGGCTGACGATCTCCTTGTCCGAGTTCGGGATCTCGATGCCGATGGCCGACTTCCCCGGAATCGGCGACAGGATCCGGACCTCGGCACTGGCGACCGCATACGAGATGTTCTTGCTCAGCGCGGTGACCTTCTCCACCTTGACCGCCGAGCCGAGCTCAACCTCGTACCGTGTCACCGTCGGGCCGCGCGAGTAGCCGGTCACCTCGGCGTCGATGTTGAACTGCTCGAACACCCCTTGCAGCGCCTCGACCACACTGTCCGACGCCGCCGAACGCGCCTTGTGTGGACTCCCCTGGCGGAGCAGGTCGCTGGCCGGCAGCGAATAGGTGATGTCGCCGGATAGCGCCAGCTGCTCGACCCGCTGCGGCACCGGCGAGTGCGGCGGCGGATCTTCGATGACCTCCTCGGCAGGCTCGGTCGGCGTCGCCACGACGGCCTTGGAGGCCGCACGTGCAACGCTGCCCGCCGCGTCGTGCGCCTCGGTGGTGTCCTCGTCGTCGGTCTTCTTCTTCGATGCCTTCTTCGGCTTCTCCTTCAGGACCGGCGAGTCATATGGCTCGTCGTCGGTCCGCGGCAGGCCGGACTGCTTACGTCGGCGCGGGCTGACCGGACGCTCGCCTTCGTCATCGTCGGGACGCCGGAACCCGAGCACGACGGCGACCCGGTCCCAGATGTCGGCGGCGTAACCCGGCACCTCGTACAACGGAACGCCGGTGACCACGAGCACGCCGAACAACGTCAGCAGGATCAGCAGCGGCACTGCGATCCAGACGGTCAGCAGGTCAGCCAGCACCGTCGACGCGATGTACCCGAGTGCACCGCCCGAACGCTGCAGCGCATCCGCCCCGTCGGCAGGCCTCGGCATTCCCCCGGCGATATGCGCCAGCCCCAGCGCCCCTAACGTCAGGCTGGTCCAGCCGAACACCTGCCGGCCGACCGGGCCCTTCTCGCCCGGACGACGCATCAGTTGCAGCGCCCCCATCACCGCGACGATGGGCACCGCGTACGCTCCGGTGCCGACCGCGCCGGCGACCACGCTGTAGATGAACTCCGGAACAGCACCGGAGACCGACCACCACGTCACCGCGGCCACCACGACGGCCACCCCGATCAGAGCGAGGCCGGCCCCGTCCCGCCGGTGCTCCTGCGGGAGGTCGCGGGCGGCTCCACCCAGCCGGCGCGCGATACCGCCGATGAGGTGTGCGATACCCATCCACAACGCGCGGATACCGCGACCGATGGCTCGGAACAGGCGCAGACCGGCACCAGGCCGTGCCGGCGGCCGCCCCGAAGGACGCCGGCTCGGGGTGCGCTGCGTCGAGCCGCCGCGCGACGACGGGCGCTTTCGTGGGGCACCCGACGTACTACGCGACCGCGTGGTGGCAGCGGATGCAGTCATCGTACGGGTCGCCATAGAGATCAGGTTACATCCGACACTCTCGTCTCGTCAGTCACACACGCCACGGGCGAGTCACATTGGTACCGAATCGACGCTCTCCGCCCGGCCCTCCAGGCCGTTGATCACCGCCGATCACGGTGGCTCCCACCGCTACGCGGACGGCGAACACGCGTGGTCCTGCGTTGTGCCTGGGCACGCGCTCACCTACGGTTCCGGTCATGGCACGTACCCGCGATCCAGCCGCTAACCGGGCGGTCGACCTGGCCTATGACGTGGCCGGTGTCGGTCCGCCCGTCGTACTGATCCATGCCGGACTTGCCGATCGTCGGATGTGGGAGCACCAGTTCGCGGCCCTGTCGACCCGGTTTCGCGTGGTCCGGTACGACTGGCGCGGATACGGCGAATCCAGCGACGCCACGGCCGAGGTCGCGCACCACGAGGACCTGCTGGCATTGATGGACACGCTCGACATCGACCGCGCCACGCTGGTCGGCAGCTCGTACGGCGGCGCGTACGCGGTCGACGCCGCGCTGACCGCGCCGGACCGGGTGACGTCGCTGGCGTTGATCTGCCCGGGCATGTCGGGGCACACCTGGCCGCCGGAGATGGGCGCCCCAATACGCGAGCGCGTCCGCGCGGCGATCCCGGCCGACCGGTCACAGAGCTACCAGGCCGGTACCGCGACGCACGTCGACCCGGACGACCTCGAGGTGATGGCCGAGGCGCAGATCCGTTACATGGTAGTCGGTCCGGACCGTATGCCATCCGATCTCGAACCACGGGTGTGGGAACAGTCGATGCAGATGTGCCGGGCGCTGTTCCGGCGGCAATGGACGTCCGGCGGCCCGGCGAAGGTGCGCATGACCGAACCGCCGGCGAAAGGCAGGCTGGCGGAGATCACCACGCCCACGCTCGTCGTCAACGGCCTGGCCGACGTGCCCTACATTCAGCAAGTCGCCCATCTGTACGTGGCCGGCATCCCCGGCGCCGAGCGCATCGACCTGCCCGATACCGGCCACCTGCCACCACTGGAACGCCCCGCCGAAGTCACCCGCCTGCTCGCCGACTTCCTCGACCCGTCCCGGACGCATCATCATCAACGGTTAGACCGATGATCACCGGTCTGACCGTTGACGATCACGGGGATCAAGATTCGACGACGACCGGGATGATCATGGGGCGACGACGCAGCCGGCCACCGACCCATCGGCCGATGGTGCGGCGCACCGTCTGCTGCAGCTGGTACGTGTCCGCATTGCCGCTCTCGGCCGCCTGCTCGACCGCCTTGATCAGCTCCGGCCGGATGTCGTCGAAGACGCTGTCCTCCTCGGCGAAGCCGCGGGCGTGGATCTCCGGTCCGCCGGTCACCTTGCCGGTCACCGAGTCCACCACGACGACGACGGAGATGAATCCCTCCTCGCCCAGGATGCGCCGGTCCTTCAGGGAGGCCTCCGCGACGCCGCCGACGTTCGACCCGTCGACGTAGACATAGCCGCACGGCACCGCACCCACAATGCGCGCAACCCCGTCGATCATGTCCACCACAACGCCGTCCTCGGCCAGCGCCACCCGTTCCCGTCGCACGCCGGAGGCGACCGCGACCTCCGCATTCGCCTTCAAGTGCCGGGCCTCACCGTGAATCGGCAGCACGTTCCGCGGTTTGACGATGTTGTAGGCGTAGAGCAGCTCGCCGGCCGACGCGTGGCCCGACGTGTGCACGTCGGCATTGCCCTTGTGCACAACGGTCGCCCCGGCCCGGGTCAGCCCGTTGATCACCCGCGACACGGCGTTCTCGTTCCCGGGGATCAGCGACGACGCGAGGATCACGACGTCGCCCTCCTCGACCTGGATGGCCGGGTGGTCTCGGTTGGCGATGCGCGACAGCGCCGCCATCGGCTCACCCTGCGACCCGGTCGACATCAGCACCAGCTCGCTCGGCGGGATGTTGTCGATGCTCTTCAGGTCGACGAGCGTCTTCTCCGGCACCGAAAGGTAGCCGAGCTCGCGCGCGATGCCCATGTTCCGCACCATGGAGCGGCCGACGAACGCGACCTTGCGCCGGTGCGCAACCGCGACGTCAAGCACCTGTTGGACGCGATG
This sequence comes from Phytoactinopolyspora halotolerans, assembly GCF_010550675.1. GTDB lineage: Bacteria > Actinomycetota > Actinomycetes > Jiangellales > Jiangellaceae > Phytoactinopolyspora > Phytoactinopolyspora halotolerans. The sequence continues at coordinate 272,547 of NZ_JAAGOA010000004.1, read as the reverse complement.
GACGTGGCTGGCGAACGAGGCCACAATGATCCGGCCCGGGGCTGCCGCGAACGTGCGATCCAGCACGGCGGCGATATCCCGCTCGTGCGGTGTGAACCCGGGCACCTCGGCGTTGGTCGAGTCCACCATGAACAGGTCGACGCCGGCGTCGCCCAGCCGGGCGAACCCGTTCAGGTCGGTCAGCCGCCCGTCGAGCGGCAGCTGGTCCATCTTGAAGTCGCCGGTGTGCAGGACGACCCCGGCCGTGGTCCGGATGGCCATCGCGAGCCCGTCCGGGATGGAGTGGTTGACCGCGAGGAACTCGACGTCGAACGGGCCGAATTGCTCGGTCTGTCCCTCGCGCACCTCCAGCTGGTACGGGTCGATGCGGTGTTCCTTGAGCTTCGCCTCCACCAGGGCAAGCGTCAACCGGGAACCGACGATCGGAATGTCCGGTTTCTCGCGAAGCAGGAACGGCACCGCACCGATGTGGTCTTCGTGGCCGTGCGTCAGCAGCACCGCCTCGACGTCGTCGAGCCGGTCCCGGATGTAGTCGAAGTCCGGCAGAATGAGGTCGACGCCGGGCTGATGATCCTCCGGAAAGAGCACTCCGCAGTCGACGATGAGCAACCGCCCGGAATGCTCGAAGACCATCATGTTGCGTCCGACCTCGCCGAGGCCTCCGAGCGGGACGACGCGGAGCGCGTCCGGGGCGAGTGGTGGTGGTTCCGGTAGTTCGGGGTGCGGGTGACTCACAGCACCCCCGCCTGGGAGAGGTCGTCACGCAGCTCGGCGACCTGCTCGTCGGTGGCGGGGATCAGGGGTGAGCGCATCTGCCGGCTCGAGATGATTCCTAAGGTCTGTGCGGCCGCTTTGGCCATAATCGCTCCTTGCGTTCGGGTCATGATCGCGCGCACGGCCGGAATGAGCTGGCGGTGCAGGCGCAGCGCCCGAGCCAGATCACCCGAGTCGACGGCTCGGGTCATCTGGGAGTACTGCCGGGCGGCGACGTGTCCCACGACACTCACGACGCCTACCGCCCCGTGCGTCAACAGCGCGAGATTCAATGCGTCCTCGCCACTGTAGTAAGCGAGGTTGGTACGGGCCATCACCTCGGACGAGGCGAACAGATCGCCCTTGGCGTCCTTCACCGCGACGATCCGCTCGTGCTCGGCGAGCTTGAGCAGCGTATCGGTGGCGATGGCCACGCCGGACCGGCCCGGGATGTCATACAGCATCACCGGCAGATCCGTGGCGTCCGCGACGGCGGTGAAGTGCCGCCGCAACCCCTCCTGGGGAGGCTTGTTGTAGTACGGGGTGACGACGAGCAGCCCGTGCGCTCCGGTCTTCTCCGCGGCTCGGGCCAGGTCGATCGAGTGGTGCGTGTCGTAGGTACCGACCCCGGCCACGACCTTGGCGCGACCCTTGGCCACGTCCAGCACCGTGCGCAGGATCGCTTCCTTCTCGGTGTCGGTGGTGGTCGGGCTCTCGCCGGTGGTACCGCTGACCACCAGCCCGTCGCATCCGTTCTCAATCAAGTGCTCCGCCAGGGCCGCGGTTCCGTCGAGGTCGAGCCCGCCGTCGTCCTTCAGGGGGGTGACCATCGCGGTCAGCACGCGACCGAACGGCGCCGACGCCGGGGTCCCAGTCGTCGCCGCAGCAAGGGTGAAGAGCTCGTCGGCCATGCACCGAAGGTTACCCCGTTGCCCGGCGCGATCGACATCCCGCGTGCTCACGCGCGCGCCCGCAGGCCGTGGCGGCGGCCGCGGTGCTAGATTGCCAGACGTGCGGCAGTACCTCGATCTCCTCAGTCATGTCCTCGACCATGGCACGCCGAAATCGGACCGCACGGGCACCGGCACGCGCAGCGTGTTCGGCTACCAGATGCGCTTCGACCTCGGTGCCGGCTTCCCCGCCCTGACCACCAAGAGGGTGCACATGAAGTCGGTGGTGCTGGAGCTGCTCTGGTTCCTGCAGGGTTCCACCAACGCTCGCTGGCTGCAGGAGCGCGGGGTGACCATCTGGGACGAGTGGGCCGGTGCCGACGGAGAGCTCGGGCCGATCTACGGCTACCAGTGGCGATCGTGGCCGACGCCGGACGGGCGACACGTCGACCAGATCGCGCAGGTCATCGAGTCCATCCGAGCCAACCCCGACTCGCGCCGGCACATCGTGAGCGCGTGGAACGCCGCGGACATCGATGAGATGGCGCTGCCGCCATGTCACACGCTGTTCCAGTTCTACGTCGCCGACGGGCGGCTCTCCTGTCAGCTCTACCAGCGCTCGGCCGACATCTTTCTCGGTGTGCCGTTCAACATCGCTTCGTACGCCCTGCTGACGCACATGGTGGCGCAGGTGTGCGACCTCGGCGTCGGCGATTTCGTGCACACCCTGGGCGATGCGCACATCTACTCCAACCACGTCGAGCAGGCGCGAACGCAACTGGCGCGCGAGCCTCGGGCGCTGCCCACGTTACAGCTCAACCCGGCGCGTCGGTCGATCGACGACTTCACCTACGACGACGTCGAACTGCTCGACTACGACCCCCACCCCGCCATCAAGGCCCCCGTCGCCATCTGACGCCCCACGGCGCGCCCCTAAATGATCATGTGAAGTGGGTTCTCTCCAGCATTACCATGTCTGCAGACCTGTTACGGCACGAGAAAACCTACTTCACATGATCATTTAGGGGCGGGGAGCGGGAGACGTATGGCTATCACGGTGGTCGCGGCGATCGGAGGCAACGGCGTGATCGGGGTCGACGGCGGCCTCCCCTGGCGGCTGGCGGGCGACCTCCCCCGGCTCAAGGCGATGACGACCGGACACGTCTTGATCATGGGGCGCAAGACCTTCGAGTCGATCGGCCGCCCGCTCCCCGGCCGCACCACCGTCGTCGTCACCCGCCGGCCGGATTGGACGCCCACTGCGCCGGCCGACGCACGTTCCAGCGGCGACGCACGTTCCAGCGGCGACGCGCGTTCCAACGACGACGCGCGTCCCAACGACGACGCACGCTCCAGCAAGGACGAGCCGCCCACCGAGGTGCACGTCGCCACGTCGGTCGCCAACGCACTGAAGCTCGCGGCCTCCATCGACGACGAGGTGTTCATCCTCGGCGGCGCGGAGATCTACGCGCAGACCATCGACGAGGCCGACCGGCTCGAACTCACCGAAGTGGACGCTTCGCCGGAAGGCGACACGTACTTTCCCGAGATCGACTGGTCCGCCTGGCGCGAGATCGCCCGCGAACACCGCGACGGGTTCGACTGGGTCACCTACACCCGCGCGTCGTCCGCCGCCGGCTGACGTCGTCGCCTAGCGCGACGGCGGCCCGGGATGCGCACCGCGGAGCGTGGTCCGCCGGGGCGCGGCGGGAACGACGACGCCCGGCGCCCCGAACGCCTCGGCGCGCGCGACCGCCAGCTCGTGCATGACCTGCGCGTACCACTGCGGGGCGTGGTGGCCGACCATGCCCCGCGAGATGCGGTCGGACAGGAACGCGAGCTCGGTGACCACCGTCTGGTACTCCCGCACGGCCCGCGCGGCCCGGGACCCTGCGCGTGCCTGCACCGACCGGCGCCAGCGGAACCGGCCGCTCATGCTCGCCAGCCACGGCACCTCGTTCCACCCGATCCAGCCGGCCGCGGCGAACCGGGGGAGGTAGTCCTGCACGATCCGCCGCTCGCGACGACGCTGCCACGCCGCCAGCACGATCATGCCGAGAAAGAGCGGCACCATCACCAGGGCGTAGATGGAGAAGAACGCCTCACCGTCGTCCCAGACGGCGGCGCCGTTCCACAGCGCATGCAGTGCCACCGCGAGTGCGTAACCGAGCAGCGGCACGATCAGCCTGCTCAGCGCGTCGCGCCGGTGCGCCGCGATACCGACGGCAAGGCCGGTGAAGACCGTGAACAGTGGATGCGCGAACGGCGAGACCACTCCCCGCAGGATGAAGGTGAACCACCCCTCCGATGGGTCGATCTCGAAAGCGCGGCCCAGGTAGAAGATGTTCTCCACGTAGGCGAACCCGGCCGCGATCATGCCCGCGTACACGACGCCGTCCACCACACCGTCGAGCTGCTGGCGGTTCCACCACAGCATGCCGACCAGGAAGCTGCCTTTCAGTGCCTCCTCGACCAGCGGCGCGGAGACCACGGCTGAAGCCATCGGACCATAGGTGACGCCCACGGCCGAGTTGATCAGGATGGCGCCGAGCGTCGCCACCCCGGCGCCCCAGAGGAACGCGAACAGCAGGTTCCAGCCCGGCTCGGGTTCCCAACGGTCCAGCCAGAGGAAAGTGCTGACCAGAAGCATGACGGGGAGCAGGGCGAGCATGGTCGCGCCCACCATGGTGCCGCCCGAGATCTCCGATACGGCCATCCCGACGACGCCGACGACGCATCCCGACGCGACCACGGCACCGAGAATCGGCCAGAACACGTGCCGACGCTGCTGACGCACGAACGGCACGTGCACGTGAGCGCCCTGCCCTGCCACAACCATCCCTGTCTCCCCCTGTACTCCGCACCGACCCTATCGTCCGCTCGCGGCCGGACCGGGCGATCACAGATTCTCGCAAAAAGATCAAATCGGTCAAAACTCGTAGAGGTCAGCGACCGTCTCCGGACGCCGAATCATCCCGGACGGGACGACCGACCGGCAGGACGACCACCCGGCGCGCTCGTTGGGCGGGGAACCACCCGGGCACACTCGACGAGCGGGGCGACCCGAACCACCCGGGCGAGCTCGATGGGTGGGAGGACACCCAGGCGAGCGCAACGGGCGGAACGACCGTCGACGATCTCACGCTCCGCAACGATCCAGTCGGCCACAACCGACCGGCACACGACGCGATACCACAGATGTATCAGCCGTTCGCCCAGATAACTCGTCCGTTTAGCCGATGGGACAACCCATGACGCTTCACCACGTTCCGTGGCATAGTGATCTTGGGCGGAGGGAGAGCCACTCCGGGGGATGACATGGGCTCGACCTTCTCGGTGTACGCACTGCGAAGGAGGAGCCCATGACCATCGACGGCAGGCAACGTGGCCTTCCCACACCACCGCGGCTGGACGTCGATCTGGACGAGGCCGACCGATTCTTCCGCCAGCGGGCCACCGAAGACCCGTCCGCTCCGGACCCGAAAGTCCGGCACGCCGCCGCTGCACGCGAGTTCTCCGAACGCGGCGTGTTCACTCACACGACGGCCGAACTGGAGTTCGGCGCGCGCGTCGCCTGGCGCAACGCCAATCGTTGTATCGGCCGGCTGTACTGGCGCAGCCTGGTGATCCGCGATCGCCGGCACGTGCGCCGTGCGGACTCCATCGCGCACGAATGCGTGGAGCATCTCAAGCTCGCCACCAACGGCGGCAAGATCCGGCCCGTCATCACCATCTTCGCCGCCGACGAGCCGGGCCGACCGGCACCTCGCATCCGCAACGAGCAGCTCGTGCGGTACGCGGGACGGCGCCAGGACGGAGCCACGGTGGGTGATCCCCGGTTCGAGGCGTTCACCCGGTGGGTGCAGAGTCTGGGCTGGTCCGGCAAGGGCTCCGCATTCGACGTGCTCCCACTGGTGATCGACACCGCGTCGGACGGGACCGCGATCTTCGACATCCCCGAGGATGCCGTGCTCGAGGTGGAGCTCAGCCACCCCGAGCTGCCGTGGTTCGCCGACCTCGGCCTGCGGTGGCACGCGGTGCCGGCGATCTCCTCGATGCCGCTGCGGATCGGCGGTCTGACGTACCCGACCGCGCCTTTCAACGGCTGGTACATGGGAACGGAGATCGGCTCGCGCAACCTCGTGGACGCCGACCGGTACGACATGCTGGTCCGGGTGGGCCGGCAGCTCGGGCTGAACACGGACGACGAGCGGTCGCTCTGGAAAGACCGCGTGCTGGTGGAGATCAACCGCGCCGTGTTGTGGTCGTTCGATCGGGCCGGGGTGAAGATCGCCGATCATCACGCGGAGTCCGAGCGGTTCATGGCGTTCGTCGCCAAGGAGCACAAGGCCGGCCGCACCCCCACCGCCGAGTGGTCCTGGGTGGTGCCGCCGATGTCGGGCGCATCGCTGCCGGTCTACCACCAGTATTACGACGAGTCGGTCCACCTGCCCGGGTTCCTGCCGTCGGTGCAGTGGGAACCACCGTCGACCGACTGGGGCGACGACGGACCCGCCCACCGCACCGCCGACGATCCCGGCGCCGGCGGCTGCCCGTACCACCATCGGGGAGCGGCCTGACCTTGCCCGGCCCTCGACTTCCTTTGCAGCGCGCACCTGCACGGCACGCAGCGTCAGCGTCACCTCACGTGCATGGTGCGCGCTGCAAGGGAACACACTGACCGCGCACACGCCCCGCGTGGCAGTGCTGCACCCTCCGGCTCGGCATCCGCGCCCGCCCTGCCGACCGGCGGCGGCCGCGCACTCCGTAGGGTGGAGGTGTGGTCGAGCAACCCGTCGCCGATAAGAGCGTCCGAACCGCCTGGGCGGCCGACGCCGAAGCGATAGGCCAGGTGCAAGCGCGCGCGTGGATGCGCTCGTATCACGAGCTCCTCCCCCAGGCGCTGCTCAACCAGATCGACGCGATGACGTTCGCCGACGCGTGGCGGCAGGCCGTCGTCCGCCCGCCGTCGGCTCAGCACCGGGTCCTGGTGGCGCTCGACCACGGCAACGTGGTCGGTTTCGCCGCCACCGCACCATCCGGCGACCCGGATGCCGGACCGTATGACGGCGAGGTGGCCGCCTTCCACGTCGACCCCGACGCGCACGGGCACGGCCACGGTTCCCGCCTGCTCGCAGCGGTCGCGGACACGCTGCGCGCCGATGGGTTCACCCGGGCTCGCATCTGGCTGGTGGTCGGCGACGATCAGCTCCGCGGATTCCTGGAGCCGGCCGGATGGGCGGCCGATTCGGCCCATCGCACGCTCGACCTGACCGGCGACGGCTCGGCGACGCTTCGACAGGTACGCCTGCACACGGACCTGGACACCGACCCCGCGGAGTCGGCCGCGGCCCCCGCTGACCCGCCGGGCTGATCACGGCCCGCGTCCTGCCGGGCACGGGTCAACGCCGGCCCGGCCACCCGGCCCGACCAGCCGGCCCGACTCCTCCGCCGTCAGCGTCGCTGTTTGGGGCGGAACCGCAGGTGTGCCCGTTCGCCCTGCTGCCCGAAGAGACAGAGGAGTTCGACGGGTTCGGCGCCGGCAGCGCTGAACCAGTGCGGCACCCGGGTGTCGAACTCGGCCGCCTCGCCGGGCGACAGCACCACGTCGTGTTCGGCGAGAACCACCCGCAGCCGGCCGTTGAGCACGTAGAACCACTCGTAGCCCTCGTGCGTCTGCGGATCCGGCTCCTTCGGCCGGTCGTTGCCCGGTATGACCAGCTTGTACGCCTGGATCCCACCGGCGCGGCGGGTCAGCGGCAGCATGGTCATCCCGTACCGGCTGACCGGGCGCAGGTGAACCCGCGGATCTCCGGTGGGCGGAGCGTCGACGAGTTCGTCCAGAGTGACACCGTGAGCTTTGGCCAGCGGCAGCAGCAGCTCCAGGGTGGGCTTGCGAGCACCCGATTCCAGCCGCGACAGGGTGCTGACCGAGATACCGGTCGCCGCGGAGAGATCGGCCAACGTGGTCTCGCGTTGCCGGCGTAGTGCGCGCAACCGTGTGCCGACCGCGCCCAAGGCCTGATCGAGGTCAACGTCCATGTCACTGAGTTTGCCATAACGGCAAATAAGTTTGCCAATGCGCCGCCGCTGCGGCGATGGTGGTCGTGGAGGTGGTCATCGTGACCGAAGAACTGAAAGACAACTATGACGTGGTGGTGATAGGCGGCGGCGCGGCCGGCCTGAACGGTGCCCTGATGCTGGCCCGCTCCCGACGGTCGGTGCTGGTGGTCGACGCCGGGCACCCGCGCAACGCCCCGGCGGCCGCGGTACACGGGCTGATGGCCCGCGACGGGACGCCCCCAGCCGAGCTGCTGGAGCAAGGCCGCGCCGAGGTGCGTCTCTACGGCGGCCAGGTGGTACGCGGCGAGGTGGTCGCCGCCTCCGGCGAGGACGCCGGGTTCCGCATCGTCCTGGCCGATGGACGGACGGTGCAGGCACGGCGGCTCCTCGTGGCGGCCGGCGCGGTGGACGAGCTGCCGGAGATCCCCGGGCTGCGGGATCGCTGGGGCCGAGATGTGGTGCACTGCCCCTATTGCCACGGCTGGGAGGTACGCGACCAGGCCATCGGCGTCGTGGCGAGCGGGCCGATGGCGGTGCACCAGGCTCTGCTGTTCCGGCAGCTCAGCGACGACGTCACCGTCTTCACGCACACGTCTGAGCCGCTGGGCGAGGAGGACGTCGACCAGCTGGCCGCGCGCGGGGTCGCCCTCGTGCACGGGGAGGTCGCGGCCGTGGAGGTAGCCGACGACCGCATCGTCGGCGTGCGCCTCACCGATGGCAGGCGCGTCCCACGCAACGTGCTGGCGGTGCAGTCGCGGATGGAGGTGCGGGCCGGTTTCCTGGACGGACTCGGGCTGCACCCCGCGGAACATCCGGCCGGGATCGGACGGCACCTTCCCGCCGACGCCGCCGGACGTACCGACATACCGGGCGTATGGGTGGCCGGCAACGTCACCGAGCCTATGGCGCAAGTCGGCGGCGCCGCCGCTGCCGGCGCCAACGCCGGCGCCCAGATCAACGCCGATCTTGTCGCCGAGGAAGCTCGTCAGGCCGTCGCCGCCTACCGGGACCCGCTCTCGGCCGCTGCCGAAGCACGAGTGAGCAAACGCCTCGCCGGCTCGCAACAACACGGCCTGTGACACGTGCGAGTCAGACGCACACCACGAGCGACGCTCTGGCCATGTGGTCGTACACCGGCTGTTAAGAAGCTCTGCCCTCGCCGTTGAGGGCAGAGTTCCAAGAACTTAACACCACGGACACGCGATCAGCTAGACCCTGGTCCGGTCGTCTTTCGATTCGTGGAGGCCCCGGGCGCCCGCGACCGCTCGCTCCGCCCCGGCCACCGTCCGCGCTGACGCGCATGTGATCAGCGACGACGGTCCAGGTAGGCGCGGCCGCGGGGCGAGAGCCGGTACCCGACCTGAAGACTCTCGGTGAGGCCGAGATTCTTCAGTTTCCGTACGTCGAGCTTGAACGGGGCACGCTCGCGGCCGACCATCTCGGCGAGGTCACCGGCACGACGGGCCGGATGCGCGGCGATGAGCTCGAGCGTCACCCGGGTCCACGCGCCGTCGCCGGATGCCCGGTCGAGTCGGTCCAACCGGCGGTCGATCTCGGCGAGGGCACCGTCGTCGAGTTCGGCCGAGGCGGCCAGCTCGGCACGCGGATCGGGCGCCTCGGAACGGCGGAACTCGATGCGGTAAGTCGCTCGAGAGGCGTCGCCACGCAGATCCGTGACGAGCGTCGACGCGTCGGCGTATCCCGCCGCCCGGGCGTCGTCGTCGTCGATATCCGCCGGATCGACGACGTCGACCGCCACCACATCGACGATCCCGGCCGGCGTCCGGTACGGCCGACCGGCCACCACCTGCGGTTTCTTCCAACGACGGAAGGTGACGGTGATCGAGCCGTCGGCGATACCGGGCCAGAACCGCTTCTCGAACAGCACGGCACGAGCATAGATCGTCGCCGCGGCCGGCAAGGGCCGCTCCACACCCACATGGCTCGGGCAGACCTGGGTAGAGGGCGACGGAGACCTACCGTGACCGCACGGCGGTACGGACCGGTAGCACGCGACCACGTCGGCTGATAGCGCGATTGCCCGCCCATCGGCCAGTCGCCTTGCACGATAGGGGCGACAGCGGGGAGCGTGGAGGAGGTGGCGATACCTCGATGCGGTTGTATCGCCCGAAATGAACGCGAAACCGACACGAGGAGCACCCATGCTGGCATTGACCAACCAGGCTGCCACCGCCATCCGCAGCCTCACCGACCAGCCCGGCTTGTCCGAGGAGGCCGCACTCCGGATCGAGTCGACCGTGGACGAGGACCAGACACGGAAGTTCGCGCTGTCGCTCACCAGCGAACAGCAGCCGGCGGACCAGGTGATCGAGTCCGAGGGCGCCCGCGTCTTCATGGACGCCACCACGGCCGAGGAATTGGACGACAAGGCACTCGACGCCGAGATCAGCGAACAGGGCCAGGTGCAGTTCCTGCGGCCCAACACGCCCTTGGGGGGGGCGGCGTCCGGGGCGCCCCCCACCCCGCAACCGCATCCACCGCACCAGGCTTTGCAATGCACACATATACGCAACGCCTGCTGCGGTGTGCGTATGTCCGCACAGAGCATCCTCCGTTGCGTATATGTGTGCATTGCAAAGCCGGTCGGGTGCTTCTCTGTAGGAGAACCATGACCGCACGCGGCCGCGCGCGGTACCGGCTCAGTTAGTTCTTCTCGACCTGCTGGATCGGGGCCGCGTTAGTTCTCCTCGACCTGCTGGATGCCCGGCCGTCCGGCCTCGACGTAGACGCTGGCGCGGGTCGAGACCGCCCCGCCGGGTTCGGTGACACGGTCGACGACCCGGTAGTCAGTGCGCCACTCACCGGGCGTGAGTTCGCAGCGCGCATAGCCGCGCTGGACATTGTGGAATTTCATGTGTGGATTCTCGGCCAGCCAGGTGTGGCCGAGGTCGTCCATGTCTCGCCCGTCGCCACCCGAGCTCAGCGATGTGCCCAGGAACTCCGTGCCGACAGTGGCCGAATCCGGGTCGTCGAAGTCTGCCTTCAACTCCGAAGCCACACTGCGGTGAGCGTCACCGGTGACGACGACGAAATTCCGCACGTCACGCTCGCGGACCCCGGAGAGCAACCGGCTCCGCGCCCCCGCGTAACCATCCCAGGTGTCCATGCCGAACGCTTGCACGGGGCCATCCTCATGGTCGGCCTGCATCATGAAGATCTGGTTCGCCATCACGTTCCACGTCGCAGGCGATTCCGCCAGCCCGTCCAGCAGCCAGCTCTCCTGCTCCGCGCCGAGCATCGTGCGCCCCGGGTCCAGCCGGTCGTCGCAGTCGATCTGCCGGCCGTCACCGCACGCCTGGTTGTCCCGGTACTGGCGGGTGTCCACGACGTTGAACCGGGCCAGGCTGCCGTAGGTCAGCCGGCGGTAGAGCTGCATGTCCGGCCCGGACGGCATCGAGGCCCGCCGCAGCGGGAGATTCTCGTAGTACGCCTGGAATGCGGCCGTGCGCCGGTCGAGGAAGCCGTCGCCGTTATCGTGCCCGTCGATGTCATTGGCCCAGTTGTTGTCGACCTCGTGGTCGTCGAGAACGACTACCCACGGGAAGGCGGCATGGCACGCCTGCAGGTCTGGGTCACTCTTGTACTGCCCGTACCTGATGCGGTAGTCCTCCAGCGAGAAACACTCGACGGCGGGCAGATGGCCGCGACCGATCCTCCCTTGCGCGCTGCCTTCGTAAATGTAGTCGCCGAGGTGGACCACCAGGTTCAGGTCCTCCTCGGCCATGTGCCGCAGCGCGGTGAAGTGGCCGTCGGGATAGTTCTGGCAGCTGGCGAAGGCGAACGTCAGCGACGACAGCGCCGCTCCCGCCGCCGGCGCGGTGCGGGTGCGCCCGACGTCGCTGATCTCCCGCCCGACCCGGAACCGGTACCAGTACTCGCGGTCCGGCTCCAGCCCGCTCACCTCGGCATGCACCGAATGGCCGAGCTCGGGCGTCGCCCGCTCGACGCCACCGTGTACGACGTCGCGGAAGCGCGGGTCCGAGGCGATCTGCCACTGCACGGCGACGGTCTGGTCCGGCATCCCACCACGGCCATCGGCGGCCAGCGGATCCGGCGCAAGCCGGGTCCACAGGACGACGCCGTCCGGCGTGGGATCACCGGACGCCACACCGAGCGAGAACGGGTGGTCGCCGAAGCGCGGTGACCCCCACGCCGATGCACCCGAGAACCCGGCGATGGCCGCGGTGCCACCGCCCGCGAGCGATAGGAAACGACGACGATCAAGCGGCACACCAGCCGGACGATCGGACATGGAACCTCCCATGGACTCTCCGAAGAACCTTGATCACAGCAGGTGCGCTCATACTGGCAGCGAACCAGGGAAAAACAAGAGGTAAAGGGCTCGGTCATCGGCCACCGGGCAGAGATGTCGGCGGACCACACGGGCGATCGGTTAACGGCGACCAGCCACTCACACGCCGACCGGCTTCCGGTACGGCCAGCCGCCCCCGGCACGCAGCCGGCCCCCGCGTTTAACACGGCCATACACACATACGGGATCATCGTGTGATCGATATCACACCATGCGTACCGTCCGTCACGTCGTGGCCTGAGGTAACGGATAGCGGCCCGAAACGGCGGACAAGCGTTACCAGAGCCCACGACGTCGCCAGCGCGGCCGCCAGGTCGATACCGCCGCAGAACCGCAAGGGGCCATACCCCCGCAGAGCCGCCCGGCCGATGCTGACGTCAGCCTTGCCGATGCTCTCGGTACAGCGTGTAGGCGGTCCGAGCCGCTTCCCTCGCCCAGCCCCGGTCGCCGGCGTCGTCATAGGCCAGCGACAGCCGGAACCAGGCGCGCCAGTCGTCCGGCGCCGCCTCGGCCTCCGCCTTGCGCTGCGTGAACAGCGCGTCCGCAGCCTCCCGGTCGGCGCGGCCGCTGGGCCGGCGAGGCAACTCATCCACCGGCAGCCCACCCTCCGCCTCCAGCGTCCGGGCGAGGGTCTGCATCCGTACTCCGAACAGCACTGATCGCCAGAGCACCCACGCGCCGACGAGCGCCAGCACCGCGACCGCCAGGCCCAGCATGACGCCTACCGCCGAGCCCGACTCGATCAGCAGCACACCTCGCCAACCGACCAGCACCAGGAAGCCACCGACCAGCACCGCCATACCGACGGCCCAGATCCGGTCCCGATGCGGTCGTGGCCCGGCGGGAACGGAACCGCTCACGTCGGCTCCCGCCGGAGTCCGGTCCCATCGGCGTTCAATTCGACTCGGTCGCGGGGTCGATCGTCGAGAAGAAGACTCGGCACTATCACGGCTATGACCTCGACAATGTCGATACCTTCCCGCATCACAGGTCGAGGACGTGTTCCAGGCCGACGGTGAGGCCGGGCCGCTCGCCCACGGCCCGCACGCCGATCAGCACACCAGGCATGAAGGAGACACGGTCATAGGAATCGTGCCGCAAGGTCAGCGTCTCCCCCACCGATCCGAGCAGGACCTCCTCATGCGCGACGAGCCCGCGCAACCGGACCGCATGCACCGGCACCCCGTCCACGTCGGCGCCACGGGCGCCAGCCAGCGACGTCGCGGTGGCGTCCGGCCCTGCGGGCACCCCGGCGTCGCGGCGTGCGTCGGCGATGAGTTCCGCCGTCCGCACCGCCGTTCCGCTCGGCGCGTCCACCTTGTCCGGATGATGCAGTTCGATCACCTCCACGGACTCGTAGAACCGGGCGGCTTCGGCGGCGAATTTCATGGTGAGCACGGCACCGATCGCGAAGTTGGGGGCGATCAACACACCCGTGCCGGGCCGTTCGTCCAATGCCCGTCGGACCGTGTCCAGACGTTCGTCGCTCCAACCGGTGGTACCCACGACGACGTGCACCCCGCGCTCCACGGCGTGCAGGACGTTGCCGAGGGTGGCATCAGGGACGGTGAAGTCGACGGCGACCTCCGCCCCGGCGAGATCACCCAGCTCGTCGCCGACATCGAACCGTCCGACGAGGTCCAGGTCAGCGGCCGCCTCGACCGCCCGGCAGACCTCACTGCCCATCCGGCCCGCCGCGCCGATCACCGCCACACGTGTACCCATACCTGAGTTCCCCTGGTTGTCGTCGTCGCCAGGCACGCGCCCGCACCGCGACGAGCCGTTGCTCGCCGTGGCAGGTCCGCGCCCAACATGTCAGCTCGCAGTTCCTGTCGTGCCCGGCCGCCCTGCGCGTCAGCACAATGAACCGGCACGATAGGACACTAGTCTCCCCGATCGGCTGTTCCGGTCCGAGCCCGCCCCGCCGGCATGGCGACCATGGCACGCCCATGGCACGCCCATCGGCCCGCGCAGCGCGAGCCGCGCCATACACTTGCGGTCGTCAGGTAGTGCCGTCGCATGCGTGTATGGAGTGAAGTCGCGGTGTTCAACATCGTCTTCTTCGAACCGCGGATCCCCCCGAACACGGGGAACGCGATCCGGATGGTCGCCGCCACCGGGGCGCACCTGCACCTGATCGAGCCACTCGGGTTCGAGCTCGACGATGCCAAGCTGCGACGTGCCGGCCTCGACTACCACGACCTGGCGAATGTCAGCGTCCACAGCGATCTGGCCGCCGCGTGGAAAGTGCTGCTGCACGATGGCGCACCGAAGGTGTACGCATTCACCACCGGCGGTTCCGTACGCTTCACCGACATCGCCTATGAGCCCGGCGACGTGCTGCTGTTCGGACCGGAGCCGGAGGGTCTGCCGCCCGAGGTCATCGCCGATCCTGCGGTGACGGCCCAGGTTCGCATCCCGATGCTGGCCGGACGGCGCTCATTGAACCTGTCCAATTCCGCCGCGGTGGCCGCCTACGAAGCCTGGCGGCAACACGACTTCGCCGGCACCTAGCTCCGGGCCCGGGCAGCGCGACACGAGCAACGCGACGCTGGCATCCCCATGATCATGAACACTAACCGTTCCATGTGAACGGAAAGTGTTCATGATCATGGGGAGGTTGCGCTACGCCGCCGTACCGGCCCGCATTCTGGACGCCGCGTACACGGCGGCTCCAAGGGCAAGGCCGGTCAGGCCAAGCGCGCCCCACAGGATGAGGCCGGAACCCGCACCGGTGTCCGGCAGGCCCTCGCCGTCCTCCGCACCGGACGCATCGCCGCCGGAGTCGGTACCGGAGTCCGTGCCGTCCTCGGCTCCGGCGTCCGTACCGGCGTCCGTGCCGTCCTCAGCGCCCGACTCGTCGCCCCCGGCTTCCGCGCCGCCGTCAGAGCCCGTGTCGGAACCGTCGTCCGTGCCGCCGTCGTCGCCGCTCTCCGAGCCGTCTTCGGCGCCGTCCTCAGATCCGTCCTCGGAACCGCTGTCGTCGCCGTCCTCGGAGCCGTCTTCGTCACCGCCGCCGTCGCCGGCGTCAATGGTGATCGGAAGAGTGAGCTCGGTACCGGTGTCCGGCACGGTCACCACAAGGTCCATCGGCTCGCCCTCTTGCGCCGCGGCAGCGCCGCCGAGGTTCTCCGGAACGGTCACGCTGACGCTCGCCCGGCCGACCTCGTCCGTCGTATCGACGATCTCCGGATCGATGTCGAACTTGCCGAGCTCCTCGCCCGCGAGCGACACCACAACCGACTCGGCGACCGGCTCGCCGGCGCTGAACAGCAACGACGACAGGTCGAACGCCACCTCGTCGCCGGGTGCGTACACGCCGTCCGGGTCGCTGACCCAGCTCACCCCGACGGCGCGCTGCGCGTAGTCCGGCGACGCGGGCGAGTTCTGCCCGAGGTAGTCGACCATCGCCTGCAGGTCGATCTGCCCGGTGTCCGCCACGTCGACGCCCTCGGCCAGGGTGGTGAAGTTGTCACCGCCCGAGGCGAGGAACGAGTTCGCGACCACGCGGTAATACCCGTCGGCGTCCAGCGGCTCGCCGTCGATCGTCACCGACGTGATGTGCTCACCGGCGGCGGCCTCCGGGTCATAGGTGTAGGTCAGGTTCTCCGACACGCCGAGCTTGAGGAACGCGCGCGACGCGCCGTCCGGCTGCCACTGCTCCTCCAGCACCTCGACGACCCGCTCGCCGGTCAGCGTCATCGTCACCAGGGTGTTGGCGAACGGCTGCACCTCGGCCGCCTCGCGGTACGTCACGTTACCGTCCGGGTCACCCTCACCGCTGCCGGCGTAGGTCATGTCGGTGCGCAGGCCACCCGGATTCATGAACGCGACGTCGGTCTCCTCGTCGGTGATGCGGGCAGCACTGAGCTGCACGTCGGCGACGAAGTTGCCGAGCGTCGACTCGCCGCCCCGGTTCTCCGCGCCGTCGGACTGCCGCGCCCGGTTGAAGTCCGCCGTGATCTCCCCCAGCGACTCGGCACCGAGCTCGTCGGCGCGTTCCACCGCGTCGTCGACGATGCCCTGCACCTCCTCGTCGGGCTCGTACAACGGAACCCAGTTGCCGTCGTCGTCGCGCTCGGTGAGCGGGACGATCGCCGACTCCATCGCGCTGACCCCGTCGTCATCGGAGACGGTGAAGCTGATCTTGTTCAGGTTGTAGCCGTACTGGCCGGCGCTGACGACGGGCCGTACGGTTACGTCACGTCCCTCGTCGACCCACTCGTCGACCTCGATGTGGTGGTCGTAGGCGAGGTGGGTGTGACCGGAGACGATCGCGTCGACATTCGCGTTCACGCCGTTCACGATCTTCCCGAAGTCGTTGTCCGGGTCGATCGCGGTCTCCAGTTGCGTGGTCGGTGCACCCTCGTGCACCAGCAGCACGACGACGTCCGCGCCGTCGGCCTTGAGCTCGTCGGCGACCCGGTTGGTCTCCTCGACGATATCGAGGACATCGATCTGCTCGATGCCGGACGGGCTGACCAGCTCGGGCAGGTGCTCGGTGACGGCGCCGACGAATCCGACGGTCACTCCGTCGATGTCGGCGGTCCACGACTCGGCCAGATCGTCCAGCTCGGTGTTCTCACAGCCGTGCGTGTGGCCGTCTTTGACCTTGACGTTGGCGCCGATGTACTCCCACTCTGCGCGCGGGATGACGCGGTCGACGAGGTCGCAGTAGCCCTTGTCGAACTCGTGGTTGCCGACGGCGCTGACGTCGAGTCCGGCAGCGTTGAGCGCGTCGATGGTGGGGTGGTCGTCGTCGACGAACGACACGAACGTCGAGGCGCCGATCAGGTCGCCGGCGGCGGCGAACACCAGATTGGGGTTCTCCGTTCGCATCTGGTCGACCGCACCGGCTAGGACGGCCGCACCGGCGGCCTGGCCGCTGGCTTCGAGCCGTCCGTGGAAGTCGTTGGTGGCAAGGATATCGATAGTGGTCTCGTGATCATCAGCGGCGGCCGGGGCGGTCGCTAACCCCACTCCGACCAGGCCCATGGCGGTGACCGCCGCCAGGGCTCGAGGGAAACGCCTCGTCGGGCGCATACAGGTACCTCCGGAACACGTGTCAGGACGGCGGCGAACTTACCCGCAATTCGTTAACGCCGGGCGTACAACACGGGACAACCTATCGTGTTCTGGACATAGCACAAGAGGATTCACCGACCCGTCGCCGATTTCCCCACCTCCACGCCCCGCCTAAATGATCATGTGAAGTAGGTCTTCTCGTGCCGTACCATGTCTGCAGACATGGGGGTGCTGGAGAAGACCTACTTCACATGATCATTTAGGTCAGTGGAGGGCGGACTCGAAGCGGGAGGGGTCGTCGAAGGGGCCGACGACGGCGAGCGCGGGCGGTGCGTTCAACAGCGACGAGGCCAGCTCCCGGACGTCGTCCATGGTGACCGCATCGATCCGCGCGAGCAGCTCATCGATGCTGGGCAGCTCGTCGTAGACCAGCTCCGCCTTGGCCAGCCGGCTCATCCGCGCACTGGTGTCCTCCATACCGAGCACCAGGCCACCCCGAACCTGCCCCTTGCCACTGGCCAGCTCATCCTCGGTGATGCCGGACGCCGCGACCTCGCCCAGCACCCCGCGGGCTAGATCCAGCACCTCGCCCGCCTTCTTCGGCTGACACCCGACGTAGACGCCGAACATGCCGGTGGCGGCGTGCTGCGCCGCGAACGAGTACACGGAGTATGCCAGCCCGCGACGCTCCCGGATCTCCTGGAACAGCCGTGACGACATCCCGCCGCCGAGCGCCGCGTTGAGGACGCCGAGGGCGAACCGGCGCGGATCGTTGCGGGTGATACCCGGCATGCCGAGCAGCAGGTTCGCCTGCTCGGTCGGGCGTTGCAGCAAGGCGACACCGGTGTTGACGTCCGGCGCCGCACCGCCGATGCGCGGTGCCGCCGGCTCCTCGTCGCCCGCCAGGAACCCACCGGCGGCGAACGCCTCGGCGACCAGCTTCACCACCGCGTCGTGGTCGAGGTTGCCGGCCGCCGCGACGACGATGTTCCGCGGCCGGTAGTGCCGCCGGTAGTAGCCGTTGACCGTCTCCCGCGCCATGCCGGTGATGCTGTCGACCGTCCCGAGGATCGGCCGGCCCAGCGGCGTGTCGCCCCACATACGTTCGGTCATCAGATCGTGGATGGCGTCGGTCGGATCGTCGTCGCGCATGGCGATCTCTTCCAGCACGACGTTACGTTCGGCATCCACCTCGGACTGCTCGATCAGCGACGACGTCAGCATGTCCGCCACCACGTCCACCGCCAGCGGCAGATCCGCGTCCAAGACGCGCACGTAGTAGCAGGTGTACTCCTTGGCGGTGAACGCGTTGATGTCCCCGCCCACCGACTCGATCGCCGACGAGATGTCCAGCGCACTCCGTCGCGACGTGCCCTTGAACAGCAGGTGCTCCAAGTAGTGGGTAGACCCCGCCTCCTCGGGCGATTCGTCGACGGAGCCGACCCCGACCCACACCCCGATCGCCACCGATCGGACGGTCGGGACCGACTCCGTGACCACTCGCAAGCCGCCCGGGAGGACGGTGCGCCGGACCGGCGCACCGGTGTCCTCCCCCAGCAGGGTGCTGGTGACGACGCTGCGTTCAGACAATGGCGCGGTCCCTCACTGCGCCGCCGACCCGGTCGACTCGGACTCGGTCGAGCCGGACTCGGCCGCACCGGACTCAGCCGGCTCGGCGTTCGCCGACTCCGGCTGCGCGTCGCCCGACTGGCCTTCGGCCGCCTGCTCCTCGACCACCGGCGTGAGCGACAGCTTGCCGCGGTCGTCGATCTCGGTGATCTCGACCTGCAGCTTCTGTCCCACCTCGACGACGTCCTCGACCGCGTTCACCCGCTTGCCGCCGGCCAACGCGCGCAGCTTGGAGATGTGCACGAGGCCGTCCTTGCCGGGCAGCAGCGAGACGAACGCGCCGAAGCTGGTCGTCTTCACGACCGTGCCGATGTAGCGCTCACCGACCTCGGGCTGGGTCGGGTTGGCGATGTCGTTGATCGCCTTCCGCGCCGCCTCCGCCGCCGGGCCATTGTCCGCGCCGATGAAGATCGTGCCGTCGTCTTCGATGGCGATCTCGGCACCGGTGTCGTCCTGGATCTGGTTGATGATCTTACCCTTGGGCCCGATCACCGCACCGATCTGATCCACCGGAATCTTGACGCTGATGATCCGCGGCGCGTAAGGGCTCATCTCGTCTGGCTCGGAGATCGCCGCCGCCATCACGTCGAGAATGGTGAGCCGGGCATCCCGGGCCTGCTGCAGCGCACCGGCCAGCACCGTCGCCGGAATGCCGTCGAGCTTGGTATCCAGCTGCAGCGCGGTGACGAACTCGCGGGTGCCGGCCACCTTGAAGTCCATGTCACCGAACGCGTCCTCGGCTCCGAGGATGTCAGTGAGCGTGACGTAGCGGGTCTCTCCGTCGACCTCACCGGAGATCAGACCCATCGCGATGCCGGCCACCGGCGCACGCAGCGGCACGCCCGCGTTCATCAGCGCCATCGTCGACGCGCAGACCGAGCCCATCGACGTCGAACCATTCGAGCCGATCGCCTCGGATACCTGGCGGATCGCGTAGGGGAACTCCTCGCGGGCCGGCAGCACCGGAAGGAGCGCTCGCTCGGCCAGCGCGCCGTGACCGATCTCCCGCCGCTTCGGCGTGCCGACGCGGCCCGTCTCACCGGTGGAGTAGGGCGGGAAGTTGTAATTGTGCATGTACCGCTTGGACTTGTCCGGCGCGAGCGTGTCCAGCTTCTGCTCCATGCTCAGCATGTTCAGCGTGCTGACGCCCAAGATCTGGGTCTCGCCACGCTCGAACAGCGCCGAGCCGTGCGCCCGCGGAATGGTGCCGACCTCCGCCGAGAGGGTACGGATGTCGCTGAGCCCGCGGCCGTCGATGCGCACGTTGTCGCGCAGCACGCGATCCCGCACCACGCTCTTGGTCAGCGCACGGAACGCCGCGCTGATCTCCTTCTCCCGGCCTTCGAACTGGTCGGCCAGCGACGCCTTGACGTCGTCCTTGATCTCGTCCAGACGCGCCTCGCGCTCCGCCTTCGAGAAGATGGTGAGCGCCTCGGCCAGCCGCTCGCGCCCGGCGCTCTCGACCGCCGCGTAGATGTCGTCGGTGTAGTCGAGGAAGACCGGGAACTCGGCCGTCTCCTTGGCCGCCTGCTTGGCCAGCTCCTGCTGCGCCGAGACCAGCACGCTGATGAAGGGCTTGGACGCCTCGAGCCCCGCCGCGACGATCTCCTCGGTCGGCGCGGTGCGCCCGTTCTGCACGTGCTGCCACGTATCGACCGTCGCCTCAGCCTCGACCATCATGATCGCGACATCGCCGTCCGGCAGCATCCGGCCGGCCACGACCATGTCGAACACGGCCTCGGACAGCTGCGAATGGTTCGGGAACGCCACCCACTGGTCCTCGATCAGGGCCACCCGCACGGCACCGATCGGGCCGGAGAACGGCAGGCCGGCCAGCTGCGTCGACGCCGAGGCCGCGTTGATCGCGACCACGTCGTACATGTGGTCCGGGTGCAGCGAGAGCACGGTGATGACCACCTGGACCTCGTTGCGCAGGCCGTGCGCAAAGGTCGGGCGCAGCGGGCGGTCGGTCAGCCGGCAGGTGAGGATCGCTTCCTCGCTGGGACGCCCCTCGCGGCGGAAGAACGAGCCGGGGATCCGGCCCGCGGCGTACATCCGCTCCTCCACGTCGACGGTGAGCGGGAAGAAGTCAAGGTGTTCCTTGGGCTGCTTGGACGCCGTGGTGGCGGACAGCAGCATGGTCTCGTCGTCGAGATAGACCGACGCCGACCCTGCGGCGAGACGAGCGAGCTGCCCGGTCTCGAAGCGTACGGTGCGCGTGCCGAAGCGGCCGTTGTCGATGACGGCCTCGGCGGAGTGAATCTGTGGACCCGTCACGGGTCATCCTCCTGGTGTGTTGCGGGGATGCCAGGCGGTTCGGGTCAGTTCTCCGTATCACTGTGCCGGTCTTCGATGGAGGCATCCGGGACGGCCGATGTGCGCCCGGAGGCCACAACCGAGGACCGGCTTCCGCGCTTTCTGGGGAATCGACGCGAGACCCAGCACCCCTGTGATGGATAATGACGTATTCAATTGTGGTCGGATACGGCAAGGGAGCGGCTCCCGGTGTGGGAGACCGCTCCCTGGCGCATCAGCCTAGCGGCGCAGACCGAGCTTCTCGATCAGTGCTCGGTAGCGCATGATGTCCGTCTTGCTCAGGTAGTTGAGCAGCCGGCGCCGCTGACCGACCAGCAACAGCAGCCCGCGGCGGCTGTGGTGGTCATGCTTGTGCACCTTCATGTGCTCGGTGAGATGGTTGATCCGGTGCGTCAGCAGCGCGATCTGCACCTCGGGCGAGCCGGTGTCGCCCTCACCGCGCGCGTGCTCGGAAATGATCTTCTGCTTGGTTGCGGTGTCAATCGACACGTGGCTCCCTCTCGTATGCTCGTTGCGCGGAGCTCCCGGGCATGTCCACCGGGGCACTCGTCACCGCGGCCGATCTAACGGCAGAGCCAAGAGTACCAGCGAGTGCCTGTGCAGCACGAATCACGCCCGCGTTGGTGCGGACGCGGCGGCGCCAACCATCGCGCTTGTCGAGCGTCCGTGTCGTTTTGGGGCCCGATGACGGGGCGGAAACGACACTGACGCTCAACAAGCCGCGGCCGGCGCCGGCACCCAGGCAGGGTTACGGCGAACGGACGGACAGGATCTCCCGCGCCGCGGCAACGTCCGCGTTCATGGTGGTGATCAGCTCGTCCACCGAATCGAAGCGCAACGTCGGACGCAGCCGCTCGACGAACTCCAGCAGCACCTCGTCGTCGTACAGGTCGAGGTCGGTGCGGTCGATCACGTATGCCTCCACCCGGCGGGTCAGCCCGTCGAAGGTGGGGTTGGTGCCGATGGAGATCGCGGCGGGTAGCCGCGTCGCCGCCTCATCCGCCGCCTCATCCGCCGCGGACTCGCCCGACGACGCGGCCGCGGACTCCCCGGGCGTCGACGCTCGGCTCACCCGCGTGAGCCAGCCTGCGTACACACCGTCCGCGGGGACCATCCCGGCGCTGTCCGATGACAGGTTCGCCGTCGGGAAGCCCAGTTCCCGGCCACGCGCGTCGCCGCGGACGACGACGCCACGCATGCGGTGCGGACGTCCCAGGATGTCCGCGGCCTCGCGCACCTCGCCGGCCGCCAGCAGCTCCCGGATCCACGTCGACGACCAGCGACGACGCTCCGAGCTCGGACCTGGCGGGCTGAGATCCTCGATGACCTCCACCGAGAATCCGTACCGCTCCCCGAGTGCCAGCATGGTGGACAGGTCGCCGGCGTTCTCCCAGCCGAACCGGACATCCTGTCCGACCACCACGGTGACGGCCCGCAGACCGTCGACCAGAAACCGGTGGACGAACTCCTCCGGAGATTGCTTGGCGAACTCCCACGTGTAGTTCTGCACCAGCACCGCGTCGAGTCCGGTCTCCGCCATCAACTCCAGGCGATCGGACACGCCGGTGATCAGCTCGGGCGCACGCCCGGGCTGGTGCAGCGTACTCGGATGGGGATCGAACGTCACCGCGACGGACTGGGCGCCGACCCGCCGCGCGTCGGCGACCATGCGCCCCAGAACGCTCTGGTGGCCACGGTGGACGCCGTCGAAGTTGCCAATGGTGACGACCGACGGCCCGAACCCGGGCGGGATCTGGCCGAGATCGGTCCAGCGGTGCACGTGCCCTCCGAAGTTTGTCGGTGATGTTGCCGATCCCTCTCAGCAACCCAGCGTGCCATTCTCCCCGACAACGCCTCCGTCCGGCCACGTAGTCCCACCGGACTGTGTGATGTTACGACCGCACCACCACGTCTGCGCGCGCCGTCCCCTCCCCGCCCGGAGCCTCGCCGTCGGCCCGCGTCTCGTCGTCGCCCGGCGTCTCGTCGTCGCCCGGCGTCTCGTCGTCGGCCCGCGTCTCGTCGTCGGCCGTCTCCTGCTGGCCGACGGTGGTACGCAGAGTGGTCTCGCGCAGGAACAGGACCGCGACGAACGCGATCGCGGCGACCGCCGCGCCGATAAGGAACACCAGGGCCGTCCCGTCGCCGTAGGCCTGCTCGACGACGACCCGCACCGACGGCGGGAGCTCCGACAAGTCCAGCGAGGTGGAGCCGCCGCTCTGCGTCGCACCGGCGCCGCCCCGGCCGGCCAGTCCTTCATTGATCAGATCGGTCACGTGCGCAGCGAGCACGGCACCCACCACGGACACGCCGGCCGCACCACCCAGGCTGCGGAAAAACGTCACCGTCGAGGTACCGGCGCCCAGATCGCGGTAGTCCAGGCCGTTCTGCACCGCCAGCACCAGGTTCTGCATCGTCGAGCCCACCCCGACACCGAGGATCGCCATGTACGCGCCGACCAGCCACAACGAGGTCGCGTGATCGATGGTGCCGAGCAGCGCCAGCCCGGTCACCGTGAGCGCTGTGCCCGCCACCAGGAACCTCTTCCAGCGCCCGGTACGGCTGATCAGCTGGCCGGAGACGGTGGTAGCGATCATCAGGCCGCCGACCATGGGAACGGTCAGCAGACCCGCTTCGGTGGGTGAGTACCCGCGGGCGATCTGGAAGTACTGCCCGAAGAAGACCGGACCGCCGAACATGGCGATGCCGATCGCCGCGCTGGCGATGATCGCCAGCACCATCGTGCGCGCTCGCAACAGCCGCGGCGGCACCACCGGATCGCTGACCCGACGCTCGACGACGACCGCCACCGCGAGCAGGACGACCGCCGCGGCCATGAGCACCGCCGTCTGCCAGGACAGCCACGCGAACGCGTCGCCGGCGAAGGTCACCCACAGCAGCAGTACCGTGATCCCGCCCGGGATGAGCATCGCTCCCAGCCAGTCGATCGACGTGTTCACCTTCACCACCGGCAGTTGCAGCGTCTTCTGCAACAGGACCAGAGCGACGACGGCGATCGGCACGCCCACCCAGAAGCACCAGCGCCAACCGAGGAACGACGCGTCGACGATCAGTCCGCCGAGCAGTGGGCCGCCGACCGTGGCCACCGCCATCACCGCCCCGATGTAGCCCATATACCGACCGCGCTGGCGCGGACTGACCACCGACCCCAGCACGATCTGCACCAGCGCCTGAAGACCTCCCATGCCGAGGCCCTGCAGGACGCGGAAGCCGATCAGTGTCTCGGTGTTCTGCGAGAACCCGGCGAGCACCGACCCGGTCACGAAGATCACGATGGACGACTGCACCAGCAGCTTCTTGCTCATCCGGTCGGCGAGCTTGCCCCAGATCGGAGTGGTCGCGGTCGCCGCCAGCAGGGTGGCGGTCACCACCCACGTGTACTGGCTCTGGTTGCCGCCGAGCTCGGCGATGATGCGCGGCAGCGCGTTGGCCACGATCGTTGCCGATAGCATGGCCACGAACATCGCCATGAACAGGCCCGACAGTGCCTGCAGCACCTCCCGGTGACTCATCTCGCGGGAGCCCTCACCGGGGCGTTCAGCCTCTTCGGCCATGGCGGTCGTCATCGTGCGTGTCCTTTCCGTCTCTTGTACTCGGGCAGGTGTGCGTCCGTCTCGCCTGCCCGCTGTCACGTCGGCGTCGGCTGACGGCCCGGCTCCGGCGCGCGCTCCGGTGGCTGCTCCGGTGGCTGCTCCGGCGCTGGCCCCGCGGGCCGGTTCACCAACTCGCGCAAGCCGGCTTTCAGTCGCGCCAGCCCTGCTTCGAGCGCGATCGCGTCGTCGCGGGTCCAGGGGCGCAGGACATCGGCGACGATCTCGACCTGGCGGCACCGGATGCGTTCGGCCATCGCGGCGCCGTCGCTCGTGGACACCAGTAGCTGGGCGCGCGCGTCGTCGGGGTCCGGCACCCGCTCGACCAGGCCGATCGCGACCAGTTCAGCGACCTGCCGGCTGGCGACGGACGTGTCGATCGCCTGCCGTTCCGCCAGCGTCGTGAGGCGCATCGCGCCTTCCCGGGCGAGCACGCCCAAGGCGCCGGCCACCCCGACCGACAGCCCTTCGTACACGGCGACGTGCCGGTGCGCGACGGTCCTGCTCAGCCGCACGAGGCAGCGCAGATGATCGACGATCGACTCGTAGACGTCCTCGGCCATGGCGAGGCTCCATTCACATCCAGCACTACAGTTGGTTGATACAACCATATAAATATTGATTGTATTCCACAACCGTTCCGCCAATCCGAGCGCAGCCTAAATGATCATGTGAAGTGGGTTTTATCGTGCTCTACCTGGCCTGCAGACATGGGGGTGCACGAGAAAACCCACTTCACATGATCATTTAGGGCGGGGGCGCCGGGGGGGTGGTGGAGAGGGTCAGCGGTCGGGGCTCTCCAGGGAGGAGTTCAGTCGTTGCAGCAGGCCGACCAGTTCCTGCACGTCGTCGCCGGGCCAGTCCCGCAACGCGCGCTCCAGCCAACGGGCACGCCGTTCACGCAGCCGGCGGACACGCGACCGGCCGTCATCGGTGATGCGGAGCAACCGTGCCCGCCCGTCTTGCGGGTCCGGCACACGCTTCAACAGGCCCAGGCTCTCCATCTGCGCGATCTGGCGGCTCACCGTGGACTTGTCCAGCCCGAACTTATCCGCCAAGTCGCCGCCGCGCAGGTCGTCGTCGGCGTCGTACAGAGCGGCGAGCAGACCGTAGGCGGCGGCCTCAAGACCCTCCTCGGCCTCGCGCGCCAGCGTGACCCACATCCACCGCGACCGCCTCGCGAGCAGCGAAAGCTCGGTGTCCAGCTGCTCGTGCGGCTGCCTGCGGTCCCCTTCGCTCATATGCCCCGGTCCTATCCGACGAACACCGCAAGATACTTGGCTCGCGGACCACGATCTTCCACGAGAGAAAGAAGCGTACCGTCCGGTCCGAAGACCGCGACCGGACCGGGTCCCCGCTCGGTCCGCGGCATCGGCGCACCATGCGCGACCTGGCGTGCGGTGGCGGCGTCGACGTCCAGCCTCGGGAACGCCACCGCCGCCGCCTCCTCCAGCGGAATCAGCTCGAACTTCTCCTCCAGTTGCTCGAGCGTGCGCGTCTGCTCCACCGTGTAGGCGCCGACGCGCGTGCGGCGCAGCCTGGTCAGATGCCCGCCGACACCCAGCGCCGCACCGATATCCCGGGCGAGCGCCCGGATATACGTCCCCGACGAGCATTCCACCAGCACGTCGAGGTCGACGTACCCGCCACTGCGGCGCACGTCGAGCAGGTCGAACCGGCTGACCGTGACGGTGCGAGCCTTCAGCTCCACCTCTTCGCCCGTGCGGACCCGCTGGTAAGAGCGGACCCCGTCCACCTTCACCGCCGACACCGCACTGGGCACCTGGCGGATCTCGCCGGTCAGCACCGCCATCTCGGTGCGGATGGCGGCGTCGTCAACACCGGAGGCGTCGGTCTGGTCCACCACTTCCCCGTCGGCGTCGTCGGTCACGGTGCGGGCGCCCAGCCGCATCGTCGCCTCATACGTCTTGTCGGTGAGCGCGAGATGGCCGAGCAGCCGGGTCGCGCGTCCCACCCCGACCACCAGCACCCCCGTGGCCATCGGGTCAAGCGTGCCGGCGTGGCCGACCCGCCGGGTGTCCGCCAGCCGCCGGATCCGGGCGACGACGCTGTGCGACGTCATGTCCCCGGGCTTGTCGACCACCACCAAGCCGTCACCGTACTCCGACGGCTTCCTGGTCTTGCCACCCATGGCTCGCCCACCTCGTCTCTCGTCGCTCCGTCCGGTGTGACGTCCGGCATCATGAGCGCTTCAGGCCACTCGGTGCCAGACGCACGCGTGGGAAGCCTCGTCATGCGCGGTCGTCGGTCTCCCCGGAGGTGGGCCGGCCGGCAGCGGAGGCGTCGGCATCGGACTCATCAGCAGCAGACCCATCCACGACGGACCCGCCCGCCGCAGACTCCGCGTCGTCGTCCTCGTCGTCCTCACGAACCCGGTACGGATCCGGGTCTCCGGCGTATTCGGCAGCAGCCGCCGCCTGGGCCACCTGCTCATCGGAGGCGCGAGCCGACCGCAGCAGGTCTTCGATGTGCGCCGCGTTCTGCGGGATCGCATCGGCGACGAAATCGACGGTCGGGGTGAACCGGATACCGGTCTGCCGCCCCACCTCGGAACGCACCAGGCCACGGACCCGTTCCAGCGCCACCGCCGTCGCGGCGCGGTCGCTGTCGTCGCCGTACACCGTGTAGAAGACGGTCGCCTCACGAAGGTCCCCGGTCACCCGGGCGTCGGTCACCGTGACGAATCCCAGCCGGGGATCCTTCACCCGCCGCTCCAACGTCTCCGCCGCGATCTCACGGATCCGGTCGGCCAGCTTACGCGCGCGACCCGGGTCAGCCATGTCGTTCTCCTTGTTGTGCTCTATGGTCGTCCGGCGGTCGCCGTCGCTCATGTGGTGTGTCGCCGGTGCGACGTCTAGGTGCTCACGCCCGACGACGGGAGCGTGTCGTCCTCGTCCGACCGCAACCGGCGGTGCGCGGACAGAAGCTCGATCTCGGGACGCGCCGCGACCAACCGTTCGATGCTGTCCAGCACCGTCCGGCAATGCGCGGCTTCACCGGCCACCACCGCCACGCCGATCTCGGCGCGGCGGTACAGGTCGACATGACCCACTTCGGCCACCGAGACCTCGTGGCGCCGTCGTACCTCCGCGATGATCGGACGTACGACGGCGCGCTTCTGCTTGAGTGACCGGACGTCACCCAGCAGGAGGTCCAGGCTGAGCGTCCCGACGAACATCAGGCGCGCGGCTTCTCCTTCATCTCATAGGTCTCGATCACGTCGCCGACCTGGATGTCGTTGTACGAGCCCAGGCTGATACCGCACTCGAAACCGTCACGAACCTCGGTGACGTCGTCCTTCACCCGACGCAGCGACGCCACGGTCACCTTGTCGGCCACGACGACGCCGTCCCGGAGCAGCCGCGCCGACGCGTTGCGACGCATGATCCCGCTGGTCACCATGCAGCCGGCGATGTTGCCGACCTTGGACGAGCGGAAGACCTCACGGATCTCCGCCGTCCCCAGCTGGACTTCCTCGTACTCCGGCTTGAGCATGCCCTTCAGGGCCGCCTCGATCTCCTCGATCGCCGAGTAGATGACCGAGTAGTACCGGATCTCGACGCCTTCGCGGTCGGCGAGGTCCTCGACGGCCCGGTTCTGCGGCCGCACGTTGAAGCCGATGATGATGCCCTCGTCGATCGAAGCGAGGTTGACGTCGTTGGCCGTGATCGCACCCACACCGCGGTGGATGATCCTCAGGTCGACCTCTTCGCCCACATCGATCTTGAGCAGCGCATCCTCGAGTGCCTCGACCGAGCCCGAGACGTCACCCTTGAGGATCAGGTTGAGCGTCTGCACCTTGCTCTCGGCCAGGAAGCTCTCCAGCGTGACCCGCTTGCGTGCCTTCGCCAGGGCCGCGTTCCGCTCCATCGCCTCACGCTTCTCGGCGATCTGACGTGCGGTGCGGTCGTCGTCGGCGACGAGGAACTTGTCCCCTGCACCCGGGACGGCGGTCAAGCCGAGCACCAGCACCGGCCGCGACGGACCGGCCTCCTCGACCTGCTTGCCGTACTCGTCGAGCATGGCACGCACACGACCGTAGGACTGACCGGTGACGATCGCATCCCCCGGACGCAGCGTCCCGCGCTGCACCAGCACGGTCGCGACCGGGCCGCGCCCCTTGTCGAGGTGACCCTCGATCGCGACGCCGCGCGCGGCCATCTCCGCGTTGGCCTTCAGGTCCAACGCCGCGTCCGCGGTCAACAGGACCGCTTCGAGCAGCTTGTCGATGCCCTTGCGCTGCAGCGCCGAGATGTCGACGAACATGGTGTCGCCGCCGTACTCCTCGGCCACCAGGTTGTACTCGGTCAGCTGCTGCCGGATCTTGTCCGGGTTCGCGCCTTCCTTGTCCACCTTGTTGACCGCGACCACGATCGGCACGTCCGCCGCCTGCGCGTGGTTCAGCGCCTCGATGGTCTGCGGCATCACGCCGTCGTCAGCGGCGACCACCAGGATGGCGATGTCCGTCACCTGCGCACCTCGCGCACGCATGGCGGTGAACGCCTCGTGACCCGGGGTGTCGATGAAGGTGATCGCCCGGTCCTCGTCCTCGTGATCGACGTGCACCTGGTAGGCACCGATGTGCTGCGTGATGCCACCGGACTCGCCGCTGACCACGTTGGCGTTCCGGATGGCGTCCAGCAGCTTCGTCTTACCGTGGTCGACGTGGCCCATGACGGTGACCACCGGCGGCCGGGCACCGAACACACCGCCGTCGCCCTCATCGGCGAAGTCGATGTCGAACGACTCCAGCAGCTCGCGGTCCTCGTCTTCCGGCGACACCAGCTGGACCTCGAAGCCCAGCTCACCACCGAGCAGCTGGAACGTGTCCTCGTCCACCGACTGGGTGGCCGTGACCATCTCGCCCAGGCCGAACAGCACCTGTACCAGCTGAGCAGGGTCGACGTCGATCCGCTCGGCGAAGTCCGCCAGCGACGCGCCTCGCGGCAGCCGGATGGTCTGGCCGTTGCCACGCGGCAGGCGCACACCACCGATGGTGGGTGCCTGCATGT
The DNA here is from genome assembly GCF_010550675.1 of Phytoactinopolyspora halotolerans. GTDB lineage: Bacteria > Actinomycetota > Actinomycetes > Jiangellales > Jiangellaceae > Phytoactinopolyspora > Phytoactinopolyspora halotolerans. The sequence goes on along the minus strand of NZ_JAAGOA010000004.1, from coordinate 242,897 downwards.
TGTCGAGCTCCTGCCGCTTCTGGCGCTTGCTCTTGCGGCTCTTCGCGGGCTTGCCACCGGGCCGGCCGAACGCACCGGCGGTGCCGCCACCGCGGCCGCGGCCACCAGGACCGGGACGGCCACCGGGGCCCCCAGGACCACCGCCGGGGCGGGCACCGAAGCCGCCGCCACCACCGGGACGACCTGCGCCGGCGCCACCACCACCGCCGCCAGGACGGCCACCGCCGCCGCCACCACCTGGACGGCCACCACCACCGCCGCCACCTGGACGGCCACCGCCGCCACCGCCGCCGCCAGGACGGCCACCGCCGGGTGCGGAACGCGGTGGGCGGGCGGGCATCATGCCCGGGTTGGGACGCGGGCCGCCGGCACCGCCACCGCCGCCAGAACGGCCGCCTCCGCCGCCGGAGTCACGACCACCGCCGCCTCCGCCGCCGGAGTCACGACGGCCCTGTCGCTGCATACCGGTCGAGCCACCGGAGCTGAACGGGTTGTTGCCCGGACGCGGACCAGCCGGCGGGCGCGGCGTCGGACGCTGACCCATGCCGGTGCTGTCGCCACCGAACGGATTGTTACCGGGACGCGATCCGCTGGGCCGCGACTGGCCTGGCTTGGGCGCACCGGAATCGCTGGAGCGGCCCGACTCGGTGGGACGCTCGGACCTGCCCGGGCGTCCCGGTTTGCCCGAAGGGCCGCCCGGCTTGGGCTTCCCGCCACCGGGACCGCCGCTCGGTGCACCGCGCGGCGGCGCAGGCCGCGCCGCCGCGGGACCGGGCTTGGGTGCCGCCGGCCCTGGGCGCGGCCCCGGCCTCGGCGACGCGGGGCGCTCAGCGGCCGGGCTATCAGTCGACTCGCGCTCGGCCGCGGGACTCTCGGCGGCCGAACCGGCAGCAGCCGGACTCTCCGCCGCCGGGCTCTCCGCCGCCGGGCTCTGCGCGGCTGGACGCTGCGCGGCCGTGCCCTCGGGCGCAGCCGGAGTTTCCGGAGCCTCCGGCCTGGCCGGCGCGCTCGGCGCGACGTCGGACGGTGTCGGGGGGGTGGGAGCGCTCGGTGCAGCCTTCCTGGCCGCGTCGGCGGGCGATGCCTTCTTCCTGGCCGGACCGCCTTGCGCGGATGCCTGGTTGGCGAACGCTTCCCGAAGTTTGCGAACTACCGGCGCCTCTACCGTGGAGGACGCCGACTTGACGTACTCACCGAGGTCGCTCAGCTTGCCGAGAACGTCCTTGCTCGACACACCGAGCTCCTTGGCAAGCTCATGTACCCGGACCTTTGCCACTGCTCTCCTTATCGGTCCGGGCTTGCGGGCTCGGACCGGCTAGGTGTTGTGCGTGCTCATCGTTGCGTGCTCATCGAACGCTCATGAGAGTCACGTCGTGTCTCCTTCTTTCCTGGCCAGACCTGCCTGGAACTTCCAAGTCGGTCTCAGAGCCCTTGTCAGGCTCGCTCCACTGCTTCCAGCCATCGCCGGACCAGCGTAACGTCCAGCGGCCCGCCCCGGCGAAACGACCGAGTGAAGGCCCGCCGGCGTTCGGCGGCGTCCAGACATCCCGTGCTGGGGTGAATGTAGGCACCTCGCCCGGGACGCTTTCCGTCGGGGTCGGGCACCAGTCCCATGTCTGGACCGGAACCTTCGACGACGACTCGAAGCAGTGCGGATTTCTCCGCGCGTGAACGGCAACCCACACAAGTACGTATAGGAACCCGTCGACGCGCGCGGTCTTCCGCCGTCATAGTTTACCGTCTACCTCGCCTGTTCATGAAGCCCGGCCCGTCACACCCGCGAAACCGCCCCCGGCCGACCAGCCGTCGCCGGACGTCTCTACAGGTCAGGCATCCTCGGGCCGCATGGTCGTGACCGATTCCTCCGGCTGCGTGTCAGGCCGGATGTCGATCCGCCACCCGGTGAGCCGCGCAGCCAGCCGTGCGTTCTGACCTTCGCGGCCGATCGCCAGCGAGAGTTGGAAATCCGGGACGATCACACGCGCTGTCTTGGCGAACTCGTCGACGATCTCCACGCTCTGCACCCGGGCCGGCGACAGCGCGTGCGCGACAAGCTCAGCCGGATCCTCAGACCAGTCGACGATGTCGATCTTCTCACCGTTCAGCTCGGTCATCACCGAGCGGACCCGGGCACCCATCGGACCGATACACGCGCCCTTGGCGTTGAGGCCCGGCACCTTCGAGTGGACGGCGATCTTGCTTCGATGCCCCGCCTCGCGGGCGATCGCGGCGATCTCCACCGAACCGTCGGCGATCTCCGGCACCTCGAGCGCGAAGAGCTTCTTGACCAGGTTCGGGTGGGTGCGGGACACGGTCACGGTCGGTCCGCGGAAGCCCTTACGCACCTGCAGCACATAACAGCGCAGCCGGCTGCCGTGCTCGTACTTCTCCCCCGGTACCTGCTCGGCCGCCGGCAACGTGGCCTCGAGACGCCCCAGGTCCACCTGGACCGTCCGCGGGTCCGTGCCCTGCTGGATGGTCCCCGAGACGATGTCCCCCTCTTTCGCCTGGAACTCGCCGTACGTGGCCTCGTCCTCCGCGTCCCGGATGCGCTGCAGGATCTCCTGCTTGGCGGTGGTCGCCGCGATCCGGCCGAAGCCCTCCGGCGTGTCGTCCCACTCCCGTACGACGTTTCCTTCGTCGTCGAACTCCTGAGCCCAGACCGTCACATGCCCCGACTGCCGGTCGAGCACCACGCGCGCCCGCGGCTGGGACTCACTGGTGCGCTGGTAGGCCAGCAGGAGTGCACGCTCGATGGCCTCCACGACCCGGTCGAACGGAATGTCCTTCTCCCGCTCGAGCGCACGCAGCAATGCAAGATCGATGTCCATGTCAAGCTCACCCCGTCTCCGCGTCGTCGGCGTCCGCGTCATCGCCACGGTTGAACTCGACCTGCACGCGTGCCTTCGCAACCTGACCATAGGCGATGTCCCGGGCGGCACCGTCGACGTCCAGCACGACCGAGGTCTCTCCGGCGTCCGCGACGCGCCCGGTCACGCTGCCTCCCTCGGTCAGCGTGACCTTGACCAGCCGTCCCTCGGCTCGCGACCAGTGCCGCGGCAGGGTCAGCGGCCGGGAGACGCCGGGCGAGCTCACTTCCAGGGTGTAGGGCGCGTCGCCCATCACGTCCGACTCGTCAAGCGCCTCGGAAATCTGGCGAGAGGCCTCCGCGCATCGGTCAAGGTCGACCCCGCCGTCGGCGTCCACGACGATCTGCAGCCGGCTCCGGCGCCCGGCCTGGGAGACCCTGAGCTCTTCGAGATCCAGCCCTTCCCGCTCGACCACGGGCTCAACGATCCGCTGTAGGAGGCCACGATCTGCCGGACTCACACGCACCCTCCTCACTCTCAAGTTTTCTGGCGCGAACCGCGCCGGTCATCTGGTGCTTTCCAACGATACATGTAGGACCCAGGTGAGGAGTGAGGGAACACCGGTGGTGTCGCGGCGACGACGCCACACCGCGCCACCCACGGGACCCGTGCCACCCGCCACTGATCCGGAATGGGCGGAAAGTTAAAGTTCCCCAGTGAACGACAGCGCGCGCGTACGACGCCGGCCCGTGCTGCTGGCCGCCGCAGCTGCGCCCCTGCTCGGTGCGACACTCACCGGCTGCTCCAGCGACACCATCGGCAAACGCCTCGGTGACGACCGCGCGGACGCGGATCCGGACGCCGGCGTCCGTTGGCGGGCGGTCCGCACCGAGGAGCGGCTGCTCGCCGTGCATATCGCCACGGTCAGCCGGCATGATCGGCTGCGGGACCGGATCGCGCCCTTCGCCGAGCACCACCGTCGTCACCTCGAGGCGCTGCTCGACGACGGGCCGCTGCCGTTCTTGCTCCGCCCGGAGATCGATCCGAGCAGCGCCGACGACGTGTTCGAGCTGAGCGTCGGCACGCTGGAGCTGCCCGACGTCGCCTCCGCGGCAGCCGGCGCGCTCGCGGCGCTCGTCGATGCCGAGCGGTCCGCATCGGAAGCGCATCTGGCGAGCTGCCTGCGCGCGGCCGGGCCTGATCTCGCGGCGCTCCTGTCGTCGATCGCCGCCGCGGAGGCCACCCACGAGACCGCTCTGGAGCGCGCATGAATGCGGGCACGACACCACCAGGCATGACGCCACCGGACACGCCTGCGCCGGACGGCGAACCCGACCCGGCCGATACGGTGCTGGCCGCTGTCCAAGCGGCCCTGGCCGGCGAACATGCCTGCGTGTACGGGTACGGCGTCGTCGGTGCGTTCCTCGACGGCGACGAGCAGGCGGCGGCGCAGCGCGCCCTGGAGACGCACGAGGCGCAGCGCGACGCGCTATACGACCAGGTCGTCGCGCTGGAGGCCAGTCCCGAGGCGGCACTGCCGTCGTACGCGCTTCCGTTCCAGGTGGACGACGCGTCGTCGGCCCGGGAACTCGCCGCCGTGCTGGAGGAACGGCTCGCTGCCGTCTACGTCGATCTGGTCGCCACCGCGTCAGCCGAGGAGCTGCGCTCACTCGCCGCCGACTCGGTGATCGCGGCCGCCCGGGCACGACTGCGCTGGACGGACGACATCCCGGCGTTCCCCGGCCTGGACGGCCGTTGACCCGTCACATGTCGAAGCGATCCAGCGCCCGCAGCTTGTTCGTCGCGTCGAGCGCGGCCACCTTGTACGCCTCGGACAGGGTGGGAAAGTTGAACACGGTGTCCACCAGATAGTCGACGGTCCCGCCGCAGCCCATCACCGCCTGGCCGACATGGACCAGGTCCGCGGCACCCGTGCCGAAGACGTGCACGCCGAGCAGCTGCCGCGTCGACGGGGAGACCAGCAGCTTGAGCATCCCGTACGAGTCGCCCTCGATCTGGCCGCGCGCCAGCTCCCGGTACCGCGAGACGCCGACCTCGTAGGGCACCGATTCTCCAGTGAGCTCCTCCTCCGTGCGGCCGCAGAAGGAGATCTCCGGGATGGTGTAGATGCCGAACGGCTGGATGGCGCGGAGCTCGTTCGCCGGCTCACCGAACGCGTGCAAGGACGCCAGCCGTCCCTGCTCCATGCTGGTGGCCGCAAGCGCCGGAAAACCGATCACGTCGCCGACCGCGAAGATGTGCGGCACATCGGTGCGGTACTGTCCGTCGACCGAGATCCGGCCACGATCGTCGGCGCTGAGCCCCGCCTTCTCCAGCCCCAGCCGATCGGTGACGCCCTGCCGGCCGGCCGAGTACATGACCGTCTGTGCCGGGATCCGTTTCCCGCTGGCCAGCGTCGTCACCGTGCCGTTCCGTCCGACCTCGACCTTCTCCACATCTTCACCGAACCGGAACGTCACCGACAGGTCCCGCAGGTGGAACTTGAGCGACTCGACCACCTCCGGGTCGCAGAAGTCCAGCATCCGGGGTCGCCGTTCGACGACGGTCACCCGGGAGCCGAGAGCGGCGAACATCGAGGCGTACTCGATCCCGATGACGCCGGCCCCGACCACCACCATCGATTCCGGGATGCGCTCCAGGGAGAGGATGCCGTCGGAGTCGATCACCCGGCCGTCGTCGAACTCGACCTGCGGCGGCCGCGCCGGACGGGTGCCGGTCGCGATGACGATGTTCGCCGCCGTGACCTGGCGCCGCTCGCCGCCGCCTTCGATGCCGACGGTGTGCGGGTCGAGGAACCGCCCGGTGCCGATGATGAGCTCCACGTGGTTGCGCAGCAGCTGCGCCCGGACCACCTCGATCTCCCGGCCGATCACGTGCTGCGTGCGAGCCATCAGATCGTGGATGGTGATGTCCTGCTTGACCCGGTACGACTGCCCGTAGACCTCGCGCATCGACAGGCCCGTGAGGTACAGAACCGCTTCACGCAGCGTCTTGGACGGGATGGTCCCGGTGTGTGCGCTGACCCCGCCGACCATGTCCCGTCGTTCCACGACGCAGACGCGTTTGCCGAGCTTCGCGGCGCTGATCGCGGCCTTCTGCCCGCCCGGTCCGGACCCGATCACCAGCAGGTCGTAGTCGTACTCCGCCTCGCCCAACGTCACTTCCCTACCGTCACCCGCACCACGAGCTGGAGCGTCTTGGGTCTAAGCGTGGCGCACTCGGCCCGCGCCGCCAACCCGTCGACGGATATCGTGACGATATTCACGGCCCGTTGAATCCGCTCGTGCCCGGCGACGACGCGACCATCAGGGCGGTGCCGATCAGCACGGCGCCGGCCACGCCGAACGCACCCAGCCGCTCGCCCAGCAACACGATGCCCAGAACGGCCGCGGTGAGTGGCTCCAGCAACGACATCAGCACCGCTGTCCCGGCCGTGACGCCATGCAGCCCGACGAAGTACGACACGTAGGCGATCGCCGTCGGGACCAGACCGAGGTACAGAACCAGCGCGATCGTCTCCGCACGGACGACGATCACGACGTCACCGGCCAGCGCGGCCAGCGCGAACGTGATCGCACCCCCGGCGCAGAACGCGATGCCGACCGTGGACAATGCGGTCAGCCCGGCCACGGGACGGGCCGCGAGCATGGTGATAGCGGCGAAACCGGCCGCCGACGCCAGCGCGCACAGGCCTCCGGCCACCGCGGAACTCGAGCTGTCTCCGCCCGGCACCCCCACGAGCAGCGCCAGTCCGGACGTCGCGATCGCGATGGCCACGATGGCCCGCCGGGCAGGCCGCCGTCCGGCGATGACACTCTCGGCGACGACGACCATGATGGGGGCCGCCCCGAGGGTCAGCAGTGTCGCCAGTCCCACGGAACTCAACTCGATGGCGGCGAAGTACCAGTTCTGGTACCACGCCGTGATCAGGCCGACGGTGAGCAGCCGTCGCACGCCGCGCCGGCCGGGACGCAACGTACGCAGCCGCCCCGTCAGCAGCATCCAGCCGACGATGAGCACACCGCCGACGGCCAGCCGGTAACCGGCGACCGTGGTGGATCCGACGTCGGCGACGTCCCCGAGCGCGGACCCGGCCACACCGCCCGTGCCCCACAAGACGCCGGCCGCCACGACAGCGGGGAGACCGCCTCGCTCCTGGGCTGCGGGCGCCGTTCCATACCCGGCCGCGGGCGCCGTTCCATACCCGGCCGCGGGCGTCGCTCGGTACCCGGCCGCACGACCGTCGGCGCCGGCCGATCCGCCCGCGCCGCACTCCGAAATGCCTTCCATGTGCACAACTCCTGCGATGACGTGAAGGACATGAACGATCGCGGGAGCGGGACGCGGCGCCACACATCGACGTCTGGCTCGGCGACGCACGCACGACGGCGGCTACGCGGAGGGTGAGGTGATGACCGGCATCAGGCCGGCAAGGAGTGAAGACGCGCCCCGCTCAGGGGTCGCGCACGACGGCACCCGCACATCCGTGCGGGCACCGCAGATCCGCGCGACCCGTCAGGCGCGCGGCGGAGGAGTGATCGGGAAGAGCCGGTGCACGAGCACCACGATACGGCACGGCGGGCCGGATGGGCTGATCATGATAGATCGGCGGGGCGGACGCCCACCGGTCTTTCACCCACTCATGCCGGGCCGGGGCGGTACGTCCCGAACGCCCACACGTTTCCCTCGGGATCGCGGACGGCGAAGTCACGGGAGCCGTACTCCTGATCGGTCGGCTCCATCACGATCTCCGCACCGGCGGCGACGGCCCGGGCGTGGTGCGCGTCGATGTCGTCCACCGCGACGTACACGCAGGACGGCGTGATGTCGAACAACGGGTCACCGACGCCGACGGTGCCGAAGCCGATCATGTCGCCGTCGTAGCTCATCTCCGCATGCACGATCTGGCCGTCCTGCTCATGCACCTGTTCCTCGGTGAATCCGAAAGCCTCGGTGAGGAAACGCAGAGCCGCGCGGGGGTCGCGATAGCGGAGACTCGGAAAGATCGACTGCCGACGTGTTGTGTCGTTCATGCGATCACGGTAGGCGAACCCCGGAGACCATGGCTTGGACAAATGTCACCTCGGCCCGCGCGATCAGGCGCGTTCCGCGATCAGCTCCGACGGCGTGCAGCCGGCCATCGCCCGCACATCCCGCACCAGATGGCTGTGGTCGGCGTAGCCGCATTCGGCCGCGACCTCACTGATCGACCGGGAGCCGTCGAGCAGCGTCGTGGCGCGCGCGAACCGCAACACCCGGGCGGCCGGCTTCGGTCCGAGCCCGACATACCGGCGGAACCGCTGACCGAGATGCTTCCGGCTCCACCCGACCTCATCGGCCAGCGCACCGACGGAGACCCGGCCGTCGCTCCGCAGCAGCTGCGACCAGCACCAGGCGATGGCCGGGTCCACGACTCTGGCGGACGCAGCGCGGCGCAGCAGGAAACCGTCGGCGATGTCGAACCGAGCCGGCCAGTCCGGCGCGGAGACCAGCTTGTCCACCAGCCTCGGTCCGTCGACGCCGAGGACGTCATCGAGTTCGGGCGCTCCCCCGCGGATCTCATCCCCGGTGAGACCGAGCAACCGGTAGGCGCCGAGTGGCGTCAGGTTGATCTGCAGCCCACGCTGCGAGCCGACGTACTCCGTAATCGCGTGCGCATCGTCAAAGCCCGCGACGAACGACGTCAGCCGCACCGGCGGCACGCTGAGACGGCCATCCGTCTGAACCTGGAGGGTGTCGCCGAAGCTGACGATGACCGGCACCTGCGCACGCGGCACCTCCCTTCGACGCACCGAGCGGATCGCCCGCTCGGCGTAGCCCGTGTAGCCCACCACGTCGGCGGCGAGCGCCGGATGCGGGGCGCATGTGGCGAGCGCCCACGACGCGTCAGGAGCCTCGTGCCGCGCGGTCGTCACGCCACGTGCCCACGGATCCACGTTCACCATGCCAGTCTGACGCCCACCACCACCGAGCGTCCACGCCGCAGCGGCTACTCAACCCATGCGGTCGTGCGTTCGAGCCGCTGCCGCCACAGCTGCACACCCGCGCCGTCGGCATCCCACCGGTGGCACATCTGAAGCAGTTCCCGGCACCGTTCGACCATGGCGTCCTGGCGTCGGCTCCACGCTGGACGCGTGCCGTACGCCTGGAAGAACTCGTCGAGGGCGTCAACGTGCGCGGGATGGTGCATGCGAACGATCCACTCGCACCATGCCGCGTCCTCGACCGCGTCGCCGCCGTGCACCCACTCCCAGTCCAACACCGCCGTCACCGCCACCCGCGCCGGGTCGAGCAACACGTTGTTCGGGCCGAAATCGCCGTGGACCAGTACCGTCCCGGTACACGGGCCGAGATCCGGTGCCACCGCCGCCACATCGATCTCCTGGATCCCGCGGAGCAGGGCACCACAGGCGCGCAGGACCGCGCCGGCTTCGCCGGCGTCGATCAGCTCCTGGCCGTGTATACCCGCAACGTGCCGCATCCGCAGCTCGCCCTCGTCACCGTCGCTGTTCAGTACGTCGGGCACCGGCAGGCGGCAGCGGAGGGCGCGCAGGGCTGTCCGCTCGCGCCGGGCACGGTCGGCCGCATCCGGCCCTTCATACCGTTTGACGACGACGTCGCCGTCGCCCCGCGTGTGGTTGGTGTACCCATGCGGCAGCGACTCCCCGTGATCATCAACCGTGAGACCGGTCATGGTGTGGCCAACGATTGATGATCACGGGCGGGTCAGGAGTCGCGGAGAAGTGAGCGCAGGTGCGCGACCACGTTGGCGAGCGGAACCTCGGTCCGCTCCCCCGAACGACGGTCCTTCACCTCCACGACGCCGTCGGCCAGGCCACGCCCGACGACGACGATGGTCGGCACCCCGATCAACTCCGAGTCCTTGAACTTCACGCCCGGGCTCACACCGCGACGGTCGTCGTAGAGCACCGACACGCCGGAGCGCTCCATCTCATCGACCAACTCGTCGGCGGCGGTGAAGACCGTCTCATCCTTGCCGGTGGCGACCACGTGGACGTCGGCGGGCGAGACCTCGCGCGGCCAGATGATGCCGTCGCCGTCATGAGAGTTCTCCACGATCGCCGCCACCGCACGGGAGACACCGATGCCGTACGAGCCCATCGTCGGCGTCACCAGCCTGCCGCTTTCGTCCTGGACCTGCAGGCCGAGCGCCTCCGAGTACTTCCGGCCGAGCTGGAAGATGTGTCCCAGCTCGAGGCCACGCGCCAGCTCAAGCGGCCCGGACCCGTCCGGTGCCGGGTCTCCCGCACGCACCTCGGCCGCCTCGATTGTGCCGTCCGGCGTGAAGTCCCGGCCGGTGACCAGGTCGAGGACGTGCTTGCCGGACTGGTCGGCGCCGGTCACCCAGCGGGTTCCTTCGACGACGCGCGGATCCACCAGGTACCGGATGCCGGACGCGTTCTTCTCCCCCAGCACGCCCGGGCCGATATAGCCCTTGGCCAGCATCGGGAAGGCCTCGAAATCGGCATCGGTGAAGGCCTCGAGCTCGGCCGGCTCCACCTGTGCCTGCAGCCGCTTCTCGTCCACGTCCCGGTCGCCGGGCACCCCGACCGCCAGCGGCTCCCGTGTGCCATCCGGTTGCCGGAGCATGACCAGCACGTTCTTCAGCGTGTCGGCAGCCGTCCAGTCGCCGTCCTGGCGCGGGAAGTGCTCGTTCAGGTGATTGACGAGGGTCTCGATGGTCGGAGTGTCCGGTGTGTCCTCCACGTGCGCGGCCGGCGCGTCGTCGTACGGCACCGGCGGCGGAGCCGGAGTGACGACGGCCTCGACGTTGGCCGCATAGCCGCCCGGGGACCGGACGTACGTGTCCTCGCCGCTGGTCGCGTTGGCGAGGAACTCCTCGCTGGCCGAGCCGCCCATCGCCCCCGACATCGCGGCCACGATCCTGTAGTCGAGCCCGAGCCGGTCGAAGATCTTGATGTAGGCCTCGCGGTGCGCGTCGTAGGAGCGCTTGAACGCCTCGTCGTCGACGTCGAAGGAGTACGAGTCCTTCATCACGAACTCACGGCCACGCAGGATACCGGCGCGCGGACGAGCCTCGTCACGGTACTTGTGCTGGATCTGATACAGCGACAGCGGCAGGTCCTTGTACGAGGAGTAGAGATCCTTCACCAGCAGGGTGAACATCTCCTCATGCGTCGGACCGAGCAGGTAGTCACCCTCCCTGCGGTCCTTCAGCCGGAAGAGGTTCGGACCGTACTCCTCCCACCGGTTGGTCGCCTCGTACGGCTCCCGCGGAAGCAGCGCCGGGAAGTGCACCTCCTGCGCGCCGATCGCGTCCATCTCCTCGCGGACGATCTCCTCGACGTTGCGCAGCACCCGGTATCCCAGCGGCAGCCAGCTGTAGATGCCGGGCGCGGCGCGCCGGACGTACCCGGCGCGGACCAGCAGCTTGTGGCTGATCACCTCGGCATCGACAGGATCCTCCCGCAGGGTACGGAGGAACAGGGTCGACATGCGCATGACCACGGGGTGCACTCCTGTTGGTAGCGGATTCCAGCCTCGAGCCCATCCGGGCTCGACGGTACCGACAGTATCGCTCGCGACTCGCCCGCGTCACAGGGATTAACCCGTGGCGCACCGTCGGCACCGACCCGACGAGGATAGTCGTCGCCGGGTCCGCCGCATCACCCGCGTCCCGCCAACCCGGCCGCACCTGCTCGGCCGCGCGTACCCGGCCGCGCCCACTCGCTCGCACCTATTCGCCGGCGCCGATCATGGTCAGGCCGTCGTCCGCGCCACCCCGGCTCTCCACCACCTCGACGGTGCGTTCCAGCGCGCGCTCCAACCGCGACTCACTCGCCGTTCCGGTGGCGCCGCTGTCCAATGCCGCCGGCACATGCAGCACCTCCACCGGAGGCGTATAGGTCTGGTAGAGCGGAAGGTATTCCGCCGCGGTGGTGCTGAACGTTCCGCTGGCCAGGTCCTCGGTGAAGGTGAACCGTGTCAGCAGTCCCTCCGACTTCGGACCTTCCGGCTCGGCATGGTTGGCCATCAGGTTGCCCATCCCGTAGACGACCCATTCCCCGTCGATCTGCTCGAGCGGCTGCACCACATGCGCGTGATGCCCGAGCAGCAGATCGATCTCCGGAGCTTCGATCAGCCGCGGCGCCAGCTCGAGCTGCTGTTCGTTCGGTTCGTGAACGTACTCGTTGCCCCAGTGCAGTGCGGCGATGACGACCTCCGCGCCGTCCTCGCGGGCGGCCGCCGCCTCGGCAAGAATCGTGTCCTCGTCGATCTCGTTGCCGCGCCACTCGTCGCCGTCGGGATATGGGATGCCGTTGAACCCATACGTGTATGACAACAACCCGACCTGTACCGGCCCGTCCGGCGTGTCGACGCTGATCACTGTCGGCCGTCGGCCCTCGTCTTTGGTCCGCGCGGAGCCGGCGTGCGCCATGCCGGCACGATCCAGCGTGTCCAGGGTCCGCTCGATCCCCTCCGCACCCTGATCGAACGTGTGGTTGGAGGCTGTCGTGCAGGCGTCGTATCCCGTCTCGGCCAGCGCGGGCACAATCTGCGGCGGACCGGAGAAATACGGGTAACCCTGATACGGCCCGTCCTCCGGGGCCAGCGGGACCTCCAGGTGACAGATCGCCAGGCCGGCCTCCTCCACCACCGGCGTGATGTTCGCCAGTTGCGGCGCGAAGTTCCACGTCCCGTCGTCGTCGGCATCCCGCTCGGCCTGCGCCCACAGCCGTTCATGCAGCAGGATGTCGCCGGTGGCGACCACGGTGAACTCGCGCGGCTCAGGGTCCGGGGTAGGCGTCGGCGTCTGGGTGAAGGTCGGTTCCGGGTTGCTCATCACCGGCGGGTTCGTCGTGGTGGACTGCGACTCGGGCTCACCCTCGCCGGCGCATGCCGTCAACGTCAGCGCCCCACCGACGACCATCGACACAAGAAGCCCCGCCCGACTCACAGGGCCAGTCTGCACAGAGTCCGCCCGGACGCGCTACCCGGCGGCGTTGGAGATTTCGCTCACCGCACGCCGAGTCGGCAGCCGCGCGGTGGTGCGAAACCACGTCACCGACGCCCGGCATGATCGGCTGTGACCTGTGGCGTCGCCGACAGGTGGTCGGTCAGAACATGACCGTGGCGAAACGCCCCACGTCGAAGAATCCGACCCGCCGATACGTTTCGACGGCGGCACGGTTGTAATCGTTCACGTAGAGCGAGACGGAAGGCGCGATCTCTTGCAGCGCACACGTCACCACTGCTGCGACGCCGCCGACGGCCAGCCCTTCGCCGCGACGCTCCGGCCGGACCCAGACGCCCTGGATCTGGCAGGCCTTCGGGGTGACCGCGCCGATCTCCGCCTTGAACACCACTTCGCCGTTCTCGAACCGGGCGAAGGCGCGGCCGGCACGCACCAGTTCGGTGAGGCGAGCGCGGTAATACGCGCCGCCGTCGCTGCCGTTCGGCGAGACCCCGACCTCCTCGGTGAACATGGCCACCGCGGCCGGATGCAGAATGTCCACCTCATCCGGGCGGACCCGGCGCACCAGCGAGTCGGCCGGCACCGTCGGCGTCTGCGACATCGCCATCACCGGCTGCGAAGCACGCACCTCCCGCGCCGGTCCCCACTCCGGGCGCAGCAGGTCCCACATGGTCAGCACGGCGTCGGCCGGGCCGACCAACGACGAACAGCGCCGGCCACGCCGCGCCGCCATGTCGGCGAAGGTGCGGGCGGCCGCCGGTGTGGCGTGTACCGGAATGACGTTCGCGCCGGCATAGCAGCAGGACAGTAGCTCGCCGCTCTCGTAGTAGCCCCAGAGCTCGCCGCCGAGACGACCCGGTGCGAGCTTGGACGCATGGACCCGCGCGCCGACGAAGACATCCACCACAGGATTGCGGTCCACCAGGCGGCTCACTGTCGGGAAGTCCTCGGGGCCGAGCACGCGCACCGCGGCCATGCTGTCGAGCACCGAGATCGACCCCCTTTCCGGCCGTCCCCTTGGCCTGGCCGCGCCTCACCGCGTCACGATCCGGCAGCCGGTTATCCGGGCCGTGCCGGGCGACGCGCGTACGTTTCTGCGAACAAGTGAAGCAGCTCTACCGCGTACTTGCACACATTCCGCGCAAGAACGCGGTCCTGCGCGCCCCCGCCATCTCCTTCCACCGAGGCTTTGCAATGCACACATATACGCACCGGGTGAGGTGTTGCGTATATGTGTGCATTGCAAAGGCACTCCGGGCGTTGTCCTTCGCCGGATGCGCGCGCCGACCAGGGCCGTCAGATCAGCCGACCGTAACGGTGGGCTCGCCCTCCGCGTCGCCCTCCATGCTCTCCGCGATCCGCATGGCCTCCTCGATCAGCGTCTCCACGATCTCGGACTCCGGGACGGTCTTGATGACCTCGCCCTTGACGAAGATCTGTCCCTTGCCGTTGCCCGAGGCCACGCCGAGGTCCGCCTCCCGCGCCTCGCCCGGGCCGTTCACCACGCAACCCATGACGGCGACGCGCAGCGGCACCTCCATGCCTTCCAGCCCAGCGGTCACCCGGTCCGCCAGCGAGTAGACGTCCACCTGCGCGCGACCGCAGGACGGGCAGGAGACGATCTCCAGCTTGCGTTCACGGAGGTTGAGCGACTGCAGAATCTGGATGCCGACCTTGACCTCTTCGACCGGCGGCGCCGACAGCGAAACCCGAATGGTGTCGCCGATCCCTCTGGACAGCAGCGTCCCGAACGCCACCGCCGACTTGATCGTGCCCTGAAAGGCCGGCCCCGCCTCAGTCACGCCCAGATGCAGCGGCCAGTCGCCACGCTCGGCCAGCAGCTCGTACGCCTGCACCATCACCACCGGGTCGTGATGCTTGACCGAGATCTTGAAGTCGTGGAAGTCGTGCTCCTCGAACAGCGACGCCTCCCACACCGCGGACTCGACCAGCGCCTCCGCCGTGGGTTTGCCGTACTTCTCCAGCAGCCGGGGGTCCAGCGAGCCGGCGTTCACCCCGATCCGCAGCGAGACCCCGGCGTCCTTGGCGGCCTTGGCGATCTCGCCGACCTTGTCGTCGAACTTCTTGATGTTCCCGGGATTGACCCGCACGCCCGCACATCCGGCGTCGATCGCAGCGAAGACGTACTTCGGCTGGAAGTGGATGTCGGCGATCACCGGGATCTGCGACTTCTGCGCGATGGCCGGCAACGCCTCGGCGTCGTCCGCGCTCGGAACGGCCACCCGCACGATGTCGCAGCCGGACGCGGTCAGCTCCGCGATCTGCTGCAGCGTGGCGTTGATGTCCGTCGTCGGCGTCGTCGTCATCGATTGCACGCTGACCGGAGCGTCGCCGCCGACGTCGACCTTGCCGACCTTGATCTTGCGCGACTTGCGCCGCTCCGCCAGCACGGGCGGCGGCATACCAGGCATACCCAACGAAATGCTCATCGTCTCGATTGTCCCACTTCAGCTCAGCCGAACAGACGTATCGGATTCACGATATCCGCGTAGATCAGCAAGACCGCCATGCCGATCAGCACAAACGCCACGCCATACGCGACCGGCAGCGCCTTCGCGACATCCACCGGCCGAGGCGCCGGCCGCCGGGTCACCTTGGCGAACGCACGTTTGATGCCCTCCCAGATCGCACCCGCCGCGTGCCCGCCGTCCAGCGGCAACAGCGGCACCAGGTTGAAGATGGCGATCGCCATGTTGAAGGTGGCCAGCAGCATCACGAATGTCATGATCCGCTCGGCGCCCGCAAGCTCGGAGACGATCTCACCCCCGATGCGACCCGCCCCGACGATGCTCACCGGGGTGTCCGCCTCGCGCTCCCCGCCGCCGAACGCCGCGTCCCAGACGTTGACCATCCGCTCCGGGATGTTCGCCATCGCGTCCAGCATGCGAGTGATGAACTCGCCGCTCCACCCGACGACGCCGACGACGTCTTCCTTCTCATACCCGTCGATGATCGGGCTGACGCCGAGGAAACCCACCTCCGAGTACTGCGGATCGTCGACGGTGCTGTCCTCGGTGTGCCGCTCCGCCATGATGAGGTCCGGCGTCAGCGTGACCTGCTCGCCGTCCCGGACGACGCCGAGCTGCACCTGACCGGCTCCGGCGGCGCGGATCTCGGCGGACACCTGCTCCCAGGACTCCACCGGCGTGCCGTTGAACGACACGATCTCGTCGCCGGGCTGGACACCGGCGGCCGCCGCCGGCGCCGGCTGATCGTCCGGCTGACACTCCAGGCGCTCCTCGGAGGCCGGGATGACACACTCGCTGACCTGGCTGACGGTTGGCGCCAGCACCGGCTTCTCCGGGTTGCCGAACGTCATCAGCACGCCGCCGGCCAGCAGCAACGCCAGCACCACATTCATGGCCGGACCGCCGAGCATGACGATCAGCTTCTTCCACCAGGCCTTGCGGTAGAAGACACGATCCTCGTCACCCGGCTGGATCTCCTCCTTCACGCCGCGCCGCGCGTCCTCGACCAGCGCCTGGAACGGGCCGGTGCTGGCTTTGCGCAGCCGCGACGGGTCGCCGCCCGGCTCCGGTGGAAACATCCCGATCATCCGGATGAACCCACCGAGCGGCACGGCCTTGAAGCCGTACTCGGTCTCGCCCCGTTTCCGTGACCACACGGTCCGGCCGAAGCCCACCATGTACTGGGTGACCTTGATGCCGAACAGCTTGGCCGGGACGAGGTGCCCGATCTCGTGCAGCGCGATGGAGACCATCAGCCCCACGAAGAACAGCAGGATCCCGGCGATGACGAGCAGGTCCACCTACCGCCTCACCTTCGCTCGCCCCGTGCCGCGCCCCGGAGTCGCCGCGTGGACGCCGGCCGGGACCGACGCGATCTGGCCTAGGCTCACTGATGTCCTTCCGATGCGCTGATGATCTCCTGGGCACGGGCGCGCGCCCACCGCTCCGCGTCGAGAACGTCTTCGACGCTTGTGACGTTCCCTCCAGAATACTCGCTGAGCACGGCCGCAACGGTATCGACGATGCCGGTGAACGCCAACCGATGATCATGAAAGGCGTCGACGCATTCCTCGTTCGCGGCGTTGTAGACCGCAGGTGCGGTGCCGCCTCGATCGGCCGCATCCCGCGCCAGCGCGACGGCCGGGAACGCCTCGTCGTCGAGCGGGTAGAACTCCCAGCTGGAGGCGGTGCTCCAGTCGCAGGCGGGTGCGACGTCGGGCAGCCGATCCGGCCAGGACAGCCCCAGCCCAATGGCCAGGCGCATGTCCGGCGGGCTGGCCTGCGCCAGGGTGGATCCGTCGACGAACTCCACCATGGAGTGGACGATCGACTGCGGATGCACCACCACCTCGATCGCATCGATCGGCACGTCGAACAGCAGATGTGCCTCGATCACCTCCAGGCCCTTGTTGACCAGGGTGGCGGAGTTGGTGGTGATCACGCGACCCATGTTCCACGTCGGGTGGGCCAGCGCCTGCTCCGGGGTGACCTTCGCCAGCTCCTCCCGGCTGCGGCCGCGGAACGGTCCGCCGCTGGCGGTGACGATGAGGCGCCGGACCTCGTCCCGGCGGCCACCGCGCAGGCTCTGCGCGAGCGCGCTGTGTTCGCTGTCCACCGGGACGATCTGGCCGGGCGCTGCCGCCGCCTTGACCAGCGGACCTCCGGCGATCAGCGACTCCTTGTTCGCCAACGCCAGCGTCCGGCCCGCCTCCAGCGCGGCCAGCGTCGGCGCCAGCCCGATCGACCCGGTGATGCCGTTGAGGACCACGTCGCATGGCATCGCCGCCAGCTGCGTCGCCGCGTCCGGCCCGGTGAGAATCTTCGGCAGCGCGTAGTCGCCGGAGCTGTAGCCGCGCTGCTGCGCCTCGGCGTAGAAGGCGAGCAGCAGATCCTCCGTGACACCGGCGCGCGCGACCGCCACGACCTCGACGCCCAGCTCCAGTGCCTGCGCGGCCAGCGCCGCCGGATCCGAACCGCCCGCGGACAGCCCGGTGACCCGGAACCGGTCCGGGTTGCGCCGCACCACGTCGATCGCCTGCGTCCCGATGGAGCCGGTGGAACCGAGGATGATCACGTCACGGCTATGCCCGGCGGCGTCTGCGCTCACGCCATCCATTCTCCACTCCGGCCCACCCAGCCGTTTCCACCCCGGCCCCTCCCAGCTCCGTCGATGATTGCCGAGGATCAGTGGGGTGATCACCACAGCGATCCCCGGCGAAACGGCCGCTACCGCCGGCCGCGCGCCGCCTGGCCCGTCCTACCATCCGACGGATCCGTTCCGGCCGGAGACGGCTCCAGCTCCATCGTCGCCGCCGGCTGCTCTCCCGCCGACGTCTGGTACGGGTTCACCAGCCGACCTGGCCGCACGACGACGAAGACGACCAGGACCGCCAGCATGGCCATGGCCGCCATCACGCCCGCCATCGGGGCGGCCGAGCCGGCGTCGAAAGCACCGACCACGGGTGCGATCACCGCGCCCAGGCCGAAATTCATCGAGCCGAGGAGCGACGCGGCCGTCCCCGCCGACCGGCCGTGCTCGGCCAGCGCGAGCGCAGGGATGTTCGGCAACGTGAACCCGATGGTGGCCAGCATGAAGACGAGTGGCACCGCCACGCCGGGCAGCCCGAACGTCCCGGTGGCGGCCATCGCGAACATCACCAGGCAGATGGCCGCGGCCGCCGGCACAGCGACGGCGAGCACCCGTTGCGGTCCGAACCGGCGCACCGCTCTCGGGTTGATCTGTGTCGCGGTGATCAGCCCGACCGAGTTGACGCCGAACATCACCGCGAACTGTTGCTCGGAGAGGCCATAGACGTCCTGAAACACGAACGAGGAGCCCGACACGTAGGCGAACAACGCCGCCATCATCAGCCCGCCGGTGAGCATGAGCCCGACGAACGTGCGGTCCCGCAGGATCGGCCCGTACGCCCGGACGCTCTCCCGCATCCCGCCATGGCGGTTCTCCGGCGGGAGCGTCTCGCGCAGACCGATCACGACGACGGCGATGAGCGCAGCACCGACGAGCGCCAGCGTCCAGAAGACCCCGCGCCACGTGGTGAACCGCAGAACCTGGCCGCCGAGCGTCGGCGCGAGAACCGGCGCGACGCCCATGACCAGCATGAGCCGCGACAGCATGCGGACGGCGGGCAGGCCTGTGTACATATCCCGCACCACCGCCATGGAGACGACGGCTCCGGCTGCCGCCGCCATCCCCTGGAGCACGCGCAGCGCGCCGAGTGCGGCCACGTTCGGGGCGACGGCGCACAGGACCGAGGCGACGACGTGCAGGACGACGGCCGCGATGAGCGGCCGCCGGCGGCCGAGGCGGTCCGACGTCGGCCCGATGATGAGCTGGCCGAGCGCTACGCCGATGAGCGTGCCGGTGAGGGTCAGCTGGACGAACGATTCGGAGGCTGCGAGGTCGGAAGAGATGGACGGGAAGGCCGGCAGGTACATGTCGATGGTCAGCGGAGGAAGCGCGGTCAGCGCACCCAGAACCAGTACCGTGCGGAGCATCGCACCACGGCCGGGCGACTGCGGCGGGGGTGGGTTCAGCGAACGGTTGGTCTCTTCCGACTGACGGACGTGTGCCGGCATGGACGCACAGCCCTCTCTGCGATGACGACGACGCGGGGGCGCGGGTCACGGCAACGCCGGCATGAACCTGCCAGGAACAATCCTCTCAGACGGACCTGACAAAGGCCATTCGCCCGCGACGCTACCGGGTAGCCTGGTCACCTACGCGCCTGCCGCACACCCGTCGAGCGGCCCTTGACCGACGGCACACAGGTCGTAGCACCGCCGTGATCCCGGGGGCCCAGCGAGCGTTCCCGTATCGCCGCCGATGGACGCTTGCACTTTGCGCACTCACGTGACATGTCGCCAACATCCCACGGACATTGTGGCCATGTTTTGCAGATTATCCGCCAATTGAGACGCAATGCCGAATGATTTGCGGCCAGATCTCGATTCGATATAGAGCGCTGGCCGTTCCGCCGACGGAGAGGTCCAGACCATTGACGGGCCGATACGGCAGTGATAGTCATCCGTCCATAAACGTTCACTCCAGGCCTGTTGACCGGCCACAGACGACCGGCTGGCAGACTTACGCCCTCCGCACAGAGGACATCTAGACCACACGACGACAGGCACTCCTCGATCGAATGCGAGGTACGGCACCATGACCACCACTACACCACCACCGCGACGCTATCGGCGACTCGCGGCCGCCGCCGTCGCCCTGGCGCTCCCCGCGGCCGCCATTTCGGTGCCCGGCGCGCACGCGAGCGACGACGGATCGACCACGCTCGTCGTAGGCAAGGTGGGTCTGAACGACATCCCGCACATGAACCCGCTGGACTCGGGTTGGGTCGTGCAGGGCGAGTTCAACAACTTGATGTACGACCCGCTGATCCGCTGGGGCCAGGAGGACTATGTCCCGGCGCCCGGCCTCGCCGAGAGCTGGGAGGTCTCCGACGACGAGCTGACCTGGACCTACCACATCGACCCGGACGCCACCTGGTCCGACGGGCAGCCGGTCACGGCGAACGACGCCAAGTTCACGTTCGAGCTGCTGCAGACCAACGAGCTCTTCAACTCCCGGCACGGCGACCTCGTGGATCTGATGACCTCCATCGAGGCGCCCGACGAGCAG
Source organism: Phytoactinopolyspora halotolerans (assembly GCF_010550675.1). Taxonomy (GTDB): domain Bacteria; phylum Actinomycetota; class Actinomycetes; order Jiangellales; family Jiangellaceae; genus Phytoactinopolyspora; species Phytoactinopolyspora halotolerans. Next base: position 222,464 of record NZ_JAAGOA010000004.1, on the reverse strand, counting down.
ACTCTGGTGATCACCACCGAAGAGCCCAACGCCATCCTGAACCACATGAACAACATCCCCATCATGCCTGAGCACGTGTGGGGCGAGATGGAAAACCCGGACGAGTACACCGGGGAGCCGGGCCAGCCGACCTCGGGCCCGTTCGAGCTCGCCGAGTACAGCCCGGGCCAGCGCGTGGTGCTGACCGCCAACCCGGACTACTGGGACGGCCCCGTCGCCTACGACGAACTCATCTTCCAGAGCTATGAGACCACCGAGGCCGCCGTCCAGGCTCTGCAGCAGGGCGAGATCGACTTCCTGGACGGCCTCAACCCCGAACAGGCCGGTGCTCTGGAGCAGAACGAGGACATCACCGTCAGCGTCCAACCGAGCCGGCACCTGGAGAACATCAGCTTCAACATGGGGGCCCGGACCAAGGACGGCCAGGAGTTCGGCGACGGCCACCCGGCCCTCCAGGACCCCGCCGTGCGCCAGGCGATCCACCACGTCGTCGACAAGCAGCGCCTCGTCGACGTCATCCTGGACGGCAACGGGACGCCCGGCGTCAGCTGGGTCGCGCCGATTTTCACCGAGCACTTCTGGGACCCGGGCGAGGACGCCTTCGAGGTCAGTGCCGATGCCGGCAACCAGCTGCTGGACGACGCCGGCTACACCGAGCGGACCGACGCTGGGATCCGGATCGACCCGGAGAGCGGCGAGCCGCTGAGCTTCCGGCTCTTCTACCACTCGGACCGGCCCACCTACGCCGACATCCAGGACTTCCTCGTCGAATGGGTCGCTGAGCTGGACATCGAGCTGGAGCCGATCCCGATGGAGACGACGCCGCTCAACGAGGAGACCGACGCCGGCAACTACGACATCGCGTTCGGCGGCTGGAACTACGGCCCGGACCCGAGCCAGGACCTCGCCTACCTCACCTGCGACCGGCTGCCGGACGAGCCCGAGCCGACCGACCTCACCTTCGACTTCTACTGCAACGACGAGGTCGACGCGCTGTGGCTGCAGCAGCTGCAGGCAACCGACCCGGCGGAGCGGGCCGAGGCCGTCAAGGAGATCCAGCGGATCGTCTACCAGGACAGCCCGCAGATCATCCTGTACTACGACCACGCGATCGAGGCCTACTCCAACGACTGGACCGGATTCGGCATGCTGCCCTCCTCCGGTGGTGCGATTGCCAAGCAGCAGGCAGCCTACGGATACGCTCAGGCCGTCCCGGCCGACGCCGCGGACGAGTCGAGCGGTGACGACGAGGGTGACGCCGCCGGCGACGACGGCGGTGCGGGGGCCGACGGCGACGACGCGGCGGCTTCCTCCGACGATGACGGCGGTTCCAACACCGGCCTGATCGTCGGGATCGTCATCGCCGCTGTGGTCGTCATCGGCGGTGTCGTCTTCCTGATGCGCCGCAGGTCTACCGCGGAAGAGCGAGAGTAGCCGGCAACGCGACCACGCAAGGGACACGGCCTTCACGATGGGCAACCTCTCCACCACGCCGCCGTCGGTGTCGCCTTCGGGCGGCGCCGGCGGTGGCGACGACGCCGGCTATTCGGCCGGCACGACTCCGCCGGGCGGCGTGCATCGTTCCGCCGCCCGGCGAGAACTCTGGCGCTTCCTCGCCGGGCGGGTGTCCGGCGCGGTGGTCTCGATGCTCCTGGTGCTGCTCAGCGCCTTCTTCATCTTCCGCGTCATCGGAGGCGACCCGGTCCGGGCGGTGGGCGGGGACTCGCCGATGACCCCGGAGCAGCGCGCGGAGATCGAAGAGCGGCTCGGGCTCAACGAACCGCTCAGGGTCCAGTTCTGGGAGTACGTCAAGGATGTCTTCACCCTGGACTGGGGGCAGTCGTACGTCTCCAGCGCACAGGTGACCGACCTGATGTGGGACCGGCTGCCGAACACGCTGCTGCTCACCGGAACCGCCCTGATCCTGGCCGCGGGCCTGGGGGTCTGGATCGGCGCCCGGGCCGGCTGGAGGCAGGGCAGCACTTTTGAGAAGACCCAGGTCGGCATCTCGCTGACGCTGTGGTCGGCGCCGACCTTCTGGCTCGGCATGATCGTGATCATCGTCTTCTCGGTCCGGCTGGACCTGTTCCCGGTCAACGGCATGCGTTCCGCACGCGGCGGCGACCAGGATTTCCTGCCGGACCTGCTCGACGTGGCGCATCACCTCGTGCTCCCCGCCTGCACCATGGCCGCGGTGATCTACGCGCAGTATGTGCTGATCATGCGCTCGTCGATCCTGGAGGAGCGCGGTAACGACTACCTCACCGTCGCCAAGGCGAAGGGACTCCGCGACGACGTCGTCCGTCGGCGGCACGCGGTGCCGAACGCGTTGCTCCCGACCGTCACGCTGATCGCGCTGCAGTTCGGCGCGATCTTCAACGGTGCGCTGCTGACCGAGACGATCTTCAGCTGGCCCGGCCTCGGTCTGCTGTTCTACCAGGCGATCAAGATCCCGGACATCCCGCTGCTGCAGGTGTTGTTCATCTTCTTCGCAGGTACGACGATCCTCGCCAACATGCTGGCGGACATCATCTACCGCTTCCTCGACCCGCGAGTGCGGAGGTCAGCATGAGGACCGAACCGCAACCAGGCAGCATGAGCGGTAGCACCAACGTCACGACCGAGCTGAAGTCGCCACGGTCGATCGTGTGGGCGCGGCGACGCGCGTCGCTGGCGGACTTCTGGCGGTTGTACCGGCGCCAACGCGCCGGCATGGTCGGGCTGGCGATCCTCGTCGTCATCACGCTGCTGACCGTGCTGGCGCCGTGGTACACGGACGAGAGCGAGCTCAACGCGGCGAATGCGCCCGGCGGACGGATGGAGTCACCGAGCACCGAGTTCTGGTTCGGCACCGATCAGATCGGGCGTCCGATACTGACCATGGTGATCTGGGGAGCGCGCGTCTCGCTGCAGGTCGGGCTCGTCGCCGCGGTGCTGGCCGTGACGCTCGGCACCGTGATCGGCATGGCCGCCGCGCACTTCGGCGGCTGGATCTCATGGGCGCTGATGCGGCTGACGGACTGGTTCATCGTGCTGCCCAGCCTGGTGCTGGCGATCGCGCTGGTCATCGCGCTCGGCCCGAGCAAGCTGACGATCATCATCGCGATCGCGCTCACGTCATGGGCCGGTACCGCCAGGCTGGTCCGGGCCCAGACGATGGCGATCGAGGGACGACCGTACCTGGAGCGGGCGCGGGCGCTCGGCGCCGGTAACTGGCACCAGATGACCCGGCACGTGCTGCCGAATCTGATGCCGCTGGTTCTGGCCAGTGCCACGCTGCAGGTCTCCAGCGCGATCCTCGCCGAGGCGTCGCTGTCCTTCCTCGGCCTCGGGGATCCGAGCGCGTTCTCCTGGGGTGGCATCCTGGAACGGGCCTTCGACGCCGGGGCCATCTCGGCAGGCGCATGGTGGTACATGCTCCCGCCCGGGCTCGCGATCCTGTTGGTGGTGCTCGCCTTCACCCTGTGTGGGCGGGCGATGGAGGTCGTGCTCAACCCGCGGCTGCGAGGCAACCAGTGAGAGGAAGGCCGTGACTCCGGTACTGGAAATCGATGATCTGCGGATCACCTACCGCGGGTCTCGTGGTGAGGTGCCCGCGGTGCGCGGCATCTCGATGAGCCTGGAGCCGGGAGACACGCTCGGACTCGCGGGTGAGTCCGGCTGCGGCAAGTCCACCGTCGCCGGAGCCATCCTGCGCCTGCTTCCGCGCGAGACGCAGGTGACCGGCCGGATCGTGCTCGACGGTGACGACGTGCTCACCATGTCTTTCGGCAAGCTCCGTGCGGTGCGCTGGGCCGGCGCGTCGATCGTCTTCCAGGGCGCGATGCACTCGTTGAACCCGGTGCATCGGATAGCCCGTCAGATCGCCGAGCCGATCGTCCTACACGAAGGTCTCTCCTCGGATGCCGCCGAAAAGCGCGCCGTCGAGTTGATGGCCCAGGTCGGCCTGCCGGCCTGGCGCGCGAGCAGTTACCCGCACCAGCTCTCCGGCGGTCAGCGCCAGCGGGTCATGATCGCGATGGCGCTGGCGTGCTCACCACAGTTGATCATCGCCGACGAGGCGACCACCGCGCTGGACGTGATGATCCAGGCCCAGGTGCTGGCGCTGATCAAGCGGTTGGTCGCGGAGCGGAACATCGCCCTGGTCATGATCAGCCACGACCTGTCCGTTCTGGCGGACACCTGTGATCGGCTGGCCGTCATGTACGCCGGCAAGCTGGTGGAGGACGGGCCGTCACACGAGGTCTTCGCCGCGGCTCGGCACCCGTACGCACAGGCGTTGTCGGCAGCGTTCCCGACCGTCGGCGATCCGGCCGAGCGACGCAATCCGCACGGCCTGGCCGGTGACCCGCCCGACCCGTCGAACCTGCCCACGGGCTGTTCGTTCCACCCGCGCTGCCCGGTGGTGCGAGACGATTGCGCCTCCACCAGCGTCGAGCTGCGCCGCGCGCGCGACGACTGGCGGGCCGCGTGTCTGCGCGTCGAGGAGGTCGCATGAGCGGCGACGGGACGAGTGCGCAGAGCGGCCGACGCAGCGAGGAACGAGCGCAGTCGTCCGCGGAGCAAACGAGGAGCGGAGCGCGACCGGACAACATGAGCGACACACGGAACGGAGCGCGTACGGGCACCATGAATCATGATGCGAAACCGCTGCTGAGCGCACGCGACCTCGCGGTCCGGTTCAACGCCCCCGGCGGGCGGGTCGCACGCGCGGTGGACGGCGTGGACATCGATCTGGCTCCGGGCGAGATCCTGGCCTTGGCCGGCGAGTCCGGCTGCGGCAAGACGACGTTGGCGCGCACGCTGCTGGGGCTGGAGCGGCCGAGCGAGGGAACGGTTGCCTTCGGCGGCAGCCCGCTGCGCTATTCCACCAGGGCGTTGAAGGCATATCGCCGGGCCGTGCAGTTGGTCCTGCAGGACCCGTCCGGCGCGTTGAACCCTCGGCACACCGTCTACGACGCCGTCGCCGAAGGCCTGCGGATCCACGGCATCCATGACAATGAACGTGAGCGGGTCGCCGATGCGCTCTCCCGAGCCGGTCTCCGCCCGCCGGAGAAGTTCTTCCTCACCTACCCGCACGAGCTCTCCGGTGGCCAGCGGCAGCGCGTCGTCATCGCGGGCGCGCTGGTTCTGGAGCCGCAGGTCATCATCGCTGACGAGCCGGTGGCGTCGCTCGACGCGTCGGTCCGCGGCGAGATCCTCGCGCTGCTGCTGCGGCTGCGTGACGAGCTAGGGCTGGCCGCCATCGTCGTCACCCATGATCTGGGGCTGGCGTGGAACATCGCGGACCGGATCGCGGTGATGTATCTCGGGCGGATCGTCGAAGAAGGGCCGGTGGACCGGGTGCTCACCGAACCGCGGCATCCGTACACCCAGGCGCTGGTGTCGGTGCTGCCGAACTCACCGTTGCCCGAGCCCGTCGTACTCACCGGCGAGCCGCCCGACGCCACCGCCGTCCCCGGCGGCTGCCGGTTCCACCCGCGCTGCCAGGTGCTGGCCGGCGGGCTGGCCGAGCAGGCCGGCGTCGACGACGAATGCCGCCGGAGCGACGTCGCCCTCGGCACCGACCACATCGCCTGCCATTACGCCCGCACCATGTCCACCGCCACGACCTAAATGATCATGTGAAGTGGGTTTTCTCGTGCCGTAACAGGTCTGCAGGCATGGGGGTGCGCGAGAAAACCCACTTCACATGATCATTTAGGCGAAAGAGGGGCGGCCGGTGGGAGCACTCCACCGGCCGCCCTTGTGGGGAGTTGGTCAGCTGCCGACGGCTGCCGGCTCGCGGTCCTTCCGTCCGTCCTCGTTGAGGTACTTCGCCAGCTTCTCGCCCTCGACGTCGACGTTCGGCAGCAGGCGGTCCAGCCAGCGCGGCAGCCACCACGCCCTGCGCCCGAGCAGCGTGAGGATCGCCGGCACGATCGTCATTCGCACCACGAAGGCATCGAACGCGACCGCCGCCGCCAGCGCCATGCCGACCTGCATGATGAAGTCCTCACCGCCCAGCATGAACGCGCCGAACACGCTCATCATGATGATCGCGGCCGCGGTGACGACTCGGCTACCGTGCTGGAACCCGGTGACCACCGACTGGGTCGGAGCCGCGCCGTGCACGTATTCCTCCCGCATCCGGGTGACCAGGAACACCTCGTAGTCCATCGCGAGCCCGAACACCACGCCGATCAAGAAGATCGGCAGCATGCTGATGATCGGTCCGGTGTTCTCGGCGATGCCGAACCAACCCCACTGGAAGACGGCGACCAACAGGCCGAAGGTCGCACCCATGGTCACCAGGAAGCCCAGCCCGGCCTTGAGCGGCACCAGAATGGAACGGAACACCAGCATCAGCAGGATGAACGACAGCCCGACCACGATCGCCAGGTACGGAGCCATGGCGTCGGCGATCTTCTGGTTGAAGTCGATCACGACCGCGGTGTTGCCGGTGACCGACAGGGTCGCGCCCGTGTCGGAGGCGAGCTGGTCACTGAGGTCACGGGCATCGCTGACCAGATCCTCGGTCTCCGCGCTGGACGGACCGTTCTCCGGGATGATGCTGAGGATGGCGGTGTCGCCGGCCTCGTTCGGGAACGGCTCCGAGACGGCGACGACGTTGCCGAGACCGGACAGCGACTCGACCGCCTGGTCGAACGCGCCCTGCGGGTTGTCGCTGCCCGAGGCGTCGACGATGGCCGTCAGCTGTGCGTTGTAGCCCTCGCCGAATCCCTCGGACACCAGGTCATACGCCTGACGCTGGGTGGTGTCCTCGGACATCGACTCTTCCCCGGGCAGCCCGAGGCGCATGTCCATCACGGGCGCCGCGATGCCGATCATCGCCACGACCGCGACCGCTGCCACGGCCTTCGGCCGACGCGTCACGAACGTCGCCCAGCGCCGCCCCGCACTCGGCTTGCCGCCGGTGTCGTCCGACTCCGGGTCACGCGCCCGCAGGCCCGGGATCCGCCCGCCCAGCACACGGTGCTTGGCGAAGCCCAGCATCGCCGGCAGCAGCGACAGCGCGATCAGGACGGCGATTCCGACAGCGAACGCCGCCGCGAGACCCATCTCCGTCAGCATCGGGATCCCGACGACGAACAGACCACTCAGCGCGATCATGACCGTCAAGCCGGCGAACACCACGGCCGAGCCGGCGGTGCCGAGCGCACGTCCGGCGGCCTCGCTTCCCTCCCGGCCCATGGCGAGCTCATGCCGGTACCGCGAGACGATGAACAGCGCGTAGTCGATCGCGACGGCCAGCCCCAGCATGGTGGCGAGAATCGAGGTGTCCGCGCCCATGTCGATGAACCCGGTCGCGGCCGTGATGGCGGAGATGGCGATACCCACACCGATGATGGCGTTGAGCAACGGAAGCCCAGCCGCGGTCAGCGAGCCGAAGGTGATCACCAGGACCACAGCGGCCACCGCGATACCGATGAGCTCGCTGGACATGCTCTCGGCTTCCCACTCTTCGACAGCCTCACCGCTGAGCTCCACGGTCAGACCCGCGTCGCGGCCGTCCTGCGCGATGTCCTTGAGCGCCTCTTTGGACTCCTCGGACAGGTCGCCCCATTCGACGCCGTAATCGACGTCGGCATAGGCGATGTCGTTGCCTTCCGCGACGGTCCCGGCTTCGAAGGGATCGGCGACGGCGGCCACCTGCGGCGCCTGGCTGAGCGCGGCCACCACGTCGTCGACGACGGCCTGGTTCTCCGGATCGGTCAGGGTCTCACCCTCTGGAGCTGCGAAGACGACCCGCGCCGCGGTGTTGTCGCTGTCCGGCATCTCGGGGAAGCGCTCCTCGAGCAGGTCGAACGCTTCCTGAGACTCAGTTCCGGGGATCTCGAATGAGTCGTTGGTGTCACCCGAGAGCGTCGATGCTCCGACACCAGCAAGTACGAAAAGCACCAGCCACGTTAAGGCGACTATGCCTCGTCGCCGATAAGAGGTCCGGCCTAGCCGGTAGAGGAATGTTGCCACCGATTTACTCCACTCGAGTCATTTCAAGCCATCCAAAGAACAGCACGGTCTTGCTGTGAGCCGCCTGAGAGCTCGGGACGCGCTGCTGACGCCCTCGTCTTGCTGGACGCCGTGTGCCGCGGCTTATGACGCGCGGCGTCCGAACCACCGGTCCCGGTCTGGCGTTGAACACGTCTCCATCCTGTTGTGCCTGGTCGTCTGTCACCATCGGGGATGTCCCTGACGCCTCCCGGAACCGACCCTGGGTTGCCTGAGCACCCCGGCTCAGCCGGCGTCGGGATCTCGCCACGGTTCCGGCAAGCCGGCCCGCATCTGCGTGAACGCCTGCTTGATCAACTCGACGACGTCACGCTCAGCCGGTGCGGCCAACCACGCCGTCAGCGCGGCCCTGGCACAGAGCATCGCCGCCCCCGCCTGCAGATGCGGATACATGTCGTGAGCTGCGCGGGTCCCGGAGCGATCCGCCACGACCTCCGAGAACCTGTCGATCGCACATTTCACGACCGTCAGTTCCTGACTGAGCAGCGCCGCGTTCTCTTGGACGAAAGCGAACTGGGCAAGGAACTCACGGCCGCGATCCGACTCACCCATGACGTCCTCGATCATCACCGCCTGCAGCGCGTCCCAGATGGACTCCTCGGCTGGGCGCGACCGGAGTGCCTCCACCGAGTCGTCGATACGGTCGGCGATGACACTGACGATCGCCTCCTCCTTGCTGGAGAAGTAGTTGTGGAACGTGCGTGGCGACACATCCGCCGCCGCGGCGATCGCGTCCGCCGTAACGGCTTCCACACCGTGCTCCATCGCAAGGCCGAGCGCCGACCGCCCGAGGGCCCGCCGGGTGGCCGCCTTCTTGCGCTCACGCAATCCCAGTTCCATCCGCACGGCAGTCACGCTATCCGGCTGACAGTTACTTGCAAAATGCCTTCTCAGCAATCTTTCAGACTGCGCACTCTGATAGTGACTTGCATCACACCGGACCCGGCACGCCACTTCCTGAGGGCAGGTAACGTTTGAGCCCCGGTTGGGGCGTCTTTTCCGTTACCGTGCTCAGCAAGACATCCGAGGGTCAGCCGATCACGCGCGGGCGTGCGACGTGGCTTCAGCCCGCGAGGCCCGACTGGTACGCGAACACCACGAGCTGTGCCCGATCCCGGGCGCCAAGCTTGATCATCGCGCGGCTGACGTGGGTGCGGGCCGTCGCCGGGCTGAGCACCAATCGCTCGCCGATCTCGTCGTTGGTCAGCCCTTCGGCCACCAGGGCGACGACCTCACGCTCACGTCCGGTCAGCTCGTCGAGGTTCGGATGCGGCTTCGCGGGCCGCTTTGCGCCGGTCACGAACTCCCGGATCAGCGTCCGCGTGACCGACGGCGAGAGCAACGCCTCGCCGGCCGCCACCAGGCTGATCGCCTGCAACAGGTCCGCCGGGGAGGTGTCCTTCAGCAGGAACCCGCTCGCACCGAACCGCAGTGCGTCGAAGACATACTCGTCGTGCTCGAACGTCGTCAGGACGATCACCTTGGTGTCGCCGAGGTCGGGATCGGCGACGATGCGCCGCGTCGCCTCGAGTCCGTCGACACCCGGCATCCGGATGTCCATCAGTACGACGTCGGGCCGCTGCTGGCGCGCCGCCGCCACCGCTGCCAGCCCGTCGCCGGCCTCACCCGCCACGGTGAAACCGTCCTCATGCTCGATGAGTGTGCGCAATCCGAGCCGCACTACATCCTGATCGTCCGCGATCAGCACCGAGATCACCGGTCACCCCCGAGGGGAATCGAAGCGCGCACGACGAACCGTCCGGCACCGTCGGCTTCCGCGTCGAGCGTGCCGCCGAGCGCGGTCACCCGCCGGCGCATCCCGGAGATGCCCAGTCCGGCGCCGTCGTCCGGTCGGCCGCCCTGCCCCGGCCCACCCGCACCCGGCCCACCCGCACCCGGCCCGCCATCAGCCAGCTCAGCCGCAACCGACTCACCCGCGGCCCGCTCACTCATACGGCTCTGCCCGGAGGCGCCGTCGACAACGCGGTCCGTCACTGGATTAGACACGACGATCATCACGGCGTCAGTCTGATACGCGACACGGACGGCGGCAACCTTGACCCCGCCGTGTTTGAGGACGTTGGTCAGCGACTCCTGCACGACGCGGTATGCGGCCGTGGCGACGGCGGCGGGCAGGTCGCGGTTCTCGCCGGCCATCTCTACGTCCACGTCCAATCCGGCGTCGCGCATCCGGTCGCACAGCTCGCGGATGCTGTCGGGCCCGTGCACCGGCGCACGGGCGGCCTCCTGGGCTGACCGTCGCACAACGGTCAGTGTGGCGCGCAGCTCGTCCAGCGCGTCGCTACTGGTCCGGCTGATGGTGCGGAGCGCCTCTTCGGCATGCTCCGGCCGTTTCGCCAACACATGCAGGGCGACGTCGGCCTGCATCTTGATTGCCGCGAGTCCGTGCCCGACGACGTCGTGCACGTCCTGCGCGACCCGGAGGCGCTCGTCGTCGAGATGCTGGCGCAGCGCATCGGCCCGCGCCTGTGCTGCCGCCTCGCGGCTCACCCGGACCGTGATACCCAGCGCGCACGGAACGACGACCCACGCGGAAGCGGGGATGATCCCGAGCGCGCCCGGCAGAGCCACGTCGTTGGTGAACAGATGGACCAGTAGCGGCGGAAGGGTCGCCGCCGACGCCCAGGCCGCCAGCTGCGTGGGTCGGTACCGCGCGACGGTGTACACGGCGACGAAGAACGAGAAGAAGATCGGCCCGTACGGATAACCGGCGGCGAGGTAGGACGAGATCGCCAGCGCGGCGACCGCCAGCACCGCCACCGGCCAACGACGACGCACGGCGAGCACCCCGCCGGTGACGACGATGAGCGCGTAGCCGACGCCGTCGATCGGCCGATCGACGTCCACCTCCCAGTTGTCGAAGGCCGACGTCACGACGAGGCCGAGCACCACCAGGAACGCCGCCAGCGCAGCGTCGATCAGCTGCTCCCGCCGCCTGGCCGGTGCCAGTGATCTCACGTTGTCCATGCCCTCCAGCATGTTCGCGCTCGCCCGCGCGCGCATCGGCCCACAGGCGGTGACCGGAGTACGTCCGGGGACGTACGCGGCGCAGCGATAGGCGCAGCCCGCCCGCCTCAATGTACGCGAGCCGACCCATGGATGTGTCGCTCTCGGGCGGATGTTCAGGAACGCCGATTCCCGGAGGCTGTGAAGCACTCGGCACCGACCCACACGGCGCCGCCCGACACACCCCGAGGAGCCCTCATGTCCACCCTGACGAACCTGCACACCGCCCCAGCGACCGAGCCCTCCCGACGCCACGTTCCACCGACCAGATTCGACCGTTGGATCGAGCGCGGCACCGGCTGGCTGGCGCACCACAGCATCACCCTCTTACGGGTGAGCCTGGGCCTGGTCTTCCTGGCATTCGGCGCCATCAAGCTCGCCGGTGTCAGCCCCGCTGAGGATCTCGCCGTGCGCACCGTCGACACTCTGACGCTCGGAATGGTCTCCGGCGACGCGGCGCTTCTGATGACCGCGCTCGTCGAGATGGCCATCGGAGTCACGTTGACCACCGGCCGGATGCTGAAGACCGGCCTGGTCATCCTGGGTGGCTCGCTGGTGGCGATCATGTCACCGCTGGTGCTGTTCTTCGGCGAGATGTTCCCGGACGGCGCACCGACGCTGGCGGCGCAGTACGTGCTGAAGGACATCATTCTGGTCGCGGCCGGTCTGGTGGTCGCGGCACGCGCCCTGGGCGCCCGCATGGTGACCGACGACGGACGGAGCGCGCACTGACCGCAGACGCGCTCCTCCCAACCATCGACGGTGCTCGTCCCGGCACGGTGGCCCTGAGCCACCCGGGACGAGCACCGTCACTTGTGGCAGCGCGAGCATGTGCCATCGCCGAGGCCTTCCTCGGCGGTGGACTTGGTGCCGTATCCGGCGGGCGTCATGGCACCCGTGGGGCGTTCGAGGCACCCGTGGGGCGTTCGAGCTGCTCGCGCTCCGCTGTGTGGTGAGTCGTGGGAGTTTCGTCCGCCCAGCAGGGTCGTGTCCCCGGTCGTGGGAGTTCGGACCCCTGGCAGCGGCCAGAACTCCCACGATGATTCACGCGACTCACGGAACCCCTATTTGAGCGGCTGATCTTCACACGGCCGAGCGCACAACCGTGCTTGGACCGGTCGGTTGGCACACGGCAACCCGCACGACGCAGTTGTGGGTGGTGTCGTGTGAGAAGCAGCCGGTCACCACCCGACCGTGTCATCGGTCGTGCCAGAGGCGGCCCGTGTACCCGACTGTGCGGTCTGTCGTGCGATGGCGAACCTGGCGTCGTGCTACGGGTCGGCATCACCGTGTGACCCGTCGTCGCTTTCGATCCATCTCGGACCACTCCTTCTGCAACCCCGGCAGCGTCGTCGTGATCAGGTACACGGCGCCGCATATCAGCAGGGCCGGAGACAGTCCGGCCAGCGCGATCAGGCCGCCGCCGACGACGCCGCCGAACGGCATCCCCGACCAGGCCACCGCGACGACCATCGTCCGCACTCGGCCATACATCTCCGGTGGAACGCGCTCGAACTGGATAGCGCCGATGATGGGGTTGAGGAAGCCAGTTCCGAGACCAGACACAGCATAGACACCGATGACCACCCAGGTCGGCGTTTCGAGCGCGAGCACGACGAACCGCGGCGCACCACCGATGAAGAACCCGACCAGGTAGATCGGCCGACGCGGAAGGCGATGCGCGATCGCCGCGGCCGCCAAGCTGGAAAGCGCGGAGAACCCGCTCATCACACCGACGACGAGTCCGATGGTGGCCGGGCCCTGGCCGCTCTCCCTCGCCCAGACCGGCAGTAGTATCGATCCCCATGCGGCGTCGAGCAGGTTGGTCACGGCGACCATGCCTGCGATCGAGCGCAGCAACCGCTCCTTGCGAAGGAAATCGGCGCCGCTGCGTAGCCGCGCCAGGTAACCCTCCGTCGGCTCACCACCTGGCGATGGCTCACGGCGTGGGGTGGTGGCCGTGATGATCGCCGCGCCGAGCCCGAACAGACTCGCAGTGACGGCGAGCGCGTAGGCGCCCCCGACTGCCGCCACGACGACGCCGGCCACGGCGGGACCGACTGTGGAGGCCAGTCGTTCGATCGTGCCGGACAGACCGGTGCCGCGTTCGAGCGGGACTCGGGCGGCCTCGGTCATCGCCGGGATGAAGACACCCTTCGAGGCGTCGGCCGGCCCGCGGAACGCCCCGATCACGGCGACCAACGGCAGGAGCAGCCCGAGGCTCATCGCGTCGGCGGCGTACAGCAGCGGGATCACTGCCGCCGCGCCCATGCTCACCAGGTCACCAACGATGCTGATCCGGCGCGGCCCGACGTGATCGATCAATGGGCCAGAGATGACTTGCGCGATGACGTATGGGGTCAACTCGGCGAAGACGACGACGCCGGTCTGCGCCGCGCTGCCCGTGGTGGTCAGCACAAACCACGGAAGCGCGATGGCCGATAGCCGGGTACCCGTCCAGGCCACGGCCTGCGCGGAGAGGACACCGACCAGCCCACGCCATGAGCGTGCGGGCGGCTCAGCCGCCATCCTGCCCGTCCCGCGCGCTGCCGACGTCCTCATCGTCCCGGCCGTCGACGGGCTCGTCTACGTCGCCGAAAGGCTCGTCCGCGTCACCGACGACGTCCTGCCCAGGCTGCAGGAACGCCTGCATCTGGAGGTGGAAGGGGCGTGCGTCGGCGGGCACATCGGCCGAGCGCTGTGCAGCCGGGTCGCCCAACGGCCTGTAGCGCGCCACCACCTGCTGGATCTCGCGGAGCAGTTGCGTCGCTTCGTCCGGCGTCAGCAGGAACGGGAAGTCACTGAACGTCGCCGCTTCGCGCCAGCGCCGCGGCAACATGGGCCGCTCTTCCGCCGCGCGCTGCATCTTCTCCGCGTAGACCAGCGCGATCGCCCGCAGATAGGCGGCGCCGGCATCCCGGTCATCTTCTTCCAGTTCGTCGACCTTGAGGACCGACGATCGGTGCACCGCACGCCACCAGCGGTCACGCCCGGTGCCGCGTTCCTCATCCTCGGCAATCAATCCACCCGCGGCGAGCTGGCGCAGGTGATAGCTGGTGGCTCCCGAGTTCAACCCGAGCTTCACGGCGAGCGTCGTCGCTGTGGCCGGCCCTTCCACGCGCAGCAGGCCAAGGATGCGCAGCCGAACCGGATGCGCAACGGCCCGCAACGACCGGGAACCGAGCAGGACGTCACGGTGCGGGTCCGGTTCGATCGGCCACGGTTGCCGTTTCTCATGTGCCATGCCGACAGACTAATCCGCAAACACTTCTTTGCAAATAGTTATTTGCGGACTAATGTAGCGACCCCTGCCTCGGTTGATCAGACCGGGCGTGCCCGTGTCCGGGCGTCGTGGAACTCGCCCGGACACGGCCACGGTCGTGATTGCGCTACATGCTCGACATGTTGTCGGCGAAGTTACACGCCGTCGCCGACACCGGCCGGCAGCACGTTCTGGTTCAGGCGGAAGAAGTTCGCCGGGTCGTAGACTCGCTTCACTTCGGCGAGCCGGTCCCCGGTCTTCCCTGGGTACGCCTCGCGGACTCGCTCGGGTCCTTCATCGCCGAGAAAGTTGACGTACGTGCCAGGCACAGCCTCCTTCAGCTTCCCCGCAACCTTGTCCACCCAGGGCTCGTACTCCGCGACGGCGGCAGGATCGGGCGACATCGCCGCCACGTTGCCCATCAGCCGGCGTCCGCGGTGCGCGTACGCCGTCGCGTCGTCGGCGGTTCGAGCGATCGCACCGCCGAGCACGCGCAGCTGTACGGCCCGCATCGGCGCGGGCGACCACGTCAGCCGATCCGTGATCAACTCGGCGGACTCCGCGCTCAGACCGTCCAGATAGACCATCCGCGACACCGCGCCCATCCGCGGAGGGTGCTCGGGCGGGAACATCTCCGGGTAGCTCATCGGGCGCACCATGTCGACGATGGGCGTCGCCAGCTCCCGGAACGGCGCGACGATCTGCTCTCCGTCCTCGGCGGGTCCGGCGTAGCAGAGCATGACCATGATGATCAACTGCCCATGGACCTCGGCCGGCAGGAACGGCATCGGCGGCGCCACCATCACGTTGATGATCGTGGACAGCTCGTCCGGCGCCGCCTCGGCGATGGCCACTGCCTGGTGCAGCACGTCAGCCGACGCGGGCAGGACAAGCAGGCCGCCCACCACACCGTCCAGTTCGTGCAGCCGGTACTTGATCCGGGTCACGACCCCGAAGTTGCCGCCACCGCCGCGGATCGCCCAGAACAGGTCGGGATGGTTCTCCGCGTCCACGTGCAGGATCTGACCGTCGGCGGTCACCACCTCGGCGGCGAGGACATCGTCGATGGTCAGGCCGTACTTGCGGCTCAAATAGCCGATGCCGCCTCCGAGCGTGATGCCGCCGATGCCGACCACACCCGTGTCTCCGAAACCGGTGGCCAGCCCATGCTCCCCCACCGCCGCCGTGTACTCGCCCGCCGTGAGCCCGGTCTGCGCCCACGCCGTACGGCCCTCGGCGTCGATCTCGATGCCCTTCATCCCGGACAGGTCGAGGACGACGCCGTCGCACACACCGTGTCCGGCGCCGCTGTGGCCGCCGCCGCGGACGGCGAGCTCCAGCCCGGCCTCCCTGACCAGAGTGACGAGCCGGGACACCTGTGCGGTGTCTCCAGGGCGGACGATCGCCACGGGCCGCCGGTCGACCCTGGCACTGAAGACCAGACGCGCCTGTTCGTAGTCATCATGCTCTGGCGTGACGACTCGATTCGCGAACTCCTCGCGAAGACGCGCGACCAGCGGCTCCGCACTCTGCGTGATTGTTTCCATCGGTTCTCCCTTTCAAGCCCCTGCGACACTACGGCTTGCCACCGACAGTGCCGGAGCCGCCGACCACTTAGCGGCTCACTGATATGTCGAACGAAGACGCCTCGACGTGACACCCGAGCGTGGAAAAAACGATAGATATCTAAAAGTTAGATGTCAAACGATTGGTGGGTCGAAGAATGATGGGATAGCCTCAGCCCGTGCAGGGACCTCCGGAGAAGCGCCCCATCGGGATGGTGCTGTGGAAGACGGTGAACGAGACCGGACGGGCGTTCGACCTGGCGCTCAGCAGCGTCGGCGGTTCGCGGCCGATGTGGTTCATCCTGCTCGCGCTGAAGGCCGACCCCGTCGCCAGTCAACGCGAGATCGCCGCCACCGTCGGGATCCAAGGCGCCACCTTGACCCACCACCTCACCGCCATGGAGGCGGACGGACTGCTGACCCGGCGCCGTGACCCCGCCAACCGACGGGTGCATCTGGTGGAGCTGACCGATCGGGGCGAGGCTGCGTTCCAGCGCATGCGCGACGCCGCGCTCGATTACGACCGCAAACTGCGCCAGGGCATCCCGGACGAGGACATCGACCGCCTGCGCGACACCCTCGACCGGCTCCGCGAGAACTCCGCATCGATCATGAAGTCGACGCGCGGCCACGGCACACACACGTGACCCGGAGACGGCAGGTGTCGATGGGTCTTGACGCCGACGCCAGGCCGCGCGTCTGCGATCTGGTGGCGCACCACGATCGCCGCCGCCGGCGTGCGCATTCCGCCGCAAACGGTGGTGCGGGCGATCAGGACGCCTGGATGCACACGTAGCTGTAGCGGGGCTTGATGCGTGTGTTGACGTAGCGCCCCATGCTGTCCGCGCTCAGCAGCCCATCCACCTCAGACCGCGGAACCTGGAAGTACCGGTACACCGCACCCGAGCGGTACTCCACCTCCAGGATGTTCGTGGCGCCGTCGAACCCGACCGACGCGATCGCCTTCGACGAGACCCGCTGTCGCCGCACGTCACGCACGCTCCTCCGGAAAGCCAGGTGGGCGCTGCCCTACCGGCAATGTTACGAGCGCACGACGGCGGGCTGAAGGCCCGTCGCCCGGCCCTTCAGCCCGCCGTCCTGGCGTCCGTGCGCGGAGACGCACCTGCCCCGAGTGTGCCCCGGGTGGCTGCCCCGGCTCCGCGCCCGGTTGTCAGCCGTTGCTCGGGCCGACGCCCACGCGGCTGCCGGGCAGCAGCAGGTCGGCGTGGACCGGCAGGTGGTCCGACGCATCCGTGGTCACCACCGCGGCCGACCGGGCGACGACGTCGTCGGAGGTCATCACGTAGTCGATACGGCGGTTCGGGTCCTCGACCGGATACGTGTATCCCTCGCCCACGCCGGCCTCCTCCCAGGCGTCGATCAGGTCGTCCACCAGCGTCTTGATCTCCGGCGCCTGCGGTGTGGCGTTCAGGTCGCCCACCAGGACCACCGAGTCCTTCGGTGTCCCGATCAGTTCCTTGATCGCCTCGGCCTGTTCGAGGCGCTCGGCGGCGTCGTTGTGCTGCAGATGCGTGTTGTACACCTGGACCGGCACGCCCCGGACGACGATCCGCGCGCGCAGCAGCCCACGCTGTTCGTGCCCTTCATACTTCGGCAGGAACGTGTTGTCCCAGCTGATGATCGGCGACCGGCTCAGGATCGCGGTGCCGTATTGACGACGCGGCTCACCGGGGTTGAACGGGTCCCGGTCGAGGTTGGCGCCGTAGACCACGTGCATGTTCAGTTCCTTGGCCAGCCAGTCGGCCTGGTCGACGAAGTCGCTGCGCTCGGACCAGTGCCGATCGACCTCCTGCAGGCCGACGACGTCGGCGTCCTCGGCCTCGATCAGGTCGGCGACCCGTTGCAGGTCCAACCGCCCGTCTACGCCGACGCCGTGATGGATGTTGAAGCTCATCGCGCGGATCTCGCGAGCGACGGGATTCGCGGCCGGTCCGACGGATGACGTGGAGGACGTCGACGACGCGGACACCGGCGACGTCGCCGCGGTGGCGCCTGGTGCGATGAAGGCGGTCGCCAGCACGGCAGCCGCCATGGCCCTGAAGACACGAGTGAGTTTCATGCCCGAGATCGTCACCGGTCGCGGTGAAGCCGGGAAGACTTCTCGGTGAACCTCTCCCCCCGATTTCGCGCACGCGACATTGCCGCCGAGCGCGCCTGCGCTCTAGCGCAATCGTCGCGCGATCTTCAGCCTTCGTTCAGCGACCCGCAATGTTCGCTCACCGGGCGTCTCTGTACCGTTCCCGGAACACGACGAGGCCGGACCCTGGGAGAGATCGCCCAGAGGGGATGTGTGACCGGCCGCGAAGGAGGAGTCAGAGATGAAGACAGGCCATCCGTCCGGCATGGCGCGGCGCCAGGCCCGCACCGTGGGGACGTCCATCGCGCTTGCCGCCGGCATGACCGTCGCGCTGTTCGCCGGCTCGGCCGGCGCCGAGCAGCTCAGCGATGCGACGACGGACCCGATCACCATCGGCCACCGGGCGAGTGCCGGTCTCGCGCCGGAGAACACGCTCGCCGCCGTGGAACTGGTCAAGGAGCAGGGCCCCGACCTGTTCGAGATCGACGTCCAGCTTTCCTCGGACGGCGTGCCGGTGATGATGCACGACGCGACGCTCGCCCGCACCACCGACGTCGAGGAGGTCTTCCCCGGCCGCGAGGGTGACCTGGTGAACGACTTCACCTACGCCGAGCTGCAGCAGCTGGACGCCGGCGCGTGGTTCAGCGAGCGGTTCGCGGGCGAGAGGATCCCGACCCTGGGCGAGATCCTCGACCACGGCTACCACCCGGATCTCGGCATCGTCATCGAGCTCAAGAACCCGGCGGACTCGCCCGGCTTGGTCGACGTCGTCGTCGATGAGCTCAACTCTGACCCGCGGTGGAACGAACTCGCCGCGGACGGCCGGTTGACCGCGATCTCGTTCGACCTCGACGCCGTCCGCGACTTCCACGAGCTCCGGCCGGACATCCCGGTGATGGGGCTGGGCGGCGTGCCACAGTCGGATGCGGAGCTCGAGGCGATCGCCGAATGGGCCACGTCGTGGGGCACGAACTACCGCACCCTCGACCCGGCCGACGTCGACCGCGTGCATGAGGCCGGCCTGCTGCTCAACGTGTACACGGTGAACAGCCCGGCGCACATGGAGTACGTCATCGACCTCGGTGTGGACATGGTCACCACCGACTTCCCCGGCGTGCTGGTGGACCTGCTGGCCGGTGCGGAGCCGATCCCGGACGCCAACGGCGTCGTCATCTCCGACGCCGTAGGCGACGCGCCCGGCGACGACCTCCAGCCCGAGCACGGTGAACACGTCGTCCTCACCAACACCACCGACCGGCCGGTCAACGTCGGCGGGTATTACATCAACGATGCCGTCATCAACACCCTGGTGGTGGGCCGCGGCTACCTCATTCCTGCCGGCGGTGAGCTGCGTGTCTACACCGGCCCCGGCACCAACGTCCGCAAGCCGGGCGATAGCCGGTTCTACAACGACTTCGGTCGCGCGGTACTGAACAACGGTGGCGACAGCGTCGCGCTGTTCACGCCGGACGACACCCTGGTCGACATCTACGCCTACTGAGCGGATCGAGGGGCTCGGACCCGAAACTCGGGCCGAAGTCGGGTCCGAGAACCCGCCACGACCGGCGTCATCGCAGCACACATGCTGCGATGACGCCGGTCGATTCTGTTGATGGAGCAAACCGTACGGAAAGATGAACGATAGGCGAACGATCAGTGTCATTCGGGTGACTTAGACTGGTTTGAGGCTCAGGTATCGGGGGTGCCGAACGCCGGGCTCCGTCGGAGTTCCGGGGGGCCTGACTCTGCAGTCGACCAGCCGGAAGTTGCCGTCATGACCACGCCCATCGCGCCGGCGCAGTCGCCCGAAGGCGACGTGCCGGTCCGCCGGATCACGCCCGGCATGACCGCGGACGTCGCCGTCGCCACCGCCCTGCTCGGGTTTCTCGACACGATCGAGCACAACGTGCCGGGAACGATCGAGGATCGCGACCCAGAGTTCCTGCACGATCTGAGAGTCGCGGTGCGGCGCACCCGATCGCTGATCAAACTCGCCGGAGATGTGCTCCCGGCGCCGCTCGCCGAACGCTATGCGCCCCGGTTCAAGTGGCTGGGCGATCTCACCACCCCGACCCGTGACCTCGACGTCTACCTGCTGCGGCTGAACGACCTGGCGGAGTGGCTGGTCGGAGCCGAAGGAGACGACCTGGACCCGTTCGCCGAGCACGTGCGCCGGCAACGCAGCAAGAGCCGACGGTCGCTGGTGCGTGGACTACGCTCCCAGCGGTTCAGCTCCTTGTGCCGCAACTGGCGCACGGCACTGACCGCTGTGGTCGACGGTCGGGCCGGCATGGACGCGTCGGCGGACCCGGCCGGCCAGCGGTCACGGTCGGCGCCGGTGACGGTCGAGCACCTCGCCGCCGACCGGGTCCGCCACGCCTACAAACGGGTGCTCCGCCGGGCCCAGGTCATCACCCCGGACTCCCCCGCCGAACAGATCCATGCCCTCCGCAAACGCTGCAAGGAGCTGCGATACATCCTGGAGGTGTTCGAGCCGGTCTGCGCACCCGGCAAGCATCGGTCCGTCGTCAAGAGACTCAAGCGGGTCCAGGACGTGCTCGGCGACTTCCAGGACGGCGAAGTCCAGAGCGCGGCATTGCGCTCATTCGCACAGCAGATGCTCGACGACGACCCGCCGCCGGCCGCGACGCTGCTGGCGATGGGGGAGCTCTCGGCACGGTTCACGGCCCAGCAGCATCAGGCGCGGCTGAGTCTGACCGCGGCACTCCCCCGTTTGGTCGGCGCCAACACCCACAGCCGAATCGAGGCGATGCTGCCGGCCCGCACGCTCGCGTGAGGTCCCGCGCCGTCGACGCGTTCAGCCCGCCCGATGCTCGAGGTCGAGCGCCTCGGACAGCCGCGTCCCGATCCGCTCCGCGCTGCCATGGTTCGGCTGCCAGGTGCAACCGATACCGATCCCCACCACCTGGCCGACCTCCACGATCCGGTGCACCGCCGAGAGCACCGCGTCCAGCCCCGGGCCACCCGGGGCTGGAAACAACAGATCAGGCAGGTCGCTCGGGTCGACGACGTCGAGGTCGAGGTGGAGGTAGATCGGCCCGTCCGGGAGCAACTCGGCCGGATCGGCGGCGGCGACTGCGTGGCCGTCTCCGCTGCCTCCGCTGCCTCCGCTGCCTCCGCTGTCCACGCCGTCATCGCCGCCACCGCCGAACGAGTGGATGGCGAAGTCATACACGCCGCGCCGGGCGACAGCCGACTCGTGCAGGTACTCGATCTCCGCATGGTCCAGA
Source organism: Phytoactinopolyspora halotolerans (assembly GCF_010550675.1). Classification (GTDB taxonomy): domain Bacteria; phylum Actinomycetota; class Actinomycetes; order Jiangellales; family Jiangellaceae; genus Phytoactinopolyspora; species Phytoactinopolyspora halotolerans. The sequence continues at coordinate 201,248 of NZ_JAAGOA010000004.1, read as the reverse complement.
TCCCGCGCGTCGACCAGGACGACGCGGTCCTCGGCGACCGGCCGCAGCCCGAGCTCGTCCGCGATGAGCTCGGGCCGGTAACCCATCAGCATGCGCAACGGCATCCCGCCGAGATACCCGGATGTGGTGGTCTCCAAGGTCTGCACGTCGCCGTGGCCGTCGAACCAGACGATCGCCGGATCGAGCCCGGTGCGTTGCAGCCCGGCGACCACCCCGAGTGACGTGGTGCAGTCGCCGGAGAGCACGGTCGCGCGCCCGCCCGCCTGGACGTCGGCCGCCACAGCGTCCGCGACGCGCTGGTACAACAGGCCCATCCGGGCCCAGGTGTCCTCCTCGGCGACGCTGAAGTCGACCGTGACGGTGGTGTCCGGCTCGATCGGCACGTCAAGCGTGGGCCGGTACTCATCGAGGTGATAGGGGACCAGGATGGACGACATGCACCTACGCTAGACCATGTCCGGCTTGTCGATCATCACCGCGGACCTTGGCGCGCCCGACCGGCCCGCGGCCCGCACCGGGCACGACCCGTCAGCCGGCGGCGTCCAGCCGTGCCCGCTGATCCGCGCTGAGCGTCAGCGACACACCGGCCATCGCCTCGTCGAGCTGCGCGGCGTTGCTGACCCCGACGATCGGCGTGATCGACGGCGTGCCGCCGATCAGCCAGGCGAGCACCACCTGGTTGCGGGTGGCACCGAGTTCGGCCGCCACCTCGTCCAGCGCGGCGAGTCGCCGCGTCGTGCCCGGGTGGTCGTACACCTCGTGCAGGCGTTCCGGCTTGCTGTAAGCGCCCTCCAGCAGCGGCGTGTAGGCCCACGCCCACATGTCGTCGTGGCTGTCGACGTAATCGAGCATGTCGTCGGTGAGGTTGCCGAAGCGGTGAACCTTGCCCTCGATCCTGGTGCCAGGGCGCTGCTGAAGGTACGAGTAGCTGTGCTGGATGGCGGTGTATCCGGCCTGGCCGTGCGCCCGGGCAAGCTGCCGCGCACGCTCCACCATCCACAGCGGGTGGTTCGACACCCCCAGCCGGTCCACGGTTCCGGCGCGGACCAGCTCGCCGAACGCGTCCACCGTCTCGGCCAGGTCCGCGGACCGGTCCTCCATGTGCGCCCAGTACAGGTCGACCCGATCCACGCCGAGCCGCTTCAGGCTGCCTTCGATCCCGCGGGCGATGCTGTCCGCCGAGAGGCCCTGTTTGTGCTCGGGGAACCCGCCGACGACGGTCGGCTCGGCGCCCACCTTGGTGCTGATGTACACGCGCTCGCGCATGCCCGGGCGGTCGGCCAGCCAGCGGCCGATCACCTCCTCGCTCTGGCCTCCGAACCCCGTCTCGCTCTGCCAGAACGAGTAGCAGTCGGCGGTGTCGAGCATTGTGCCGCCCGCGTCGACGAACCGGTCGAGCAGATCACGCGACTCGTCCTCGGGCACTTTGGTGCCGAAGTGCATCGTCCCCAGCGCCACGTTGAGCTTCTCCACGTCTGTCCTCCTCGATGGTCTGCGTGGGTCAGCATTAGCTTCGTTGCTGGAGTGCGCTCCAGGTCAAGCCAGCATGGGAATCTCTCCCTCCGCTCGCCCCTGCACGCTCCCGAGCCCGGCCGTGACGGATCGACTCCCGGCCGCCGTGCGGGTTGTCGTGTGACAACGAGCCGATTCCGTCGGCTCGTGTGGACGGTCATGTGAGGATGAGCCAGCTTCATCGCGGTCGTGCCAACGGCCGCGTGAATGCCGACCGCAGAAACCACGCCCTGGCAGGTCGTGCGATCACTCGTGCGACTCCCAGCCGCTCTGTGCGGCCAGAACCACCACGACCGCACACGCAAGCCGTCGCACCCACCAGAACCCCCACGACAGATCACACAGTCGGTCTCGTTCTGCCCACCCCCGCCTGACCTCTGCCCACCTCCGCGCCTTGGCTACGTTCGTCCGAGATCCACACCGCCGCCATCGCCTGCTGGCCGTGTGCACACCACCGTCACCATCAACCACCCCTCTCCCGTCATGCGCGCGGTCGAAGGTCTGGACGCCCAGCGGACGGGTGCAGATCTCTTGCCGACATTCGAGCGGCCCGTCGCTTTCCAGTCGCGGTTGTGCTCTTTCGATGACGTCGCTCCCGCACCCTTCGTTCGGCGGACAGCACTCTCGGAGCACCCGCCGACGCGCCCTACCCTTGGATCGTGATCCTCCCCAGGGAGCGCGACCCTCGCCTCATCACGATTCGCAGAGGAGGCCTGCTCACCGACGCCGACCATCGCCTGCATGGGCTATGGGCAGCGGCGTGTGCCGAACACGTGTTGCACTTCTTCGAGGCTGAATGCCCTTCGGACACGAGACCTCGTGAAGCGATCGAGTCGATTCGTGCCTGGGCGCAAGGGTCGATGACGATGATGGCCTCCCGTGCGGCGGGTGGCCATGCGATGGGGGCGGCGCGGGAGTTGACGGGAGCGGCTCGGCATGCCGCCTACGCCGCAGGTCAAGCCGCATGCGTGGCGCACGTCGCCGAGCACAACCTCGGAGCGGCAGCTTACGCCATCAAGGCGGCTCGCGCTGGGGCCGCGGAGGCTGAGGATTGTGCCGGTCGCCTCGAGTGTGCGTGGCAACGCGAGCAGCTCCCCGAAGCGATCCGTGACGTGGTCATCGAGGACCAACGGCGACGGAACGACATCTGTTGGCGCGTGTTCGAGTGCCCGCTGCCATGAGGTCTGTGGCGCACTGCAGGTGCTTTCCGTCGAGGGGCGGTGCCGGCACGGCTGTCGCGTCCCCGCCACCAGCACCCGATTGCGGCCGCACCGTCCGATACTCCGTCGTTGCCCGTGGACTGGACCTTGACCTGGAGCGCACTCCAGGTGGCAAGCTGGTCGCCATGGCCACATACACGCCTTCGCAGGTGGCAGCCAAGACCGGCTTCAGCCTGGACACCTTGCGGTATTACGAGCGCATCGGTCTGCTCGGGGACATCGCCCGTACCTCCGGCGGACGTCGTACCTACGACGACGATGACCTGGGCTGGCTCGGCATGGTGCAGTGCCTGCGGGACACGGGCATGCCGATCGCGGATATGCTGCGGTTCGCCGAGCTGTGCCGCAACGGCGACGACACCATCCCAGAGCGGATCGCGCTGCTGGAACAGCACGACGCGACGGTGCAGGAGAAGATCGCGCACCTCAATACGCAGCAGCAGCGCATCAGCAACAAGATCCAGTGGTACCGGGATGTCACGCGCGCCGACGACGTGCCGTCGAAGGTCGCCGACTCCGCACCCGTATAGGTTTCGGGCGGCCATCATGAGCCGCTCCCGCGACCACGTTCGGTGACGAATCCATCGCGATGACCGTCAGCGCCGGCGTATCTCTCACCATGGGTAGGTCTCGCGAAGCCGTCTTGAGACGAAAGCTACGAACTCTGAATTGCACCATGGCTCGATGCTGTTGGCGTCCGCGTCATCTATGAGCCGGCGGAGAACGTCGTCGAGCTGCTCGACCCCGCTCGGTGAGCGCAGGTACCACGTTCGGTCCGGGGGTCGTGCCGGAAGGCCAGCGTCCGCGAGCGCCACGTTGCTGTCTTCTTCCTCAACTGCGTAGTCCTCGTCGGTCCACGATGTCACCCGCTTCGAGATGACATTTCCGTCGATATCCATCTCATACGTTGTGACAACTCTGTCCCGCTCCCGACGAACCCAGGTGCGATGCGAGCGGGGCCAGACAGCCGGAAGAAAGACCCACATCGGCGCATCCGGCGCCTCCACCCAATCGTCTCCAGCGGGAGGACTCGACGCCGGCGCCTCGTCGGTTCCCCACTCTGCCACCGTGTTCACGGGCCTAGTGTGCTAGAACATCTCGTGCGACCAGGGAGCGCGGTCCCAGCCGAAAGCGGCGGACACCGCCGCGGCCGCGCCAGGGCGATGCTCGACGATCTTCCTGGTCACCGCGAGCGAATGCAGTGGCGTGCCACCCAGGTAGATCGCGCCGAGTTCGCGGACGTCCAGCGTGAGGTCGGGTCCGGCCGTCGTCGGCTCACAGGAGGCTGATGTACGGTCACCCGTGAGACGCCATCGTCCGGCGTTCTCCGGCAGCATGTCATCGGTGACCTCCACCACCACGTCCAGCGGGGCCGCGTAACGGCGAGCGGCGAGCGCGGCCGGCACGTCGACGAGCCGGACCCACAGGCCGGGACGGACCGATGCGCCGAGCGCGTACGAGTTGGTGACGAGGTGCGCCAGCGGTTCATCCACGGCGGCGAAGTCACACCGCACGGTGCGCACCAGATCGAGCGAGAGCACAAACCGCCACAACGCCCGGTACGCCTCGTCGGTGGCGGCCACCACCTCGGCCACGTGCGCCTCACCATCCGGACCGCGCTCGGCCCACCTGGCCTTGGTCCGCCATAGCGCGTAGCCTTCGGCACCGGACTCCCCCTCGTACACCACGGCCTGCGATGCCGTCATCCCCTGCCGACGGTTCTCCGGATCCCGGGTGCGGTATCGCCACCACGCGTCGGACAGAGATGAGATACCCGGTCGCAGCGGCCGAGCGCGATCATGGATGTCGGCGAGCGTCTTGCGCAGCTCCGCCGGCACCCCCTGGCGGAGCCGCCCGGCCGGCGCGTCGCCGTGGAAGCCGGTCTGCAGCGGGGCGATCTCATACGCGACGTTCCACGAGGCGAGTCCGTAACCGAAGCGGCCGTAGATGCCTCCCTCGCTCGCCCATAACGTGGCGAACGGCTCGTCGCCGCGCTCCCGCACCGCACGCAGTTGCTCGGCCATCATGCGGCTCAGCACTCCGCGCCGTCGGTGCGTGGGCGCGACGACCACGGCCGTCACGTGCGCCGCCGGCGTCACCGCTCCCGGAATTGTCATCTCACGGGTCAAGACACCCGCCGTACCGACGAGCCGGTCCCGGTCGACGGTTACGTGAACACGTTCTGGCTCGAAGATGTCGCGCCGGGCCTCGATCGCGTCGTCGTCCGGCGCGTCGCGAAGGAATCCAGCCGAGACCAGCGACAGGAGTTCGGGCAGGTCATCAGGGGTACAGGTACGCAGGCTCAGATCGTTTGCCACCGTCCCTGTCTAGCGCATGCCGAGGCCGGGCCACCAGTCGGTTTCCGCGCGGCATGGCCGACGCACGTGTCTGAGATGATCGTTTTCTTCCAGTATTTACGTGTTTGTGCAAGAATGCCCCGGACCACGCAGGGAGGGGGGACCTTGCCCAGGAACCGACACCGTCGGCACAGACGACGCCGCCGATCCAACACCGGGCGGCTCGTCGCCATCTCCGCCATGGCCATCGCGATACCGCTGCTGGGGTGGACGGCCATCGCCATGGTCTCGAACGACGACTCCACCGACGACGAGCCGCCCGCGGCGACCATGCCGACCGACGACGGGGCCGCTGGCGACGGCGCCGCCGACGACGACGCGGAGCATGCCCACAACGACGGAACCGCGGAGGCCGATGAGGGCGTCGACACGCAGACCACCGCGGAACCGACGACCGATCCCACGCCCGACCACAACGCAGACAGCGCAGCCAGGCAGGCGATCGAGGCCTGTACCGACGAGCTCTCCGCCGGCGAGGCCGTGGTCAGCGAGGCGAAGACCGGCGTCGGGCATTGGACCGAGCACATCGACGCCCGAACCGACCTGCTCGCCGGCCGGAACACCGAGGAAGAGACCCGGGCGATATGGAAGCGCACCCGCCTCGCCGGACCGGACGACCTGGAGCGTTTCGACGCCGTCCACACCACCTACGAGCGAACGGCCGGATGTGACGACCTCGCCGCGGCCGACGTTCCACAGGACCTGGCCGCCGACGCCGAGCAGTGCCTGGTCCGGGCGGAACGCACCGAAGCGGCCGTCGCCGCCGCTCGCGACGCCATCGGCGACTGGGAAGATCACCTGCACGCCATGGCCGACCACGCGGACGGCCACATGACCGCGGACGAGGCCCAAGACAAGTGGGTCGAGGCGTGGGAGAACGCACCAACCAACATCAACGCTTTCGACGAGGCCCGTGATGAGTTGGAACAAGCCCCCGCTTGCCCTGGAGCCGGCTCGTAGTCAGCCCACATCGGTACACACCACACCGGTGACGCGGGCCCGCACCGACGTCCTCCTCTGCGTCGCCGTGCTGGCCGCGGTGGGCGCCGTCGTCTATGTCAGTCAGGTCGTCCCCGTCTCGGAGACGCTCCGCGACGTCGCGCTCTTCGTCCATCTAGTCTGTGTGGTCGCCGGGCTGGGCAGTGTGCTGGTGGTCGACTGGTTCGGGCTGCGCTGGCAGCTCGGCCACACGTCCCTGGAGAACGTCGTCGCCACGGCCGGTGCGCTGGCGATTCCGATTTGGTTCGGGCTGTGCGGCCTGCTGCTGTCCGGGATATTCCTCGAGCCGGATCTCTCCCAGCCGGCTACCCGAGCGAAGATGGTCTTCGTCGCCATCGCTGGTCTGGTCGGGGTGCTCGCCAACGGGGTGCAGCGCAGGATGTCGGCGCAGCCGGCGTTCCGACGCTCCCGCGGGTTGGTCCGGGCCGGTATCGTGCTCGCCCTCGCTTCCCAGATCAGCTGGTGGGGCGCGACGGTGATCGGCTTCCTGAACCGAGCCTGACCCCGGCGCCTCACTCGACCTCGCGGCGCACCGCCGCTACCGCGGTCTCGAGCCGGGGACGCGTGTGCTCGTCGTCGGGGTCCAGCCCCGGATCGACCACAGCGTTCCACACCAGATCTCCGTCGGACTTGCGCCGACCGGTCACCTGGACGCCGCGCCGGCCGTCGATCGCCACATGCCGGGTGATGACGACGCTGGCCGTCACGAGCTCACGAACCACATCCACCAGCCGCCCCGGATCGGTGAGCGGGATCAGGTGCGCGTCACCACGACGCTTGCGCACCACCGGCTCGATCCGCAGGCGTTGCTCGTCGCTGTCCCAGGACGCTCGCTCGATCTCGTGCCACGCGATGGACCCGGACGGCCAGATCAGCCTCCGCTGAGTCGCGACGATCCGGCCGTCGGCACCTTCCGCGTGAGCGAGAACTCGCTCGTCGTTCTCCAAGCCTTCCATCGCCGGAACCTGACGTCGACGTCGCAACACGCCACCACTGTATGGTGCGGTGACACTGCACCGGGTACCCGGGATCAGCGCAGGTATTCGCGGAGCTCGACGGTCGACTCCTCCTGTCGCAACTTGGTGAGGGTGCGCCGCTCGATCTGCCGGATCCGTTCCCTGGTCACGCCCAGCACGCGCCCGACCTCCTCCAGGGTGCGCACGCGGCCGTCGTCCAGCCCGTATCGCAACCGGACCACGCAGCGCTCGCGTTCGCTCAGGCACGATAGCGCGGTCATGACCTGGTCTCGCAGCATCGCCTGCGCCACGATCTCGGCCGGGGACAACTCGTCGGTGTCCTCCACCAGCTCCCCGAACGACTGCTCAGCCTTCTCACCCACCGGCGTCTGCAGGCTGATCGGCTCGTCGACGAAGGCCAGCAGCTCGGTGATCCGATCCGAGGTCACCCCGGACAACTCGGCCAGCTCCTCATTGGTGGGCTCGCGCGCGTCGGTCTGCCACATCACGCGGCGCGCCCGCAGGATCCGGTTGAGCTCGTCCACCACGTGCACCGGCAACCGGATGGTCCGGCTCTGCTCGGCGAGCGCACGACCGATCGCCTGCCGGATCCACCAGGTCGCGTACGTGGAGAATTTGAAGCCGCGGGCGTAGTCGAACCTTTCGACCGCCCGCATCAGGCCCACGTTGCCCTCCTGGACCAGATCGAGCAGCGACATCCCGCGCCTGGCATAACGCCGAGCGACGGAGACGACCAACCGCAGGTTCGACTCGATCAGCCGCCGCTTGGCCGCTCGCCCGATGCGGACCAGTTCGTTGAGATCGTGGTAGTCGGGATCGCCGGGCCCGTTCGTCGCGATCCGCTCTTCGGCGAGCACGCCGGCCTCGATGGCACGGGCCAGGGAGACCTCTTCCTCTGCTGTCAGCAGTGGGACGCGCCCGATCTCGTCCAGGTACCGGCGGACGAGGTCCTGGCTTGCGCCGATGGCCTCGCTCTCACGGAGAGTGACGACGGTGCCGCCGTCGTCGGTCTCCAGCTCCGGTCCCGGCCTTGTCGACGTACCTGCGGCGGAGTGTTCCCCGCCCACCGGCCGTCTCTGCGTTGGCACAGCTGTACGCGCGGCGGTAGTGAACGCCACCGGCACCACCTCCGGTCGGGTTCCGACCCTGGGCGTCTACCCTTGGGGCGTGTCTTAGTCTGCCGTGATTTGCCCTACCTTTCTAGCCCTTGACAGGTAGATGATTTGGCCGTCAACGACGCGCGACATCCATGTTGACCCCGGTCGGCGCATCCGACATGTCGCCATCTGTGCAGGTCGGCACCGGTTTGAACGATTCGGCACCCGGAGCGCGGATCAGAGCTGGAAAGCAGAGAGATCGATCCGAAGATCGGCGCGTAAGCGCGTCTTCTCCACCAATCGAGCATTCTCCGAGTCAACCGCCTGTACCCACACGGCCGCCTCGTCGGGACTCTTGCCGAACCGGATGTGCCGCTCGACCAACCGTTGCGAGCGCACCTCGTCGTCGGTCTCGACGTACCAGACCTCGTCCAGGCACGCACGCGCCTCTCGCCACCCCGGCTGGTCCAGCAGCAGGTAATTGCCTTCCGTGACGACCACCTCCGGCTCGGGCCCGACCGGCAACGACGCCGCGATCGGCTGCTCGAGGTCCCGCTCGAACCCGGGGGCGTACACCACGTGCGACGGCCGCGCCTGGATCCTGGACAGCAGCGACGCGTACCCGTAGGCGTCGAACGTGTCGGGCGCGCCCTTGCGATCCCGCCGGCCGAGCCGCTCGAGTTCGACGTCGGCCAGATGGAATCCGTCCATCGGCACCTGCACCGCCGCAGGACCGATGGCCCGGGCCAGAGCCACCGCGAACGTCGACTTTCCAGCACCGGGGACGCCGGCGACGCCGATCAGCCGGCGGCGGCCTGGACGGTGCGCCCGCGCGGCCAGCTCCGCGAGCGCAGCGCCGGTCCCGGACAGGGAGATGTACTCTTGCGCTCTCGCCATCCGCCGATCCTGCCACGGCCCCGGTCGGGCACGCTCGCCGCCGGGGCGCCGGCTCACTCTTGCAGGACGTATTCGAGGGCGCCGCGGGCCGACTCCGCCGGCGCACCATCCGCGACGCTGAGCAGGGCCGCACGCCAGGCGGCCGCCAGCACCACCCCCGCGACGCGCAGGTGATCGGGGAGCAACGCCCGGATGGTGGCCTCGACCGGATCGGCCGTGTCGAGCGGCGCCGGTTCACCCAGCAGGCGGCACGCGTCGAACCGAACGGCCGCATCGAATGCGACCAGCAGCGCGGCCCGGGCGCCGATCCCGTCCGTCACCGCCGCCGCGGCGCCCTCCATCCGATCGGTGATCCGCTTCTCCATGTCGCCGCGCACCACGGTGTACAGCCCGAGCTTGGAGCCGAAGTGGTGATAGAGCGAACCGGTGGTGACTCCGGCCTTGGCCGCGAGGTCGCTCACGTTGCATCCCTCGTAGCCGGTGCGCTCGAACTCGTACAACGCCGCTTCGATCAGGCGCGCCTTGGCCGAACCTGGAACCGGGATCCACTCTCGCATCTCTTCCTCCGTTCCGGACGGTCGCCTCCGCGAAGCGTCGTCGCCGGGCTGCGACCTACTCGGCACTCGGCTCAGATACCGATCAACACCGGCTCTAGCATAACCGGTTGACGGGGTTCCGTAATCGAATTACGCTCGTCGTCCATGAAGCTGACGTTCATCTATCAAGCGGTCGACGATCTGCCGGCCGCACTGGCCTTCTACCGGGACGAGCTCGGCCTGGACGAGTCCTGGCGGGAAGGCGAGAGCACCGTCGCGTTCGATCTGCCGGGCTCCCCGGTGCAGCTCATGCTCGACGTCCCGCCGGACGGCGGCCCCGGCTGGAAGTCCGGGATGTTCTGCGAGGTTCCCGACGTCGACACGTTCGTCAAGGAACACCCGAACATCACCTGGGTCGGCGACGTGTTCGACCTTCCGGACGGTCGCGGCGCGACGTTCACCGATCCGGCGGGCAACACCATCCACGTCTTCGACCAGCGCCCGGCGGCCGGCTGATCAGGACCGGTACAACGCGCTCGCCGCCGCCGCTCGCACCGCGGCGGTGAGCGCCGCCAGCCCTTGCGATTCCAGCCGCCACCGCTGCCAGAACAGCGGGACGTCCAGCCACCGCCCCTCGACGATCTCCACCAGCTCACCGGCGGCGAGGGCCTGCGCAGCCATCTGTTCGGGCACCATCCCCCACGCCAGCCCGAGCCGGGCCGCGTCGGCGAACCCACGCGACGACGGCAGGTACGTCCTCGGCGGATCCACCCGCCGGCCGCACACCATGGTCGCGAACCGTTCCTGCAACGCATCCTTGCGGTTGAACACGAGCATCGGCGCCGATTCGAACCCTCCGGCCAACCCGGCTCCGGGCCGTTCCTCCCGCTCGAAGTACCGGCGGCGGAACGCCGGTGAGGCGACGGCCACATAGCGCATCGCTCCCAGCTCCTCCACCCGGCAGCCCTGCACCGCTCGCGCCTCCGCGGTGACCGCGGCCATCACCGAGCCGTCCCGGAGAAGCGCCACCGAATGGTCCTGATCTTCCTGCCGGATGTCGAAGGACACCCAGTGTCTTTCCGCCAGCGTCGCCAGCGCCGGCAGGAACCACGTGGCCAGTGAGTCCGCGTTCACCGCCACCGGCATCCGCAGCGGCCGCCGGCCGGCGAGGGCGCCGTCGTCGCGGCCGGCATCGTCCGCGTCACCGGGAATCTCACCGGCCACCTCGGCGACCGCCTCGTCCTCCAGCAGCGCGATCTGGCCGGCCAGCCGGACCAGCACTTCCCCGGCGTCGGTGGGGCGGCAGGGCCGGGTGCGCCGCACCAGGATCCGCCCCATGCGCGACTCCAGCGCCTTGACGCGCTGGCTCACCGCCGACGGCGTGACATGCAGGCGGCGTGCGGCGAGCTCGAAACTGCCCTCATCGACGACGGCCGCAAACGCCGCCAGATTCGCCAGGTCAATAGCCATAATGAAGCAACTCTAACTCAAGTGAAGAAAGATTAGCTGGTCTTATCTTCACTGCGCACCTAGCCTCTGTAACCGTGCTGACCAGCCTCGGAACCGGATTCGTCACCGGCCTCACGTTGATCGTCGCCATCGGGGCGCAGAACGCGTTCGTTCTCCGTCAAGGGCTGCGCCGGGAACACGTGCTGGCCGTGGTGGCGCTCTGCGCGGCGGCCGACGCCCTGCTCATCACGGCCGGTGTCGCGGGCCTGGGAACGCTGCTGACCGCCTACCCCGCCGCGGCCGAGGTCGCCAGGTACGGCGGCGCCGCCTTCCTGGCGGTCTACGGCGCGTTCGCAGCGCGGCGGGCGATGAATCCGCATGGGATGGCCGCCAGCGAACTCGCGCCGAGCACCCGGACCGCGGTACTGCTCACCTGCCTCGGGTTCACGTTCCTCAACCCGCACGTCTACCTGGACACCGTGGTGGTCCTCGGCTCACTCGGCAATCAGCACGGCGACGACGGCCGCTGGCTGTTCGTCATCGGGGCCTCGTGCGCCAGCGTCACGTGGTTCGTCGCCCTCGGCTACGGCGCCCGGGCGCTGAGCTCACTCTTCGCCCGGCCGGCGTCCTGGCGGGTGCTGGACGGCAGCATCGCCGTCGTCATGTTCGCGCTCGCCGCCGGTCTCCTGGTGAGTTGAAACCGGCTCGGCGACGCGTGTACCTCGCGACATTATCGAGGCCAGGGTATGGACAACGTCGAGAGAATGAACAGTCATCGGCGGACGTTACGGCCGACGCGCACGGCCCTCCGAAACGCGGCCGAGATTCACGCCGCCACGCGTGACAGAGCTGCCATCGAGGTTGACTAGACTCGGCCGCGTGGCCCGCATCCGTGACGAAGACATCGCCGCAGTCCGCGAGCGTGCCCGCATCGATGACATCGTCTCCCAGTACGTCACGCTCCGCCCGGCCGGTGGAGGCTCGCTCAAAGGCCTGTGCCCGTTTCACGACGAGAAGACGCCGTCGTTCAACGTCCGTCCGCAGGTCAACCTCTTCCACTGCTTCGGTTGCGGGGAGGGCGGCGACGTCATCTCGTTCCTGCAGAAGCACGAGCAGCTCTCGTTCGCCGAGGCGGTCGAGCGGCTCGCGGACAAGGTCGGCATCCAGCTGCGCTACGAGGACACCGGCCGCGGCTCAAGCACCGGACCGAGGCAGAACCGGGAACAGCGCACGCGCCTGATCGAGGCACACCGGCTGGCCGCCGAGTACTACGCCGACATGCTGGCGTCCTCACCCGAGGCCGTACCCGGGCGGCAGTTCCTCGACGAGCGTGGGTTCGACCGCGCTGCGGCCGAGCAGTTCGGCGTCGGATACGCCCCCAAGGAGGGCGAGGCGCTGCGCAAACACCTGCGGCAGAAAGGCTTCAGCGACGCCGAGCTGATCGCCGCCGGACTGGTCGCCCAAGGCCGGAGCACGCCGTACGACCGCTTCCGCGGCCGGCTCATCTGGCCCATCCACGACCTGCTGGGCGACGTCGTCGGGTTCGGCGCCCGCCGACTGTACGACGACGACCGGATCGAGGCGAAATACCTCAACACCCCTGAGACGGTCATTTACAAGAAAAGCCACCTGCTCTACGGCGTCACCTTCGCCAAGCGGGACATCGCGCGCAGCGCTCAGGCCGTGGTGGTCGAGGGATACACCGACGTGATGGCCTGTCACCTGGCCGGGGTGACGACGGCCGTGGCCACTTGCGGAACCGCGTTCGGCGAAGACCACACCCGGATCCTGCGTCGGCTGCTACGGGACCAGGACGAGTACCGCGGCCAGGTCATCTTCACCTTCGACGGCGACGAGGCCGGCAAGAAGGCGGCGATGCGTGCGTTCGAGGGCGACCAGCGCTTCGTCGGGCAGACCTACGTCGCCATCGAGCCGAACGGGATGGACCCGTGTGATCTGCGGCTGAAATCCGGCGACGCGGCGGTCCGCGAGCTGATCGCCCGGCACCGGCCGCTGTTCGAGTTCGCCATCCGCAGCCTGGTGGACGACTTCGACCTCGACCACCCGGAGGGACGGACGCGCGCGCTGGAGAAGGCCGTTCCGCTGGTGGCCCGTATCCGCGACCGTGCGCTGCGGGACGAGTACGCGCGACGGGTGGCCGGCTGGGTCGGTGCCCCCGACGAGATGTCCGTCGTCCGCCGGGTGCGTGGCGCCGCCGGAGCCCCGGATCGCGGCCCGCGCCGCTCGCCCGCCGGCAACGGCGCCACGGCACCGGCCGACCAGCAGGCGCTCAGCGTGCCCAGCCACGGCAATGTCGATCCGCAGACGCTGGCGCTCGAGCGGGAGGTGCTGCGCGTCGCCGTGCAGCGTCCCGCGTTCGCCGGACCGGCCTTCGACGCGATCGAACCGGAGGCGTTCCTTTCGCCCGTCTTCCGCGCCGCACGGGAGGCGATCGCGCAGGCCGGCGGGTGCGCCACCCAAGGCGGTGGTGCGGCCTGGATGGACGCGTTGCTCGCCGCAGCGAAGGACGACGTCACCCGGCACGTGCTGTCCGAGCTCGCCATGGAGACCATCCCCACCGACGACGCGAGCATGCCCCGCTACGCCGAGTCGATCGTGCTCCGGCTGACCGAGGTGTGGGTCTCGCGACGGCTGGTAGCGCTGAAGGCGCGGCTGCAGCGGACCGATCCGTCCGCCGAGGTCGAGGTGTACAACCGGCTCTTCGGCGAACTCATGACGCTCGAAGCGCACCGCCGGGACTTGCGCGAACGCGGCATCGGGGTGGCGTAGCCGGATGCGAGTCGGCAGCGGTCACGCGTAGATCGACTCGATCACGTCGGCGAAGTGTTCCGCGACGTCCCGGCGGCGGAGCTTCAGCGTCGGCGTCAGTTCCCCCGCTTCCTCGGTGAACTCGCGGTCGACGATCGCGAACTCACGGATCGACTCGGAGCGGGCCACCAGTTCGTTGGCGGCGTCGATGGCTTTCTGCACCTCTGCCCGGACCGTCTCGTCGTCGTTAGGACTCCTGTCGTCGAGATCGACCCCATGCTCCTCAGCGAACCGGCTCAACTCCTGCTCGTCGAGAGTGACCAGCGCGGCGACGAAACGCCGCCGGTCCCCGACGACCATCGTCTGCGACACGAGCGGGTGCCGATTGGCGCGGTTCTCCAGCGGGGCAGGCGCCACGTTCTTGCCGGCCGCCGTGGTGATCAGTTCTTTCTTCCGGTCGGTGACGTAGAGGAATCCGTCGGAGTCGAGCTCACCCAGATCCCCGGTGTGGAACCACTCCCCGTCGAAATCGTCGCCGCGTGCGTCCTCGTGGTGGTAGCGCTGGAACACGTTGCCGCCCCTGACGAGGATCTCGCCGTCGGCAATGCGGACGCCGACCCCGGGCAACGGCGTTCCCACCGAGCCCACCCGGGTCGCCTCGGGAGCGTTGGCGGTGGCCGGACCGGTGGTTTCGGTGAGGCCGTACCCTTCCAGGATCGGGAGCCCGGCCCCGCGGAAGAAGTGCACCACGTCCTCGGCCAGTGGTGCCCCACCGGAGACGGCGTGACGCACCCGGCCGCCCATCGCCTCCCGCAGCCGGCGGAACACCAACCGATCCGCGAGCAGGTGCCGAGCGCGCAGGGGCACGCCCGGTCGTCCACCGGCGGTGGACCAGTCTCGCGCGGCGGACTCGGCCGCGGCGAAGATCCGCCGCCGCACCGGGCCTTCGGCCTGCGCCCGAGCCGCTTCGTACACCTTCTCGAATGCGCGCGGCACCCCGACGAACAGGCTGGGCCGGTATGCGCGCACGTCGCCCCGCGGGTCCCGCGTGTCGCGGGCGAACCCCACCGTCACCCCGCTGTCCAGGCAGACATAGTGGATCAACCGGGCGAAGATGTGCGCCAACGGCAACAGTTGCAGCAGCGAACCGTCGTCGGACAGGACCGCATCCAGGTGGCGACGGACCTGCGTGGTCGTCCAGGCAAGGTTGCGGTGCGTGAGCACACAGCCCTTGGGCCGCCCGGTCGTCCCCGATGTGTAGACCACCGTCGCGACGTCGTCGGGGGCGAGCGCCTCCGCACGGCGATCGGCCTCGGCGCCGTGGTCCGCTCCGCCGTCGCCCGCTGCACCGTCGTCCGCTCCGCCGGCATCGCGCAGGTGGTCGAGCCCGCCGTCGTCGAAGACCAGCACGTCGACGTCGCCTGCGGAGCGGATTCGTTCAGCGGTGGCCGCCTGATCGGTGAGGGCGAGCCGGCATCCGGAGTCCTCCAGGATCGCCCGGCACTGCTCCACCGAGCTGGTCTCGTACAGCGGCACGGTCACCGCTCCCGCGGAGAGGATCGCCAGATCGCTCACCGCCCACTCCACGCGGGTCTCGCTCATCAGCGCGACCCGGTCACCGGCGGCCACTCCCAGCCCGACCAGGCCGGTGGCGGCGGAACTCACCAGATCGGCCAGTTCCGCGCACGACAACTCGTGCCAGCCGTCCTCGTCCGGAACGGCGAGCGCAGGACTGGACGGCGTCGTCTGCGCGCGCCGATACAGGCGCGACACCAGGTTGTCGCCGGGGTCGACCGGCGACGGCTCAGGCCCTTCTGCCGCGGCTGCATGCCCCTCTAGCTGGGCAGCATGCCCCGCTGCGTCGGCGGCTTCGGCGGCTTCGGCGGCCGTCGATCGCTCCTGGCCGTCACCGTTCGTGTTCAGCTCGTTTTCACCCCTGCCCCAGGTATGTCCGGGGATCGCGCTGATCAGGCCGGTCGGCGAGCCAGCGTCCGATCACGTCCGGATGCCGACGAGTCATCTCCTCCAGTAGCGCCTCACGGAGCTGCGCGTGCGAGAGAATGCTCGCCGGCAGGTACTTGTGCCGCAGATCCTGGCTGGTCTGCGCCCATAATGCGTAGAGCTGCTCGTCCGACATGCGGGCCACCATGGTCTCGGTGGTCTCCTGCCGCTGACCGGTCATGACGTTGACATTGACGTCGACGCCGCCGTCTGGGGATGCGCTCGTGTCGGCGTTCTCCGCCTCGGGTGGCCACCGGCGCAACAAGGTGACGAGCGCCCAGCCCAAGGCGATCGCGAACAGAGGGAACCATCCGGCCCCGATGACCATGATCGCGAACCCGACCACGAGCAGCGGCATCCACGCCCACCAAGGGACGCTCGCAAGGCGCCGAAGGATGGACATCACACCACACCTCTCTGTCATTCGCTCACACCCGCTGGATACCCGCGAGCGACCGGATCACACGCTGCATCGAAGTCGATTCGGGAGCTTGCACGGGTTACGGACGCAACGCTCCGGGTACGGACGTGTGCATATCGCCGAGCCGAAGGGGTGGGAGTATGCAATGGCGTCCCTGGGCACTGCCGCTGATGGTGATGTCGCTGGTGGCGGTGGCGGCCTGTGCCGAGTCCCCCAGCGACACGCCGGGCACGTCGGACGACACGGACGGCCATGGTGGCGACACGAGCGTCGCCGAGATCATCGATGACGCGACCGCGGAAGGCGTGGTCCAGGTCGCCGTGGTCGATGTGGGCGGATCCGAGATCGGGCAGGTGTTGCTGGCGCAGCACGAGTCCGGAACCGTCGTCGAGGCTCGCTTCTGGGATATGGAACCTGGCTACAAGGGCTTCCATATCCACGAGTCGCCGATGTGCGACGCCGACGCCCCGGAGGGTGCATTCACGAGTGCTGGCGGGCACTACACCGCCGGCGACGAGAACCACCCGGAGCATGCCGGCGACCTTCCCCCGCTGCTGGTCAAGACCGATGGCAGCGCGGAGAGTGCGGTGGTCACCGATCGGTTCCGGCTGGATGACCTGACCGAGGCCGGGGCGGCCGTCATCGTGCATGAGCAGCCCGACAACCAGGCGAACATCCCGCAGCGGTACGGAGAAGCCGACCAGGACACCCTGGACACCGGCGACGCCGGCGACCGCATCGCCTGCGGCACCATCCAACCCACCGGCGACTCCTAAATGATCATGTGAAGTGGGTTTTCTCGTGCTCCAACAGGTCTGCAGACCTGGTGGTGCACGAGAAAACCCACTTCACATGATCATTTAGGACGGGTGGGTGGATAGTGGAGAGCAGCTGGGTGATCAGGTGTTCGGCGGAGCGGCGCTGATGTCCGCCAGGGCCGACCGACGGTCCTGATCGACCGCCAGGTCCCCGATCGACACCATGCCCACAAGCTGCTGGTCACGGGTAACGGGCAGCCGACGTACCGCGTGCTCCCGCATGATGCGGACCGCTTCGTCGATGTCGTCGTCGGCGTTCACCGCCACCAGGTTCCGGCTGCAGATGTCGCCGACCGTCATCCGCGTCGGATCCCCGTTGACCGCGAGGCCCCGGACGACGATGTCACGATCGGTGACCAAGCCGCAGACCCCGTTCTCGTCCGTGACGACCACATCACCGATGCCCTGATCCCGCATCATCTGTGCCACTTGCTGGACCGATGTGCTGACGTCCGCGGTCACCGGCCCACCTGTCATGACCTCACTGACCTTCTGTGCCATGACTCGTCTCCCTCATCTGGTTGAGTTGTACATTGCGCTTACGCCTGCTGTACCCACGGGTGTGCCGGGCATTCGGAGAAATCGCCGAGTTACCTGCGCATAGGGACGACGGCAGCGGCCGCCACGCGGGCGGGCTCCAGCATGCGGCGCGTGCGAATCGGGTAACTGGACCATATGGCACGGCCAGTGTGGACCGGGACGATCAGCTTCGGGCTGGTGAACATCGGCGTCGGCCTGTACTCGGCGACCGAGAACCGCGACGTGTCGTTCCACCAGTTCGAAGAGGGGACCGGCAAGCGCGTCCGCAACAAGCGCGTGGCCGAAGGTACCGACCGCGAGGTCAAGTACGACGACATCACCAAGGGGTACGAAACGGACAGCGGCGACCACGTCATCGTGACACAAGAAGAGCTCGAAGCCGTCCAGCCGGAGACGTCTCGCACCATTACCATCGACGACTTCGTCGAACTCGCCGAGATCGACCCGATCTACTACCAGCGCAGTTACTACCTCGCACCGCGCAGCGAGGAGCAGGCGCACGCATATGCGCTGCTCCGCGACGCCATGAAGGAGTCCGGCCTGGCCGGCATCGCCAAGCTGGTGATGCGGAACAAGGAGTATCTAGCCACGATCCGCGCCGAGGGCGACGTCTTAGTGCTCAACACCATGTTCTTCGCCGACGAGATCCGGGATCCGCACGAGGTCGCCGACATCCTGCCCGGGCAACAAGAGCTCCCGCAGCGCGAGTTCGACACCGCCGTCAAGCTCATCGAGCAGCTGAGCACGTCGTGGAAGCCCGAGAACTACCACGACACCTATCGGGAACAGGTGCTCAAGCTGATCGAGCAGAAGGCCAAGGGCGAGGAGGTCGAAGTCGCCGAGCCGGAGGAGCCGGAGGACAACGTCGTCGACCTGGTGGCCGCCCTGGAACGCAGTATCGAACAGGCACGCGGCTCGAAGAGCGCCTCCGGCGGTGGATCTAAGAGCACGTCGAGCGGTGGATCGAAGAGCGGCTCCGGCGGCACATCGAAGGGCAGATCGAGCGGCGGTTCGAAGAGTGGGTCCCGGTCCAAGGCCGGCTCGAAGAGCGGCGGGAAGGGCAAGCAGAGCGGCAAGAAGGCATCCTAGTTCCATGGCCGGATCCGAGAAGCTCCGCGAGTACCGGAAGAAGCGCTCGTTCGATCAGACGCCGGAACCACAAGGCGACGACGCAGCCGAGCCGGCCGGGAACCGCTTCGTCATCCAGGAGCACCACGCCCGGCGGCTGCACTGGGACTTGAGGCTGGAGCACGACGGCGTCCTGGTCTCCTGGGCGCTGCCACGCGGGCTGCCGGACGACCCCAAGCACAACCGGCTGGCGGTGCACACCGAGGACCACCCGCTGGAATACCTGACCTTCGAAGGCGACATCCCGGCTGGCGAGTACGGCGGCGGATCGATGACCGTCTGGGACACCGGGACCTACGAGGCGGAGAAATTCCGCGACGACGAAGTCATCATGAGACTGCACGGCAAGCGGGCGACCGGCAAGTTCGCGCTGTTCCAGACCGGCCACGGCGACGACGCGAAGAACTGGCTGATCCACCGGATGGATCCGCCCGAGGCCGGCCGGGACCCGATGCCGGACAACATCGAGCCGATGCTCGCCACGCTCTCCGAACTGCCGCCGGATCAGGAGGGTTGGGGCTTCGAGGTCAAATGGGACGGCGTCCGCGCGCTCGCCTACGGCGAGGTGGGCAAGTTGCGCCTCGTGAACCGCAACGGCCGGGACATCACCGGGCAGTATCCGGAGATCGGCCCGCTCATGCGCCAGCTGGGATCACACCGGGTCATCCTCGACGGCGAGCTGGTCGCGTTCGACGAGGGCCGGCCCAGCTTCGAGAGACTCCAGCCGCGGATCAACCTCGCCGAGGCGAAGGTTCGTCAGCGTCAGCGCGAGATTCCGGTGACGTACATCATCTTCGATCTGCTCTACCTCGACGGACGGTCGCTGCTGCCGCTGAGCTACGAGGAACGACGACGCGAGCTGGAAGCGCTGGAACTGGACGGCAAGAGCTGGAGCGTTCCCGGCTACCACCGCGAGGACGGTGCCGCGCTGCTGGCGGCGACGCGGGAGCGCGGCATCGAGGGCGTCATCGCCAAGCGGCTGGACAGCCGGTACCAGCCCGGGCGGCGAAGCCGGGACTGGTTGAAGGTGAAGAACGTGTATCGGCAAGAGGCGGTGATCGGCGGCTGGACGTCCGGGCAAGGTCAGCGCCAGGGTGACCTCGGCGCGCTGCTGGTCGGCTACTACGAGGATCAGGACGACGGCGACGGACCGAAACTGCGCTACGCCGGAAAGGTCGGCACCGGATTCGACGCCAAGACGCTGCGGATGCTGCGCGAACGGCTGGATCCGCTGCGTCGCAAGGACAGTCCGTTCACCGGCCGGCAACCGCAGACCAAGGACACGGTATTCGTCGACCCGGAACTGGTCTGCGAGGTGGAGTTCCGGGAGTGGACGGCGTCGCGCACGCTGCGGCAGCCGGCATATGTCGGTTTGCGCGACGACAAGCCCGCCCACGAGGTCTTCCGCGAAGAGACGGCGGCGCCGCCCGAGGCGACCCAGAATCCCGCCGACGACGCCCCTGCCGGTGTCTCCGCGGACGATGACCGCGACGACGGTCGACGACGCGAGAAGCGTGGCTCCGACGACGGAGACGGCGGCAAACGCGGGTCCAGCAAGGCAGATCGCGGACGCGACGGCGACGACGGTAACGGCGCCGACGAGATGACCGAGGGCCGGGTGCAGGTCGAGGGCAAGAAGCTGAAGCTGTCCAACCTGGGCAAGGTCTTCTACCCGGAGACCGGGATGACGAAGGGCGACGTCATCGCGTATTACCACGAGGTCGCCCCAGCGCTCCTCCCCCACCTGCGCGACCGCCCGCTGACCATGAAGCGTTACCCGGACGGCGTCGACGGCGAGAGCTTCTACGAGAAGCAATGCCCGTCGCACCGCCCGGACTGGGTGTCCACCGCACCGATCTGGAGCGAGAGCAACAACCGCGAGGTGGAGTACTGCCTGGTCAATGACCTGCCGACGTTGGTGTGGGTGGCCAACCTGGCGGACTTGGAACTGCACACCATGCTGGCCCGTGCCGAGGATGTGGAGCGGCCGACGTTCATCGTCTTCGATCTGGACCCTGGCGAGGGCGTCGGGCTGGCCGGATGCGCCAAGGTGGCCGTCTGGGTGCGCGACGTGCTCAACCACGTCGGTCTGAAGGCGCTGGTGAAATCGTCCGGGTCGAAGGGGCTGCATCTGGCTGTGCCGCTGAACACGCAGGTCACCTATGACGAGACCAAACCCTTCGCGCACGCCGTCGCTCAACTGGCCGAGCACGAGAACCCCGGCGACGTCGTCTCCCGCATGACGAAGGCGCGCCGCAAGGGCAAAGTGTTCGTCGACTGGAGCCAGAACACGGCCCACAAGACGACGGTGGCGCCGTTCTCGCTACGGGCGCGATCTCGGCCTACCGTCTCGGTTCCGCTGACCTGGGACGAGGTCGAGGCCGTGGCCGGTGGCGACGCCGACGAGGATAGCCTGCGATTGGAAGCCGGCCAGGTCCTGGCGCAGCTCGACGATCGCGCCAAGCTATTCCGACCGCTCCTCGAGCTCGAACAGCAACTCCCCGAGCTCAACGTCTGAGCGCACCACGCGTCGGCGGCATCGACGGTCTCACCGCGGGCGCTCGCGACGCTGCCGCGCCTACGCGGCGCCTCCCTGACCAGTCGCTATGGCCAGCCACACAGCGTCGACACAGCGCGAAGGGCCGGGTCCCATCGTCCGACGGGGTTCCCCGGCCTCAACTTCCGTTCCGCCGAACGGGTGGCGGCACAGCTCTAGTATGTATGAATTCGACGGCTGCGGTTAACCCTTATTTTCCTCTGACTACGTTGCACCGCTCCTTGGAGCGCATTAATGCGTTGTATTGTCAGTGGTGGCTGGCACCATGGCCTTATGAACGACGATGACTCCCTGATGCTACCTGATGCTCCCGCATGGCATGCATGGGTCGACGAGTCAATCCGCGTCCTGCCCGCGGGTGGGTTCTACATTCTTGCAGCCGTCATCGCAGATTCATCGGAGTGCGAGTCAACACGTGACGCCATGCGCGCCATGCTCGTTCGCAAACACGGTCGCCTGCACTGGAGGGATGAGAACGCCGACCGTCGTCACAAGATCGCGGCTGCGCTCAGCGCGGCCGACGTAACGTGCCTCGTTATAGTCGGGACCCACGTCGATGGCACTCGCCAAGAACGAGCCAGGCGGCTCTGCTTCGAGCAGCTTCTCCATCGTCTAGACACCTTGAGCGTGAGCTGCGTGTGGATGGAAAGCCGTACCCAGTCCCTGAACCGGAAGGACGTGAAGATGGTCAAGCACCTGCGCGGTGCGCGCACGGTGACCTCAGATATCAGGCTTGAGTTCGCTCTTCCACGTGATGAGCCCATGCTCTGGGCTGCCGATGCGGTCGCTGGCGCGGCAAACGCGAAGCACAACGGCAACCCCGAGTGGTTCGAGCCGCTAGCATCTCTGACCGAGCAGATCGAGGTCAAAATCCGATGAATGGCTTCGCGAAGCGCGAAGGCCGGGTCCCGTCCTCCGGCGGGGGTCCCGGCCTCAACTTCCGTTCCACCACGCGGGTGGTCGGCACTCTTGAATCATGACACGACAAGCCCTGTCGCGTCCACATGATGGGTCAGGTGTGGGTTTAGCGGCTACGAATGCGAGCCCGGCGGAAATATCTATAAGCCCTACTCTTTCACCTGCAGGATGCTGGAGTGACGCAGCTCTGACTGGAGAGCGTCAACTTCCGTTCCACCACGCAGGTGGTAGGCACATTTAGGTAATGACACTCCATGGCGAGTCGTGTCCAGCGAATACTGCAATGCCACGCGCCAGGTCGTCCTCCAGTGGAACCGCCGGTCGTCGCCCATTGAAGCGGCTCCCACCCCCGCTTCTCCTCGTCCGCCGCCCCCGCGAAGGTTCCGGGGAAGACCCCCGGCGTAAATACTCGCACCTGCCTGAGCTAAGGGTGGAGCTCAGCCACGATGTCTTCGGCGATGGCCAGCGACGCGGTGGCGGCCGGCGACGGCGCGTTCCGCACGCACAGGATGCGGCCGCGCCGGCTGGTCCGGAAGTCGTCGACGAGGGTGCCGTCGGCGTCCATCGCCTGCGCACGGATACCCGACGGAGCCGGGACGACGTCGTCAGCGGAAAGCTCCGGGACATAGCGACGCGCTCCCCGCACGAAAGCGCGCTTGCTCAGCGATCCGTACATCTCCTGGACACCCACCCGCCAGTTGCGCCGGGCGAACCGCCGGAACCCGCGCCAGCCGAGTAGCCCGGCCAGCTCACGCAGCTCGACGTCCCGTCGCCGGTAGCCTTCGCGGGCCAACGCCAGCACCGCGTTCGGCCCGATGAGCACCTCGCCGTCGATGCGCTTGGTCAGATGCACACCCAGGAACGGGTAACGCGGGTCGGGAACCGGGTAGATCAGCCCGTTCACCAGGTGCCGCCGCTCGGTGCGCAGCCGTGCGAACTCGCCGCGGAACGGCACGATCCGCGGATACTCGTCGTCGCCGGCCAACCGTGCGAGGCGGTCGGCCTGCAGCCCAGCACAGATGATCACGTGGTCGAACGCAGCCGTCAGCTCCGGCTTGACGCCGACGTCCGTCTGCCGCATCTCGACACGGACCTCGGACGAGTCCTGGTCGAACCCGGTGACCTCCACCCCGGTGTGCACCTCGGCACCGGCCGCGACCGCGTCGTCGAGCAGCGACCGGGCCACTGCTGCGAAATCGGCGACCGCCGTCGTCGGCGAGTACAGACCGGCGACGCCTCGCACGTACGGCTCGATCTCGGTCAACTCCGTCGCGTCCAGCAGCCGCACCCCGAGCACCCCGTTCGCCTGCGCCCGCGAGTGGATGCCATCCAGCCGCTGCCGGTCGCGCTCGTCCAGGGCGACCAGCACCTTCCCGCACTCGTCGTATGAAAGACTGTTCTTCTCGCAGTAGTCGCGGAGCAGCGCCACGCCCCGTCGCGCGAACCGTGCTTTGGCGGAGCCCGGGGTGTAGTAGAGCCCGGCGTGGACGACGCCGCTGTTCCGCCCAGTCTGGTGCAGCCCGGTTGTCGGTTCTTTCTCCAGGACTGTCACCTTCGCCCGCTCGTCGCGATTGAGCAGTGCCCGTGCGACGGCGGAGCCGATGATGCCCGCGCCGATCACGGCGTATCGATGTCCAGAGCTCATATGCAGCGCACCCCCTGAGCGCTCATTGTGACAGAGCGTGCGGCGGATCATCGTCAGAGCGTGCGGTGGGTCGCTCCGCCGCTCGGGGTTCGGGCATGCGGCGTCGCCGAAGGGGATAACCTCAGCACTGATGGACGGATATGACGTCGCCGATCGTGAGCGGTGGGCACCGGAGCCGGAGAAGCGCTCCACGCGTACCGACTTCGAGCGCGACCGGGCGCGCGTGCTGCACGCGGCGTCGCTGCGCCGGCTCGCCGCCAAGACCCAGGTGGTCTCGCCGGGCAGCGACGACTTCGTCCGCAACCGCCTGACCCACTCGCTGGAGGTCGCCCAGGTGGGACGCGAGCTGGGCAAAGCGCTCGGCTGCGACCCGGACGTCGTCGATACGGCCTGCCTCGCGCACGACCTCGGTCATCCACCCTTCGGGCACAACGGCGAGGACGCGCTGGACACCATCACCGCGCACATAGGTGGTTTCGAGGGCAACGCCCAGACGCTTCGGCTTCTCACCCGCCTGGAAGCCAAGGCATCGCATCCGGACGGTCGCTCGGCAGGGCTCAACCTCACCCGCGCCAGCCTGGACGCCGCCACCAAGTACCCGTGGCGCCGCGGCACCGTGCATCCGAAGAAGTTCGGCGTCTACGAGGACGACATGGCGGTGTTCACCTGGCTGCGCACCGGCGCGCCCGACCAGCGCCGATGCCTGGAGGCGCAAGTGATGGACTTCGCCGACGACGTCGCATACTGCGTGCACGACGTCGAGGATGCGATCGTGGGCGGATGGCTCCAGCCGTGGCGAGTGCTCGATGTGCAGGAAGAGCGGCAACGCTTCGCCGAGCTCACCCGGTCCTGGTACCTGCCCGACACCCCGCTCGAGGAGATCCTGCACACACTCGATCGGCTGCGGAGCAGCTCGTTCTGGGTGGACGCGTACGACGGCCGTCGCGCGTCGCTTGCCGCCCTGAAGGACATGACCAGTCAGCTGATCGGCCGGTTCAGCGCGCATGCCCAGCGTGCGACGCACGACGTGTACGGAGGCGGCCGGTTGACCAGGTACGCAGCAGACCTGTGCGTCCCGCACCAGACGAGGTTGGAGGTCGGTGTGCTCAAGGGCCTGGCCGCCACCTACGTGATGACCGCACGCGACCGCGCCGAAACGTACGGAGACCAGCGCGCTCTGGTCGAGGAGCTGGTCGACCTGCTACGCGACCGCGCGCCGGAAGGGCTGGAGCCCATCTTCCGCGACGACTGGGACCACGCACCGGATGACGCCGCACGGCTGCGTGTCATCGTCGACCAGGTCGCCTCGCTCACCGACGCCTCGGCCTACCTGCTGCACTCGAGGCTGAAGGGGGCGGGAGCATCCGGCCGCAGCTGATATAGCCGGCCCAGCCGGCGCAGGCGGTGCATCTGGTGCAGCCGGTGCAGCTCGATGCAACTGGCGCAACTGGTGCGACCGGCGGAGCAGCAGGTCATCGCGGTGGGTACTCGTCTTTGAGCCGTTCCGCTGCTTGTTTGACATCGTTGGGAGTGGGCCGGTCCTTCCCGGCTTCCTCCAACTTCTCGTCGTCGGTCGTCTCGCGCGCCGAGTCGGCCTGGGGACGCTCCACGTTTCCTGCGGCGTGCTTGCCCTTGTACTTACCGCCCATCACCGCCTCCTTGCCGAGTCAATGAGATGGCGCCCTAGGACATAACCAGAATCAGCGGTTTCACACCTCTGAGCGCGAGCGACGTTCGACGTGGCCAGGCAGTGTGTCCGCCCCGGGTTGTCGCCGCGGCTCGTCGCCGTGAGGTTCGTCGCCGTCAGGTTCGTCGCCCATAGGCCCGTCGTCATCAGGCTCGTCGCCGCGCGGCGCCCGTCAGGATGGTTGACAGTTCGGGCACCAGACGGTGCGCCGTCCGCCGACCGGTTTGTGCCGCAGCCGCGTCAGGCATCGCGGACACTTTCCTTCCGGCTCGTCGCGACGCCCGGTCAACCAGGAACGACGGTCCGGCACCCGGCCGACCGGCTCCGACTGTCGCAGTACGGAGCGCATGGTGCTGAACAGGCGCCGCCACTCGTCGTTCGTGAGATCGTCGCTCGAGCGGGCCGGATGCAGCCGCGCCTGCCAGAGGATCTCGTCCGCGAGCAGGTTGCCCAACCCCGCGACGACGCTCTGGTCGATCAGGGCCGGCTTGAGACGCCGACGGCTCGCGCCCAGCCGCTCGGTCAGCTCGTCGCGGTCGATCGACGCGGCGTCCGGCCCGCTGTCGGCGAGCAACTCGTCGACGTCGCCGTCGTCCTGCATCAATCGCACACCCTGTAGTTTGCGCATGTCACGGAAGCGCAGCTCGCCGTCGTCGGTGGCGAAGATCAGCCGATCGTGCCGATGCCGCTCCTCCCCCTCGTCCGGAGACCAGATCAAGGCGCCGGTCATGCCGAAGTGGAAGACTATGCTCGGTTCGTCCTTGCGGTGTCGCCGACCGGGGGCGTGCAGCGGCGCCACCAGCCATTTCCCATGCCGGCATGGCGCGCCGAAGGCGCTGCCGGTCACCGCGTCGCGCACCTCCGGGCCGGTGGTGTCGCGCAGCACGCCGGCGTCGAGAACCTCGACGTCCTCGACCTTCCGGCCACCCGCGCGGCCCAGCACCCGGCTGAACCCCTCGACGTCCGGTAGCTCCGGCATGTCACCACCGGTACCCCACAGCCCATGATCATGAACACTATCCGTTCACATAGCACGGATAGTGTTCATGATCATCGGGGGTCGACGTCAGATGTAGTGGGCGTATGCGGGGATGGTGAGGAACGTCGGGTACTCCGGCGCGAGCGAGACCTGCTCGAACAGCTCTCGGGCCTGCTCCACCCGGCGTCGTCGCGTCTCATCGTCGCCCACCTCGTCCAGCAGCTTCGCGGCCTCGTCGGCGACGATGTCGGCCACCAGCCGGTGCGTGATCAGCGTGCCGTCCTCGATCGCCGCCTCGGTGTTGATCCACTGCCACAGCTGGGACCGCGAGATCTCCGCGGTGGCCGCGTCCTCCATCAACCCGAAGATTCCCACCGCTCCCCGGCCGCCGAGCCACGCCTCCAGATAGCGCAACGCGACGGAGACGTTGGTACGCAGCCCCGCCTCGGTGATCCGGCCCGGCGTCTGCTCGACCCTGAGCAGGTCGGCGGCCCGCACGTCGACGTCGTCGCGCCGCCGCTCGATCTGGTTCGGCCGCTCCCCGAGCACCTCGTCGAAGACCTCACGGACGACGTCGACCATGCCGGGGTGCGCCACCCAGGAACCGTCGAACCCGTCGTAGGCCTCACGTCGTTTGTCCTCCCGGACCTTGGCGAACGCCGCCTCGTTCATCTCGGGGTCCTTCGACGGGACGAACGCGGCCATGCCGCCGATCGCATGCGCGCCGCGCCGGTGACAGGTCTGCACCAGCAGCTCGGTGTAGGCGCGCATGAACGGCACCGTCATGGTGACCGCGGACCGGTCCGGCAGCACGAACCGCCCGCCGCGGCTGCGGAAGTTCTTGATCAGGCTGAAGATGTAGTCCCAGCGGCCGGCGTTCAGACCGGCCGAGTGCTCCCGCAGTTCGTAGAGGATCTCCTCCATCTCGAACGCCGCGGTGATCGTCTCGATCAGCACTGTGGCGCGGATCGTGCCGCGCGGCAGGTCCAGTGCCTCCTCCGCGAAGCGGAACACGTCGTTCCACAGCCGAGCCTCCAGGTGGCTCTCCAGCTTCGGCAGGTAGAAGTACGGGCCGACGCCGCGTCGCACCAGCTCGTGTGCGTTGTGGAAGAAGTACAGGCCGAAGTCGACCAACGCCCCCACCATCGGCTCGTCGTGGTGTTCGGTCCCCGCGGGGACGTAACGCAGGTGCTTCTCGGTCAGGTGCCAGCCGCGTGGCCGGACGACGATGGTCGGCGGGGTCTCGGTCTGCAGCTCGTACCGTTTGCCCTCCGGGCTGGTGTAGTCGATGCTGCGACGGACCGCGTCGTACAGGTTCACCTGGCCGCCGATGACGTTCTCGAAGTGCGGCGTGTTCGCGTCCTCGAGGTCGGCGAGCCAGACCTTCGCGCCGGAGTTGAGCGCGTTGATCGTCATCTTCCGCTCGGTCGGCCCGGTGATCTCGACCCGGCGATCCTCAAGGCCTGGAGCGGGCGGCGGGACGTGCCAACCGGGGTTCTCCCGGATGCTGCGGGTCTCGGCCAGGAAGTCCGGATCCTTCCCGGCCAGGATACGATTCCGCCGCCGCTGCCGCATCGCCAGCAGATCGGCACGCGTCCCGGAGAACCGGGCATGCAGGTGCGCCAGGAACGCCAGCGCCTCCGGGGTGAGAATCTCCTCCTGCCGACCGACATCGGGTCCGGCGATCTCGACCCGTCCGACCGGCGCCGTCGCCGCTCCCGTCTCCGTCACCGCTCCCGTCTCCGTTGCCGTTGCCGTCTCCATGGTGCCCGCCTCCGCGCGCCGGCTGTCTCGTCGTTCTTCCGTGCCAGGCTCGCCGCCAGTATCCCGCGCCTGCTCCGCGCCGGCCCGCTGATTGATCAGATTCGCAGTCATCTCTCGTCTATGTCCTCTCCTCGTGCGCGTGCCCGGCCGTGAACTCGGCGCGCTGCGCTGCGACGTGCGCCCTGTGACGTGCGCACCGTCAGCGCCGCGCGTCGCGGGCCGGGCCCGCCGCACGCTCCGCTATCAGTGGAACTGCTCCTGCTCCGTCGACCCTTTCAGCGCGACGGTCTCGCCGTCCGGGTTCAACGTGGTCGACACCAGGTCGAAATACCCCGTGCCCACTTCGCGCTGATGTTTCACCCCGGTGTAACCGAGACTCTCGGCGGCGAACTCGTCTTGCTGCAGCCGCACGTAGGCCGTCATGCCCTCCTTGGCGTACCCGCGGGCCAGCTCGAACATGCCGTAGTTGAGCTGGTGGAAACCGGCGAGCGTGATGAACTGGAAGCGATAGCCCATGGCGCCCAGCTCGCGCTGGAAACGGGCGATCGTGTCGTCGTCTAGGTGCGCCTTCCAGTTGAACGACGGCGAGCAGTTATACGCCAGCATCTTCTGCGGGTACCGGTCGTGCACCGCCTCCGCCACCTGCCGGGCCAGGTCGAGGTCCGGCGTACCCGTCTCCACCCAGATCAGGTCCGCGTACGGGGCGTAGGCGAGCGCACGTGCGATCACCGTCTCCGGGCCCGGCGTCGTTCGGTAGAAGCCCTCGGGGCTGCGTTCGCCGGTGAGGAACTCCTGGTCGCGCGGGTCGACGTCGCTGGTGATCAGCTTGGCCGCCAGGGCGTCGGTACGCGCGACGATCAGGGTGGGGACGCCGGCGACGTCGGCGGCCAGCCGGGCCGCGTTCAGGGTCCGCACATGCTGGGCGGTCGGCACGAGCACCTTGCCGCCCAGATGGCCGCACTTCTTCTCCGACGCCAGCTGGTCCTCGAAGTGCACACCAGCGGCGCCGGCCGCGATGAGCGCCTTAGCCAGCTCGAACGCGTTGAGCGGGCCGCCGAAGCCGGCCTCGGCGTCGGCGACGATCGGCGCCAGCCAGTCCACGCCGGGGTCGACGCCCTCGGCGAAGGTGATCTCGTCCGCGCGCAGCAGGGCGTTGTTGATCCGGCGAACGACGGTCGGCACCGAGTTGACCGGGTAGAGGCTCTGGTCCGGGTAGGTCTGCCCGGACGTGTTCCCGTCCGCTGCAACCTGCCAGCCGGACAGGTAGATCGCCTCCAGACCGGCCCGCACCATCTGCACCGCCTGGTTGCCGGTGATGGCGCCGAGGGCGTGCACGTAGTCCCGCGTGTGCAGCAGCTCCCACAGCCGCTCGGCGCCGCGCCGGGCCAAGGTGTGCTCTTCGCGCACGGTCCCGCGGAGCCGGACCACGTCGTCGGCGGTGTAGTCGCGCTGGATCCCGGCCCATCGCGGGTCGGTCTCCCACGTGCGCCTGAGTTCCGCCGCCTCAGCGGCCGCTCGCTCCCGCGGGGCGTGCCGGCGGGTCTGTGTCACCTCGTGCTGTGTCCTGTCGAGTGCAACCGTCATGTTTCGCTCCTTGGTGATCGCGACGGCCGGACGTCGTCGGTTCGTCGAATCACGGCCACCGAGCGGGCGGGGCCGCGTACCCGTCGGACGACGACTGGCCGTCGAACATTCGGCACATGAACACAATGTGCCCACAACGACCGCCCTTTCTAGAGATCCTGTGTGTGAACTATGGTGGTTCTTCACTCACCGAGAAGAATGGGCTTTCCCATGGACACCGACATCGACCTCGCGACCCTTGGGCAGCGGATCCGGCATGCTCGCAAGGCCAAGGGCATGACCCTGGGCGAGCTGGCTCAGGCGGTCGACCGTGCGCCGTCGCTGCTGTCCCAGATCGAGAACGGGAAACGTGAGCCGCGGCTGACGCTGATCCAGGTGCTCGCCGGCGCGCTCGGCGTCGACATGGCCGATCTGCTCAAGCCGGAGGCGCCCTCGCACCGCGCGGCCTTGGAGATCGCGCTAACCCGGGCCCAGGTCAGTCCGCTGTACGCCAGTCTCGGCCTGCCGCAGGTCGGAGTCACCAGCAAGTTGCCGACCGAGGCGCTGGAAGCCTTGGTGGGTCTGCACGCCGAGCTGGAACGGAAGGCAAGCGAGCAGGCCGCCACACCGGAGGAGGCCCGGCGCGCCAACGCCGAGCTGCGGCAGCGGATGCGCGACCGGGACAACTACTTCGCCGAGCTGGAGGAGACCGCGTCCGGGCTGTCGTCGGCGATCGGACACACCAAGGGGCCGCTCACCGAACGCGGCGTCAACGACCTCACCGCACACCTCGGGTTCACCCTGCATCGCGCCGGCGACCTGCCACGCGCCACCCGGTCCATCACCGACCTGCGCAACCGCCGCATCTATCTGCCGCTGCCCAGTCACACCAACCACGATCCGCGCACCATCGTGCTGCAGACGCTGGCACATTTCGCGCTCGGCCACTCCGAGCCGGAGAACTACGCGGACTTCCTGCGGCAACGGGTCGAGGTGAACTACGTCGCCGCGGCGTTGCTCATGCCGGAGGCACCGGCCGTCGACTTCCTGCAGCGGGCGAAGTCGGCGAAGGCGCTGGCCATCGAGGACCTGCGCGACGTCTTCGCGGTCACCTACGAGACGGCGGCGCACCGGTTCGTCAATCTCGCGACGCATCACCTGGGTATCCCGATCCATTTCATGCGCGTCGGTGAGGACGGCATCATCTACAAGGCGTACGAGAACGACGACGTCACGTTCCCCGCCGACGTCACCGGCGCCATCGAGGGCCAGATGGTGTGTCGCTACTGGGCGGCCCGGGCGGTGTTCAGCGCCGGGGACCGGTACGCCTCGCACTACCAGTACACGGACATGGGGCGCGGCACGTACTGGTGCACCACGCATGTGGAGCGCACGTCGGACGGCGACTTCGCGATCGACGTCGGCGTGCCGTACGCGCACGCCAAGTGGTTCCAGGGCCGGGAGACGACGGTGCGGGCCACGTCGAGTTGCCCGGACCCGTCGTGCTGCCGTCGCCCGCCGGAGGGACTGGCCGGGCGGTGGGCGGAACACGCCTGGCCGAGCGCCCGGGTGCGCTCGCACCTGCTGGCTGCCCTACCGCCGGGCACGTTCCCCGGCGTCGACGACACCGACGTCTACACCTTCCTCGACCGCCACGCCCCAGCCTAAATGATCTGGTGAAGTGGGTTTTCTCGTGCACCACCAGGTCTGCAGGCATGGTAGTGCACGAGAAAACCCACTTCACATGATCATTTAGGGCTCGGTGGGGATGGCGGTGACGACGATGTTGGAGGTGTAGTCGTCGCCGTCCCAGCCTTCGCAGGTCACCAGCACCAGACGCGCCGGACCGTCCTGGGCGAACAGCGTCTCCGCCTGTTCGGCGAGCTCCTCCGGCGGCAATACATCGACGGCGACGACCTCGTAGTCCATCACTGCCTCCGCCTCACCGCTGAGCGTGATCGTGTCGCCTTCCTCCAGTCCGCCGACGCCGTTGAACACCGCGGTGCCAGACTCCAGCGCATGCCCGACGAGCAGGGCGGTTCCGGCCTCGGCACCCGGGGCCGCGCCCTCGCTCCACCAGCCGGCCACCAACGGGTCATCGGGCGGAGCCAGCACCCGGTCGTCGCTGGATCCGACGTCGACAACCGGCGCGTGCACCCCGATCTCCGGTACCGACACCTCGAAACGGGCCGGCTCGTCACCGCCGCGTCCGCTCGAGGTCGCGGCCGGACCGGCTGGCTCGTCGTCGCCCGGCATGCCCGACCCGGCGTTCCCGGAGGCTCCGTCCGGCTTGAACATCACGTTCACAACCCACACGGCGCCGGCGACGATCAACAGCGCGACGGAGATCACCACGTAAATCACCACAACACCCGGGCGACGACGCCGGTGCTGTGGTCTCCACTCAGACATCGGTCCGCCGACGACGGGTCACAGCGACGACGGCCGACGCCAGCAATCCGGTCGCCCCCAGCATGGCCACACCCCACACCAGCCCGGACGGGGATGCTGAGCCAGGACGTCCCGGCCCGGCAGCGGCGGACGCGGCATCGCTCGTCGGCGCGAGACCTGCGGGTATCGATGTCGGTACCGGCATCTGCGACGGCTCCCCCGTCCCGGTGGGTTCGGTCGGTGTGACGGGGGCCGTCGGCTCAGGCGCCGGCTCGCGCGTGGGATCCGGCGGGGCGGGATCGGGCGGCTCCGTCGGCCCTGGCGTTGTGGGCGGTGCCGGCGTGACGGAGCGCTCCGGCGGTGGATCGCTCGGTTCGGCTGTAGCCGTCGGCGCGTCCGTGCTCGTGGGAGGCGGCGTGGCCGGCGGTTCGGGACTCGGCGTCGGGCCACGCGGCGGCTGGGTCGGTCGCCCCGTGGGCCAGGGCCATTCCGGCTTCTCCGGCCAATCTGGCCAATCTGGCACGCCGGGCGGGTCCGGCCGCTCACCATCGGACGCGCGGACACCGCAGGCGAACCATCCGCTGATCCGCCGGGACCGACCGTTCCCCGCCTTGGACGCGGTCAGGCCGGTGAACGGACCTCCGGTATACATCTTCAGGTCTCCGCCTCC
Organism: Phytoactinopolyspora halotolerans; assembly: GCF_010550675.1. Taxonomy (GTDB): domain Bacteria; phylum Actinomycetota; class Actinomycetes; order Jiangellales; family Jiangellaceae; genus Phytoactinopolyspora; species Phytoactinopolyspora halotolerans. The sequence goes on along the minus strand of NZ_JAAGOA010000004.1, from coordinate 168,353 downwards.
CGAGACACCGACCGCGATCAGGATCACACCATCGTCAACGGAGACGACGTCCAGCCTCCGTTCACGCTGTGAGAGGCGCGCCGTCACATCGCCGGTGACGTCCGACCCGTACGGCACGCACGCCGACGCAGGATTCGGCGCCGCCCGGCTAGGGGCATGACCACCTGGGCCCAGGCCCGGAACCGCCGAGATGAGCATGCTGACGCCCAGCACGGTCACCGATCGCCTCACGCCACTGCCCACCGACGCGTCTCCTGCCCCTTCCGGACGAAGGACTCGGCGGGAATCTAGCAGATCTTGCGGAGATCAACTAGACGGTGCGGCGTCCATGACGCGAGCCCGCCCGGCCTCCAGCCGCGCGACCGGCACCCGGAAGGGCGAGCAGGAGACGTAGTCCAGCAGTATCGACTCGAAGAAGTGGACCGACGCCGGGTCGCCACCATGTTCGCCGCAGATGCCGATCTTCAGGTCGGAGCGGGCCTCTTTGCCCTCCCACGCAGCGATCGAGACCAGCCGTCCGACCCCTTCGGCGTCGATCGACTCGAACGGGCTGACGCCGAAGATGCCCTGCTCCAGGTAGGCCGGGAAGAACGCCGCCTCGACATCGTCCCGGGAGAAGCCCCACGCGGTCTGGGTGAGGTCGTTGGTGCCGAAGGAGAAGAACTCGGCCGCCTCCGCTATCTGCTTCGCCGTCATGGCGGCCCGCGGCAATTCGATCATGGTGCCGATCGGGATGGTGAGTTCCACCCCACTGGCCCGGGCGACGTCCTCGAGGGTTCCGCGCGCCATCTCACGCACCGACTCCAGCTCCTGAACGGCGGCCACCAGCGGCACCATGATCTCCGGCAAGGGGTGGTGTCCCTGCGCCCGCAGCTCCGCGGTCGCCTCCGCGATCGCCCGCACCTGCAGCGCGAACAGCTCGGGGATGACCAGGCCCAGCCGGACGCCCCGCATGCCGAGCATCGGGTTCTGTTCGTGCAGCCGCTGCACCTCAGCGAGCAGCTCCGCCGCCTCGGCGTCGGGGTTGCCGGTGGCCTCTGCCACGGCCACCCGTACGGACAGATCGGTCAGATCCGGAAGGAATTCGTGCAGCGGCGGATCGAGCAGCCGGATCGTGACCGGCAACCCGTCCATGGCCTGAAGGATCTCGGCGAAGTCTGCCCGCTGCAGCGGACGCAGCTCGTCCAGCGCCGTCTCCCGCTGCGCATCCGTGCGTGCGAGGATCAGCCGCTCGACGATCTTGCGGCGCTCCCCCAGGAACATGTGCTCCGTCCGGCACAGCCCGATACCGGCCGCGCCCAGCTGCCGCGCGCGACGGGCGTCGCCGGGGGTGTCCGCGTTCGCCCGGACGTCCAATCGGCGCCGCTCGTCGGCCACGTTCATCAGGCGCAGCACCGCATCGACGACCGGCTCCTGGTCACCGGCGTCGTCCGGGCGCTGCCCGTGCAGCGCGTCGACGACGGCCGACGGCACCACCGGCACCTCACCGAGGTAGACCTCGCCGTTGCTTCCGTCGATCGAGATGGTGTCGCCTTCCACCACCCGCGTGCCGTCCGTGGTGGTGAACTCTCGTGCGCTCGGGTCGACGCGGAGGGCCTCGACACCGGTCACACAGGTCCGCCCCATACCGCGAGCGACGACGGCGGCGTGGCTGGTGCGGCCGCCGCGCGAGGTCAGCACCCCTCGGGCGGCCACCATGCCGCGCAGGTCGTCGGGGTTGGTCTCGCGCCGGACCAGGATCACGTCCTCGCCCTCGTCCGCCCAGGCCACGGCCGTCGCGGAGTCGAACGCCGCCTTGCCGACGGCCGCGCCGGGGCTGGCGGCCATGCCGGTGGCGATCAGCTCGCGCGGCGCGTCCGGGTCGAACTGCGGGAACATCAGCTGTGCCAGCTGCTCCCCGGTGACCCTGCGGAGCGCCTCGTCCTCGTCGATGAGCCCCTCGTCGACCAGCTGACCGGCGATGCAGAAGGCCGCCGCCGCGGTGCGCTTCCCGACGCGGGTCTGCAGCATCCACAGCTTGCCACGTTCGATGGTGAACTCGATGTCGCACAGGTCGCGGTAGTGCCGTTCGAGCCTGGCCATGATGTCGAGCAGTTCGTCGTATGACGTCTTGTCGATCCGCTCCAGTTCGGCCAGGGAGAGCGTGTTGCGGATCCCGGCGACGACGTCCTCTCCCTGCGCGTTAGGCAGGTAGTCGCCGTAGATGCCCTGCGCACCGGTGGCGGGGTCGCGGGTGAACGCCACGCCGGTGCCCGAGTCGGATCCGAGGTTGCCGAAGACCATCGTGCAGACGTTCACGGCGGTACCGAGGTCATCCGGGATGCGCTCCTGACGCCGGTAGATGCGGGCGCGCTCAATGTTCCACGAGTCGAAGACGGCGCGGATGGCCAGGTCCAACTGTTGCCGCGGGTCCTGCGGGAACGGCCGCCCGGTCTCGGAGAAGACAATGTCCTTGTACTCCTCCACCAAGAGTTTCATGTCGGATGCGTCGAGGTCGACGTCGGAGTCGGTCTTCCGCGCCTTCTTACGTGCCTCGAACCGGTCGTCGAAGCTTTCGTTGCGGATGCCCAGAACGGTGGTGCCGAACATCTGGATGAGCCGCCGGTACGAATCCCAGGCGAACCGCTCGTCTCCCGAACGCGCAGCCAGGCCGACCACCGAGATGTCGGTGAGTCCGACGTTGAGCACGGTCTCCATCATGCCGGGCATCGATATCGCCGCCCCGGAACGGACCGAGACCAGCAGCGGGTCCTCCGGGTCTCCGAGCCGCTTGCCGACCCGTTCCTGCAGCTCGGCGAGGTGGGTGCCGACTTCCCCGGCGAGCCCGTCCGGTTCGCAGCCGTTGTCCAGGTAGTAGGTGCAGGCTTCGGTGGTGATAGTGAATCCCGGCGGGACGGGCAGCCCGAGCCGGGTCATCTCGGCGAGGTTCGCGCCTTTCCCTCCGAGCAGGTCCTTGTCGTCCTTGCTTCCTTGTGAGAAGTCGAATACGTACTGGTGCACTCCCCGGCCCTCCAGATCTCCACGGCGTACCCCGAGAGTGGCGGCGTCGGGTGCCGTCAGTGCTCCGGGGACTGGATCGGTCTCTCTCGGTGGTGCCCACGCCTGGCCCTGGCGCGACCTCACCGATCTGGCTGTCGTGACTGACGTACGTCGGCGCTGAGTACGAGGTTGTGCGGGAGCTTAACCAGAGACCGGCGGACAAAACGGCGGCTGATTAGACCTCATCTAGACCAATTGCCCTGACCGTCAGTTTCACCATGGGAAGGCACACCTGTCTGACCGTGTCAAACACCGATGTGCGCGCTCACAGCACACGTGATCTACGGCACAGGTGACGGTACGTACCAGTAAGGACCAGGCTGGTGGAAACCAGCCCTCCCGGAAGCGCTTGCCTCCACGGGTGAATCAGCCGCCGGAGATCCCGATCTCGGCACAGGAGATGTCGTCCGTGGTGTCCTCGGCATCGTCCAACCAGCCCGCGGGCATGACCACCTTGCGCGGACTGCCCTGACGACCCCGAGCGGCGCCGATCTCCGACTCGGGGAACGGCTGTCCCGGATCGAGCTGAGCCAGCAGCTCATCGAGCTGGGCGAAGGTCTCCACCATGCCCAGCGACGCACGGATCTGGCCGCCCACGACGAAACCCTTCAGGTACCACGCCATGTGCTTGCGCATATCCCGCAGCCCCCGATCCTCGCCCAGCAGCTCGGCCAGCAGCTCGGCATGGCGGCGGATCATCGCCGCGACCTCGCCCAAGGTGGGCAGCGGCGGCGCCGGCTCGCCGGCGAACACCGCCGCCAGATCGCGGAAGAGCCACGGACGGCCGAGACAGCCGCGACCGATCACCACCCCGTCCGCTCCGGTCTCGCGGACCATGCGCAGCGCATCAGACGCCTCCCAGATGTCCCCGTTGCCCAGCACCGGGATGCCGACGTGCCGCTTGAGGGCAGCGATCGACGCCCAGTCCGCGGTACCCGAGTAGTGCTGCGCCGCGGTCCGGCCGTGCAGCGCGATCGCCGCGCAGCCGGACTCCTCGGCGATACGGCCGGCATCCAGGTAGGTCAGGTGGTCGTCGTCGATGCCCTTCCGGGTCTTCATCGTCACCGGGATGCCGTACGGCTCGGCCGCGCCCACCGCTGCCCGGAGGATCTGTCCCAGCAGGTTGCGCTTGTACGGCAGCACCGCTCCGCCGCCCTTGCGGGTGACCTTCGGCACCGGGCAGCCGAAGTTGAGATCGACGTGGGCGACGCCGTGGTCGCCGGCCAGGATTTTCACCGCTTCGGAGACGTAGTGCGGGTCGACGCTGTACAGCTGCACCGAACGCACCGACTCGGCGTCGGCGAAGACCAGCATGCTCATGGTCTTCTCGTCTCGCTCGACGATGCCCCGGGACGTGATCATCTCGCAGACGTACAGTCCGGCCCCCTGCTCTGCGCAGAGCCGACGGAACGCCGCGTTCGTCACGCCCGCCATCGGCGCCAGCACCACCGGCGGATCAACGGTGAGGTTGCCCAGCTCCAGGCTCCGCGCGCCGGGCGTGGTCACGCCGGTGGACAGACCGGCCGACGTGCACGCGGACATATCGGCCGGACTGCTGGTGTGGTCGGCGGCTGCAGGCATCACCGGTTCATTATCCAAGGTGACCCCCGCGAGAGCCGAATCCTGCCTGTGTGCCGCACCGGCGCACGCCGTGACCGCACCGGCGCACGCCGACGCCTCCGCGCTCAGGGGCACTGCGCTCCGGCGCACCGATTCCGACCACAAGATCCGCGCGATGACGCTTCCACCACGCGCTCAAAGGGTATGACGGCCCATCAAGGAGGCTGTGATGAACGATGCTCCATCGATTCACGTCGACGGGCTCACCAAGCGGTTCGGCAAGCTCACGGCAGTCGACGACCTGACCCTCCAGGTGTGGCCCGGGGAGGTCTACGGCCTGCTCGGCCCCAACGGCGCGGGCAAGTCCACCAGCATCCGGGCTCTGATGGGTTTCATCAATCCTACCTCCGGCCGGGTGGGCCTGCTGGGCGGGCACGCGCGCGAGCTCGAGATCCGTCGCCAGGCCGGTTACGTGGGCGACGTCACGCTCGACCGGGGCCTGCGCGCCGGCACCCTGCTGTCCTGGTATGCCGGGCTGCGCGGCGGCGTTCCGGAGAACAGGATCACCGAGCTGTGCTCCCGGCTGGAGCTCGATACGTCGCGGAAGATCGGCCAGCTCTCCACGGGAAACCGGCAGAAGGTCTCCATCATTCAGGCGTTCATGCACGATCCCGACGTGCTGATCCTGGATGAGCCGACCGCCGGGCTCGACCCGCTGTTACAACGCACGGTGCTGCGGATGGTCCGGGAACGACGCGACGCCGGCACCAGCGTGCTGTACTCGTCACACACGCTGCCCGAGGTGGAGGCGATCGCGGACCGGGTGGGCATTCTCCGCGCCGGCGCGCTGGTACGCGAGGACACCATGGCCAACATCCGCGACGTCGCACGCCAGCGCCTCGAGCTGCGGTTCGCCGGCGATGTCCCGGCCGATGTGCTGCGGGACGCGGAAGGCGTCGCCACGGTGGACGCCGACGGACGTACCGCCCACGTCGTCGTCGACGGCAGCGCGGCGGACCTGATCGACCGCCTCGCCGGACTCGGCGTCGAGCGGATCACCAGCCACGACGACGACCTCGAAGACATCTTCTTCGAGTACTACCAGGATGAACAGGACAGCGAAAGCAACAGGGACCACACACACGAAGATCAGGGGGTGGCCCGGTGAAGAACGGGCTGATCCTGGGCCAGATGCTGAGGGAACGTCGGCGCGCGACACTGTGGTGGTCATTGGCGATCGCGGCTCTGGTGCTGATCACCGCGGCCAGTTATCCCTCGGTGAAGGAAGCCGGATCGGCGTTCGACCAGCTCGTCGAGCAGATGCCGGAAGGCCTGCTGGAGATGATGGGCGCGGCCGACGGCCTCACGACGCCCGCCGGCTATCTGAACAGCCAGCTGTACTCCAACGTGCTGCCGATCGTGCTACTGATCTTCGGGATCAGCGCGGCCGCGTGGACCGTCGCCGGCTCGGAGCGAGAAGGAACGCTCGAGCCGTTGCTGGCCAACCCGGTCCATCGCTGGCAGGTGGCGATCGAGCGGCTGACCGGCACCACCCTGCTGCTCGCCGTGCTCACCCTGGTGGCGACCGTTCTGCTCGTCGCATTCCGGTCACCGTTCGAGCTCGACGAGCTCAGCGTCGCGGATCTGACCGCGGCCGGCACCGCCGCATTCCTGCTCTCGCTGCTGTTCAGCGGCATCACCTACGCCACCGGGGCCGCGACCGGCAGCAAGGGGTGGGCGATCGCCGCCGGCGCCGGACTGGCCACGGCCACCTACGTGTTGTTCGGCCTGTCCAGCCTGGTCGACCTGTTCGAGAGCCTGCGCTGGGCGTCCCCGTGGTACTGGTTCCTGCAGCCGTCGCCGCTCTCCGAAGGCTGGACCTTCCAGGCGATCGGCGTGCCACTGCTCGTGGTCGTCCCGGTGATCGCCGCCGGAACCGTCGTCTTCACCCGCCGCGACCTCACCTAAGACCATGATCATGAGCACTTTCCGTGCTATGTGCACGGTTAGTGTTCATGATCATGGACGAAAAGGGTGGAGGTGGGGCGCGTCAGCACACGGGCAGGCGCTCGGCGAGGTAACCCTCGACCCGGTCGAGGCCGACGCGTTCCTGCGTCATCGAATCGCGTTCGCGCACGGTCACCGCGTTGTCCTCGAGCGTGTCGAAATCGACCGTGACGCAGAACGGGGTACCGATCTCGTCCTGGCGACGATAGCGACGTCCGATCGCGCCGGCGTCGTCGAACTCGACGTTCCACCGCGCGCGCAACGCCTTCGCCAGGTCCCGCGCCTTCGGTGACAGCTCCGCGTTCCGGGACAGCGGCAACACGGCCGCCTTCACCGGCGCCAGCCGCGGATCGAAGCGCAGCACCGTGCGCCGGTCCACCCCGCCCTTGGAGTTCGGCGCCTCGTCAACGTCATACGCATCCAGCAGGAAGGCCAACACGGAACGGGTCAGGCCGGCCGCGGGCTCGATCACGTACGGCACCCACCGCTCACCCTTCTCCTGATCGAAGTAGCTCAGATCCACACCCGAATGCTTCGAGTGGGTGGTCAGGTCGAAGTCGGTGCGATTCGCGATACCCTCCAGCTCAGCGAACCCCTCCGACCCGGTACCGCCGAACTGGAAGCGATACTCGATGTCCACGGTCCGCTTCGAATAGTGCGACAGCTTCTCCGCCGGGTGCTCATAGAGGCGCAGGTTGTCCGCGGACAGACCGAGGTCGATGTACCAGTTCCAGCGCTCACCCAGCCAATACTCGTGCCACTGCTCGTCGGTGCCGGGTTCGACGAAGAACTCCATCTCCATCTGCTCGAACTCGCGGGTCCGGAAGATGAAGTTCCCCGGGGTGATCTCGTTGCGGAAGGACTTGCCGGTCTGCGCGATGCCGAACGGCGGCTTCTTCCGCGCGCTGTTCATCACGTTCAGCACGTTGGCGAAGATGCCCTGCGCGGTCTCCGGACGCAGGTAGTGCATCCCCTCCGCGGTCTCCACCGGGCCGAGGAATGTCTTGAGCAGGCCGCTGAACATTCTCGGGTCGGTCCAGGAACGCTTAGCACCGCAGTTCGGACACGCAACGCCCGCCAGGCCGCCCTCCGGCGGGCGTCCCTTGCGCTCGGTGAACTCCTCCTCCAGCTGGTCCGCCCGGAAGCGCTTGTGGCACGCCTGGCACTCGACGAGCGGGTCGACGAACTCCTCGACATGGCCGGAGGCGACCCAGACATCGCGCGGCAGGATGACGGCCGAGTCGAGCCCGACCACGTCGTCCCGCTGCTGCACCATCGACCGCCACCATTGGCGACGTATCTGCTCCTTCAGCTCCACGCCGAGCGGCCCGTAGTCCCACGCCGACCGCGTCCCGCCGTAGATCTCTCCCGTCGGAAAGACGAATCCGCGCCGCTTGGCGAGGGAGACAACGGAATCGACGGGGGTGGCAGGCACGCGTGATCACTCCATCCGGCTGGCTGTCGGCGAAACGGTCAGCCACCGAGGTTATCAGCGGCGTCGGAGCGGTCGAACCCACCCGTACCCGTGTCCGTACCAGTGTCCGCGTCCGTACCGTTGACGTTCCCGTGCCCGTACCCGTTCCGGCTTCTGGTGCTCGTTCCCCGTTCAGGTACCCGATCCCGGTCCCGTTTCCGCCGTTGCGGGCCGATCGGCGCCCGAAGGACCGCCACGACGACGCCGGCGCCCAGCGACCCGGTGGGTGTCACCCTGCCGCACCGCCAGCGCGGCGAGCCCGGTGGTCACCGGCACGGCCGCGATGATGCCCAGGCTGCCGACCAGCCCGCGCACCACCTCCTGCGCGACTTGCTCGCTGGTCAGCGCGTCGGTCATGCCCATCCCCGTCACGCTGAACAGCATCAGCAACGGCAGCGACGCACCGACATAGGCCAGCACGAGCGTGTTGACCGTCGCGGCGACGTGCTCCCGTCCCACGCGCATACCGGAGGCGAACAGTTTCCGGCGGGACGACGTCGGGTCGGCCGCAGCCAGCTCCCACACGGTCGCGGTCTGCGTCACGGTGGTGTCATCCAGCACGCCCAGCGCGCCGACGACGAGCCCGGCCAGCAGCAGCCCGCGCACGTCGAGCTCGGCGTCGACCAGGCCGATGTACGCCAATGACTCGTCGAACAGCCCGGTGAACTGGCTCAGCTCAGTGAAGAGCGCGCCGAGCAGACCGGTGAGGGTCAAGCTGATCAGCGTCCCGATCAGCGCCACGGAGGTACGGATCGAGACGCCGTGCGACATGTACAACGTGGCGATCATGATCGCGGATGCGCCGACGACGGCCACCGGCAGCGGATTCTGTCCGGCCAGCAGTGCGGGCAACAGGAAGAAGACGATGATCAGCACCGAGATCCCGAGGCCGACCAGCGCAGCCAGTCCCTTCCACCGGGACAGCAGCACCACCGCGACCGCGAAGATGATCCCCAGCCAGAGCAGCGGCGTCCCACGCTGGAATTCGGTGATCTCGTACCGGCTCTCCAGCGGGACGTCGCGGGTCGCGGTCAGCACGACCTTGTCCCCGATCTCGAACTGCGGCGCACCGACCCCGTACGGGACCGGCACCACGACCTCGAGCCCTTCGTCCGGGCCCGACTCGATCAGGACGTCGGCCTCCAGGCACGTGGTGCCGGGCTGACCACCGCCGCCGCCGTCGCCGGTGCCACCGCCTTCCTCATCGCCTGCACCGCCGCCCTCAGTGCCGCCGCTACCCTCGGCGCCGCCGCTGTCTGTGTCGCCACTCTGCGACGACGCGCCGCCGGCCGCCGCGCACGGGCGGAGGTCGATGATCTCGGCGTCGACGCGGTCGCCAGCCTCGATGCTGGGCGCCTCACCGGACGGCCAGAGCACCACCAGCCCGGCGATGGTCAGCATGATGAGCGGGATCAGGACCGACAGGACGAACGCCCGCACGCGAGGGCTCGCCGGGGTCGCCTCCTGGTGGAGATGGGCGCCGGTCACCGATCATTCTCCCGCGCGCCGGTCGAGCCCTCGGGACGGCCCGGATCATCCTCCCGCGTTTCCGGGTCGGTCGAACCCGCGGAACGGCCCCGGCCATCATCGCGGACATCGAGATCGGTCAGGATGGCCGGCCCGGCGGCGTGTCCGAGGCCCACGTCCTCCGCGTCGGCGGCGAGGGCCGTACCACCGTCCGGCGTCATGACCTCGAACGCCGTCGGCTCGTCGACCGCGCGCGACAGCAGCGGCACCACATGCAGCTTCACGTCGTACGCGGATAGCGCGCGCCGGTATGAGCCGACATCCCGCCACTCGCTGGTGAGCACCCACAACGTCGGGTCGTCGGTGGCACGCCCGACGTGTCCGCGCTTCCAGCCCGGCTGCTGCGCGAGTGTATGCAGCGCCTCGAACGCCTGGTCACGGAAGGCCGGGGCCTCAGCGCGAGGAACCCGGTATCGGGTGACGACGAGCATGACTGTCCTTTCTCCGGGCGGCAACGGACGAGCATAGTCAGATCCGACCCGGTTCCGCCCGCGCGACAGGCGGCCGTACCATTCATGGAGCACACGCATCATGGTTCACCGAGCAGGCGCGTCACGCGGGGAGGCGGCCGCCGGACCGCTCGGTCCAGGATGTCCAGCCCGAGCAGAGCCCGAAGATGAGGGACGATCGTGTCGAAGAAGCGCCGCCAACCGCATCGCGCGCCGCAGCGGCGACCAGCCAATCCCGGAGCCGCCCGCGCGCCGCGTCCCGGCAGCTCACGCCGGCCCGGCCCGGCTCCGGTCGCACAGCTCGGCTGGCGCGCGGGACTGGAACGGGCCAGCTATCCCATCCTCGTCCGGCTCACCCGGCTACCGAAGTGGTTCCTGGGCCTGATCACGGCCGGTGTGCTGCTCGGCGGCCTGCTGGCGCCGGCTCCGTGGTCTCCCGTCCTGTTGGCGCTGATCATTCTCTTCCTGACCTGGCTGCTGGTGCTCGCGTGGCCCAAGCTGGAGCCCGCCGCGCGAATCATCCGCGCAGCGGTCATCGCGGTTGTCGCCGCCCTCCTCATCGCGCAGGCCACCGGCGTGTTCTAGATCCCGGGCGTTCGGGAACCGCGGCCGGCCTTCGACTAGGGCCGGCCTGCGCGCGCGATCACGCAGCGGCTCAGGCCTGTGCGGCGCAGCGCGGACAGAGCCCGAAGATCTCCAGAGTGTGCGCGACGTCGACGTAGCCGTGCTCCTTGGCCACGGACCTGGTCCAGCGCTCCACCGCCGGCCCCGCCACTTCAACGGTCGCCTTGCAGGAGCGGCAGACCAGATGGTGATGGTGCTCGTCGCGTGCACAGCGCCGGTAGGCGGCCTCGCCGCTGGAGGTGTGCAACACGTCGACCTGGCCGTTGTCCGCCAGGGTCTGCAGCGTCCGGTAGACCGTCGCCAGCCCGACGCTCATGCCCCGGGAACGCAGGGCTGCGTGCAGGTCTTGGGCACTGATGAAGTCCTCGGTCTCCTCGAGTACCTCGTCGACGGCGGCACGCTGGCGCGTACGCCGCTGTTCCTTGGCCGGCTGCTGCTGTAGCGACACTGCTGGCGACCGCCTCTCTACGTCATGTCTGCGTCCGGCTACCTCACTATCACCCCACTGTAGTTCGAGCGGCGCGCCACACGCGCGATCCCGGGCGGATATGTCGGTGCCACGTCCCGCAGTCGCAAAGCTGCCGAAATATACATCATTTTGACAATGGTTGTCACTCTTCATGAGAATGGATCGCATGACTTCGCGTTCTGCATTCCGTTGGCTGCCTGCGTTGGCGGTATCCGGGCTCATTCTCGCCAGCTGCGGGTCGGACGACGGTTCCGGTGACGGCGCGGCGTCGTCCTCGGATGGCCCCACGATCGCCGCAGCCTTCTACCCCATGGCGTTCGTCGCCGAGCACGTCGCCGGCGACCTCGCCGATGTGGAGAATCTCACCCAGCCGGGCACGGAGTCACACGATTTGGAGCTCACCGCGCAGCAGGTGGGCGCCGTCGCCGACGCGGATCTGGTGCTGTACCTGGAGGAGTTTCAGCCCGCCGTCGACGAGGCGGTGGCGCAGAACGGTTCCGGTGCGGTCGTGGATGCCGCGAGCGTCGTCGAGCTCCGCCCGGACGAGCACGATCATGCGGGTGAGGAAGCCGACGACGAGCACGACCACGACGAAGAGGACGCCGACGCCGACGAGGAGACCGGCGACGACCACGCCGAGGACGAGCACGACGACGACGGCCACGACGAAGACGCCGAGGACGAGCACGATCATGCGGACGAGGAGGCGGCCGACGAGGACGAGCACGCCGACGAGGCGGGCGACGACGGTCACGACCACGGTGGCCTCGAGGGCGACCCACACCTCTGGCTCGACCCGACCAACCTGTCCACCCTCGCCGACGCGCTCGCCGAGGAGCTGGCGGAGATCGACCCGGACAATGCGGACGCCTACGACGCCAATGCGCACGAGTTGATCGAGCAGCTGGAGGCGCTGGACGAGGAGTTCAGCGAAGGGCTGGCGCAATGCGAGCGCTCGCTCATCGTCGTCAGCCACGAAGCATTCGGTTACCTGGCAGACCGGTACGGCCTGGAGCAGCTCGGCGTCGCCGGGCTCGACCCGGATTCGGAACCGTCTCCGGCACGCGTCGCCGAAGTACACGACACGATCGAGCGTGAGGGCGTGACGACGGTCTTCTACGAGCGGCTGTCCAGCCCGGACGTCGTTCAGTCGATCGCCGACGATCTGGGCCTTCAAACCGCCGTCCTCGACCCGATCGAAGGACTCACGGACGATACCGCGGACGAGGACTACTTCAGCCTGATGCGGCAGAACCTCGAGGCGATCCAAGCCGCGAACGGCTGCAGCTAGGATCGGTGGCGTTCTGCACTCCGCGTACCGAGGCCACGCGTTGCAGAATGCGACAACCAGGTGAGGCGGACTCTCGAATGACGATCGGATGACGGAACGCGTCGTTGACGTGCGTGGGCTTCACGTCACGCTCGGCGAGCAGCCGGTCCTGCACGGCATCGACTTCCACGTGGACGCCGGGGAGGTGGTCACACTCCTCGGCGCCAACGGTTCCGGGAAGTCGACGCTCGTGCGCGCCGTCGCCGGCTTGGTGCCGGCCGCGGCCGGCGACATCGCCCTCTTCGGCCGGCCCTTGCGGTCGTTCCGCGAGTGGCGGCGGATCGGGTACGTACCGCAACGGACGACGGCGGCCGGCGGAGTTCCGGCGACGGTCAAAGAAGTGGTGGCATCGGGTCGGCTCGCCCGTCGCAAGCCCTTCGTGCCCGCATCGCGTGCGGACCGGGACGCGGTGACGCGGGCGATCGATCTCGTCGGACTGGCCGACCGCACCAACGACGGCATCGACACGCTCTCCGGCGGACAGCAGCAGCGGGCGCTGATCGCGCGCGCGGCCGCGGGTGAGCCCGATCTTCTCGTGCTCGACGAGCCGAACGCCGGCGTCGACATACGCAGCCAGGAGGCATTCGCCCGATCGCTGCGGACGTTCGTCGCCTCTGGTCGCACGGTGCTGCTGGTCCTGCACGAGATGGGACCGTTGGCGTCGCTTGTCGACCGGGCGGTGGCGCTGGATTCGGGCCGGGTGGTGCACGACGGACCACCGCCGGGGCGCGCGGATGCCGGAGCACACGAGGGTCAAGAGCCCGGGCGGGCCGCAGCCGCGCGTGCCGCAGCCGGTATGACCGAGGATCTCACCCCCGGGCATGGCGCGGCCGGAGTACCCGACGACCACCCGCACAGCAACGAAGAACAGGGAGGTCCGTTCGGATGGAACTCCTGAACTACGACTTCATGCAGCGTGCCGTGCTCGCGGCGCTGTTGACCGGGCTGGCCGCCCCAGCCGTCGGCACGTATCTGGTGCATCGGCGGCTGGCGCTGATGGGCGACGGGATCGGCCACGTGGCGCTGACCGGGGTGGCGGTGGGTCTGCTCACGGGATGGGCGCCGGTCTGGACCGCGGTGGTGGTGGCGGTGATCGGCGCTCTGGCGATCGAGTTGGTGCGCGCCCACGGTAAGGCATCCGGCGACGTCGCCCTGGCGATGCTGTTCTACGGCGGTATTGCGGGCGGTGTCCTGCTGACCGGGCTCGCCGGCAGCACGGCGGCCACGCTGAACACCTACCTGTTCGGCTCGATCACCACGGTCTCTCAGGAGGACCTGGTGGTGATCGGGGTGCTCGCCGTGGCCGTGATCGTGCTGTCGATCGGCCTGGGACCACAGCTGTTCGCCGTCTGTCAGGACGAGGAGTACGCCCGTGCCTGCGGAATCCCGGTCCGGCTATACAGCATCCTGATCGCGGTGATGGCGGCGGTCACCGTCGCCGTGGCGATGCGCACCGTCGGTCTGCTTCTGGTCAGCGCTCTGATGGTGGTGCCCGTGGCGACCTCGATGCAGCTGACGCGCGGGTTCCGCGCGACGTTCGCGCTCGCGTTGGCCCTGGGTGTCGCGCCGTCGCTCGGCGGCGTGGTGTTCGCCTACTACGTCGACGTGGCGCCGGGTGCGAGCATCGTCGTGTTCGCCCTCGCCGGGTTCGTGCTGGCCTGGCCGTTGGGGACGGCCGTGCGGCGGGCGCGCCGGCGGCGTCGCACGAACGGCGAGGATCCGCGGGTGACCGGGGTGCACGTACCCACCGAGGAGCACCCGCACCAGCACGATGACGAGTGCGGACACCCGGCAGTGGAACACGGCGACCACACCGACTATCTGCACGACGGCCACCTGCACGCCGCCCACGGCAAGCATTACGACGAACACTGACACGTTCTTACGCCAAACGTCGGAAGGTTCTTATCGCCACAGCGACAACAACCTTCCGACGCTCGCGGTGCGACCGCCTTGAACGACGTGGTTGTCCACAGGCGCCGCTGCCGTGCGGTCTTGCCTGCCCGGTTATCCACTGTTTCCGGTTGCGCCTTGTTGGTTCGCCACGGATCGTTCAAGATCCATGTGCATGGTGATTCCCGACGAGCTCACGCAGCTCATCAGCGCGCAAGACGGCTTGGTCACCCGTCGGCAGGCGCTGTGCGCAGGTGTCACCCCGGCGGCGATCGCTCACGCGCTCGGTCGTGGACGGAAATGGCAGCATGTGACGCGCGGCGTGTACGCGACCTTCACCGGACCGCTTCAGCCACGCCATCACCTCCGGGCAGCGCTGCTGACGACCGGCGACGGCGGAGTGGTCAGCGGCGCTATGGCCTGCCGCGCCTACGGGCTGCGCTATGTACCCGAGACGGCGGAGACGGTGGTTCTCATCCCCGAGCGCAGCAGACGTCGTACTACACCGTTCGTGGTGGTTCGGCGCACCACGAAGATGCCCGAGTCGCGGGACATCGCGGGGATACCGACCGCCAGTCCCGAACAGGCCGTACTCGACGTCTGCCGCGGCATGTCGTCGCTTCGCGATATTCGGGCATTGTTGTGCGAAGCGGTTCAACGAGGGTTGACCACGCCGGATCGCATCCTCACGATGCTCGGTGACGCCCGGTGGAAGGGGTCCGGCCTTGTACGCCGCAGCCTGGACGATCTCACCGCGGGATGCCGTTCTGCACCCGAGTGCGAACTGCGCGACCTCGTCCGCCGCTCCACCGTGCTGATCGAACCACGGTGGAACGCGCTACTTCCTGGCACGATGCACCGGATCAGGCCCGATGCGTGCTGGCCCGAAGCCCGTGTCGTCGTCGAGATCGATTCCGCCGAGTGGCACCGCTTCGGCGACAGCGTCGAACGCACGGAGCGCAGGCGCGCGCTGTACGCGTCCCTCGGCTGGACGGTGGTTCCGGTGTCTCCGCGTCGCCTCCGAGAAGAGCCGGATGCCGTCCTGCGCGAGATCGAGGCGGCTGTGGCGGCAGGGCTTGCCCGCACCGCGTGAAACGTCGGAAAGAAGTGGTTGCCCCAGCGACAAGAACTCTCCGTCGTTTTACGGACCATTACCCTGAGCACGTGCGAGCGATGGTGTACGAAGCGTTCCGGCAGCGGCCTGAGGTTCGAGAGGTGCGGGATCCCAGCTGCCCGCCGCACGGCGTCGTGGTGAAGGTGGAGGCCACCGGGCTGTGCCGCAGCGACTGGCACGGCTGGATGGGCCACGACGACGACATCACGCTCCCGCACGTGCCTGGCCATGAGTTCGCCGGGACCATCGTGGCGACGGGTACGGCCGTCTCCGCAGACTGGAGCATCGGCGATCGGGTCACCGCGCCGTTCGTCAACGCATGCGGGAGCTGCGTCCAGTGCCGCGCCGGTGACCAGCAAGTCTGCGACGACCAGACACAGCCGGGGTTCACCCGCTGGGGCTCGTTCGCCGAACTCGCGGTCGTCGACCACGCGGACGTCAATCTGGTGCGCATCGCGGATGAGGTGGACTTCGCGACGGCGGCCAGTCTGGGCTGTCGTTTCGCCACCGCGTACCGCGCCGTCGTCCAGCAGGGCGGCGTGGGTGGCGCGGGCGGCGCGCCACGATGGGTCGCGGTACACGGCTGCGGCGGGGTGGGACTCTCCGCGGTGCTGATCGCGGCAGCGTACGGGGCTGACGTGGTCGCGGTCGACGTCGCACCGGCGGCGCTCGACCAGGCACGTCGCCTGGGAGCGGCCGCCGTGGTCGACGGCACCGAGAGTGACGTGCCGGTGGCGATCCGGGACATCACCGGAGGCGGGGCGCACGTGTCGCTGGACGCGCTCGGCCATACCGCCACGTTCCAGAACTCGGTGCGCTGCCTTCGCACACGCGGGCGACACGTGCAGGTCGGGCTGCTGGTCGCCGAGCACGCCGCGCAGTCGGTGGTGATGGGTCCCGTCGTCGCCGACGAATTGGAGATCCTCGGCAGCCACGGTATGGCCGCGCACGACTACCCACAGATGCTGCGCGACGTCGCGCAGGGCAGGCTCCGGCCCGAGCTGCTGCTCGGCGATCAGCTCACGCTGGAGGACGGGGTCGACGCCCTGCTGGAGATGTCCGCTTCGTCGCCGACCGGGGTCACCGTCCTCCGCCCATAGCCCACAGCTTGTGATCACCGATCCGTTTTGTGGACCATGGTCCGGCCATCGTCGGTGATCGTAGGCTTATCGGGCGGCCACGGCGGCCTCCAGCACGGCGGCCGCGGCCAGCAGCTCCTCCTCCGCATACCAGGCGCCCACCAGCTGCAGCGACGCCGGGAACCCTCCGTCCGTGCGCGGCACCGGCAGCGCCACGGCCGGAAGCCCGGCGAGGTTGAGCGGCACGGTCAGATACGTCATCCCGGGCCGCACATCGTCCATACGCGGCGGCTCTGCGCGCAGCGTGGGCAGCGCCAGGAAGGCATGATCCGCCAGCAACTCGCCGAGCCGGGACCTGGCCGCCAGCCCGATGCGCCGACACTCCGCGACCCGGCCGGCCTTGATCCGCGCGCCTCCCCCGATGCTCTCGACGTCGCGCTCCTCCAGCAGGTCAGGTCGGTCCAGCAGGTGCCGTTGGGCCCAGTAACCCTCGGCGCCCATGATGTCGTTCGCGGCGGCGACCCAGCTTTCCCATTCCGGCAGGGTGACATCGACGGTCTTCACCCCCGCGGCCGCCAGCACCGCGTCGAGGGAGGTGTCAATGCCCGGGTCGACGTCGGCGAACCTCAGCCGTGCCGCCGTCAGCGGAACGCCACTCGCGTCAGCCTGCCGAAAGCCCGGTTCCATCAGCTCCATCCCCACCGCCAGACCGGCGACGTCGCGTGCGAGCGGCCCCACCGTGTCGAGGGTGCGGGAGAATTCGACCACTCCGTGCGTCGGCACCCGGCCCGCCGTCGTCTTCAGGCCGGTGATGCCGCAGCAGGCTGCCGGCACGCGCACCGAGCCACCGGTGTCGGTGCCATACCCGACGTCTGCCTCGTCGTTCGCCACCGCGACGGCCGACCCGCTGCTGGATCCGCCCGGCACACGTTCCGGATCGATCGGGTTGGTCGGCGTTCCGGTCCAGGGGTTGATGCCGTCGATGTGCCGGCACAGCTCCACCAGGTTGGTCTTGCCGACGATGCGCGCGCCCTGCCGGCGCGCGGTCTCCACCACCGGCGCATCCGCGGCGGCCGGCGCGGGGTCGTCCATCAGGGCCGGGCACGCCGCCGTCGTCGGAGTGCCCGCCACGTCGATACAGTCCTTCACCGCCAGCCGCGGCCCGTCGCCGTCAGTCTCCAGGCGCAACAGCCATGTCGCATCGATAACCACAGAGTGATCATGCCGCATACGGCGGCGCGGCTGCAGCCGGCAGGTCCGGGCGGTCCGGGCCCGGCCGGTCACCCGAGGAGAGCCGGCCGAGCCGGGTCAGCGGTCACGCCGCTGGGGAGGAGTGCACCGGACCGCGGCCGAGTTCGAGCAGCCGGGCACGGACCGCCGCCACCGAGCGTCGTGCTTCCGACTGTGGTCGGTGGACCAGGAAGAGCGTATTCAGCGGCGGAAGCTCCGGCTCGGCGAGTAGCTGCAGCTTTCCCGTCTCGAGCGGTCTCGCGGTCAGGTACCGCGGCAACACGGTCATCCCGGCGCCGGCGGTGACGGCGGCGAGCGCGCCGCGCAGGTCCGGCACCACCAGGTCGGGTGTGCGAGTGAGGCGGGTGCCGAAGACGGTCCGCCAGTAGCGGCGCACGATCGGGGCCTCCTCCCCGTACGCGACGAGTGGGATCGGCGCGAGCCGCTGCGGATCGGCACGCTCCGGTACAGCACGCTCCGGCTCGGCACGCTCCGGATCCGTACGCTCCGGCTTGATCCGGTCAGCCCAGGACGGCGCCGCCACCAGATCGAACTCCTCGTCGTAGAACGGCTCGGCCAGCACACCTCGGCGGCGCGGCCGGACGCTGATGACGGCGAGGTCCAGGTCAGCTCCGACGACGGCGTCGAGCAGCCCGTCGGGCATGCCGAACGTGGTCCGCAGCTGCAGGCCGTCGGCGACCATGCCGGACAGGGCAGGTAGCGCCTGCTCGCACAGGAAATCCGCCGGGCCACCGATGCGCACCGTGCTCGGGTACCGCGCGGTGGTCTCGTCCACGACGGCCGACTCCAGGTCATCGATCGCGCCGGCCACCCTCCGGGCCAGCTCGTCGGCGGCGGGCGTGGAGGCGACGCCGCGCGGGAGCCGGTCGAAGAGTCGTCGCCCCAGCGCCGCCTCGAGCGAGCGGACTTGCGCGGTGAGGGTCGGCTGGGCCAAGCCGAGCGACTCCGCGGCGGCCGTGATGGAGCCTTGGCGGTACACCGCGAGGAAGCTGCGTAGCAGGTCGAGCGAGATGTTCACATCAGAAATCCTATGGCTTAGATCGGGCTTGCTATTGGCGCCTATTCCTGACCAGGCCTGACCATGGGTGCCATGACGCGAGTACTGATCATTCTCACCAGCCACGACACCATCGGATCGACCGGCCGCCGCACCGGATTCCACGCCGGCGAGGCAGCCGAACCTTGGCATGTCTTCCGTGACGCCGGCTTCGACGTCGATGTAGCATCCGTCGCCGGCGGGGCCGCGCCGGTCGACAGCCGGGATGACCTCGACCCCGCCCAGGAGGCGTTCTTCCGCGCCGTCGACATCGAGCGGACGGCCCGCGCCGCCGACGTCTCCCCCGGCGATTACGACGTCGTCTTCTTCGCCGGTGGACACGGCACCATGTGGGACTTCCCGGACAACGCCGACCTTGAGCGGCTGGCGGCGGGCGTGTACGAGCGTGGCGGCGTGGTGGCGGCCGTCTGCCACGGGCCCGCGGCCCTGGTCGGGCTGCGTCTCTCCGACGGTTCATACCTGGTGGACGGCAAGCGGGTGGCGGCGTTCACCAACGAGGAGGAGACGATCGTCGGGCTTGCCGATACCGTGCCGTTCCTGCTGGCGGACGCGCTGATCAAGCAGGGAGCCCAGCATGTTGCGGCGGCGCCGTGGACCCCTCAGGTCATTGCGGATGGACGGCTCGTCACCGGCCAGAATCCGCAGTCCGCGCGCGGCGTAGCCGAGCAGATCATCACCATCCTCCCCTAGTCATCAGCGATGAGACGCGCGCCATACCCGCTGTGACCGGTCCAGCAGTCGATGATGATGGCGAAGGGCGGGGCGGCGAGGGTGGCGAGTCAGACGGCCGGGGCGCTAGGGTCGGCGCCGCCGTAGCGCCGGTCCCGCTTCGCGTAGATCTCCACCGCACGCCATAGATCGCGCCGGTCGAAGTCGGGCCAGAGCGTGTCCAGGAAGACCATCTCCGCGTACGCCGACTGCCAGAGCATGAAGTTCGACGTGCGCTGCTCGCCGGAGGACCGGACGAACAGGTCCACCTCCGGCAGGTCGGCGTTGTACAGGTAGCGGGCCAGCGTCTTCTCGTTGACCCGCTTCGGGTTGACCTTGCCGGAGGCGACGTCCGCGGCCAGCGCGGCGGCGGCGTCGCCGAGCTCGGCCCGGCCGCCATAGTTCACGCAGAACTGCAGCGTGATCACGTCATTGTGCCGGGTCCGACGCTCTGCCTCGACAAGCTCGTCGATGACGCTCTTCCACAGCCGGGGGCGACGTCCGGCCCAGCGGATCCGCACCCCCATCGCGTCCAGCTCATCGCGGCGACGGCGGATCACCTCCCGGTTGAACCCCATCAGGAACCGCACCTCGTCCGTCGAGCGGCGCCAGTTCTCGGTGGAGAAGGCGTACGCCGACAGGCAGCCGATACCCATCTCGATGGCCCCGTGGATCACGTCCAGCAGCGACGACTCGCCCGCTTCGTGCCCCTTGGTGCGCGGCAGGCCGCGGCTGTTCGCCCACCGCCCGTTCCCGTCCATGATCAACGCCACGTGCCGGGGCACCAGATCCGCCGGGATCGGGGGCGGCGTCGCACCGGACGGGTGCGGAGGCGGCGATGCGTACTCGCGTCTGCTCACGCCTGGATCACCTGCTCGTCGTCGATCACATTCCGCTCCCGATATACCCGCTCGACGAGGGGAAGCGACCGCAGGCCACGCTCCAGATGCCACTGCAGGAACGCGGCCGTGATCCCGCTGGCCTCCCGGCGCGCCCGCGAACCGCTGGCGTCGGCGATCTCCCAGTCGCCGGTCAGCAGCGCGCTCAGCAGCGCAACGGTGTCGATCGACGGCGCCACGGTGCCTGCGGGACGACACGCCGGGCACACCATGCCGCCGGCCTGCACCGAGAAGAGCCGGTGCGGCCCGTCCGCGCTGCAGCGCGCGCAGTCGGTGAAACTCGGAGCGAACCCGGCGATCGCCAGACCACGCAGCAGATACGCGTCGAGCACCAGCGCCGGGTCGTGCTCGCCGCCGACGAGTGCCCGCAACGCGCCCACCAGCAGAAGGTAGTGCTGCAGGGCCGGCTCGCGCTCCTCGGCGCTGAGCCGTTCCGCCGTCTCCAGGATGGCGGAGCCGGCGGTGTACCGACCGTAGTCGGCACAGATCCGGGTGCCGTACGGGGACAGCGTCTCCACCTGAGTGACCACGTCCAGCGTCCGTCCGGTGGCCAGCTGGACGTCGACCTGCATGAACGGTTCCAGACGGGCGCCGAACCGGCTGGTGGTGCGCCGCACCCCCTTGGCGGCCGCCCGGATGCGCCCGTTCTCCCTGGTCAGCAGCGTGACGATACGATCCGCCTCACCCAGCTTCTGGGTGCGCAGCACAACCCCTTCGTCACGATAGAGACTCACGCCCCCTATTGTCCGTCACGCCGCCGACATCCCGGACTCGACTCGCCGACGAGGTGACCACACCAGAACTCAACCGTCCGCAACGTCACGCGTTTGGCTATAGCTACGAGCAATCGTAAGATCAACTTCCATGCCGAACGTCGCTCCGACCACCTCCAATCGACTCTCGGCTTCGATCGACTACCAGCCGTTCGTAGCGCCGCCAGAGACGCACAAACTGCCGCTCCTCCGGGCCTATATCGACGAGACAGGGGACCGCGGAATATTGAAGGGCAGAGCCAGCCCGATCTTCGGAATGGCGGCCGTGATGGTGGATGATGATGCGGAACGATCAGCACGACAGGCCCTGGGCCGGTTACGGACGGACTTCAATGTGCCAAGCGATAGGCCGCTCTCCTGGAAGGACGATCTCAAGAATCACGATCGTCGTGTCCATGCAGCCAACATTCTCAGCACACTAAAAGGTCTGAGGGTTGTGTACGTGGTCGCAGACAAGTCGCAACTCAGCGATGGCACGTACCGCGACGACGTCACGCTCTTCTACAACGTCATAGCGTATGCCGGACTTCAACGTGTCCTGTGGGCAGCACGCGCTTGGCCGGACGGGAAACGGCAGGTAAAGGTGCATTTCTCCCACGTCAAGAAGCACGACCATACAGACACACACCGATACTTCCAGATCAAGAAACGGCAGGACAAGAATGTTCCTTTCGACCTCGTTTCCAAACTGAGCTGGGTGAGTTCTGACAAGTACGAGATGAGCCAGATCGCCGATGTATACGCGGGCTTCCTCAAGGCAGCGTTCTGGCCAAACGTGTGGCAGAATACGGAGGGTGCCTACTTACTCAAGATTTGGCACCAAATCCGCAGATCCGAAGAATGTGTAATAAGCCTAGGAATGCAGGTGAGGCCGAACAGCAAGCTGGCATTTACTCAACCGTGGTGGCCATGCCCAGACTGCAAAAGCCCATACTGAAAAGACTCCCCGAGGAGCCTCCAGGAGCCGATCCCCTGTTGGGGCAGCGCTGGCAGCAACGCAGGCTTTCCTGGCAGGCACCTCGAGGAGCCTTTCTGTAAGGCTACCAGCTCAGAGCTTGCGCATCCAGCAGTCGCGGTCGAACGGCCGCGCCGTGCGAGCCGCCTCGACCATGATCATGAACACTTACCGTTCTCATAGCACGGTTAGTGTTCATGATCATGGATGGTGGATGGGAGGGAGGCGGTCAGCAGGCCTTGGTCCAGGAGCATTCCAGGTCGCCGGGCTGATCCGTACGAGGTTCGGGCGGCGCGCGGAACGTCGTCGCCGACGGCTCGCCGCCCTCGGTGTGCTCGGCCAACCGGATGGCGATCGCGTCCTCGATGTCGCTGGGCTTGGAGCTGAGGTAGTTGTTCAGCAGGATCGAGTAGACCAGCTCGTCGCCGTCGGCGGTGGTCACGTATCCGGATAGGCCGGTGGCGCCGGTCAGGGTGCCGGTCTTGCCGCGCACGTTACCGTCGGCGGCGGTGCCGTCCATCCGGAACCGGAGCGTGCCGCCGACGAATCGCTCCTCCACCCCGGCGACCGGCAACGACTCGTACCACGCGTCGTACCACGGCTCATCCTGGACCGCGAGCAGCAGCTGGATGATCTCGTTCGGCGGGATCCAGTTGCGCCGGGACAGGCCGGACCCGTCCACGGACCCGATCGTGCCGGTGTCGAGGCCCCAAGCCTCCATCGTGTCGTCCATGACGTCGAGCCCGGCCGGCCAGGTGCCCGCACCCGCGGCCTCGCGCCCCATCGCCTTGATCAGAACCTCGGCGTGACCGTTGTTGCTCAGCTTCATGAACGGGATCAGCAGCTCACTCAGCGGCATCGACTCGTGCGACGCAAGCACCCGTGCGTCGTCCGGCGTCGGCCCGAACTCCACCCCTTCGCGTACCCGCACCCCGCGTTCCTGCAGCGCCCGGACGAAGACATCCGCGGCCAGGCCGGTGGGTTCCCATACCGCGCGCCACTGCGACGTCGCCGCGGAGTCGGTGGCGATGGTGCCGGAGACTCGTATCTCCTCCTGGCCATGTGCGCGTTCGATGGAGATGTTCCGGCCGCTGCCCGCATCCGTCGTGGTGGCGTCGTTGACGATCTCCACGTAATCGTTCTCCGGGATCACGGTGACCTCGGCGGCGTCGCCCGCGCGGCTACCGGGTTCGACGCGGACGATGACCGTCCCCGCGTCGTAGTCGGTGTCCGGGGCGATACTCAGCGCGGAGATCTGCGCCGAGTAGTAGTACTGCTCGTCATCCCAGTTCCAGCCGAGCCCGAGCCGCCGGTCGTCGAACCACGTGTCGTCGACGACGACGGCGCCGTGCACACGTTCGATACCCGCGTCGGCGATCTCATCCGCCAGCGCCTCGTAGTCTTCGGCCAGCATCGTCGGGTCTCCGGTGCCGCGCAGGTACAGATCGCCCGCAAGGATCCGGCCCGCGTGACGGGCGTCGGTCTCCACCGTGGTGTCGAACGTGTAGTCCGGGCCGAGGACGTCCATGGCCGCGGCCGCGGTGAACAGTTTCTTGTTCGACGCCGGCATCAGCCGGTCATCGCCGTCGCGCTCGTAGAGCACGTCGCCGGTCTCAGCCTCGGCGACGACGACGGAGACCTGGCTGCCGTCCATCCGGGGGTCGGCGAGGATTTCGTCTATATCGGCCGCCAGTTCCTTAGCGGCCGGGTCCAGCTCGTTCGTGCTATCCGCCGATGGAAGCGCCGACGGGACGACGTTGATGGCGGCCACGACGCCGCCGGCGGCGAGGGTTGCGATGACGTTCCGGGCCCGACGTTGCATCAGGTCTCCTCTCGGGAAAGATCGCAGTGAGGTCTAGACCATCTCGGAGATCTTTCCGGTATGTCAAGGCTTGCCCGGATGAATTCTCGCCATCCGGGCACGCTCCCCCACCGTCCGCGTGCGCCCCTGCACCGCAGGCACTCGGCCACACATACGGGATACCGGCTTGACATTAGATGTCGCGACATATAGTGTCATGACATCTAATGCCGATAGCGAGAGACCAGGAGCGTGGTCATGGAGCTTCCAGACATTCCCAACCGGAGGATCGTCGTCGAGAGATTCGGCGACGTCGATGAGCTGCGGTTGGTCGACGAGGTGCTCCCGGCGCCACCATCAGGGGCAGTGCGCGTGAAGGTGCTGGCAGCCGGCGTCGGTTTCACCGACATCATGGCCCGTACCGGCGACTACCTCCTGCAGCGACGCACGCCGCTCACACCGGGATACGAGCTGGTCGGTGAGGTGGTGGACGCCCGGCCCGGCTCTTCCGGCGCGGTACCACGGTGGGCGCAGCCCGGGACACGCGTCGCCGCTTCCCTACCGCACATGGGCGCATACAGCGAGTACGTCACGATGCCGGACTGGTTGCCGGTCCCGGTGCCCGACGGTCTCGACACCATCGCCGCCGCCTCCATTCCCCTGGACTACCTCACCGCGCTGAGCCTCTTAGAGACCCATGGCCACGTCCGCGAGGGCCACGCGATCCTGGTGCACGGGGTCAGCGGTGGCGTCGGACGCGCCGTCGTCCAGCTCGCACACCGGGCCGGCGTCCGCATCTATGGCACCGCGTCGTCCGCGACGGCGCAGGACATGCTCGCGGACGCCGGCGTGCGCGTCATCGACTACCGCCGCGACGACTTCGAGCAAGTGATCAAGCGCGAGGAACCGCACGGTGTGCAGGCCGTGTTCGACCACATCGGCGGTGACTACCTGCGCAGAGGACTTCGCATACTCGCGCCGCGCGGTGTCCTGGTCAGCTATGCGTTCTCCGGACGCCCCGGACACATGGTGGCCGACACCATCCGCGGCGCGCTGACCGTGACGCTGCTCGGACTGCGGCCCGGCAAGCGCACTGCGCTGTGCATGGTGCCGCGGCAGATCGCCTCGGACCACCACTGGTACCGCGACAGCCTAGAGCGGCTGCTGACGATGGCGGCGACCGGCGAGATCGAGCCCGTCGTCGGCGCGACGTTCGCATTGGAGAAGGCCGCGGACGCCCACCACGCCCTTCAGCGGCGCGAAGCATCCGGCAAACTTGTGCTGACCACCTGACCCGCCCCGAGGAGAACGCCACACAGATGAGAGAGGTCACAGAGCTTCGCTACCTGATCCTGGCGCTCCAGCGGGAAGGCAATCGCCAGCTGGCAACCGACCTCCGGCCGCTCGGACTCACACCGTCCCAGGCGGAGACGCTCGGGTTGCTCGCCGAACGCGAACCGCTGACCCTCAACGGGCTGGGCGAAATGCTGGTCTGCGAGTCCGGCACCAACCCCAGCCGCATCGTCGACCGCCTGGTCAGCGCCGGCCTGGTCCGTCGGGTGCCGAATCCGGAGGACCGACGCCAGGTGCTGCTGACGTTGACCGATCACGGCCGGGAGCTGGCCCGGCAGGTCGTGGAGGTCGAGCAACGGCTCGAAGACCGGCTCGTCGCGCTCATCGGGGATCGCCCCGTCGCGCCCGCCCTCACCCTGCTACGCGACATGGCAGCTCAGGTACCCGCCGGCCGGGCTCTCGACCGTCGCCGCGGTTGATCCCGACTCCGGCCGTCCGCCGAGGCCGGCCGTCAGCCGGCTGCCATGGTCGCGACGTGGCCCGCGGCGCCATATTTCAGCAATGTCTGATCAGCCGTGATCAGCGTCGCATTCAGGGTGCGAGCCGTCGCCACGATCATCCGGTCGGCCGGATCTCGATGGATCTCCCCCGGAAGGCGTGTGCTGGCCACCGCGATCTCCGGCGCCAGCGGCACCACGCTCAGCCCCGGGTTGCCGACGACCAGATCGATCCACTCGCCCACATCGCGTGTGAGCTGCAGCCGTTCCTTGGCCACCAGCATGGCGATCTCCCACAAGGAGATCGCGCTGACGTTCACACCCGCCGCGTACGAGGCGTTCTCGATGGCTTGGCGCGTCTCTGTCGACAACCGCGCGTCGCCTGCCATCAGCCACACGAGGATGTGAGTGTCGAGCACGACGCCGCTGTCCGCCGTCACGCTCGGCATCATTGGATGGCATCCCACGAATCACCGATCGGACTGATGAGATCCTCGTAGCGGCCTACCGTCCCGCTGAGGGCACCGAACAGCGGCGCCGGAGGCTCAATCGGCACCAGGCGGGCAACGGGCCGGCCGCGCTTGGTGATGGTGACCGGGGCCCGTGTCTCCGCGACCTCGTCCAACACCTTCAGGCAGGTCGCCTTGAACTGGCCGGCCGCGATCCGGGTGTCGCCTTTCTCAGCCGCAGGTACCGTCATATGACCATGGTCACGCACTATAGTCATGACGGCAACTCTTTATCGTCGAAACGCGGACGTTCGCCCTCGCGGCCGCGACCATCTCCCGGGACACGACGCCGATGCCCGGCTGCGTCCATGGTCGTGTGAATCACGTCCGCGCGAAGCAGGTTGATGGCAGACGTGGATACGGCGCGCGTGCTCGCGTCCCGGTTCCGGTAGGCGATATCTTCAACGGATACGTGCGTGCCGTGCCGTCGGCGTGATGCTGGCTACGGTCGCGGCACGACTGCACCCCGCTGAGCAGAGGATTGTCATGGACGACCCGTCCGGAGTGGTGTTCCCGCGCAGCTCAGATGGCGTACGCAGCACATCGGCGCTAGGACGTGCCGTCGTCGCGGACGCATTGCGCGGAGTGGACGCGGTGGGTGCTCGCGCGGCGGAGGGCGAGACGAACTGGCGACGAGGCTACCTTCTGCACTTCCGGCGGCTCGTGGAGGCCGGGCTCACCTCCGCTTCCGCCGCCCAGCAGATCGCCGCCGACGGGTTGGCCTCCCTGCACGACCGGATGCGCTTCGTGCCGCCCGACGACGCCACCGGTGACGGTCCCCGTGACGAGACGAGCGCCGGTGCAGATGCCGGTGCCGGGGTCGGTGCCGATCGCGGTGCCGGTGACGAGGCCGAGATCAGCTTGGCCGAGGCGCTGAACCAGCAGACCGACGTACCTTTCGAGACGGCGGTCGTCACCGGTGCGGGCACGCCGGAACGCGAACTGGTCTTGCCGTACCGCGGGGATCGCCTCAGCGGTGACGCGCTCGCCCGCCAGCTCGACACGTGGGTGGACGCCGGCGTGCTCGAGCCCTCCGCCGCGGAAGCCGTGCGCACGGTCATGGCCAACCCAGACTGGCTGGACCTGTCGGACGTCCGTCTGGTCGCGTTCGGCGCGGGCGCCGAGATGGGTCCGGTCCGGGCGGTTCTGCGCTGGGGCGGAGACGTCACTGCCGTCGACCTGCCGCGCCCCGGCATCTGGACAGGCCTGGCCGACGCCGCCCGTCGTTACGCCGGGCGGCTGCACATGCCGGTCCGCCCCGGCAGCGGCGACCTGGAATCACGGGCCGGTGCGGATCTGCTCCGTGAGCTGCCCGCCCTGGTCCAGTGGCTCATGCAACTGGACGGCCGGCTGGTGCTCGGAAACTACGCCTATGCCGACGGCGCCACCCACGTCCGGGTCTCGATGGCCGTGGACGCGCTCTCCGCCCACCTGATGAGGGAGCGGACGGACACGGCACTGTCCTTTCTGGCCACGCCGACGGACGTGTTCGCCGTTCCCGCCGACGCCGTGGAGCAGTCGGTACGTGCCTATCAAGCGAGGTCGAAGCTCGCGCTGATCCGCCGCCCATTGAAGATCCTGTCCACGGGCCGGCTGCTGCAACGCAACTACGTTCCCGCTTCCGACCCGGGCATCTGCGACAGTCTCGTCGCCCAACAAGGCCCGAACTACGCGCTGGCCAAACGGCTCCAACGCTGGCGCGCAACGACGGCGCACGCGGACGGGCACACCGTCAGCCTCAACGTTGCCCCACCCACCCGGACCCGCTCGGTCATGAAGAACCGCGCGCTGGCCACGGTGTACGCGGGGGCGCATCGGTTCGGCGTCGAGGTCTTCGAACCAGGCACGGCCAACACACTCATGGCCGCGCTGCTCGTCCACGACCTGCGCCGACCCGCGCCCCCGCGTGAGCATCCCTGGCTGGACGAGGCCGCCGGAGCGGCACACGGCGGATTGTGGCGGATGGCCTACGCCCCGCGCAGCGCGCTCGGCCTGGCTGCCCTGGTCGGCATCACCGGGGCGCGGGCGTAGCGGCACCTGGGCCGGCCACCCCGATCTGCTGCATGAAGGTGGCGTCGTCTCGCACCAACCAGTGCTCGATCACCTTGCCGTCTTCGAGCCGGTGGATGTGCACGTGCTGGTACGCGAACTCCCGGCCGGTCGGCTCGATGCCCATGAACTCCCCCGTGTGCCGTCCATGGTGCGTCATGAAGGCGACCACCGTGTCGCCCTCCTCGACCAGCTGGTGAATCTCGTAGCGCTCGTCGGAGAAGGCGCTCCGGAGCCAGAACATCGTCTGTTTCGCGCCCTCGAAGCCTTGCGGCGCGCCGGGAGGCGCCGCATGGTTCACCCCGTCCGCGTGGATGAGTTCGCTCAGCCCGGCGACGTCGCCGTTCGGCCAGACCTGTTCCCAGAGCCTGCGCACGCGCTCCTTGTTGTCCGACATGGTTCCTCCGTTCCGTCGGCACGTCATCGCGCTCCGGCGAGCCGGCCCGGTCGGGCGTGTCCGGTCGGGCGTGTCCGGACCGACCTGCCCGGCGGGACTTGTCCGGCCGGACCTGTCTAGTGCGGCTCGTCGCTTCGATGCTCCGTGCCTCTGTGATCGACATGGCTCTTCAACTCTGCGCTCAGCCAAGGCGTCGGGCCAGAGTGCAGGCATCCCGCTTTCCCACACCTCCGTGCGGGTGGCAGCACCCCCTGCGACCTGCAGGTCTGCGCCCTCCACAGCACGGCTCCGGCTGCGTAGCGTCGTCGTCGACGGCAGGAGAGGAAGCGCCATGACACCCACAACCGTGCACGCCACCGCCACATCGCTCTCGTGGATCCCGTCCGAGGCGGTGACCGGCATGTCCCGGAAAGCCTTCGACCTGGGATTCACCCACTACGACGAGCCGCCGCCGGACACGATCGACGACCTCGACGAGCTGCGCGCTCACGACCGGTTTCGGTACGCCAACGTGCTGGCCTGCTGGGCTGCCGTCGAGGACGGCCGTGTCGTCCGGGCCGGCTACGACGACGACGCCGGCGTCATGATGGGGTCGACCACCATCCATATCGGCAAGCTCGGCACCACGTTCACCGCGGTCGCGTTCCCCGTCATCCGCCGGGATCCGGAGTTGCTCGAAGACGGCAGCGCGCGACTCGTGCAAACCTGCGGCGGTCGGACGGGACTGCCGGCGCCGCGTCCGGTCCCGCACCCGCCGTTCGTGAAGATGCAGGCACCGTGGGTGTGGACGACGCTCGCCCTCACCGTGCGGCCGGACGGCTCGTCGGAGGTCGAACTCACCGGCGCGAGCCGGTTTCCGCGGCACTGGGTGTACGACGCCGCCGGCATGCTCGTCCTGAAGTCCGGTCTGACCGATTTCTCCAGCTGGTATGCGCACTCCTTCGGCTCACGCACACCGTGGGGCGACGAGGATTCGCCCGCTCTGGTGACCGCGGCGGAGAGCGCCGGCGAACGGGCCATGTCCCGGCTGCTGATGAGCGGGGCGCAACGTCCGAGGATCGCGACGCTCGCCGCCGGCGACCTGTTGACGCGGCAAGGCACGCCAGGCGACGAGCTGTACCTGCTGCTCGACGGCGTTCTGGCGGTCGACGTGGACGGTGACCGTCTCGCCGAGATCGGCCCCGGCGCGATCCTCGGCGAACGTGCCGTGCTGGAAGGCGGTCTGCGCACGTCCACGCTCACCGCTGTCACGCCCGCACGGGTCGCCGTCGCCGCGGCCGACGCCATCGATCACGAGCGCCTCGCCGAGTTGGCCGCCACGCACCGCCGCGAGGACCGCGCCGCCACCCCCGCCGCCACGGTCGGTGGCACAACGGCCGGTGGCACGGCCGGCAGCGCACCGACGGGCGTTGCGGCCGGCGGTGCCGGATCCGCATCACATCAGCCGACCGGCAGAACACCCGCCGAGGTCGAATCCACGTGAGGATCACGCTGCACGGCGTTCGTGGCTCGATGCCCGCGCCCGGCCGCGAGTACCTCCGGGTGGGCGGCCATACGTCGTGTGTGTCGGTGACGCTGACGGGGGAAGCGTCACCGACACTCGTGTTGGACGCCGGGACCGGCCTGACCCATCTGTCCCGCACGCTCGGCCATCGCCCGTTCCACGGCGAGATCGTCCTCACCCACCTGCATTGGGACCACGTCCAGGGCCTCCCGTTCTTCCGCTCGGGCGACACGGCCGACGCCGACGTCGTCCTGCACCTCCCCGCCCAAGACGCCCCGCCTCCACCTCGATATGAATGCGATGATGGGGTCGGCCGAGGGGCGCCTCGTCAGCACACTGCCGTCGCGGTCGACGTGCCTGCCCCGACCGGTACGACGGCCGGGCCGCCGATCGTTGCACCCTTTCCCTCCGGAGGCGGAGCCGAGCCCGAGAAGTCCGGCTCCGCGGCGGCGGCCCTGCTGGGCCGTGCGATGTCGCCGCCGCACTTCCCCATCGGCCCGGAGGGCCTGGCCGGCCGGTGGCGGTTCCGGATGGCCGAGGCCGGGTGGCTGGAGGCCGGCGGCGCACGCGTGTTACTCACCGACATCCCGCACAAGGGCGGCCGCACCTTCGGCATCCGGGTCGAAGCCGACGGCGCGTCGTTCGCCTACCTCCCCGACCACGACCCGTCGGCCGATCCGGCCCCCGGCGCGACGCTCGCTCACGGCGTCGATGTCCTCCTGCACGATGCGCAGTTCGCCGAGTCCGAGCGCGCGATCGCCGTCGCCTACGGCCACTCCACCGTCGCCGACGCCGTGGCCCTGGCCATCCGCGCCGACGTCGGCCGGCTCGTGCTCATCCACCATGCTCCGACCCGCACCGACGACGCGGTCGACGCGCTCGCCGCCCGCGAGGCCGCCGACGCCGAGTTCCCGGTCACCATCGGCCGCGAACGCGACGTCATCGACCTGTGAAGTGCAATGTCCAGGCCTAGGCGGAGCGCCTCGTGGGCTCACGTAACGGTTGGACGGATCACGGGCGCGCCAAGCGTTACTTAAGCCCACGACGCCGGCAGCCGCTCCCGAATCCGATTCATGCCACCCGCCGATATGTCCGGTTCTCCCGGTACCACGGACACGGCCGGTCCCGCGGAACCCGAGCGGCGATGACCGCCCGGAACCGCTCGGCGAGCCGGCGACGGTGGTGGCGGGCATCCGACCAGCCGTACCGGACGATCTCGAGACCGTATTCACGCAGACGCCACTCCCGCTCTCGCTGGTCGCCGATGACACGTGCCGCGTCGAGACGGTCGTTGTACTTCAGATCCCCGTCCCCCTCGAACACCAGCCACCGATCATCGAGGAGGTGGTCCGGCCGGAATCGGTCGGCCCCAAGATCCACCCAGGCGTTGGAGATCGGCACGGGTAGATCATGTTCGAGGAACGCCAGACGCCCCAGCGTCTCCAGAGCGGACTCCGCATACGCATCGGCGTGTTCGATGACCCATCGCGCATTCCGCGTCCCCGACCAGCCGTTCTGCGTGTCGAGCACACGGCTCAGCTGCTCGACGGTCGTGCCCGAGGCCAGCACCGCGTCGGCCACCACCAAGGCCGCGTCTACGGAGGACGTCCGGGCCAGGTCCACGGCAAGCCTGGCATCGGTCGTGGTCGCACAACCGTCGACAAGGGTACGGTCCTCCGCCGGCAACGTGACCGCGCGGATCTCGCCGAAGGCGGTGTTCGCCGATCCCACCGCTCGTTCCACGGCGACCAGCGGCTTGTCTGGGGGCGGACCGATCGCCGGCAGCCCTCGGATCGCCACGGCCGACCATCCGGCGGCGCACGCGCTCGGCCCGCACGCCTGTGTGAACGCTCGCGAACGCAGCGCGAAGGCGGGCCATGGCGGTGCGGTCTCGTATTGCTCCCGGCTGGCGTAGACACCCTTGGCCAGCCGGACGAGAAGCTCGGCGCGCACCAGGCGCCCAAGGCGGGGCCGGGTGATGCCGACCTCCCGCATGCGGGCAACCGTCAGCAGGCCGCCGTCAGCGGCGAGCGCGTCCTCGATCTGCGCCGGAAGGCGAGTAAGGGGTGCCGACATCCCGCTATCGTCCGGGTGCCGGCGCCTGGACGGGAAGGGCATGGCCGGGGTTGTGGATAACCTGGCGGCCTCGTGGGCTCACGTAACGGTTGGAAGGGTCATGGGCGCACCAAGCGTTACCTGAGCCCACGACGTGCACACACTCAGGCACACATGGGGCGGGGACGGTCAGAAGCCGGGCGGTTGGGTGCCGTCGATGACGGAGCGCAGAACGTCCGGCGTGAGGTCGGTCTTGTGCACGTACGCGCGGGCGCCGCTCGTTCCGGCGTCGTCGGGCAGGTCGTCGGCGGAGTAGGTCGAGAGCAGCATGACCACGACGTCCGGCAGCGTCCGAGTCAGGCGCCGGGTCGCTTCGATCCCCGACATCCCGGGCAGGTTGATGTCCATCAGCACCAGCGACGGCCGCAGCCGCTCGGCCAGTTCCAATGCGGCCTCGCCGCTGGCGGCCTCGCCGACCACCTGGTACCCGGCGGTGGCACGGACGACGAACCGGGCCGCCGCGCGGAACGGTTCCTGGTCGTCCACCACCAGCACACTGACGGCCGGCGCTTCAGCCTGCAGACCCGGGGCGATCACACCTTCAGCGTTGCATGCGAGAGGCCGATGCGGTATCCGGCGGCCACCACAGCGTACGGGGGTGCAGGCATCCCCTGACGGAAACACCTGGCCGAGGGCCCGGAACACGCCCCGCCGAGGGGCCGGAACACCTGGACAGACGGGACCGGAGGGCGGGGGCGGAGGGCCGGGGGCAGGCAGGGGCGGAGAGGCCGAGACTGCAGTGCCGACGCAGGGCGGGTCCTCGGCTGCGCGGCGCGGACGGGGTCCGCGTGGACACCGGTTGGCCAGCGGTCAGAACAGCGTCAGGGCTGGATGGTGGAGAGGTACAGCAGCACCGCCGCGACCCGGCGGTGCACATCGGGCTCGTTGCCCACACCCAGCTTGGCGAAGAGCGAGTTGATGTGTTTCTCCACCGCCCGCTCGGTCAGGTACAAGTGCGCCGCGACCCCCGCGTTGCTCTTGCCCTGCGCGATCTGCTCCAGCACCTGCCGCTCCCGCGGCGTCAGGCCGGCCAGCGGATCCGTCTCCGGCTTCGCCCGGCTGACCAGGATCTCGACGACGCGCGGGTCGATGACGCTGCCACCGGCCGCAACCTCGCGTACCGCACCGGCCAGTTGGTCCGGCTCGCTGACCCGCTCCTTGAGCAGGTACGCGCGCCGCTTCGACCCTCGCTCCAGGAGCTTCACCGCGTACTCCGGCTCCGCGTACTGCGACAGCACGACGACGCCCGTCTCCGGCGAGTCCGTGTAGAGCCGCGCCGCCGCCTGGATCCCCTCATCGCTGAAATCCGGCGGCATCCGGATGTCGGTGATGACGACGTCGGGACGGTGCTCGGATACGGCGTCGAGCAGCGCGCCCAGATCCCCGACAGCGGCGACGACGTCGATATCCGGATACGTATCCAGCACGCGCTGGATACCCTCGCGCACCAGGAGCACGTCGTCGGCCACCACCAGCCGGATGGTCCGCGCAGCGTCGGTCACGCAGGGAGTGTACTGGTTCGCCGCGCTGATCGCGGGCGTTCCCGGCATGTCCGTCTGGACGCCTGTTGAGCCCGGCCTCACGCGGCGTCCACCTCGGCTGGTACCGGGATGTCACCCCGGATCGTCGTCCCGCTCCCCGGAGCGCTGTGTACGGTCAGCGCCCCGCCGAGCGCGCCGACACGGTCGCGCATGTTGACGAACCCGTGGCCGGTGGCGCCTCCAGCCGCATCGAACCCGGCGCCGTCGTCGCTGACGGTGAAGGCGAGCCCGGCCTCGTCCGCCGCGACGCGCACCGTCACGTTGGCACCCTCACCGGCATGCTTCGCGGCGTTCTGGATCGCCTCCAGGCAGCAGAAGTAGACCGCCGCCTCCACGCCCGCCTCAAACCGGCGGTCGGTCTCCACGCGCACGCTCGTGGGGACGGTGGCGCGGCCGGCTGCGTTGCGCAGCGCCTCCCCCAGCCCGTGGTCGCGAAGCAGCGGCGGGTAGATGCCGTGTGCCAGCTCGCGCAGTTCGGTCACGGTCACCTGGATCTCCTCGCGCAGCTCGTCCAGCATCGGCGGCACGGTCGACGGGTCGTCGCCGGCCAGCCGCGCCAGCAGCCCTACCTTCACCGCCATCGCCACCAGATGCTGCTGCGCGCCGTCGTGCAGATTCCGCTCGATCTCCCGGCGCGACGCATCGGCCGCCGCGACGATGCGCGCTCGGGACGCCTGAAGCTCGGCGTTGCGTTCCTTCAGCTCGTCCAGCGACGCCTGCAGCGCCGTATCCAGCGACACGTTGTGCAGCGCCAGCCCCACCTGGCGGGCCAGCTCGGTCAGGACGCGATCGTCGTCGTCGGAGAATCCGGCCTCTCCGGGCGGCCGGGCCACGACCAGGAGGCCGAGCAGCTTGCCGAGGTGGGTGATCGGGGCGATCCGGATAGCCGACCGGTGGCCGCCCTGGCCGCTCCCGTCCGGCGAGCGCTCTGCGTGTCTCTGCCCGTCCGGCCGCTGCCCAGCCCCCTCGTCGCGGTTCAACACCTGTGGCAACCACACCTCGGCCCAGGCGTTCCCGGAGACACGCGCCGCACTGACCGCCGCAAGCTCGGCCGCACCGAGCGTGATCCGCGTGCGTGGCCGCTCCGGCACGGAGACGGTGCGTTCCAGCACGCCATCGCTCCCGGTCCAGACCTCGGCACCCAGCGGCCCGATGGTGGAGCGCAGCGTCTCGGTCAGCTGCAGCAGCAGCTCGTCCATCGGGACGGCCCGCGTCATCCGGGTACCGAAGGTCTCCAGCACCGTCCGCGCCGGCCGACGACGCGGTCCCGACCAGCCGCGAACCAGGTCGCGCAGCCGGGCGCGGACCGGGTTCGCCAGCAGCACCGACACCAGCCCGGCGATCATCGACAGCCCCAATACGCCGTGCTCCGAACCGTCGACATCGTCGCCGAGCCCGACGACGATCACCACATACACGGTCAGCACCATCAGGACCAAACCACCGACGACCACGGTCGATCCGAACACCGTGGTCGCATGCCGCCGCAGCCGGGCCGAGAACATCGCCGCCGCCACCACCGGCGTCGCCAGCACGCCGCTCGCAGCCCACGGCAGCAGCGGATCGGGAAGATCGAGCAACACGTGCAGCATCCATGTCGCAGCCGCGATCGTCGCGGCCACGAGCAGCGACCACGCGACCCACAGGGCACGGTCGCGCCGAGCGCGGGCCCGTTCCGAGTCGATCCTGCTCATGAATCAAGCCCTTTCGTTCATTCGGCCCGCAGGACGGACGCGATCCGCAACGACGACGCGCAGCGTCCCGGCACCGCCGCCAACAGCACGGCCACGAGCAGAGCGACGGGCGCCACCAGCACCAGCGCCCACACCGCCGCAGGTGGAACGTAGTGGATGTACATGGCGTCGGCGACGGAACGCCAGACGGTCCGGCCGACCGCCAGCCCTACCGGAACACCGACCGCAAGCCCCGCCAGCGTCAGCACGATGGCCTGGGTGATCACCACACGGCGCGACTGCCCGGGTGTCATTCCCAGCGCCCGGAGCACGGCTATCTCAGGACCACGACGCCGCACCGCCGCGCCCAGCGCGTACCCCACCGACCCCAGCGCCAGCACGACGACGAATCCGGCCAGGAACAGCGGCAACGGCCGCATGAACCGAAGCCCGGCGGGATCGTCGAACTCGGGCGGGATGATCCCGACGGTGTCCGGGCTCGCACCGGGGACGGCGGTGAGCGCGTCGCGGAGGCGCGGCAGCATGGTCTCGAAATCGATGCCGGGCTCGAACCCGACCTCGCCCATGTGGAACTGGAACCGTTCACCGAAAAGCGTCTCGTACGCTGCACGGGTGGTCACCACCGAGGTGTCGACGGCGTCGCCGCCCACGCCCACCACCGTCAGGTCTGTGGTCCCGCTGGTGCCGGTGAGGGTGATCGTGTCGCCGACGCCGGCGCCCAGCGCGTCCACCGTACGCAGCCCCAGCATCGCCTCGGCCGGACCTGCCGGCGGCCTGCCTTCGGTGATGATCTGTTCTGCGGGCGCACCCAGCGGAACCGGCGACATCACGACGAGCTGTTCGGTTCCGCTCTCGGCACCGGCCTCCGCCACGTTCCCGACGACGTCCTGAACACCGGTGACTCCGGGCGTCTCCGCCAGCGCGGTGAACACGGCGTCGGCGGACGTCTCGACGAACGCGAAATCGTTGAAACCGACATACGCCTCGGCGCCGTGCAAGACCCCGACCCGAGCGGGGTTGGTGGCCGCATCGTGCACCGCGGCGGAGAACGTCAGCGCGGCGAGCACGCCGGTGACGCCGGCGACCGCGCCGAGCAGCGCCGGCCGGACCGGCACCGCCCGACGTCCCCGTCCGGGCTCGAACGCGAACCGGGTACCCGCCACCACCGGGACCGGCAGCCCGGCAGCCGAGGCGGCCGCGGCCATCGTCGAACGTCGCGCAGACGCATGTCGCTCGGTCGAGCGCGATGCGAACGCCGACGCCGCGACGGCGCCGGATATCACCAGGAACGGAACGCCGGCCAGCCCGGCCGCGAGGACGGCCACATCGACGTCGACGCCCGGCGCCGGCTCCACGACCGACGCGGTACCGATCGGGAACCAGCGCGACGCCAGTATCGACGCGGCGGCTCCGAGTGCGGCTCCGGCCACCCCGGCGCATGCAGGGCCGATGATCGCCGCCGAGCGCGCCTGCCCCGGTGTCATCCCGACCGCGCGCATGAACGTCAGCTCGGTCACGGTGACCGCAGCATGACGCGCGACCGCCACCCCGACCAGGAAGACCGCCGCGACCGCACTGACGACGGCGAACACGAACAGCGCCGTCGCCTCGAAGCCGGTCACCTCGCGGGTCGTCGACGCCCACGACGCCTGGTTCACGACGACGATGTCGGACTGCCCGGCGACCTGTGCCAGGTGTTCACGGAACTTCGGGATCGCCGCCGCACCGCCGTGCAGCCGGACCAGGGCACCGGTGCCCGCCAGGTCCCGTGCGCCGCTGAAATGCGCTGTGAACTGCTGATAGAGCCCGGCCGACGGGATCACGTATCCCGCGCCGTGCAGCCGGTCCCCGAACCAGGGTGAACGCACGACGCCGACCACGGTCGCCTCGATCACCGGTCCGGCCGCCGGTGCGGTCTCGTTGATGTCCCAGCCGGCGGCGAGGGCGGCCTGCAGTTGTTCCGGCGTGTACAGGCCGAGGACTCCGTCGTCGGTACTGGCATACGCGGTGTCCGGGCCCTGCACGACGTCGATCTGCCCGGGGGTGTAGAGGCCGAGCGTGACGGTGTCACCGACGCCTGTGCCACGGGTGCGTTCGAAAGCCGGGGTGACGACCACCTCGTCGGCGCGCGACGGGTCCGCCGCCCTGCCCTCGAGCACCACCGGCCGCTCAACGGTGCGGAGCATGCCGGTGTCCACCGGCGGCAGCGCCAGGGAGTCTCCCGCCGGTTCGCCGTCGATCTCGAACCCGCTGTACGCGATCACTCCGAGCGCCGCCACCTCGGGCAGCGCCCGAACCGCGTCCCAGTCGAACCCCGGGCGGTTCGGCTCCACCCGCACGGTGGCCGGCATGGTCTCCGCGAGTAGCCGGTCGACGGCGCTCGATCCGCGCCGGGCACCGGCGCCGGCCGTCATGACCGTCCCGGCGGCGACGGCGATCAGCAGCGTCAGCACCAGCAGCGACCGCCACCGACGCCGAGCGTCGAGCCGGAACCAGTACGCCACCGCCGTCATCGCCGTCTCACTCCGTCCTCAGGACGTGGCCGACCCGCATCGACGCCGCCCTGTGCCCCGGCCAAACGGCCAGCACGACTGCGGTCACGACGACGATCAGCGAGATCACGACGAGGAGCCGGCCCGGTCCCGGTGGCACGTAGTGCACGACCGTCGCTTCGGCGACGTGCCGCCACACCGTCCGCCCAAGCGCCACACCCAGCGGCACGCCCAGCGCGACCCCGCACAGCGCGGTCACCACTGCCTGCATGACCACCGCCGCGCGGCACTGCCGACGGGTCAGCCCGAGAGCCCGGAGAACCGCCAGGTCGTGATGGCGGCGCCGGACCGCGATGGCCAGCGCGTGGCTGACCGCTCCGACGGCCAGCGCGGCCAGGAACCCGGCCAGGTAGACGGGCAACGCCCGGATCACCCGGAGCTCGGTGGAGTGGTCGCGTTCCAGAGCCGGTTCGACCCGTATCGCGTCGGCCTCGCCGGTGGCACCGCCGCTGGCACCGCTGGTGGCGTCGTCTGCCGGACCACCGGTCGAGCCACCGCTCACGGCGGCGGACACGGCCCGCTGGAGCCGGTCGGCCACGGCCGCGCTGTCCGCGCCGTCGCGCAACTCGATGTGTGCGACGCGGGACGCGTGTCCGTCGAACAATGCGTCGAAGCCTGCGCCCGTCATCCACGCCCCGTCCACGCTGTAGTTCTCGGGACCTTCCGGGACGTACGCGAGCCCTGTGACCCTCACCTCGCGGGTGGACCGCGTTCCGGCCAATTCGATACGGCCGCCGACGCCGACGTCGTACAGCTTCGAGTCGTACGGCCCGAGCGCCACCTCGTCCGGCGAGGACGGCAACCGCCCCTCGGTGATCACGACGCTCATCGGGTCCGCGACCGGATCCACGGTGTACACGACGAGACTCGCCCCGGCGAGCGATGCCACGGCTGAACGACTGTCGTTCACCGCGACGACGTCCGGGTCCTGCTCGATGGCCGGCAGCGCGCCTCCGCCTGCCGCCGTGTCCTCGCCCGAGAGCCCCAGAGCCATTTCGAGCTGATGAACCTGCCCGTACCGTGCGGGGTTGTCGGCCGCGTCGTCGATCGCAGCCGACAACGTGACCGCCCCCACCACGCCGAGCACGCCCACCACGGCACCGAACAACGCGGGCCGCACCGGAACCGCGGATCGCCCCGAGCCCGGCTCCAGCGCGAAGCGCGTGCCCAGGACCACGGGGAGCGAAACTCCGGAGCGGGACACCGCGGCCGCGATGCGCGACGGCCTCGGGCGGCGCCCGCGTGCCCGCACGCCGAGCACCACCACGGCGGTACTCCACGACGCGACCGCCATCGCGAGGACGGTCGCGGGCCATCCGGCGGCGTACACCGGCCAATCGGCGTCGATTCCGGGCGACGGCTCGCGAGACGCGGCCGTGCCGATGGGGAACCACCGGGAGGCGATGACCGCGGCCCCGACGCCGGCCGTCGCGCCCACCACTCCTGCGATCGTCGGGCCGGCCACGCCCGCGGACACGGACTGGCGCGGTGACAGTCCCAGGTATCGCAGGACCTCCAGGTCGCGGATCGACGTGGCGGTGTACCGCATGACGGCCTGCCCGATCAGGACCACAGCCGCGACGCCGGCGGCGACCGCGAACAGAGCCAGACCGGTCGACTCGACCCGGACCACGCCCTGGTCGAACTCGGTGGACTGGGCGAGGTTCCACATGCTGATGTCGGCCCGTCCGCTGGCGTTCGTCAGGCGGCGGTGGAACTCGGCCACACCGGCACCGCCCTCCGCCAGGCGCACCAGGCCGCTGGCGCCTCCCCAGGCGGAGGAGCCGAGCAGATTCGGGCTGTACTCGGTGAAGAGGGCAGCCGAGGGGATCAGCCATCCCGGATCCCCTTGGCTTTCCGACAGCACGGAATTGCGCACGACTCCGACGATCCGCATCTGCAGACGTGGGCCGTCCGCCCGCGCGGCGTCGGCGGCGGACGGCTGCTCCCGCCAGTTCGGCGCGATGTCGTCGAGCGTGCCGGGCTCGTAGAGCCGGATCGCCACCTGGTCGCCCACGCCCGCCCCGTAGGTTTCGGCGAATCGCGGGGTGATCACCGCCTCGTCGAGGCGGGACGGATCGGCCAGCCGACCCTCCAGTACCGTGGGCCGCTCCAACTGGTACATCGTGACCGCATCAGCGAACACCGGCCCCTCGATCGGACGGCCGTCGAGTTCGTAGCGGCTGAACACCACCACGCCCACCGCCTCCACGCCGGGCAGCCGGCGCACCATGTCCCAATCGAAGGCGGGGTCATTGGGCAGGATCTGCACGGTCGCGGGGGCCGTTGCGGCGGTGAGCCGCTCGTTTGCGCTGGCTCCCCGGCGCGCCCCGGCCGCCACCGCCATCACCGTACCCGACGCCACCGCGATGAGCAGGGTCAGCACCAGTAACGTCCGCCAACGCCGGCGGAGATCCAAACGGAGCCAGGACACGACGATCGCCATGGCGCGTCACTCCGTCCTCAGGACGTGGCCGACCCGCATCGACGCCGCCCTGTGTCCGGGCCAGGCGGCCAACAGAGTTGCGGCCAGCAGGGCGATCGGGACGATGAGCCACAGCGCGAGCGCCGCCGCCGGCGGCACGTAGAACAGAGGTGTCGTGTCCGCCACGTACCTCCACACCATCCGCCCCAGAGCCACGCCGAGCGGCATGCCGATCAGCAAGCCCAGCAGCGCCAGGACCGTGGCCTGGGTCAATGCCGCCCCACGTGCCTGGATTCGTGTCATCCCCAGCGCCCGGAGC
Source organism: Phytoactinopolyspora halotolerans (assembly GCF_010550675.1). GTDB lineage: Bacteria > Actinomycetota > Actinomycetes > Jiangellales > Jiangellaceae > Phytoactinopolyspora > Phytoactinopolyspora halotolerans. Next base: position 127,449 of record NZ_JAAGOA010000004.1, on the reverse strand, counting down.
ACGGCGACGTCATGCCGGCGCCGACGCACCGCGGTCGCCAGCGCATGCCCGACGGCGCCCAGTGCCAGCACCGCCAAGAACGCGGCGAGGAACACCGGCAACATCCTGACCTGCCGGAGCTCCGCGAGTGGGCTGGGCGGACCGGGCTGGGAGAACATCTCCCCCGCACCGAGGGCCGCCTCGATCCGTGCGGCTACCGCCTCCGCATCCGCACCGGGTTGCAGCGCCACGTGCACCAGGTGGAACTTGAACGCCGGCGACAACGAACTGGCGGGGTCGAACAGCTGATCGTAGGCCACTGCGCTCACCCAGCCACCCGTCACGTAGGTGTTGTGGCTCGGAAACTCGGGCACGAAAGCCAACCCGCTGACCGTCAGGTCCCGCACGCCCAACGTGCCGGTCACCTGCACTGTGTCGCCCACCGACGCGCCTATCGCCTCGGCGCTGGCCGGCGCCAGGGCCACCTCATCCGGCCCGTCCGGCGCCCGGCCTTCGACCACCACCGGCTCCCACCGGGCATCGACGGGGTCGAGCGTGTACAGCGGCACCGGCATGTCGCCGGCCTCCGCGACGGCGACGCGCGCGTCGTTCACCGCCGCGACGGCTGGGTCCGCGGCGATCTCCGGGAGAAGCTCGTCCACCGGGCCGCCGTCCTCACCCTCGAAGCCGACCAACGCCTCGAGCTCATGCACCTGCCCGAAGCGCTCCGGGTGGTCGGCGGCGTCCTCGACGCCGGCGGAGAACATGAACGCGGCGAGCACGCCGAGGGTTCCCACGACGGCCCCGATCAACGCCGGCCGGACCGGCACCGCGTGACGGCCGTGCCCCGGTTCCAGCGCGAACCGCGTTCCGACAACCACCGGGACCGGTGCGCCCGCGCGAGTGGCGGCCGCGGCGACGACGGAACGCCGCGGCGACGACGATCGGGACGCCCGAAGCGCGAGCAGCGATGCACCCGCCGTGCCGGCCGCGACCAAGATCGAACCGGCGACGAGGCCGGCCACGAGGACCGCCGCGTCGACGTCGAGTCCAGGAGCGGGCTCGAACTGCGCTGCCGTGCCGATCGGGAACCACAGCGAGGCGGCGACGGCGACGATCACACCGAAAAGCGACCCGACCACGGCCGCGATCAGCGGGGCGCAGGCGCTGGTCACAGCTGTCAGGCGCGGCGTCATACCGACGGCCCGTAGGGTCTGCAGGTCGGCGACGGTCGCGGCGGCGTACCGCACCACCGCCTGGCCGACGAGGAACAACGCCGCCACCCCGGCCGCCGTCGCGAACACCAGCAGTGCGTCCGCTTCGAAGTCCGTCACGTCGCGGGCATGCCGGGCTTCCGCGGTGAGATCCCACACACCGATGTCGGATCGGCCGGTGACCCGTTCCAAGCCTTCCTTGAAATCGGGGATCGCGTTCGCGCCGCCGCGCAGCCGCACGGCCGCATTGACCAGGCCTTCGCCGGAGGCTCCGAGGACGTTGGGCGTGTACTGCTCGAATAGCGCGGGTGAGGTGAGCAGCCCGCCGTCGGAGTCCGCCGCCTCGTCGCCGGAGAGCAACTGAGCCGGCGAACGGACCACGCCGACGATCCGAGCCTCCACCACGGGGCCATCGGGCTCCACCTCGGTGGCGTCGCCGGAGAAGACCAACTCGTCGAGCGTCTGAGGTGCATACAGCCGCAGCGTCAGGGTGTCGCCCACGCCCAGCCCGAAGGTGTCCCGGAATCGCGGGCCGACCACCACCTCGTCGGCCCGGTCGGCATTCAGTAGCCGGCCCTCGAGGACGACGGGCCGCTCGATGGTGCGCAGCATCTCATCGTCGGCCACGGGATACCGGCCGATCCAGGCATCCCTGGGAACCTCGTCGATCACGTACTGATCGGTGAGGGCGAAGGTGCCGAGCGCCTTCACTTCCGGCAGTTGCCGGACGGCGTCCCAATCGAACCCGGGTTGGTTGGGCTGAGCCACCACGGTCGCCGGAGAAGTCTGCTCCAACAGCCGATCCACCGCGGTGCCACCGCGCCGGGCACCGGCGGCGGCCGTCATGACCGTGCCGGCGGCGACGGCGATCAGCAGCGTCAACACCAGCAGCGACCGCCACCGACGCCGGGCGTCGAGCCGGAACCAGTACGCCACCGCGGTCATCGCTGCTCACTCGGCTCTCAGGACGTGGCCGACACGCATCCCGGCCGCACGCTGCGACGGCCACGCGGCCAGGAGGTTGGCGGCGATCAACGCCACCGGCGCCACGAGCAGCAGCGCCAGCACCGCGACCGGAGGCACGTACAGCACCGGGGTGCTGTCGGCCACGTAGCGCCAGAGGGTCCGCCCCAGTGCCACGCCCAGCGGCACCCCGATCGCAACCCCGGCCAGCGCCAGCACCGTCGCCTGCGTCACCACCACGCCCCTGGTCTGCCACCGCGTCATGCCGGTGGCGCGGAGCACCGCCAGATCGTGCCGGCGCCGGCGGACGGCCGTGGCCAGGGCGTGGCCCACCGCGCCAAGTGCCAGCACCGCCAGGAACCCGGCGAGCAGCGTGGGGAGCTGCCGGACCTGACGCAACTCGGTGATCTCCACCGGTGGCCAGGGCGGTTCCAGGAACGCTCCGGTCGTCTCGGCGATCCGGCCGGCCACGGCGTCCTGGTCGGCACCAGGGTGGAGGGCCACCAGGCCGAGGTGGAACTTGAAGCCGCGGAACAGCGCGTCGTAGCCGGCCGGCGTGACCCACGCTCCGGTCGCGTAGTCGTTGTGCGGCGCCGCCGGCACGAACGCGATGCCCGTCACCGCCAGCTCCTGCTCGCCGTGGGTTCCGGTCATGGTGATGGTGTCGCCGACGTCCGCGTCGATCGCGGCCGCGGTGCGCGGACCGAGTGCGATCTCGGCGTCGTTCTCCGGCATCCGGCCTGCGGTGAGCACCACATCGACCCGCTCGCCGGCGACGACCGGGTCGTAGGTGGTGGCCGCGACGGCGACCTCGGCGATCTGCCCGATGTCCTGGCGTGCATCGTTGACGGCGGCCACGCCGGGGTCGCCGGCGATCGCCGCGAGCAGTTCGTCGGCGGGACCGTGGTCGGTGCTGTTGTAGCCGAGGAACGCCTGCAGCTGATACGTCTGGCCGAAGCGCTCCAGGTTGCTCCCCGCGTCGTTGATGCCGCTGGAGAAGGTCATCGCCGCCAGCACACCGAGCACGCCGGTGACGGCGCCCAGCAGTGCGGGCCGGACGGGTACCGCGTTCCTCCCGCGTCCCGTCTCCAGGGCGAACCGGGCGCCGATGACCGCCGGGACCGGCAGTCCGATCCGGGCAGCCACCGCCGCCAGACCCGAGGTATGCGGCGTGGAGATTCTCAAGGTCGCCCGCACGGCGAGCCACGCGGCAGCGAGTGCGCCCCCTGCGACCAGCAGCGGAGTGGCAATCACGCCGGCGGCGATGACGACGCCGTCGACGTCGATGCCAGGGGCCGGTTCCACCAGCGCCGCGTGACCGGTCGGGAACCAGCGGGACGCCACCACGGCTCCCACGGCACCGAGCACGGCTCCGCACGCCGCGGCCGTGACCGGCCCGGCCGCAGCCGCCCAGCGCGTTTGGCGCGGCGCCATGCCCACGGCCCGCAGCACCTGCAGATCGGCGACGGACGCGGCGGCATGCCTCGAGATCGCCTGGCCCACCAGGAAGACGGCCGCGATGCCCGCCGCCGCGCCGAACGCCAGCAGGCTGCTCGCCTCGAACTCGGCGACGTCGTCGTAGTGGCGCGCCTTGTCCGCCCAGTTCCACACGTCGATGCCGGGGTTCCCGGTCACCTCGGCCAGCTTCTCCTTGAACGCCGGGATCGCCGCTTCGCCGCCGTCGAGACGCACCAAGGCGTTGAGGTAGCCGCTGTCCAGCTCGGTACCGAGAAAGTTGGGTGCGTACGCGGCGAACAGTCCGGGCGACGCGACGAGGCCTCCCGGGTCCTCCACCGTCTCCTCGCTGAACCATCCGGAACGGACGACGCCCACGATCGTGGCCTCGATCACCGGCCCTTCGAACGCGTCGGGTTCGACGTTGTCCCGATAGATCGCGTCGACCTGCTCCGGCGTGGGCAGCCTCAGCGTCACCGTGTCGCCGACGCCGAGGCCGAACGACTCCTCGAAGCGGGCGGAGGTCACGAGCTCGTCGGCTCGGGCCGGGTCGAAGAGCCTGCCCTCAAGGATCACCGGACGCTCGATCGTGCGCATCACCTCGTCGTCGCCGGGAGGAAAGGCCGCCGCCTCGTCCCGGTACTCGGGGGGCACCTCGGCCACGTCGAATCCACCCACGACGAAGGTGGAGAGAGCCTCGACCTCGGGCAACGCGCGGACGGCGTCCCAGTCGAATCCCGGCTGGTTGGGCAACACGACGGCGGTGGTCGGCAGCGTCTGTTCCAGGAGCCGATCCACCGCACTGGCGCCGCGCCGTGCGCCCGTCACCGCCGTCAGCACCGTGCCCAGCGCCAGCGCGATCAGCAGCGCCAGCACCAGCAACGACCTCCACCGCCGACGGAGGTCGAGGCGCAACCAGGCGAGCACAGCCTCGTTCACGGTCTGGCGTCCTCGACCATCACCGCGTCGTCGGCCTCTACCCGTGCAACGCCGCCGTCGTCGTCGAGAATCCGCCCGTCGCGCATCCGGACCACGCGGGACGCGCCGGCCGCCACCTCCGCGGAGTGGGTGACCATCAGGATGGTCTGGCCGTCGCCGTGCAGCCGCCGGAAGAGCTCCAGGATCTCCACGCCGCCCTCGGAGTCCAGCGCGCCGGTCGGCTCGTCGGCGAGCAGCACGGCGGGCTCGTTGACCAGCGCCCGGGCGATCGCCAGCCGCTGCCGCTGCCCGCCGGAGAGCACCGACGGCACCTCCTCGGTACGGTCGCCCAAGCCGAGCAGGTCGAGCAGGTCGCGGGCGCGCGTCTCGGCCGCCTTACGCCGCATCCCGCCGAGGATCGCCGGCAACGCGATGTTGTCCAGCGCGGATACCCCTTCGAGCAGGTTGAAGAACTGGAAGACGATGCCGACGTGGTGCCGCCGGAACTTCGCCAGCCAGTTCTCGTCCTGGCCGTCGACGCGCAGCCCGTCGACCATCACCTCGCCCTCGTCGGCCTGGTCCAGCCCGGCGAAGATGTTCAGCAGTGTCGACTTCCCGCAGCCGGACGGCCCCATCAGCGCGACGAACTCGCCGTCCGCGACGTCCAGGTCCACTCCGCGCAGGGCACGCACCGGCGCCAGGTCGGCCTCGAACGTCCGCCGCACGCCGCGCGCTTTCAGCGCCTGTTCCGTCATCTGTGCCCCCTCCTGTTCGTGTCACGCGACCCCGCAGGGGCACGTTCAGCTATGCGGTCGCGCGCACCGTCACGGCGCGACGCGCTCGGGTGTCCCGACGACGCGGCAGGCGGTCACCGGGGCATCGCGTCCTTTGACATGTACGGGATCCAGCGGTTCGAATCCCCAGGACGGCGCCAGCGCGGCGGTCGCCTCGCTCGCGATCGTCGTACCGGCCGGGCGGGCCAGGTCTTGCAGCCGCTGGGCCAGGTTCACCGTGTCGCCGACCAGCGTGTACTCCAGCCGCTCCTCGCTGCCGAGCAGCGCGGCGGCGACCTCGCCGGTGGACAGGCCGATGCCCATCCCGAACGGCTCCAGCCCCTCGGCCACCCAGCCGCGATCGACCGCGGCCTGCCGTCGGTGCATGTCCAGGGCAGCGGCCAGCGCCCGCTCGGCATGATCCGCCTGCGGGAATGGAGCGCCGAACACAGCCATCACAGCGTCCCCCACGTACTGCATGACGGTCCCCTCTTGCTTAAGAATGGCAGAGTTCATGGCTTTGCGGTGCATATTCAGCTGGCGAGCTAAAACGGACGGATCGGTACGCTCGGCGATACCGGAGTAGCCGCGCACGTCCGACATCAGGACGGTCACCGTCAGCCGCTCGGTGCGGCCGATCGCCGAGGGGTCGGCGCGCAGCTTGTCGGCCAGCCGCGACGGCAGCAGCCGGCTCAGCGTCTCGCCCTGCTCCTCACGGTCGAGGATCGCTGTGTGCAGCTTGCGCAGCCGGGTCAGCGCGTCGTGCCGCCCAGCGCTGGCGTCCCTGGCCAAGTGCAGAAAGAGCTGCTCGACGGCGTGGTCGACCGCTTCCGGGGTGGTGCCCAGGTTCGCCGCGATCGCCTTCACCGCGCGTCCTTCGGCCACCATGGTGAGCAGCCGCTCCTCGTCGTCGGAGAGGCCGGTGCCGCTGCGGGCGGGCGCGACGAGCGCAGCGACGATCTCCGGATCGAGCATCGAGCCGCCCGCCGCCACCTCACGGACCGCCCGGGTCAGCCGGTCGGAGTCGGCGACCCGGTCCTTGAGCAAGTACGCGTATCCGGCCGCGCCCTGGGCCAGCAGTGCCACGGCGTACTCCGGGTCCGCGTACTGGGACAGGACGACGACGCCTGTCCCGGGCAGGCGTTGCCGCACCTCCTTGGCCGCCTCGATCCCCTCGTCGGCGAACCGGGGCGGCATCCGGATGTCGGTGACCAGGACCTGGGGACGGTGCTGCATCGCCTGCGCGATCACGCCGTCGTAGTCCTCCGCCGTCGCGACGACGTCGATGTCGCCGGACAGGGAGAGCAGCGCCTGAACGCCGGCCCGGACGATCGCGTTGTCGTCCGCCAGCAGCGCGCTGATCCGTCCGTCGGCCGAGGTCATGCCAGACATCACACCGCGCCCCGATCCATGGCGCCAGGGTGAGGTCCACCGGATCGCCCCGGGTGCCAGCACCCCATCCACTGGGCGGTCCACGCCCTGTGCCGTGGTGGTGACGGGCCCCTACGCTCCTATGACCGCTCGCTCTCGCCCGCAGACGGCCCGAGCGCGTCAGGCCGCCGGGCCGACCAATGGAGGGGTTGACCGATGTTCGCAATTAGAGGGGCACGTCTATTCGACGGCGAGGACTCCGTCGACCTGCCGAACCCGACGATACTGATCGATGACGGCCGCATCCAGGCGATCCGGTCGGGCACGACGACCGGCACCGGCCACCCCCACGTCGACCACGTCGTCGCGCCCGATGACGTCGACGACGTGATCGACCTCGGCGACGTCACCCTGCTGCCGGGCCTGATCGACACGCACGTCCACCTGGTGTTCGATGCCGGCCCGGATCCGATCGGCCGGCTGGCGCAGCTCAGCGACGACGAGGCGCTCGAGCTCATGCGATCCGCCGCACGGGCTCACCTGGCGGCAGGCGTCACCACGGTGCGCGACCTGGGTGACCGCAACTACCTGGGGCTCCGGCTGCGGGACGAACTGGCGGCAGCGTCCACACCGGGCGCAGCGTCCGCACCGGGCGCAAGCGGGCGAGCACCAACCGGACCCTCGATGTTCCCTGCCGGTCCGCACGTCCTCACCGCCGGTCCGCCGATCACGACGACGCGCGGACACTGCTGGTCCCTGGGCGGCGAGGCGGACGGCGTCGACGGCATCAGGGCCGCCGTACGCGAGCACGCGGAGCGCGGCGTCGACGTCATCAAGGTGATGGCCAGCGGCGGCCTGATGACCGAGGGCACCCGCTCCGAGCTCCCGCAATACTCGCTGGCCGAGCTGCGGGCCGCGGCGGACGAGGCGCACCGGCTAGGGCTGCCGATCACGGCACACGCACACTCGGGTCAGGCCATCGCCGACGTGGTCGCCGCCGGCTTCGACTCCATCGAGCACTGCTCGTTCATGACCGAGGACGGCGTCGAGCCGGTGCCGGACACGATCGCCGCCATCGCCTCCGCCGGCATCCCGGTCTCCGCCACCCTGGGCATGCTCCCGGACCTTCCCCTGCCGCCGCCGATCGCGAGCCGGATCAACGGGATCATCGGCATGGGACGCATGCTGACCGAGGCGGGCGTGACCATCGTGTGCGGCAGCGACGCCGGCATCGGCCCGCCGAAGCCACACGGCGTACTGCCGCATGCGGTCGGCCAGTTCGTGCGTGAGCTGGGCTGGACGCCGGCCGACGCGCTGCGCGCCGTGACGTCCCACGCGGCTCGGGTCTGCCGGGTGGATGGCCGCAAGGGTCGCATCGCGCCCGGCTTCGACGCGGATCTCCTCGCCGTCCACGGCGACCCGCTCCGCGACCCGTCGGCGGTGCTCGACGTTCACTCGGTGTACCGGCAGGGCGTCAGCGTCGCGGCACTCCCCGAGCGCACGTAACATCGCCGCACTTCCTGAGCGCACGTCACCGCACCGCACTTGCTGAGCACACGTAACGTTTGGGCCCCGTTTCCGGCGGCCAAGCGTTACGTATGCTCAGCAAGTGGCGCGAGATATCCACAGATCTGCTCTGGGGCTCCCGTTCACACCGCACACATGGTGACGATGTGAGCAGCACGTCCGTCGGTGGTCACGATTCTTCACAGTTGCCTGATCGCTTCCCGGACACGTTCGGCGACCCGGGCGCTGACACGTGAGTCGGTGGCGAACTCGTCCCATCGAGCGATGGCCGCATTGACAGCATCGAGGACGGCTTGGGCATCACGGTGCTTGATCTCCGCCCGAGCGGCAACCGCAAGCACATGATCGCGGCGGGGATCCCTGCCCTCACCGTCTACGGCGAGTGTGTGCTCGCCACCCGGGCCAGCCGAGAAGGTCACGTCATACGCCGGCGAGAGGCTCCACCTACCCGTCGAGTCCATGAGGAAGGAGAAGTTCTTGGTGTGATCGTCCCGGTTGTGCACGGCGATGTTGAACACCATCCTGCGGAACGCTTCCAGCACCGCCCGATAGTCACGCGTGAGCCTCGCCGTGACCGTGAGGAGCGCATCGTAGTCGACCGACGGCGCACGATGCGTGGCATGCAGGAGACCACTCAGGGTGTGCATGTGGCACCGACGATGACCGGGAGACCTGTCGAATCGCCGCACGCCGAGATACGCTCGCCCGTTCTCACCGACGGCGAACAGGCGAGTTGCCGGAACATCGATACCCGCAGCAGCTGCCATTGCCAGGTATGCATGCTCGACACGGCCGGCATCTCCGTCGTCGGACTCCGCAAAAAACTTGACAAGCCAATGCTCGAACCCATCCGGCAGGTCCTGGTCGCCCGCGATGACTTCATCGCCTCGGATACCGACCACCACCTTGGGGCGCGCGCCACCAGCGCTGCCTCCCGCAGCTGCCAACACCGGCATGACCTCATCCGTGTGGCCCGCAAGTATCTCGGTTGCCTGCTCACCTAGCATCGCGAGATCGATCCGCCCGAACGAATCGTCGACATCGTCAGCGGGGTGATACGTCAGCGCACCCATGGTTCGTGTCCCAAGGTACGTCAGCCGGTCGAGCGGCATCACAGTGCGCACATCGACGCCACGCTGGCGCAGTGCGCGATCCATGAGGAGCATGCCCCAGCCGTCGGGCAGCGAGTCATCGAACAGGCCAGGCAATGGCCCGAACGTCCGATCGTCACGATACTCCTGCAAGCCCGTTTCGACCGGAAGACGAAACGGCGACAGCGGCAAGCCCCGACGGACAAACGAATCCGCGTACTCGAAGACGGTGGTCCGTCCGTCCGACGCCAGCAGTCCGACCTCAAAGATCTCATCGGGCGACCATTGCAGCCGCACCTGAACACGCCTCACCGGCGCCCCCGTTTCCGTCTCGGTTCCTCACGCTGGGCCACGAACTCATCGACCGACGTGGCCGGCGGCGGCGCGAGGAGCTCGGCGAACTCATCCAACCGCCCCAGTGCCGACGCCAGCCTCAACAGCGTGTCGACCGAACCTCGCCCCGTTGTCTCGAACCGACGCACCGTCATCTCCGACACGCCAGCCTGGGCTGCCAAGGTCTCGATCTTCATGTCGGCACGAAGACGCAACGCCCGCACCCGTTGCCCGAGCCGGCGCGCGACGTCGTGTTGTGTCAACAAACTCATCCGCTGCACAGGCGCCTCCTAATCGTTCTAAATTCTATCTCACAAGCGTTTCACAGGCCATAAGCGTTCTATTTTGAACAGTTAATTCGCGACCTGGTGCGCAATCGGCGAAGGTGGTCTCCGGCGGGGCGACCATGTCAAAGTGCCGTACTTGCTGAGCACACGTAACGTTTGGGCCCCGTTTCCGGCGGCCAAGCGTTGCGTGCGCTCAGCAAGTGGCGCGAGTTATCCACAGATCTGCACTGGGGCTCCCGTTCACACCGCACACATGGTGACGATGCGACGCGTGACCGCGCACCTAAGCCGTCTCCCCGGCGACGTCGAAGAGCTGCTCGCTCTGGGCGGCGGGCTGCTCACGGTCGGCTCCGCACAGGCGGCCGGTGTGACGCGTCCACGGTTGCAGAGGTTGGTGCGCGCCGACCTGCTGGTGCAGCTTGCATACGGTACGTATGCCGGCCGGGAGGACTACGAGAACGCATCGCCGTGGCAGGCGTTCGCGCTCCGCTCGCGCGCATTCGCCGCAGTGTGTGGCCCAGAAGCACACGCGGCGGGATGGTCGGCCGTCGCCGTTCGTGAACTGCCCACCGTCGGCCGGCCTCCGGAGAAGCCGGTCGTGGTCGTGCCGCCGGGCTCGCGCGCGGACGGGAACTATGCGTTCGGGGACATCCGTGCGGTCGCGCTGCCGCCCGAACACCGCACGGTCGTCGACGGGTGCCCGACCCTCACCGATGCGCGCCTGGTGGTCGACCTGACTCGGACCGAGGACCGCGAGCAGGGCCTGGTCCTCGCCGATGCCGTCCTCGCCGCCGGCACCATGATGGATGATCTGCGCGACGTCCTTGAGATGCAGCGTCGATGGCCAGGGGTCGCCGAAGCGAGCTGAGTCATCGAGCATGCCGATCCCTACGCCGAGTCCGCCCTGGAAACGCTGGGACGGCTGGGGTTCATCGAGCACGATCTCCCATCCCTACCTCCAGCGCCTGGGTCGATCTCGGCCCCGGAACGATTCCTGCCGGACCATCTGCCGGACGACCGATGGCTGGCGCTCGAGGGCGACGGGGACCTGAAATACAACGATCGGCTCGACGCGGCGGCCGTGATCACCGCGCGGCGCGAACACGAGTGGAGGCTATGTGAGAGTACGGACTCGAGGTGGTCCGGTACGGCTGGTCGGACGCGCGGCGCCACCGCCGACAACCGGCGGAGCGCTTCCGTGCGGTGATCGCCGCCCGGGAACCTCGGCCGCGGCCGTGGCCGTGGTACCGCGAAATCCGGACATCGGCAGGCGGGGCACAGCTTGTTGAGCGTACGTAACGTTTGGGGCCAAAAAACAGCCGGCCAAACGTTACGTACGCTCAAGAAGCGGGGGCATGCCGGTGCCGCGGCGCCAACTCCGCGGGTGCCCGACCCTGGCGGGTGCCCGCACCTCACGCGTGCCCGCCCCTCGCGGGCGGCGGTCCCGCGTTTACATCACGTTTGCGGCGGTGTACGTACGTTCGGGCGTATGAACAGACGTCTCATTTCGCTCATCACGTTCACCGCGGCCGCAACGGCCAGGGCGGCCAGGGTGGTCACAGCGGCCGGAGCCGCAAGGGCGGGCAGAACGGACACAGCGGGCACAGCAGCCAGAACGGCCGGAATAGCCAGAGCGGCTGCCGTGGCCGCCGTGGCCGTGCTGGCCACCGCCGCCTGCACCACGGACACCAAAACCCCAGAAGCCGAACCCGCGCCTTCGAGCACTGATCAGGGCAGTACAGGCACGCCGGCGCACGCGTGCGAACCGGAGCTCGACAAGGCGCTGAGTGCATGGGCCGACGCCGGATTCAGCGGATCGATCACCGTCATGACCGGCGGCGAAGCCGACTGCGTCGCCGCGTACGGGATGGCGGACTCCGAAGCGGAGACGCCGAACACCGTCGACACCGTCTTCGCGATCGGATCGGTGTCCAAGGCGTTCACCGCGGCCGCCGTCCTGGGCCTCGTCGCCGACGGCGCACTGGCTCTCGACGACCGGGCGGGCGACGTGCTCACCGAGCTCGACGGGCCGGTCGCCGACGCCACCATCGAGCAGCTTCTGCTGCACACCAGCGGCCTGACCGGCTCGCACGGCGACGACTACGAGCCACTGGGCCGCGACGCCGCCATCGAGGCGATCGGCGGGCTCGAGTCTGCGTTCGAGCCCGGCACCGACTACGCGTACTCCAACGCCGGCTACACCTTGCTCGCGCTGATCGTCGAGCACGTGTCGGGCACGGACTACCGGGAGTACATGGCCACACGCCTACTCTCGCGTCCGTCCGGGGAGGTCACCGGTGGGTTCTGGGACGGTGAGCCCGCGGCGCCCGGCCCACGCGCGGTCGGCTACCTCGACGGTGGGCGGACCGATCAGATGGGGGACTTCGACGGGCCGCACTGGGCGGTGGCCGGCAACGGAGATCTGGCGATGACCACCGAGCAGTTGGCGACATGGACGAACGCGCTGTTCACCGGCGGCGTTCTCTCCGCGGAGGCGACCGAGCTGATCGGCACCGCCGTCTTCGATCACGGCGATGGTACGTCTGAGATGCCCGGGTGGGTCGCCTTCGACGAGTCGGCCTTCGGCACTCCGTTCCTGGCCTCGGCGGGTGGCGGCGGAGACGTCGGGCACAACGTCGTCGTCGTATGGGTGCCGGAAACCGAACAGGTCATCACGATCGCGTCGAACACACCGGACATCACGGCCGAGCAGCTGGTTCAGAAGATCGGTCCGTCGCTCATCGCCGGTGAGCCGCTGCCGGAACCGGAAGGTTCCTCCCGTGACACCGGATCACCCGACAGTGACAGCTCAACCGACGGGGATGGCTCGTCCGACGGAGACGGATCAACCGACGAGGACGGCTCGCCCAGCCGAACCGACCCGGCGGACGTCGCCGGTACCTACCGGCTGGAGACCGGCGGATCCTTCTCGGCCCGGGAGCGCGACGACGGGCTGGAGATCTCGGCCATCGGTGCCGACGCTGTCGCCGCCCTGTTCCCGGTGTCCGGCCGTTTCACCGCCGACGACGTCGCGGCGCACGAGCAGGCCGTGCTGTCCCTGCTGGCGGGCGAGACTCAGGAGGGGCGAGAGGAGCTTGAGCTTCTCGAGTCCGATCTGGGCCCGGTCGACGACGTCGAACTCGCCGGGACGATCACCGCCGAGGGCGAACTGCGCACGTACGTCACCGTGGTCACCGGCTCGGAAACGTTCATGCTGTGGTACGCACTCGACGAGCACGGAGGCATCGGCGCGGTCGACGGCCCGGCAGAGCCACCGGCCGTCACGCTGCGTGCCGGCGACGACGGCCGTTTCCGGCCGGACGACCCGACCGGGACCGGGCCGGAGGTGACCGTGGCCTTCGACGGCGGCAGCATGACCATCACCGGCCCTCATGGCACGACGACCGTAGCGGACAACGCCTCCGAACCGACCGACTGACCCGTCGAACGCTGGGAGACTCATGTCATGCGCATCCTGCTGCTGGAGGACGACGCCGACCTCGCCGACGTCGTGGCGCTGGGGCTCCGCAACGAGTCCTATGCCGTCGACGTGGTGGACACCTATGCCGGCGCGGAGGAACTGTTGCGGACCACCTCGTACGACGTCGGCTGCATCGACCTCACCCTGCCCGACGGCGACGGTCTCGACCTGATCCGGCGGCTGGCCGGCGACCCGGACCTGAACCGGCCGCGGCGGACACTCGCGCTGACCGCCCGGGACGCGGTCGAGGACCGGGTGGCCGGCCTGGACGCCGGCGCGGACGACTACCTGGTCAAGCCGTTCAGTTTCGCGGAGCTGGTGGCCAGGATCCGTGCTCTGGGTCGCCGCGGCGACGACCACGGCTCCACGTTGGACGTCGGCGAGCTGACCCTCGACCTCGCCACGCACCGGGCTTGGCGGGCCGGCGTCGAGTTGAAGCTCACCGCGCGCGAGTATTCGCTGCTGCGCTACTTCATGCACCATCCGGGCGAGCTGCTCTCCGCCGAGGACCTGCTGGAACACGTGTGGGATGCGAACGCGGACCCGTTCACCGCATCCGTCCGGGTGATCCTCAGCCGGTTGCGGAAGAAGCTCGGCGAACCGCCCCTGATCACCACGGTCACCGGCGCGGGATACCAGCTGAAGGAGGAGCAGTCGTGAACACCCGGCATGAGGCCACGCCGCCCTCGCAAGCGCCACCGGATCGGTCCTCGTCACGCGGCCCCGCTCGCATCGGCAACGCGTGGGCCTCGCTGCGGGTGCGCCTCGCCGTGCTGGGATTCCTCGCGATCTATCTCCCGGCGCTGCTCCTGTTCGGCGTCATCCTGGCGACCGAGACGGACACGGACGTGCGGGTGGAGAACGGTGTCGAGACCCGGAGCACGTCAAGCGACCGGTCCGCCTCGGTGACCTGGACCGTCGTCGCGCTCGGACCGGTGGCTGCCGGGCTGGCCTGGTGGTGGGCGGGGCGGGCGGTGCGGCCGATCGAGCGGATCCGTGCCGTCGCGGAGGAGATCGAGGAGACCGACCTGAGCCGGCGCATCGGGCTCGAGCGCGGCCCGACGGAGGTCGTCGCGCTCGCCGCCGGCTTCGACGCCATGCTGGACCGCCTCGAACATGCGGCGGAGACTCAGCGACATCTCATCGAGGAGACCAGCCACGAGATCCGCGTCCCGCTCTCCGTGCTGACCACCAACGCCGAGGTGCTGCTCGCACACCCGGATCCCAGCGTCGACGTCTACCGGGAAGGGCTGGAGCGGTCGAGACGTACGGCCGAACGGTTGCGCGCCACCGTCGACGAACTGCTCGTCGACGCACGCGGCAGGGCTCGCACCCTCGACCGGCAACCGGCGGATCTGGTGACGATCGTGCGGGGCGTCGTGGACGATGCCGCCGTGCTGGCGACGGCCCGGGAGATCGACGTCCGGGTGGCCGGGCCGGCCCGGCTCGTCTGCCCCGTCGACGTGGCCACGGTGCGGCGTGCCGTGTCCAACCTCATCGACAACGCGATCCGGCACTCCCCCGGCGGATCCACCGTTCACGTCGACGTCGAGTCCACGGGTGACCAGGCCACCGTCGTCGTCACCGATCACGGCCCCGGCGTGCCCGCCGAGGAGCAGGAGCGGATCTTCCAACGACGGTGGCGGGGACACAACGCCGAACACGGCGCTGCCGCCGGGGACGGCATGGGGCTCGGGCTGCCGATCGCCCGCCAGATCGCGCTCGCCCACGGTGGGAACCTCACGGTCGCTTCGCCCGGGCCGGACGGCGACGGCAGCGTCTTCCGCCTGAGCCTACGCCGCTGAAGCGGGTCAGCAGGGCCGCGGGCGCTGGTCCTCGCGGCTGAAGCACTGCACCTCATCCGCCTCGGTCGCGACCAGCCGGTTCTGTTCGAGCCGCCAGGTCCACACCCGCACCTCGTCCGAGGGCGGGTCGGTGGCGTCGACCCAGCTGATCAGTTCCCCGTCAGCCAGGATCGAGCTGGCGACGCCCGGTGCGATGAACAGGTCGCCTTCGTTGACGAGTTCCGGCGGTGAGCCGTCGGCGGGTTCGGCCTGGACCACGGTGCCGTCGTCCCAGGTGAAGATCTTGAGCCAGCCGGAGTCGCCGCCGCTGAAGGCCAGCACCACGTCGGCGGTGCCGTTCCCGTCCAGGTCCGGGGTCCCGACGATGGTCGGGGCGAGTGTCCGGCCGAGGCGTACTTCGGCCGTGCCGCCCGCGGCGAACTCGACCTGGAGCCGCACGTCGTCGCTGGTCACGCTCACGTCCTCGGGAACGCGGACGCCGTCCTCGGGAACGCCGGCGAGGGCCAGGATGTGCGCGGGAACCAGGATCCGGGTCGCGTCCGCCGCGCCGTCACCGTCGACGTCGGCGTCGGCCCCGTCGTATTCGCCGAGGTCGGGCTCGTCGGGTGACGACGACGGCGACCTGCTGGGAGTCGGGGTGGGGATCGGGCTGGGCGACATCGTCGGGGTCTCGGCGTAGCCGGGTTCGCGGCTCAGCTGGGGCACGCCGACCACGGACGAGAGGCCGAAGCCGGCGGCCGCGACGGCGACGAGGCCACCGGCCACCAGGGCGTTGGCGCGACGGCGGTTGGCGCGGGCCTTGCGGACGATGCCCGGCATCGGGTCGCCGGCCGGCCTGGAGTCGGCGGCGCGGGCGAGGCGGTCGAGCGCCTCGAACATGGGGTCAGGTGTGTTCATCGGAGGTCACTTCTCCGTGTGCCGGATTCTGGAGTCTGGGCCAGGGCGGCGCGCAGGTGCGCCAGGCCCCGGGATGCGTTGCTCTTGACCGTGCCGACCGAGCAGCTCATCGCGTGCGCGGTCTCCGCCTCGGAGAGATCACACCAGTGCCGCAGCACCACCGCGGCCCGTTGTCGCTCCGGCAGCGCCCGCAACGCCGCCAGCAAGACCTGGGATTGGACGACCGCGTCGCTCTCGTCCGGCGTGCCCGCGCGCCAGGGTTCCTCGGGGATCTCGTCGGTGGACCACTCCCGGTTGCGCGAGCGGCGCCACCACGACGTCCTCAGGTTGACCATCACCCGGTACATGTACGCCTCGGGAGAGTCGTACGCGGAGACCTTCCGCCAGCGCGGCAGCACCTTGGCGTAGGCCGACTGCAGCAGGTCTTCGGCCTGGTCGAGGTCCCCGGTCAGCAGGTACGCGAGTCGTCTGAGGCGGGCGCTGCTGGCCCGCACCCAGCTCTCGAAGCTCTCTTCTGCTCCCGGGGCGGCGACGTTGTCCCGCGGGACGGCTGACCGTGCGTTCACGTCTCGAGACACGCAGACATGGTCTCCCGGGTTGCATGCGGCGCGCTTTCTTCTTCGCCCACGACGCACAGGCGCCGATGCGCCATGGCTCGGTATCCCGGACCTCTTGGCACAATCGGTGACGTGCAGATCGCAATGCTGGGCCCGCTCGAGGTCCGTGCCGACGGTGACGTCGCTGTCCAGGTGGGCGGTCTGCGGCTGCGCACGCTGCTGATCGCTCTTGCCCTGGAGCCCGGTCGGGTGATCTCCACGTCGCGACTCGTCGAGGCTATCTGGGCGGACGAGCCGCCGGAGCGGGCGGTGAACGCGGTCCAGGCGCTGGTGTCCAGACTGCGCCGGGTATTGCCGGACTCCGTGATCCAGGTCCACGCGTCCGGGTACCGGCTGGCGATAGAGCCGGATGCGGTGGACGTGGTGCGCTTCGAGCGGATGACCACCGCCGGACGGGCCGCCGCGCGCGCCGGCGAACCCGAGACGGCAGCCCACCTGCTGCGTGAGGCGCTGGATCTGTGGCGTGGCGCTGCGCTGTCGGACGTCGCGGAGAAGGACTACTTCCGGGGCCCAGCGGCACGTCTCGCCGAGATGCGGCTCGCGGCGATCGAGGACCGGGTGGAAGCGGATCTGCGGCTGGGACGCGGTGCAGAGCTCACCACGGAACTGACGACCGTGGTCGCTGAGCATCCGCTGCGGGAACGGTTGGTGGCGTCCCTGATGCGGTCCCTGTGTGCCGCCGGTCGGCCCGCGGAGGCGTTGCAGGCGTATGAAAGCGCACGTCAAGAACTCGCGGACACGCTGGGTACGGATCCTTCGGCGGAACTGTCCACGCTGCATACGGCGATACTCAGAGGCGAGTTGGGGTCCGGGCCGGCGCGGTCGGCGGCCGCCCCGGGGACTCCGTCGTCGGAGGCGGTACCGCCATCGGCATGGACGGTGGACCGGGCGCCGTCGTCGGAGGCGTCCGGGCCGCTGACGTCCGGGCCGCAGACCAACCTGCGAGCCGGCCTGACCAGTTTCATCGGCCGAGACGAGGACGTGGTGGAGGTCGGCAGGCTCGTGGACCGGCATCGGCTGGTTACCCTGACCGGGCCCGGCGGCGCCGGCAAGACCAGGCTGTCGATCGAGTCGGCGCGCACGCTGACCGACCGGATACCTGACGGCACGTGGCTGGTGGAGCTGGCCTCCGTCCGAGACGGCGCCGACGTTCCGCAGGCGATCCTGACCGCCCTAGGGTTGCGCGATCAGGCGATCGCCGGCTGGACGTCGGTCGACGAGCCGGTCGGCCGGCTTGCGTCGGCGCTGCGTCTCCGGCGCACTTTGCTGGTCCTGGACAACTGCGAGCATGTGATCGACGCGGTGGCGTCGCTGGTGGACAGACTGCTGGGCCAGTGCCCGCACCTGCGCATCCTCGCCACCAGCCGGGAGCCACTCAGCATCGCCGGCGAGTCCGTATGGCCGGTGCGGCCGTTCTCGCTGCCGCCCGAGCACGCGACCGCCACCGAGGCCCTGTCCTATCCCGCCGTCCGGCTGCTCGCCGATCGCGGTGCCGCGGCACGCCCCGGGTTCGAGGTGACGGAGCAGACCGCCGCGGCCGTCGTGCGCGTCTGCCGGGCATTGGACGGCATGCCTTTGGCCATCGAGCTCGCGGCGGCACGGCTGCGCACCATGACCGTGGAGCAGCTGGCGAACCGGCTCGATGACCGGTTCCGGCTGCTCACGTCCGGCAGCCGGGTGGCGTCGCGGCAGCACCGGACGCTGCGGGCGGTGGTCGACTGGAGCTGGGAGCTGCTGTCGGACGAAGAACGGGTGCTGTTGCGCAGGCTCGCTCTGTTCACCGGCGGAGCGACGATCGAGTCGGCTGAGCGAGTATGTGCCGGAGACGCCGTCGACGCAGATCGGGTGGTGGAGCTGCTCGTCACGTTGACCGACAAGTCACTGTTAGTCAGCGACGACACCGACGACGCACCGCGCTATCGGATGCTGGAGACGATCCGGACATACTGCCTGGAACGGCTCGACGGGGCCGGCGAGCGCGAGCGGATCCGCCGTGCGCACGCGGACTACTTCATCGAACTCGCCGAGACCGTCGATCCGCACCTACGCCGCGCCGAACAGCTGGCCTGGCGTGACCGCCTCGCAGCGGAACACGACAACCTCACCAGCGCGCTGCGCGAAGCGGTGGCTGTCGGCGACGCCCAGCGGGCCGTGCGGCTCGTCGCCGCGGCCGGCTGGTACTGGTGGGTCAGCGGGCGCAAGGTGGAGGGGCTCGAGATGGCCGAGGCGGCGCTGGAGCTGCCGGGCGAGGTCGCCGACACGGCGCGGGCGGGAGCCTGCGCGGTCGCCGCGGTCTTCTCCACCGCGGGAATCGGCGATGAACGCACCGCACAGAAATGGCTCGACCAGGTAGCGGATCTCGACCTGTCGGCGCAGGACGGCAGTCCGTTGCTGCGGTTCTTGCGGCCGCTGGGCGAGATGGCCCGTGCTGCGGCCGACGGAGCCCCCGCTGGGGAATACATCGTGGATGACCTGCTCACCGATACCGACCCATGGGTGCGGGCGATGGCCCGGCTCAACCGCGCCCGGCTGCAATACAACCTCGGACACGACATGGTCGGGGCGACCACCGACGCCGAGATGGCGTTAGCGGAGTTCCGCAGCATCGGGGAACGTTGGGGACTGTCGTTCGCCCTGACCACCCTGGCCGATCTGGTCGTCCTCAACGGTGATCTTGCCGCGGCCCTGGCCTATTACGAGGAGGCCATCGACGTCGTCATCGAGATGGGGATGGTCGAAGATGTGCTGTTCATGCGCGGAAAGCAAATCCTGCTGCGCTGGCTGATCGGGGACGTTCGGGGCAGTGCCGAGGCAGAGGCCGAGGCCGATCGGGAAGCGCGGCAGATCACCTGGCCGGACGGACTCGCCGGGCTGGCGCTCGCCAAGGCCGAGCTGGCTCGATGGAAAGGGGACGTAGCCACAGCGCGGAAACTGCTCGCCGAGACCGAGGCAGCGTTGCGTGACTTCGACGTCCATGCGGTGTTCCAGGCGATGATTCTCGATCTGACCGCCCACCTCGACGCCGCCGAAGGAGAACACGAGACTGCGCGCGCCCGCCGTAGCGAGGCACTCGCCCTCGCGGTGCAGTCCACGCACGCACCGACCGTGGGCCAGGTGCTGGTCGGCATCGCGGACCAGGCGTTGCGGATGGAGTCCCCGTCAGAGGCCGCCGCGATGCTGGCGGCAGCCGACGCGATCCGTGGTGCGCCTGATCGGTTCGCCCCCGACGCCGCACGGATCGAGGGACGGGCCCGCGCCGCCCTCGGGGACGAGGGATATGCCGAGGCGGCGCGGCGGGGCCATGAGGTCACTCTTGCGACCGTCCGCGACCTGGCCGCGCCCATCCTCGACGCGTGAGGGCTTGCGTCCGCGAGGAAGAGAGACAACCCCGGCCCCGCCCGCGGCCAGATCGTCGCGGAGCTCCTCACAGGCCGACGCCCGTGCCTACCCTGGCCGGGGTTGTCTCTCTTCCTCGCTCTTCTGTAACTTCGCTCCCCTCACGCTCGGGGCGGATGCCCTATCCCGTTCGGGTGCGTCTTGCGGTTGCGTCAACGGGAGGGGTCGCGGTTGTAGAGCTTCTTGGCCCAGAGGTAACCGAGCAGGGCGATGCCGGCGCACCAGGCGGCGGAGATGGCGGCGTCGTTGCCGATATGCGTCCCCGTCAAGAGTCCGCGCAGCGTCTCGATGATCGGGGTGAACGGCTGGTACTCGGCAAACCAGCGCAGGCCGGCCGGCATCGACTCGGTGGGCACGAACCCGCTGCCGAGGAAGGGCAGGAAGATCAGCGGCAAGGGCATGTTGCTCGCGGCCTCCACCGTGTCGCTCACCAGGCCGAGGGCCACGGTCAGCCAGGTCAGCGCGAAGGCGACCATCGCGACGACGCCGGCCACCGCCAGCCATTCGACCACGCTCGCGCTCGGCCGGAAGCCGAGGAGCACGGCGACGCCGACGACGACGGCCACGCTCAGCAGGGTTTGGATCATCGCGGCGAGCACATGCCCGGTCAGGACCGACGCCCGGGAGATCGCCATGGTGCGGAACCGGGCGATGATGCCCTCGGTCATGTCCATCGCCGCGGAGATCGCGGTGCCCTGTGCGGTCGCGGCCACACTCATCAGGATGATCCCGGGCGTGACGTAGTCGAGGTACGCGTCCCTGCCACCGGAGACGCCGGTGAGCCCCTCACCGAGGGTGCCGCCGAACACGTAGACGAACAGCAGCAGGAAGATGATGGGCATCCCGACCAGCTGCACCGACATCGATGGGTAGCGGATGAAATGCCGCAGCCGGCGGCGCAGCATGGTGGCCGAGTCGGTGAGAGCGAGGCTGACAGCGCTCATGATCAGTTCTCCGTTTCGGTACGAGGACGGCCGGTCAGGTTGAGGAAGACGTCGTCGAGGTCGGGCGTGTGAATGGACAGCTCCGCGGTCTCGATCGATTCGCGTTCGAGGCGGTCGAGCATGGCCTTCAGCGATGCGACGTCACCGTCGCTGGGGATCTGCAGGGCCAGCGCCTCGTCGTCGCGGGCGCTTTCGGCGAAGATCTTCGCGGCGATATCGAGCTGTTCCGGATCGGTGAACTGCACGCGGATATGGCCGCCCGGGACGAGCCGCTTGAGTTCGGCCGGCGTGCCCTCCGCGACGATCCCGCCGTTGTCGAGCACCGCGATCCGGTCGGCGAGTTCGTCGGCCTCCTCCAGGTACTGGGTGGTGAGAAAGACGGTGACGCCGCCGGCAACGAGCTGACGGATGATCTCCCACATGGCGCGACGGCTGCGCGGGTCGAGTCCGGTGGTGGGCTCGTCGAGGAAGATGATGCGCGGATCACCGACGAGCGTCATCGCCAGGTCGAGCCGACGTCGCATGCCGCCCGAGTAGGTGCCGGCGATCTTCGTGCCCGCGTCGGCCAGGTCGAACTGCTCGAGCAGCTCGGCGGCGCGCCGGCGCCCCTCGCGACGCCCCAGATGGCGCAGGTCCGCCATCAGGATCAGGTTCTCCTCGCCGGTGAGCAAGCGGTCCACGGCGGAGAACTGACCCGTGACGCCGATCGCTCGGCGCACCGCCTCGGGGTCGCGCACCCGGTCGTGCCCTTCTACTCGGATGTCTCCGCCGTCGGCGGTGATCAATGTGGAGAGGATCTGTACCGCGGTGGTCTTCCCGGCACCGTTCGGTCCGAGCAACGAGAAGATCGTCCCCTCGGCCACCGTCAGGTCGATCCCGTCGAGCACGACCTTGTCGCCGAAGGACTTGCGCAATCCGCGCACGGCGATCGCTTCAGTCATGGGTGTGACTCCCTTCGTATTCGGTAGCCACCACCGTCTCCGGCCGCGTTGACAGCTGATTGATAACGCGCTGACAAGCCCGCTGACACCGGCATTGCCGGCGATCATCGGAGCGATCTTCATGGATGAGACCAGGACCTGACTCAAGTCGCGGGGATCGTGACCGCGATAGCCGGCGCGTGCGTCGCACTCGAGATGCGAGGGCGACATTGACATGACATCGCCACCGGAGAGATTTCGCGTCGACTCACCGACGGCGCGCGACGGTCAACGCCGTCGCCATACTGCATCACCGGTTAGCGTGTCACACAAGTTTATGTGTCTATGTCGCACCTGTGGCACCATTGAACGCGTGAGTCAACAGGGCAGCTTCACACTCGCACCGTCGTCCCTCACCGATGCGTTGTACGAGTCGTTGCGCAAGCGGATCATCAACGGGGAGATTCCGGCCGGCGAGAAGCTCACCGAGCAGCGGATCGCCAACGAGTACAACGTCGCCAGGCCTACCGCCAAGGCGTGCCTGGAGCGGCTCACGGCACTCGGTTTGCTCCGCCGCTCCGCACATAAGACGGCGGTGGTGCCGGAGCTGGACCAGGATGAGATCAGAGACCTGTTCTTCAGTCGGCGCACCGTAGAGAGCGCGGCCGTCTCCGTGCTGGCCGAGAACAAGTCCATTCCGGCCGACGCCGCACAGGCTCAGGCCGCGGTGGAGACCGCCGCCCGGGACAAGGTGTTCGAGAACCAGGTCGAGGCGGACATCGCGTTCCACTCGGCGCTGGTGGCCGGCATCGGCAGCCGCAGGCTGAGCCGCATGCACGAGCTCATCATGGGCGAAGTGCACCTGACGATGGGCCAGTTCCAGGCGCACCGCACGACGAGCCCGAATACCGTGGCCGAGGAGCACGCGGCGATCCTGGAGAGCATCGAGGCCGGAGACCCGGAACAGGCGCGCGAACGTATCGGCCACCATCTCGAGCAAGCCCAGAACCGTCTCCTGGCCCGCCTCGAAGCCAAGTCCTCCGAAACTCCTAAATGATCATGTGAAGTAGGTTTTCTCGCGCTCTACCATGGCTGCAGACCTGTTGGGGCACGAAGAAACCTACTTCACATGATCATTTAGGGCCGGGCTACTTGAGGCCGGTGGTGGCGATGCCGCGGATGAGGTAGCGCTGGGCGAAGACGAAGAAGAGCATCACCGGGATCAGCGACAGCAGGGACATCGCGAACAGCATCCCGATCCCGCTCTGCGTCTCCGAGTCCACCATCGAGCTCAGCGCGACCGGGACCGTGTACATGTCCACCGACGTCAGGTAGATCAGCGGCGTGAAGAAGTCGTTCCAGGTCCAGATGAACGTGAAGATCGTCGTGGTGACCAGCGCCGGCCGCATGAGCGGCAGGATCACGTGCCAGAAGGTGAGAAACGGCCCGGCGCCGTCGATCCACGCGGCCCGGTCCAGGTCACGGGGGATCGTCCGGATGAACTGCACCATCAGGAAGACGAAGAACGCATCCGTGGCCAGGAACTTCGGGATGAGCAGCGGGAAGTACGTGTTCACCCAGCCCAGCTCGGAGAAGAAGATGTACTGCGGGATGACCAACACGTGCATCGGCAGCATCACCGACGCCAGGGTGATCGCGAAGTAGACCTTCCGCGCCTTGAATTGCAGCCGGGCCAGCGCATAGGCGGCGAGGGAGCAGGAGAAGAGATTTCCGACGATGGAGCCGACCGTCACGATCAGCGAGTTGACGAAGAAGACCGAGAACGGCCGGTTCAGCACGTTCCAGCCCTCGGTGAAGTTCTCGAGCGTGACCTCGCTGGGAATCAGGCCGGGCTCGGACAGCACCAGGTTCCCCGGCTTGAACGAGCTCACGCCCATCCAGATCAGCGGATAGATCATCGCGATCATGAACACCCACAAGCCGGCATGTTTGAACACGGCGTTCCGCCGACGGCGCACCACGTGCGACGACGACGGTGGGCGGCTTGCGCGGCGTGCACGGCTTTCGGCGAGCATGGTGGCCATCAGTCGTCTCCGTAGAAGACCCAGTACTTGGACAGGAAGAAGTGGATAGCGGTGACGACGGCGATCGCCAGCATCAGCACCCACGCCAGAGCGGACGCGTAGCCCATGTTGAACGAGTTGAAACCCTGTTGGTACAGGTACAGCGTGTAGAACAGCGTCGAGTCGACCGGACCGCCGGTTCCGCCGCTGATGATGTGCGCCTGGGTGAATGCCTGGAACGATCCGATCGTCTGCAGGATGAGGTTGAAGAAGATGATCGGCGTCAGCAGCGGGATCGTGACGTGAGTGAACTGACGGATCTTCGACGCGCCGTCCACCCGTGCCGCCTCGTACAGGTCCTCCGGGATCTGCCGCAGCCCGGCCAGGAAGATGACCATAGGTGATCCGAACGTCCAGACGTTCAGCACCATCAGGGTGGACAGTGCGGTGGACGGATTCTGCAGCCAGCTCTGCCCCTCGATGCCGAACCAGGCCAGGGCATCGTTGACCAGCCCGTCGTGGCCGAAGATCTCCCGCCACAGGATCGCCACCGCGACACTGCTACCCAGCAGCGACGGCAGATAGAACGCGCCCCGGTAGAACGCCAGCCCGCGCAGCCCACGGTCCAGGATGAGCGCCAGCAGCAGTGCGAATCCAAGCTGCAGGGGCACCGAGATGAAGACGTACCGCGCCGTCACCGAGACCGCCGCCCAGAAGCGGTCGTCGGAGAGCATCCGCTCGAAGTTCGACAGCCCGGTGAACCGCGGGCTGCTCAGCACGTTGTAGTCGGTGAACGCGAGATAGAGCGAGGCGAACAGCGGCACCGACGTCACGAGGCCGAATCCGAGCAGCCACGGGAGCAGGAAGACGTGCGCGGCCCGCCCCTGCCGGCGGAGGTGGAATTTCCGGCCCGAACCCGACGCCGCGGCCCGAGTGCCCGACGACTCCGCCGTCGGATTGCCCGACGACGCCGCGTCGTCCGGGTCCGATGCGGCGCTGGCCGGCGCGGAGGCGTCGCGCACCCCCGCGCCGTGACGTATCCGGCGTGCCATCTTCCCCGGCCTCATTTCTCCTGGTCGATGCCGGCCTGGATCTCCGCGATCATCGCCTCGGACGCCTCCGCGATCCCGCTGCGCTCCAGCGCGATCTCCTCAGCTGCCCTGGACATCACGGTGCGCCAGGTGCTCGTGCCGGCCGGTGCCTCGTACCGCGGGCTCCGCTCGGCGTCGGTCTCCGATTCCACGACGGCGAGCATCTCCTGCTCGTCGTCACTGGCGAACTCGTAGGCTTCCTGGAGCAGCCGTGGGTTCGGCGGCGCGCCCATGGTGAGGCCGACCGTCTTGAGGAAGTCGACGCTGTTGATGTTGAAGCTGACGACGCTGGCCGCCGCCTGCGCTTGCGCGTCGTCGATCC
This sequence comes from Phytoactinopolyspora halotolerans, assembly GCF_010550675.1. Classification (GTDB taxonomy): domain Bacteria; phylum Actinomycetota; class Actinomycetes; order Jiangellales; family Jiangellaceae; genus Phytoactinopolyspora; species Phytoactinopolyspora halotolerans. The sequence continues at coordinate 102,041 of NZ_JAAGOA010000004.1, read as the reverse complement.
CCTGATAGACGGCCAGCCGCGGGTAGTAGATGAACTTGTGCCCGGCCGCTGCGTCCGGGATGGCCGGCGCGGGCCGCAGCTTGAACGTGGAGTCGGGAAAGACCTGAGCCTCGTCGATGATGTGGTTGGAGCTGCCGAACTTCACCAGAACCCGCTCGCCGACCTCCGCCCAGTCCGGGCCGATCCCGTCCTGTTCGCTAATGGACAGCGCGGCACCCGCCGTACGCAGCCGCTCCCACCACTCGAACCAGCCGGCCAGTGCCTCCGCGTCGAAACCCATCTCGCCGTCCTCGGTCCACAGCTGCTGCCCGTGCTGGCGCAACCAGGCCTCGAAGCTGATGTCGTGATCGGCGTCGTACGGGAGGCCTCGACGTCCATTCGGGTTGTTGTCGTTGTAATCGATCAGGAAGTCCGCCAGATTCTCCCAGGTCCAATCCGCGTCGCCGGGCAGCTCGTACCCGTCCTCCTCCAGGTAGGTCTGGTTGTACCGGACGACCGGAACGAACGAGCCGTGCGGCATCGTGTTGAGTTCGCCGTTGAGCTTGAAGAACTCGATGTCCTGGTCACTGAAGTCGGACAGGTCGAGGGCGTCGAGCCCTTCCAGCGAGCGGTAGAGCCCGTTCTTCTCGTAGGTCATCACCTGGGCGGACGCGATCCAGAAGATGTCCGGCACGTCCCGTGCGGCCATCTGCGTGGTCATACGCTCCTGGAAAGCGGTGTACTCGGCGAACTCGGTCTCAATGGTGATGTCGGGATGCTCTTCCTGAAACAGCTCCAGCGCCGTGGTGTAGTTCTGCTGCCGGATGTTGTTGCCCCACCACGCGTAACGGACGGACGTCGGCCCACCCGGCGCCGAGCCGTCGTCGCTTCCACATGCTGACAGCAACGCCGTGGCACCCAAGGCGCCTGCGCCCGTGGTCTTGAGGAACGTGCGTCGATCCATGGTGCTCATCACAACTCCCTCGTTGGTGGTTGTTTGAGTTCGCCGCCGTTATCGGCGTGGGCCGCGACCACGTATGACGTGCTCGCCAGTGTTTCACTGCGCTAACTTGTAAGTCAATAGTTCGTGAATACTTGTTTGACAAGTTGACCTTCGGTGGCACCCTATGCCCGCCGCCACGAGAGCCGCGCAACCTCCAGCAGCTCGACGCTCGGCATCGTTACCGTGGCAACCAGGCCGCCACCGTCCGCGCCCTCCTGTCCGCCCTCGGCGGCCGCGATCTCGACCTCGGCCCCTGTGTCGGCGACGAGCAATCGCGCGTCGGCACCGCTCACGCCGACGGGCAATCGCACCGCCACCTGGATCGGGCCGACCGAGACGATCTCCCGAATCGGCCCCTTCATCGCCATCGGGTTGGTCAGGTTCACCGCGACGACCGCCAGCTCTCCCGCCCCTTCCCAGACGGCGACGTCGATCAGGCCGGGACCGTCGACCCTGACCCGGTCCGGCGCGGCCGACGCCCAGCGCACGGCGTTCGCGATCAGCCGGCCGTGATCCGGCTGCAGTTCCTCCCAGAACAGCGATCCGACGTTGAACGGCAGATAGACCGACCGACCGCCACCGCCGGGCGGCTCGTGCGCGACGACGGCCGGCAGCGACGGTTCCGCCCGCGCGTACACTTCCTCCATCGGCAGATCCGGGAAGTCCGGCACGAACCTGAACGGGACGACAGTGCCGGGCCGCTCCTCGACGTGGATCAGCTCGGTGCCACCGATGATCCGTGACGCCCCGCCATACCCGTCGCTGATCGGATGGTCGGCCGTGATCGCGATGTAGTTGTTCTTCACCGGGCCACGCGCCGGGCGTTCCAGGTCGACACCGAAGACGTCGGCGAGCCCGAAGTTGGAGCGACGGGCCCCGAGATCATCGCCGAGCGACGAGTGGTGGGCCGCCACCAGGCCTCCCCCGGCGCGGACGAACTCCCTGATGGTCGAGCATTGCTCATCCGTGAGACGCTCCGCGTTGGCCAGCACGAGCACGCGGAACCGCGCGAGCTCCTCATCCGTCAGGTTCTGATCGGACACCAACTCGAACGGGATCCTCGCCTCGACCAACGCATGGTAGAAGCCGTTCTCGTGCGCATACGGCCCGCTTGAACCACTCGACGGCCCGGTCGACGTCGTGGGCTCGAACAGTGCGACGTCGGCCGTGATCCGCATCGACGACAGGTGTGGCTCCAGTTGGGCGTGCAGCCGGAACGCGTCCGCGACGGGCTGCACCCAGCGCGGATCCGACACGGTGCCGTTGAACTTGGTGAACCAGGGAAAGGCGCCATGCGCGAAGCCGTCGACGATCCATGTCGAGACCTCCGCACCCGACGTCACCGAGTCCTTCCACCGATGCTGGTGATGCTCCGGCCCCACGGAGGTGATCAGACCGACCGGCCGGTCGCGGAACATCGCCCGGCTGCGCTTCCCGTTCCGCCCCGCCGACCAGGGCACCTCCACGCCGGACCGGCCCTGCTTGTCGATGAAGAAGATCGGGTAGTGCTTCTCCACCAGTTCCCGGTCGAGGTCCCGGGCGGTGACACCACCGAGGTTCGGGATGAACCGGGCGTGCGGCCGGATGTCCTTGACGGCGTTGTCCCAGATGCCCACCAGCTCGCTCAGCTTGCGGCGGCGCCAGTCGGCATAGGCACGCCAGGCCGGGTCTCGGCCGTCGTGCTCACCCTCGGGAAGACTGAAACCGGTCTCGTCCCGGAAGCTCCGGCGTGCCGCCTCACTGTACGAGATCCCGTGCCCTTGCCATCGGTTGGCGAAGATGGCGTCGACGTCGTAGGTACTGACGATCTCGCGAGCCACTTCGGTGATGAACTCCCGGTTGTACGGCCCGAACGGACACGTCAGCCAGATGTCCGGATAACCCCAGTGTTCGATCGGCGTCCCGTCGGCGGTGAGCGCCAGCCACTCGGGGTGCGCGGCGGCCGCGTCGGCATGGACGGCATGCGGATCGACACGCGCCATGACATGCATGCCGAGCCGGCGAGCCCCTTCGACCAGCGCGCCGAACGGGTCGGTATCACCGAGATAGGCGCTGCGGTAGTGATACGGGATCTTCGTCGGATAGAAGGCGATATAGCCGCCCGCGCTGATACACGCCGCATTCGACCGCGTCCTACGCATCACCTCGATCCAGAACTCGGGATCGAAGTTGACGGGGTCGTTCTCCACCAGCGTGAGCTGGGTCCAACGGGTGGCCGTGAGGTGCCAGTCCGGCGTCCTCAACACCGCACCGCTCGCCGAGATCTCGCCCGCCGTCACATCCAGCGCCATCTGCTCTCCCTTGTTCGGGGCCACCGGCACAGTCCCAAGCCGGGGCGTCGGGTCGCGGAGCGGCCGCTCACACTGTGCGGAGAGTATAGACATATTGTCTGACAAGATTTCAAGACTTACAGGAGATCACCAGAGCATGGCGCCCAGATTGGGGAGTTGACAGCGATCGCCACGTGACCACGAGAGGAGTCTTCACACACCGACGACAAGAGCCGCACGGACGAGAGGAGTCGCCATACGGCGACGACGGACGAGCCCACGGTGGCGGCGAGAGCAGCCACCGTGACGACGGCTCCGCTGCGAGTGACCGCACCTGGCCGGAGACCCTGATCCGCAGGTCGCGGCCGCGCACGTGCGCACGAGGCACAGGTACCCGACGAGGGCATATGTGGTCACGTCCTGCCGATTTCGTCACCGCAGCGCCGGCCGTACCGCGGCGAGAGACGAACGGACCGAGCGATCGGCCTGCGATCGGCCCCGGGGACCGGTCTTCCGGCGACCGGCCCAGGGCGACCGGTCGCCGGACGTTCATTCAGTATGAGCGGCGGGACACCCCGCCGCTCAGCCACACTCGTGGACGTCAGGTGTCGTCCGCGCCCGCCCGCCCGGACAGCTGCTCCACCTGCAGCAGCAAGGCCGAGTGGTCGAGCGAACCGTGCCCCTGCGCACGCAGCGACGCCATCAACCCGGCCACGTGTGCACCGAGCGGGATCGCGACGCCGGCCTCCCGAGCCGCGGCGGTGACGATACCCAGGTCCTTGTGGTGCAGGTCTACCCGGAACCCGGGGTCGAAGCGGCGTTCGAGCATGCCCGCGGCCTTCCGGTCCAGGATGGCGTTCCCGGCCAGTCCACCCGCCAGGACCTCTACCGCGCGCTGGCGGTCCACGCCGTGCGCGTCCAGAAACACGAGCGCCTCCGACACCAGCTCGAGCACACCCGCGACGATCAGCTGATTCGATGCTTTCACCGTCTGTCCCGCACCGGCCGGCCCGACGTGCACCACGGTGGAGCCCATCGCGTCGAGTACCGGCTTGGCCGCACGGAACGCGTCGTCGGCGCCGCCGACCATGATGGACAGCGTCGCGTCGATCGCGCCTTGCTCGCCGCCGCTAACCGGGGCGTCGAGCACGCGGATCCCACGCGCGGACCCTGCGGCGGCGACGTCGCGGGCCACGTCAGGCCGGATGGTGCTCATATCGATCAGCACCGCGCCCGTGGCCAGATGCGCCAGGACTCCGTCCTCGCCGAGCACCACCTGCTCGACGTCCGGCGAGTCCGGAAGAATCGTGATGACCACCTCGGCACCGTCCACCGCCTCGGCCACCGACGCGGCACCGCGGCCGCCGGCCGCCCGGAACGCCTCCACCTTGGCCGGACTCCGGTTGTAGCCGGTGACCTCGTAACCGGCTTTCACCAGATTGGCCGCCATCGGCGCGCCCATCACGCCCAGTCCGATGAATCCGATCGTGGTCATCGCAGGTTCCTTCCGTCGTCGTTTCCGTGTGCGAGCCAGCCCAGCGGGTCAGCGTCGTCGCTGGAGTACTCCAGCGCGATCCAGCCGCCGTACCCACCGGCGGTGATGTCATCGATCCAGGTGCGCAGAGGCAGGTCGCCACTCCCGGGGAAGCCTCGGCCCGGCGCGTCGGCGATCTGCACATGGGCGATGCGGGAGCGGTGCCGTTCGATGGCCGCCGGCACGTCGTCGCCGTTGACGGAAAGGTGGTAGACATCCAGCAGCAGACCCAGGTTCGACGGCCCCGCGCCCGCACCGCCGACCCGTTCGATGACCGCGACGGCGTCGTCCGCGCTCTTCAGCGGATAAGCGTCGGCCCCGCTGACCGGCTCGACCAGTACCGTGCCGCCGATCTCGGCCAGCACGTCGGCGACCTCGCGCAGGTTGCGCTCGGCCAGCGCGTCCTGCTCGTCGGTCCGAACCCCGTCGAGCCGGTTCCCGTAGAGGGTGTTGAACGCCGGGCAACCGAGCTCGTCGCCGATACGAGCCGCGATCCGTGCGCTGGCCAGCAACTCCTTCTCACGCCCGGGCCAGGACGCTATGCCACGGTCACCGGCGGGCATGTCCCCGGCGAACAGGTTCAGCCCGACGAGCCGCAGGCCCGACGCCCGTACGGCCGCGATGAACGAATCCACCTCGGCATCGTCCGGCATGGCCGTGGCGAACGGCCACCAGAACTCGACGGCCTCGATACCGGCCCTCTTGACGGCGGCGAGACGATCCGGAATGGGGCGATCCGCCAGCAGGATCGAGCAGTTGACGGCGTAGCGCGACGTATCCATGAGACTCCTGGAGCGAAATTGGTCCAACCGCTTGGCCAACAGCGAGGCTAGAGGCCTGGATCGGCCCACGTCAACCTTTCCCCACTCACCCCCACCTCCCCATGATCATGAACAGTAACCGTGCTATGTGAACGGTTACTGTTCATGATCATGGGAGGGGTCGGCTGCCTCGACCTCGGCGATCAGGGCGGTCTCGATGGCGCTCATGTGCATCGCCATCATCTGGTGAGCGCGGCGCGCATCGCCCTGCCGGATCGCCCGCAGCACCAGTCGATGATGGTCCAGGTACTGCTCCGCGGCGTGTTCCCGGCTGCGTGAGCGGTGCTTGAGTTCGCTCCACATCTGCTCTTGCGTCAGGTCGAGGAGCATCCGCTGCTGCGCGAGCAGCACGCTGTTGTGCGACGCTTCGGCTACGGCAAGATGAAACGCCCGGTCCGGCTCGGCGGCGTCCTCCCTGGCGGCGGTCAGCCGAGCCTGCTCTTCGACGGTCTCCTCGATCGCCTCCAGGTCGCTCGGGTGGCGCGAGGTCGCCGCGTGTTCCGCGCAGACCGGCTCGATCGCCGCCCGCGCCACGATCAGATCGAGCGGGCTGTGCTCCCCGATGACGGCGGCCTGGGCACGCAACATGGTGGCGCTGGATCCGCTGTGCTCGGTGACGTAGGTGCCGCTGCCAGTCCGGACGTCCAGCACCCCCGCATGCTCGAGAACGCGGATGGCCTCCCGCAGCGACCCACGGCTGACGTGCAGCTGACCTGCGAGGACACGCTCCGCAGGCAAGGAACTACCCGGCGGGAACCGCCCCGACCTGATGCTCGCCAGGATCTGGTCGACGACGGAGGTGTAGACCTTGGACCGCTCGACGGCGCGGAATGCGGCAGCATCTGGTTGAACCACCTGATGCGATCCTCCCTCGCTCTCCTGGCCCGTACGGCATTGGCGCGCGGCTCCACCATACCCTGACCATTCGCCCTGTTTGCGACCAGGACACCAGGCGCTACGCCGTTCAACGCGATCGCCCCGCCGCACCGCGCCTGTGCGCGTCGCCGACATTGACACGGCTCGACGCCCGGCTCTATGCTCGCAAATTGGCAAGGTGGTTTGACCAATATGAAGGCTCGACCTGGTCCCCCAACCCGCCGATCGTCCCGACCCGTCGCTCCAACCCACCGAGGTGCGGACAGACCGTGCGAATCACGTCGCCCCAGACCCCGCAACCGGCCGCTCCCGCTCAACGCCCCTGGTGGCACCGGCCGTTCCGCATGTTCCAGACCAACCTCCGCGAGATCGACGCCGGGCTCGACGTCGAAACCGTCCTCGACACGGTCGAGGCGCACGGCGCCGACACGTGGCTGCTGAACGCCGGAGGGATCCTCTCCTTCTACCCGACCGACCTGGGTTTCCAGACCCGCAACCCCTACCTGGCCCAGCGGCCCAGCGGCGACCTGGTCGGCGATGCCGTCGCAGCCGCGCACGCACGCGGCGTACGGCTGCTGGCCCGGATGGATTTCTCCAAGGTCACCCAGCGCATCGCCGCCGAGCATCCGGAATGGTGCTTCACCTCGGCGACCGGGCACCTGCAGCACTACAACGGCCTGGTGAGCGTCTGCCCCAGCGGGGAGTACTACCAGAGCCGCACCTTCGAGATCCTGGACGAGGTCATCGATCGCTACCCCGTGGACGGCTTCTTCTTCAACTGGTTCGGCTTCAACGAAGTGGACTACAGCCGCACCTACCACGGGCCCTGCCACTGCTCGTCCTGCGCACGCGCGTTCGCCCAGTTCGGTGCAGGTGCCGCCCTGCCCACCGGGCCGGACGCAGCGTCGTACGACCTGTGGCGGCGGTTCGTCGCCGAGACCATCGACACCCTCACCGGCCGCATCCGCGAACACATAGCCGGCCGCCGGCCCGACGCGGGCCTCATCCTCGGGCAATCCGCGGACATCATGTTCCACGAAGCGAACAACGCGATCGGCCGGCAGCTCTGGCCGCATGCGACCGCCGAGGCGGTCAGCGCGTTCCGTTCGCACCGGCCCGAGGTCCCGGTGCTGGTCAACGCCGTCGCCTTCATCGACATGCCGTACCGGATGGCCGGCGAAGAACCCGATCATTTCGCCCAGTACCTGGTCCAGGCGATCTCCCGGGGCGCGAACCCCTCCACCTACATCATGGGCGTGCCTGGCGACATTCCGTACCCGTGCCTGGACATCGCGGGCGAGATCACTCGCTTCCACCGCCGCTGGGACGAGATCTACGCCGACCTGACGCCCGCCGCTCGCACCGCCCTGGTGCAGCCGGATCGACAGCACCAGGACCCCGACCGGTATGCCGAGGCCACGGCCGAGTACCACGGGCTGTATTCGGCCCTGCAGGAACGTCACCTACCGTTCGATGTGATCGCTCGACGGCACATCGACGATATCGCCGGAAGCGGTGGCCTAGACCGATACGCGCTACTGATCCTCCCTGACCTCGGGTCGCTGCCGGTGGACACGGTCGCCACTCTGGACGCGTTCGTCGAACGCGGCGGCGCCGTGCTGTGTACCGGATCGTCCGCCATCACCGACGACGCCGTCCAGCTCGGCTGCCTGCCCGCCACCCGCCGCGAAGCCGTCCACGCCGGGCCCGAACGGCTCTTCGGCGTGTACGTCGCCCCCGAGCCGGCGCAGGCCGGCCCCGAGCCGACGCAGGCCGGCCCCGACGAGAGCCTTCCGACGCCGGCCGGGCATCGGGCCCCCGACGACGGCATACCCGCCGCGTATGCGGCTCCCGTTCTGCCCGTCCACGGGGCATACCACTATCTGGCGTGGGACGACGACGCACGGACCCGGCTCACGTTGCTCGGCCAGGCACCATACGGACCTCCTGAGAAGTGTCACGGTCACCCGTCCCTCCCCCACCCGGGGTACGCGCTCGCGAACCACGGCCGCGGCCGGGCCGCCGTGGTGCCGTGGACGATCGGCCGCACGTACCGTGACCTCGGGCTGACCACGGTGCGGGACACCGTCGTCGATCTCGCGGGCGAGCTGCTCGACGGCTCCGACGATGCGCAGGCGGACCTTCCCGAGCACGTCGAGATGGTGGTGCACCGCTCAGCAGGGCGCCTCGTCGTCCACCTGATCAACCTCAGCGGTGTCCGGAGGAACACCGTCGGGCCGCCGATCCCCGTCGACGGTGGTCGGCTCCGCGTCAAGGCAACCGAGCCCGGCGCCACCGCTCACGCCCTCGTCGCCGATCGCCCCTGCACCGTGAACCCCGTCGACCTCGCCGATGGCGGCAGCGGTGCGGGCGACGAGCTCGTCGTCGATATCCCTGCCTTCGGGCTATTCGAGGTCATCGTTCTCTCCGGGCCAGATCAAGAACGGTGAGCGGAGGCCGGAAGCCGATGACCGCCGCGGGCTCGTCCTGGTGGCCGGCCGGCACGGTGAGGCGGAACGGGAGCGGATCCGCGGCGCCGCAGGCGATGCGCCTGTCGAGTTCGTGCAGTCGGCGCGCGACCGGCCAGATCTGGTGGAGCGAGCGACCGTCGTCGCCGGTGACCTCGATGACGAGTTGCTGGCCCGGGCACGGAACCTGATCTGGCGGCACAGCTGGGCGGCCGGTGTCGATCACGAACTGACCGACGCCCTGTCGGCCACCTCCGTCACGCTGACCTCGTCCGCGGGCAACGGTGCGATACCCCTGGCTGAGCATGCCATGCTGCTCATGCTGATGCTCAACCGAGACGCGCCGCGGTGGCTGCGCGCCCAAGCCGAACACCGGTGGGACCGGTTCGAGCACGGCGAGCTGAACGGCTTGACGTGCGGCATCATCGGCCTCGGTCACTCCGGCAGCGATCTGGCCGCCAAAGCCGCGGCGTTCCACATGCGCGTGCTCGGCGTCAGGCGCCGCGCGCATCTGCCGGTGCCTGGCGTCGACCGCATCTATCCCCCGGATCGCCTGCACGACGTTCTGAACGAATCCGATTTCGTGGTGGTCACGGCACCGTACACCCCTGACACGGCAGGTATGTTCGGCGAGGCCGAGTTCGCCGCGATGTCGGAGACGTCGTGCTTCGTCTGCTTCTCACGCGGCGGCATCGTCGACGACGACGCCCTGCTGACGGCGCTGCGCGAGGGGTGGATCGCCGGGGCCGGCCTGGACGCACACGGGAACGAACCGTTGCCCCCGGACAGCCCGTTCTGGGACCTGCCTCACGTGATCATCACTCCGCACAACGGCGCGACGACGGCGGCGACACGCCAGAGAGGCCTCGATATCTTCGTCGACAACCTGGCACGTTTCACCGACGGCCGCCCCCTGCGCAACGTCGTCGACACACAGGTCGGCTACTGAACGGCACGTTCGGCCACTGACGTCACCGACGGCCGCTGACGTCACGGACGGCACGTGACCGTGACGTCGCCGGTAGCCGCAGAGATCAGCGGTAACCGGTGACGTCGGCGGGCTTGCCGGCGTCCTGCACCACCACCAGATAGCGCCACGCGTCCGGACGGCTGCCATCCACATCGGTGAAGCCGTACGCCTGGGCAAGTTGTCCGCTGGAGAGGGAGTCACCGTTCCACCGGTGCACCTCAGGGTCGGCCGCGAGCGCGGCCACCGCTCGTCCCACGTATGCCGGCGTCTCGGAGATGGCGAAATGTGGGACCTTCTCCACCGCGTCGCGCCAGTTCGCCTCGGTGACGCCGAAATGCTCGAGCATGAGCTCCGATCGCAACCAGCCCGGCGTCAGGGACACCGCCGTGCACCCGTACCCCGCCAGCTCCTTGGACTGCGCGAACGCCATCCGATTGACCGAGACCTTGGCCAGGTCGTAGAAGAAGGAGACGCGGTAGTTGGCCGAGTTGTACTCGAGAGTGCCGTCGGTGATCTCCACCACCAGCCCGCCCGGCCGCTTGACCAGCAACGGCAACGCATAGTGACTGGTGATGATGTGCGTGTCCACTGCCAGCCGTAGGATCCGCAGGCCGTCGTCGAGCGAGTGCTCCCAGAGTTTGTCCTCCCAGCTGAACAGCAGCTCCCCGCCCCAGATGTCGTTGACCAGCACGTCAAGCCGGTTCTGCTCGGACTCGATACGCTCCACCAAGGACCGGACCTGGTCCCGCTCGAGATGGTCGACCTGTACGGCGATGCCCCGCCCGCCCGCCGCCGTGACCAGCTCAGCGGTCTCCTCGATGGTCTCTGGACGGTCCATCTCCGAACGCTGTGCACGTGTGCTCCGCCCGGTGACGTACACGGTCGCGCCGGCGGCCCCCAGCTCGACCGCGATTCCACGGCCGGCACCGCGGGTCCCGCCCGCGACGAGCGCGACCCGGCCGGACAGTTGTTTCGATGTGGCAGTCATGCGTCAACAGTGCCAGCAAACCCTGACAGCCCACGTCAGCATTCCACCGGTGATCACCGACCGCTGCACCGGCTATCGGCGGCCCTGCCAGCGGTCGATGATCACCGGACGGATCAGGCTGCGGCAGCGCGGTTGACGGCGCTGACGACCGCCTTGAGTGAGGCCGTGACGATGTTCGCATCGACACCGACGCCCCAGTACACATCCCCGGCCACCGAACACTCGAGATACGCCGCGGCCCGCGCATCGGCGCCGGCCGTCATGGCGTGTTCGGCGTAGTCCAGCACGCGAACGTCATATCCGACGGTCGACAGTGCGTTCACGAAGGCGTCGATCGGACCGTCGCCGGTACCGGTCAGGGTGCGGCGTTCGCCATCGACGTAGACACCGACCTCGAGCGTGTCGCGCTCGCCGGCCGCCGACGAGGTGTGCACGGAGTTCAGCTTCAGCGGCGCGGTGCGATCCAGGTACTCGGCCGCGAAGATCTCCCCCATCTTCCCGGGATCGACCTCCCCGCCCTCGCCGTCGGTGAACGCCTGTACCACGCCAGAGAACTCGATCTGCAGCCTGCGAGGCAGGTCGAACTGGTGCTCCGTCTTCATCACGTAGGCCACGCCACCCTTGCCGGACTGCGAGTTGACCCGGATCACGGCCTCGTAGTTGCGCCCGACGTCCTTCGGATCGACCGGTAGGTACGGCACCTCCCAGCCGAAGTCGTCCACAGCCGTGCCCGCGTCCTTGGCGGCGCGCTCCAACGCGTCCAGGCCCTTGTTGATCGCATCCTGATGGCTGCCGGAGAACGCGGTGTAGACCAGGTCGCCGCCCCACGGGTGCCGCTCCGGCACCGCCAGCTGGTTGCAGTACTCGACGGTCCGCCGGATCTCGTCGATGTCGCTGAAGTCGATCTGCGGATCGATGCCCTGCGTGAACAGGTTCATGCCCAGCGTGACCAGGCAGACGTTGCCGGTGCGCTCGCCGTTGCCGAACAGGCAGCCCTCGACCCGGTCGGCCCCGGCCATCAGGCCGAGCTCCGCCGCGGCCACGGCGGTGCCGCGGTCGTTATGCGGATGCAGCGACAGGATCATGGATTCGCGGTGCGGAAGGTTCCGGTGCATCCACTCGATCGAGTCCGCGTACACGTTCGGCGTCGCCATCTCCACGGTGGCCGGAAGGTTGACGATCATCTTCCGGTCCGGGGTGGGCTGCAAGACGTCGGCCACGGCGCCACAGATCTCCGCGGCGTATTCCAGTTCGGTGCCGGTGTAAGACTCCGGCGAGTACTCCCAGTAGATCTCGGTGTCCGGGGTGATCGACTCGGCGTACTTCTGCGCGACCCGCGCTCCGTTGGTGGCGATGTCCGTGATGCCGTCGCGGTCCAGACCGAAGACGACCCGGCGCTGCAGGATGGACGTGGAATTGTACAGATGTACGATAGCTTGCTTGGCGCCGCGCAGCGAGTGAAACGTCCGCTCGATCAACGCGTCCCGGCACTGGGTCAGCACCTGGATGGCGACGTCGTCCGGGATGTGCTCGCCCTCGATCAGCTCCCGTACGAAGTCGAAGTCGGTCTGGCTGGCGGCCGGAAACCCGACCTCGATCTGCTTGTAGCCCATCTTGACCAGCAGCTTGAACATGCGCATCTTGCGCTCGGCGTTCATCGGATCGATCAGCGCCTGGTTGCCGTCCCGAAGATCGACGGCGCACCAGGCGGGCGCGGTGTCGATTCGCCGGGTGGGCCAGGTTCGATCCGGCAGCTCGACGGCGATCTGCTGGTGGAACGGCGTGTACCGGTGCACCGGCATGCGGGACGGCTGCTGTACGGGCGGCCAGACTGTGGCGGGGTCAGCGGAATTCATGGTGAAAGGCTCCTGATATGCGGTCGAGACATGCACGACCGGCAGCGCAAACTCACCGCGGCGAGGGAGCCGGTCTAGCGAACCTCACCGCGGCAGCTAAGCAGGAGGCCGAAGCGCCGCACGAGAACGAACCTTACCAGCCTGCCGCGCGGCACGCGACCGGCCAGGCCGGTACACACTCAGCGCCACGTTGATCAACAGCAGTGTGCAGGAGACAGACGGGCCGATCATCAACCCTCCCTGCTCATCGACGGGCAGCGTGGCGCCGGCCTCAGCCGCGACCCGCAGCTCGGGAGTCAGCACGAGCAGCACGAGCGTCGCCATCGCCGCGGTGGTGACGAGCTTCACCGCCACCCACGCGTGCCGGAACAGACCCCAATGCGTTCCCACGGCCAGGCACAGGCCGCTGCCGAGGGATAACAGGCTGAGCGGGACCACCAGCACGGCACCGACGCGCTCCGCGGCCGGGTACGCCGACTCAGGGCGCAGGTCGCCGGTCACCACACCGCTGAGAAGGATGAGCAGTACGGCGGCGCCACCGAACCAACCAACAGATGCCGCGGTGTGCACGAACAACATCAACTTTCGGACGTTACGGGAAAGCCTCATGGTTCGAGGGTGCCGTCGAACAGCGGTACGGTCGTCCGTCAGGCGGCGCAGTCGGCCGTACTCCCGGCGACGTATCCCGGCGCGGTCCTGCCGCTCGGAAGCGGACCGCTCAGAAGCCGACCGCTCAGAAGCCGAGCCGGCCGAGCTTCTTCGGGTCGCGCTGCCAGTCCTTGGCGACCTTGACGTGCAGATCCAGGTAGACCGGCGTGCCGAGCAGCCGTTCGATGTGCTGCCGCGCCTGGGTACCGACCTCACGCAGCCGGGCGCCTTTGCGGCCGATGACGATCGACTTCTGGCTGTCGCGCTCCACATAGATGTTGACGTGCACGTCGAGCAGCGGCCGGTCCTCGGGCCGGTCCTCGCGCGGGATCATCTCCTCGACGACCACGGCGATGGAATGCGGCAGCTCCTCCCGGACCCCTTCCAGCGCCGCCTCCCGGATCAGCTCAGCGACGAGTTTCTCCTCCGGCTCGTCGGTCAGCTCACCCTCCGGGTAGAGCGGCGGACCCGGCGGCATCTGATCCAGTAGCAGACCGGCCAACAGATCCAGTTGGGCGCCGGTCTGCGCCGACACCGGCACCACCTCGGCCCAGTCGATCTCGGCGTCCGCGCCGAGCGCCGCCACCGCGCTGAGCTGCTCCGCGAGCTGCGCCTCAGTGATGGTGTCGATCTTGGTCACCACCGCCACCTTCGGGGTCCGAGCGATCTCCGCGATCGCACCGGCGATGAACCGGTCGCCCGGACCGACGCGCTCGTCCGCGGGGATGCACATCCCGATGACGTCCACCTCGGCCCAGGTGGTGCGGACCAGGTCATTCAACCGCTGACCGAGAAGCGTCCGCGGGCGATGCAGGCCGGGCGTATCGACCAGAACCAGCTGGCCGTCGTCCCGGTGGACGATCCCACGGATCGCGTGCCGCGTCGTCTGCGGACGGCTTGACGTGATCGCCACCTTCTCGCCGACCAGGGCATTCATCAGCGTGGATTTGCCCGCGTTCGGCCGTCCGACGAAGCAGGCGAACCCGGAGCGGTAACCGTCCGGGCCGCCCGCCTCGTCGCTGAAGGCCGTCACCGTCTACCCGGCGTCGTCACTGCTGCCGACGTCGCAGTGCGTGATCGACGGCCGGGTCGCCCAGCTGTGCCAGCCACTCCAGCAGGCCCGGGTACGCCGACGGGTTCAGCGCGACGAGCGGCCGGAGAGCCGGCTCCTTCTGAGCGATGTCGGCCAGCGTCTGCAGCGGCGTGTTCGGATCGGACGCCATCTCCGCGGTGAAGCCGGACGCGGTCCCCTCCGGCTGCGGGGCCTCCGGCACCTGTGCCGGCGTGCCCGTGCCGAGCACCTCGGTGGCCTGGTCGCCGGTGGTGGAAGGCGACTGCGCGGTAGACGGCAGGACCTGCGTCTCCGACTCACCGTCTGTCTGTTCCGGCCCAGCGCCGGTCTCCGGCTCGGTGCCGGGCTCCCCGGTGGTCGCCGCGAAGACCTGGGTCGGGCGGTCCTCCGTGCGCATACCCGGCTGTGCGTCTGCCGCCTCGGCTTGGTCACTCTCGTCGCGACCCGGCTGCTCGCCGGACTCCGCCTGCGTCGCCGTCGAGTCCTCCTCGACCTCGGCGGACGCGGGTTCCACCGCGTCGTGCGGTGCACCCGTCGCCTGCTCGGCCTGCGCCGCCGCCCCGGCGGTCTCGTCGACGCTGGACGTGCGCGGACGTTCCTCTCCGGCCGCGGGCTGCTGCGTGCCCGCCTGCGGCCAAGCCTGAGCCGGCGCGGCACCACCCGACGACGCGGGTCCATACGGGCCGGGCGCACCGGCCGCCGGCCCACCGGCCGGATACCCGGGCCCACCGGGCTGAGCCACGCCCGGGCCGCCGGCCATCGTCTGCTGGCCCGCACCACCATTGAGCGAGGCCTGGCCGAAGGAGAACGCACCGAGTTCGTCGCGGACCGACTTCGGCACCGTCAACGCGATCACCAGAGCCACCGCGAAGACGAAGTACGCGCTAATCACGGTAGCCGATCCGACGGCCACCTGGGCAGCGTCGGAGCTGCCGAGTACCGTCGCCATGACGATACCGATGATGACGAGCGCGCCGGCGACGCCGACCGCCACGGGCCGTCCCGCCCGCGCGTCGGCGGTCAGAGCCTGCCGGGCGACCAGGAACGCCGCCAGAGCGAAAAGGGAGAACACGAGCACGGTGATGTACGCGCCACGTGCATCCTCGTTCTCGATCAGCGTGAACGCGTAGAGAGCGATGGACAGGACCGCGATCACGACGCCGGTCTCCAGTAGCCGCAGGGCCATACCGATCCAGCGCCGCGCCCCGGCCTCGGGGCGGATCAGCGCCGCTACGCTCGGTGCGGCGGCCGCCACCCCGATGGCCGGCCAGAAGAGGAACTCCGGGCCCTGGAATCGCAGCCACCAGCTCTCGCCGATGGTCTCGTCCGCACCGAGTGCCCAGAACGACATCATCAGACCGACCACGCCGAGGACGATGGCGACGTCCCGCCATGCCGCTTGCCCGCGCAGCAGTCCCGCGGCGGCCAGCGCCGGTACTCCCACGAAGAACACGACGCTGAGCAACAGGACGACGATCTCGCTCCACTCGTAGACGTCGCCGAAGTCGATGAGGAAGATGACCGCACTCACGATGCCGCAGAGGACGCCGAGCCCCGCGAGCCCCAGGGTGATGGAGCGCCACAGCATGCCGTCCGTGGTGCTCGCGTCCTGTTCGGAGGCGCGAGCCTGGGCGGCGAGCAGCGCACCGGCGAGACCGATCACGACGCCGACGCCGACGCCGTCCCCCACATCGGTGCCCCGCAACGTGGTGTCACCGAGATAGCCGAGCACCAGGGTCAGCAGCACCACGATCAGGTACGGGGCGTTCGCGAGCAATCGCACGAGCCGCAATTGGGCCGCGCCGAGCGTCGGCGGCAGGACGTTGACGGCACGCAGATACGGCAACGAGAGCGATACCACGGAGAGCAACGTGACCAGGATGACGTACACCTTGCCGGTCGCGTTGTCCTCGAAATCCCACGCCATGCCGAGCGGGATCAACAGCAACAGCAGGGCGAGAGCGTCCCGGACGTAGTCGAAGACGGGGATCGACGCGAACGGGTTCGGGCGCGCCGCCGCCGGCTGCCCGCCGTACGCCCCTGGATACTGCTGCGCGGCCCCTGGTGCCATCGCGCCCGGCTGGCCAGGCACCGGCTGACCGGGCGCCGGCTGCGCCGGAGCCGTGCCGGGCTGCGGTCCGACGGGCTGCTGCGCAGGCGGCTGCTGCGCGGGTCCCTGCGGCCCCGGACCCGGCTGCGGACTCTCCGGCTGACCTCCTCCCGGACCAGCCGCGGCCGGACCGGTGGGTGGCTGCCCGCCGGCCGGCTGTGTGGTCATCGGCTGACCACAATTGGCGCAGTACGGCGTCCCCGTCGCACGCGCGCCGCAGTTTCCACAGAAGTTCATCAGCACATCTCCAGTCCGGTCGAACGCCCTGCCGCTCATGCTCCCGTCGCACAGGACACTGCCGCACGTTAACGCACCACGGCCATCAAGAACAGTGCCCTCGCCGAGGGAAGATCAAACACTCATACCATTCCTAGCTTTACCCGCCGGAAACCCATCGCTCGCCCCATTTCGCGGCGCTCGCTCTCAGGACCGGCGTCACGCCCGCCGGGTGGAGATCGGGGTCCCGTCCGGTGCGGCGACATGCACCGGCGTTCCTGCGCCGCCAAGGTCCGCCACCACGGTCACGTCGACGTCGTCCGGGGCACGCTCGGTGACCACGGCCGCCGCTTCCAGGCCCTGCGCGCCACTCGAGGCCGCAACGACCACCGCGGCCTGCAGCGCGGTCAACGGCAGCGAGGCCAGCCCGACCGACGAGGCCGTATACGTGCGGCCGTCCAGATCCCGCACCGCTGCCCCCTCCGCGGCGCGATTGCGCGCCCGGACGCTGCGCGCCAGCGTGATGATCTTCGCATCTTCCGGGTCGATCGTTCTCTCCGACTCACTCACGGCGCCATACTCTCATCACGGTCGACGACGACTACGTCGGCTCACGCTCCGGACTCTTCGTGCGTGCGCCGGACCTTGACGGTACCGATCCGGTTCCGGCGGCCGGTGGTGTCCTCGGCTTCCAGATGCAACTCCCCCACCTGTATCTGTGCTCCCGAGATCGGTACCCGCCCCAGATGCTTGGCCAGCAGACCGCCGACGGTGTCGACGTCCTCGTCCTGCAACTCGATCCCGAACAGCTCGCCGAGGTCGTCGACGTGCAACCGAGCGCTCACCCGGACTGCCCCGTCGTCGAGAACCTGCACGGTCTCCTCGGCGGTGTCGTACTCGTCGGTGATCTCACCGACGATCTCCTCGATGATGTCCTCGATGGTCACCAGCCCGGCCGTGCCGCCGTATTCGTCCACGGCGATCGCCACGTGCGTCCGCTGGGCCTGCATCTCCCGGAGCAGATCGTCGACCGGTTTGGAGTCGGGCACGAACAGCGCGGGGCGGGTCACCGAATCCACGCGTTCGACGGTCTCGGCATCCCGGTCATCGTGCAGCCTGCGCGCCACGTCCTTGAAGTAGACCATGCCCACGATGTCGTCGAGGCCGCCCTCGCCCACCACAGGGATCCGGCTGAACCCGCTGCGCAGCGCCAACGACTCCACCTGGCGCAAGGTCTTATACGACTCGATGAAGACCACGTCCGTCCGCGGCACCATGACTTCGCGCACCACGGTATCGCCCAGTTCGAAGATCGAGTGGATCATTTCCCGTTCACCGGATTCGATGATCTGCCCCGCTTCGGCCAGGTCGACCATCTCCCGCAGCTCCGCCTCGGTGGCGAACGGCCCCTCCCGGAAGCCCTTCCCCGGGGTGAGCGCGTTCCCCAGCACGATGAGCAGCCTCGGGATGGGGCCCAGCACGCGAGTCAGGGTGAGCAGGGGACCGGACAACACCAGTGCCACCGGCTCAGCGTGCTGACGGCCGAGCGTGCGCGGCGCGACGCCGATCGCGACGAAGGACACCACCAGCATCACCAGCGCCGCGACCAGCACCGTGCCGAACCTGGTGTCGAACTGCTCGACCGCCACCACGGTCACCACCACGACAGCGGTGATCTCCGCCGCGATCCGCAACAACAACGCCGTGTTCAGCGCGGGCGCCGGGTCGATCACCAGCTTCTGCAGCGCCTTCGCACCACGGCGGCCCTGCTTGACCAGGGCGTCGGCACGAACACGGGAGAATGCCGTCAGCGCGGCATCGGCCATGGCGAAGACCCCGGCGACCAGGACGAGCGCGACCGCTGCGACGAGCAGCCACTCAGCTCCGTTCATCCCTAGGCCGTTCGCGCGGATTTCCAGTCGGCGAGGAGCGTGTTCTGCAACCCGAACATCTCTCGCTCCTCCTCCGGCTCGGCATGGTCGTAGCCGAGCAGGTGAAGGATGCCGTGAGTGGTCAACAGGTGCAGCTCATCCTCGGTACTGTGACCGCTTCCCCGAGCCTGTGCGGCGGCCACCTCCGGGCACAGCACCACGTCGCCCAGCAACCCGGAGACCGGTTCGCCTCCTTCCGGCGGCGGCCGCAACTCGTCCATCGGGAAGGACAGCACGTCGGTCGGGCCGGGCTCGTCCATCCACTGCACGTGCAGCTCTTCCATCGTGTCCGTGTCGACCAGCAGGATCGCCATTTCCGCCTCGGGGTGGATCCGCATCCGGTCCAGCACGAACCGGGAGAGATCAGACAGGGCCTTGACGTCGACGTCGCTGCTGGTCTCGTTGTTGACCTCAATGGTCACTGACGTCTCCCGGAAGAACGCTGACGGTCCCGATCGCGCCCGCGGCCACCTTGCCGGGTATTCGTGTGTCCGGCCGCCTGGTCCGCGTCGTACTGGGCGTAGGCATCGACGATGTCGCTGACCAGCCGGTGCCGGACCACGTCGTGGCTGGACAGCCGGCAGAAATGGACGTCATCGACGCCGGCCAGGATGCCTTCGACCACCTTGAGCCCGCTGAACGTGCCGGTCGGCAGGTCGACCTGGGTCACATCGCCGGTGACCACCATCTTCGACCCGAAACCCAGCCTGGTGAGGAACATCTTCATCTGTTCCGGCGACGTATTCTGCGCCTCGTCCAGGATCACGAACGCGTCGTTGAGCGTCCGGCCGCGCATGTACGCCAACGGTGCCACCTCGATGGTGCCCTCGGTCATCAGGCGCGGAATCGACGCGGGATCCATCATGTCGTGCAACGCGTCGTACAGCGGCCGCAGGTACGGGTCGATCTTCTCGCTCAGCGTGCCGGGCAGATAACCCAGCCGCTCGCCCGCCTCGACCGCGGGGCGGGTCAATACGATCCGGTTGACCTGCTTGGCCTGCAGCGCCTGCACCGCCTTGGCCACCGCCAGGTACGTCTTTCCGGTGCCCGCAGGACCGATGCCGAACACGATGGTGTGCTGGTCGATCGCGTCGACGTACCGCTTCTGGTTCAGCGTCTTGGCCCGGATGGTGCGGCCACGGTTGGAGAGGATGTTAGCGGTGAGGACATCGACCGGCCGCTCCGCCGTGCGAGCGCGGAGCATCGCGACCAGGCGCTCGACCGCCTCCGCGTTCAGCCCTTGGCCGGTCCGGACGACGGCGACCATCTCGTCGATGGCACGCTCGGCTTCAGCGATCTCGTCGGATTGGCCGGTCAGCGTGATCTCGTTGCCCCGCACATGAACATCGACCTCGGGGTACGAGTCTTCGACCACGCGGATGAGCTCGTCCCCGGATCCGAGCAAGCTCACCATCGGAATACTCGTTGGGACAACGATCGTGTGCTGGGCCCTGTCCGGGGCCCTGTCTACTTCGGTCATGGGCCGGCCCTCACGGGCCCCGATCACACTACCCTCCGGTCTCGGTTGCGGCCCCGGGCCGCGCCACCCGAGGGCGCTTCCCATTGCCGCATACGACAGCTACTGATGTGCCCATCGTACCCGCGCACGCCGACAACCTGGAGCGGATTTCTCACCCGGGAGGCCACTGCATCGTGCGTCCGCCGAGGACGTGAGCGTGCGTGTGAAAGACCGACTGCCCCGCCTCCGCGCCCGTGTTGAACACCAGCCGAAACGCGCCGAGACCCTCGGCCTCCGCGACCGCGGCGCCCTCGCTCACCACCTCCGCCAACGCCGCGGGATCCGCCGATGCCAGTTCCGGTGCGTCCCGGTAATGTTCCTTCGGAATCACCAGCACATGCGTCGGGGCCTGCGGCGATATGTCACGGAACGCCACGGTCCGCGCGGACTCACGCACCACCGTCGCGGGTATGTCCCCCGCGACGATCTTGCAGAACAGGCAGTCGTCATCGGTCTTCATGGCTGCATCGTAGGGCGCACGCTGCCGAACGTCGAAGGCGACTCGACGGCCCGGCGCGGCGCGTAGTCTCAGCCGCGGCGAAGCGCTTGCGCACAGAGGCGATATCCAGGTAAACCCAAGTCGGCTTGAACGCGTCGGTAGGAGTATGTGGTGGAGGACAGCAACCGCGAGACGGACACCGCGTCGGACCCCGACGCGGCCATCACCGAGCTCTACACGGCGCACTACGCCGGCCTGGTTCGGCTGGCCACGCTCCTTCTCCGGGACGAAGCCGTCGCTGAGGAAGTGGTGCAGGACGCCTTCGTCGCGCTCCATCGTCGATGGCGCAAGTTGCACGATCCACACAAGGCGGTGGCGTATCTCCGGACCTCGGTGGTGCACGGCACCCGCTCCGTGCAGCGGCGCCGCAAAGTGGCCGACCGGCATCCGGAGGACCGACCACCGGATGCTCCCAGCGCGGAGCAGACGGCTCTGGCCGGCGCCGCCGGCGACGCCGTCATCCGGGCACTCCGCGAGCTGCCGCCACGGCAGCGGGAGACGCTCGTCCTGCGGTATTACGGCGGGCTCTCGGAGTCGGAGATCGCAACCGCGATGAAGATCAGCAACGGCGCGGTGAAGAGCCACGCGTCCCGCGGGCTCGCGGCGTTGCGTCCGTTGCTCGCGTCGTGGTCGTGACGGCCGGCGGAAAGGAGGCGAAGACGATGAATGAGATGAACGAGAACTACAGCGATGAGGAGGAGCGGCTCCGGGCCGCACTCCATGCGGAGGCCGAGAAGGTCACCCCGTCCGCGGACGCACTGGCACAGATCCGGCGCCGCACGGCGCGCGTCGCCTGGTGGCGCCGGCCCATCGTCGTGGGTGGCG
The DNA here is from genome assembly GCF_010550675.1 of Phytoactinopolyspora halotolerans. Lineage (GTDB taxonomy): Bacteria > Actinomycetota > Actinomycetes > Jiangellales > Jiangellaceae > Phytoactinopolyspora > Phytoactinopolyspora halotolerans. The sequence goes on along the minus strand of NZ_JAAGOA010000004.1, from coordinate 80,456 downwards.
CGGTCACCGCCGTCGCCACGGCCGCGGCCGTCGTCATCGCGATCAACACGCTCGGAACGGACCAGGGCGATCTGTCCGTGAGCCCCGCCGACTCCCCGACCGATTCCGAATCGACTGTCGAGGACGCCCCTGACGCCACGGACGACACCGATCAGGACGGCGACATGGCCCTGGACGCGCCCGAGGACCAGGCACAGGAGGAGTCTGAGGAGGAGACCGCCCCTGGCGACGGCGCCGATACGGAGGCAGACACTCAGCCACCGTCGGACGACACGGGCGGCGGCGACGACAGTGAGGACAGCTCGGCAACCGAAGAGGATTCAGCCGGGCCGGACGAGGTGTACATGGCCGCCGACGGTTACGCGCTTCCCGTCTATTACGTGGTGGACGGTCGGATCACCCGCGAATGGCAGCGCGTAAACACACCGGAGAACGCGCTCGTGACGGCGGTGCATCAGGCACTGAACGGCCCGTCGTTCGACCCCCGGTACGAGACGCCCTGGGCACCGGTCGAGGTGCTCTCGGTCGAGGTGGTCGATGACGTCATCGAGGTGAACCTGGCATCGCCGGTGGAGCTCGCTGCCGGCGCGGAGGACGCCGAACTGGCCGTGCAACAACTCGTCTACACGGCGACCGCGACGGCCAGCCACCTCATCGATGGCGTCGACGGCGCGCTGCCCGTGCGGGTCCTGGTGGACGGCGAACCGCCGGAGAACCTGTTCGGACGGCTCGATCTCTCCGAACCGGTGACCCGGGACGACCAGGTCGACGTGCGTTACCTGGTCCAGATCGACAACCCCGGATACGGGTCCGACGTGACCAGCCCGGTCACCGTCGAGGGTGTGGCCGCCGTCTTCGAGGCGACCGCGGTGTGGGAACTGCGCCGGGACGGCGAGGTCATCGATTCGGGCAACACGATGACCGAAGAGGCCTTCGTGTTCTCCCCGTACAGCATCGATCTGGGCGACCTGGAGCCGGGCACATACGAGATCACGGTCAGCGAAGACGACGCCTCCGGCGGAGAGGGACGCGACCCGTACTTCGAGACCAAGCAGTTCACCGTCGCCCCCACTCCATGATCATGAACACTTACCGTGCGATATCAACGGTAAATGTTCATGATCATGGTCATGGTCCGAGGTGGGCCCAGCGCGGGGTGCGAGCGAGGACGACTCCGGCGGCGACCGTTCCGGCGGTAGACGTCCGCAACACCGTCGGCCCGAGAAGCGCGGCGATGGCACCCGCCGAGGCGAACCGGGTCAGCTCCGCCGGAGCGATCCCACCCTCCGGGCCGACGACGAGGACGATCTCACCTCGGGCGGGAATGTCGAGCGTGGCGACCGAGTGGTCCGCATCCTCGTGCAGGATCACCGCCAAGGCCGCCCGCTCCAGCCGAGCGGCCACCTCAGATGTCGACGCCAGCTCACTGACCTCTGGGAACCACGGCCGGCGAGACTGCTTGGCCGCCTCACGCGCGGTGGAGCGCCACTTCCGCAGCGCCTTCTCGCCCCGGTCGCCCTTCCAGCGCGTGATACACCGTTCCGCTGCCCACGGCACGATCTCGTCGACGCCGACCTCGGTCAGCGTCTCAACCGCCGTCTCGCCCCGGTCCCCCTTGGCCAGCGCCTGAACGACGACGATCCGCGGCTCCGGCTCCGGCTCGTCGTGCCGTTCTTCGACGTGGCAGGTCAGACCGGTCCGGTCGGCGGCCACGACGACGCACCGCGCGGACTGGCCGGCACCGTCGGTGAGCTGCACTCGCTCACCGACACCGATACGCCGGACGACGGCGGCGTGCCGGCCCTCGTCGCCGTCGAGTGTGACCCGGTCGGAACCGCGCAGCGCCGCGCCGTCGATGAGAAAGACCGGAAGGGACACGGACACCTCGCTCCGCGAAGATCATCGAGGATTCCGGGCGTCATCACACCCCGGATCCTCGATGATCACGAGTGGGGTTCAGCTAGCTCAGGCCGTCCTTGAAGGCGTCCCTGATCCGGCTGAACACGTTGCCGTGCGGTGCGGCCGCGCTCGGTCCCGGCACGTGCTCCTCGCCGCGGATCTTGGCAAGCTCGCGCAGCAGCTCTTCCTGCCGCGAATCGAGCTTGGTCGGGGTGACGACGTCAAGGTGAACCAGCAGGTCTCCGCGCCCGGTGCCGCGCAGCCGCGGAACGCCGCGAGCGGCCAGCTTGATCTTCTCCCCGTGCTGCGCACCGGGACGTACCTCGATGGTCTCCTTGCCGTCCAGCGCTTCCAGCTCGACACTCGTGCCCAGCGCGGCGGCGGTCATCGGCAGCTGCAGCTTGCAGTGCAGGTCGTCACCGTCCCGGGTGAAGACCGGGTGCGGGTTGATCGCGATCTCGACGTAGAGGTCCCCGGCCGGACCGCCGCCCGGTCCGACCTCGCCGTGACCGGCCAGCTGGATCCGGGTTCCGCTGTCCACGCCGGCCGGGATCTTGATGGTGAGCGTCCGCCGGCTGCGCACCCGCCCGTCGCCACCGCACTCGACACACGGATTCGGGTTGACCGTGCCGAAGCCATGGCACTGCGGGCACGGACGAGTCGTCATCACCTGGCCCATGAAGGACCGCTGCACCTGCTTGACCTCGCCCTGACCACCACACGTGTCACAGGTCGCCAGCTGCGCGCCCGCCGCCGTGCCCGCACCGGAGCAGACGGTACAGACGACGGCCGTGTCGACCTGGAGCTCCTTGGTGGCGCCGAAGACCGCCTCGGAAAGGTCGATCTTCAACCGCACCATCGCGTCCTGACCACGGCGCACCCGGCTGCGCGGGCCACGCGTGGCGGTTCCGCCGAAGAACGCATCCATGATGTCGGAGAACGAGAAGCCGGCGCCGAACCCGCCGCCCGCGCCGCCACCGGCACCGAGCGGGTCGCCGCCGAGGTCGTACATCTCCCGCTTCTTCGGGTCGGCCAGCACCTCGTAGGCGCTGGTGACCTGCTTGAAGCGCTCCTGGGTCTCAGGGTCCGGGTTGACGTCCGGGTGAAGCTTGCGAGCCAGCTTCCGGTAGGCCTTCTTGATGTCCTCCGTCGAAGCGTCCCTGGGCACTCCAAGGACCTCGTAGTAATCGGTGGTGGGCACCATTTATCCTCTGAAGATCCTAATTGTTGGCGTCGAGTATCTGACTGACATAACGTGCAACAGCACCGACTGCTGCGATAGTCCCCGGGTAGTCCATCCGTGTGGGGCCCAGCACTCCCATGCTACCCAGAGCATTGTTACCGGGCCCGTAGGCGGTCGTGACGATCGATGTCGCGGACAACCCGGAGGTCGCGTTCTCCTCGCCGATGCGCACGGTCACCGGCGAGGAGCTGCTGGCGTGTCCGAGCAGCTTCAGCAGCACGACATGCTCCTCAAGCGCAGACAGCAGCGGCTCGAGTTCGCGCTCGAATTCGTGCCCGTGTCTGGCCAGGTTGGCGGTACCGGCGACCGCGACCCGCTCCTCTCCCCGCTCGACAAGCGACTCCAACAAGGTCGCGGCGATGCCCGAGACCACCTGCCGGTCCTCCGGAGGGAAATGGCCGGGGATATCGGCCATCTTGGAGGCGACGGAGGCGAAGTCGTGTCCCACGATCATCGCATTCAGCCGGGCCCGCAGGTCCCCCAGCAATGACTCGTCAGGAGCCTGAACCAGTTCCACGACTCGCTGTTCGACCCGGCCGGTGTCGGTGATCAGCACGACCAGCACCCGGCTCCCGCCGAGCGAGACCAGTTCGACATGGCGGACGGTGGAACGGCTGAGCGACGGATACTGCACGACGGCCGCCTGCCGGGTCAGCTGCGCCAGCAGCCGTACCGTGCGGGAGATGACATCGTCCAGGTCCACCGCCCCGTCCAGGAACGAACGGATGGCCCGGCGTTCCGCCATGGACAGCGGTTTCACACTCGACAGACGATCGACGAAGAGCCGATAGCCCTTGTCCGTCGGCACCCGGCCGGCGCTGGTATGCGGCTGGGTGATGTACCCCTCCTCCTCCAGGACCGCCATATCGTTCCGGATCGTGGCCGACGAGACGCCCAGTTGATGCCGGTCAACCAGAGCCTTGGAGCCGACCGGCTCCTGGGTGGCGACGTAGTCCTCAACGATCGCTCGCAGGACGTCCAGCTTGCGCTCATCGATCGGCACACCAACACCTCCCTGAGCAACCACCGCCAACAGACGCCTCGCCCATTGGCACTCGTCTTGTCAAAGTGCCAATTCTACCGGTAAGGCGCCCCCTGGCGCTTCGCACGCCGGGCGCGCCGACGTTCCGGCAACCATCGCACACCCGGCCGGGACCGCGAACGGCGACGTATCGGCCGCCCGCACCGGCGTTCCGCCGTGCCATGATCGACCGTCTAGTAGTAGCGTCCGGTGCGTGCAGAGGTTTTCTGATCGTTACGGACGAGACGTCCTGTCCGCCTCTCCGCATCCGAAGCGACCGAAAAGCGTCGAGACCCCAGCCGAGCCAGGGCTCGTGGTGGAGGACGTGGAGACCGGGTTCTGCGGCGCCGTCGTCGAATGTGACAAGCATGGTGTGACGCTGGAGGACCGGCACGGCAAGCGCCGTGCATTCCCGCTGGGGCCCGGGTTCTGGATCGACGGCAAACCGGTTGCGCTGGTGCGACCCAGGACGTCGGCCCCGGCGGCCCCGACCCGCACCGCGTCGGGTTCCCGGCCGGTGCAGAAGCTGCGCGCCCGCACCGCCCGGGAGAGCCGCGTCTACGTGGAGGGCAAACACGACGCCGAACTGGTCGAGAAGATCTGGGGACATGACCTGCGGGTCGAGGGAGTAGTGGTCGAGGAACTCGGTGGAGCGGACGACCTCGAGGAGATCATCCGCGAGTTCGAGCCGGGACCTGGGCGCCGGCTGGGCGTCCTGCTCGACCACATGGTGGACGGTTCCAAGGAGGCTCGCATCGCCGAGCGCGCCACGGCCGGTGTCGGCACCGACCATGTCCTGATCATCGGCCACCCCTACGTCGACGTCTGGCAGGCGGTGCGCCCGTCGGTGCTGGGTATCGACCGGTGGCCGGACGTCCCTCGCGGTGTGCCGTGGAAGGAAGGCGTGCTCACCGCCCTCGGATGGAAGGTTCAGCCGTACGAGGCATGGCGGAGGATCCTCGGCTCGGTCTCGACCTACACCGATCTGGAGCCTGCCTTCCTCGGCCGGGTGGAGGAGCTGATCGACTTCGTCACGGCGCCCGGGACGAGCTGACGCGCGAACCGGCTTCGTCGCCTGGAGTCGACGTCGGCGTCGTCTGCGATCGACGTCGGCGTCGCCTGCGATCGAGGTCGGCGTCGCCTGCGATCGACGTCGGCGTCGCCTGCCGTCCGAAACCGGCGTCGCCGGTCATCGAAACCGGCATTGCCTGCCATATGGACGCGGATTTCCCAACTGAGTAAGGCGAGGCTACCCTAGCCTCATGCCCGTGACTGTTGATGATCGCGCCGAGCAGGCCCGCGCCGGCCGCGGCGATGCCGAGCACGACGCGACACCGACCGAGCAGGTCGGCCTGCGTTGCGTGGAGCTGACGCTCGGCTACCACGGGACACAGGTGGTCAACGCCGCCTCGGTCCGGCTGCTGCACGGCCAGGTCACGGCGCTCATCGGGCCGAACGGCAGCGGCAAGTCCACCGTACTGCGGGCGCTCGCCCGGCTGCACCGTCCGGACAGCGGTGAGATCACGCTCCGGGACGGCTCGTCCGCGCTGAACCTCACCGCGAAGGAATTCGCCCGCCGCGTGACGCTGCTGGCTCAGAGCCGCCCCACGCCGAACGGGATCTGCGTCCGGGACGTGGTCGAATACGGGCGCCACCCGTACCGTGGCCGCTGGCGCCGCGAGGACCCGGACGGCACCGCCGCCGTCACCTGGGCGATGGAGGTCACCGGCGTGGACGGGATGGCCGACCGCGGCGTCGACGAGCTCTCCGGCGGCGAACTCCAGCGCGTCTGGCTCGCCACGTCGCTCGCGCAGCGGACCGACGTGCTGCTCCTCGACGAACCGACGACCTTTCTCGACCTGCGGTATCAGATCGAGATCCTCGACCTCATCCGCGATCTCGCCGACGAGCACCACGTCGCCGTCGGCGTGGTGCTGCACGATCTCAATCAGGCCGCCACCGTCGCCGACCACGTCGCGCTGCTGCATCACGGCGAGGTCCAGGCCGCCGGTGCACCCGCCGACGTGTTCACCGCTCCCCTGCTCAGCAAGGTCTACGGACTCAGAATCGACGTCCACCCGGACCCGGATACCGGGCACGTCAGCATGAAGCCCGTCGGACGGCACACCCACCGGCTACACGACATGGCCGTGGACACCACCACGTGAGTGGACGCGTGCGCCGGCACGTCTGACCTTCGCCCACGACACACACCCATCACCGATCCCGAGGAATCCCATGACCGCGACCACCGCTGTGAAGCTTCGCCGTGCCCTGTTCCCCGCCCTCGCCGTCGCCGCGCTGACTCTCTCCGCCTGCGGCACCTCGGAGGACACCGACGACGCCGACGGGGGTGGCGACGACACCGCGCAGAACGACGACGCGCAGAACGACGACGCGGACGGCGACGCGCCGGAGGACGCCGGGCCGGTGACCGTCACCGATGCCCGCGGGGAGGAGATCACCCTGGACGAGCCCGCCCAGGACGTGGTCGCGCTGGAGTGGTCCGAAGCCGAGGACCTGGTGATTCTCGGCGTGATGCCGGTCGGCGTCGCGGACGTCGAGGGTTACGGCACGTGGGTGCAGTCGGCACCGCTGGACGACAGCGTCACCGACGTGGGCACCCGCCAGGAGCCCAGCGTCGACTCGATCGTCGGGCTCGACCCCGACCTGGTGATCACCGAAGACCGCGGGAACAACCTCATCGCGCAGCTGGAGGAGTACGTTCCGGTCATGGTGATCGAGGGCGCCGACGCCTCGGACAACATCGGTCAGATGAAGGAGAACTTCACCACCATCGCCACCGCGGTCGGCAAGGACGACGAGGCCGAGCAGATCCTCGCCGACTTCGACGCCACACTGGCGGACGGCCGGCAGCAGCTCGAGGACGCCGGTGTGGCCGGCGAGCAGTTCGCCATGGCTGACGGCTGGATGGAGGGCAGCTCCGTCGCGATCCGGATGTTCGGGCAGGGTTCGCTCGTCTCCGACCTCGCCGAGGAACTGGGACTCGTCAACGCGTGGGACGGCGAGGTCGACGAGGCCTGGGGGCTCGGGCAGACCGACGTGGAAGGGCTGACCGGCCTCGGTGACGTGCACTTCTTCTACTCCTCCTCCGATGAGGAGAACGTGTTCGCCGAGGGACTCGCCGACAACGCCATCTGGAACGACCTGCCCTTCGTCCAGAGCGATCAGGTGTACAAGCTCGACGACGGCACGTGGACGTTCGGCGGTCCTGCCTCCTCCACCCACATCGTCGATCAGTTCGTGGAGATCCTCGGCGGCTGAGCCACCCGCATAGCGAGTGAGGAACGACGGCGCGAGGAGCGACGTGAGCGAGCCACGCCAGCCAGGCGACGTCCTGGACCGCCCGCCGGAGTCCGGCGGCGGCCCAGTGCGGACGGGGCCGGACGGTGCCACCACCGCGCTCGGCTCTCCGGTCCGGCGCCTGCGTATCGCCACCCTGCTCGCGGCAGGCGTCGTCGCGAGCGTCGTGCTGGCTGCCGTGCACGTCACCCAGGGCACGGCCTCGGTCGACGCCTTGGACCTCGTCGCGCTCGTCTTCGGCGGCGGCGACCAGGACGCGCTCAACGTGCTGACCGCCTCGCGGCTTCCCCGCGTGCTCGCCGGCGTGACCGTCGGGCTGGCGCTCGGCGTCGCCGGTGCGTTGCTGCAGTCGCTGGCGCGGAACACCCTGGCGTCCCCGGACACCCTCGGTGTCAACGCGGGCGCGCACTTCGCGGTGGTATTGGCCGCCGTCGCCGGCGTGTCCCTGCCGGCGTTCTCGGCTGGGGCGATCGCGACGCTCGGCGGCCTGCTCGCCGCCGCCCTGGTGCTCGCGCTCTCCGCCGGCGGCGCCAGCGGCCCGACACGGTTGATCCTCGCCGGATCGGCGACGGCGCTGACGTTGCAATCGATGACGGCGCTGCTGATCCTGCTGTTCGAGGAGGAGACCACCGGGCTGTTCGCCTGGGGAGCCGGTTCCCTGGTCCAGGCCGATCTGAACGCGGTGCAGCAGATGGGCCCGGTGGTGCTGGTCGCCATCGCCGCCAGCCTGGCCATCGGTCACCGTCTGGACATCATGGCGCTGGGCGACGACACGGCGTCCGTCCTCGGCATCAACGTCCGCCGTACCCGCCTGATCGTCACATTGCTCGCGGTGGTGCTCGCGGCGGCCGCGGTCACGGTCGCCGGGCCGATCGGGTTCGTCGGGTTGTGCGCGCCGGCGATCGTCCGGCTGCTCGGGCCGTATGTGCCAGGGCTGTACCGGCACCGGGTACTGCTGCCCGCGGCCGGGCTGGCCGGCGTCGTGATCGTGCTCGGCGCCGACGTCGCCGTCCGCGCCATACTGGGCGCGCAGGCCGGGGTGAACATCCCCACCGGTGTGATCACCACGGTGTTCGGCGCCATCGTGCTGATCGCACTGGCCCGCCGGCACCGCGACTCCGGCCCGACCCGCCGTCCGCCGGCCGCGCGCCCCGGTCGCGCGCAGTCGTTGCGCCGGTTCTGGATCGTGCTGACGGCGTGCTCGATCGTGCTGGCGGCGTCGCTGCTGGCGGCGATCCTGCTCGGGGATCGGACGCTGCTGATCGGTGACGTGGTCAACTGGATCAACGACGAGTCCGGCCGGGCCATCACGTTCATCCTCGACTCACGCTTCCCGCGTGTCACCGCGGCGGCGCTGGCCGGCGCGGCGCTAGCGGTGGCCGGGGTCACCGTGCAGGCCGTCTGCCGGAACCCGCTGGCAGAGCCTGGGCTTCTGGGTATCACCGCGGGCGCCGGCGTCGGCGCCGTCACGCTGCTGGCGCTGGTGCCGTCGGCGGGGGTGCTGGCACTGTCGTCCGTGGCCGGCGGCGCGGCCCTGCTGACGTTCGGAATCGTCTATGCACTGGCCTGGCGGGCCGGGCTGAGCTCGGACCGGCTCGTGCTGATCGGGATCGGAATGTGGTCCGGCGGGATGGCCGTGATCACGTTCATCGTCGTGCTGACCGATCCGTGGAACGTGTCGAAGGCGCTGACCTGGCTGTCCGGCTCAACCTACGGGCGCACTATGCCGCAGGTGCTGCCGATCGTCGTGGCCTTGCTGGTGTTGACGCCGCTGGTGATACTGGCGCGCCGGGAGCTGGATCTGCTCTCGCTCGACGACGACACACCCCGAGTGCTCGGGGTCCGGCTGGAGACGACCCGGCTGGTGGCCCTGGGCGGCGCCGCCCTGCTGGCGTCGACCGCGGTCTCGGCCGTCGGCGTGATCGGGTTCGTGGGTTTGGTGGCGCCGCACGCCGCCCGGGCTCTCGTCGGCGCGCGACATTCGCGGGTGATCCCGGTGGCCATCCTGCTCGGCGCGACCCTGGTCAGCCTGGCCGACACGATCGGCCGCTCGGTGATCGCCCCGGCCCAGATCCCCGCGGGCCTGCTGACGGCGCTGATCGGCACGCCCTACTTCGTCTGGCTGCTCTGGCGTTCCCGCGTCTGAGAATCGGCGCAGTCAGGAAGATCTCTCCCGCTGTGGGCACACGGCAGCGAGTCACCTCAATGCTGTTCCAGCGACCGTGAGGTGACTCATGGCACGTCGGCGGCGGTCTGGCCGCACGAGGGTCACGCCGGGAGCAGGCCAGGCCGGGAGCAGGTCAGGCCGGGAGCAGGTCACGGACGACGGCGTCGGCCAGCAGTCGCCCGCGCTGAGTCAGGGCGACACGTCCGCGCTCCAGCGCGGCGCGATCCGCCAGGCCATCATCGACCGCCCGCTGCGCCGCCTTGCGGCCGCCGTCGTCGAGCACGGACACATCGAGGCCCTCGGCGAGCCGCACCTCCAGCAACACCCGCTCCACGCGACGGGTCTCCTCGTCGAGCACCTCCCTGGCGTGCGCCGGGCTGCGGGCGCCGGACAGCCGGGACGCCCACGCCGCCGGATGCTTGACGTTCCACCATCGGGTGCCCGCGACGTGGCTGTGCGCACCCGGTCCGATGCCCCACCAGTCGCCGCCGGTCCAGTAGATGCGGTTGTGCTCGCAGCGCGCGGCCGCCGCCGTCGCCCAGTTCGACACCTCGTACCACTCGAAACCCGCGGCGCTGAACGCGTCGTCGGCCACGATGTACTTGTCGGCGAGGTCATCGTCGTCCGGCATGGGTAGCTCGCCGCGCCTGATCCGTGCCGCCAGCCGGGTCCCCTCCTCCACGATCAGCGCGTAGGCGCTGATGTGGTCCGGCCCGGCTACCAGCGCGGCGTCGATACTCGCCCGCCAGTCGTCCAGGCTCTCTCCCGGCGTCCCGTAGATCAGATCAAGGCTGACGTGCTCGAAGCCGGCGCGTTTGGCCTCGACGACGGCCGCCTCCGGCCGGCCCGGCGTGTGCTCCCGGTCCAGCACCCGCAACACATGCGGACGGGCGCTCTGCATGCCGACGGAGAGGCGAGTGAACCCGGCCTCCCGCAAACCCGTCAGCACCGCGGGCGTCAGCGTCTCCGGGTTCGCCTCGGTGGTGACCTCGGCACCCGGAGCGAGCCCGAATTCGTCGTCGATCGCGCGCAGCACCCGGCCCAGGTCCGCCGGGGGCAGCAGCGTGGGGGTTCCCCCGCCGACGAACACCGTCGAGACCGGGGCCTCCACGTCTCCCACCACCCGACGCGCCAGGCGGAGCTCCGCGATCGCGCCGTCGGACCACGACGCCCGCGACGCGCCGGGAGCTTCCCCGAGCTCATCGGCTGTGTACGTGTTGAAGTCGCAGTATCCGCATCGCGTGGTGCAGAACGGAACGTGCAGGTAGATCCCGAACGGTGGACGGCCGGCGTCTTCGGCGACGCAGCCCTCATTGCTCTGGTCATCCGCGCGATGTCTCACCGTTGCGAAACGCTCAAGGGCAGACGACGGCAGCGAGCCGTCCTCTGGGACGAGGTCCCCGTCGGGCAATGCAGAAGGCACGCCCTATTCTCCCCTGCACGCGTAGTCAAGCGAAACTCGACCGACGGACGGACGCGATTCACGGCCAGTCGGAAGTTTGGTGCATATCGGCTATTGCACCGTGGAAGCTTGGCGTGGTCGGAGCGACCACACGGAAGCTTGGTGCCACTCCAGCTCGCCGCATGCGTGACGAGGCAGAGGAGTTTTCCGTCGTCATGTGAGGCCGCGACGCAACGGCGTACGATGCCCGCGCCGAGGCGGAACCGCCGAAGATCGACCGCCGTCAGACTGGCATGCGCACACGCACACGCTGGTTCGCCACGCTCGCCGCGGTGATCGTCGCGCTCGCGGTCACTGCGGCTGCGATCGCTGTCGCCACTGCGACCTCAGACGATGAGGAACCACCCTGCTCGTGCATCGAGCCGGGTACGTGAGCCGCTCCCTCACCGTCGCGGTCCGACGTCACGGTTGACCCGGTGCGCGAACGCAGCAGCACGATCCGCGCCGCTACCCGCGCAAGTGCCCGCGCCGAGACCGGTGCACGCGTCACGCGAGCCACGACGGCTTCCTCGTCGACCGGAAGCGTCTGAGCGGCACACGACCGCTCAGACGCACGAGCCTGCTCAGCTGTACATGCGGTCCAAGACGTCCATGTAGCGCTTCTCCACGGCCTTGCGCTTCACCTTCATGCTCGGTGTCATGTCGCCGCTCTCGATCGTCAGGTCATGCGGGAGGATCTCGAACTTCTTGATCGTCTCCCACCGGTCGAGCCGGGTGTTGAGCTCGTCGATGTGGCCCTGGATCAGCTCCCGCACCTGGGACGCCTGTGTCAGCTCCGCGTACGAGAGGTGACCGAGATCATGGTGCTTGGCCCAGTCCTGGATCGCCTCCGGGTCCAGCGTGACGAGCGCCGTGCAGTAGTTCCGGCCGTCGCCGTGCACGACGATCTGGCTTGCGTAGGGACTCACGGCCTTGAAGATGACCTCGATCTTCAGTGGCGCGATGTACTTCCCGCCGGACGTCTTGATCAGGTCCTTCTTCCGGTCGGTGATGCGGAGGAACCCGTCCTCCAGCTCACCGATGTCCCCGGTACGCAGCCAGCCGTCCTCGTCGAGAACCTCGGCGGTCAGCTCCGAGAGGCCGTGGTAGCCGCGCATCACCGCGCCGCCGCGCACCAGGACCTCGCCGTCGTCGGCGATCTTCACCTCGGTCCCGGGCAGTGGCGGGCCGACGGTTCCGAAGCGGTTCCGGTCCGGCGTGTTCACGAAGATCGCCGCGCTGGTCTCAGTCAGGCCGTAGCCCTCCAGGATGGTCATTCCGGCGGCGTGGAACCACTCCGCCACATCCTGCGACAGCTTGGCCGAGCCGCTGATGAAGAACCGGATGCGACCGCCGAGGCGAGCCCGGATCTTGGCGAACACCAGCCGGTCGGCCAGGCGGTGCTGGAACGCCAGCAAACCGGCGGGACGCCGGCCCTGCTGCCGCAGCTGCGATACCCGGTGCCCCACGCCGAAGGCCCAGTCGAAGATCTTCTTCTTCGCACCGCCCTCTTCTTCGACGCCGGTGATCACCTTCGCACGGACCTTCTCGAAGATGCGCGGTGCCCCGGCCATGAAGGTCGGCTTCACCACGCCCAGGTTGTCCACGATGCGGTCCAGGTTGCCGTCGACGGCGGTGGCGAAGCCGACCCGCAGCTGGATCGCCTCCAGCGTCTTGCCGAACACGTGAGACAACGGCAGCCACAGATACTGCACGTCGTCCAGGTTGAGGATATTCAGCGCGTCGGCGCCGACGCCCTCGTACACCCAGTTGTCGTTGACCAGCAGCACGCCCTTGGGCCGGCCGCCGGTCCCCGAGGTGTACACCAGGGTGGCCAGGGTTTCGGGACCGACCTCTTCGAGTGCGTCGTCGACGGCGGAGGGCTCCTTCTCCAGCCGTTCACGGCCCAGCTCCTCCAGCTCGGCCATGCTGATCACGGTATCGCCGTCACCCTCACCGTCGATGATGACGACCTTGGTCAACTCGGGCAGATCCGCACGGTGCTCGAGGATCTTCTTCACCTGCTCGTCGTCCTCGGCGATGGCGACCTTGGTGCCCGAGTCGGACAGGATGTGCGCGACATCCTCCGGATTGGTGGACGGGTACACCGTCGTCGTCGCGGCACCGATCGAGTTGATCGCCAGGTCGGCGAGGATCCATTCGATGCGAGTCGATGCGGCGATCGAGACTCGCTGCTCGCGCTCGATGCCGATCGCCAGCAGACCCGCGGCGATGCGCCAGACCCGCTCCTTGGTCTGCCGCCACGTCAGCGAGGACCAGCCGCCACCCGACGGGTAGCGGTACGCCTCCCGATCAGGGGTCCTCTCCACCCGCTCCAGAAACATCCGCCCGATCGACGGCGGACGATCCGCGGGTAGCTGGGGCGACTCCATCGTGCCGGCTGTCATGCGTCCTCCTAGGCCACCGAAAGGTAGGCCAGATCGTTTCGGCCCTGGTGGGGGAAGATTACGACGTCATTCGGTTCAAGAACAGTCTACGTCGCCCAGTTGTGGCCATCTCGCGTCGCCGTCGTGAGTGAGCGACCGCGCAACCCTGCTCTGTGCTGTGCGGACGCACCGTGCAGCCGCAGCATCTCGGCGACGGTGGACGCCCAGGAGAACTGCTCCGCTCGGCGCCGTGCCGCCACCCGCGCTGACGCGCCGGCCCGCAAGACCTCCACAACCGCGTCGGCCATCTCCACGGGGTCCGAGGCCGCTGTACGGCCGGCGTCGCCACGCACCAGCTCCGGCAGCGCACCCGATGCGCTGGCGACTACCGGGGTACCGCTGGCCATGGCTTCCAGGGCGGCCAGCCCGAACGTCTCATACGGGCCGGGGGCGACGACGACGTCGGCGCTCGCCAGCATGGTGGCCAGCCGCTCTCGGTCCGACACGAACCCGGTCATGGTGACCGGAAGGCCGGCCGCCTGCTCGGCCACCATCTCGCGCACGGACCCGTCGCCGCACAGCACGAGGCGCACGTTCACGTCCCGGCGCAGAAGTTCCCGCACCATGGGCACCAGCAGGTCTGGCCGTTTCTCCGGGGACAGCCGCACCGCGACCACGATCACGGCGTCCGCGCCCTGCGCGAGCTGCGAGCGCACTGAGAGGTCACGGCGGCGGGGATGGAACGCCTCCACGTCGATGCCGAGCGGCACATGGGCCAGGTTCCGCACCCCGAGCCGGATGAACTCACCCGCCGCCCACCTCGTGGTACAGACGACCGTGTCGAACGACGCCGCAAGCCGGCGGTTCCACGCGTCCGCCACGCGCCGCGTCGGCATCGCCCGTCCCAGATGAAACCGGAGGATCGCATCCAGCCGCTCGTGGGAGAAGACGACGGAGGGAATGTCCCGGCGACGCGCCCACGGCCCGATGCGCGCCAGGGTGAACCGGTCCGAGACCTCCACCCGATCGGGACTCACGGCCGCGAGCACGTCCTCAACCGCACTCCAATGGGTGATCATCCGGTAACCGCCGGTCAGGGGGACCTGCGGGGCGGCGATCTCCACCAATCGCCCGTACGGCATGGGCGTCGTCCGGTTCCGCTCACCCGGAACCAGCATCACGACGTCGTGGCCGGCCTCGGCATATCCGCGCGCCACATGGTTGAGCATCGTCTTGATGCCGCCGGAATGCGGGGCAACGAAATTTGCGGCCTGAAGGATACGCACGCCCTCACCGTGCTGGGGCAAGTCGATACGCGGCCGACAACGACATGACAACCAGGTGAACACCTTGTCGCGACGACATATATCCCCGAAACGTCGCAGTTGGTCACCGTGGGCGTCTGGCCGAACCTAGCCGTCTGAGCTCGCTTGGGTGTTCTCGCGCGTTTCAGCGGTATTCGATTCCCCGGCCGTCAAGGATGGAGGTGAAGGCATGCGTCGCTTTGATGAAGCGCTCAGGGCCGCTGAAGCCGCCGAAGCGCCCGCCGGCCGACAGATGCGGTTCCATGGAGAAGAACCCGTCGAAGCCGTCCTCGCGTAGCGCGACGATGGTGGTCTCGACCTCGCCGTCGCCCTCCCCGGCGGGGACGACGGTTCCATCGGCCAGGAGCGCGTCCTTGATCTGAATGTAGTCCGTGTACGGCCGGAGCGATTCGTAGCCCTCGGTGTACGGGCGCACGCCGCATTGCACGTAGTTCGCCGCGTCCCACGCCAGGCGCAGCCTCTCCGATCCGACCGACTCGACGATGTCGAGGCAGCGGGCCGGGATGTCGCCGTAGATCTCCTTCTCGTTCTCGTGCACCAGAGTGACGTCGTGTCCCTCGGCCCGGGAGGCCAGTGCGGACATCCGGCGCAGCACCTCATCGCGATAGGCATCCGGCGTGTCATTGGCCGGAATGAAGAACGAGAAGATCCGGATGAACGGGGCGTGCAGCAATTCGGCCACCTGGAGCGCCCGGTCGAACCGCGCCAGGTGGGCGTCGAAGTCGTCGGCGATGCCGATCTTTCCGATCGGTGAGCCGATGGAGGAGGTGGCGATGCCGTACCGGCTCAGCGTCTCGGCGGCCAGCTTCAGCTGATCGTCGTCGAGATCGAGCACGTTGGTCCCCCACGCGCTGCGGAACTCGATGTAAGAGATACCGAGCTCGTTCAGCACGCGGCACTGTTCATCGAGGTCGGCCGAGATCTCGTCAGCGAAGCCGGAGAGCGTCCACACGTTCCATCAGTCCTTTCCTACCGTTGATCATCAACCGTTGAGCCGGCCACGATGCGGCCTAGCCTTGATGATCACGGCGTCATCCGAGTGTGACGGGTTTGCCGCTGCGCGCCGACTCGTAGACACCGAGCACCAGCTCCAGCGCGCGACGGCCGTCGGCGCTGGTGACGGCGGGCGGCCGTCCGCTCTGAACCGCCTCGACGAAGTCCGCGTACTGGGCCGGGTGGTTCATGCCGTCGCCACCGCGATCCTGTTGCCGCACGTCGTCGGCCTCGCGCATGAACCGTCCCCGGAAGCCGTCCGCCGCGGCGTTCGCGTCCGCGCCGGACCGGCCCGGGTCCACGAGCGTGCTCTGGGGCGCCGCATCCCGGTCGGCGAGCGTGAACGTACCGAGCGCGTTGCCGTCGATGACGGCGATGCCGCCGTCGCCGTGGACCGACAGCCGCAGCGGGAGTCCCGGGTTCGCCGACGTGGTCGCGGTGAGCGTGCCGATCGCACCGCTCTCGAACCGGATCACCGCGGCCACGGTGTCCTCGACCTCGAGGCCCGCATGCGCGAGGGTGTCGGCGTATGCGGTCACCGCTACCGGCTTGCCGAGCATCCATACCAGCATGTCGGCCTGGTGCACGCCCTGGTTCATCAGCGCGCCGCCACCGTCCATCGACCACGTGCCCCGCCAACCGGCCGATGCGTAGTACTGATCGGATCGCCACCAGGTGCACTCGGCGATGCCGGACGTCACGGCGCCAAGGGCACCCTCGTGGATCACCCGGTGGACGAAGGACGGCGCCGCCTCGAACCGGCGCTGGCTGATGGTGGTGACGACTCTCCCGGTGCGCTGCTCGGCCTCGATGATCCGATCTGCCGCATCCAATGTGATGTCGAGGGGCTTCTCCACCAGCACGTGCTTGCCGGCTTCGAGCGCCGCGACCGCGATCTCCGCGTGCAGGCCGCTCGGCACGCAGACGGCCACCGCGTCGATCTCATCACGGTCCAGCAGTTCCTGCAGCGTACCGTCGGCGGCGCAACCCTGCTGGGCGGCAAGAGCCGAGGCCTTCTCCCTGTCCACGTCATAGACGCTGACCAGCTGCGACGAATCTCCCAAAGCCGCGATCGCCGCGGCATGAGCACCGGAGATCACACCACAACCTACGATTCCGAAACGCATCCTCACGTCCTTCGCCGATCAGCGCCCGCCGCCGGCTCCGTCCGGGTTGTCCAGTTCTCTGCCATCGTTGCCATTGTCGCCGCGGTCGCACAACCGGCACGCGGCGTCGATTCCATCCCCGCACGGCGACGACCGGCGCGGGAAGCGGTTGCCAAGAGTTGCCCTGGGCCGAGGGCAGGCGCTGTCCCTGCGGTTCGCTGCGAAGCCACGCTCGCGTCGCCGGGCACCGGCACGGGCGGAGGTCACCACGGCGCGGAGGCGTCTGCGTCGTCGTCCGGCAGCTCGATATCGTATGGCCGGATGATCTGCGCCACCCCGCCGTGCCCCGAGCCGGTCTCGCCGCTGGCCAACGACCGCTCGGTGCGCAGCCAGATCTCCTCGAACTGCGCCCGGTCGTAGACGCGGCGAACGGACGTGTTCGACCGCGCGGCGGGGTCGTTGACGATGACGTCACCGTCCTCGGTGAACCCGACCACGACCATCGAGTGCCCGCCCGTACCGTAGTTGGCACCGTCCAGCTCCGAAGCACGGAATGCTAGCGACGACGTAATGACCGGGATCCCCGCGTCGATGAACCGCTCGACGTCGTTCAGCGATCTCAGCCTCGTGACGAACGCGTCGAGCTGCGGGAACGTCGCCGCATACGCAGCGTTGAACGACCAGTTGCCGGTGCCGGCGAGGGCGTGGTCCCACACCGAGCGAGCCGCGTGGGCCACCTGCGGGTCGGTGTAGCCGGCGTCGATCCAGGCCATGTCCTCCCGCGACGGGACCACGCCGAAGTACTCCATGACCATGGTCGTCGCCGCCGGGCTCGACCAGGATGCGCCGCCGCCGTATTCGGGATAGGCGTCGCGATGCACGTTCGTCGATCGCGCCGGCACGTTGAGCTCCTCGCCCCAGGCGAGGCCGCCTTCGCTCGTCTCGACAGACGTCCGGTCGGGGACGTCGGAGGCCATGGCGGCCAGCGTCCATACCCGCGGCATGACCAGGCTGCCCTGCGGACGGTACATGGTCACGCGCAGCTGGTAGGCGTCGAGCAACGGCTCGTCGAGCGAGCGTTCGCCGGCCTCGCCACCACTGTCGAGCTCGGTCTCGGCGCCGGGATCCCGCGGGGCTGCCGTTCCCTGGTCGCGGTCGTCCGGGTTCTCCGGATCACCGTCGGCCTGAGTGCCCACAACCAGGGTGTCCACCAGCACGCTACTGCGACCGTCGCTCTGGCTGTCGACACTGGCGCGCTCGATGCCGCTGTCCCGCGCGTCCCAGTTGCCGAGGTTGTACCAGGGGGTGGTGGATCCGTCCTCGTACGTCCCCTGCACCTCAACGGAGATCCACGAGTCACCGGGCGTGGATGCACCCCACGAGGCGACCACCTCGCTCGCCCCGAACTCGAGCTCGGTGGCCGGCGACGTCCACGTGGCGTATTCCCATTGGTCGGCGCGCCCGCGCGCGTCGGTCTGGACGTCCACGCCGGACGTGGTCCCGGCCACGCCGAGCATCATGATGCCGGTTCTCCGGCCCGGCAGCGCCACGACGCCGGACCGTTCTCCGTCAAGCCAGTCGGAGGTGGTCTCCCACCGGGTGAAGTCGATCTCCGCCGTCGGCTCCTGCGCGCCCGCGGACGGAAGAGGACAGATGAGCAGCGGCGCGACGATCATCGCCGATACGCCGACGAAGCCGGACCGCGCACGCGCCGACATGCGCCGAGGACGTCTCATGTTCCACCCGCATCGATGACCGCTGCTGCCACCTGCCGTCCGCAGGCTACAACACCACCCTAAACCGACGGCCGTGGTACCTGCCGCGACGGCGAGCGGATCGCACCTGTGCGTCACATTCGACACCCGTGGGATGATGGTCTGTGTGCCACGGACCTCTGACACACCCGCGCCGGCTGCCACGCCGCCTGAGCTGATCCGCAACTTCTGCATCATCGCCCACATCGACCACGGCAAGTCGACGCTGGCCGACCGCATGCTGCAGATGACCGGTGTCGTCACCGACCGTCTCATGCGCGCGCAATACCTCGACCGCATGGATATCGAACGCGAGCGCGGCATCACCATCAAGAGCCAGGCGGTCCGGCTGCCGTACACCCCGGCCACCGGCGATGACGCCGGAACCCCGCACATCCTCAATCTCATCGACACCCCCGGCCACGTCGACTTCTCCTACGAGGTCAGCCGCAGCCTGGCGGCCTGCGAGGGGGCCGTCCTGCTGGTCGACGCCGCGCAGGGCATCGAAGCGCAGACCCTGGCCAACCTGTACATGGCGTTGGAGAACGATCTGCAGATCATCCCGGTCCTGAACAAGATCGATCTGCCGGCCGCCCAGCCGGAGAAGTACGCGGCCGAGCTCGCGCATTTGATCGGATGTGACCCCGAGGACGTCCACAAGGTCAGCGGCAAGACCGGCGAGGGCGTGCAGGAGCTGCTCGACCGCATCGTCACCGAGGTGCCACCGCCGACCGGGGTGGCCGACGCGCCGTCGCGGGCGATGATCTTCGACAGCGTCTACGACTCCTATCGCGGCGTCGTCACCTACATTCGGGTGATCGACGGGCAGTTGACTCCGCGCGAACGCATCGTGATGATCTCCACACAGGCCACGCATGAGCTGCTGGAGATCGGTGTGATCTCCCCGGAGATGCAGCCCTGTTCCGGCCTGGGTGTCGGCGAGGTCGGCTACCTGATCACCGGCGTCAAGGACGTCCGCCAGTCGAAGGTCGGCGACACCGTCACCAACGCCGCACGGCCCGCGGACCAGCCGCTCCCCGGGTACCGGGAGCCCAAGCCGATGGTCTTCTCCGGCCTGTACCCGCTGGACGGCTCCGACTACCCGGACCTGCGCGACGCGCTGGACAAGCTCAAGCTGAACGACGCCGCCCTGATCTACGAGCCCGAGACATCCGGTGCGCTGGGGTTCGGGTTCCGGTGCGGCTTCCTGGGCCTGCTGCACTTGGAGATCGTCCGCGAGCGGTTGGAGCGAGAGTTCGGCATCGACCTGATCTCGACCGCCCCGAACGTGATCTACGACGTGGAGATGGAGGACGGCGAGCGGCACATCGTCACCAACCCGAGTGAGTTCCCGACCGGGAAGGTGGCGTCGGTCCGGGAGCCGATGGTCCGGGCGACGGTGCTGGCCCCGAGCGAGTTCGTCGGCGCGATCATGGAGCTGTGCCAGGCCAGGCGCGGGAACATGCTGGGCATGGATTACCTCTCGGAGGACCGGGTCGAGCTGCGCTACACGCTGCCGCTGGCCGAGATCGTCTTCGACTTCTTCGATGCGCTGAAGTCACGCACCCGCGGCTACGCCAGCCTCGACTACGAGCCGACCGACGACGCCGAGTCGGACCTCGTCAAGGTGGACATCCTGCTGCACGGCGACCCGGTCGACGCGTTCAGCGCCATCGTTCACAAGGACAAGGCCTACAGCTACGGCGTGGCCATGGCGGCCAAGCTCAAGGAGCTCATCCCGCGCCAGCAGTTCGAGGTGCCGATCCAGGCGGCGATCGGATCGCGAGTCATCGCCCGCGAGAACATCCGCGCCATCCGCAAGGACGTGCTTGCCAAGTGCTACGGCGGTGACATCACCCGGAAGCGCAAGCTGCTGGAGCGGCAGAAGGAAGGCAAGAAGCGGATGAAGATGGTCGGCCGGGTGGAGGTACCACAAGAGGCCTTCATCGCCGCGTTGTCGTCCGAATCGGCCGGGGGCAAGGCGACCAAGACCCCGCCGAAGTGACCATGCGCCGGCCCACCGGCAACGCGGCCCGTCTCAGGCCATGCCCGGGACCAAGGTAGGCACGACGCGGGCTACATGCGATCACCGCTGTTCATCGGGCCAGGTGGAACCGCGTTATCGGGCCAGCGCTGCGCAATCAGATTGGAGACGCATGCATCGTCTCCGCGCTCGGCGCAGTCGAGCAGCTTCTCCGACCACCGCATGCTGGCGGTGGCGATCTCCTGGTACTCGGCGATCTTCGGCTGTTGCAGCGCTTCATATGCGTCGAGCGCGTCGACAATCGCGTGATGTTGGTCAAGCGCCGACTGCAGCGCCAGCACGTCGTCGAAAGCGAACATCGTTCCCACACCCTGCGAGAAGTGCGTGGTGTGGGCAGCGTCGCCGATGAGCACGACGTTGCGGTGCCGCAGCCGCGTATTGGTGATCGTGCCGAACCTCATCCAGCGCGCAGCATCGCCGCATGCCACCGATCCCTCACCGAGTTCGGTCGCGAAGATCTCACCCAGCCGCCGCGCTGTGTCCTCAGCCGACAGCTCATCGAAGTGGTTGCTGCGGAATCGTGTCTCCGTGCACTCGACGATGAAGGTGCTCCGACCTGCGGAGTATTTGTAAGCCCAGCCAAGCATCGTGCCGTCTTCCGGCAGCATGATCGTCAGCTTCTCGAAAGCCGTGTCCACTCCGAACCAGCCGTACCGGTTGGCGCCGTATCCGATCTCCGGCTTGAAGTCAGTCTCGTAGCGTCGGCGCACGGCGCTGTCCGCGCCATCTGCACCGACCACCAGATCAAAGTCCTCAAGGTATGTATCGCTGAGCGTGGCGCCATCACAGCCGTAGCGGATCTCGACGTCTGCATCAATGCAGCGTTTGGTGAGGGCGTTCACAAACGCGGCACGTGAGAAGCAGATGAGATGGGTACTCGCAGGGTTGGGAAGATCGACAACCGCCGCACCGCCCTTCCAGAAGGCCCGGCCCTGAAGATGTACACCGGAGATCATGGTGCCGAGATCAAGGAAGGAGAGCCCCTCTTCACGGAGCGTGATACCGAATCCAGGCCGCTCGGCAGGCCGGCCACGTTCGACGACGGTGATGTCGTACCGCCGGTCGCTCTCGGCCAGCACGACGGCCAGCGACAGTCCGGCCGCCCCGGCCCCCACGATGAGGACCTTCCGCGGCTTCGACGCGTTGATTGCCACCCGGATCGCCATCCATCAGGATCGAACGGACATTTTGTCGCTTAGGATTGTGGCACGTTGACGCAGCGATGATCACCGATGATCCACGACTTGGGATCACAACCAGCGACCTGGTATCTTAGACCACTGCGTAACGCACGCCTGTGCGCGTGTCTGCGCCAGCGCGCTCCACGCCGCCGCGAGGCTCCCCACCCTTGCGTGTCCCGGGGCAAGCTGCAGACCCTCCTGACCTATCCGACCGACACAAAGGCACACGTTTCGTGGCGAACATCAAGTCCCAGAAGAAGCGCATCCTCACCAACGAGAAGAGGCGGCAGCGCAACAAGGCGGTGAAGTCTTCGCTGAAGACGTCCATCCGTCGCTTCCACGAGGCTGCCGACTCCGGTGACACGGACGCCGCGGCCGCGGCGGCACAGGAGGCCAGCCGCAAGCTCGACAAGGCCGCGTCGAAGGGCGTCATTCACAAGAACCAGGCGGCGAACCGCAAGTCGTCGATCGCCAAGCGCGCCGCCGCTCTGTAACCGTCACACGACACTGTCGCCGACCGAGAGTCGCGACCGTAGGCGCGTCGGGGGCCCGCCCTTCACGCGACGATCGGCCGTCATCGTCGGCATCCAGATCGATATCGGCTGGCCCGGAAACGGCGCCGTCCTCGGCCGAGGACGGCGCCGTTCTGTATCTCCCGTGTCATTTGTCCCCTGGCCGGCCCGGCCCTGCCGTCTCTCACATACGACTTGGCCGGTGTCCCGCGTGATGTAGGGTGCTCGATACATCCGATGTATTCATCGTATCCAGTCGACCGAGGCGGAGAGCACGTGCAGCACGCAGACACATCCTCCACAGCCGGCAACCTATGGTTCACCGAGGACCGGTTCGGCCTGTTCATCCATTTCGGCCTGTACAGCCTGGCGGCGCGCCATGAGTGGGTGATGACCAGGGAGAAGATCTCGGTCGAGGAGTACGAACGATACGCCACCGTCTTCGACCCGGACCTGTTCGACGCGGCGGCGATCGCCAGGCACGCCAAGGAAGCCGGGATGCGCTACGCGGTGCTCACCTCCAAGCATCATGACGGCTTCTGCCTGTGGGACTCGCAGCTGACGGACTACACATCCGCCCAGCACCGCGGACGCGACCTGGTGCGCGAGTTCACCGAGGCGATGCGCGCCGAAGGCCTCAAGGTCGGCCTATACCACTCACTCATCGACTGGCACCACCCGGACTTCACCGTCGACTACCACCACCCACGCCGCGATGACGCCGATGCCGCGACCCTCAACGACCGCCGTGACATGGCCCGATACCGCGAGTACCTGCACGGTCAGGTCCGCGAGCTGCTGACCGGGTACGGGCGGATCGACTACTTGTTCTACGACTTCACCTATGCCGAGCCACGGGACGGATGGGACGGCAAGGGTCCTGCCGACTGGGACGCCGAGACCCTGCTGGCCATGACTCGGAGCCTGCAGCCCGCGATCATCGTCAACGATCGGCTCGGCATCCCCGCTGACCTGGTCACGCCGGAGCAGTACCAGCCGGACGCACCCCTCACCCGCGATGGCGAAGAGGTCATCTGGGAGGCATGCCAGACGCTCAACGGCAGCTGGGGCTACGACCGGGACAACTTCGACTTCAAGAGCCCTGACCTGCTGATTCGAATGCTCGTCGATTCGGTCTCGAAGAACGGCAACGTGCTGCTCAATATCGGTCCGGACGGTCGCGGCGCGGTCACACCACGCGATCGCGCCACACTCGCCGCCATCGGCGACTGGATGCGCCTGCATTCCCGGTCGGTCTACGGCGCCGGCGCCTCGTCCTATCAGGCGGCACCGAACACCGTGCTCACCCAGCGCGGAGACCGGCTCTACGTGCATATCCTGGCCTGGCCGTTCGGCCACCTGCACCTACGCGGCCTGGCCGGAAAGGTGCGCTACGCCCAACTGTTGCATGACGGCTCGCAGGTGCGCCTCGAGGAGATCGACCCGAGGCAGGAGGCGCTGACCACAACGCCCGGTGGCCAGCCGCCCGGGACGCTGACGCTCAGTTTGCCGACGGTGCGTCCGGACGTCGCTGTACCCGTGGTCGAGCTGTTCCTCGCCACGGACGAGTAGCTCACCGCACAGACATCGGATGTTTGCTACGCTCGACACCACAATGGCAGGCGGACGGCGTTAGCTGTCCGGCAGACGAGCGGAGAACCACATGAGCGAGACCATCACCGGGGTGTCGACCCGTGACATCCGGTTCCCCACCTCACGGGAGCTCGATGGCTCGGATGCCATGAACCCCGATCCGGACTACTCCGCCGCCTACGTGGCGATCCGCACCGACGCAGGGGACGACGCCGTCGGCCACGGTTTCGCGTTCACCATCGGCCGCGGCAACGACATCCAGGTCGCCGCCATCCAGGCGCTCGAACCGTTCATCGTGGGTCTTCCCCTGCAGGACACGCTCGAGGATCTCGGCGGGTTGTGGCGCACGCTCGTGCACGACTCGCAGCTGCGCTGGCTGGGTCCGGAGAAGGGCGTCGTCCACATGGCGACCTCAGCGGTCATCAACGCGCTGTGGGACCTCAAGGCCAAGCGCGCCGGAAAGCCGGTCTGGCGGTTGCTCGCCGAGATGTCCCCCGAGCAGATCGTCGACCTGGTCGATTTCCGTTACCTCACCGATGCGCTCACACGCGACGAGGCGCTGGAGATTCTCCGCGCCGCCGAGCCCGGCCGGGCGCAACGCGCGGCGCACCTGCTCGAACACGGTTATCCGGCATACACCACGTCGCCGGGCTGGCTCGGTTACTCGGACGAGAAACTGGCCAGGCTGGCCGAGCAGGCGGTGAAGGACGGATTCACCCAGATCAAGCTCAAGGTCGGCGCCGATCTGCAGGACGACATCCGGCGGGTCAAGCTGGCCCGCGACGTCGTCGGCGACGACATCCGGATCGCGCTCGACGCTAATCAACGCTGGGACGTCCAACCGGCGATCGACTGGATGCGATCGCTCACGTCCTTCGACCCGTGGTGGATCGAGGAACCGACGAGCCCAGACGACATCCTGGGGCACGCGGCCATACGCCGCGCGATCGCTCCGGTCAAGGTCGCCACCGGCGAGCACGGCCAGAACCGCGTGCTCTTCAAGCAGTTGCTGCAGGCCGAAGCGCTCGACATCGTTCAGATCGACGCCGCCAGGGTGGGCGGAGTGAACGAGAACGTGGCGAACCTGCTCCTGGCCGCCAAGTTCGGCGTACCGGTCTGCCCGCATGCCGGCGGCGTGGGCTTGTGCGAACTCGTCCAGCACCTCTCGATGTTCGACTACGTCGCGGTGTCGGGGACGATGGAGAACCGGGTGATCGAGTATGTCGACCATCTCCACCAACACTTCGTCGACCCGGTCCGGATGCGCGATGGCCGCTATCTCGCCCCGACGACGGCCGGCTTCTCCGCCGAGATCCACGCCGGCTCGCTTGCGGAGCATGAGTTCCCCCACGGCCCAGCGTGGACACGGTAACGTACGCGACCGTGCTGGAATGCGGTCGACGCGTGTGGACGCTGCCACCGGCGCGGTGCGCCCGTCACGAGCATCAGGCGGAGGTGAGTTGAGGAGCGTGAAGACTCGGACCATCACGCGCGCCGACCTCGATCTTACGGAGTTCTCATTCGGTGGTGCGCCGCTTGGAAACCTCTATCAGGAGATCAACGACGACGACGCGGCAAGCACACTGGATGCGGCGTGGGAGGCCGGTCTCCGGTATTTCGATACCGCACCCCACTATGGCCTCGGGTTGTCCGAACGACGGTTCGCCGCTGGGCTGTCGGCTCGTCCGCGTTCTGAGTACGTCCTGTCCACCAAGGTGGGTCGACGGCTCATTCCCCGAGAATCGGGGCCGTTGGGACCGGATCCGGACTTCGCCGTGCCCGCAAGCCACAAGCGTGTGTGGGACTTCAGCAGAGACGGAATCCTGCGGACCTTGGAGGCCAGCCTGACACGGCTGGGGACCGACCACGTCGACATCGTGTACCTGCATGACCCGGATGACCACTGGGAAGAAGCCGCGAGTGCCGGATTCGGCACGCTCGATGAGCTGCGCTCCCAGGGCGTGGTGCGCGCAATCGGGGTGGGCATGAATCAATCGGCGATGCTCACGCGCTTCGTACGGGAGACGGACCTGGACGTGGTGATGCTCGCAGGCCGATACACCCTGCTGGAACAGGGCGCATTGGACGATCTGTTGCCGGCCGCGCTGGAACGGAACACCGCGGTCGTCGCGGTCGGGGTGTTCAATTCCGGCCTGCTGTCACAACCACGGCCCGCACCTGGCGCCAAGTACAACTACGCCGACGCCCCGGCCGAACTCGTCCGGCGTGCGAACGATATCGCCGATGTCTGTGAGCGCCACAGGGTGACGCTCCCCGCGGCGGCGTTGCATTTCCCGCTCATGCATCCCGCGGTGGTCAGCGTGGCCATCGGTATGAACAGCGCCGCTCAGGTCGAACGCAACATGGATCTGTACGCGCTGACCATCCCAGCTGACCTCTGGGACGAGCTGCACGAGGTCGGTCTCGTGCGACGGACGGCATGAACGTGAGGTGAGAACGTGACCGTTGTCGACGCCCACCACCACCTGTGGGACCCGGCCGTCCGCCGGTACCCGTTCCTGCAACCCGCGTCGATGGCTCCGATCCGCCGTCGCTACGGTCTCGACGAGCTGCGGCAGCGGTGCGCGGAGTCAGGCATCGACCATACCGTTCTGGTACAGACGGTTGCCGAGGTCGACGAGACCGAAGAATTTCTCCGGACCGCCGACGAGTCGGACGGGCTGATCGCCGGTGTCGTGGGATGGGTCGATCTGACCGACTCCGCGGTAGCGTCGACGATCGCGCGACTGCGGGAGGGCCCGGGTGGCCATCTGATGGTCGGCGTCCGGCATCCGGTACAGGACGAAGAGGACCCCGAATGGCTGCTCAAACCCGATGTTCTGGCCGGTTTGCGCGCGGTGGCCGAGGCCGGCCTGGTCTATGACCTTCTGGTCAGAGCCGATCAGCTGCCGATGGCGACTGCGGCGGTGCGGGCGGTGCCGGAGGGCCGGTACGTTCTCGACCATGCCGCAAAACCACATATAGCGGCAGGAGAACGATATCCGTGGGTTACTCAGATCGCCGAGCTCGCTGCGCTACCCCAAGTGGCGTGCAAGCTCTCAGGTCTGGTGACCGAGGCCGATTGGGAGTCCTGGACGCACCGCGATCTCGAGCCGTACGCGCGGACCGTCTTCGACGTTTTCACCCCAGAGCGCACCATGTTCGGCACGGACTGGCCGGTCTGCGAGGTCGCGGCGGAACACCATCGCGTGGTCGAGACAGCGCGGCACCTGGTCGACTCGTTCGCCACGGGCGCGTCGGAGCGTGTCTTCGGCCAGACAGCCCTGGAGCACTACCGCCTGCGGGTGCGCTGAGCGTGTGCGACGCTCTGCGCCTGCCACCAAGGCTCCCCGGCGGGATCGCCGCCTAGCGCGACACACAGCGGTTCACAGCGCGAGACCGAACATCTTAGGGTGGACAGAATTCGATTGTTCTGATGCACGGAATTCTTACTCTCCGCAATCGTCTAATCACACAGAGTTAGATTTCCACGAGACCCTTGCGGCATTGCTGTACGTGAAGTATTCTAACGCAAAGTAGTTTGTTGCCATAGGCCCGATTCTGGGTTATTGTTCTTTGCGTCCACAGAAAACGGGCCCTGGCCCTAGGCAACTAGATCATCCAGAGTCAGAGTGGTATTGTCACCGTAACGGCGACTAACGCCAGATGGCAGGCTTGGATTCTGTGACCACGGCCTCGGCTGTGACCCTTAGACCCGGTGCGGCTCCGCCCTACCCACCCCGCACCGAGATAAGGGACACGGCGCGCTCGTCCGGGGATGGGCGCGCCGTGTCCCGATTAAGCGGTGGCAGGATCCAACGGGGGGCGGATCCTGCCACCGCTGTTTCGTTTGTTGACGCAGGTGGCGGCATCCGGCCGAAAAGTGGAGAATCTTCCAGACAGCCCGCCTGCTCAGAGTCCTCCAGGGCGCCCATCCGTTCAGCCACACCCAACCGTTACGCGATCATGTCGAACTTTTCGGGCACCATGGACATATGGAGCAGAGCGACCGCACATCGATGACACTTGTTCGCCCGGCCAATGACAGCCCTGAGCGACTGCTCGGATTCCGCGACAGTGCGTCCGGAGCATCAATCGGTTTCTATCGGCCCGCGGACCGTTACGACCTGTGGGAGGCGTATGTCGCGGGAGTCCGGTGGGCCTATCAACAGCACGGCGCGGAAGCCGCACTCAAACTGCCGCCAGTGACCCTGGAATCGATGACTCCGGTATTCGCCGTCATCACGGACGACGACGGCATGGTAATCGGGGGCTGGTACGCCAACGGCCCCCTCACCGCCGTGAGTCAAGCCTTCGCGCCCAGCGAATTCGCAGCGGATCCGATATCAGCGACCCTGATCGCCGAATGGATCGACCGGGCGCTGCAAGAAGGCGCGTTCGAGTTCAAGGGCGTCTGGGCCAACCCCGTTGCGCCGCTGAAGTCCGCCCTAGCGGACCTACTGGCGCGTTCGTTCTTCCACGCCATGCACCTGCTCGGGGTTCGGTATGCGTTCTGTACCGCGGCCATGCATGCGGCACCTCGGTGGATGTCGTCCGGCGGTCGTCCGCTGCCGGGTATCCCGCCCACGACATATCCCGACGAGCGATATTTGACCTCGTTCCTGCACTGGGACATCAAGTCTGCGTTTCGCTTGTCGACATCGGCCCAACGACGACTCTTCGCCGCCGATCTCTGCACCGCCCAGTGGCCGTCGATCACCCTGGGGGTGGCCGCGTGAGTCATCGCGCCGTGGACGCGGAGACTTGGCGTCCCCGACATGTAGACGATCCCAACGAGCTCACGGCACTCCGGAACGATCCCACCATCGACGTGATCGATCGGATCGACCAACAACAGCGCGACCTGAGACGCCTGCTCCCTCCGCCCGCGCAGGAGTTCCTCGACGAGCCAACCCGCTGGTACCACTATCCGTGGCGCAGGTCTGTTGTCCACGTGTTGGGCCCGCGCAGCTTCCAAATGCTGCGTTCGGACCGCAACCGGAACAAGATCACAACCGTCGAACAGCAGCGCTTGCGCCGACTCACCGTGGGCGTCGTCGGGCTCAGTGTCGGCCACGCCATCGCGCATACACTCGCCCTTGAAGGAATCTGTGGCCAGCTACGGCTCGCCGACTTCGATGAGATCGAACTGTCGAATCTGAACCGCATACCTGGCACGGTGTTCGATCTCGGTGTCAACAAGGCTGTCGTTGCGGCTCGCAGGATTGCCGAGCTAGACCCCTACCTCGACGTCACAATCGAACCGCAAGGGCTGGCTCTCGAGTCCATCGACGACTTCATGTCTGGTATGGACATCATCATCGAGGAGTGCGACTCGCTGGACGTCAAGCTCGCGGTCCGATCAGCAGCAAGGCGGCACGGAATTCCCTTGATCATGGAGACTAGCGATCGCGGCCTGTTGGACGTCGAGCGATACGATCTCGAACCGGATCGGCTGCTCTTCCACGGACTTCTCGGCGACTCCAAGCCCGAAGAGCTCATGGGGCTGTCTACCCACGACAAGGTCCCGCACGTCCTGCGTACGCTCGAACCTGACGAACTCTCACCGATCATGGCAGCGTCGATGACCGAGGTCGATGAGACCATCACCACGTGGCCCCAGTTGGGCGGCGATATCAGCCTGGGGGCTGCCAGCGTCGCGACCGCGGTTCGAGCGATCGGTCTGGGCAAACCGTTGCCCTCCGGTCGCGTGCGTGTGGATCTGCCGGCGATTCTCGCCGGCATCACGTCACCGGAGCCGGAGTCGGTGCCGGGCCAATCTGAGGACGTCAGTGCCAATCCGGAACCAGCACCCGCCGAAGCACATGCGGCAGTAGTGCACGCCGCTCGCCTGGCACCGTCGGGTGGTAACACCCAGCCATGGAAATTCCTCGTTAGCGACTCGGCGGTCGACGTCCATCTTGATCCAGACCAGACCTCAACATTGGATGTGGCTTTCCGCGGCAGCTATGTCAGCATCGGTGCATCGCTGTTCAACGCTCAGGTCGCAGCCGCTCGTCATGGAGTGCTGGGCAAGGCTGAGATCTTCCCGGAAGGTTCCAGACAGGCTCCCGTTGCACGGTTGAACTTCGGCAACGGGGAGGAGCCGGAGCTGGCCGCGCTCTACGATTCGATGCTCCAGCGCGTGTCCAACCGGCATTTGACGGAACCTATCCCGCTGCCCGACCACGTGCTGGCCGCACTTCAGCATGCCGCACAAGCCGAGGACGCCGAGGCGATCATCGTCACGGACCGCGCAAGGTTGACCGAACTGGCCGAACTGTTCGGTGAATCGGATCGGATCCGATACCTGACCCCAAAGCTGCACACCGAGCTGATGCGGGAGCTGCGATGGCCCGGCCGAGACAGCCTCGACTGGGGGCTCGACGTCCGCACGCTTGAACTCGACCGTTCGGATCTGGCCAAGCTCAGAGTCGCACGTCGGGAAGACATCATGGCCGTCCTCGCCGAGCAAGACCTTGGGCGAGCGCTGGGTGAATCGAGTCGTGACCGCATAGCCGGCACCTCAGGACTGGTCGTCGTCACCCTCGGGAGAGCTACGCCTGCCGACTATGTACGGGGCGGTATGGCCATCGAGCGACTCTGGATACGCGCGGAACAGCTGGGACTCAGCGTCCAAGTGATGTCGCCGGTCTTCCTCTATGCAGTGGAGGATCACGACTACGACGAACTCTCCGAGAGATATAGTGATCGATTGCGCGAACTTCGGCGTCAGTTCGATCACCTGACAGGAATCGGCGGTCGTCATATCGCGCTGACAATGCGCATCGGATACGCTCCAGGAGTCAGCATGCGAAGCAAACGGTTACCTGCCGATCAGACCGTCAGGGCTGTCTGAGGGGAACACGGAGCCAAGACGTGGGTATGGACCCAGAGACGATCCATCCGCTGCTCAAGTCGCTCGGAGAGGCGACGAGCGCGCTCTCCGCAGACGTGCTCGCCTCCGACGGTAGCGTGCCCGTCGCGTCATGGGGAAGCGCGACGGAAGCCGGCCTTCGGGGCGCGGAGCTGACCACCATGCGGGATGCGATCAGAGAACTGACGAGCAGGGTTTCGGCACCCGATGCGGCCGACGCTTCCGCGCAGACGTCAATCCCCGGTTACGGATTGATCGCGCACCCGCTCAGGACTAGCAACTTCGTCGGCGGCCTCTGCTTGGTGCGTGCGGAACAAGAACCCTGGACGGATAACGACCGGACGATCCTGCAAATGGCAGCCCGTCTCTGCGGTTCGGTGATGGATTCCGGCGACACGGCTCGCGAGCATGAGCGACGGCTTGACTCTCTCGTCTCATATGTTGCATCCGAGCTGATGAGCATCTCCGCTGCTGAACACCCACCGACCATTGCGCGAATCCTGGAAGACCTCGGACGCTTCTTCGACGTTGATGTCTGCTATCTCCGTTACAACGATCCCGAACTCCGTGCGAGTGTGCTCGTCGACCAATGGCCGCGCCGGACCGAGATTCCCGATCCGGACCCACTCGGGGTAGTCCCCTGGGACACAAACGATCCGGTTTTCCGCGGGATCCAGAACCTTCGTGAGCCATACATCGCACGCCCCGGGGAAGAGACGACGAACTACCAAGAGCGTGTGCATGCCGGTTCCGGTGTTCCGGAAGTGTCCATGGCGATGGTGCCGCTGATCACCGAACAGACGACCCGCGGCGTCCTAGGATTCGTACACTTCGGTGACCGGGTATGGCGGCGGTCCGAGGTTCACGCGCTGAAAGCCATCGCATCCCTCCTCACGCAGGTTGACGGGCGCGTCAT
The DNA here is from genome assembly GCF_010550675.1 of Phytoactinopolyspora halotolerans. Taxonomy (GTDB): domain Bacteria; phylum Actinomycetota; class Actinomycetes; order Jiangellales; family Jiangellaceae; genus Phytoactinopolyspora; species Phytoactinopolyspora halotolerans. The sequence continues at coordinate 48,673 of NZ_JAAGOA010000004.1, read as the reverse complement.
CGCTGAGGAGCAACTAAGACACCGCGCCTACCACGACGAACTGACCGGGCTCCCCAACCGGCGAGCTTTCGTCGATGACGTCACAGCGATTCTCAAGGAAGACTCCGAAGCGCAGGTGGCGGTCCTGTTCGTGGACATGGACCGGTTGAAAACGGTCAACGATGTGCTCGGGCACGCGATTGGCGACATGTTCATCAAGGCAGTGGCCAAGAAGCTGCGCGAGTCGGTCCGGCCTGACGATCTCGTCGCCCGTCTGGCGGGCGACGAGTTCGTCGTCATGCTTCGCGGTGTGAGCACGTCGGAGAACGCCGAGCATGTGGCACGGCGTCTGCTCGACAACCTCACTCATCCCCTGGACATCGGCGGCCATGTCGTCAGCCGGAGTGCCTGCATCGGCATATCGATCAACGGCGAGACGTCTTCGACTGCCGACGAGATGTTGCGGAACGCCGATGTTGCGCTTCTGGAGGCCAAGAAGCGCGGCGGCGACACGGTCGTCTCGTTCAACGATGACCTGCACTGGCGACTGCTGGACCGTGCGGACCTCGAGTTCCGACTGCGCTCTGCCATCGGTGACGGCGAGATGCGGTTGCATTTCCAACCCGAGTTCGATCTGCGCAGCGGAGACCTTACCGCGCTCGAGGCCTTGGTGCGCTGGGAGCATCCCGAGCGCGGTCTGATCTCCGCAGGCGCGTTCGTCTCGGTCATCGAGGAGATCAACCTCGCCGCTGATCTGGGGCGGTGGGTCCTCGAAGAGGCTTGCCGGCGACTGGCGGATTGGAAGGCCGCGGCAGACGCAAAGCCACCACCAGTGGTGAGAGTCAACATCTCAGCGGGGGAGCTGATCAGTACCGACTTCGTCGGCTTTGTCGGCACCATGCTGAGTAGATATGGTCACGCGCCGAAGGAACTGGGAATCGAGATCACGGAGAGCACCGTCATGCGTGACCTCGAAGACGTACTCGCCACCTTGCGAGGGCTGCGCAGACTAGGCGTGACGATCGCGATCGACGACTTCGGGACCGGCTACAGCTCGCTGTCGCACCTCAAGCAACTGCCTGTCGATGTACTCAAGATCGACCGCAGCTTCGTATCCGGTCTTGCCAACGACAGCGGCGACCGTGCCATCGTCTCGGCGATCGTGCGGCTCGCCGAAGCGTTCGGCCTGACGACCGTGGCCGAAGGCGTCGAGGATCCATCAGCCGTGGCCGCGCTTCTGGAGCTCGGCTGCCATCGGGCACAAGGGTTCCTCATGTCCGAACCGCTTCCTGCGGATGAGATCTCCAGGTGGCTGGCGAGCCCGAGGGACTATCTTGGCAGCAAATGACGTGATGATACGGATGAACCCCTGTGTGATAGTAAACGTACAGGTGCGACCGGTACGCTGTGCTCTGTTCGAATACGATGCCACCGGTCGGCGTGGCCCGGGGCGGACATGGGCATGCGTGTCGATATAACAGACAATGGTGCTTGCGGGGGAGCTGATCTAGGTAGGGCGGTCGTGGGAGCTCGACTATGAACGACAACATGTCTCCGGAAGACAGAGAATTCGCGAAAGCAGTAGGTAGGCGGCTACGTAAGCTCCGCATGAAGCGGCAGCTGTCGATGCAGGCTGTCCAGGACCAGTCCGGCGGAACGATCAGCTCAGCGGTCATCGGCTCGTATGAGCGTGGCGAGCGGGTGCCCTCGGTGGTGCGCCTGGCCCAGATCGCCGACTTCTACGGCGTTCCTGTGGACTCACTGGTGTCTGGCCGGGAAGGCGGACAGCCCGCCGCCAACGGCGACGACGGCAAGGTCGTGCTCGACCTCGACGCGTTACGCAAGGCACCGGAAGAGGCTCAGCACCTCGTGCGCTTCGTCAACGGTGTGCAACAGAAGCGAGGCGACTTCGGCGGCAGCATCCTCACCATCCGTGGCGACGACGTCTGGATGGTCTCGTCGATGTACGAGATCACCCCCGCAGAGCTCCGCGAGAAGATGGCAGCGTGGGGTGTCATCGCCAGCGACGCCTGACAGTGTTCAATCCCACTCCAACTGCTCGATCGCGTCGAGGACGCGATCGACGCCGGGCAGATAGTGCTGTTCATGCATCGGCGGCGGGTACGGGATGTCGAACCCGGTGACGCGGTGAACCGGTGCGGCCAGCGAGTAGAAACATGCACGCTGCACCTGGGCGGCGATCTCGCCCGCGATGCCGGCAAAGCCAGTGGCCTCCGAGATCACCACGCATCGACCTGTGGTGCTGACCGACTTGGTCACCGCCGCCTCGTCGTAGGGGACCAGCGTCCGCAGGTCGATGACCTCGACCTCCTTCCCGTTCTCCGCCGCCGCCTCGGCGGCTTCCAGCGCCACCGGGACGGTCGGCCCGTAGGCCACCAGCGTCACGTCGCTTCCCTCTCGGCGACTCAGCGCATGCCCGAACGGGGCTGTGCGGGCCGGCAGGGCGACCTCGGCCTTGCTCCAGTAGAGCCCTTTCGGCTCCATGAACACGACCGGATCCGGGTCGTCGATCGCCTCGCGCAGCAACGAGTACGCATCATCGACGGTGGCCGGGGTGGCCACCTTCAGCCCGGGGATGTGGGCGTAATGCGACTCCGACGAGTCGCTGTGATGCTCCACTCCCCCGATACCACCGCCATACGGGATGCGGATGACGATCGGGACCGTCACGGACCCGCGGGTGCGGTTGCGCATCTTCGCCACATGTGACGCGACCTGTTCGAAGGCCGGGTACGCGAACGCGTCGAACTGCATCTCGACCACCGGCCGGAAGCCGCGCATGGCCATACCCGTCGCGAAGCCGACGATTCCGCTCTCCGCCAGCGGCGTGTCGAAACACCGCTCCTCGCCGAAATCGGCGGTCAGCCCATCCGTGACCCGGAACACGCCGCCCAGCGCGCCGACGTCTTCGCCGAACACCACCACCGAGTCGTCCGCGCGCATAGCGTCCCGCAGCGCGGCGTTCAACGCCTGGACCATCGACACTGCCATCGTCGCCACCACCGTGTCTGTGTTATTCGACAGGGACCCCGTTCGCCGTGCGTAGCGGACTAGTCGCCGCGCATCACCAGCTCCCGCACGGTCTCCCGTTGCGCCCGCAGCTGCGCGGTCGGCTCAGCCAGCACGTGGGAGAACATCTCCTCCGGCCGCACCGCCGGGTCGGCGCCCATCCGGCTCCGCAGCTCCTCGGCGAACGCCTCGGCTTCGTCCTGGACGCGCCGCACGGCCTGGTCGTCCAGGGCGCCGACCCCGGTCAGGTAGCGCTCGAGCCGGCTGATTGGGTCCCGCGGCACCCACATCGCGGTCTCCGACGGATCCCGGTAGCGACCGGCGTCGTCGGCGTTCGTGTGCGCCTCGATCCGATAGGTATGCGCTTCGATCAGCATCGGCCCATGCCCGGACCGCGCGTGGCTCATCGCCTCGGACAGCACCGCAAGTACCGCCGCGACGTCGTTGCCGTCGATCTGTTCGCTGCGGATGCCGTAACCGATGCCCTTGTAGGCCAGTGACGGCGCGGCCGTCTGGCGGGACAGCGGTACCGAGATCGCGTAGCGGTTGTTCTGGACCAAGAACACCGCCGGCGCGTTGAACACGGCGGCGAAGTTCAGCGCTTCGTGAAAGTCACCCTCGCTGGTGCCGCCGTCACCGATGAACGCCAGCGCGACCGCGTCCTCGCCTCGTCGGCGTGCTGCGTACGCCAGGCCCGCCGCGTGCGGCGCGTGCGTCGCCAATGGCGTGCATTGCGGGGCGATCCGCTCCTTCATCGGGTCGTATCCGCAATGCCAGTCCCCACGCAGGAGGCCGAGCGCGTCGACCGGGTCGACGCCTCGCATCACCAACGACATGGTGTCCCGGTACGTGGGAAACAGCCAGTCCTGCTCGGCCAATGCCAGTACCCCACCGACCTGGCAGGCTTCCTGGCCCTTCGAGGACGGGTACACGGCCAGCCGCCCCTGCCGGGTCAGCGCGGTCGCCTCCGCGTCGAATCGCCGGCCGACGACCATGCGCCGGTACGCCTCGGCCAGCGTCTGCACCGGGGGAAGTTCGTAAACACCGGCGACGTCGCCCGACGTCACGGCGCCGTTCTCATCGATCAACTGGATCGGATCCGGCGAGGGCAGCAGCCCCGCCACCCGGTCCTGTTCGAGGTGGTCGACCGGCAGCTCCATTCCGACGCCCCTTCCGCGCACAGCGGGCGCGGTCCTGCTGGCTGGTAGGCCCGCGGCCCCGCGACCGACTCGTCATCCTGGGTTACAGGAGGATCTGGTCTATATCGTGCGCTCAGCTGCAGATTTTCTCTACATTCGGCGAGAATCCATGACATACGGCTGCAGTTGGCCGCATCAGGGTCCAGAACGTCTTACGCCGAGGACGTATCCGCGGGCTCCCAGGGCCAACCGTCTACCGTCCGACCGAACGGGCCCGGCCGATCTCCACCAAGGCGGTCGTCAGGGCCAGAGTTGCGTCGTTGGCGCCGCCCTTGACCGCGAGATCGGCAGAGGCCACTGCTCGGATCGCACGCCCGAGGCCGTCCGGGGTCCAGCCGCGCAGTTGCCCGCGGAGCACCCGCACCTTCCAAGGCGGGACACCGACATCGCGCGCGATGTCCGCATCCCGGAGCCCGCGCGGTGTACCGGCGAGCCGCGCCAGCGAACGCAGCGACGTCGCCAGCGCGCCGATCACCAAGACCGGATCGGTACCGGTCTGCAGCGCCCAGCGGAGCTGCTCGACCGCCTGAGCGGTGTCGCCTTCGACCGCCCGATCAGCGACGACCCAGCCCTTGACCTCCGCGCGTCCTTCGAAATAGGTCGACACCAATGCCGGTGTCACCACACCGTCCGGTGCGTCGACCGCGAGCTGCGCGGCCCCCGATGCCAGCCCGCGCAGATCTCCACCGACGGCCTCCACGAGCTGCCGAGCGGCGCCCTCGTCGATCTGCCCGCCCGAGCGACGTACCTCGGCCCGGACGAACGCCACCTGATCGTCCGGCTTGGTGAGCTTCTCCGCCTTGACCTCATGCCCGCCGGCCTTACGCAACCGGTCGAGCAGCTTCTTGGATTTCACCCCGCCGGGGTGCACCAACACCAGGTGGATGTCCTCGATCGGGTGCTGTAGGTGGGCCAGCAGCGCCTCGCCCACTGACTCGTCGACATCCTGCATATCGCGGACGACCAGCACACGCCTCGTCGCGAACAGGGACGGACTCGCATACTCGGCCAGCCCACCGACGGTCAGGTCCGAGCCGGTCACCTCGGTGACGTCCGCATCCGCGTCTGCAGCGCGCGCCGCCCGGACAACCGCGCCGACCGCCCGCTCGGACAGCAGGGCTTCCGGGCCGACGACAAGCGTCACCGGTACGAGCGGATCAGAGGTGCGAGAAGGCATGACCAGGACAGCATGCCACATCACCTGGCGACCGTCGCCAGGGCACCACCGGCGGTCCGGATCACCGCGAATGTGCCGTCGTGGTCGGTGCGGCGCACTTCCGCGCCACTGGTCAGCAACCGCTCGAGCACCTCGGGGTCGGGATGGCCGTGGGTGTTGTCCCCGACCCCGATGACGGCGAGTTGCGCGCCGAGTCCGCTCAGCATGCGCGGGTCCTGGTGACGGGAGCCATGGTGAGCCACCTTGAGTATGTCCGTAGTGAGGTCCGGCTCCGCGTGGAGCAGAGCACGCTGTGCCGACGGCTCGATGTCACCGGTCAACAAGACCTCCACCCCGTGCAGATCGGCGGCGAGTACGACGCTGGCGTTGTTCGAATCGGACTCCGACGACGAGGTGATCACCCGACGCGGCCACAGCACGTCCAACGAGATGCCGCCGACGGTCCAGCTGTCACCCACCCGAGGTGGATCGGCCGGGATGCCTGCCGCCGCGAGCCACGTCCCGACTTGCTGAGCGTTCTCGAGCGGCTCATCGAGCGGAGAGACCATCGCCCTGTCCACGCGCCGCCCGGCCAGCACGCCGGGGACACCATCAACGTGGTCGGCATGATAGTGCGTGAGGACCAGCAGCGGAACGTGCTCGACGCCAAGAGAGTCCAAGCACCGCCGGACCAGCAGCGGATCCGGGCCGGCGTCCACCACCACAGCCGACGCCGCGCCCGCGCGCAACACGGTGGCGTCGCCTTGCCCCACGTCGCAGAGGACCATCAGCCAACCCTTCGGCGGCCATCCGGGAGACGGCAACGCCTGCAGCAGGACGATCACCACAACGGCCGCCGCGACCGCCGAGACGACCGGTCTGCGCAGCAGCACCGGCAACAGCGCCAACCCTGACAGCAGCAGGACCACGCCGAGCACCGCCCCGGCTCCCCCGTCCGCCCAGGTGAATTCGGCGCCCGGCTGGCGCGCAAACCACCCGGCGACCGTGGCGATCCACCAACTCGGCAGGCCGGCCGCCCATGCCAGCGCGGCCGCAGCCGGAGGAAAGACCGGGCCGGCCAGCGCAGCTCCGAGTCCGAGCACCATGGCCGGAGCCACGGCCGGTCCGACCGCCATGTTCGCGGGCACCGAGGCCACGCTGAACTCGCCGAACGACGCCAGCAGCATCGGGGTGCAGGCCAGCTGTGCGGCCAGCGGCACCGCCACCGCCAGCGCGAGCGGTCCGGGCAACCAGTCCATCGCCTCCCGCCACCTCGGCACCAGGAGGATGATCCCCGCGGTGGCCGAGACGGACAGCACGAAGCCGACCGAGACCGCCAGCCACGGATCGATGAGGACCAGGACGGCGACGGCGGCGGCCAACGCGGGCAGCGCCCGGCGACGGCCGGCTACCAGCACGCCGGCGACCGCCACCGTGCCCATCACCGCCGCCCGGAGCACGCTGGGCTCGGGCCGAACCAACAGCACGAACCCGGCCACGCTGAGCACAGCGACCACCGGCAGGAGATAGCCTCGCACTCCGATCAGCTTGGCCGCCCCGAGCATGGCCAGCAGGACGATGCCGACGTGCGTACCGGAGACGGCGGTCAGATGCGTCAGTCCGGTGACACGCATCTCTTCCCGTAGCTCGCCGCCGATCATCGACTCGTCGCCGACGACCATGCCCGGGATCAGGCCACGATGGCCTGCTGGAACCACGCGGACGGCCTCACGAAGCCCGGCCCGCAGCGGCTCCACCATCCGTGCCACCGTCCCCGGCCCGCCCATCACCTCCGGCTCGCCGTGGACATCGACGAACGCGCCGAGGTCACCATCGGCCGGAGAGAGCCGGCCCCAGGCAGCCACCCGCTGGCCCGGAAGCAGCTCCAGCCATGATCGGTCCACCACCAGCATCACCGGGGTTCGCACACGGTACGTGCTGCCCCGTCCGAAGATCTGGTCCACCCGGAAACGGACGAGAACATATTCCGCTGCCGGACCTCGTTCGTCCCCGCCGTCCGTGCCGCGCAGTTCCGGGTCGGCCGCGACAACCCCCTCCAGCCGGACGTACGCCTCGATCTCCGCCAGCTCGGCCACCGGCCCGTCGCGGACCTGAGTCGCTCGTGAGGCGCCGGCCACGACACCGACGACGAGGCACAGCGCCACCAGCCCGATCACGAGCCGCCGGGAACGGGCCAACGGCACACCGACAGCCACCGCGACCAGGGCCGCCGCGGCACCCACGAACGCGGCGTGTCGCGTCTCCAACCTCAACCCCAGGATGGTGCCCGCCCACAACGCGGCGGCGATAGGAACCAGCCGCATGTCGACGCGCTCGCCCGGTGGGTCACTCGTGCCGGCGCGCGCCTCGGAGGTCATGGCGCCACCAAGGGCGCGATGTCCTCGAACGTGCTGGGACCGATTCCGGAAACCTCGAGCAGTTCCTCCGCGCTACTGAACCGACCGTTCTGCTCCCGCCAGTCGATGATCCGTTGCGACAATGCCGGGCCGATACCGGGCAACTCCTGCAGCTGTTCCGCGGTCGCCGTGTTGAGGCTGATCGGGCCTGGCTGCTCGGGTGCGGAGCCGTCGGGCCCGAGCCGATCTCCGACCAACCCCGATCCCGCGGCCTCTCCACCCGGCGGCGGATCGACACCGACCAGCACCTGCTCGCCGTCACTGAGCACCCGGGCAAGGTTGAGCGGCGTCAGATCTACGCCGTCGTCGGCTCCGCCGGCCGCCTCGATCGCATCCACGACTCGCGACCCCGCCGGAAGCGTGACCACGCCGGGGTCCGCGACCTTGCCGGCGACGTGCACGACGAGCGTGTCGCGACCGGGCGCCGAACCGGCAGCACCGTCCGCCTGGCCGCCGCCGGCGCTTGCCTCGTGGTCGCCTTCGGCCGGAGGACCGTCTGCCTCCGTAGCGAGCCCGATCCCGTCGTGCCCGTCCAGCGCTCGCCCGTCCGGCTCACTTCCTCCGTTGTCCTCCAGCCCGTCCTCAGCCTGCTGGTGTGAGGGCGCCAACTCGGCGTCGACCGGCTGCACAGTCGGACGCCCCAGCCCGTATACCACCGCGGCGATGGCCAAGCCGACTGCCACCACGATGATGACCACCAGCACCTGCCCCCGGCCGAACTCCACCTGGAACCGCGCCAGGCGCGACGAGAGGCTATCCCACGCGCTGCGCACCACCAGAGGCGTCCGATCGGCCACGGCCGCCGATGTCTCGCCACCGGAGACTCGCCGATCACCGCCCTCCTCCGGCTCCGGGTCCCCTTCCCGTTCACCTTCGTCCTGCTCGGCCGCCTCCGACCACGCGCGCGCCCGGTCCGGCACGCGCGGAACCCAGCCGCCGATAGGACGATCCGAGTCACGCAGCAACGGCTTGCCCTGGCGGGGCAGCATCGCCGACGCCTCGGCGGCCTCCGTCGCAGGCGCGCTTCCGAGATGTGCAAGACGCTCGCGGACGACGTGAGTGAGGTACTCGTCGGCGGAGCGTCGGCGTACAGGCAAAGACATGCGAACGAATGTAGGCAGCAACAGGCGCGCACTTAAAGAGGCATGCGGAATCTGTGGATAACATGTCCATCCAGGACGCACCTGCGATAAACCTGTGGATAGTCCCGGCCGCTCACTCGCGTGACGACACGATCACTTCACACCGCCGAAGCCCGACGAGGATCGACGGCTCCGCATGCGATACGTCACCTGAGCCGGCGACGCGTCACCGAGGGCTGATCACGACGGCGAGCATTCCCGGACCGGCATGTGCGCCGATCACCGCGCCGACCTCGGCCACCACCATCTCTCCCAGCCGCGGCAGGTGGTCGGCCAGCCGGTTCGCCAGCTGTTCCGCACGCACGGCGTTGTCGAGGTGATGCACCGCGATGTCCACATGCGACCGGCCGGCGCGTTCCAGCGTCAGATCCTCCAGCCGCGCCACCGCCCGGGCGCCGGTTCGCACCTTCTCCAGCGGTGCGATACCACCGTTCACCAGGTGCAGCAGCGGCTTGATCGCGAGAGCCGTACCGAACATCGCCGAGGCGGCCCCGATCCGCCCACCGCGGCGCAGATACTCGAGCGTGTCCACGTAGAAGAACACCGACGACGAGGCAGCATGTTCCGTCGCCGACGCGGCGACCCGCTCCGCCGAGTCGCCGCGTTCAGCCGAACGTGCGGCCGCCAGCGCGGCGAATCCCAACCCCATGCCGACCGACCGTGAGTCGACCACCTGAACCGGAATCGGGGCATCCGCTGCGGCAAGCCGTGCGGCGTCCACCGTGCCAGAAAGCCGGCTCGACAGATGCACCGACACCACATGAGTGGCGCCCTCCGCGGACGCTGCCTGGTACGCCCGCCGGAACGCCTCCGGACTGGGCCTCGAGGTGCTCACCTGCTCATGGCGGCGCAGCGCCGCGGCGACCTCGCGCGGACCGACGTCGCCGTCCTCGTTCTTCGCCCTACCGGCGATGACCACCTGCAGCGGCACCACCTCGATGCCGTGCTCGGCCACCAGCTTCGCCGGCAGGTACGCCGTCGAGTCGGTCACGATGCGCACCCGGCCAACGCCCGGCGCGCTCTGAGCTCGCCGAGTCTGCTCCGCCGTCACGTCCATCCGGCCGCCTCCAGAGTCTCCCCGGGTGACCAGAGAAGGTGGGGAGGGAGAGTTTCTCGTCCAGGGTAGACGCGGGCGTCGGCCTGTGAGGAGCCCCGCGACGATCTGGCCGCGGGCGAGGACGGGAAACTCTCCCTCCCCACCGTTACCCGCCCCCTCACACACCCGCGACCCGAGACCAACGAGGCAGCTACGCCGGAACGACGTTGACCAGCTTCGGAGCCCGGACGATCACCTTGCGCACACCCCGGCCGTCCAGCGCCCGCTGCACGGCATCGGACGCCAGAGCCAGCTCCTCCAGCGTGCTGTCATCCGCCGACGGGGATACCTCCAGCCGGTCACGCACCTTCCCCGCGACCTGCACCACGCAGGTCACCGTCTCGGCGATCAGCAGGGCCGGATCGGGCTCCGGGAACGGCGCGAAGGCCAGCGTCTCCGTGTGCCCCAGCCGGGACCACAGCTCCTCCGCGATGTGCGGCGCGATCGGGGCCACCATCTGGACCAGCGGCTCGACCGCCTCGCGCGGCACCGAGTCCAGCTTGGTCAGGTGGTTGTTCAGCTCGATCATCCGGGAGATGGCCGTGTTGAATCGCAGCCCGGCCATGTCCGTGCGGACCGCGTCGATGGTCTGGTGCAGCACCCGGCGCGTCGCGTCGTCGGCGGGTTCGTCCACCGTGACGACCTCGCCTGTCTCCTCGGAGATCACGTTTCGCCACAGCCGCTGCAGGAACCGCTGGGCACCGCTGACCGCCCGGGTATCCCACGGTTTGGACTGCTCCAGCGGACCCATCGACATCTCGTACACCCGGAAGGTGTCCGCGCCGTATGACTCGTACATCTCATCCGGGCTGACCGCGTTCTTCAGGCTCTTGCCGATCTTGCCGTACTCGCGGTGTACCGGCTGACCGTTCCAGAAGAACTGACCCGAGTCGGCCGGCTCCTCCACCACCTCGTCCGCCGGCACGTACTGCCCTCGTGCGTCGGTGAACGCGTAGGCCTGAATGTAGCCCTGGTTGAACAGCTTGTAGTACGGCTCGTCGCTGGAGACGTGCCCCAGGTCGAACAGGACCTTCTGCCAGAACCGGGCATACAGCAGGTGCAGCACCGCATGCTCGACGCCGCCGACGTACAGGTCGACACCGCCCGGGTCGTTCGGGCCTCCGCGTTCCGGCCGCGGACCCATCCAGTAGCGCTCGATCTCCGGGTCCACCAGCTTCTCGTCGTTGGTGGGGTCCAGATACCGCATGTGGTACCAGCAGGACCCGGCCCAGTTGGGCATGGTGTTGGTGTCCCGGCGGTAGCGCTTCGGCCCGTCGCCCAGGTCCATCTCGACGTAGACCCATTCCGGGACCCGCGCCAGCGGCGGCTCCGGCTCGGTGTCCGCCGCGTCCGCGTCGTACGTCTTCGGCGAGTAGTCCGGGACCTCCGGCAGCAGAACCGGCAGCTGCTCCAGCGGGATCGCCACCGGCAGATCGTTCTCGTCGTACACGATCGGGAACGGCTCGCCCCAGTACCGCTGGCGGCTGAACAGCCAGTCGCGAAGCCGATAGGTGACCGTGCCCTCGCCGTATCCGGCGCTCTCCAGCCAGGAGATGATCTTCTCTTTGGCCTCCGCCACGCCCAGGCCGTTCAGCGATACGCCGTCGCCCGCCGAGTTGATCGCCGGACCTTCGCCCACGTACGCCTTGCCGTCGAAGCCCTCCGGCGGCTGGACCGTACGGATGATCGGCAGCCGGAAACGCTCGGCGAACTCCCAGTCCCGCTCATCCTGGCCGGGTACCGCCATGATCGCGCCGGTACCGTAGCCCATCAGCACGTAATCGGCGATGAAGATCGGTATCTGCTCACCATTGGTCGGGTTGGTGGCGAACGACCCGGTGAAGACGCCGGTCTTGTCCTTGCCCTCGACCTGCCGTTCCACCTCGGTCTTGGCGGCCGCCTGCTTCCGGTATGCCGTCACTGCTTCGGCGGGGCTGCCGTACCCGCCGGTCCAGGCGTCCTCCGTCTGTTCCGGCCAGGCGACGGCGGTCAGCTCGTCCACCAGCGGATGCTCCGGAGCCACCACCATGAAGGTGGCGCCGAACAGGGTGTCCGGGCGGGTGGTGAAGACCTCCAGGTCACCGGCGGCGGTGGGGAACCGCACGTTCGCACCGGTGGACCGCCCGATCCAGTTGCGCTGCATCGTCTTGACCTTCTCCGGCCAGTCGATGCGCTCCAGGTCATCCACCAGCCGGTCGGCGTAGGCTGTGATCCGCATCATCCACTGCCGCAGGTTCCGCTTGAACACCGGGTAGTTGCCGCGCTCGCTGCGACCCTCGGCGGTGACCTCCTCGTTGGCCAGGACCGTGCCCAGCCCCGGACACCAGTTCACCGGCGACTCGGAGACGTAGGCCAGGCGGTGGCCGTCGATGATCCGCCGCCGCTCGACCTCCTCCAGGTCGGCCCAGGCACGACCGTCCGGAGTGGCCCTCTCCCCCGACTCGTAGGCCGCCACCAGGTCCGCGATCGGCCGTGCGCGTCCCCGCCCGCCGTCGGCCTCGGTGTCATACCACGACTCGAAGATCTGCAGGAAGATCCACTGCGTCCATTTGATGTAGCCGGGATCGATCGTCGCGAACGTCCGGCGCCCGTCGTGCGCCAGTCCCAGCCGGCGCAGCTGACGCCGCATGGTGGTGATGTTCTCTTCGGTGGTCTTGCGCGGATGCTGCCCGGTCTGCACCGCGTACTGTTCGGCGGGCAGGCCGAACGCGTCGTAGGCCAGGGCGTGCAGAACGTTGTCGCCGCACATCCGGCGGAACCGTCCGGTGACATCGGTGGCGATGTACCCCAGCGGATGACCGACGTGCAGGCCGGCGCCGGACGGGTACGGGAACATGTCCATCAGGAAGAACTTCTTCTTCGAGCTCACGTCCCAGTCCGGCTCGGCCAGTGCACCGGACGGGTTCGGCGTGTGGAACGTGCCCTCCGCGTCCCAGTAATCCTGCCAGCGCTTCTCGATCTCACCGGCCAGCGCGGCGGTGTAGCGGTACGGCACGTCGCCGTCGGCGGACGGGACGGTGGCGCGCTCAGCCGTCGTGCTCATGTCAGATTCACTCATGGCGTGGCTTCCTTCATCGTCTGTTGTCGCTGGGCCGGAGGCCCCGTGTCTCAAGACATGCGCTAGACATAACAAAGCCCCTCAACACGTGAGGGGCCGCCGCGCTGACACGGGCACGTCCACGCACCCGTTCCTGAAGTCAGCGCGGCCTGATAAGGAGCAACAGACCTCGCACGTAGCCTAGGTTAGCGCATCGGCTTCGGGTGACGACACACGTCGGTTCCGTGCTGTCGGCTCCGGCCGCTACCCCGTACCCTCGCACATGTGACGACTGTCGTTCACGCGGCTGACGTGCATCTCAACAGTCCCCTACGACGGCTGGCACAGCACTACCCGGACGAGGACTGGCACCGGCCGACCCGCGACGCGCTGGCTCGCCTGGTCGCGGTGACCATCGATGAGACGGCCGACGTGCTCATCCTCGCCGGCGACATCGCCGACCGCGATTGGTACGACGACGGCGTCGCCCGACTCGTGCTGGAGGCCTCGGCCGCACTGTACGACGCCGGCGTGACCGTCGTGGCCATCGACGGCAACCACGACGCCGCATGCGGCATCCGGCGGGACCTCACGGCGTACGGGCGTCGCCTGCCGCCTAACGTCGTCTGGTTCGACGCCGACGCCGGGCAGACCGCGGTTCTGGACGACGCCGGCCTGGCCGTGCACGGCCGGAGCCTGCCTGCCTCCGTGGTTCCCGACGATCTGACCTCCTCATTTCCGGCGCGTGTGCCAGGGCTGTTCAACATCGGCGTCCAGCACACCAGCCTCGATCACCGGCGGGGATCGAAACCGTGCGCTCCGACGACCGTGGACGCTCTGCTCCGCTTGGAGTACGACTACTGGGCGCTCGGACATGTGCACGCCCGCAGGATCGTCAGCGACGCGCCGTCATGGATCGCGTTCGCCGGCAACACGCAGGGACGTAAGCCGAAGGAAGAGGGGGCGAAGGGTGCCACGGTGTTCACCGTGGAGGGCGGACAGGTGCGGGACATGCGGCACCGGCTCACCGCGACGGTCCGCTGGGCACGGCTGCAGGTGAACCTGCGCGGCGACGACGACAGCGATACCGCTGTCGAGCGGGTACACGCCGAACTCGACGCCGCGGCGACGGAACTGCCGCCCGGGCAGCGACTCGCCGCACGAGTCGAACTCACCGGCCAGAGACCGCATCGCACCGAGCGGCAGCGCGCCGAGGTCGAGGCTGGGGTCCGACGGTGGTCGTCCGAGTCCGGTTATCTCATCGAACAGATCCGATGGCCGGACCGGGCCGGCTAGAAGACCAGGTGCCAGCGGTCCCAGAACTCGACGGTGATGAAGATGGCGATACCGAGCAACCACACGATGGTGATCAGTGAACGGTTCTCCACGACGGCCCGGCGCAAGCCGGCTGGTGCCGGCAGATGCCGCTCGGAGAGCACGTACCCCGTGGTGTAGACGAACGTCGGTATCATCGCGACCCAGACCACCATGCAGTACGGGCACAGCGCCCCGATCACATAGACGCTCTGCGTGAACAGCCAGGTGACCAAGGCCGCGCCGAACGCGGTGCCGCCCCAGAACGCCAGCCACATCCACCGCGGCGGGCGAAGACCGGCGAGCAGCATCACACCGAACGTCATCACCACGGGGAAGGTGGCCACGCCGAGGAACGGGTTCGGGAACCCGAACAGCTCACCTTGCCAGCTTTGCATCACCGTGCCGCAGGTGACGATCGGGTTGAAACTGCACGACGGCGTGTGGCCGGGGTCCTCCAGCAGGAGAATGCGTTCGATGGCCAGCGCCGCGGAGCCGGCGAGCCCGATGATCCCGGCGATGAGGAGCAGCCAGCCCATGGCGCGCGCGGAGGCACGTTGCTCGGGCAGGTTCACCTCGCCGAGCAGCTCATCGTCATCGTCAACGTCGTCGTCGACGGCGTCGTCGCGGTCCAGCAGCTCTTTCTCCTCTGCCTGGCTGTCGGCAGGTATCTGTGTGGTCATCGTTCCACCCTGACGGTCGGTGCGTGGCATTCGCCGCACCCAATAACGTACTCCATACCTCGGAAAGTGCCCGAGTGATCTCCCGAATCGCCAGCCAGTTCCGTGGATCACGTGACCGGTGCGGTGAATTGGCTGGTGTACAGGCGGTGGTAAGCGCCGCGGGCGGCGAGTAGCTCGATTGACGGTGTCAATCCGTTCCTGCATCGCCCGGAACTGCGGCACCATCCCCCTCACCACCAGCAGAACCGCAACCAGCAGCACCGACAGGCCGGCCACGATCACCCAGACAGCGCGACGTCCTGGCACACCGCCAAGACGATCCCGCCCGCGCCCATCACCGGCGCCGGCACCAGGACCATCGCCAGTGAATGGACGAGCCGCTGGGTATGCAGCGCGTCGTGGGCGGTGCGATTGACCAACGACGACACACCGAACCGGACGACGACCTGTGCCGGCAGCGCCACGACGTGGCGGAATACGGCGGCGCGGATGTCCCGGCCGAACGACGCCGACACCCGGGCGCCGTAGTACACGGATCCGACCGCTGCGAACGCCTGCGCGACGGTGCACAGCACCATCCAGCCGCCCGCGGACAGGATGACATCGACGTCGCCTTGGGCAATGCCCCGGTCGACGATGTCGGCGTTCAAGCTCGGCAGATACAGCGCGGCGAGCGTGCTGAGCAGCTGGCAGAGCACGACAGCGGCCAGGATGAGCCGGTAAGGCCGCAGGTACCTGCGCAGCAGACCGATCATGAGATCGCCCGGCGCTGCTCGTCGGCGGCCTGCTCAGCGCGTGCGCGGAACTCGTTGACCGAAAGGCTCCCGTACCCCGGATGCGCCAGCAGACTCAGTCCGTGCCGGATCACGCCCAGCACCGACTCGCAGATCCCGTCGACCAGGGCCGCGTCCCGGTATGACGAACCGGCAGCGGTCCAGACGCACAGGTAACCATCGGACACGAGCGTCAGCCCGAGTGTCCATCTCCATTTCAGCATTCCGGGATCGGTGCCGAGTTCCATCGGCGACAGCCGCACGAATTCCGTCGACGGCCGGGTCCGCTCGGCAGGCGTGACGACGCCGAATTCCTTCTGCTCGGTCAGGGAATTGAAATAATATGGCGGGTCGAGTGGTATTCGGCTACGCGCGCGCATGGCTTCTTTATCCTCGTCGACAGCGATCGGATCGACGGCCGAATGGCGATAGGCCGTCAACGCCCGCCGGTGCACGTCGCACAGAAATCGCCTGATTTCCGTGTCATCAGGCACCGGAATCACGGCCAGCGCCTGCTGGACGACGTTGCCGACCAGATCACGCATACCTGGCAAGAACCGGTTGGACGATGTCAGGCCCACCGGCAGCGTGCCGTCCGGATGCCACCTCGCGAGCTCGATCGCGGCCAGCGCCAGCACCAGCGACGGGGCCGTCGCCGAGTATCGCGCGGCCAGACGTTCGACCGCCCGCATCCGCATATTCGTCCGGAGGATGCCACGCGAGGCCTTAGCCTGATCTCCTTCCCGCCGCCCGCCATCGCCGATCCTGGGCGCCAGCGTCGACATCTCGGCCAGGGTGCGCCGCCAGTACGCGTGCCTGCGTACGCCTCGTGCCGTCGCGGACTCCGCCCGTTCCCGCCGTGCCACCTGCCGGGGCTGTAGCCGAGGTGCCGGCAGCGCGACGGCGTCGGTCCCGCTCAACAGCGCGTAGAGTTCCCGCCCCAGGCACGCCAGACCGAACATGTCGGAGATGACGTGCGGGCAAATGAAGCACAGATGGCGGGGTACGCCGCCGACGTCGACGATGGCCGCGCGCCAGCCAGGATCCGCGGTGAGCGAGAAAGGCCGGTCGAAGAAGTCGAGAATCTCCCGGGGCACGAAGTGCTCGACGTGAGCCCGGGGCGCGTACAGACCACCGCGCCGAGGCGCCCATCCGTCGTCCCCGACGCGCAGGATCGGCAGTACGATCCTGGGCCGGCCCTCGACCACCTGGACGAAGCCGTCCCGGCCCGGGGTCTGCTGGAACCGGGTCCGCAGCGCCTCGTGCCGGTACGCGATGGTCTCCAGTGCTACCCGTACGGCCGGCGCGGCCGTATCGTCCGGAAGGCGCCACACGGCCGTGAGATTGGACGCCTGCGCCAGTTCTGGTCGTACCCGTGTGCTCCAATGCCGGAAGTGGCTCAACTGCCCGTAACACAGCGGTGCGAGAGCAGCCGAACCCGAGTCGCCATTCATCGCACATACCCCCAACAGGCCCGCGTGAATTCTTATCGAGTCCGGAGAGATTCGCGCCGAAAAGCCGCGACGCCGGCGCTGCTGGACACTTCTCGCTCCGGATTGCACCCGGACGGTCAATCGACCATTCTGTGCCGCAAACATATTGCGGTACGCTGCACAACGTCAATGCAGTCTCTTTTCCCGGCCGTGAACATTTCCCGGTTGATATACCGCGATCCCCCACTATTCCGGGAGGCAGATCCATGCGCGCCGAACCGACCTGGCACCGCCCCACATCCATTCACCCGACCGCCAGCGTGGGCGCCGACGTACGGATCGGACGAGGAGCACGCGTCGGTGCGCACGCCGTCGTCGCTCCCGGCGTGCGGATCGGCCCGGAGGCACTGGTGGCTCCGTCCGCAGTCGTGGAATGGGATGTTCCGGCGCTCGCCGTCGTGCACGGATCTCCCGCGCGGGTCAGGTCGTATCGGCATGATCGCTACGTCGACCCGGCGTCGCCATTATGCGAACGGCACGGCGTCGGCGTCGCCCTTGGCGGTGCCGCCACGCCCGGATGGGTGCGCCGGCTCGCCCAGGTCGGGCAGGCCCGCGGCACCCTGACGCACGCTCACGTGGGCGCGGGCTTGCCGTTCACCGTCCGGCGCGTGATGGTCGTCCGGGATGTGCCGGCTGGCGGCCATCGCGGCGACCACGGGCACCGCACACTGCACGAGCTGCTGATCTGTGTCGCCGGAAGCTGCGATGTCCTGCTCGACGACGGTCTGGGCTGCCGCGTCGTCGTCCATCTTGCCGACCCCTCGGTGACCGCCTACGTGGCACCCGCCGTCTGGACGGCGCAGTTCAACCACAGCCCCGACGCCGTCTTGGTGATTCTCGCCTCCGCGCCGTACGACCCGGGGGATTACATCGACGACTACGACGCGTTCGTCGCCTTCGCCCGCACCACCACCTCGTCATGAGACCGCCGCCGCCACGGCCTCGACGATCCTGGCGACGTCGTGATCGGACACACCGGGATGCACCGGAAGCGACAACACCTCCGCGCACGCACGCTCAGTCTGTTCCAGGGCGTCACCGGCCGCACCCGGCGCCGATCGATACCGGCGGAACGACGGCATCCGGTGGACCGGCACCGGATAGTGCACACCGGTCTCGATGCCGGCTGAACACAGCTCCGCACGTACCCGGTCCCGACCGGCGACCCGTACGGTGTACTGCTGGTACACGTGCCGGGCGGCCGGCATCGTGTCCGGCGTGACGACCCCGGCCACCTCCACCAGCGCGGCATCGAGTGCCCGGGCGATACGGCGGCGGCGCCGGACCAGCGACGGCGCACGCCGCAGCTGCACTCGCCCCACCGCGGCGGCGAGATCGCTCATCCGGGCGTTATACCCGACGATCTCGTGGTGATAGCGGCGCTCCATGCCATGGTTGCGCAGCAGCCGGACCCGGCGGGCTTGCTGCTCGTCGGCGCAGACCACCATGCCGCCCTCACCGGTGGTGAGGTTCTTGGTGGCGTGGAAGCTGAACGCGGCGGCGGCCCCGAAGGTCCCCACCGGGGCTGCCTGCCACATCGCCAGGTGAGCCTGGCAGGCATCCTCGTATACGGCGAGGCAGTACCGGTCGGCCACCGCCCGCAGCCTGTCCATCTCGGCGGGATGACCGTAGAGGTGCACCGGCATGATCCCGACGGTGCGGCTGGTGACGGCGGCCTCGACCGCGGCCGGGTCCACGCCGAAGCAGGTGGGTTCGATGTCCGCGAAGACCGGCGTCGCACCAGTGAGCACCACCGCGTTGGCCGTGCCGGCAAACGTGAACGACGGCACAATGATCTCGTCCCCCGGCCCCACCCCGGAGCTGAGCAGGGCGAGGTGGATCGCACTGGTCCCGGAGTTGACCGCGACGCACGGCCGCCCACCCACGCACGCGGAGAACTCCCGCTCGAACGCCGCCACCTCGCGGCCCTGCGCGACCATGCCGCTGGCGAGCACCCGCTCCACCGCTCGATACTCTTCCCGTCCGAGCGCGGGACGGGAGGCAGGGATCACCGACGCCATCGGCACGATCCTCAGGCGGCCGCGAGCATCCGCCGCCGGACGTAGTCCGCCGTCTCACCCAACGTCTTGCCCGGCAGCTCCGCGATGTCTTCATCCGGGATGGCGATGCCGAACCGCTCCTCCAGGTGGACCGCCGTGCTGATGATCAGCACCGAATCGAGCGCGAGCCCGTCCGGGCCGAGCACGGTACGCTCCGAAACCTGATCCCGCGGTACCGGCCAGTCCAGTTCCTCCTCCAGAATCTGCACGATTTGCGCCATGATCTCGTCCGTCGTCTGCATCGAACTCCTCCTCTTCCGGTCTCCACCCACACGCGCTCTGATCTCCACCCACATGCCGTCTTCCGGTGACTGCGGTCGAATCCGGCGACGTCCGCACCGTGAGGTCACGGCCACGGCCCGGTCCCGGCGATCGATTCGGCCGCTTCGGCGAACAGCACGTCCCGCGCCCGGCATACCTCGTCGGCGAGCGGCCGGTCGGCGTGCAACCGGGGCGAGATCCGGATGATCCGGGACGTCCACGCCGACGACGGGCCATGCCCCAGCAGCTGCTGGGCCTGACCGGCCGCGACCGCCACGGCGCCGACGATGCGACCGGCCAGGTCCAGCTGCTCCGCCACCCGCAGTGCCCCGATCAACGCCACCGGCACGATGTCCTGGTTCGACAGGTTGGTGGGGACCGGCGTCGTCGTCGCTGGACCGGATCTCTGCCGGATCTCCGCGAGCATCGCGGAGGCGGCCAGCTGTAGCCCGGCCAGGCCGCTCGTCGCCCCGGGGCGCGCGGCCAACAGCGGCGGAAGGCCACCGTTCGCACCCGGCTCCACCAGCACCGCGATCTGTCGTTCGGCGAGGAAGGCGAGCTGATGCACCAGCACGGCCTGTAGATCCGCCACCAGACCCACGTTGACCGCATGGAAGTTCCCGGCGTGCCACACTGCGTCGGACGCCACCACCGGGTTGTCGGTGCACCCGCGGGCTTCTCGGACCAGCAGTGCCTCGGTGCTGCCCAAGTGGTCGAGGACGCTTCCGATCACCTGTGGGGCGCAGCGCAACGAGTAACGCTCCTGGAGGCTTCGGGCCTCGGCGGCGGTGCGCCGTTCCGTCAGTCCTTGACGGATCCATCCGGCAGCGCGAGCGTGACCGGGGAACCCGCCGCGTGCCGCCACGACCGCCTCGTCGTACGGCTCACCGCTGGCCCCGAGCAGTTCGACGATCCATCCGGTGATCGCGCTCGCGATCCAGGCGAGTCTCCGGATCAGGGCGTGATTCTCCAGCGCCACCGCCAGGCTGGTGCTGCTCCCGTTGACAAACGCGAGCGCGTCCCGCGCCTCCCACTGGACCGGTCGGCGGCGCAGCCGGGCGAGCGCCTGCCGAGCCGGCATCCGCACATGGCCCTGACCGGCCGGCACCCATGCCTCACCTTGACCGGAGAACGCCCGAGCCGCGTGCGCCAACGGCACCAGGTCACCGCTGGCGCTCACGCTGCCTCTGGAAGGGACCACCGGCACGAACCCGACGTTGTAGATCGCCGCAAGCGACCGCCAGCGGTCCGGATGTACCCCGGAATATCCGCGTTTCATCCCTTCGAGCCGGAGCCGGAGCATCAACCGCGTCGATCCGAACGCCAGCTCCGGGCCGTGACCCGCGCAGAGATGGTTGATCAGGTTCAGGCCATGCTCGCCACTGTCGTCATCGGCGGCGAACTCCCCGAGCGGGCCGAAGCCGCGGGTCAGCCCGTACACCGGACATCCGTCCTTGACCGCGCGTTCCAGGGTGACGGCGCTGGCCGCCATCCGTTCCTCATCGGCCGCCGTCAGTTCGACGGTCGCGTGCCGCGTCGCGTCCACGATCTGCACCGCGCTCGCCTCGATCATCGCTGCTCGGACTCCTCTCGGGGGTACGGCCGGACGGCCACCGGCGTCGGATCGATGGGTCGTTCACATCCGGACGCGCTCGCCGTTCCCGGGCCGCGCAACACGCTCAGCGGCGAGAACGACGCCCGGACCAGCGCAAACGCCTCGCCGTAAGGCATGCTCTGCTGGCTGCCCCGAAAGGTGGCGAGCGCCCGCAAGGCCTCCGCCGAGCGCGGCCCGGGGAAGGCGGTGATACGGCTGCGATACGCGTCGAACGCCTCGATCTTGGTCTCGATCGTCTCCGAGATGTCCACCGTCCACGCGGGAGTGAACGTCGGCTCGGCGCCGGGCACGTTCCAGAACGTTTCCGAGATCACCTCATACATCGCCACCACGCGCACGCAACGGGAACTCCGATAGGGCCGGGTGGCCACCACGGCGGCGTCGAACACCGCCCGATGGTCGACGTGCCGGTCGGGGAACGGAACGAACACGATCCGCGGTCGCACACGGTCGATCACCGCCTGGATCGCATGGTTGAGCCGAGCTGTCGAAACTCGCGATATCCCCACGGACGGAATATCCAAGAAGACCGACTCCGCGACACCGAGCAACTCGTGGCACCGGCGGGCTTCCTGCTGAACAACATCCCTGGTCGCCGGAGGGAACAGGGGCGGCAGCTCGGACCCCACGGTCACCACGGTGACCAGGATCCCGCGCCGGCTCAGCAACGCGATGGTCCCGCCGGCACCGAGACATTCGTCGTCCGAGTGCGGTGCGACCACCACGACCTGCCCGTTCACGACGCGCCCAGTGCCGCGGAGCGGTCCGTCAGGGCCACCCGCGCGGCCATATCGGCGCAGATCCGGCGCATGTGTGCTCGCACGCACGCAGGTTCGCCCCAGGGGTCCACAGCGCCGAAGCGGTCGAGATCCACCGGAGGCACCGAGACATGGGAGATCAGCGGGTCGCTCGGCCGGCTGTCCCGCTCGCCGCGGCCGAGCCGCACCTCGGCCGGCTTCTCTGCCCGGGTGAGACCGGTGAACTCGATCGATCGGACCGCTCCCACCCGGTCCATCAGTCGTCGAGCCAGATCCAGCACCCGGATCGGATCCCCCATCTCCGGCACCAGGACATGGCCGCCCTGCCCGGCCAGCGCGGCGTGTATCACCAGCCCCACCGCCTCCTGCACGGTCAGGAAATACCGCATCGCTTCCGGCGCCGTCACCGTGACGGGCCCGCCGGCGGCGATCTGGGTCAGAAACGTGCCCAGCACCGAGCCGCGGCTGCCGAGCACGTTTCCGAACCGGACGCTGAGGTAACGACGCCCGGTCACCAGCGACTGCCGCGCGGTCAGCCCTTCGGAGATGCGCTTCGAGTAGCCGAGTACGGTGACCGGGTCGGCGGCCTTGTCGGTCGAGATGTTGACGAACCGCTCGACACCGACGGCCGCCGCAGCGTCCAGCACGTTGTACGTGCCCAGCACGTTGGTCTTGTACGCCTCGCCCGGATGCCGTTCCAGGGTGGCGACGTGTTTCAAGGCCGCCGCGTGGAAGACCACGTGCGGCCGGCACGCGCGCAACGTCCGCGTCAGCTCGCGAGCATCCCTGATATCCGCCAGCAGCACGTCCGCGCGGTCCAGCCGCGGCCGGCCGTAGGCGGCGAGCTGAGTGGTGAGCAGGGCCGACTCGTCGCGGTCGAGCAGGAACAACGAGGCCGGCGAGATACGGCTGACCTGCCGGCACAGCTCAGACCCGATCGAGCCTCCGGCCCCCACCACCAGCACCCGCCGCCCGGTCAGATGGCGCGCCGCCTGCGCCGACGACGTCCACACGGGCGGCCGGCCGAGCAGATCCTCGGCACGGAGCGTGACGGCCCGCGCCTGGTCACCGGCCGCGGTCACGACGCGGCTTTCGGACCGGCCTGATAAGCCCGTCGCGCTCGTGCCTGAGCGGCCAGCGCCCGCCGATCGGTCTTTCCCGTCCGCCCGGTGGGCAACGCGTCGACCAGATCGATCATCACCGGCACCTTGTATGCGGCGAGGTGGCGCGCGCACCTGGCCCGCAATGCCTGCGCGTCCACCCCGGCGGCGGAGGGCACCACGCTGGCGCAGACCACCTCCCCGGTCAGGTCGTGCTGGACGCCGTAAACCGCGGCGTCCAGCACGCGCTCGTCGTCCCGCAGGACCCGTTCCACCTCGGCCGCATACACGTTATGCCCGCGCACGATGATCAACTCGTTGGAGCGTCCGGCCAGGTACAGGTACCCGTCCTCGTCCAGCCGGCCGTGGTCGGCGGTGCGGAGCCAACCGTCCACCATGGCGTCAGCGGTGG
Organism: Phytoactinopolyspora halotolerans; assembly: GCF_010550675.1. Classification (GTDB taxonomy): domain Bacteria; phylum Actinomycetota; class Actinomycetes; order Jiangellales; family Jiangellaceae; genus Phytoactinopolyspora; species Phytoactinopolyspora halotolerans. Next base: position 25,148 of record NZ_JAAGOA010000004.1, on the reverse strand, counting down.
CACCTGGTGCGTTCCAATAGCCGAGCATGACGTTCGGTCCGCGCACCCACACCTCCCCGGTCTCGCCGCGCGGTGCCGGTTCACCGGAACACCGGCGGATCTGTACCCGTACGCCATCGATGGCGGTTCCCACCGAGCCCGGACGGAGTCGCGGCTGATGGTTGTACGTGACGAACGGCGAGGCCTCGGTCAACCCGTAGGCCTGATGGATCGGCCAGCCCATCCGACGCTCCCAGCGATCGTGCAGATCATCCGGCAAGGTGTCACCGGCGGACATCGCATACCGCACGCTCGGCACCAGGTGCCCAGAGACGCCGGCGTCGAGCAGCATCCTGAAGGCCTGCGGCACCGCGAACAGCCGGGTCACGCCGTGCCGGCGGATCAGCCGCAGCGTCTGCTCGCGCTCGAACCGCCCACTGACCACCACCGCTGCACCGGCGTGCAGGCCCGGAGTGAGCACCGCGTTCAGCCCGAAGCAGTGATGCAGCGGCAGGAAGAGCAGCAGTACGTCGTCGTGGTGGAGTCCGAGGTAGCGCACCTTCGACCGCGCGACGAACCGCACGTTACGGTGCGAGAGCAAGGCGCCCTTGGGCCGCCCGGTGGTACCCGACGTGTACAGCAGCAGCGCAGGCCAGGCAGGGTCCAAGTCGAGCGGCCCGGTCAGGGAGCGCTGTGCGGCGCGCAGACTCCCGGCACCGGGGCGAGGCACGGTCCGGCCGCGCTGGATGCGGCGCAGCGGCCCGACCTGGTCGGCGCCCTCGGCCGGGGCCGCATCGGCCACTTCATCGAGAACGACGACGGCGGCGGCACCACTATCCGCGAGTACGTGCCGGATCTCGTCCTCGGAAGCCGTGGGGGCAAGCGGAACCAGCACGTATCCGCGGCGCAGGCAGGCGAGGTACACCGCGATGAAGGTCACGGAATTGGGAAGCATGCACACGACCCGATCTCCGGGACCGACCCCGGCTCCTTCCAGCGCCCGCTCCTCCGCCGTCGCAGCGGCCAGCAACTCGATGTAGCTCCACCGCTCACCGGCCGCCAGCAGCGCGGTGCGGTCGGGATCCTCCATCGCCACGCGCGATACGTCGTCGGCGACGTTCATCTCGTCCACCCGTCCTCGGTGTGCGCTCGGGTGGCAGCCCGGATGCCGGGTCCGGCGCCGGCCCCGGTCACCCGGCCGAACGCCGCCAGCAGGGCGGGTGCGGCGTTTCGCGGGTGATACCGGGCGGCGGTCCGCCGGCCACGTGCCCTCAGTGCCGCGCGCAGCTCGAGGTCGCATTCCATCCGCCGCACCGCATGCTCGATCGCTCCGGCGTCGCCCGGCGGCACCACGAGTGCGTTCACTCCGTCCCGGGCGAATTCCGCCGATCCCGAACCACCCGTCACCACGACCGGCACCCCTGCCGCCATCGCCTCCAACGGCGGCAGGCCGAGGCCGTCGACGCGCGGCGGGTACAGCAGGACATCGCAGGAGCCCAGGATGCGGAATACCTCGTGCCGGGGCGGGTCGACATGCAGTTCACAGTCGAGGCCGACGAAGACCACGGGCGGCTTCGGCGTCACCCAGACGATGCGCAGGTCCACACCGGCGCGGCACACGTTGCGCAGCGCCGGGATCGCCTCGCCTAGTCCCTTGTCCGCCAGCCCGTCCCAGGCCATCAGCAGCACCCGGAACGACGCCCCGCGCCGCCGGGGCGCCGGCCGCGGCCGTCGTACCGCGAACGCGCCGGCGTCCAGGGAGACCGGCACGTACGTGGATCTCCGTCCGAATCGGCAGTGATACACCAGCTGGATGAACCGGGAGCAGGTCAGCAGGTGGTCGGGCAGCCGATGGGCGGCGGCCCGGAACGTGAGCATCCGGGCGTCGAGTTTGCTGTCCTCGTTCAGTGTCGGCTCACCGCCGCAGTACCCGATCACCGGTGCCGTGCCTGCCTGCGCCGCCGGCAGGTAGTCGATCCAGCCACCGACAACCGTGCCGGCCGCCGGCGCACCGGCCAGGTACCGGCAGAGCGTCTCCTGGTCGGCCACCCGCACGACGCGCGCGAACGGCACGGGAGGGACCGGGTCCGGCCCCGGCTCGTCGGCCGCACGCATCAGGAAGACGTGCACCTCGTAGCCCGCCTCGGCCAGCGTCCGAGCCACGTCGGCCTGGACGCGCATGCCGCCGTAGTGCAGTGGGAACGGAATCACGACGTTGACCCGGCGCGACCTTCGAACGGATGGCCGGCACCGGACGTCCACCCCGCCATAGGTGAGTGCCGAACGTTCGAATCGGCGCAGTGCTCGCCGGAACTCTATGCTCATCCCCAGCGGGAATCCGTATCGGTCCACATCCGGTATCCGGTTCATCGATGGCTCCAGACCTCGTCAACCGGCCAGTGCGGACTTGCGGACCAGGTACGGTCCGATGGCGAGCGCATCCAGGCCGGTGGCGAAGAAGGTCCGGATCGCGTCCTGCGGGGTGCAGACCATCGGCTCACCCTTGACGTTGAACGATGTGTTGAGCAGCACCGGCACACCGGTCAGCCGTCCGAACGCGGTCAACACGGCATGCAGCTCCGGACTGGATTCTCGGTGCACCAGCTGCGCTCGTGCGGTCCCGTCGGTGTGCACGACCGCGGGCGCCTCGTCCACCAGCCGCTGGTTCGCCCGGAGCGCAAGGGTCATGAACCGCGAGTCGTGGCCGTGGCCGAAGTAGCGCGGCTCGGCCTCGGCCAATACCGCCGGGCCGAACGGCCGCCAGTCCTCGCGCTGTTTGACGGCCTCGTTGACCCGGTCCCGGATCGTCACGGATCGGGGGTCCGCGAGGATGCTGCGCTGACCGAGAGCTCGCGGCCCCGCCTCCATACGGCCCTGAAAACAGCCGACGATCCACCCGGCGGCCAGGTCCCGTGCCACCGCTTCCGCCAGATCGATGGGCCGGTCGTAATCAAGGTGGCATCCGTCCAGCACCGCTTTGATCTCGTGTTCGCCGAATTCCGGCCCGAGCGCCAGCGTGGTCAGCGGCTCCGGCGCCGCGCCCGTCTCTCGTGCGCAGACTGCCAGCGCCACCCCTGCCGCGGCGCCGCTGTCCGCGCACAGCGGATGAGCGAAGAGACGTTCCACCCCGCTGTCCTCCAGCAGGCGGGCGTTCATGGCGACGTTCAGCCCGACGCCGCCTCCGATGCAGAGGCTGCGGACGCCGGTGCGCTCGACCCCCCAGCGCACCAACCGGCAGGCCGCCTCCTCCAAGGCTCGCTGCACGCTGAATGCCAGGTCCCGGTGCCAGCCGTCCACCTCCGCCCCGGGCGACCTGGGCGGACGTCCGAGCAGATCGACCAGGGCATCGGTGAAGCGCCCGGACCAGGAGTGGGTGCCGTAGTGGATGTACGACGGGTCCAGCCTGAACTCGATGCCGTCCTCGGCGGGAAGCAGTACCTTCCCGACCGCGGCAGCCAGCGCAGCATCGGGTGAGCCGTGCGCGGCCAGCCCCATCACCTGGTATTCGCCGTCGTAGGCGTCAAAGCCGAGGTACTCGGTGAACGCCGCGTAGAACCAGCCCAGGGAGTGCGGCATGCGGATCTCTCGCAGTCGCTCCAGCCTCGCGCCGGAACGCAGCCACAGCACGGTGGTGTGCACGTCGCCGGAACCGTCCACGGTCAGCACCAGCGCCGGGTCGAACGGTGCCTGCATCGAAGCCTGGAAGGCGTGGGTGAAATGGTGCGGAGCCCACGTTATGGGCGGCATGGCTATATCGCCGAAATGCCGCCGCCATTGCCGATGGTGCCGGGCGACCAACGCGCGCCGGGTGAACCGCTCCATTGTGGCGCGCTGCCAGCGCTGGGTCGCGTGATCGACGGGCCATATGCTCGCCAAGTATGCGAAGAATTCGCCCACCGTACCGTCAGTATATTCGTCGACATTCCAGCCGATGCCGACGGCGGCTACGTCGCACAGCGTGACCCCGGCCGAGTCCAAGCAGTATCGCAGCGCCCGGATCGGATACCGCCCATACGCGTGCTTGACCCGTACCAGCCGTTCTTCCTCCGCATATGCGACGACGTGGCCGTCGCGCACCACGGCCGCCGCCGGATCGACGGGACCTTCGGATATCCCGATATAAAAACCTTCGCCTGGCATCTCTCGACCCCTTTTTCTCCGCCCCAGCGCATTCCGCCCCCAAACCGACACGCGCTTTGCCACAGATACGCCCGGTCGACCCCCACAACCGACACGGCCTTGCTGCACATTCGAAATCCGAAAAGAGAATCTCGGAATGGCGATCATTCAACCGAATCGCGACATAGGCGTCAATGTTCATGACCGGCCGGCCGCTACGCGCCGACACAGCGCATCGAATGTCGCGTTCTCGTACACGTCTTCCAGATCGATCTGGACACCTATGCGGTCCCATATCCGGGAGACGAGTGTGAGCGCCGTCAGCGACGCACCGCCGGCCACGAAGAAATCGTCGCCGGCGTGGACCTCCTCGATTCCCAGCAGGTCGCACCAGATCTCCTGCAGTGCCTCTCGATCACCGTCGGCGTGTGCCATTCAGCGCCCCTCGGTCCAGCACTTCTCGGTCATCGTCGCCCGGCTCCGTAACAGCCGGTAGTCGGGTTTGCCGCTCCCCCGGACCGGCAGGTTCGGAATGACGTGCACGCGTACGGCCCGCGGCGCCAGCCGCAGCTCGCTCAGCAGGCCTCGCCGCACCGCCTCGATCTCCGCCGTGGGCGCGGGCTCGACGAAGACGTGCGCCCGTTCGTCCACCGTGCCCACGGCCGCGGCGGGCGTCACCGCGGCGAAGGCCTCTTCGACGGCATCCAGCGAGACCCGGATCCCACCTGGCTTGACGAAACGTCCGGCGCGCCCGGCCAGGTAGAGGAAGCCCTCGCGCAGAACCCCCAGGTCCCCGGTATCGACGGTGCCCCGCATCTCATCGGCGAGGGCCAAGTCGGCGCGGCCGGATGCATACCCCTGCATCGCGCACGGGCCGCGGTACACGATCCGCCCCATCCCGTCTTCTCCTTGTGTGTGCTCGATCGTCACCCGACCGCCGGTCAGCACGCGACCGACAGAATCACCATGAGCGGCGAAGTCCTCCGGCTGCAGCACAGTGATCCGGGCCGTGGCCTCGGTCTGGCCGTACATCTTGTAGAAGCGACGTGCGGTTTCGCTGCACCGGGCATGGAAGCGCCGGGCCAGTGCGGCGCGCAAGCGGCCGCCGGAGACGGTCATCGAACGCAACGACGCAACGTCGTCCCACGGCAGCCGGGACCTGGCGAACCAGTCGAAGTGAGCGGGGACGCCGGCGAATGTGTCACAGCCCGCGGCCGCGAACAGATTCCAGAACCCGATCCCGGTCGCCGGGGCGGCGGTGAGCAGCACCGTCGCCCCGGCCGAGAGATGGCTGTTCAGCACGGACAACCCATAGGTATAGAACAGCGGCAGCGAAGTAGCAGCTCGTGACCGCGTATCGATCCGCAACGCTTCTTGGACGCCGCGGCAGTTCGCCGCGATCGACTTCGCCGAGAGGCGTACCGCGCGTCCGCCGCTCTCCGAGCCTGAGGTCAGCAACACCAGGCTGGTTCCGGGCGCAACCTCCGGGTGAGCCGTGACGTCGTGAGCCACGGCGATGCGGATGCGGTCCGCGCCGACACCGATGCCGGCATCCAGCCGACGGTATGCGCCGGGGAAGTCGTCGGCGACGACGGCCGCGATGTCCGGTTCCGGGCCGATCACGACCTCCGGCGCATACCTGTTCACCAGCGACGCTCGTCGCCCGCGGTCCGCTGCCGCCCCGAACCAGGCCACCGCGTGTCCGCACCGCAACCCGGCAAGGTATCCCAGCACGGTACCCATCTCGCGATCGCCGAGCAGCGCCACCAAGCACTTCCGCTCCGCCGGGAGGAGGAGACCTACGCGGTCCACCAGGCGCACCAGCTCACGGTGGCTTAACGTGCGTCCATCCTCGAGCACCAGCGCGGGTTGCTCGCCAGCATGTAATGCGATCGGATCCACGGTATGCGGCTCCTCTCCACGCACGGGTACCCGTTCCACACAGCTGTCCGTCCCCGCGCGGCTGTCCGTCCGTGCGCGGCAATCCAATCCCGCGCGGTCACCCGGCCCGCACGCCGCGTTCCCGCAGCAGTGCGGCGAGCCGCCGCACGGTACCCTGCTCCACCAGATCCCGGATGTCGATCAGGGCATCGAACCGTCGCTCCAGTTCGGTGACGATCCGCACGGCCACGCCGGAGTCGCCGCCGACGTCCAGGAAATCGTCGTCCACCCCGACCCTTTCCAGCTTCATCACGCGCGCCCACACCTGCGCGACGATGGCCTCCAGGGGGTCGGCGGGCGGGCTGTACAGCAGACCGCCGGCACCGTCACGGACCGCCTCCCGGACGGCGGCGAGATCGCCGTCGCCCATGCTCGCGCCGTTCGTATCAGGTATGCGATCCACCACCAGCACGCCGTCCGGGGCATGGTCCTGGCCCAGTTCCCGCCAGGCGTATTCGCGCAACTGCGGCGCGCCGACGTAGCCGCGAACCTCAACCAGCGCGAGCACGGCCGGCGCTCCACGCACCTCGGTCTGAATGACAACGGCACGGAGCACGTCCGGGTGCCGGCCGAGCACGTCCACCACTTGTGTGCCGTCGATCATCTTCCCGCCCCTCCACACCGTTGAGATGCGACGCCGCCCAGCCGGAAGCGCTGCAGCTTCCCCGCGGCATTGCGCGGAACGTGGTCCACAACGTCGAAGACCTGCGGGGTCTTCGACGGCGGAAGACGGCGACGGCAGTGTGCCCGCAGCGACCGCTCGTCCAGCCGGGCTCCGTCCCGCGGCACCACGTAAGCCCGAAGCGACGCGCCCAGCATCGGGTCGGCCACCGCAATCACGACCACATCCCGGACGCCGCCGTGCGTGAACAGGGCCGCCTCGACCTCGCCCAGGTAGACGTTCTCCCCGCCGACCAGGACCAGGTCGTCCTTCCGCCCAGCCAGGTACAGGTATCCGTCCCGGTCCAACCGGCCCTGGTCGCCGACGGTGCGAAAGCCCCGCGTCACGGCAGCACCCGCCGACGGGCGGCCGGCGGGCCAGGCCGCGGGCACCGCCCGGTCCGGGCCGCGCATATACACCTGGCCGACCTCACCTACCGGGACGTCGCGGAGGTGCTCATCGAGGATCCGGATACGGGTCATCACGCCGCGCCCCACCGTCCCAGGGCGCTCACGCCACTCCGGTCCACGGCACAACGTCGTGCCGATACCCTCAGTGGCGGCATACATCTCGTACAGCCGGTGGGCGCCGACCGCGTCCAGCCACGCCGTCTTGGTGCCAACCGGGCATGGCGCCGCCGTGTGCAGCACCGCACGCAGGCTACGCAACCGGCACGCATCCGCGCCGAGTAGCGGTTCGGCGAGTCTCATGTGCACAGGGGTCAGCTGCGTCCACTCCACCCGGAACTCGTCCACCAGATCAAACAGGAGCTCCGGGGTGAACGCACTCGGTATCACGACGGTGTTGCCGCCCAGCATCGCATCCAGCAGGCAGGTAAACGGCGCCGCGTGGTGCAACGGCCCCATCACCAGCTGCACCTGGCCGGGACGCCATCCGGTCAGCCGCAGCAGGAGCGGAACACCCCGACTGGTGTCCCAGGCGAGGCTCCGCGGGCCCACGACGGGCCGGGGTTGTCCCGTCGACCCACCGGTCATCAAGATCCACCGGCCGGCGCCGGATCTCCCGGCCAGGCTGGTCGTCGCCAGGCTGGTCGTCGCCACGCTGGCCGTTGCCGGGGCGGCCGGCCCGACGAGTTCGTCGAACGCAGCGTCGATCGCGCCGATCTGGCGGTCCAGTTCCGGCTGCGGCGCGTTCGCGTCGATCACCGCGACGGTACAGCCTGTTCGCAGCGCGCCGAGCAGCCGCACCACGCTGTCGATGGTGTTCGTCACCTGCACCGGCATGACCGGGCGGCCTTCTGCCGCACGCTCGATATCGGTTCGTGATCCACGCGGTCGCGTCGGGCGCACCGTACCGGATCGTGTACGCGCATCGAGCTCACTCCAGGTCAGAACGCGACGTTCGCCGCCGCGGGCGTCGACACATACCACCGCGGGAACACGCGGCCGTTCCATCGAAAAGCGCGAAATCCGACGATCGAGAGACTCAACCGCCATCACATACACCTCCCGATGGAGCCAAGGGAACTTCTCATCGACGACGATGAATTCCAGGTGCCCGGTCAGCGTAACGCCAGGCACGGTGAGGTTCAATTGCACCTGACACACTCTGAATATCTCGGCGTGATTGTTCGGTGGCAATATGCTCTGCCGCATGAATTGGCCACCGATCCTGGACCGAGTCGTCAGAACGCCACGCGAGTATTTCTGCCCCATCGGACCGGAAAAGGCGCGTGAGATTCTCTCCTGCAGCCCGGCGGATATCCGGGACCTGGGCCACGTTTACGGCGCAGATCGGACACGGTTCGATGCATTCGACGTGTGGAACATCGGGCTGAATTCCGGCTCCGGCCGGAGTACACCGGAACGAGAGCTGAGATACCTCGGTCACCTGCTGGCGAGTACGGACTGGCTCGATGCGGTGGAATACCGGCTCGCTCTCGAGGCCGGCTGCCCACGCGGGCCGGCGTGTACCAGCCACGACTGGCGACGTCCCCGGCTGGTCGGCACCAGCTGGTCCGACCCCTCATACCTGCCCGGTCGCGTCCGCTGGGCCGCGACCACGCGTCGGCAGGGGATGCATAGCCGCATCCGTCTCCAGCCGATCCTCCACGCGTGGCGCCATACGCTGGCGAGCTACCGGTTCCACTACACACACCCGGGCTTGGCCGCGGACACCGCCGCGACCCGGGCTCGCCGGGTCGGCAACTGCACAGGTCTCTCCGCCGTCCTCGCCGAGGACCTCAACAGCCGTGGTGTCACGGCACGCACCCGCTGTGGTTTCCTCTGGGGCGGTCTGGTCGGGCTGGCACACGAGTGGGTCGAGGCGCGGGACGCGGACGGCCGATGGAAGCCCCTCGATCCGTCGATGGCGGCTCTCGCCGCCACCTTCTTCTCCCCTGAATACCAGCGTTTCTGCTGCGGCTCCATGCTGAATCGCCTGATCCCGGTGGCGTCCGGCCACACCGCGACGGTCCAGCACTGGTGCGAAGGTCGGCTGCTGACCACATATCCCGCTCTGCGTCGGGCCTCCGGTGGGCGGCTGCCACGGCCGAATCCGATGACGAACCCGACGACGAACCCACTCATGCCACGTTGACCGGTAACGATGCCTTCGCCGCAGGCCTTGCGCGGTCAGCCGTCGGGACGGTTGAGCTCCAACTGTTGCGCGAATCTGCTCCACCACGCCGAGCAGTCCCGGGCGAGCACGGAGAGTGTCTCAGCACAATGCGGCGGCACAGACCGCACCAGGGTCTCGTGTTTGGCCGGCAACTTCGCGTGCACCTCCAACCAGCGCAGGAGATCACGGCCGGCGTCGTTCATCCGCAGCGATGGGTCCCGCCGCAGGTTCTCCAATGTATGCAACCGGGTGGTCTCCGATGTCCGCATGCCCGACGTCGCGGCGCGGGGCCGGGGACGTGCTACGGCCCGCGTCCGGCCGGCAGCGGCCGGATCCTCACCCTGGCGCAGCTTGTCCCGGACATCGATCACCGTGGCCGGGGAGAGACCCACCGCGTGTGCCACCGACCGCAGCGAACGACCGGGGTCGCGTTCGAGCAGTTCGCCAGCCAGCCGGCGCGCCTCGGACGCGTCGACCGGACGCGATCGCCCATCCCGGCCACGACGTCTGTTCAACCGCGGATCTTCCGCAGATGAACGCTCCCGCAGGTTTCCCACGGTCTTGTCGGAGAGCCCGCTCACCTTGGCTATCGCTCGATTCGACCAGTCCGGGAAGAGTTCCACGATGCGTCTGGCCGCGGCTTCCCGGTCGGCGAGTGACAGCGGCAGCCCATGTGCGATGTTGGCGCGGACGGCGAGGACGAATGCGGCCGACTCGTCTCCGTGGAACAGCCGGACTCGCACCGTGTGCTCGCCCCTCAGCTGCGCGGCCCGCAGCCGGTGCATGCCGTCCACCACACGCATCGACGGCGCGTGCACCACGATAGGCGGCAATGCGTCCTCGGTCTGCGCGAGCGCACGCGCATGTTCTTCGTTCACCCCGCTCACCCGCGGAGAATCCGCCGGCAGCAGGGCGCTGAGCGGCACCTCGTGTTGACGAGCCGCTATCACCTCATCCGCCGAATCGATCACGTTCCACGCCGCTGCCGCACGACCATCGGCTCCGCCCACGCCATGATCCCCCTTGCTCAATTGGAGAGCCCGTACCCACACAGGCTCACGAAGTGCAGCTGAAAGCACACGCTACCGACACCTCTCGCCATACTCCAAGTGGAGTTGTAGAGTTCTGAGTCAGCACCCGACGGCCGTTTTGCGCCATACCACGGCGCCTGTTCCAATACGCATCCTCGACCGCCGGAAACTGTCAATGAACCGGGCACGCGCGCGGCGAATACCCGCTCGGCCCGTTATCTATTCGCCGCACGCCGATCTGTGCCCGGAGGCGGTCGCGCCGTGAAAGCATATCGGCATTGCGAGCACGCGAGAACTCCGGAATATCCGACGTGCGAAGAGTTGTACGGTGAATACGTCGACACTAACTCTCCTCCTGGTCGTCATCATCCGGTTCTTCGCCGGATTCCGGCCGCAGCCGGACGGTGAATTTGTCATGATCGACCAGGAAAAGGGCACCAGGACCCAGCCCTTCCACCACCTCCGGCGGCAGCTGCACCGTGCCGTCGGCCGCGAGCACGGCAAAGTCTTGCCCATCGCGGCCCTCCGCCCCCACCCGCCCGTCACGGATCGTCACGACCCGCCCGAGCTCGCTGCCGAAGTCCACGTCGTGAGTGACCGCGACGATCGTCGTGTCCCGTTTGGTGTTCACCGCCCGGAGCGCGGCAAGCACGTCGGCCCGGCCCGCTGCGTCGAGCTGACTGGTGGGCTCGTCGACGAGGAGGAGCCCTGGGCTGGCGGCGATTCCCACCGCCAGCGCCGCGCGCTGCCGCTGTCCTGCGGTGAGCCGGCCGGGCTTGGCCCGGCCCAAACCGTGCAGTCCCACCAGGTCGAGGATTTCCTCCGGGTCGTACAGCTCGATCCCTTGAGTAGCGGCCGCCCGCCGCTGCGCGAGCCAGACGTTGCGGTACAGGCTCACGTACGGCAGCAGGTTCCGGGCGGAGCCCTGCAGCACCACCCCGATCTCCGTGCCGCGCAGCCGGCTCAACTCGGCGTCGCTGAGCCGTCCGATGTCGTACGCGCCGACCGTGATCCTGCCGGCAGACGGCCGCATCAGGCCGGCCAGCAGGGCGATCAACGTCGACTTGCCCGATCCGGACGGGCCGACCAGAGCAACCATCTCGCCGCTGTGGATCGTCAGGTCAACGCCGGAGAGCGCCATGACCCGGGAGCCTTCGATTTCGTAGACGTGCAGTACGCGCGCACACACAGCTGCCAGACCCATCAGGATTCCACCTCCTGTAGTTCGCCCTCGGTGCCGCGGCGGGAGCCCGGCCGGCCCCGTGGGCGCTCACCCGCGACGGTCCACGCTCCGGTGGCCGCCGCGACCAGGAGCACCAACGTCAACCAAGCGAGCGGCTCCGCCACGCGATACCATTCCGGCCAGGCCGCGAGCAAGGCCTCATCGACGCCCAGCGGCAACCGGGCCCCGGTAACGAGCCACGCCACTCCGGCGGCCACCAGACCAGCGACGACGCTGGTCGCGACGATGGTGCCGTACAGCCAGCACGCCATCGAGGTCGCGGTTCGGCGGGAGGCGCCCTGGACGCGCAGCGAGCGCAGACCCGGCCGCCACGTGCGACGGTCGACGGCCACCACCGATGCCAGCGCACCTAGGGCAACCAGGACGACCACGCCCGTAGCGAGCAGGTGGAACCGCAACGCCAGCGCGGACCCGGTGGACTCCGCGACGGACCGCACTCCCTCGAGCGTGCGTACGTCGTCAATCGCGAGGCCCGTCTCACGCAGCCGGTCGAGCACCTCGGCCGGCGCATCGGCGGTCAGCCATACCTGCGGTGCGGTCGCCGGCCCGGGCCAGGATGCGCTTCGGATGGCGTACTCAAGATCGATCAACGTTCCCCGGACACCGATGCCGGGTAACGCGGCCACCGTCGACCGCACGTCGATGCGGACGGCACGACCATCGATCCCTGGAACGACCATGCCGTCGGCACCGGGCTCCGCGGCCGGTCGGACGTCCAGCGAGCCGACCCGGCCCGCGGCCCCCGCCGCGTCGGCGATATCCGCGGTTGCCACCGCGGGCAGCGGATACGGCACGTCAAGCGGGCGCAGCACGTATCCGTCCTCGGGCTGTTCGCCGCGGATGCTGACCCGCAGCCCGTCCGCCGTTGTCTCTGCGGTGACCGGCTGCGTGAATTGCTCGCTCTCCTCGGAGCCATGCCACGCCTCGGCTACCAGGCGATCATCCGGGATGACCGGCCGCCCGGCCTGATGCAGCGAGTGCAGCGTCACGTCGTGCAGTACCACGTCCGCCGCCACGACCCGGATGAAGACGAGCCCACCCAGGCGGCAGCCCGCCGCGCAGCCGTCCACGGCGACCTGGTAACGCTGCCGGCCGGCCGTGATCGGCTCGAACCCGGCCACCACGGCGTCCCCGGCCGGCGGCACCAGCAGCAGCGCGGCTGTGACTGCGCCGTCGTCGGTGTACGGCCCGGGGGTGAACTCGGCGGTCAGTTCTCCGTCCAGGACGGTCAGCGGTTCTCGCGGTGGCGGCGGCCGCAGAAGCCGCGCGACCTCGTCCGCGTCGAGTTCGCCGTACTCATCGGACCAGAGGGCCACCTCGCCCAGCCGGGTACTGTCCACCGCCAGCATGGGAGGATCACCCGCAGCCGCCGGTGCGACAACGGCCGCCATGGCGTACTTGCCGGTCGGATCCGCCTCCCGCACAGCGGTGAGCAGTTCGGTCCGACCGGCACGCTCAATATCCAGTACCCGGGCGCTGCCCAGCTCCCGGCGCACCTCGTCCGCTCGGCCTTGTGCCGCCACGTCCACGCTCGCGGCGGCATAACCTAGAGTGCCGGCCGAAACGGCCAGCACCACCATCACCACTATCGTGCCCGGGCGGCGGACCAGATAGAGCGCCGCCACGCCCGGACCGAGTCGTCCACGCCGCTTGGCCCGGCGGCCGGCCGCCCGGAGGATGACCCGGGCGGCACGGGTAACCAGGAGCGCGGTCGCGAGCATCACGATCGCCGGGGCGGCGACCATGACACCCGTCAGTTCGCCGTCGGACATCACCAGATCGGCCGCCACCGCCGCCGCGAGCCCGACGACAAGCGCCTCACCGGTCGCCACCACCGCCCGCCCAGACCGTGGAAGCCGGCGTAACAGCTGCACCACCGATGCGGACAACTCGCGACGCAGAGCCACCAGCACCACCAGCAACGCGCCCACGCCCGCCACGCCGCCGGTGATCAGCTCCTGGATACCGAGCGCCGCGCGTGCCGATCCGGCCGGCGAGACCAGATCGATCAGCGTCGGCGCGGCCACCACGCCCACGGCGATGCCGGCCACGATCGGGAGCAGACTCTCCGCGGCGAACACGACGGCTCGAATACCGCGTGGAGGGCTGCGGAGCGCCACCGCCGCAAGCTCCGGACGCCGGCCGGCGAGACCTTGCCGGACCGCGAGGTACAGCACCAGGTACGTCACGACCACCAGTGGTGTGGCTGCGACCGGCAGCAACGCGCGGGCGTCGTCGCGATGCGTGGCCACGCGCTCCAGCAGCTGCGGCAGTCCGGTAGACAGTTCGGCCGTATCACCCCGGACTTCCGCCAATCGTCGCTGTGCGGCCGCGAGCTGCGCACGCAATGCGGGCACCGCGTCCGGAGTGAGCGCGTCCGGCGGCAGAATCGCGTCCACGTGATACGTAGAGTGTCCGTGCGGCAACGTCTGCAACGCGTTCCGGTTGGTCAGAAACGCGGCCGGGTACACCTCGCCGCCGAACGGCTCCTGCGGGTACCAGTACGGATCGGATGGGTCCGCCGGCTCGACCACCCCCACCACAGCGAACGATGCGGGTGGCCCGTCCGGCTCCCAGCCGCCGGAGTCGTTCTGAATGACGGGCACGAACGACACCGTGTCGCCCGCGGCCACGCCCGCCTCGTCCACCAGACCAGCGGGCACCGCCACTTCCCGGTTGCCGACCGGGCACCGGCCTTGGACGAACACCGTGTGCACGCAGAACCCATCCCGCGCGAGCAGCCGCTGCACCACCGGCGCCTCCGAAGCCGAGCGCTGTACACGGATCTCCACCGTCGTCACGGGCGCCAATGCCATCAGTTCAGCGCGAGCCTGGTCCATGGCGGCAAGGTCTTCCGGTTCGGCCGCTGGGCCGGTCGGCACGGCGTCGTCGTCCCCTGCCGGTTGCCCGGCCCCGGCTCGGAGTGCGGGCAGGGAAACCAGCAACTCCGATCGGGGGGATTCGGCGACCTCGGCTGCGGTGCTCGCCTGGTCGACGGCGGCCGCGAACAGCGGAACCGCGACCGCCGACGCCGTCGCTGCGGCGGAGAGGATCAACAGTGCCGCGGCTTGTCCCCACCGGGCGGCGATCTGCACCACGACAATCGGGATCACGCCGCCTCCCACGGTGTCGCCGCACCGGGCGACGCGGGCCCGCCGACCGAACCGGCACGTGTCCTACGCACCAGCGCGACGTCCACCGACCACGCCGCGGCCCCCAGCACGGCTGCCGCGGTCGCCGCCACAATGAGCGCCGGGATCGGGCGGACGGGCGACGTCGACAGCACCGACCAGCCGTCCACGAACCCGGGCCGCAGCAGCTGTCCTACCGCGGCCGCCGCCAGGCCCGCCACCGAGCCGACGACAACCGCGGCGCCGACGGCCGCGAACAATCCGCCGTGCTCGACGACGCGTCGCTGCTTCACGCTGAGACCCTGGATGCGTAGCGCGGCCCACTCGGCGCGTCGGAACGGCCGCTCGCGGATCGCGTACGCCAGCAGCACGCCCACCAGCAGCACCACACCGATGATTCCGACCACGACAGCAAAGCGGGCGCCCACCGCGCTCCCGGACGCCGCCAATCGGCCCAAGTGGTCGGAGAGCGTCTCCTCTTCGAGCACGGTCAGGCCCGCGGCCTCCAGCTCTTCCAGGATGGCCGGGTGCGCCGATGAGGACACCCATACCTGGAAGCCACCTTGACCCACGGTGGCGGGCTGTTGCCGCTCCGCGTACTCCAGATCGACCACAGCTCCGGTCTCGCCCAGCCGCGGAATCAGCGAGGCGGTCGCCGCTGGCCGTACCGGCACGGGTGGCCCGGACAACGGAGCCAGTCGCGGCTCCGCTACCGACGGTGGGTGCCACCCCGCGGTGACAACCGGCAGCGGCGCCGGGGCGTCGGCGACGAAGACCTGGTCGTTCCGGGACAATGCCGCACTGGAGGCATCCGGTATCCGCAGGCGCAATGCCGGGCCGGCAGCGCTGATCAGCGGGCCCAGGTCTCGCGGGCCGAGGGCGGGGCGCCAGCGCGCCGGATCGGTCGGCGACGCCGACGCAGAACTCTGCTGCTGGTCACCGCCGGAAACCCGGTGGATCTCGACCCACGCACCACTCGGCGGCGGTTCGGAGTCATCGGCCAGCACCTCCACGCCGACCAGGCGGCACCCGGACGCACACTCCGGAGTCCCGGCAGTGTAGGTTTCCGGCGTCTGACGCAATGGGCCGAACACCGCTTGAACCGGTTCCCCGCTCTCCTGCTCCCGCAACGTCACCGAGGCGTAGAGAGCCGTCCGGCTCGGGCTGCGGCCGGCGGCGTCGACCCTGATCCGTTCCGTGCGGAGCACGGTCACGTCGGGTTCCTGAGGGCGGAGCACCGCCGCCAGCTCGTCGACGGCGCCGCCGTACTCGGCGCGCCAGCCGGTGACGACCGCGAGGCGCGTGCTGTCCACCGCGAGGACCGGCGGCATGTCACCAGTCGTGGGCTGTTCTACCACCGCCATGGCCGACGTTCCGTCCGGGTCGGCCATGCGCACGGCGGAGAGCAGGTGTGCGGGGTCGTCGGCGAGCACGCTGACCACCCGATCCGCGCCCGCTTCGAGAGCCGCACGATCGGCCTCGGTGCGCTCGTTCACGTCGTACCCGACGAGCGCGGTGGTGAGGACGGCCACCACGACTCCGGCCAGTGTGAACACGCGACGGGTGCCGGGAAGTCGGGCCAGGTTCGCGGCGACGAGAGCAAGCGCAGGCCGGCCGCCGCGCAACGCCCGCGAAGTCAGCCAGCGCAACACCCGCGGAATGATCCACGACGCCATCACCACCAGCGCCGCCGACGTGAGCGCTGGTGCAAGCAGAGCGAGGCCGTGCGCATCGCTCCCTACCGTCACTGCCTGTCCGACGGCCCCTGCGGCCAGCGCGATCAGTACGATCTCCGCCATCGAACGGAGCCACCTCCGGCGCCGGACTGCTCCCTGATGCAACAGGTCTCGCACCGGCATTCGCAAGGTTCTCAATTGTGCGGCGACCATGGCGAAGAGCCCGCCGGCCAAGGTGGCTCCCACCAGCACCATTGCCAGTAGCGTGGCCATCCGACCGTCGTCCCCGTCGATCCGTCCGCCAAGCACGCGCCCGAGTATCAGGCCGCACGGAACCCCCGCGACCGCACCGGCCGTGAGCGGCGCGACGCCTTGTACCAGCACCACGAACCATCCCCGCCCGGCGGGCGCCCCGTGCAACCGCCACCAGCCCACGTCGGCCTGGGTCTGCAACGCGGCCTCCCGTACCACGACGACGAGGGCGGACCAGGTCAGACCCACCAGGAGGAGCACGCCCACGCCCACGCCGGTGACCACGTTCCGACGCTCACGATCAACCCGTTCGAGAAGCGCATAGAGACCTGCCGCACCGACCTCGAAATCGTGCCGTCTCAGTTCGTCCAGACCGGCGCCGAGATCAGAGTTCAATCGGTCGACGTCCGCGGTCGCCAGTAGCGACGGATCGATCGTGAGGTCATGGGTGTACGTGACGTCCTGGTAGTCCCTCATCGCCGGTGCGGCGACGAACACCGTCGCACGGTCCGGTTCCCGGTTCTCCCCGGCACCGAGCAGGGCCGCATCGGCCCAGTACGGGTCGCGTGGATCCACGGTCGCGTATACCCCGGAGACCGTGACGGGGACCGCCACCGGTCGCACTCCGGAAGCGTCCCGCTCGAAGTGCTCGATGGCGATCTCGTCCCCTGATCCGACATCGACCTCGTCGGCAAGCGCGGCCGGAAGCATCACCTCATCCGGGGCCGATGCGCACTCGCCGATCAGCACTAGCCGACCGCACACGCCTTCGCGGAACGCCACCGTGATCGAGATCGATCCGTCCTCCGTGGGCCTGAGGAGCAGTTCCGCCTCGGCCTTCGCACCGACGACGGATGTGAACCCGGCGGGCGTGAACAGGTCTCGGATCGCCTCCACCGGCGCATCCGGGACCTGGTGCGACGAATCCGGCCGCCACGCCGCCGAGACCAGGCGCTCGGGCGCGGCCGCACGCTCCGCCGTCGCCACACCCACCTGTTGCCGCGCGCTGACGGCGTACCACGGAGCGGCCGCCAGCGCCGTTCCCGCCAGCCACGCGATCGCCAGCAGGATCAGGGCCTGGCCGCGCCGCGCTACAAGCGCGCTGCGGATGACATCCCACATGGACGGCTGTCCTACACATGCCGCTGCCGGGCAGGCCGGGCGCCGCCGGACATCACGACACCATCTCCATTCCGATCAACCGCGTGGATGATCGCCGCGGTCGTGCGGTTCCACCGGTCAATTGGAGCTCCGCATCACAGAACGCCGCTGCCTCCGCGTCGTGGGTGGCCAGTATCACCGCTGCCCCGCGGTTCGCCTCTTCGCGGAAAGTCTCGAGCACCATCCCACGGGACGCGGCATCCAGTTCGCTCAGCACCTCGTCGGCCAGGACAACGCTGCCCTGCAGCGCCAGGCCGCGGGCGATGGCGGTGCGCTGCTGTTGACCGCCGGAGAGCTCTTCCACGACCTGATCCCGCTGCGCGGAGAGGCCCAGTCGTTCGAGCCAGTGCAAGGCGAGCCGGCGTGCCTCGCCCGGCCGGATCTGGTTCGCGATCAGAACCGCTTCGATATTCTCCACCGCGGTCAACGCGGTGAGCAGTCCGTTGTCCTGGGGGATGATCACCACACTTCGACCAGGTCGCCTTTGCCGCGGCCACGCCGGAGCGCCGTCCACCGTCACCGTTCCTTCGCGTGGTGGCAACAACCCCGCCATGGCTCGCAGCAGTGTCGTCTTTCCTGCACCGGACCAACCGGTGACCGCGAGAATCCGGCCTTCCGGCACATCCACACTGACGTCTCGAAGCACCGGCACCGCATTGCCATAGGCAACGGTCAGCCGGTCGACCGATATCGACCCCATGTCCCGCCTCCGCCTTCGTATCGGAACGAACCACTCCCGCTCGGAGCGCGGCCCGCACGGAACGCGTCCACGCCGCTTCCACTCGCTGCAGGCAGACTGATCGGGCCGCGCGGCAGATGTGGTTCGTCGTGAGTGTCCCTCTACGCCCAGACAAGCCTCGCCAGCATGGCGGTTCGGTGTACTCCTCAGGTGTACTCGTCAGGTAGTGCTCGCGTCGTGAACTGGATGCGAGACATGTTCTCCCGCGGGCGTCACAGGGAGAGTGAAGTCGTCATACCCATACCGAACGAGCGGACGATTCCGCAGACGAGAGCGTCGTATTCTGCACGACATGAATGAGTTGGGCGATTGTCGACACACACTGGTACGTGATTGCCGCATATTTCATATGTGCGGGCCACGCCCATGCGAGGTGAACGGAATCCCGCCAGCAAAACGAACGATGGCGTGCATGACTTTCGCATTGTCACACACGCCGAACTCCGCCGCGCCTCCTTCGAAGGCTGATTAACCGATTTGAATTTGGTGTTTCACGACGATAGATCATGGGCAAGTCGGAGTCAAGGGGGCGCGGGTCAAGACCTTGCATCACTCCGCCACGACCAGCGCACGGCATTCATCGGACACCACTCGCGGTCGGGACACCTTGCTGCCGCACGACGGTTTCATCAACGGGCAGCGGTCCTCCGCGGCCGTGCGCGAGACCTGGCGGGCCCGACGTGGCGAATAGATGGATAATCCATGCCCATACACTCGTCCCGAACACGGATATCGCCCGTGGACACGGACTCTTCCTCCGCATCGGATATCCGGCACAGCGTAATCGTGACTTCATCCCCGCGAATGCCACGTCCGGGACAAGTCGACCCTGATTCACTGATATGCAGTCCGGTGGAAACCACCCGTGCCAAGAGAATAGCCAGTATCTCCCGCACCCGGCCGTTCACCGCTACGTCACGTCGTCAGAGCCTCCTCCACGTACACGGGGCGCACGCATCGCCCATCCGATGTCCGGCAACGACCCACCTCGGAGCACGGATGCCGCGAGGTGACGCTATGTCAGGATGAGATGGTGGCGGACCACGACCGAGACGAGTCCGGAAGCCAGCAGCGGCTCAGCGCTGCCCTTCCTGCGCTGGCGGCATTCGGCGCCCTTGCTCTGCTCGTCGTCGCGATCATCGGGCTGGGACGGTTGAGCATCGATCCTCCGGAGTGGAGCGGCGAGCGCGACACCTCGGCCCGGTATCCCCCAGAACCGACCCAGTCACTGCAGCGGCCCACCTTGTTGACGGACCCGGAGGACGGCACCGACGCGGCGCCGGACATACCGTGGGACATCGCACTCCTTGTGTTGGTCGGCCTGCTCGTTGTCCTCGCCGTGATCGTGGCCCGGCGACTGCCGTGGCACCTCCGTCGGCGCCGGACCAGCCGGATCACCGGTGGCATCGTCGACGAGGCTGTGGACAGCACCGACGAGCTGCGCACAGCGGTGCAGAACGCGGGCACGGCCCTGGAAGCGATCGAGACCACCGGGACCGATGCCATCATCGAGGCGTGGCTGGCCCTGGAGGGCGCCGCGGCGTCGTCGGGGGTTCCCCGCCGGCTCTCTCAGACGCCGAGCGAGTTCACCGAGGATCTGCTCCAGCGGCACCACGCCGATCCGGACGCCACCGCCGAGCTGCGCCGGCTCTATCACCGTGCCCGGTTCTCCCCCCATCCGGATATCACCTCCGCCGACGTCGATGCGGCACGTCGCGCGCTCGACGTCATCCTGGGCACGCTGCAGGCACCCGTTTCAGCGGAATCCGTGCAGCAGGACGCGCCAGACGCACAGGACGGGCCGGACACCCGAGACGGCGGCGCCCCGCCGGCGCCGTCGAGCCGCACCCGAGACGGCGGACGGTGAGCGCGATGCGACGGTGGTACATCGGTGCACCGCTGGCCGGCATCGGAAGCGGACTGTTCGCGTTCGTCATCGGTGTGCAGGGTTGGCGCCCGATCTTGATCGGCGTCGTTGTCGCCGGCGCGCTGATCTGGTCCAAACGCTACTGGCCGGAAGGTTCGTACTTCCCGTGGCCACTGCGCGGCCCACGGCTGCACGGCGGAGGATCCCATCAGGTGGCGCGCCTCACGTCGAGCATCTCGCAACGGATCCGGGCACGCACCCCCGACCCGTCGTTACAGTACCGGCTGCGTCGACTGGCCACCGCCCGTCTGCGCAGGCTAGGACTCGCCTGGGACGACCCCCGCGCCGTCCAGCTGCTCGGAAAGGACGTCCACGACGCGCTCGGCAGCGACGAGTTCAATCCGGATCTGCGCAGCATCGAGGTGATCATCGGCGTGATCGAGCGCCTTGACGACGCCGCGGCGCGCTCCGACCTCGGACCCGCCGGTTCCGCGGTCACCAGCACGGCCGCTCGCGTCGCCGGACGAGGCGAGGTGGCACGATGATCTATACCCGGCGCAAGGTCTGGCGGCCCACCCCGGCCTACGCGCGAGCGGTGGGGTTGCCCGTCGTCCTGGGCTGCACGGCGCTCGCCTTCGGCCGCGTCGAACTCCTGCTCCTCGGGGCTCCGCTGCTGCTCGGCGTGTTGCTCGCGCGCGGCCGGTTCAGCCCGCTCGCGCAGGCGTTCGGTGCCGCACCCATCCGGCACGCGCCGCCGTCGGTCGAGGTCAACGGACCGAGACGGCTAGACGCGGGCCGGGCCGCCAAACTCGCCACCACCATCACCCCGTCGGACGCCGAGATCGTGACCGTGCTGCTGCCGCCGGAGATCCAGGACGGTGACGGGGAACGGGTGCTGGTCCAGGCGCCCACCGCGGACGACAACCGGCACATCGTGACCGAGATGGCGATCACCACCTGGGGTACGCACGAGCTCGTCCGTCCACATCATCTCGTGGCGGGCCCGGACGGACTCTGGGTCGTCGGCCCAGTGGAGGCGGCGCCGTTCACCGCGCAGGTGCTGCCGGCGGTCACCGCGCGGCTGCCCTCGGGACCGTTGCCGCCCCGGCCGGCCGGCATGGTCGGTGCGCACCGCACCCGGCGAGCCGGCGAGGGCACCGACCTGCACGACATCACACCGTTCGTTCCCGGAGACCGGCTGCGCAGAGTCGACTGGCGCGTGACGTCCCGGCAGTCCGGACCGGACGAGCAGCTGTTCACGCGGCGGACCCTGGTGGACGCCGACGCCGACGTCATGTGCTGCCTGGACAACCGCTATGACCTGGCAGCGGACGTGACCACCTGGTCGGCCGTGGCCGACGTCGTCCCCGACGGCGAAGGCGACTCGGTCGGGCGTACCAGCATCGACATCGCCGTCGACACCGTCTCCTCGATCGCGGCCACCTACCTCTCCCATGGGGATCGGGTCGGCATGCTCGATCTCTCCATGCCGTCCGGCATGGTCCGACCGGCCAGCGGAAGCCGCCAGCTCATCCGGATCCGCAGCCATCTCGCCCGGCACACGCGACGGCCGGGCGCTGCCGACACGACGCGGCTCGCCCGGCGTGTCCCAGGGTTCCCGCCGGGAGCGATCATCGTTGTGACGTCGGTCTTCCTGGACGAAAGCATGGTTGAGCTCGCGGTCGGGTGGCGCCGGGCCGGGCATCCCGTGCTGGCGGTGGACGTGCTTCCGGACCCGTTGCGGCTGGAACCGAGGAACCGGGCGATGTCGCTGGCTGTGCGGGTCGTCATGGCAGAGCGTGCGGAACGTATGGCCGCGTTGCTCGGGAACGGCGTCGCGGTCACCGGAGCCGACCCAGCCCAGTTGGCTCTCAGACTCGCCCGCCTGGCCCGAGCCCCACGCCGGAGCCGCCACCGATGACGACAGATCCGACACCTCCGGCAGGCTCGGCGGACACACCACGACCCCAGGTCCGGCCGCAGCGCACCACACGGGCCGGACCCGCCACCCAGGCCGGACCCACCCCGCAGAACGAGTCCGCTACACAGACCGGGATTGCCGGGGCCACCAGGGCTGCCGGGGCCGGTCCGGCACCGGGTCAGCTCAGCCGTACACTGCCGTCCTGGCAACTGCGCGGCTGGCTCGCGCTGAGCTGTCTGATCGTGGTCGGATCCATCGCCGCCTGGGCGGGACTGCACCTGTTCATGGTCGCCGTCTTGCTCGCATCCGCGGCATACGCGGCGATGCGGCCCGACTCGCACGCGCCGACTGCGTTTCTGGCGCTGGCTGCCGGCGTCGTCGTCTTCTCCGGAGCCGACCTGTCCGCCTGGATCCTCCCCGCGGTGTTGGGTTTCCACGCGTCGCACGTGCTGGCGGCATTCGCCGCTTTGGCGCCGTGGGACGCCGCCGTCGAATACGTCGCACTGCGGCCGGCGTTGCGCAGGTTCGTCGTCGTGCAGGCCGCGAGCCAGTTCCTGGCGCTACTGGCCTTGCTGGTAGCCGGCTGAGGCGCGCATTACCGCGTCACCGTCGTGGGCTCGTCCGCCGCCGTTTCCGCCTTCCGGGTGCCGAGCGGGATCTCCGGGATCAGCAGCGCCGCAATGAACGCCACCGCCAGGAACGGCAAGGCGGTGAGAAACACGTCGTTCAGTGCCTGTACCCAGGCCGTCGTCATCGCCTCGCGCGGGCCGTCCGGCAACTCCTGAATCGCCTGCACATTGTTCGCCACGTTCGCCTCGTCGACCCCGGTGGGCAACTGCCCTGGGGCGTCGCGCAAGTAGTGCGAGAGCCGGGCATTGAGCACCGCTCCGAAAATGGCCGTACCGAAGGCCCCACCCATCGAGCGGAAGAACGCCACGCTGGACGTACCGACACCCATGTCAGAGCGTGCGACGGAATTCTGCACGATCGTGACCAGGACCTGCAGCGTGAAGCCGAGTCCGAAACCGAAGACAAAGACGTACAGCGCGACCTGCCAGTACGGGGTGTCGGTCCCCAACGTGGACAGCAGCAGCATCGACACGGCAGTGATCGAGGCGCCGAGGATCGGATACGCCTTGTACCGACCGGTGCGGGTCATCAACTGGCCGGAACCGATCGAGCTGGTGAAGATGCCGACCATCGCGGGCAGCAAGGCGAGGCCGGACTCCGTCGGCGACATTCCCTGCACGACCTGCATGTAGATCGGCATGTAGATCAGCCCACCGAACATCGCGACACCCATGATGACGGTGAACAGCACAGCCGGGGTGAATACCCGGTTCCGGAACAGGCGCAACGGCATGATCGGCTCGGCCGCCCGGGACTCCCACCAGATGAACACGGCAGCGATGAGCACCCCGCCGATCAGCAATCCCAGCGAATACGGGTCGCTCCAGCCGTATTCGCCGCCGGCCCACGCGGTGTACAGCAGGATGCAGCTGACCGAGGCCACCACCAGGGCAGCTCCGAGGTAGTCGATCGTGTGGTCACGTCTGACCTTGGGCATCTTCAGCGCCAGCGACGTGACCACCAGTGCCGCCACACCGATCGGAAGGTTGATCCAGAAGATCCAGCGCCAGCCCGGTCCGTCGGTGAACCAGCCGCCCAGCAAGGGCCCCGCCACACTGGCCGAGCCGAACACCACGCCGAAATAGCCCTGGTAACGGCCGCGCTCACGGGGCGGGATCACGTCGCCGACGATCGCGAGGGCCAGGGCCATCAGACCGCCGCCACCCAGACCTTGCACGGCGCGTCCCGCGATTAGCACACCCATGCTGTCCGCGAGTGCAGCGATCGTTGATCCGGCGACGAACGTGACGATCGCGGCCTGGAAGGTTGGACGCCGTCCGTAGAGGTCGGAGATCTTTCCCCACAGCGGGGTCGACGCGGTGGTGGTCAGCAGATATACCGTGACCACCCAGGAGAGATGATTCAGCCCACCCAGCTCGCTGACGATCCGCGGCAGCGCCACCCCGACGATGCTCTGGTCGAGCGCGGCGAGAAACATCCCGGCCATCAGCCCGGCGAGGACGATCAGGATCTGTCTGTGCGAGAGGAAGCCGTCGGTATCAGGCTTCTGTGATTGCACGTTCCTCAGTTAACACCCAGATATGTGCATAGCGCAACTATTTCGGTGTGGGGTGGAACACGCATCTGGCCGCCCACTACCTCAGAACGCCTGACACCTAAGTACACCACGCACGGGAGTGCACTCACCTCTTACTTGAGCTCAATAAGCTACATACTCCTGTTCCTGTGTACGTTTTCTGCTCTCAGCGTACGAATGCCTGTAGATGTCGGCGGGAAGATCGCCTACACTGGTACGCATGTTCGACTCCAGTCACTACAGCAGCCCCGATGGCTCCGGCGAGGCCGCCGGAGCCAGATCCGCCTCGCGCGCATCCGGGAGCGCCGACGGGTTCGCGGGCACGGCCGCGGAAACCTCCGGCCAGAGCGACCGTGGCCGGGGCGACCGTGGCCGGGGCGACCGTGGCCGGGGCGGCCGCGGCCAGGGTGACCGCGGCGACGCCTGGGATGAGCACGGCGCCGACCACGGCGGTTCCGGCCAGGGCGATCACGGCGATGCCGAGGATGCGGACCTGGCCGGCGAGCGCGGTGGCGGTGGTGGTGGGCATCCGGTGTTCGAGGTGCTCGACATCTTGGATGCCGGGTTCGCCCAGGGCCGTGAGGTGGATGCGGCGGGGTTGAACGACGATGATCTGGCGGTGGCGATCCGGCGGGTGCATGCGGTGGCGGCTCGGCAGGCGGAGTTGTTCACCCGGCTGG
>NZ_JAAGOA010000039.1 GCF_010550675.1 Phytoactinopolyspora halotolerans | reverse complement strand
GACCCACGTGGGATGGCAGCTCCGGCTCGATCAACTCCCACAACTCATCCGAAATCACACCAGTTCTGAGCACTCATCCATGATCAACCACACCAAACGAAAGAATTGGGAGACACGCCCTAGTCGCCATGACGTCCGCCGACGTTCCTGACCCACGCGGTGGCAACGTGGATCGAACGGACACCGCGACCGCGCGCCGGATCTTGGCCTGGGCCAACACCCTTCATGGCACACGATTCCGCTTGGTGCGCCGGCTGAGCGGCGGTTTTCAATCGGGGACCTGGCTCGTTCGCGCGGACGAGGAGCAGCACGAGATCGGCGTGTTCAAGTGGTCTCCTGATCGGGCATGGGCGTCGCAGATCATCCGTGGAGCTAGGGCGGTTGAGCTGGCCAGAGAGGCCGGCTATCCCACACCAGCATGGGTTGCCCGAGGTGTGGCCGGGTCCGGACTGGCGTACCACATTCAGGAGTACGTGCCGGGGCGCAAGAACACGAGGCTTACCCTGGAGGTCGCAGAGACGCTCACCGGGGTGATAGAGCGACACGACAGTCTCGACGTCGATCCGGGGCGCTGCTGGTCGCAATATGTTCAGGGCCAGTTGGCGGGTGGGTGGGACGATGCGCGGTACGCGATAGCCCAAGCATGTACCGCTGGGTCGCGTTTCGTGGCCTCGGTTGACGCGCTCGTGGCGGCTTTCGGTGACGTCGAGCTGCCGACGGGGGACCTGGTGCACGGCGACTTCCGGCTGGGCAACGTGCTGTTCCGGTCCGCGCAGGTGGCCGCCGTCATCGATATCGAGGCCCTGGGTAGCGGTACCCGCGTCTACGACTACGCGACGCTCCTGACCGAAGATGACGTTGATCCTGCTGGGTGGGAGTTCATCCGGGCCGCCGGTGCGCAGGTGGCCGGTACCGGAGTGCTCGCGCGTTGCTTCGCACTCGTCGCCGTCGAATTGGCGGATTTCGTCCGCTGGCGCGCTCCTGAGCGGCTGTCTGGCGTTGTCGAGACATTGACGGTACGCGTTCAGACGCTCATGCGCGACGTTCGGACCTGAGCGATTGCCGCCACTGCAGCAGATCGGCGGTGACGTCAACGATCCAGCCGGTGCCCTGCTGGGTTCGTCGGGAAACCTGTTGCGGTGCCATGGCACGCCGGGGGCCTCCACATGTCGGACATTTCACCCCGCTCAGTAGTCCCTCGACGTGCCATGAACGCGGCTGGTCCAACGCGCCGGTAGGTCTACTCGAAGCGGATCTCGAGCCGGTGCTCGAAGGGCGTGACACCGGTGATGTAGACGCGGGTGTCGCTGAGCGGGGGCAGGTTTCCGTTGTGCACGCTGTACTGCTCACCCGAGGCCATATCGACCACGCCGGTGTCGTTGCCGGGACCGAAGGTGATCACGTCATCGCCCACCCGGTACGACCCGTGGCCACCGAGCAGCCGGTACGCGCCGTCGTCGTCCAAGGATTCGACCCCGGTGAGCTCACCGCCGGAGCGGAAGGACAACTCGATGGTCACGTTGACATCGTCGGTCTCATCGACGGTGAAGTCGAGATCGAAACCGCCGGTGACCTCGGTGACCAGCACCTGGGATCGCAGCGTGACGAAATGGTGCGGGCGGTTGGGGAAGTCGAGCTTGGAGAAGTAGCGCCCGTCGATCGAGTTGGTGTGCCGGTAGTCGCCGTCCTCGCGGCGGTGCTCGTCGGGCAGCGGCAGCGCATAGGGGATGGCGAGCTCGTTGTGCAGGCGGTAGACGCCGTCGTCGACGACCTCCAGCCCGTTGCTGCGGAAGTGACCCATGCTGAAGAAGACCGGTGACATGCGCACCGCTTCGAGGACCGCCTCACCACGACGCAGCTTCAGGAACGTCGGGTTGGTGGAGATGCCGGAACCGATGCGGTTGAACAGGTGCGTCTGCTCGCCGTCGTGGTACCAGTCCGTGCCGCCGAAGACGGACGCCGACGTGGTTCCGCGGCGGACGCGGGCGAGTTGTGCGCTGGGGAAGAACTCGGCATAGTCGGTGGGCAGCTCCGACGGTTCGGGGAGCACGGCGATCAGCTCGGGGCGTTCCAGCACGTTGGCGAACGCGTCGCCGAGATGCCCGGCGTCGCGTTGCTCGATCCCCTTGACGACGGCGGTGAACCGGCCGTCGTGGTCGCGCAGGGCGAACTCCCGATACTGCAGGTAGAAGTCGCGGACGTATTTGAGCCGATGGTCCTGATCCTGCCGCCGGGAGTGGATCGCCTCCACCTCGCCGTTCTCCTCGGTGAGATACAGATACATCTCCAGGTTGCGGCGGACGCCGTCGAGCAACTCCGGGCGGTCGAGAACCCAGGCGGCCGCCAGCAACGACAGATTGGTGACCTCCGCGGCGTACGTGGGGCTGCGCTCGCTGTACATGGCGTCCGGGAACTGATCGATGCCTTCGGCCAGCCAGTCATCGATGCGCTGCACGTACGCGGCGTCAGGGCGGACGTCGTTGATGCGGGCCAGCGCCGAGACGATCTTCCATCGATGGTTCGGCGTGTGCACGCCGCCGTTCACCAGACCGGATCCGGCGCGCCGCATCATCCGCTCGATGGGTTGTGCCAGCGCGCGGCGACGTGGGTGGTCGTCGACGCGGAGCAGGGAGACCATGACGCCGAGGTCCTCGATGAGGAATCCGGTATCGGGTGGGGACTGGATATTGCCGATCGTGAAGGTGCCGTTGTCGTGCTGCTGACGCTCCAGCACGCGCAGCCGCTCGAGGATGGAGTCGACGAAGGCGCCGCTGTGGTGGTGCTGTGAGCGCGGAGAGACGAACGGCGCGACGAGGCGACGGATCGTGCGAGCCTGCGAGCGCGGCGAGCCGGCGCCGACGTCCGACCTCAACGCGCCGCTCCCGATCTCATCCGCGGCGTTGACCAGCACAGAGAGGGCGGGTTCGTCGACCTCGCCGTCGTCAGTGAGTGCGACGCTGGACCTCGTGGACGGCGACGCCGCTCCGGCCATCCATGTCAGAGCCGACGGGATGGCGATCAGACCCGCCGAGGCGGTTCTGAGGAAATTCCGTCGGTCCATGCCGTTGGGTTCCATCGGCCTGCTCCTTTGCGCCACGCTGCGCGCTTCGGTGAGAGAAACCGCTTTCCAAGGTCCGTTCATGATCGCTTCGGCCGCGGGTGGTGTCAAGGGTTCGTCGACGCGTCATGACATGGTGGACACCTGAGCAGTCATGATCCCTATTGCGCGGCGCCCTTCAACAACCAGCGGTCGACCGGGATTTCGAGCATGACCCGTGGGCCGTACGGCTCGATTTCCGCGGCGGCGTTCCAGCCGTCGTACTTGGCGGAGATCGCGCCGAGCACGTCCTCGTGGAACATTCCCGAGTGCACGTATGCTCGTCCCACGGCCACACATAGAGCGTCGCCGTCCCCGAAGGCGAGGCAGGGCGGAGGCCACCGTCACTCGTCCATGCCGTTGGACATCTGGCTCGATTCCGTCGGGGGCCACGGACGCTCCAGCGCGGGATCGACGCTCGCGTCGACGACGGCCCGATCGCCCAGGGGTGCCCCGAGCTCGATCTCGAGTGGAAAGCTCGGGTTGCTGGGACACGTTGCGTCGCCGGTGACCGGCTCGACCAGGATGACGATCTCCACCGTGGTCTCGTCCTCGCTGAGGACGACGGGCCGGACCTCGCGGCCCTCCGGCACCTGCCCGCCGGCACAGTCCACCTCCCACGCCTGAACCGCGATCCGCTCGGCTTCCGGGTCCGGTTCTACATCCGGATCCAGGACGAAGTGCGCGTTGCCCCAGCCGGCGGCGTCGATGCTCACCCGGCATTGGCCCCAGCTGCTCGGCACCCAGCTGTCGCCCTCGCGGTCGAAGCTTGCGCTCGCATACGGCGGGCCCTCCGGGACCGGGTCGTGGGGGATTCCGAAGAGGCTGAGCTCGTCGTCGCTCTCACTGGCGACGTACCAATCGTGGATGTCGAAGAATTCCGCCTCGCCCTCGGCGATGGTGAGATCGATGTCGTCGGCCTGGTCGTCGCCGAGCGGCGGGAACGACGACGGGTCGGCGGGCAGCTCGTCGAACCGGATGCCACCGCACGTGGCGACGAGGTCATCAGCGGAAGGGCTGTCGGCGGCCGCTTGGCCGGGGCGGTCGGCGTCCTGAGCCGGTGGCGGCGTGTCGTCGCCACCGGATCCGTCGGTGCTGGTGCTGACCTGCGGCGCCTCCTCACCGCAGGCGGCCACGGTGAGCAGCGCGGCGCTGGTGAGGGCGATAGCGGCGAGGATCCGGCGACGTCGTATGTCCATGCATCTTCGACGCCGTTCCGGCTGACATGGTTGACACGCGACGTCAGCGGGCGGGCGGCGGTCCCGAGCTGGCGCCGATCACCAGCCGGCAGGGCAACAACTCCTGCACCGGCGCCCGCTCGCCGGCGCCGCCGTCGATCTGATCCAGGAGCATCTGGATCCCCAGGCGCCCGAGTTGGGTGCTCGGCGGCTCTAAGGTGGTCAGCTTCGGCCGCATCATCTCGGTGACGCGCGTCGACGAGACCATCGACACGATGGACAGGTCGTCGGGCACCCGCCACCCGATCTCGTCCAGGGCGTCCATGACGCCGACGATGGCCCGCTCGTTCATCACGATCAGCGCGGTGATGTCCGGCTGCGCCGCGCGCATTTCGTGGAATGCGGCCTGGCCGGCGGCGGCGTTATCACCGCACAGCCGCTCGACGTGGACGACGTCGGCGGTCGCGGCGGCACGCCGGAAGCCTTCAGAGGCGCGCACCGTCGGACCGTAGCCGACGGAGAACGCCGACGGTGAGTGGTTCAGAAAACCGATGCAGCGGTGTCCCAGTTCGACCAGGTGTCCGACGGCGTCTCGTGTGGTCTGCTCGAAGTCGATGTCGGCGTAGTCGATCCGTCCGGGATCGCTGGTGCGGCCGATCATGCTGAACGGGACGCCGGCCTGTTCGAGCAGCTGTACCCGGTCGTCGTCGATCCGGACCTCCATCACCAGCGCGCCGTCGATCAGGCCCTGGCCGGTCAGCTGCTCGAGGTCGCGGACGTTGCGCAGCTCACTGGGGGAGAGCACGAGGTGATAGCCGTGCTCCCGGGCGGCGTCGGCGGCGCCGACGACGAACTCCATCTCGGTCACGCCCAAACCGCGTTCCGGTGTGGGGAATAGTAGCGCCAGGATGTTGGTGTGCTTGCTCGCCAGGCCTCTGGCCAGCGCATTGGGTTGGTAGCCCAGTTCGTCCATGGCTTGCCGGATGCGGCGCCTGGTCTCCTCGGACACCGCACGCTGGCCGTTGATCGCGTAGGAGACCGTGCTCAGCGCAACGTTCGCCCGACGGGCGACGTCGATCATTCGTGGTGGCACGGGCGACCATCCTGCGGGTGTGATCGAGACCTTCATCCGAAAGGTTTCGAATGTTCACGTGTTGGCGTGTTGCGCCGTATCGGCGGTGACAGTATAGGCACCCGATCTCCGCGCGCCGCGGATTGACGATGGCTACCAGCGGGGCGGTCCGCGACCCCGGGCGGTCGACGTTACGTGTCACCCTTGGGCGACGTTGTGTACCACCCCTGGGCGGTCGTCATTCGTACCGTCTTGCGCGTACGGAGTCAATCCTTGACCTGATGCGCTGCGTGTGCCACAGTCGAAGCGCTTCGACTGGGAGCGCTCCAGTGCTCTGTCGAAGCGCTTCGATACGTTCGTCCGTTCCGGCCACCGCACACAGCGGGAGGCCGGCGACCTCGACGGAGAGGATCGTGAAGCCGATGAGACCCCTGTCACTTCGATGGAAGCGGCGCGCAGGATCACCCACGCGCCGCCCACCACGACCGATCAAGATCCTCGCCCTGCTCGCCGTCCCGCTGCTGGCGGCCGGCCTCATGCTGGTGCCCACGGCCAGCGCGCAGGACGAGGACTACCCGTTCCGCAACCCTGACCGGCCGCTGGACGAGCGGATCGACGACCTGCTCGGCCGGCTGACGCTGGACGAGAAGCTGTCGTTGCTGCATCAGTCCCAGGAGCCGATCCCGCGCCTGGGGATCCCGTACTTCAAGGCCGGCACCGAGGCGCTGCACGGCGTGGCCTGGTCCAACAAGCGCGACGACAACTGGAACCAGGTGCTGGCTACCGACGCCACAGTGTTCCCGCAGGCCATCGGGTTGGCCAGTACGTGGAACCCGGACCTGATCTCCGACGTGGGCTCGGTAGTCGGCGACGAACTGCGCGGCTATAACTCGATCAACCCCGACTACTGGGGCCTGCAGGTGTGGGCGCCCGTCGTCGACCCGCTCCGCGATCCCCGCTGGGGCCGCAACGAGGAGGGCTACTCGGAAGACCCGCTGCTCATCGGCGCCATCTCCACCGCGTACGGCAGCGGCCTGTCCGGCGACGACCCGGAGTACCTGAAGGTCGCGCCGGTGCTGAAGCACTTCTACGGCTATGGCAACGAGGACGACCGCAACCTGTCGTCGTCGAACCTGACGCCGCGGGTGAAGCACGAGTGGGCCCAGGCCGCGTTCAAGACGGCCATCTCCGAAGACGCGGCGACCGGCATCATGGCGTCGTACAACCTGGTCAACGGCCGGCCGACACACGTCGACCCGGACATCGACGAAGTCGTGCGCTCCTGGACGGACAAGGACCTCTACAACGTCAGCGACGCCTGGGCACCGCGGGCGCTGGTGGAGGCGCAGGGCTACTTCGATGAGCACGACGAGGCGTACGCGGCTGCGATCAAGGCCGGGCTCGACGGCTTCACCGTCGACGAGAACAACCCGGGAGCGACCATCGGCTTCCTGAAGTCCGCGCTGGACAAGGGCTACCTGACCGTCGCCGACATCGACGACTCGGTGCGGCACGTGCTCTCCATCCGGTTCCGGCTTGGCCACTTCGACCCCGACGGCGGGCCGTACGCGGACATCACCGCCGACGTCCTCGACCGGCCGGAGCACCGGGAGCTGAACCGTCAGACGGCCGAGGAAGCGCTGGTGCTGCTGGACAACGCCGACGGTACGCTGCCGCTGGACGCAGACGAGACCTCGAGCATCGCCGTCATCGGTCCGCTGCACGACGAGCTGTACAGCGACTGGTACGGCGGCGCGATGCCGTACGAGGTGACGCCGCTGGACGGCATCACCGAACGGCTGGGCGGCGACGCCGACGTCAGCGGCGTCGAGGGCCTGGACCGGGTGGCGTTCAAGGACACCGCCACCGGCAGGTACCTGACCGCCACGGGCACGGCTCCCGGAGACCAGGTCATCGCGTCGGACAGCGAGCCGACGCCCGCGTCGCAGTGGGACATCAACGAGTGGATGGCCGACGTGGCGACGCTACGCAACGCTGACACGGGCACGTATCTGACCGGCGCCTTCGGGCCCTACAACACCAGCTCGGAAGAGCCCAGCGGCTGGTTCGTCCAGCAGCAGTTCCGGCTGGAGGAGCAGGACGACGGGACGTACCTGATCCAGTACGTCGGCTACGAGACGAACGAGAGCTGGTGGGGATTCCCCGAGCACTACGTCACGGTCTCCGAGGACGGCGCCGTCGGTACCGGCCTGAAGGCCGACGCGGCGCGGTTCGAGAAGGAGGTCGTGGACAGCGGCGTCGACGCGGCGGTGGCCGCTGCCTCGGACGCCGACGCGGCCGTCGTCGTCGTCGGCAGCCAGCCGTTCGTCTACGGGCGAGAGAACCATGACCGGGAGACGCTCGAGCTCGGCGGCAGCCAGCAGGAGTTGGTCGAGGCGGTGACAGCGGCCAATCCGGACACCGTCGTCGTGCTGGAGACGAGCTACCCGGCGACGTTCGATGAGCAGCCGGACACCCTGTTGTGGACGACGCACGCGGGCTCGGAGACCGGAAACGCCATCGCCTCCGCCGTCTTCGGCGACACCAACCCCGCCGGCCGGCTGACCCAGACCTGGTACGACGGTGTCGACGACCTGCCGAGCATCTTCGACTACGACATCATCAATAGCGGCTGGACGTACATGTATTACGACGGCGAGCCGCTGTACTCGTTCGGGCACGGCCTGTCCTACAGCACCTTCGAGTACTCGGACCTGAAGACGAACGGGAAGTCCGTCGGCGGCGACGGCAAGATCCGGGTCAGGGTCGACGTCACCAACACCGGCGAGCGTGCCGGCGACGAAGTGGTGCAGCTCTACTCGCATCAGCGGACATCCCGGGACACGGTGGCGCGGCAGCAGTTGCGCGCGTTCGAGCGGGTGTCGCTGGATGCGGGGGAGACGGAGACGGTCGAGTTCACGGTGCAGGCGTCTGACCTGGCGCATTGGGACGTCACCCGGGAGAAGTGGGTAGTCGAGAAGTCCGACTATGACCTGCGGGTCGGCGCGTCGGCGGACGACATCCGGGCAGAGACGACGGTGCGGGTGAACGGTGAGACGATCCCGCCGCGCAACCTGGTCAAGTCGACGCGGGCGGAGAATTTCGACGACTACTCCGGTGTGGAACTGGTCGACGAGAGCAAGGAGCGCGGCACCGCGGTCCAGGGCGGCGACGGGGCGTGGATCGAGTTCTCCGACGCCAAGCTCGGCCGGCGGGCGTCGACGTTCCGGGCGCGCGTGGCCAACGGCGGCGACGAGGCGGGATCGATCGAGATCCGGCTCGACTCGCCGACCGGGCCGCTGGCCGGCACGGCGACGGTTCCGAGCACTGGTGGCGTCTACGAGTACACGACGGTCAACGCCGACCTGTCTGGTGTCGACGGCCGGCGCGATGTGCACCTCGTCTTCGACGGCGACGTGCGCTTAGCGACCTTCTCCCTCAAGTAACCCCACCCACAACCGCCCCCCAACCTCCAACCCCCCCAACCCCATGATCATGAACACTTCCCGTTCATTTAACACGGGTAAGTGTTCATGATCATGGGGCGTCAGGCAGGACATCTGGGCCACCGGCGGCCTGCTGACCCGACGCGGCCCTGTTGCGCGGACGTGACCTCGGCCGGTCCGGTGGTGACGACACAGCGTTGAGAAGAGGACGCGAACGCCGGCGGGTCGCCTGGGCCAGTCCCGGGCGACCGGTCGGTTCGGTTGTCCCGGCGTCGTGCCGGCTTGGCCGTCCGGGCGTCGCACAAACTCGGGCAATCCCGGCAGTTCACCCCCGCCGCCGGAGCAACGGGCGTTCGCCTGCGGAGCAACGAGCGGCTCATTCGCCGGTGTCGATGTGATGAAGGCGAGTTTGTGGCGTCAGGTCCCACCAAAGTCGTCTTCACGACGGGGCTCGGCGTCGTCTTCACGACGGGGCCCGGCGATCGTTCACGCCAGAGTCATGCCGAGGTTCTCGCACCGCAAGAAGGAGCATGCATTGCGGCTGCCGGGACGACCACGATGTCGTTCACTACCGGCGACGCCACCTTGCGTGGGTGTGCCTTCCGGCCGGTGAACGGCATGATGGAGATGTGCTTCCTCAGTACCATTCGCTGCTGGCGGAGGACGGGTTCCACTGTGCCGACGCCGCGACCGGCCGTCCGCGTCCGTCGCTGCGTCCGTATGTCGCAGGATACGCGGGCTTCCGCGCGGATGGGGACGGCTACGCTCGGCGGCGCCTCCTTCCGCTGACCGTCACCACGCTCATTGTCGACCTTGACAGCGCGCACGCACTGGTGACCGGCCCGCGCATTGCTCCGGCGGTGTACGAGCGGGCCGTCTGGCGGCACGGCGTCGCGGTCGGCCTGACGCCCGCAGGCGTGTCGGCGCTGCTGGGCCTTCCAGCCAGCGAACTGGTCGGTCGATCCATCCCCTTCAGTGCGGCAGGAGGAGCAGGCGCCGACGAGCTGATCGGCCGGCTCGGCGAGGTACCCGACTGGCCCGGTCGGTTCGCGCTCCTTGAGGATCAGCTGACCAGGTGGCTGCAGCCCGGCAAGGCCACGGATGGGTGGCTGATGCATGCCTGGTGGCGCCTGCAGGATCCGACCAGCTGGACCAGCATCGGGGGCCTGGCAGCGGAGCTGGGTGTGAGCCCGCGCGGACTTCAACTCGCGTTCCAGCGGCACATCGGGATGTCGCCGAAGTCCGTGGCCCGGATCGCCCGATTCCAGCGCGCGGTGCACATGCTCAGCGGGCAGGACGCCGGGTTTGCACGCGCCGTCGAGTACGGATACGCCGACCAGTCGCACTTCAACCGGGAGGTACGCGCGATGTCCGGCCTCACCCCTGCCGAGTTGTTCGCATTCGTTCAAGACAGCGCGGATGCCCGTCGTTAGTGTCTGGATCATGCTTCTGAACGGAAAGACGGCCGTGGTCACGGGCGGTTCGCGCGGGATAGGGCGCGCCATTGTGGAGCGACTCGCGCGCGACGGCGCCACCGTGGTGTTCAGCTTCAAAGACAACAAGCCGGCGGCCGACGAGCTCGTCGCGCAACTGGATCGGGTCACCGCCG
Organism: Phytoactinopolyspora halotolerans; assembly: GCF_010550675.1. Lineage (GTDB taxonomy): Bacteria > Actinomycetota > Actinomycetes > Jiangellales > Jiangellaceae > Phytoactinopolyspora > Phytoactinopolyspora halotolerans. The sequence continues at coordinate 23,762 of NZ_JAAGOA010000039.1, read as the reverse complement.
TACGCGCCGACCAGGAAGACGTCGCCACCCTCGACGCCCTCTTCGAACCGGTACGTGACGGCCTCGACATCCTGGTGAACAACGCATCGATCAACCCGCGTGCACCCGTGACGGAGGTGACCGCCGACTACTTCGACCGGGTCATGACGGTCAACGCCAAGTACCCGCTGCTGGCCATGCAGCGGGCCGCTTCGCTGCTGCGAGATCACGGGAGGATCATCAACATCTCCACGTTGAACACGGTGATTCCCGTGCCTGGCCACAGCCTGTACTGCGCGAGCAAGGCCGCGGTCGAGCAGTTCACCGCCGTCGCCGCCCGCGAGTTCGGGCCCCGGGGCATCACGGTCAACGCGGTCTCTCCGGGCGCCACCGACACCGACCTGTTCCGGGAGACCAACCCGCCGGAGGCGCATACACAGATGGCGGGGTTCGCCGCCCTGCAACGGCTCGGAAAGCCAAGCGACGTCGCCGACGTTGTGGCGTTCCTCGCCGGACCGGACAGCCAGTGGATCACTGGACAGAACATCCGTGCCACCGGCGGCCTGATCGTCTGAGGTGACGGATCGGTAGCACGACCGACCACGCGGTCGCGTCTCGGAGCTCGCCTTGACGTGCGTCATCGGCGAGCCCACCACGCACGCGGCGGTCAAGGAATCAGGATCACCTTGCCACGGATGTCGCCTCGTTCGCTGCGCCGGTGGACGTCGGCGAGTTCGGAGAGCGGGAGTCGTTCGCTGATGTCGATGGTGAGGTCACCGCTGTCGACCAGCTTTACGAGTTCGTCCAGGTGTTTCGGCTCGTTCTGCGCGACAAACCGCAGCGACGTCACGCCGGAGGCTGGCGAGACCTCGATCTCGCTCGTGATGGATACGATCCTTCCGCCTTCGCGAACGAGACCGGCAAGGCTCCGTCCGTCCTCGTGAGACAACGGGACGAGGTTCAGCAACACATCGACGTCCTGGGATAGGGCGTCAGCGACGGGCGTGGTGGTGTAATCGATCACCTCGTCGGCACCGTGCGCGCGCACCTCGTCGGCGCTCCGGGCGCTCGCGGTGGCGATCACGTAGGCACCTGCGTGTGTGGCGAGCTGAATGGCATAACCTCCGACGCCACCGCCGGCCCCGTTGATCAGAATCCGCTGCCCCTTGGAGAGCCGCGCATGCTCGTGGATCGCCTGCCACGCGGTGAGCCCGGCCAACGGAATCGCGGCCGCGTCGGTGAGCGGGATGGTGGCGGGTGCCCTCGCCACGAGCCCGGCGTCGGCGACGGCATACTCGGCCGAGGCGCCACCGCCGTCCAGCCGGGCGATGAGCGTGTCACCCGGAGAGAAGGCGGTCACCCCCGGTCCCACCGCATGGACGGTTCCGGCGACGTCGAAGCCGATGACGAATGGAAGCCGGACCCGGCGGTAGGCGCCTGACCGGTCGCCGATGTCTGCGGGATTGAAGCTCGTGGCGGCGACTTTCAGCAGAACCTGACCGGCATCCGGGGACGGCGTCGGCACATCTTCGAGGCGGATGACATCGGGGCCGCCGTACTGGGTGATCCGTGCAGCTTTCATGATCATGCAACGGCGCCACGGCGGGAGACATTCCGACCCATCTCTCGCGTCGACTGAAATGCGTTGTGGTCGCGGGAACAGCCGGAATGCATGCTCGTTCTGGTGATGCGGAGTCGCCGATGACACCGGTCTACGCGGACGCGGCCACCGCTCCGGAGATCCTGGCGATCATCGACGACGGCGTCGACGCGTTCCTCCGCGCTTACGCACCCGTCTCCTGACGTCACCAGGCGGTGGCCAGCCATGCCGCGACAGCCGCGACGGCGATCAGCGTGACGTTGAGCCCGGTCTCCCTCACCTCGCCACGGTACAGATGCAGGGTGGTCGCCAGGACCTGCAGGACGACGAAACCGATGGCCGCCACCACGGCCAGCGCGGGTGCGATGCCGGTCAGAGGCGGCAGGATCAGGCCGAGGACGCCGAGCACCTCCACGGCGCCGATGCAGCGGACCAGCCACATCGGGATCGTGTCGACCCAAGCCATCATCGGCGCCAGTTGCTCCTGGCTCTGGATGACCTTCTTCCCGCCCGCATAGAGGAAGAAAGCTCCCAGCAGTGCCGCGACGATCCAGTAGCCGATCTCCATAACGCCTTCTCTCTCAATAGTTACGACTTGTAAGCAAGAACATGATGAGTGACTATTGGAGGCGGTACAAAAGGCACACGCGTGTGCGTTACCGACAGGAGCGTGTCCATGTCGCGATACGAAAAGGCCTGCCTGATCCGCGGCGGACGGCGGCCAGGCGATCCGCCGGCTCCTGGAGCGGATCGGCAACAAATGGACCCTCCTGGTGATCGCGACGCTGCACGACCAGCGCATGCGCTTCACCGAGCTGCAGCAACGCATTCCCGGCATCTCGCAGCGGATGCTGACCTTGACCGTGCGGAACCTCGAGCGCGACGGACTCGTCTCCAGGACCACGTATGCCGAGGTGCCGCCCCGGGTGGAGTACGAGCTCACCGACGTCGGCCGCACGCTGATCGACCCCGCCGTGCGGCTGGCCGAGTGGGCGGTCGAGCACAATCCCGACATCGATCGAAGCCGACAGCTGTACGACGAGCAGCAGCCGTCGGAACGCTAGGCCGATGCCGGGGCCGCCTACGATGTGGTTTACACGCCGGCGGGCGTCCGCGATGCTGTACGCGTGGAGTACGTCTCCAGAGTGCCGCGACCGCCGCTGGACGGACTGATCGACGACCTTTACTGCCTAGAGGGTACGTCGCCGTACGCCCGGCTGACGCTACCGCCCACGCCGTCGGCGCTGCTCGTGGTCAATCTCGGGGCGCCGTTCCGCATCCGCGCCGGCACCGACATCGAGACGGCCGAGTACGCCGACGGCTGCGTGGTGACCATGCCCACCCGCGCGTGGGACTTCGACTACCCACCCCAGACTCGGTCCGTCGGTGTGCACTTCAAGCCGTGGGGGCTGGCGCCGTTCCTGCCGATGCCCGCGGCCGAGCTATGTGACCGGCCGGTGACGGTGGAGCAGGTTTGGGGCCGGCCCGCCGTTGCTGAGCTGCAGGACCGGCTGGCCACGGCGGACGGACCGCACGAGATGCTGACTCTGCTCGAGGAGGAGCTTAGGCGACGGCTGCGCGAGACGGCCGGCCTGGGGCTGGTCCGCCACACGAGCAGCGTCATCGCGGCGACTCACGGCGCGGTGGCGATCGGCGACTTGAGGATGGCAGCCGGTGTGAGCAGCACTCATCTGGCGCAGCGGTTCAAACAGCTCGTCGGCGTCACGCCGAAGCGGCTGGCCCGCACCTACCGCTTCAGCGCCACCGTGTTCGCGATCAACTTCGCCGAACCGATCGACTGGGCCGACGTCGCCGATGGCGCAGGCTACTTCGACCAGGCCCACTTCGGCCACGAGTTCCGGGAGTTCACCGGGCTCACGCCGACCCGGTACGCCGAAGTCCGGCGGCGGTTCCTGCGCGACCACCCCGGCCACATCCTGGCCAGCTGGCCGCTGCCGGCCGATTGATTTCTTACAAGAGCGACAGCCGACGAGACTCTAATCTTGGGGCACCCAAAGCAGAGGAGACCCCATGGGCAAAGTAGTGATGTATGCCACGGTGTCGGTGGACGGCTTCGTCGCCGACGAGAATGACCAGCCCGGACCGCTGTTCGACTGGTTGACCAGCGGTGACGTCCCGTTGGACGAGAGCGGCGAGTTGAAGGTGTCGCAGACGTCCTACGACTACACCCGGCCGTACTGGGACCAGATCGGGGCGCTGATCGTCGGCCGCCACGTCTTCGATATGACGGACGGCTGGGGCGGGAAGCCTCCCGCCGGCGTCGATCACGTGGTCGTCGTGACGCACCGGCCGGAGCCCGACGGCTGGGATCCCGAGGCGCCGTTTCACTTCGTCGACGGCGTGGAGGCAGCCGTGGCCAAGGCACAGGAGCTTGCGGGTGACCGCACGGTCGAGGTCGCCGCTGGCGACGTCGGCGGCCAGGTGCTTGCCGCGGGTCTGGTCGACGAGGTGCGTATGGACGTCGTGCCCGTCGTGTTCGGGTCCGGAAAGCGCTACTTCGGGTCGGTCGACGCGCAGCACCTGTTGGAGGACCCTGACGTGGTGATTCAGAGCAACCGGGTGCTTCACCTGCGCTATCGGGTACGCCGTTGACCGATCTGTTTCCGTCGTCGGGTGGCTCGCCTACGATGTGGGCATGACCGTCGACGCAGATCGGCCCGCACGCGTCGAGGATGTGCATGACCTGGCCATGGCCATGCCGCACGTCACGGTCGATCACGGAACCGGCGACAACCCGGTCTACCAGGTCGGGCAGAAGTCGTTCATCTTCTTCCGCAACCCACGGCCGGACGCGGTCGATCCGGAGACGGGGGAGCGGTACCAGGATGTGATCGTCTTCTGGGTGGCGTCCGAGGACGACAAGCAGGCGCTGGTCCAAGACGAAGCCACGCCGTACTTCACGACGCCGCATTTCTACGGTCACCGGTCGGTGCTGTTGCGCGCGAGCCGCATCGGCGAACTCACGCTGCGGGAGCTCGCCGAGCTCGTACAGGATGCGTGGCTGTCGCGCGCGTCGAAGCGCCGTGCGCAGCAATGGCTCAAGGATCATCCGCCGGCTCAGCCGTCGTGAGAGATCGTGTGGTGATCACCACACGATCTTTCGCGTTCACGGCCACCACGCCCACAGGCTGAGCGTTGGACGTTCGTGCATGTCAGGGCCAAATGGACCATTGGTCCATGTCGCGGATCGAGATGTTCGCACTTGTACCGTTTCCTCCGGAGGCAGGTCCGCGTAGCTTGGCAGAAGCGGGCACCTGGACGGGCGGAGGACTTGGAGGAGTGCTTTGATGGCGATCGAGCTGAACCACACGATCGTGAAGTCGCGGGACAAGAAGGAGTCCGCCGAGTTTGTGGCGGGTATCCTCGGCCTGCAGGTCGGCGCGCCGTTCGGTCCGTTCCTTCCGGTGGAGACCAGCAACGGCGTGACGTTGGACTTCATGGACAGCGACGACGATGAGATCGTCGCACAGCATTACGCGTTCCTCGTCTCCGAGTCGGAGTTCGACGAGATCTTCGCCCGGATCCAGCGCGCCGGCATCACCTACTTCGCCGACCCGGCACACCGCCGCCCCGGCGAGATCAACCACAACGACGGCGGCCGCGGCGCCTACTTCGACGACCCGAACGGCCACAACCTGGAGATCATCACCCGTCCCTACGGCAGCGGTGCATAGCCTCCGGGGACAGATGGCTTCAGCGTTCCGGTCGGCTGCCGTACGAGCATGCATTGTGGTCGTGGTGACGACCACGATGTCTTCGTTTCGCTCACGGGTATGGTTTCCGGCCGCCGGTACGGCTAGGTTACTTCTGTCTACGTAGCCGCGTACGCAGGGGGCTTGGCGTGCGCGCGGCGGGTGGGCGGGGGCCACGACGTGTCGAGGGGCGGCACGCGGCCTCGCTGAATGCGAGGGGACAACGTGAAAACAGGGTGTGGGCGGGCGGTCGCCGGTGCGGTGACCGCCCTTCTTGCTGTAAGCGCCGCCGCGTCGATGATGGTGGGTACCGCGGCCTCGGCGCCGGCAACGGGCACGGACGGCGCGGGCGTCGTCGCCGGCCCGGCCACGACGGTGACGCTGATCACCGGCGACCGCGTCGTCCTGGACGCGGACGGGAAGGTTCGCACGGTCCGCCCGGCAGCGGGCCGGGAGCACATGTCGTTCACCACCCGCACGGTGGAGGAACAGACGTGGGTGGTGCCGGCCGACGCCCGGATGATGCTGGCCCGTGGCGAACTGGACCGGCGGCTGTTCGACGTGTCGGAGCTGGTCGAGTCCGGCTACGACGACGAGCGCCGGGACGATCTGCCGGTGATCGTGACCCATGCCGATGCGGGTGGGGAACGCACGGTCGCGGCGGCGGCCGGGGCCGACGTGGCCGACCGGCTGCCGAGTGCGAGCTCGACCGCGGTCGAGGTGGAGCGCGACGAGGCATCCGCGTTCTGGGACGACATCACCGACCACGACGGCAGCGACGACGACGGCGACGACAACGGCCGCGCCGACGGTACGGCGGCGCGGACGCTCGCACCGGGCATCGAGAAGGTGTGGCTCGACGGCGTCGTGCGAGCGTCGCTGGACACCAGCGTGCCGCAGATCGGTGCGCCCACCGCGTGGGATGCCGGCCTGGACGGCTCCGGCACCACCATCGCGATCCTGGATACCGGCATCGACGACACGCACCCGGACTTGACCGGCCGGGTCGCCGCGGCCAGGAACTTCTCGGACGCGAGAGACACGGTGGATAGGTTCGGTCACGGAACACACGTGGCGTCGATCGCGGCGGGAAACGGCGAGCGCTACCGCGGTGTCGCACCCGGCGCACAGCTACTCAACGGCAAGGTCCTCGACGACGAGGGCTGGGGGAACGAGTCGGACATTGTCGCGGCGATGCAGTGGGCGGTCGACCAGGGTGCCGACGTCGTCAACCTGAGCCTGGGCGGCGAGGACACCCCCGACGTTGACCCGGTGGAGCAGGCGATCGAGTACCTGTCGGAGCAGACGGGAACGCTGTTCGTCGTGGCCGCCGGCAATTTCGGCCCCTACGCGCACAGCGTCGACAGCCCGGGTTCGGCCCCGTCAGCGCTCACCGTGGGCGCCGTGGACAAACGCGACGTCATCGCGGAGTTCTCCGCGCGGGGCGCCGCGGCTGACGGCTCACTCAAACCCGACGTCACTGCACCCGGGGTGGAGATCACCGCGGCCCGGGCGGTGCAGAGCGAGGGAAGCGGCTCATACATCGCGTATGACGGCACGTCGATGGCGACGCCGCACGTCGCGGGGGCGGCCGCGATCCTGGCGCAGCAGCATCCGGACTGGGACGGGGAACAGATCAAAGCGGTCTTGGCGGCGTCGGCTACGCCAGGCGAAGTCTCGTCGTACGCACAAGGGGCAGGCCGGGTCGACGTCGCCCGCGCCGTCGAGCAGACCGTGACGACGACGCCCGCGGCCGTGGACTTCGGGATCCACGAATACCCGCACGAGCAGGAACCGGCGACGCAAGAGCTGACCTACCGCAATGCGGGCGACGAGCCGGTCGAACTCGACCTGTCCGTCTCCGCGTACGGGCTGGACGGCAAACCTGCACCGGAGGGCATGTTCACGCTGGACACGACCGAGGTGACGGTCCCGGCCGGCGGTGAGGCCGGCGTGACGGTCACCGTCGACACCCGCGTGGAAGGTCCACACGGCGTCATCGGTGGCACTGTCACGGCCGCCGACGCGGAGACGGATACGACGGTGAGCACGGCGGTCGGCGTCTGGAAACAGGCTCCGTGGTACGACCTGACTCTGACGTTCCTGGACCCGGACGGCCGGCCCACGACGGAAGCGGCTGCCGACCTGATCGGGCTGGACTCGGAGTTGTGGGAGTTCGCGTTCCCGGAGGAGCACGGCAGCACCACCCTGCGGGTGCCGGAAGGCACATACAACCTGACCGGCGACTACTTCGGCGGCGGTGGGGAGCGGTACACGCTTCTCCTCAACCCGATGTTCGACCTCACCGGCGACACCGAGATCGTGCTGGACGCGCGTAAGGCCGAACCGTTCGACATCTCTATGCCAAACTCCGACGCCGAACCTGCTTGGAGCTTCTATTCGTACACCGTGGAAACCGAAACCACGAGCCTCGAAGTATTCACTCCCTTCTTCACGGGGCCGAACGACATCGCCATCGCCGATCTCGGCCCGGTGTTGTCAGATGATCAGCTATCCGCGGAGCTTCTCGGCGTGTGGAATACCGGAGCTTCGAGTGATTCGCCACCTTCGAACGATTCCCCGGAGTGGTATCACGCGGGCTGGCGCGGCACCGGAACGCTTCTGGCCGGGATGCGCCAGGCACCGTCGAGGAATGACTTCGCGGTGATCGACTCCGTGGTGGGACATACCTCCGAGCGGATGGGCGGGGCCATCACGGGCTGGATGCACGAAGACGCGTACTCCTACTGGACCTTCCCATGGGATCTGGAATTGCCGGCTGAAGCCGAGAACCTCGTCCTCGGCGACGGCTTCCTCTGGTCCTTCGGTGCGACACAGTTCGAAGAGGACGGCGGGTACGACGGGGACACGCTCGTCCAGTCGGTGCCGCGCGAATACTCGGCCGGCGAGACGCTGGAGAGGACGTACAACGTCGGCGTGTTCGGGCCTACCCTGAGTAAGCCGCATCCGCTGTCTGAGCCCGGAGCGTTCCGGTGGGGCGAGCATGTGTGGGCGATGGTGCCGACGTTCGGCGACGGCTCTGGTAATCCTGGGTACTCCCGCTACAACGACGCGCGGAGCACGCTGCGCTTCAACGGTGACGAGATCGCGGCGATCGACGGGCCGCTGGACGGATTTTTCGAGGAGGTGTACCTGGGGCCGGCGCCGACGGACGCGGGACGGTTCGAGCTGAGTACCGACGTGTCCCGGCCGCGCGAGGTGTCAACGGTCAGCAACCGGGTCCAGGTGACGTGGGGCTTCGACGCCGAGGCATCCAGCGAGGAAGACATCCAGGAGTTGCCTCTGTCGGTAGTGCGCTTCACGCCCGAGTTGTCGCCCAGGAGCACGACGCCGGCGGGGGAGGAGCTGAGAGTGCCGTTCGTCGTCGAGGGGGCCGGCGAGGGCAACGTCGAGGAGTTGACCGTCGACGTCTCGTTCGACGAAGGCGGCACGTGGCAGCCGGTGGAGATCGTCGACGGGGAGCGGTTCGTCGTCGACCATCCCGACGAGCCGGGCAGCGTCTCGCTGCGGGTGAACCTGACCGATGGGGACGGCAACACGCTGGAGCAGGTGATCGAGCGGGCCTACCTCACTGTAAAGCCCGAGCCCGAGCCTACCGAGCCACCCGAGCCGACTCCGACTCCGACGCTCGAGCCGACTCCGACGCCGGAACCGAGCCCGACGCCTGAGCCGGAACCCACGAGCGAGCCGCAGCCGACCGAGCCGCCGGGGGCGCCGCCGAAGCTGCCGGACACCGGCGCGGACGCCTGGTGGTGGGCACTGGCCGGCATGGCGCTCATCGTCGGCGGCGCAGCGACCCTCGCGGCCGGTGGGCGCGATCGCGGTAAACGACATACAGTGCGGTCGTGATCGCGACCGCAATGTCGTTCGCTTGCGGATGGGTTATGGCACGGCGGGGTCGGGATGCTCGTGCAGGAAGCGGGTAGCCGCTTCTTCGGCGATGAGTGAGTTGTCGGCGAGCCACTCGACGGCTCGACGTTCTGCCCGGCCGTCGCGGAACGCGTGCCAGGCGTCCAGCAGGTGCGGATACTCCTCGTGCAGTTCGCGTCTGAATCTCCGGAAGGCGCCGTTGCCGTCGAGGGCGCGAACCAGCCTGCGCTGCGCCTGTTCGTCGCTGACCTGTTCGGTGAAGTCGACCATGTCCTGGTACCAGATGTACGAAGGCAACGGGTCGATGCCGATGAGGTCCAGCTCGTCCAGCTCGTCGAGGTCGACAGGGTTCTCGCCATCGATGCCGGTATCAGAGGTCCAGAACACGATCTCCCCGGTCTCAGGGTTGATCAGCCACCGGTGTTCGTCGTAGGTCTGATCCTGCAGCGCCGTGGCGATCTCGCCCAGGTCATAGCGATTCAGCTCGTGCATGCGACCACCGTAGCCGGTGCCTGCCATGACGAAGGAAGTGCATCGTGGTCGTGATCGCGACCGCAGTGTCGTTCGCTCGCGCCGTCCACGGTTGGCGCCGGTCGGGATCGCCAGGGGAGATGTGTCGAGGGTCTGAGGCACGATGAGGGTCGTCCAAGCGCCACCGGAGCACGTGCGCTCTGGTTGAACCGTCGTCGAAGGAGAGAGTTCGTGGAGACCGCAGCCATCACGTCGTGGACCTTGGTCCAGGAGATTCCGATTCCCGATGACGTCAACGAATTGCTCATCGACGGCGAGCAGGCCGTTGCCGCATACAAGACGTTCCGCGACAGCGCGGTCTTCACGACCAAGCGGCTCATCGTCCGGGACGCCCAGGGCATGACCGGCAAGAAGGTCGAGATCTACTCACTTCCGTACAGCTCGATCAATATGTGGTCGTCGGAGAATGCGGGCAAGCTGTTCGACGTCAACGCGGAGCTGGAACTGTGGACTCGGGCGGGCCACATCAAGGTGAAGCTCGACAAGAAGGTGGACATCCGCCGGCTCGACAAGATACTTGCGTGGGCGGTCCTGAAGGGGTGAGGTGTCCCTCGGGTTGACTTCCGCTGATTTCGTGTGCCCCGACGCCTGTCTTCGCCGCTACGACGCACGGTGCGGGTGGGCTCGGGATACGGCGGCGCGGACGTGGTCGGCGAGGGCGGGCAGGCCCTCTCGGTGGCCGAAGTGCCAGTCCCACCACGTGCTGCAGCGCACGGTCAGGGCGACGTGATGACCCAGGGCGAACCGCGTCTCGGCGCGCAGCCGACCGTCGCGTCGCGCCTGGATACGTAGCAGGGTGCGACCGTCGCTCAGGCAGACTGTCTCCGATTCCGATGCGAAGCCCCATCCCGTAATCCGCATCAAAGAAGGCCATTTCTCCCTGCCACAGCGCGGAAGTTGTCACTCGTGCGCAGGAGGCCCGAACGTACACCTCATGCCTGAAACGTACACCTCATGATGGCGTCGAAACGGCGCGTAGTCCGCGGTTGCCGATCCTGCAAACCACGGTCATGACACGGCTGAGCCGGTGATGCTCGTGCAGGAAGTGGGTAGCCGTCGCCTGCCGCAGCGAAGGGAAATGAATCGTGGTCGTGATCGCGACCACGATGTCGTTCGTTCGCGGAGCGTCGCGCGCCGCATCTTGGCGTACCGGGGCCCTCCGGCGGAGCTGCCCTCGCGATCGTCGAACCGCATTGCAGGATCGGATAGGTCGGCGGCCTGATGATCGCGGCGAGAGGGCTTGCCAAAGGGGTGTACAACGGTACGAAAGTCGCATATCGTCCGCTTGGTTGCAAGAACAACGTAGTCAACAGCTCGCGGGGGGCAGCTGTGACCGAGAACTATGCGACAGACGCCAGAATCGAGGTCGACGACGCAGGAGCCGTCACCCTCTTCATCGGAGATAGTCCTGACCCAGTCGTAGAAGCCACGACCAACGTCGCCGTCATCCGTGTGTTGATGGACCGGGCGCGAGACAGCGAACATGCCCTGACGGTGGCCACGGTCTATCCCAGCGGGTACCGGACGGTCCATCGCTTCGCGCCCGATGAGACCGTTGTGGCGATGTCCGGAGCGTCGCTGCCGGAGGTTCCCGATGTCCCGGCACCGGCGGACGGGCCTTCCATCGCCGAGGCGGACGCCGCGGGCATAGCGGCCGCCGGAAATGTGGCCTCTGGCAATGGGGTCGCTGGGCGCTCGATTGCAGCCGTGATGCCTGCGCTGGTCAGGAGGTGGGTACCTGCGCACAGTCCGTCCAGGATCATGCGCTTTGCTGCTGTTATCGCGCTGCCGATGGTTGTGACCGGGTCTGCTTCTCTGCTGCCTTCACAGCCAGGGAACGAAGCGGCTCTCGGGATCGCGTTTCCGGGTGATCCGTCGGCGGCCATCGCCGGAGTCGCGCCCGCTGCTGAAGGCATGCGCGCTTCTGAAGGCGTGCCTATACCGGATGGCGGTTCCGATCCTGAGGACGCGCCCGGAGACGCTCCCACTCAAGATGTCGCCCGGTCGTCGTCGGCCACGTCTGGTGGGGCATCCGCCGGCGTCCCGACTGGAGCGTCCGACGACGAGACGTCCGGTGGAACGACGTCGCCGGACCCGGGCTTGAACGCGCCGGAACAGGAACGGACATCACCAGAGGACCAGGACGATACGCGCAAGCGGCCGCCAGGGCCGGAGTCGCCTGAACGGGAACCAGAAGAGCAGGAACCGGAGCCTTCGCCTGATCCGGAGCCGGAGCCTGACCCAGATCCGGAGCCGGAGCCTTCGCCTGAACCGGAACCGGAGCCTTCGCCGGAGCCTGAGCCGGAGCCTTCGCCTGAACCATCACCGGAGCCAGAGCCCGAACCCGAGTCGCCCTGCCTGGGTTTGCTAGGGCTCGAGCTTTGCCTGGACTTGCTGGGCTAGATCTGAACCGTTCGCTGCAGACAGACGCCCTAAGCGTAGGCGCGCGTACGAGTGAGCGAGGTGCGCGCTCGGGGTGGATTGGCTTTCAACCGGAGCTGTCCAGCGAGGCGAGGTGATTTATCGCACTCTGCACACACACGAGGTGACGCTCGTCAACGAGCATGCATCGCGGTCGTGATCGTGACCGCAACGTCGTTCCGTCACCTGCAGTGCATGGTGTGTCGTACGTGGTCGACTCCGGACACGCCCACTGAAGGTCGTGCGTAGACAGCGCAAGGGCAGCGGCGGCGGCGCGACGGCAGCCCTATTCATCCGTGACGTAGGCTGCGCGTCGACCAGCCGCCACCCACGCGACGGCCCAAGACGTCGATACGACGCGCGGCTGGAAACGGTCGACGAACGCCGAGTCGGCAAGCATCTGAACCGCGCGGAACCGACCGCCGTTCGGAAACGGCGGGTCGAGATTGACGTCGATCAGGCGCGAACTCGACGACGGAGTGAGCTGCTCGTCGGCCCCGGCCCGGCGGACACGATAGTCGGCCTCATGGATCGTTTCTTAGTGGAAAGAATGACCGGGCGCGACGTGGCGATTTCGGCTTCCCAAGGTGATTCCCCAGATCCATCGGCGCATCGGAGACGATCGTCCGGTCGTCGGCATGAGCGTGATAAAGCCGGCTTCGGGGTCGGGCGGGCTGTGGCGAATCATCCGGCCATAAGGTCGTGGAAGCTGTTGTGCAGCATGACGGCCAGTTCCGGCGTGGTCTGCAGATGCAGGTATGCCGAGTCTTGCCCGTCGTGCTGGAGCGTGCGCGAGATGTCGGGCATCATCGCGCGGCTGAGCACCATGTATTCGTCGATGATATCCGCGAGCGTCGGACTCCATACGAGCCGCAGCACCACGCCGTCAGACGTGGCCGTTGCGTGCTCGGTGTTCTCGCGTATCACGTCGACCAGTTCGTGATACCGGAGGAGCTCGCTGTCGTCGTGGCCGCCGATGCGGTCCAGCAACGGGAAGTCATGCGGCCGGATGGGAATGCGGGCCAGCGGACGTACCGTGTGCCGGCTGCACCACTCGGGTGAGGGCGAGCCGCCGGGGAACAGGGGTTGCCGCTCGAACGTGTCCCGGGGTAGCAGGTAGAGCCAGCCGTCGCTCAACGGTGGGTCGGCAAGTTGGCGATGGTTGAGCGAGAAGTAGTACGCAGGCAAGCGAACGCCGTCTGGCCGGACGTGCTCCTCGGCGCCGCTGCGGATCGATCCGCGCACCCTGCTTCGATCGATGATGGAGAACCACATCGCCCAGAGACCTGCGTGTGTCGCATATACGGCCGCCAGGTTGCCTCGCCCGGCCTGGTTGTTGATCTCGTACGACGTGCGCCGAGGTGCCAGCGCCTCGATGTCTCCGTTCTGCGACCCGTGGAACAGGACCGTGTCTTGCTGCGTGAGCCAGTGGACCCAGGCACCGACGTCGATGCCGGCGACGGGCTCGACGACGGCACCGTTCGCGGAGAGGGTGTCGTGCAGCATCGCCCGATACGAGGCTTCGGTCGCTGGATCCACATCCGGTGGAGGCATCAGGTGCGTCATGACCGGTGATACGGGGGAGTCGTCGTTCCAGCGCGGGAAGCTGAGAACGTCGCCAACGATCAGTCTGTCCGTACCGTCGTCGTCGAGCACGCGGATTGTGGTGCCGTCGAGGTGGCCGCCCCGGAGGATCCCTGCCGCGGGGTCTGCGGCATCGTGGACGAGGCGCGGGGAGAACTCCTCGGGTATGCCCAAGATGGTGACGATGACCTCGTCGCCGCGACGGACAACGTCGATCGCCCGGCCGGAGACAGACCAGCGGCCGAGGAACCTGTCGATCGCCCCGGACGGCATGGGCATAGTGTACGGATGGCCGCCCGGGCTCGTCAGCTCGTGCTCACCCATATCTCGCCACAGTGCCGGTCCGATGCCTCTTCTCGTGTGGCTGGAGACTAATGGATCGCCGTGATGTGTGACGGAGAGGCCAGATGCCCCAAGAAGCGCGCGTTCGAGAAGATCAATCGCACTGGTGACAGCCCGCGGTCGTGGATCGAAAGGTCAAACAACGGTCCCGTTGGTGGGTCGTGGCGGGCCGTCGGTGGTGGGGAGGGTCTTCTGGGTCCAGGCGACGTCGCGCCACTGGCCGTACTTCCAACCGACCTGGCGGTAGGTTCCGACAGGCTCGAAGCCGAGGGCGCGGTGGAGTCCGGCGCTGGCGTCGTTGGGGAGGGTCATACCGGCCAGGGCCTGCCGATAGCCCAGATCCGTCAGTCGATCCAGTAGCGCCTGGTACAACGTGCGGCCGACGCCCTTGCGGTGACGGCCGAGTTCGAGGTAAATGCTCGTCGTGCAGGACCACCGGTACGCGGCGCGCGCGGAGAAGGTCGTGGCGTACGCATAGCCGATGGTGCGGCCGGCGTCCTCGGCCACGAGCCAGGCGTGATCCTTGTTGGCGGCGGTGATGCGCTCGGCCATCTCGTCGGCGGTCGGCGGCTCGAGCTCGAAGCTGATCGCCGTGTCGGTCACATATGGTGCATAGATCGCCGCGCAGGCCGCTGCGTCGTCCTCGGTGGCATCGCGGATCACCAGGTCCATCATGGCTCATATAGTAGCCATAATGGACGCTATAGTGACAAGCGTGAGTGACGACGATCTCAACACACGGCTTGCGGCGACGGTCCATCACACGCGGACGGCGCGCGGCCTGTCGGTGAGCGTGCTGGCCGAACGTTCCGGCGTCTCGAGGGCGATGATCGGCAAGATCGAGCGCGGCGACGTGCAACCTACGGCGGCACTGCTGGCGAGGCTGGCTGCCGCGCTGGAGCTCACGCTGTCTGAGCTCATCGCGCACGCCGAGGGCAACGGCCGTCGTCTGGCTCGTGCGGATGAGCAGCCGGTGTGGAGCGATCCCGACAGCGGCTACCGGCGACGTGCGGTGTCGCCGCCGGGCAACGGCCCGCTGGAGTTGGTTGAGGTGGAGCTGCCGCCGGGGACGCACCTCGCCATGATCGCCGACACGCACGCGTCCATCCATCGGCAGCTGTGGATGCTCGAGGGGCATCTTGAACTCCATGAAGACGACGATGTCCACCACCTCGGTCCCGGCGATTGTCTCCAGCTCGGTGACCCGGCGTCGCGCACGTTCATCAACTCGACGCCGAAGCCCTGCCGCTACCTCGTCGCACTCTGCAAACACCCGAGGTGATGCTCGTCAACAGGCATGCATCGCGGTCGTGATCGCGACCGCAACTTCGTTCCGTCGCCGGCAGTGCCTGGTGCGTCGTGCGCGGTCAACTCCGGACATGCCCACCGAAAGGTCGTGCGTCGACAGCGCGACTGTCCTAGTCATCGTCGACGTGGGCCTGGAGCCGCTGCACGGCTTGCTCGAGTTCGGGTAGATCGTGTTCCACTGTCGCTTGAAGGATGGCGTGTGACGTGTCGAAGTAATGATGGGCTAGGCGATCGCGCATTCCCGCGACCTCAGACCAGGGAACCCCGGGTTCGTGTTCGAGCAAGTCGTTCGGTAGTGCCTTGACTGCCTCACCTATTTCGATGAGCCGTACACGTACAGCGTCGAAGATCAATCCGTCGCTGAGGTCGCCTCTGTTCACATGCTGGCGGATGGTGTCGATGGCCGTTGTGATGTCGTACAGGCGTTGCTGGTCGCGGCGAGTCATAGGAGGACCAAGTCCCGCTCGACGTCTGCCCGCACACCTGGTTTCAGATCGCTAGCCGGCACGATGTCGACGGGTGCGTCGAGGATGGCTTCGAGGTCTCGTCGCAGTCTGGCCAGGGTGAACAGGCTGGTGCCCGGGGAGAAATCAGCGAGCAGGTCAACGTCGCTGCTCTCAGACTCCTCACCTCGTGCCACGCTGCCGAAGAGACGTAAGTTCGACGCCCCGTACTTCGCCGCCGCCTTTCGTAGTTCAGCGCGGTGCGCATGAACCTTGCTGGCCAAGGGGCCAGATGATTGGTGCAGTGGCGCTTCGCGGGGACGTAGAACCAGGTCGATGTCGTGGCCCGTGGCTTCGATCAGCCGCGCGAGGGTTGGCAACGCCGGCTGGCGCTGTCCGGATTCGTAGGCGCTCACCACGCTCTGCGTCACGCCGGCCCGACGAGCCAACTCCATTTGAGACAAGTTGGCCCTCCTGCGAGCCTCGCGAAGTATCGTCCCGGCGTAATGAACGGTGTCCACGCACTCGACTATAGCGGATTGTAGATATAGGCTCCAGGGGCGGGCGACATGCGTTCAGTCCGGGCGAGTACCACAAGGGCAGCCCGTCTTCGGAGCTGATGCTGCTCCTCCATGTGCTGCTCCTGCGGTGGTGGTGGGTGATGTGATCGGGAACCGAGATGGCCGAACTCGATGCCGCCACCGACAGCGCGGCGCGGTCCGCGGAACCGGGGAAAGGACGGCGCTCACGCGGTCGGGGGCCAATTCGCTGTGGTAATCTCAACGTCGCAGGCGCGGGTTCAGACCCGGTCGTAGGGCGCAGCGGCGCAGCAAGCCGAAAGGGCAAGGCCCACCTACTTCAAGACCGAAGAGGGAGCGCCATGCCCAAACTCGAAACCTACAAGAAGCAGGCGAAACTGCTCGTTCGCTGGCACCGCGAAGGGAACTTCTCGATTGGCGGTCGCATCCGACAGCTCGCGCGCTATCGCACGTTGTCCGACCGCGAAACACTCGCGCTGAAGTTTCCCCTCACCGAAGCCCAAGAGATCATCGCCCTCGAAGCGGGCTGCGCCAGCTGGGCCGAACTCAAGGCGAGCACGGAAGCGGGCCTGCCCACCAGCGAGCAGCCGGAGACTCAGGACACGGCAGTCGCGAGTGCCAAACCGGTGCTGTACGTCGCCGACGTCGATGCCTCGGCCACTTTCTATCGGGACCAGCTCGGCTTCCGGATCGACTTCTTGCACGGCAACCCGCCGTTCTACGGATCGGTGTCGCGCGACGGCGCGACCTTGCACCTGAAGTTCGTACACGAGCCGGTGTTCGCGGCCGGTGCCGCGGAACGAGAAGGGCTCATCATGGCGTTCGTAGATACGCCGAACGTACGCGAACTTTACAGGGAGTATCGGGCCGCTGGCGCCGAGATCGTGCAGAAGCTGACCAAACAAGCGTGGGGCGGCACCGACTTCATCGTGCGCGACCCGGACGGCAACGCGATCGCGTTCGTCGAGACAGCGCGCAGCGGCAGGGGTCTGGGCGTGGGGCGCGTTGCCGCACCAGTCGATGCGGAGTAGGCGAGACGTTATCGTCGTCGCTTCGCATCTGGACTTGTCATATCGAGAGCCTGCCGTGCGTACTCGACCTCTGCTCCCACAGGACACCGCAGTCGCCATGCCGACGCTCCGTAGGTCACAGATCAGCGTTGAGAAGTTGTGCGCCGAGTCGTACGGTCCACGTACGCGCCATGGCCTCGGAGCAAGAAGGGTAGCGCCATCTTCCAGGGCCCAGGGAATCTCATGATCGATCTTTGTGCTCCTGTATCGAACGCGTAAGACGTAGAACGGCAGGCACGCGGAAGTGCGATGGATGACCGACGACGGACGAACGCCCAGATTCGTGGTGATGACAGGGCTTCCCGGTACGGCAAGCCGACGCTCCCAGCGCCCGACTGTCCCACGCGCATGTCGTGAGGAATGCAGGCCCGGCAACCCCTAGCTCTCCTGGTAGCGAAGGCGGCTTTTCGGCGCTGCGCGGAGATGTGCGCGTTCGCCTTGGCGTCCGATGAGGCTCAGGAACTCGACGGGGCCGGCGCTGGTGGCTCCGAACCAGTGCGGGGTGCGAGTGTCGAACTCCGCAGCCTCGCCGGGTTTGAGGAGAAGGTCATGCTCGCCGAGGACCAGGCGCAGCGTGCCGTTGAGGACGTAGGCCCAGTCGTAGCCCTCATGGGTACGCAGGTCGGGCTCAGCGTCGTCGTGGCCTGCCGGTAGGACGAACTTGTAGGCCTGAATGCCGCCGGGCCTACGGGTCAACGGCAGGACGGTGGATCCGTCGCTGTAGGTGATCGGGCGCAGGTGGATGCGGGGGTTGCCGGTGGGCGGTGCGTCGACGAGTTCGTCCAAGGTCACCCCATAGGCCCGGGCGAGCGGCAGGAGCTGCTCGAGCGTGGGGCGCCGCAGACCGGCCTCGAGGCGGGAGAGAGTGCTGGTGGAGATGCCCGTCTCTTCGGCGAGGTCGGTCAGGGTGATCTCGCGTTGCTGTCGTAGCCGCTTCAGCCGCGATCCGACGGCATCGAGCGTGCGGTCGATTGCGTCCTCCATGTGCCCAGTTTGCCATTCGGCAACAGACTTTGCCGATTCGTCGTCGGGCTCGTCACTATCACGGGAGCCGGCAACACCAACGGAAGGACGACGAGATGACGCACGCGTTCGACAAGGACTACTGGGACGAGCACTGGCAGCGGCGCGACACCGACGGCCCGGGATCGATGAGCGGCAACCCGCCCAACCCGTACCTGGCGCGGGAGACGGGGGAGCTGCTGCCGGGCACGGCGCTGGATGCGGGATGCGGCGCGGGTGCGGAGGCGATCTGGCTCGCCTCGAGTGGCTGGCAGGTCACGGCCGTCGACATCTCGGCTCAGGCGCTGGCTCGCGCTGCTCAGCGTGCAGCGGCCGACGGGGTCGGCGATCGCGTCCAGTGGATCGAGGCGGACTTGAGCGCCTGGAATCCGGATACGCGGTTTGACCTGGTCACCACGCACTACGCGCACCCGGCGATGCCGCAGCTGGAGTTCTACGACCGCATCGCCGCATGGGTGGCGCCCGGCGGCACCCTGCTGATCGTCGGGCACCTACACGCCCACGCTCCCGAGCCCGGCCATGGGCCCCATCCGCCCGCTGAGGCGTCGGTCACCGCGGCTGCCATCACCGCACGCCTGGACGACGCCGTATGGAAGGTCGTCACCGCCGAGGAGGCCACGCGTACGCTCGCGGGCCCTGGGGGCCACGCCGTCTCGCTCCACGACGTCGTCGTACGCGCCGCCCGACGCACGTAGGCTCGCGTACCGGAACAGTGGGCTGTGCCTAGGGCCGGCCGGCTTCCTGCGCGACGCGTTCGAGGCGGTCGCGGTAGCTGTCCCACCACGCCTCGTCTCCCGCCGGCATGTTCTCGTTGCCCTGGCGCATCCCGGCGGCTCCGTCGATGAGCTCGCGGACGATGTCGGCGTGGCCGGCGTGGCGGTTGGTCTCGGCGATGACGTGGATCAGAACGCGGTGCAACGTCACCTCCCGACGGTCCTCCGGCCACCACGGCACGCTGCCGATCGCGTCGAGGGGGAGGTCGGCGATCGTGGCGTCGGCGTGTTCCCACACCCGGTGGTACAGCGCGACGATCTGCTCGCGCGACTCGGTGGCGGCGGCCCACATGTCGGCATTGGGTTCGGCGTCGTCGTCCATCCAGGGCAGCGGTTCGGGAAATGGCCGGTCGAAGACATGGCCGAAATAGCCGGACTCGACACCGGCGAGGTGCTTCACCAGGCCCAGCAGGTTGGTGCCCGTCGGCGTCAGCGGGCGTCGGACGTCGTATTCCGACAGTCCCTCGAGTTTCCACAGCAGCGCTTCGCGGGCTACCTGCAGGTATCGGTGCAGGTCCGCCTTCGGATCAGTACGCGTCATGGGAGAAGCCTGCCATCCGCGCCCGGCGACTCCTCATCGAGGCGGAGAACTCCCGCGGGTGCGCTGAGGCAGCGACTCGCCTGGCGGCGAAGATGGCGTGTCGATCGAGCAGCGCGAAGAGGACGCGGCCGGCGCTACCGGGCATCCGGTCTACCCCCCTCGAAGGACAGCGGTCGTATCGACGGTAGCGGTGGCGCCGTCGACGTCGGTGGGACGTAGCCGGGCAAGCGGGACTCCACTTTCGCTGACGAGAACAGAGTGCGCCTCGTGTGGGGCGAACGCATGCCGTTCGCCCCATTGGCGCATCGCCACGATGACGGTGAAAAGGTCACGTCCCGCGTCGGTGAGTGCGTAGACCTGTCGACGTCCCGATGGCGCGGTTTGTCGTTCGAGGATGCCGCGTTCCACCAAGCGCCGGAGGCGGTCGGTGAGGATATTGCGCGCGATCCCGGTGCGGTGCTGAAAATCGGTGAATGATCGCGCACCGTCCATGGCGTCGCGGACGATCAGCAGACTCCACTTGTCTCCGACCAGGTCGAGCGTGCGCGCGACGGGGCATGTGGAGTCGGTCCAGTTCACGTCACCGATGGGAGCGGCCGCGGTCATCACCCCTCCTGAGGAGTTGCGGATTGAAACCATTCTGCCGTACGGTCAGGTCAGTTGCAAAATGCTACTGATTGGGGTGTCGGTGAGTCTCACATTCGGCCGAAGGCTGCTGCTCGCAACGATCTGTGCGGTCGCCGTCGCGACGATCTATGTCGCGCAGCCGGTGGCCGCCCAGATCGGCCGCGACCTGGGTGTGCCGGAAGCCGGACTGGGATTGATCGTGGCGGTAGGACAGGCCGGCTACCTGATCGGCCTGGTCTTCCTCGTGCCGCTGGGAGACCTGCTGGATCGGCGCATGCTCATCGCGGGCCACTTGCTCGTCGCCGCAGCCGGCATGGTTGTGGCAGCGGCGGCAAGCCGACTCGGGCTCCTGCTGGTAGGGCTCGCCGTCGCCGGTCTGTTCGCGGTCGTCGTCCAGACCACCGTCGCCTTCGCCGCCGACCTCGCGGCCCCGACCGATCGGGGCCGCACGATCGGAGTCGTCACCTCCGGCGTCATCATCGGCATTCTCGGAGCGCGCGTGGTGGCCGGAAGCCTCGCCGCGCTCTGGGGATGGCGAAGCATCTACGCAGCACTCGCCGCGCTCCTCGTCGTGCTCACGCTCTTCGTCGTCAAGTTGCTGCCGGCCGACCGTCGGCGCGTACATGCGACCTACGGTGAGGTGCTGGCGTCGCTCGGCCACCTCCTTCGCGAGCGCCTGTTCCTCTCGCGCGGGCTGATCGCGTTCTTCCTGTTCGCCTCCTTCGGCACGCTGTGGAGCGGGCTGGCGCTACCGCTTGCCGCCGAACCGTGGCACCTGGGCACTGCGCAGATCGGCCTCTTCGGAATCGCCGGGCTTGCCGGTGCTCTGGGCGCGGCACGAGCGGGGCGATGGGCCGACGCCGGTCGCGCCGAACGCGTCACGCGGGGCGCGCTCCTGCTGCTGGCGGCGTCGTGGTTGGCGACCGGACAGGCGACGTGGTCGCTGTGGATGGTCGTCGTCGGTGTCATCGTCCTCGATTTCGCAGTCCAGGCGGTGCACGTCAGCAACCAGCACTTGCTCACCGCAGCGTACGCGCGTCGGACGAGCAGCGTCGTCGGCGGTTATATGCTCTTCTACTCGCTAGGCTCCGCCCTTGGCGCAACCGTCACCACGACGGTGTACTCCATCGCCGGGTGGACGGGATCGGCGATTCTCGGGGCGGCCTTCGCCCTGTGCGCGCTCCTCATGTGGGCGGGCGGACGGCGTGCGGTTGCGCAGCCGACGACGGACGTCCTGACGTGATCACAGACCACGCCACCTCGATCGGCTGCGATCTCCGTGGGGCACTTCTAGGCGGCGGCGTAGGTGACCAGTCGCTGGTCTGGATTCGCAGGTGAGAGCAGTGTGTCGTACTGATAGACGACGGCGTGGCCGGTGTCGCGCCGGATGCGCTTGGTGCCGCTGGACTTCTCGCGGACCTGATGGTCGGCCCACCGGGCCGCGAAGTCCGGGCTGCGCGTGCTCAACGCATGCACCAGTTGCTGCACGTCGGGCAGCTCGAGGTGGCGAGCGACCGAGGCGCGGAAGTTCGCGACGGTCTCTGATGCGACGTCGGCCCAGTCGACGTAGCGGTCTCGCAGCGCCGGGTCGAGGAATGTGAGCTCGACCAGATTCCGGCTGCCTGCCGGGTACTGGTCGAACGGCACGAGCAGCTCGTGCAGCGCATGGTTCGACGCCAGCACGTCCCACTTCCGCCCGAGCACCATGGCTGGAACGTCGTCGGGTAGCGCGGTGAGGGTCCGCTGCAGGCTGGCATCCGGCGTCTCTCTCGGTGCCGCGGAGAGCGGTGGACGTTCGGCTCTGGCCAGCGCATACAGGTGCGCGCGCTCGTCGGCGGTCAGCCTGAGCGCCCTGCTCAAGGCATCGAGGACCGACGACGACGGACGTTCGGCACGCCCCTGTTCGAGGCGGATGTACCAGTCGACGCTGACGCCGGCCAGCATGGCCACCTCTTCGCGGCGCAGGCCAGGCGTCCGTCGTCGTCGGGTCGACTCCGGCTCGGCCAGGCCGACGTCGGTCGGGCGGAGGGCCGCGCGTCGCCGGGTGAGAAAGTCGGCGAGCTCGGTTCGGCGCTCCAGCGCTACCGTCGGAAAGGTGGTACCGCCGGTCCCAGGAAGTTCTCGGCTCTTTTTCCGGTGATCGTCCCGATCGATGCTGGAAGCGGTCACAGATCAAACCTCAAGATCCATAGGAGTCACTCGCGTGTACCACATCGCAGTCTACTTTGACGTGCCCTCGGAACGGCGTGAAGAATTCATCGCGGCGGCGCTCGAGGACGGCCGGAACTCGGCGAAGGACGAGCCCGGCACCGTGCGGTTCGAACTGATCGAAGACGCCGAACAGGCGAACCGTTTCTACCTGAATGAAGCGTACGAGGACGCCGACGCCTTCGATGTCCATGTGAAAGGCCCGCATTTCGCCCGCTTCTTCGAGATCATCGAGGAATTCGCCGACGGCCCGACGTGGCTGATCAAGGGGAATCGCATCGAGGACTCGGTGCGGGCCTGATCAACGACGCACGTCACATCTGCTGCCCGGCAGCGTCGTGAGCCCGGCGCCTCCGTCGGCGACGAGTCGCGACGGGCCGCGACGGGCCGGGACAAAAGCGCGACGCATGGCACATCCGAACTCCATATACATAAGGAGGATGCTTATGAGTGAATTCACGCTCATCGCCGAGTTCAAGGCGAAACGAGGGGAGAGCGACCGTCTGGTCCGTGAGCTCACCGCGATGGTCGAGCCGTCGCTGGCCGAGGACGGGTGCCTGGCGTATCGGCCCTTCGTCGACGCCGCTGATCCGAGCCAGATGATCATCATCGAGCAGTGGACGGATCAGGCCGCGCTCGATCGGCACTTTGAGACTCCGCACTTCACGCGCGTCGCGGGCGTGCTTGATGAGGTGCTCGAGCGCCCGTTCACGCTTACCCGGCTGATTGCGGAGCAGGAGGCCGCGGCTGAGAGTAGCCGGTGATGCTGTAGCTGAACGGTGACTTCTCGGTGCGGCCGTGGCGTGGCCGTTGTCCGGCTCCCGGGGCGGCGGCCACGACCCATGGCACGCTGGAGGGCTCCACATGTCGGACATTCCGCCCCGCCCAGCAGTCGCTCGGCGTGCCATGCACAGGCGCCCGGCGTGCCATGGCACGTTGCGTACCGTTCCTCCAGTCCAACGTCGCACGCATAGGACCCGGACAAAACCGGGCAAACAAATATTCCGGCAGTGCAGTGTTCCGATGCCCGTTGATCCGTACGGCTAGTACTCCAGCCGTAGATCGTGATCTTCATATTCGACCCGCTGTTCGGCGTTGATAGTGGCAGTGCCGGGATCTGTGCTGGTGTCTGCGGCGCCAGGTTGACCAGCGCATACAGCGCATCCGGT
>NZ_JAAGOA010000038.1 GCF_010550675.1 Phytoactinopolyspora halotolerans | reverse complement strand
AGCGGAACTGACCTGACCAAGGGCACAACGGGACGAACAACCAACCGGGAAACCGGCAACTGATCGACCCTGGGCCCTAACGTCAGACATCATTTCCTCTCCAGTTCCCGACCCGACTCACAGCCCGGGCCACCACCGCCGCGGTGGGCGGGGAGACCCGGCGTCTCTTCGTGTCAAGCAGGTGTGCCAGGCGCTCGGATGTCACGAGTCGCGCACGTAATGCCCCGGCGCCACCTCGCGCAGCGGCAGGTCGACGGCCTGCGGGCGCCACGGGTCGGCCGGCACCGGAAGCGGGTCCCGCGTCACCGGCAGAACGGCAGCCAGCAACTGCTGCGTATACGGATGCCGCGGAGTGTCGAACAGCACGTCGGTGGGTGCCACCTCCACCACCTGGCCGAGGCACATCACAGCGACCCGATCGGCGAAGCGCTCCACGACCGCCAGATTGTGCGAGATGAACACCACGGTGAGGCCGAGCGCGGTCCGCAACTCGTCCAGCAGCGCGAGCACCTGTGCCTGGATGGAGACGTCCAGCGAGGACGTCGGCTCGTCGCACATCAGCAACTTCGGTTCCAGGGCGAGCGCCCGCGCGATGGCCACGCGCTGCTGCTGGCCCCCGGAGAACTGCCGCGGGTAGTGGTCGGCGAATCGCGGATTGACCCCCACCATGGTGAGCAGCTCGATCGCGCGCTGTCGCCGCGAGGCCTTGTCTCCCCGCTTGTGCAGCCGCAGCGGCTCTGCCACGTTCCCGGCCGCACTGTAGTGCGGAAGCAGCGAGCCGTACGGATTCTGGAACACCATCTGCATCTGCGCCCGCAGCCGGCGAAGATCGCCGCGGCGCACCGTGGCCAGGTCCACGCCGTCGAAGGTGACGGTGCCGCGGGTGGGCGGCATGAGCCCCATCATCAGCCGGGCCACGGTCGACTTGCCGCTTCCGCTCTCACCGACCAGACCCAGCGTCTCGCCATGCCGGACCGACAGCGACACGTCCCGGACCGCGTGCACCTGCCCGGCCCTGGTGTCGAAGATCTTGTCGACGTGGTCGACGCCGATCAGGCGCCTGTCCGCCGGCTGAGCGCCGGCCTCGGTCTCGTCGCGTCGCACCGTGAGCTCAGACATGCTGCACCGCCTTCCAGCAGGCGACCTCGCGCTGCCCGTCCTCGGACCAGGGCAGCAGCGGCTGTTCCTCCTGGCCGCATCTCTGCTCGGCTTGCCCGCAGCGCGGGTGGAACGCACACCCGGGCGGACGGTGTGCCAGGTCGGGCGGAGCGCCGGGCACCGGCTGCAACGGACGGTGCCGGGCCCCGACCTCCAGCGTGGAGGAGAACAGGCCCGCGGTGTACGGATGCGCGGGGCGCTCGAGCAGCTGCCGGATCGGACCGCGTTCCACCACCCGCCCCGCGTACATGACGATCGCGTCGTCGCAGAAGTACCGGGCCACGCCGAGGTCGTGGGTGATCATGATGACGCCGGTGCCGCGCGCCTTCAACTGTGCCAGCAGGTCCAGCAGCTGTCGCTGTACCGTGACGTCGACGGCCGTGGTCGGCTCGTCGGCGATCAGCACCGACGGCTGGGTGACCATGGCCGTGGCGATCATGGCCCGCTGCCGCATGCCGCCGGACAGCTGGAACGGGTAGGTGCGGATGCGCTGCTCCGGTTCCGGGATGCCGACGTCGCCGAGCGTTTGTATGGCGCGCCGCTTGGCCTCGGCCCGATCGCAGACACCGTGCCACAACAGGTGCTCGGTCAGCTGGCGCTCCAGCGTCAATGTCGGGTTGAGCGCTTCCATCGCGTTCTGGAAGACCATGCCGATGTCGCGCCCGCGCACCTTGCGCATCTGACGTTCGGACAAGCCGAGCAGGTCGGTCCCGCCCAGCCGCGCCCGTCCGCCGGCGACGCGTCCGGTCTTCGGCAGCAGCCGCATGACGCTGCGCATGGTCACGCTCTTACCGCTGCCGCTCTCGCCGACGATGGCCAGCGCTCGACCGGGTTTGACGGTGAAGCTGACGTCATCGACCACGCGCAGGACCCGATCGCGCAGGACGAACTCGGTGCGCAGCCCTTCCACCTCGAGCGACGACGCACTCATCGGTCCTCCCCGCTGGTGTCGAAGGCGTCCCGGATGCCGTCTCCCACCCAGGTGAACGCCAGCAAGGTCAGCGCGAACAGGGTGGCCGGCAGGAACAGCAGATGCGGCGCGGCCAGGATGTAGCTGGTGCCTTCCGAGATCATCGATCCCCAGGAGGGGGTGGGCGGCTGCACGCCGAGTCCGAGCAGCGCCAGCCCTGCCTCCGCACCGATCGCCGCCGGGATGGCGAAGCTTGTGGTGACCAGCAGTGGCCCGATGGCGTTGGGCAGGATGTACCGGAGCGAGATCGTCACCCCGGAGGCACCCATCGACCTCGCCGCCTCGACGTACTCGCGTTCCTTGACGGTGAGCACCTGAGCGCGGACCAGCCGCGCCTGAGTCACCCACGATGAGATCCCGATGGCCAGCATCACCGCCCAGATGCTGCGTCCCATGACGGTGACCAGCACGATGGCGAAGATGTAGCTCGGGAACGCGTACATCACGTCGGTGATGCCCATGAGTCCCTGGTCGACCCGGCCGCCGATGTAACCGGCGGACAGCCCGATCAGGATCGCCACCACCAGCGACGCCAGCTCCGCACCGAACGCGACGAACAGCGCGGTCCGCAGCCCGTAGACCAGCCGGCTGAAGATGTCCCGGCCCAGCAGGTCGGTGCCGAGCAGATGCCCGTCGGTCAGCAGCGGCGCCAGCCGTGCGTCCGGGTCGGTCTCGGAGAAGTGGTACGGCGCGATCCAGGGCGCCGCCAGCGCGGTCACGATCAGCAGCGCGCAGAAGATCAGGCTCACAAAGGCGAGTCTGTTGGCCCGGAATCGGGCCCATGCGCGAGACCAGTGACTTCTGGCCCGCTCGGCCGTTACGCCGGCTGCTGCTGCGGGTTCTTCTGTGAGCGTCGCCACCGGTTGACACCCCCTGCCGCTCGGATTCGGGGATCGAGGTACCCGTAGACCAGGTCGACGATCAGGTTCATGGTCATCAAGATCAGCGCGAAGAACAGCGCCGTGCCCATCAGCAGGGGCATGTCCCGGCTGGCGGCCGCCTGGGCGAAGTACAGCCCCAACCCGGGGATGCGGAACAACGCCTCCACGAAGACGGTGCCGGTCATCAGCGCCGCCAGCAACGGACCCAGCACGGTCACGATCGGGATCAGCGAGTTGCCAAGCGCATGCCGCGTGATGACCGTGGCGCGCGGCCCGCCTTTCGCCAGCGCCGCGACCACGTACTCTTCGCGCAGCGTCTCCAGCATGCTGGACCGGACATATCTGGCGAGCACGGCCGTCGGCCCCAGCACCAGCGCCAGCACGGGCATGATCATGTGCTGCGGACCGTCCCAGCCGCTGGACGGCAACACCCCCAGCGTGAGCGTGAAGAACAGCACCAGGATGACGCCGGTCAGATAGTTCGGCAGCGCCGTGCCGAGGGTGATCAGGAACATCGTCCCGTGGTCGGCTGCGGAGTTCTGCCGGACCGCCGCGTACACACCGATAGGGATGGCGATCATCAGCGACAGCGCCACCGCGATGAGGGCGATCGTCGCCGAAATCGGGAATCCCTGCGCGATGATGTCCTGGACATCCTGCGTCGGGTACTTGTACGAGGGTCCGAAGTCCCAGGTGGCGGCGCCTTTCATGAAGATCAGGTATTGGCGCCAGGCCGGGATGTCGTCCCCGTAACGGGATGCGAACGCGTGCACCATGTCTTCGGTGCCGGCGCCGCCGAACTGGGCGGCGCCGGCACTGATCCGTTGAATGTCCGCGAAGTTTCCCGGCGCCATCTGGAGCAGCGTGAAGGTGATCGCGGATACGGCGATCAGGGAGAGCACCATCCGCACGACACGCTTGCCCAGGTATGTCATGAAGCTCATGGCGTGCCCTCCCCGCGCCGTTCCGGCCGTACGGCCATCGTGTTTCCTTACTGTTCGTCGGCCGCGATGCTGATGCCCTTGAAGTAGTAGGCATCGGACGAGGGCCTCAGGTTCAGTCCTTGTACCGTCGGGCGCACCGCGAAGTAGCGGTCCTTCCACAGCACCGGGATGATCAAGTGCTGCTCCTCGCGCAACTGAGCCGCCTGCGTGAACAGCTCCTGCTGCTCGGCCTCGTCGGCGCTGTTCATGGCTTGGTCGACCAGGTCGGCGAGTTCGTGCGAGGCGTCGCTGGCGTGCTCGTCGAGCATCTCGGCCAGCTCGGCGTTGCGTTCCGAGATCGACAGCTCGCCGTCGGCCTGGACCTCCTGGTACTCAGCCCAGACGTCGGCCGGAAGGCTGAACTCCTGAATGTCGCGTGGCGACCAGAGCGAGCCGACCATGGTCGGCCAGTCCGGCGTGCCGGCGAAGGAGCCGTAGTAGAAGCCCACGTAGTCCTCGTCCTGCACCGCCCAGCGGCGCTCCACGAGCACACCCGTTTCCACGGTGTCGGCCTTCGCGTCGATGCCGAGGTTACGTCGCCACGAGTCGACGATGGCCTCCACGTCCACGTTCGAGCTGCCGGCCAGCAGGTTGATCTCCGGGAACCCCTCGCCGTCCGGGTAGCCGGCCTCGGCGAGCAGCCCCTGCGCCTCCTCGACGTCCTCGTTGACCTCGATGCTCTCGTCGTAGCCGGGGACGATGCCCAGCACCAGCGAGCGGCCGGGCTGGGCGTCCGGGGTCACCTCGGCGATGTACTCCCGGTCGAGCGCCAGGGAGAGCGCCTTGCGGATATTGACGTCCTCCAGCAACGGGTTCTCGCTGCGCAGCGTCGCCAGGTACACGTAGGAGACGGACGGGGCGATCTGGACGTGGTCGGCCAGCTCCGGGTCACTCTCCATCCGGATGATGTCCGCGTTGGCCAGCCCGACGATGTCCACCTCGTCGTTCTCGTAGGGCACCGTCGCCGCGCCGGTGGTCCCGCCCTCGAGCAGCGCGATCTCGATCCGGTCCAGGTGGACGTTGTCCGTGTCCCAGTAGTGCGGGTTGGGGACCAGCTCCATGCTCGAGTTGGTCACCCACTGATCGATCATGAACGGACCGTTGCTGACGATGTGCTCGGCTTCCTGCCAGTCCTGTGGGTGTTCCTCGACGGTGTCCATGTGCAGCGGCAACATCGACGGATGGGTCATCGCCAGCAGGAAACCAGGGGTGGGGGAGGCGACCTCGATCTCCAGCACACGTTCGTCCACCGCCCGTACGCCCACCTCGGACCAGTCGTCGGTGGCTCCCTCCAGGAAGTCGGTGGCACCCTTGATGTTGGTGGCGCTCTGGTAGGAATTGGCCCCCGAGGTGCTACCGCCGGTCTCCCCGGCTTCGGGTGTGAACAGTCGCTGGTAGGTGCGCTCGAAGTCCTCCGCGGTCAGCGGGTCACCGTTGGACCAGGCGGCGTCCTCGCGGATGTGGAAGGTATAGGTCAGCCCGTCGTCGGAGACCTCCCAGCTCTCCGCCATACCCGGCAGGACGTCGGTACCGTCCTCGTTCTGCACGACCAGGCCCTCGAAGATGCCCTTCGCCGACATCCACATGCCGAAGGTCACGACCTGCGGGTCGATGATCGGCAGGTTGCTGCTGGACAGGCGCAGGACCTGCTCGGCCGCAAGTTCGGCATCGGAGCCGTCGGCCCCGCCGGAGCCGGCGTCGCCGCCGGTGCCGCTCGCGTTGCCCCCGTCGTCGCCGAAGAGGGAGCAACCGGACAGGGCCAGCGCAACGGCTACCGCCGCGGCGGTCGATCGGCGTCTGCCGGTGCTGCGCCCGGCCGGCCGGCTACGTGTGCTCATGATTCCTCCGTGAACCTCGATGACCGTGGTGTCCGCGGACGCGGACACGTCAGAGTTCTTCCGAGTGCTTGAGAACCTTGCGGATGGCGGTGGCGATGTCCTCGGCGTCCGCTGCGGTGCCGAGGAGGGTCTGCGGTGACAGCCACATCGCCTCGGCCACCACGTGTTCGGTGGCCGGGAGCTCGGAGATCGGCTGTGGCCGTCCGAGCGTGGTGGTGATCGTGTGGATCTCGTTGCGGATCGCTTCGTTGCGGTGCAGGCCGACGTAGCCGCCGGAGACCGGGATACCCTCGGCCGCCAGCGCACGGACGAAGCGAGTCTTGCGCTCCGCACCGCCGAGTCCGGCGACACGGAAGGTGAACAGGTGCCGGCCGTGCGCGGTGACGCGCTCGTCGATGTGCGGTACCTCGATGCCGGGGACATCGGCCAACAGCTCGGTCAGCAGCTGCCAGACGGCGGTCCGGCGGCGCGTCTGCTCGGGATGCCGGCGCAGCTGCTCGCGGAGGATCGCACCCTGGAACTCGGTCAGGCGCAGGTTGAAGGCGATCTGCTCGTGCTGGTACCAGCCACCGTCCGGCACCCGGCCGACGTTGGCCTGAGCGTACAGCCGACGGCCGACGTCGGCGGCGTTCGCCACCACGGCGCCGCCTTCCCCGGAGGTCATGTTCTTGCTGGTCTGGAAGCTGAACATGCCGGCGTCACCGAGTGCACCCACCCGCCGGCCACGCCACTCAGCGCCATGCGCCTGCGCGGCGTCCTCGATCACCGCCAGCCCGCGACGCCGGCCGAGGTCGGCGAAGGCGTCCATGTCACAGGGCTGGCCGGCCAGATGCACCGGCATGATCGCCGCGGTCCGCTCGGTGATCGCGGCTTCGGCCGCCGCCGGGTCGAGCAGATGGGTGCCGGCATCGACGTCGGCGAAGACCGGAACGGCGCCGATCATCAGTGCCGCTGTGGCGCTGCCGATGAAGGTGTAGGCCGGCATCACCACCTCGTCGCCGATACCGACGCCGAGCGCCTTCAGGGCCGCGGTCAACCCCAAGGTGCCGTTGCAGACCGCCACGCAGTGCTCGGCCTGCTGGTAGTCGGCGAATGCACGCTCGAATTCGCGGACCGCTTCGCCGCTGGTGCTGCCCCATCGGCCGGAGGCCAGCACCGCCGCGAGCGCACGGGCCTCCTCGTCGCCCGACACCGGCCATGCGGGGAACGGCTCGGTGCGTACGGGACGACCGCCGTCGATCGCGAGTTCGGCGGACATCACGCCTGCTCCGCTTCTGCCGCGTCACGCTCGATCGCGCGCTTCACCTGGGCGACGGCCTGCAGATGGTGATCCCTGAACTCCGAGGTGGTCGGCTTCCACGTGGTCTGCAGGAAACCCAGCAGCCGGGACCGGTCGAGGCGGCGGCGGCAGAATTCCACCGTCGCCTCGAAGCTCTTCGCCTGCCGGTAGTTGCTCGCCGTGGGTATCTGGTCGAAACCCTGATCGTCGAGGTCGAGATAGGTCAGGTACCGCCAGTCCCGGTTCTCCGGAACCGGCATCACCCGCGGACGGTCGTCCTCGTTCTCATCGGTGAAGTTCAGGTCGTAGTGCCAATTGCTCTGCACGATCGACCTCGGCATCTTCCAGTAGAACTCCTGCGGATGCCGCCAGGCGTGATCCGACCACACCCACGGGCGGGCGCCCGTCTTGGTCACCTCGTCGGCGAGGAAGCACAGGTCCTCCCACCACAGCTCGTGTTGCCGGATCACCACCAGTCGCGATCTGGGCTGGTTCTGCGCGGTCTCCTCGTCCATGCCGAGGTGGAACAGCCGCGGACCGTCGAAGAGCTCGCCGACCTCGGCGATCAGGTCCTGACAGACCTGGTAGTACACCGGGGTGGACACCTGCCGCTGATACATCCCCAGCCACGCGTCGTGCCCGGTGCTGAAGTTCAGCTTCGGGATCGGCTCCAGTCCGAGTTCGCGCAGCCGCGCGACCTCCTCCTTCAGTCGTGCCGTGCTCCAGGCGTCCGTCAGCGCGATCTCCGGGTGTGACTCGTACCGGATGGCGTCACCGAGGTCGAGGACGGCCATGTTCAAGCCGTCCTCGGCCATCTTCTGGGTCACCTCGGCCCAGACGCCGTCGTCGAACTGCATGGAGTCGCGCCATGCGCTCAGCCGCCGCGGCTCGGGCGAGTCGCTCCAGAAGTTGTAGCTGATGTGCAGCAAGTTTGCCCAGATCGTCATTGCTGTCCCGTTCGGTTGTTACTGGTTGGAGCGGCGCCGGGTAGAGGTGCGCCAGCGGTGATACCGGCCGTTGGCCGCGCCCTGACGCGCGCCCCAGTTGAGCATCGCGACGCCGAGCAGGCGGGTGCCGCTGGTCGGCGTGGGCTGGGTGTCGCGGTCCGCGTAGATGTCCAGACAGTGCTGGAAGATCGCTGGGTCCGCGGGGGTGAGGGCCATCCAGCGGGCGGCGCTCAGCGGATTCGACCGCAGCGCCCCGTCGCCGGTGACGACGTAGTGGACCGAAGCCACGCCGTCTGCATCGGTCCCGGCCAGATTCTCGGTGAACGTCGCCGCGATCTTCGCGATGTCCTGGCTGGTGAGGACGTATCCGTGCTGGTGCGCCAGGGCGGCGAAGTCGACGTCGATCGCGCCGTGGCTGTAGTCCTCGTAGTTCTTGTAGCCGTTCGCCTCGGCGTAAGACGGCTTGTGCAGCGAGATGTCCGTCTCGGCGGAGCCGGTCTTGCCATAGCCCTCCCAGGCCGCCGAGTACGTGGGGAAGTAGTACCAGATCGACGTCGTCGTGCCGTCGGTGTCCTGGTCGATCAGCTCCGCCTTGAACATGGCGGCCAGCGCGTTCGCCCGGTGGACGTGCTGGGCGTCGCCGCTGACCGCGGCCAGTTCGAGCACGGTACGGCCGAGAGCCAGCGTCATGTTGAGCGGCTGCGCCTGGCCGTCGAAACCGAACGGTGTCCCCTTCTCCCAGAAGTAGTAGCCACGCCCGTCATCCGTCTCGCGCCACTCGTGGTCGTGCACGGCGACGGCGGCCTCCACCGCGGCCAGGTACTCGTCGGCCTTGTCCTGGTAGTACTGCTCGTGAGCGAGCTGGGGGTCGGACTTGACGATGCGGACGAAGCTGGCGATCGGATACGTGATCATGCCGGTGTGCACGGCCAGGATCACGGGCTGCGCGAACATGTCGTACGTGCCCTCGGCCGGCCGGGTACCGATGTCCTGGTCGTGGCCGGTGCACAGGATGCTGCCGGGGTAGTCGTCGTAGATCCGCTGGACGGCGTAATCGGCGCTGGAGGGGTCCATCGTCAGGTCGGCGAAGGTGTCGGTGAAGTCGAACTGCCCGTTGTGCACCACCAGGGAGAAGGTGTCGCCGGCGCCGTGGGTCACCGTGACCTGTGTGGTGTCGGCGTAGTTGCGCCCGCTGCGGATCTGCAGTGTCGGCCGGCCGCCGGCGTCGAGCAGGTCACAGAAGCCGACGGTGTACGGGTTCATCGTGCGCCAGGCCGGTAGGGAGAGCCCGCGATAGTCGGTGACCCCGCGCTCGCTGTCCCGGTGGGTGAGCATGATGTCGACGTTGTCGATCAGCCGATCGAGGTACGACGTGTCGCCGTGCGCGAGGTACATCATCACGAAGCTGCGTAAGGCGTAGGACTGCTGCCAGGCAAGCGCGCCGGCTTCGTTGTTGTTGTCGGGGCCCTGGCCGCCGCTCTGGTACGCCGCGTCGAACGCGTCGAACGCCTCGGGCGTCGTGTAGTCGAATGTCGTGGACGCGAAGGCGGGGCCGGTGGTGACGGCGCCCAGAGCGCCGGCGGACAGACCACCTGCGGTGAGGAGTCCGGCGTTACGGACGAAGCTGCGCCTGCTCATGCCGGCGGGCGTGGTGGAGCCTGTGGTCGGGACGCGGGGCGGTGTTGCCATGAACGTCTCCTCTACTCGGAAACAGGGCACGCGCTTGATTGCAGAGAGTCTGTTCTGTATCTCATTGCTTGTCAACTGCTTCTCTATAACGAAAACGTGATGAAAATCCGCGGTGCGACGGTCTGGGCGGGTTCGCCCATCGGGCGAACCCGCGTCCGCTGCGGCTGACCTGTCGCCCGATCGGCCGGTGCCTGCTGGATGTCGGTGCCGAGGTTTCGCGCAGGCGTACCAGCCGTGGCCAGTCGATTTGCCCTGTGTCGCCTGCCTGCGGCGTTGGATCATGGAAGCTGCGCTGTGGCGAAGCTGTGTGATGGCTGCGGCTGCTCAGGTCAGCGGCGCCGGCCCTCCGGCGAGAAGGTGGCAGGCGTGCGTGGCCGCGGCTCGGTAGCTGACGTCACAATATGGAAACAGAGGGAAGCAGTGTTTCCTTCGAGGTTCTATGCGCGCGGACTGGCCGGCGCGGTCTCCTCCGTCTCGGGCCAACCGTTGCGGGAGTCGACGCGGCGGATGACCGGCATCGGCAGCCGGCGGTCTTCAGCTGGTCCGGTGAGCCGGCCGTGTCGTCGTTCCCACAGGATCTGGGCCGCTTCCCGGCCGATGTCCTCGCATGGCACTCGCACGGAGGTCAGGATCCCGTCGCCGGCTTCGGATATGTCTTCGAAGGAGACCATCGCGGGCCAGCCCTCCGGGGGCACGCCGGCGTCTCGCAGCGCGGCCAACAAGC
Source organism: Phytoactinopolyspora halotolerans (assembly GCF_010550675.1). GTDB lineage: Bacteria > Actinomycetota > Actinomycetes > Jiangellales > Jiangellaceae > Phytoactinopolyspora > Phytoactinopolyspora halotolerans. The sequence continues at coordinate 25,302 of NZ_JAAGOA010000038.1, read as the reverse complement.
CGAGAGCCGCATTGTGACTGGCGCACACTACCGCGGTGACATCCCGCCGCAGGACGACGGCATGCGCCGATTCGCGGGTGGCCTCCACCTCGCGCTCATAGGAGGCGGGGGGTGTGTCGGTCAGGAAGCCGATCGTGTCCGTGCGCTCGCCGAACGTCTCCATGGCCTCCCGCCAGCCCTGCATGCGTAGCGCGGACCAGTGGTACCGGGGATCTTCGCGACCGGGGGTATGCAGTCCGAGGAAGGCGATGCGGCGGTGGCCGCGTTGCCACAGGTGCTGAGTGGCGGCCCGGCCGCCGTCCTCGTGGTCCACGGTCACCATGTCGACGGTCTTCGTCGGGTCTTGCGGCGTCATGGGGATCGATGCCCAGCGGACGCGCGCCGTCGACGCGTCTCCGATCCGGAGCAGATCCTCGCCGCGATCCGGCATCGCCAGGAATGCCCCGGCGACGGGGGGAAGCGTTCCTTCTTCCGCACGTCGAAGCGCGACGTCTACCTCCATCGTCGCGCTCGCCGCGCCCAGCTGGGTGACGCGCTCCTCGAAACCGAAGCGGACCCGGTCCACGGTCGACATCGTGCCCGAGCGCCGCCTGGGCTGGACGAGCATGAGGTAGCTGTCCGGATCCGCGCTGGCCGTGTCCGCGACGAAGACGCCGACTCTCGGCACGGTCCGCAACAGCCCTTCGTCCACGAGCTTTCTCAGCTCGGACGTGACGGTGCGCGGCGAGAGCCGGTACTTCTCTTGCAGCTCTCGCACCGTGGGAAGCATGTCGCCGGGGTGCAGGCGGCCATCGCGGCATGCTTGCCGCAGGTCGTCGACGAGAGCTTGGCGCTGCCGCTCCGACGTTCTCCGGTTAACCACCCTGATGCCCTCTCTCTGCTTCCCGACGGTCCGGTGACAGCCTAGCGCAGGAGATGCGTTCTGTGATCTCTTCGGCGAATTCACAGGTTAACGCCCTTCCATCCTAAGGAAGCAGGGGGTAGCAAACGCCCGCGACGGATCCGTTCGCCCTCTTCCCTGGCGCGCTGTTTTTCATTGTGGCATACTCTGCAACTCATATAGGGAAGCAATAAGACTCAAATAGGGAAACACAAGTTGGTCAGCTTGGAGGCAGCTGCCTTGACTGAGAGCACGTGGCTGCGGAGCAGCCCTCGTCCTGGCGTCCGCGCAGGTCACGTGGACGGATCGGACTCCGAAGCGGTCGGCGCTCGCCGCCGGCTCACTCGGCGAGGTGCAGCCTTCGCCGCCGAGAGCGTGAGGTGACGGTGGAACGCGACGGCACGGCGTGGCTTTCTTTGCTGGAGGAACTCGTCAACACGGACAGCGCCCCCGGGGACCACACCGGAATCGAAGCCGTGTACAGCAGACTCGTGCCCGTACTGGACCGGCTGGGTCTCAGCGTCCGGCAGCGTGCGACGGACGGTGGACCGTCCGTCCTGGTCGCGCGGCGTTCCGGCAGCCGGACACACCGCAGCCGGGTGCTGATGGTCGGACACGTGGATACGGTCTTCGACCGCGGCACGGCGCAGGCGCGTCCGTTCCGGATGGCCGGTGAGCGGGCCTTCGGCCCCGGCGTGGCCGACATGAAGGGGGGTCTGGTCGTCATGCTCGCCGCGCTGAGTGAACTCGGCGAGGACGCGTGGGACGGTCTTGACCTCACCATGGTGTTCAACGGGGACGAGGAGTCCGGGTCGCCGTTCTCCCGGCCGGTGATCGAGGAGATGGCGACCGGCCGGGACGCCGCGCTCGTCTTCGAGGCGGCCAGGCCGTCCGGAGCCGTGGTCACCTCCCGGCGCGGAGTGGCGCGTTACCGTCTCGACGTGACGGGGCGGGCATCGCACAGCGGCTCGAATCCGGGGGCCGGAGCCAACGCGCTGGAGACGCTCGCGCACAAGATCCTCGGCATCCAGCAGCTGGGCCGCGACGTGGACCGGGCCACGGTCAACGTGGTGCTGGCCGACGGCGGTACCCGGCCCAACATCATTCCGCCGGTCGCGTCGGTGCATGTGGACGCCAGGTTCGACGACGAAGCGGAGCGAACCGTCGAACGTGGGCTCCAGGCGCTGGCGGGCCCCGGGCCGGTCGAGGGGACCACCACCCAGGTGACGCGATACGGGGGGCGGCCGGCGTTTCCCCGCCCGTTCGACTGGCTCGCCGGTGAATACGTCGACGCCGCGAAGACCCTCGGGTTGCGGATCGAGACGGTTGCGGCCGGCGGCGTCTCGGACGCGAACTTCACCGCCGCTCTCGGCGTGCCGACGCTGGACGGCCTGGGGCCGAGCGGCGGCGGCGCGCACACCGATGATGAGTACATCGAGGTGGCCAGCCTGGCCGAACGCGCGTCGGCCTGTGCGGTTCTGCTCAGCCGGCTGGCGCGACCCCGGGCCGCGCCGGGCGATCAGCGCTGACCCGGCCCTCGATCCGTGTGCGGCCGGGAAGCCACGGCCCGGCCCCGCATCACGCTAATGGGATCGTCAGCACGAACGTGCCGGCTGGGCGGTCCGGCGACTCGGGCTCGTAAAAGGCGTCGCCGCCATGCGCGCGTGCCAGTTCACGGACGATGAACAGCCCCAGGCCGGTGCCGCCGTCCCGCCGACCGGTCGCGAACCGTTCGAACAGTCGTGGCCGTACGGCCGAATCGACACCTGTGCCGGAGTCGGTCACCGTGATCCGCGCCGTCCCATCGCCGGCTTGCGCGGCGATGTGCACGGGCGGCATCCCGTGCCACAAAGCGTTGCCGACGAGGTTGCTCAGAGCCTGAGATAAGCGGTCGGCGTCGGCGAAGACCTCGATGTCCGGGGCCGCGTCGACGGTGATCTCGGCGTCGGGGTGGGTCGCCTGGTGTGTCCGCGCCGCGCTGGACAGCAACGGGGCGAGCGGCGTTCGCGACTGGTGGAGCTGGAGTGAGTGGCTGTCGAGCGTGGCCGCCGTGAGCATGTCCGAGGTGAGCCGTTGCATGCGGTTGGCGCTGTGATGGATGGTCTCCAGCAGGCCGGCTCGCTGCGTGGGGTCGAGTTCCTCCCAGTGGGTGGCGAGCGTCTGGGCCGAGCCGCTGAGCACGGAGAGGGGAGTGCGGAGTTCGTGGGCGGCAACGGCCAGGAACCTGGACTGGTCCGCGGTCTGCTGCCGGAGCTGCGCGTTGAGTTCGTGCAGCGAGATCTCGTCGTCGGTCGGGTCGGCACGGCCTCGCCCGGCTCGCGGCGGGATGTCCGTCCGTCCAGTCTGGTCCCGGGTCACCTTGGTGAACCCGATGTGCTCTCCGTGCTCGTTGTGTACCGCGGTGATCACTACGAATGCCCAGAACCGCGTGCCGTCCTTCCGGTAGCGCCAGCCCTCTTCCGCATACTGCCCGTCCCGGATCGCCGCATCCAAGACGTATTCGGGATGACCTGAACGGCGTTGCTCGGGGCCGTAGAAGACGCGGAAATGCTGCCCGATGATCTCTTCGGCGCTGTAACCTTTGATCCGCTCCGCGCCGACATTCCAGCTCACGACGGTTCCATCCGGCGCCAGCATGAAGATGGCGTACTCGCGGACGGCCTCGACCAGTAGCCGGAACCGTTCCTCGCTGCGCCGCAACTCGTCCTCGGCGACGCGCTGGGCGGTGAAGTCCTGCAGTTGCAGGAAGATGTAGAGCGGCTGGCCGGTGGAGTCGCGGACCGGCGCGAGTGTGGCCAGGACGGTGCGCGGGTTATCAGGATGGCCGGCCTCGTGCTCGAGTTGGGCCAGTTCGCCACCGTCCTCGGTCAACTCGGCCAGGGCGGCGTCGAACTGATCGCCCTCCCCGGCGGTCAGGCGGCCGTAGTCCACCCCCACGAGGTCTTCCGGGCGGCAGAGCATGAGCCTCGCGAGCGCCGGGTTGGCGCGGATGACACTGCCGGTCAGAGTCATCGTCGCCATCCCGATCGCCGACTCGTCGAACACCTCGCGGAAGCGTTCCAGGTGCTCGTCGAGGACGCCCTGGCCGTCCTCGGCCGGATGCGGCTTCCGCTGCCCTCCGACCGCACCGGTGATCAACCGCAGGCTCCGCACGGGTCGCCGCGCGAGGCGGCTCTCGGACTCCTCCGAGGGCAACACGTCCAGCAGGCGCTGCGCGACCTCGTCGATCGGTGTGGACTTCTCGATGAAACCGGCGGCGCCGAGCTCGACGGCCCGCGCGGCGATGTCGCGCTCCTGGAAGCCGCTGTAGAAGACGACGCGCGTGCTGGGAGCGACGGTCAGAATGGCCGGCAGCGCCTCCAGGCCGTCCATTGTCGGCATCGACATGTCCAACAGCAGGACCGACGGCTGGTGACGGTGGGCAAGACCGATCGCCTCGGTGCCGTCACTGCCTTCTCCGACCACCTCGAACAGGCGTGAAAGCCTGAGGCGCGTCGTGATCAGCGAGCGCACCTCGGGTGAGTCCTCGATGACGACGATCGTCGGCGCGCGATGCCCCATCACGCCCCATTATTTCCCAGGATCGCGCTGTTCGCACGTCGTGGGGTGGGCTGGACCTGCTACCCGCCGCTGCGCTGCGAACTCTCGCGCACCTGCAGATCCCACGGAGCGATGACGGTGGCGGCGTCGGTCTGGCCGCTGTCGATGCGTTCGGTCAGCTTGTCGAGCGCCGTCTGGGCGATCCATCGCTTGTCCGGACTGACGGTGGACAGCGACGGCATGCTGTAGCGGCCGTCCTCGATGTCGTCGAAGCCGACGATGGCCAGCTCCTCGGGGACCCGGACGCCCAGATCATGCGCGGCACGCAGTGCTCCGAGCGCGAGCAGGTCGCTGAAACAGAACAGTCCGTCGGGCGGTTCGGAGAGCTTCCACGCCGCGTGCATGGCGGCCGCTCCCTCGTCCCGGGTGAAGCGCGCGGTGGGGAGGACCAGCGCGGGATCGAACGGGATACCGGCCGCGGCCAGCGCGGCGCGGTACCCCTCCAGCCGCGTGGTGGTGGTGCCGCGCGAGATGGAAGGGTGCACGCCGACCGCGCAGATCCGACGGCAGCCCTGCGCGATCAGGTGGGCGGTGGCCGCCTGTGCGGCGGCATGGTTGTCGATGCGGACATGGTCGAACTTCGGGTGGTCGTCCTCGCCGAGGAAGACGACGGCGTGTGAAGCCGGGATCTCGCGCAACTGCTCGTCGGTGAGCCCGAGTGGGCTGACGATCAGGCCGTCGAAGAGAGCACTGCGGTCGGCCCGCAGCACCAGGTCGCGCTCACGTTCTGGGTCGCCGCTGGTCTGGTCGATCATGACGGTGAAGCCGCGTGCGGTCCCGTCCTCGACGATCGCCCTGGTCAGCTCAGCGAAGTACGGGTTGTCCAGCTCGGGGAGGACTAACGCGATCAGGTTCGACCGGCCCTGTTTCAAACTGCGGGCGAGCAGGTTGGGGCGGTAGCCGAGCTCGTCGAGCGCCGTCTGCACCCGGGTGCGCAGCTCGTCGGAGACGGCGGCGTAGCCGTTGACGACGTTGGAGACCGTCCGGATGGATACCCCGGCTGCCGCGGCGACGTCGCGAAGCGTGGGCGGCACTGAGATCCTCCTGCGCGGAACGGGTCGGTGATGTGGACGTGCTTATCCTAACTCGCCTCGGACGAGGTATTGCATCGATGCAAGAGATCGTGCACACTATCGCGGCAAGAGGAATGCATCGATGCAAAACCGGGCGTCGTGCACCGCCACGACACGCCATCCGGGACGAAGCGCGCCAGCCGGACGAACGTCACGACGGCGGGCGGGTCACGAGTCCGCCGAACGAGGAAAGGCCGCAATGCCAGAGAACGCCATGCCAGACAGCACGAGGCCAGACAGCGTAGGGCCAGGTCACGCGAGGTCAGATGACGCGACGCGGGACGGGTCCCTGCCGGCGGGCGGCTGCCCCCGCCCGGAGTACCCCCGCCCTCAGTTCCGCCGGGCCGAGTGGCTCTGCCTCAACGGCACCTGGGAGTTCGAGATCGACCAAGGCGACACGGGATTCGAACGCGGCCTGCACGAACGGAGCCTGAGCTCCAGGATCACCGTTCCCTTCGCGCCCGAATCGGAGCTGTCGGGCATCGGGACGGACGACTTTCTCAATGCCGTCTGGTACCGGCGTGAGATCACCGTTCCGGCCGGTTGGGCCGGGCAGCGGGTGCTCGCGCACTTCCAGGCGATCGACTACGACGCCACGGTGTGGGTCAACGGCACGCAGGTGGGCCGGCACCGCGGTGGGTTCACACCGTTCTCGCTGGACATCACCGATACCTGTGCGCCGGGCCGACCCGCCGTCATCGTCATCCGGGCCCGCGACCGGGCGACCGGTCCGCAGGCCCGAGGGAAACAGTCGCAGCGGTACCGGCCACATGCAGCCGTCTACCGCCGGACCACCGGGATCTGGCAGACTGTCTGGCTCGAACCGGTTCCCCAGACGCATCTGCGACGTGCGCGGATCACCCCCGACGCGGTGTCCGGTGCCTTCCACATCGAGGCCCCGATCACGGGAAACCGGCCGGGTCTGCGGCTGCGGTACACGGTCTCCGACGGCACCGGCACGGTCGCCGCCGGCGATGTTCCGGCCGACGCCGGGCTTGCCGCACGGGCGCACGTCGTCGTTCCGGCCGAGCGCGTACGGCGGTGGTCGCCGGACGATCCGCATCTGTACGATGTCCGCCTCGAGCTCATCGATGCCGACGGGCAGGTCCTGGACCGCGTCGACTCGTACGCGGGGCTGCGATCGGTCGCCGTGCACGGAAACGCGATCCTGCTCAACGGCGAGCCCGTCTTTCAGCGGCTCGTGCTGGACCAGGGGTTCTATCCGGACGGCATCATGACCGCGCCGTCCGACCAGGACCTGGTTCATGACATCGAGCTGTCCCAGGCGGCCGGCTTCAACGGAGCGCGGCTGCATCAGAAGGTCTTCGAGGAGCGGTTCCTCTATCACGCGGACCGGCTCGGTTACCTGGTCTGGGGTGAGTTCGCCGACTGGGGATGCAACGTCGGCGGCGAGGACGGCGACCAACGCCCGGACATGTCGTATGTCAGCCAGTGGCTGGAGGCGGTGGAGCGGGACTACTCGCATCCGGCCCTGATCGGCTGGTGCCCGCTGAACGAGACCCGCGAGGAGATGACCGACGAGATCACCCTGCTCGACGACGCGACCCGCGCGCTGTTCCTGGCCACCAAGGCGTTCGACACGTCCCGCCCGGTGCTGGACGCCTCCGGATACGCGCACCGCGTCGCGGAGACCGACGTCTACGACTCGCACAACTACGAACAGGACCCCGCCGAGTTCCGGGCTCAGATGGCGGGCCTGGAACAGGGGCGGGCGTACACGAACACCGGACGTGCGGGCCGGATCTGGTCGTCGCCGTATGCGGGGCAACCGTATTTCTGCAGCGAGTTCGGCGGGATCTGGTGGAGCGCCGACGACGCCCCCGGGCCGGACTCCTGGGGCTACGGCCGGCCGCCGGCGACCGAGGACGAGTGGCTCGACCGGTTCGCCGGCCTCATCGATGCGCTGCTCGACGACCCCGGCATGTTCGGTTACTGCTTCACCCAGCTCACCGACGTGTACCAGGAGAAGAACGGGCTGTACACGTTCGACCGCAAACCGAAGTTCGACGTCGAGCGGATCCGCGCGATCCAGACCCGCACGGCCGCGTACGAGGAGCGATGACCGCGAACGGAAGGTGATCAGATGCCACACCACCATGTCGGCGGATCGCTGACACGCCGGAATGTCCTACGCATCGGTGCCGCGGGAGCGGCCGGTGCGGCGGCCGCCACCCTCGGTGGCTGCGGCGGTACCGTCTTCGGCGCCGCGGACCAGGTCCGTTACTGGAACCTGTTCAGCGGCGGTGACGGCGAGCGCATGCAACGGATGGAGGCGGCGTACCGCACGGCGCACCCGGAGACCAACCTCGAGGCCGTGACCCTGACCTGGGGCGCGCCGTACTACACCAAACTCGCGATGGCCGCCGCCGGCGGCCGGGCGCCGGAGGTCGGCGCCCTGCATCTCACCAGGCTGGCCAGCATGGCTCCCGGACGCCTGCTGGATCCGTTCGACGAGGACCTCCTCGCCGACGTCGGGGTCCGCCGGCAGGACTTCCCGGAGCACCTGGTGGAGCGGGCGAGCGTCGGCGGTGAGCTCTACGCCGTCCCGTTGGACGTCCACGGCCTGGTGCTTTACGTCAACCGTGAGGTGGTGCGGCCCACCGGCCTGCTGGACTCCGCCGATCGCCTGGCGGAGTTCCGCGGACCGGCGGACTTCCTGAACGCACTGGACGAGATCCACACGGCGACCGGCGAGATCGCGCTGGCCACGGCGAACGATCCGTCGTCGCTGTGGCGCCTGTTCTGGACCTTCTACCGGCAGCTCGGAGGCGACATCCAGCTGCCGGTGGGGGAGCGCGTTCAGTATGACCGGGACGCGATGGTCGAGGTCATGGAGTTCTTCCTGGAGGTCTTCGACGGCAACCGGGCGTCCGCGACCCTGGACTACGACGCCGGTGTCGCGGCGTTCCAGAACGGCATCGCCGGGCTGCAGCTCAACGGCAGCTGGGAGCTCCCGTCGTACGCGGACGCCCTGGAGACCACGGGCAGTCCGGACTTCACCATGCTGCCGGTGCCCGCCGTCCTCGGGCCGGAGCCCGCGGTCTGGGTCGACTCGCACGCGCTGGTCCTGCCGCATCAGGATTCGAGGGACGACGCCGGCGATCGGCGCGCGTACGAGTTCATCGCCACGTTGCTCGAGAACGGGCTGGTGTGGGCGTCGGGTGGGCACATTCCCGTCTACGAGCCGGTCTCCGCAAGCGACGAATACCGCTCGCTGGAACCCCAGTCCAATTACCGGAGCACCGCCGCCGACGGGGAACTCGACCCTGAGGCGTGGTTCGCCGGAGCCGGGTCCGACTTCCACAACCAGATGGGCCAGGTGCTGAACGCGGTATTCACCCGCTCCATGTCCCCGGACGACGGGATCTCCCAATGGGAGCGGGCGATGAACCAGCTGCTGAGCACGCCCAGCCCCGTCTGACACGCCCAGCCTGTCTGAGCACGTCCAGCGTGTCTGAGCACCTCCAGCGAGACCGGTCCGATCGTCGTCGATTCGAGAGGACGTCAGTGTCGACTCCAGCTGTGCACACCCCGGCTCAGGGCACCGGCGCCACGTCTGGCCCCCGAGCCTCCCGCCGCCCGTCCCCGCGGCTGTCGCTGCATTCACCGCCGGCGCTGCGCCGGATCCCACCGGGGGTCTGGTTCGTGGCTCCGTTCATCGTCCTGTATCTCGTCTTTCTCCTGACCCCGATCGCGCTCGGGCTGGTGACCAGCTTCTTCAACACCAGCCTCGCCGGCGGCACGGGGGACTTCGTCGGGCTCGGCAACTATCGTGAGTTGCTCGCCGACGACGCGGTCGCCAGCAGCGCGGCGAACACGCTGCGGTTCACGCTCTACAGCACGCCGCTGTTGATCGTCGTCGCACTGGTGATGGCGCTGCTGACGCACCGCAACATGCCAGCCCGCTGGCTGTTCCGGCTGGCCTACTTCATGCCGTTCCTGGTCCCGGTCACCGTCGTGACCATGATCTGGACGTGGCTGCTCGGCACCGACTTCGGCCTGATCAACGGAATGCTCGACGGGATCGGCCTCGGCCCGGTCAACTGGCTGGGCGAGCCGGCCGCGGCGATGACGTCCGTGGTCATGGTCACCGTCTGGTGGACGGTCGGGTTCAATTACCTGCTCTACCTCGCGGCGTTGCAGGGCATCCCGGAGGAGCTGTACGAGGCGTCGTCGATCGATGGAGCGAACGCCTGGCAGCAGCTGTTCCGGATCACGCTTCCGTTGCTGAGACGCACCACCGGCCTGATCCTCGTGCTCCAGCTCATCGCCAGCCTGAAGGTCTTCGACCAGATCTACCTGTTGACCAGCGGTGGCCCGAACTTCTCCACCCGTCCGATCCTCGAGTACATCTACGACGTCGGGTTCACCGGCCTGCGGATCGGATACTCGTCGGCCATCTCCTACGCCTTCTTCCTGGTCATCCTCGTCATCGCCCTGATTCAGCTGAGACTGTTCTCCCGCAAGGAAGGGAGCGCATGATGAGCGCGCCGACAGTGCCACTCGATACGCCCCGTCCCACCGGCGACGGCCGGCTCCCCAGCCCGCCGCGGCTCTTCACGCCACGGCTCGGCCGCGTCTGCATCTGGGTGGCGGCCGCCCTGATCGCGTTCGTCTGGCTGCTGCCGATGCTCTGGGCGCTCGCGACGTCGGTCAAGCCCGAGGCGGAGACGACCGCCTACCCGCCCGAATGGACAGCCAGCCGGTTCACCGGCGAGGCGTACCGGCAGGTGCTGTCCCAGGGGGACCTGGTCGTCTGGTTCCTCAACTCGACGATCGTGGCGGTGGCCGTCACCGTCATCACGGTGATCACGTCGGCGTGGGCGGCGTACGCGTTCGCCCGGCTACCCTTCCGCGGGCGGAACGCGTTGTACGCGCTGACGATCGCCGGCATCATCGTCCCGGCCAACGTGCTGGTGGTCCCACTGTTCCAGCAGATGCGGATCATGGGCATGGTGGACACCTACTGGGGGATCATCCTTCCGCAGGTGGTGGCGCCGGCGATGGTGTTCATCCTGAAGAAGTTCTTCGAGGCGGTGCCGCGCGAGCTGGAAGACGCCGCCCAGATGGACGGCGCCGGTCGCGGGCGCATCTTCTGGATGATCGTGATGCCGTTGTGCCGGCCGATCCTCGCCGCCGTGTCGATCTTCGTCTTCATCGGGGCGTGGAACAACTTCTTCTGGCCGTTCATCGTTACCTCGGACCCGGATCTGATGACCCTGCCGGTGGGACTGGCCAACGTACAGAACGCGTTCGGTGTCCGATATGCGCAGCTGATGGCGGCAGCCGTGCTCGCGGCGCTGCCCCTGGTGCTGATCTTCTTGTTCTTCCAGCGCCAGATCGTCCGTGGCGTCGCGACCGCCGGGCTCGGCGGGAACTAGCGTCCTGCGGCCACCTCGTCCGTAAGCCGTGTCCACCCACTAGGAGGAGCAGCATGTCCCTGACTCAACGTCGTATCCGGTCCGCGAGTGGCCGATCGGCCGCGCTGGTCGTCGCCGCCCTGCTCGCGATCGTCGCGTGGGCAGCCCCGCCCTCGGCCGCGGAGAGCCGCGTGTCTTCAGCCGCCGATCAGGCGGCAGCCCGCGCAGGCGCGGTCGAGCCGAGCGCGACCGCCGCGGGCACACTCACCGCGGGCACGTCCGCTCCCAGCGCGGCCGCTCCCAGCGCCGCCGACCCCGGCCCGTCGGCACGCCGAGGCGTCGAGCCGACGCTGCTGACCGACGCGGTGTCCATGTATCCGCGCGGGATCCGGCTGCAACACCAGGACGGCGACGCGGACGGGACGATTGTGGCCAGCGTGACCACGTTCACCGACCGCGGCGGCGAGGCCGCGATCTTCGCCAGCGACGACGACGGCCGCAGCTTCGCCCAGATCGCGTCGGTGCCGGTGTCTCAGCGCAACGGGCAGCAAGGCCTGTGTTGTGGGACGCTGTACGAGCTACCCCAGCGCATCGGCGACCTCGGGGAGGGCACGCTGCTCTACGCCGCCAGCGTCGGCCAGAACGCCGGCGCCGAGCGGCGGATGGACCTCGACATCTGGCAGAGCCAGGACGCCGGCCACACCTGGAGTTACCTGTCGGCATGCGCGAGCGCGCCGAACAGCGGCGGCCTGTGGGAGCCGGAGTTCTCCGTCGACGCGGACGGCCGGCTGGTCTGTCACTATGCCGATGAGACGGACGCGCTCGACGGCACGCAACGGTTGGTCCGCGTGGTCTCCGAGGACGGGGTGCGCTGGGGCGAGCGGAGTTACACCGTGCAGTCCAAGCCGGGTGCCACCCGGCCGGGGATGCCGATCGTGCGGACGCTGCCGGACGGCAGGTACGTGATGATCTTCGAGGTCTGCGGCCGGCCGGGTCAGTTCGACTGCGCGGTGTACTCGCGACGTTCCGACGACGGCTGGAACTGGGGCGATCCGGAGGTTCACGGCGACATCATCACCAGCGTCCATGGCCGGTATTTCGCGCACGCCCCGACGCTGTCCTGGGTGGACGACGGCACGCCGGCGGGGAAGCTGCTGCTGATCGGCCAGTTGTTGAAGGAATCCGACGGCTCGGTTGCGGACGGCAACGGTTCGACCATCTTCGTCCAGCGCAACGGCAGCTCGGCGTGGGTCGAGGCCGCGGCGCCGATCGAGATCCCGGACGCCCGCAACCATTACTGCCCGAACTACAGCTCGTCGCTCGTTCCGCTCGGCAACGGCCGGGACTTCGTGGAGCTCGCGTCGGATATCGGCGACGACGGGGTCTGCCGGACCTGGTTCGCGCGCGGAAGCATCCGCCCCTGACCTGACCTGACCTGCCCGTCACGCCGGGCAGCGCGCCGGCTTGTTGAGCGTGAGTGTCGCGTTCGGTCGCCCACAGGACGACTTGACGCAACTTACGCTCAACAAGCCGGCCGTCGGCGGCCGTTGCCGTTCGGAGACCACTCTGGCACGCTGTTGGTTAGGGTAGGCTACGCTACTGCGAGATCATCATGTGCGTCGATGATGCGGATGCGTGGTCAGCGGATGCGTGGTCAGTGGGCCGGCACACTCGCGGTCTGGGCGATGGGGCCCGGCAGCCTGGGAAGCCGGATCAGTCCGCAGCGAACGGAGTGCAGGTGCGCGACACACGGCGTGACACACGGCGCAACGTGGAGCGCGGCGCAGAGCGTGTCACACGGCGCGGGGCAGCGGCAGCGCCGCGGAATCGAGCACGATCTCGATGACCGCCGTGACCGCCACATCGCCTGGCACCGGTGATGGGCGTAAGACCGGGGAGGGACAGCAGACGGGCCGCGGTGAGCCGCCCGGCCGCGGGGAGCAGGGCAGCCGCGGGGAGCAGGGCAGCCGCGGGGAGCAGGGCAGCCGCGGGGAGCAGGGCAGCCGCGGTGAGCAGGCCGGCCAGGTGCGCCAGGCGCGCGGCCGGCTCGGATCCGGCGACTCTGCAGCGACGGGCACCAAGGCACCGGCTCGCGGCGTGGCCCGGCGTCACTCCGTTCGCGCCGCCGGTTTCCTGATCGCACTCGCGGCGCTTGCCCTCGTCGTCATGGTGAGCATCTCCGTCGGCGCACGCGACATCCCGCCGGCCGTGGTCTGGGATGCGCTGGTCAGCCCCGCCGACATCGATGATCACCACGTCGTCCGGGAACTCCGCCTGCCCAGAACGGTGATGGGTCTCGCTGTCGGCGCGGCGCTGGGCGTCGCCGGTGCGCTGATCCAGGCACTGGCCCGCAACCCGCTGGCCGATCCGGGCATCCTCGGGGTGAACGCGGGGGCCGCGTTCTCCGTGGCCGTGGGTGTCGGGGTGTTCGGCGTCGGCTCGATCTCCGGCTACATCTGGTTCGCGTTCGCCGGGGCGCTCATCGTGACGGTGGCCGTGTACCTGATCGGCGCCGCCGGCCGAGGCCCGGCCGACCCGGTCCGGCTGGTGCTGGCCGGCGTTGCGCTCGGTGCCGTCATGAGCGGCCTCACCAGCGCCATGGTGTTGCTCGACCCGCAGGCGTTCGACCAGATGCGGAACTGGAACGCCGGCTCCTTCGTCGGTCGCAACCTGGACGTGGTCGGGCCGGTCCTACCGTTTCTCGCCGCCGGGATGGTGCTGGCCGTGCTGTCGGCGCGGGCGCTCAACGCCGTCGCACTCGGAGAGGACCTGGCCGCGTCGCTGGGTGCTAACGTGACCCGCACCCGGGTGGTCGTCGTCATCGCGGTGACGCTGCTGGCCGGGGGAGCGACCGCGATCGCGGGACCGATCGTCTTCGTGGGATTGATGATCCCGCACGTCGCCCGGTGGATCGTCGGTCCCGACCAGCGCTGGATCCTGCCGTACACGGTGGTGCTGGCGCCGATCCTCATGCTCAGCGCCGACATCCTCGGCCGAGTGCTGATGCGGCCCGGCGAGGTGCCGGTCGGCATCGTGACCGCGTTCGTCGGCGCGCCGGTGCTGATCGTCCTCATCCGTCGGACGAAGGCGAGCGGCCTGTGAGCGGCATGCGGACCCGACCCGGAACGACTCCCGGCGCTGAGCCCGGCACCGAGCCCGGCACCGAGCCCGGCACTGGGCCCAGCACTGGGCCCGGTACTGGGCGCGGCGCCGGCCTGGGGCCGGATGCTCGGGTGGATTTCGGCCGCCGGGTGGTGCGCTGGCGGCGTGCGGGATTCTGGCTCCGCCTGGACGTGCGCACGGTGGTCGTGTGTGCCGCGGTGGCCGCGGCGACAGCGCTGGTCGCCTTGGTGACGCTGGGCAGCGGTGACTATGTGCTCAGCATCGGCGAGGTCGCCGCGACCGTCGTCGGCACCGAGGACGGCTTCGCCCGCACTGTCGTCCTCGAGTGGCGCATGCCACGCGTGTTCGCCTCGATCGTGTTCGGCGCGGCGCTGGGCGTCAGCGGCGCGATCTTCCAGTCGTTGACCCGCAACCCGCTGGCCAGCCCGGACATCATCGGCTTCTCCGCGGGCTCGTACACCGGTGCGTTGATCGTCATCATCGCGATCGGGGGGTCGTACCTGGACATCGCCGCCGGTGCGCTCGTCGGCGGCGTCGCCACCGCGGCGGTGGTGTACGTGCTGGCGTTCAAGCGCGGCGTGCAGGGATTCCGGCTGATCGTCGTCGGCATCGCCATCTCCGCCATGCTGACCTCCCTGAACACCTGGATGATGCTGACGGCCGACCTGGAGGTCGCGATGGCCGCGGCGGTGTGGGGCGCCGGCACCCTGAACGCCACGGGCTGGGAGCAGGCCGGCATTGGGGCGGTGGTCATCGTGGTCGTGTTCTGCGTCGTCGCCGGCCTCGCCCGGCCGCTGCGCCAGCTGGAACTGGGCGACGACGCCGCCAAGGCGCTCGGCGTCGCGGCCGAGCCGACGCGGCTGACGCTGATCATCCTCGGCGTGGCGTTGACCGCGACGGTTACCGCCGCTGCCGGGCCGATCGCGTTCGTCGCACTGGCCGCCCCGCAGATCGCGCGCCGGCTTGCCCGGACACCCGGGGTGGCGCTGGCGCCGGCGGCGTTCGTCGGCGCGTTCCTGCTCTGCGCCGCCGACTACGTCGCTCAGCACGTGTTGCCGACCGCGATCCCGGTCGGCGTCGTCACGGTCGTCGTCGGCGGGGCCTATCTGGTCTGGCTGCTGATCCACGAGGCGCGGCGGCGGATATGACCGAGACCACCGCACGCGCGAAAGACCGCACACGCGACCGTGCGAAGGACCGCACAAGAGATCGTGCCGAGCGCCGTGTGAGGGACCGTGTGAAAGACCGTGTGAAGGACCGACTGGAGGACGGACGTATGACCCTCATCGACGACGACCGGGCAGGTCCCGGCCTCGGCGGGTCGCCGACGCACCGGCTGCATGTCGACGCCGCCACCATCGGCTACGACAAGCGCGTCATCTCCGAGCGTCTGACCGTGTCGATCCCGGACGAGTCGTTCACGGTGATCGTCGGGCCGAACGCGTGCGGCAAGTCGACGCTGCTGCGTGCGCTGTCCCGGCTGCTCACGCCGTCGAGCGGATCCGTGGTGCTGGACGGGCGGTCGATCACCTCGTACAAGGCGAAGGAGGTCGCCCGTCGGCTCGGGTTGCTGCCGCAGACGTCGATCGCTCCCGACGGGATCACCGTCGCCGATCTGGTGGCGCGCGGGCGATACCCGCATCAGAAGTTCATCCGCCAGTGGAGCGACGCGGACGAGCAGGCCGTGGTCGAGGCGATGGCGGCGACCGGGGTGACCGAACTGTCGGCCCGGCTGGTCGACGAGCTCTCCGGCGGCCAGCGCCAGCGCGTGTGGGTGGCGATGGTGCTGGCGCAGCAGACACCGCTGCTGTTGCTCGACGAGCCGACGACCTTCCTCGACATCACGCACCAGATCGAGCTGCTGGAGCTGTTCACCGACCTGCACCACGAGGGCAACACGCTGGTGGCCGTGCTGCACGATCTGAACCATGCCGCTCGGTACGCGACCCATCTGATCGCGATGAAGGACGGCCGCATCGTGGCCGAGGGGCCGCCGGCCGACATCGTCGACGAGGAGCTGGTGCAGGAGGTCTTCGGCCTGCCGTGCCGGGTCGTGCCGGATCCGGTCACCCAGACCCCGATGGTGGCGCCGCTCGGCCGCGACCGCCGCGGCTGACTCGCCGCCGCCCGTCGACTCGTCGCTCGGTCACTTGCTGAGTTCACGTCACGCTTGGAGCTGCGCTGAGGGCCACTACGCGTCACCTGCACTCAGGAAGTCACACAGGAAGACCTTCGCCCCCATGCGTCGAGCCGATGGTTGTGGGTCGGGTCGCCATCGCCCTCGAATGTCAACCCCGCGGTCGGCGAGGAAGTGATCGGGCCGGACTCGCGCAGGGCTGGCTGGTGGTTGAGGTACCAAGGCGATAGATATAGGTGAGGCACACCTAAGTAAGGTAGTGCTTACGGTGCGAAGCCCGGCATGCCGACGCGTGAACGATGAGACGGGAGCTACAGCGTGAGAAGACTGTGGGCGCGAGCAGGGAGAGCGGGTGGAAACGGCGCCGTCACGAACGACACGGTGAGCTGTGGCGCCCGCACTCGGACGATCTTGGCCATGCTGACCGGTGGGATACTCCTGGTGGCCGGATGCGGCTCGGATGACGCCGATGACAGTCGCGACGGTGCGGACACCGAGAGTGATGCCCGTGCGGGCGAGGGTGAGTCCTTCCCGGTGACCATCGAGCACACGTATGGCAGCACCACCGTCTCCGAGCAGCCTGAGCGGGTCGCGACCGTCGGCCTGATGGACCAGGACGCGCTGTTGGCGCTCGGCATCGTGCCGGTGGCCACCACCGAGTGGTTCGGTGAGCAGCCAGGCGCGATCTGGCCGTGGGCCACCGACGAACTGGAGGCACTCGGTGGTGAGACGCCCGTCGTGGTGGGTGCGTCGGACGAGATCAACTTCGAGGGCATCGCGGCGCGGGAGCCGGATCTGATTCTGGCGCTGTACTCCGGCATCACCGAGGAGGACTATCAGCGGCTGACCGAGATCGCTCCGACCGTCGCGCATCCCGAGGGCCAAGTCGACTACGGCATCGGGTGGGAGGAGCTCACCCGCACCGCCGGTCAGGCCGTCGGCATGCCGGATGAGGCCGAGGCGCTGATCGAGGATGTGCAGGCACGATTCGAGACGGCGCGCGCCGAGCACCCGGAGTTCGCCGGCGCGACCGCCGTCATGGCCACCCCGTACGAGGGCGTCTTCGTGTACGGTCCCGAGGATCCGCGCAGTCGGTTCCTATCTCTTCTGGGGTTCGAGCTGCCGGACGGCTTGGCCGAGGTGACCGGGGACGAGTTCGGGGCGAATCTCAGTGAGGAACAGGCCGACCTGCTCGACGTGGACACGATCGTGTGGATCGACCCCGGCGACGTGGACCAGCTGGGCGGTCCGCTGTACCAGTCGCTGCCGGTGCACACCGAGGGTCGGGAGGTCTTCGTCGAGTCCGCGGACCCGCTGGGAGCCGCTACGTCCTTCGTCACCGTGCTGAGCCTGCCGTTCCTGCTCGATGAGCTCGTGCCGAAGCTCGCCGACGCCGTCCCATGATCATGAACACTAACCGTGCCATGTGAACGGTTAGTGTTCATGATCATGGCTGCGGGGGGTCAGATCAGGTCGGCGTCGTGCACGAGCAACGCGATCTGCACCCGGTTGTTGAGTTCCAGCTTCGTCAGCATCCGGGACACGTGGGCTTTGACGGTGGCCACGCTCATGTAAAGGTCGGAGGCGATCTCGGCGTTCGACTTGCCGTCTGCGATCGCGACGGCGACCTCCCGTTCGCGGTCGGACAGCGTGGCGAGGGCCGACGTCGCACGTGCCCGGCGGTCGCCGTTGCCACCGCCGCCGGCGCGCTCGGTTCCGGTGACGTGGGCGATGAGCTGCCGGGTCACCGCGGGGGAGAGGATCGGCTCGCCGGCCGCGGCACGCCGGACCGCGGCGACGATATCGGCCGGCGGAGTGTCCTTGAGCAGGAATCCGGTGGCACCGGCACGCAGCGCCCGCAGCACGTGCTCGTCGGCGTCGAACGTCGTGAGGATCACCACCTCGGGCGGATCCGGCCGTCGGCGCAGCGTCTCGGTGGCGGCGAGACCGTCGATATCCGGCATCCGGATATCCATCAGTACGACGTCCGGCTTCGTGGACTCCACCGCGCCGGGGACGTCGGCGCCGTCCGCGGCCTCGCCGACGATCTCCACATCCGGCGCTCCGGCCAGCATCATCGTCAGACCAGCCCGAACCAGGGCGTCGTCATCGACGATGAGCACCTTGATATTGGTCACGCAGGCCACGGTAACCAAGCCCGGATGCGAAAGTCGCCATCCGGCGTCCTGCCATGTTCGAACCGCCCATCGGCAAGGGCGAGCCGTTCGGCCAGCCCGATCAGCCCGGTACCGGCACCGGGAATCTCGCTCTGCGCTCCCATGCGGCTGACCGGCATACGGTTCCAGACCTCGACGCAGAGGCCGTCGACGGGATTACCTTCCAGCGTGACCCGCACCGCCGAACCGCTGGCATGCTTGTGCGCGTTGGTCAGACCTTCCTGCACCACCCGGTACGCGCAGCGGGCGATCGTGGCGGGCGGAGCCGGTGCGTCGTCGTCGCGGCGGTCGTCGAAGGTGATCCGCATCCCGGCTTGACGAGACTCCTCGACCAGCGCGGGAAGGTCGTCCAGCGTCGGTTGCGGTCCCTCCGGGTCGGCGTCCGTGACAGGCTGCGTGCGCAACACGCCGATGACGTCGCGCAGGTCCTGCAGTGCCTGATGCGCGCTGGAGCGGATCACCGACGCCGCGGCGGCGATCTCGTGCCCCGGTGCGCCGGGGCGGTACTCCAGCGCACCCGCGTGGACGCTGAGCAACGAGATCCGGTGTGCGAGCACGTCATGCATCTCCCGGGCGATGCGCTCGCGTTCCAGGTGACGGGCCTGTTCGACGCGGAGTGCGGCCTCGGATTCGGCCTGCTGTGCGCGCTCGCGCAGCGAAAGCACCAGCTGCCGGCGGGCCCGCACGAACAGACCCCACGCGGTGACCGCGGTCACGAGCAGCACGCCGGCGACGATCGACGCGCGCAGGGACAGCTCGGGGTCGGGATAGACGAGGTAGTACAGGGATCCGCTGACCATGTGCAATGCGGCGACTGCCATGGTGACGGCGAAGCGGCGGTGGACGGCGACGGTGAACATCATGACGACGGCTGCACCACCGGCCGACGACGCGACGATCGAGAGTGGTGCGATGGCGACCGCCAGCGCGGTCGGCCAGCGGCGGCGCCACCACAACGCGAGACAGGCGGTCGCTCCCGCTGCGAGGTCAGCGAGCTGAACCTCCTCACGCGCGGCGGCGCCGCCTCCCTGGTCAAAGGCGGTCAGGCCGATCCCGATGGCGAGCAGGAATAAGACGACGTCGACCAGCCAGTCGCGTGGGGTGCGACGCGCGGGCCGGGGGCCGGTATCGGCGTCGTAGCGAAGTAGCCCGGGCAGCAGGCCCGGCAGCTCGGCCACCGAGATGGATCGGCTGCGCTGCGGCAAGGGGACGCTCACAGCAGACCACGGTACGGCCCGCCGGGTCGGAGCAGGAGCTACCAAGGTCGATCCGGGGGCAGCCTTTGGTAGGTCGATGCTGGCCGATCGAGCGACGCGGATAGCCGGATGGCGACAGCAGTATCGGTGACATGATCACTGTCGAACACGTGACGAAACGCTACGGAGCCGTGACGGCGGTGGACGATGTGTCGTTCGTCTGCCGGCCGGGCACGGTCACCGGGTTCCTCGGCCCGAACGGGGCCGGCAAATCCACCACGATGCGGATGATCTGCGGGTTGACGCCTCCGTCGGCGGGCAGCGCGACCATCGACGGCGTCGCCTACCGTGACCTGCCCAACCCCGGGCGCCACGTGGGGGTGCTGCTGGACGCCTCCGCCCAGCATGCGGGCCGCACCGGCCGTGAGGTGCTGGCGGTGTCGGGACAGTTGCTCGGGGTGCCTCGGAGTCGGGTCGACGACGTCTTGGAGCTGGTCGGTCTGACCGGAGCGGCCGCGAAACGACGCGTCGGCAACTACTCCCTGGGCATGCGGCAGCGGCTCGGCATCGCGCACGCTCTGCTCGGAGATCCGAGTGTGTTGATCCTGGACGAGCCGGCGAACGGGTTGGACCCCGAGGGCATCTACTGGATGCGCAGCCTGTTGCGTGACTTCGCCGACCGGGGCGGCACGGTCATGCTCTCCTCGCACCTTCTGCGTGAGGTGGAGGCGGTGGCAGACCACGTCGTGGTGATCGGCAATGGGCAGGTGGTCGCCGACGGCGACAAGGATGAGCTGCTGGCCCCGGGTGGGCTGGTCGTCCGCGCCCTGGAACCGCCGGCGCTGGAACGTGCGCTCGCTGATGCGGGTGTCGCGGTTCGTGAAACCCAGGATGGGTCGTTCACCGTGGACGCCGACGCCGAGACGGTCGGGCGTGCGGCGGCGGCCGCCGGTGTGGTGCTGCTCGAACTCCGGCCCGCGGACTCGGCCGGCCTGGAAGGACTGTTCCTGAGCCTGACGTCCGCCGGTGCGACGTCGGCGGGCGCGACGTCGGCGGGCGCGGCGTCGGCAACGGCACCGACGGAAGACAAGGGAGAAGCGGCATGACAACGACGATGACCACCTCGCGTTCCGACCGCGTGCACACGCCGGCCGCGCCGTCGCTGGCGAGGCTGACCGGCGTCGAGCTGCGCAAGATGACGGACACCCGGGCCGGCGTGGCACTGCTCAGCATCGTGCTGCTGAGCATCGTGGGACTGACAGTCGCTCTGTTGATCGCCGGTGAGCCGGCCGACCGATCGTTCGATGACTTCTTCCAGGTGGCGCAGCTCGGTGTCGGGATCCTGCTGCCGGTCCTGGGGATTCTGGCCGTGACGAGCGAGTGGTCGCAGCGAACCGCGCTGACCACGTTCGCTCTAGAACCACGGAGGCCGCTGATCGTCGCGGCCAAGGTGGCGGCGGTGGCGGTGTTGGTGGTCGCGGTGACGGTCGTGTGCCTCGCGCTGGCCGCTTTGCTGAACGTGGTCGCCTCGATGACGACGGACGCATCCGGAAGCTGGTCGCTCGGAAGTGGGCTGCTGGGGCGCGCGGTGGTCTTCCAGCTTGCGGGTGTGCTGGTCGGGGTCGCGTTCGGCCTGGTGTTCCTCAGTTCGCCGCTGGCCATCGTGCTGTACTACCTGCTTCCGACACTGTGGTCGATCCTCACCGGGCTGATCTCCTCACTGGAGGAACCCGCGCGTTGGCTCGACTTCTCGTCGGCGACGGAACCGTTGCTGGAAGAGACCATGGCGGCCAGGGATTGGGCTCAGCTGGGCACGTCGATGCTGGTGTGGTTCGTGCTGCCGCTTCTCATCGGACTGTGGAGGGTCACGCGTAGCGAGCTGAAGTGATGCTCATCTCCGTCCAGCTCCCGAGTCCGGGCGAACTGTCGCGGATCGCTGCAGGGCGATCGTCGGGTACTGATAGCCGTTCTGGACCTCGCGCCGAAGCACGGTGCACTCGGCAAGCACCACCGCCGCATCCGACGGTCCGGCAGGGAAGGAGCGGGCACCGAGGCGGCGACCCGATCCGGCGAGGCGGCAGGCGCGTCGTCCGTGGCCGGCGGCGGATCGTCCCAGCCGATGACGCGTCGTCGGTGGATGACGATGATGACCGGCGAACGAGCCGCAGGCCGTGTGCGGCTGAGGTTCCGCACAGCCGACCGGGAGGAATAGAATTGATTATCATCATCGTTAGGTGCAGTGCTACCTGAAGTGAAAGTAGAGGACGGAGAGTCAGATGAAGGAAGGTATCCACCCCGACTACCACCCGGTGGTCTTCCGGGACGGCGCAGCGGGAATGTCGTTTCTGACCCGGTCCACAGCGACGTCGGATAAGACGATCGTCTGGGAGGACGGTCAGACCTATCCGGTGGTGGACGTGGAGATCTCCTCGGCCAGCCACCCGTTCTACACCGGCCGGGCGAAGATTCTCGACACGGCCGGGCAGGTCGAGAAGTTCCGCCGCAGGTTCGGCCGGGAGCGCTGAGCCCGCCGTCGTCGACGGGCCTCGGTGCCACGAAACGCAGGATGTCGAAGGCCGCCCCGGGAGACTCGATCCGGGGCGGCCTTGTGCATCGTGCGTATGATTGCGCGGTCTCAGCCCTGCCGGGCCTTGAAGCGCGGATTGTGCTTGTTGATGACGTAAAGCCTGCCCCGGCGACGGACGACCTGGGCGCCTGGCTTCTTCTTCAACGACTTCAGCGAGTTGCGGACCTTCATGGATGACTCGACTCCCTCAGCGTCGTGCTTCTTCGTCCTACGCGCTTTGGAGACGGAGCGCCGGTGCGCGAGATTCCAGGACGGTCGAGCCGTTATTCTAATTGAGAATAATAATCAAGCGCAACTTCTGTCAGGAGGTGACGGCCTCGTCGAACGTGGCGCCGTACGCGGCTGCCGCTGCGACCGAGTCCACTGCGAAGGTCACGTGGCCGACGGCGACGTTCTCCACGGCTTCGTGCACGCGGGCCGCGTCGGCCAGGCTGAAGCCGCCGCAGAGTTCGATCAGGCTCACGCCGTCTTCGTCCACCAACCGGCGTGCGATCTCCGGGGCGGCGGCCGCGGTCGGCGTGGGGGCGAGGATGGTGCGCTGGCCGCCGCGGTCGATCACGGTGCGGTCGGTGACGGGGTCGGTGCCCGGGTGTTCGTAGATATAGGCCCATGTGACGGTCATGGCGTGCTCCTTGCGGTCGGTGTCCGATATCGATGACGTTAGAACCTCGACTTAACTTTAGGTCAAGCGTGGTTCGCCTGTTCGATGGCACTCGTCGGGCGACGGTGTGGGTCCTGGTCGGTTCGTCGGTGTGTGGCCACCCGGATCAGGCCGGGTGCACGCAGGCGGTACTCGATCGCGTGCCCCGCTACACTCGGTTCCGGACAGTACGCTTCCGGATTGGACATGAGCTGTTGAGTCCTGACGTGAGTCCGACGGCACGGGCATTGCTGGCGCTTGAGATCGTTCAGGCAAGCCCGGGTATCACGGCGGATCGACTTGCCGACAAGCTTGGGGTGTCCGAGCGTGCCGCCCGGCGGTACGTGGGCATCCTCCGTGAGGCCGGCATCCCGATCGATTCCGTGCGCGGGCCGTATGGCGGCTACCGGGTCGGGCGAGGCTTGCGGCTCCCGCCGCTGATGTTCACGGCGGCCGAGGCGCTCGGGTTGGTCATGGCGGTCTTGGACGGTCACCATGCGGCGAGTGATCCCACCGATCTGGTGGGTGGGGCGCTGGGCAAGATCGTGCGGGCGCTGCCGGAGCCGGTGGCCGCCCAGGCCGATGCTGTCCGTCGGACCACGGCGCCGGCGCCTGATCGCGCGGCGGTGCGGCCCGACCCGAGTACCACGACCGCGCTGGTGCATGCTCGGTCGAGCCACCGCAGGGTGCGGATCGGCTACCGTTCCGAGGCGGGGCGTGAGCGGGACATCGAGGTCGATCCGTGGGCGGTGGTCGTGCGCCACGGTCGGTGGTACCTGCTGTGCTGGTCGCATGCAGCGAGCGCTCGGCGGGTGTACCGGATCGATCGGATCACCGCCGTTGAGCTGCTCGAGGAGACGTTCGATGTGCCGGTCGACCTGGATCCGGTTGCGGATCTGGAGGCGCATCTCGCCGTTGGGTGGGAGTATGAGGCGGAGATCATCATCGAGGCGCAGGTGGAGCAGGTTGCGCGATGTATTCCGCGCGCGCTGGGCCGGTTAGAGCGGCTCGACGGCGACACCACCCGGCTGGTCGGCAGTACGAGCAATCCGGGCTGGTATGTCTCGGAACTTGCGTCGATCCCGGCTCCGTTCCGGATCGTCGAGTGTGCGGAGTTGCGACAGGCTGCGCAATCGCTCGGGCAACGCCTTCTGCGGGCAAGCGAGCCGGCAGGGTCTGATCTGCCGGTCTGGCGATGAGGTGGTGGCCGCATCGGTTCTTTCGGGATAGGCCTGGGTCTGCCGTTCGGTGTGCGCCACGACTTGCGTTCGTATGTGTGTTCGATGTAGAGTGGGTTTATCGGTGTTGGAGCGGTTCTGCTTTTGGTTTCCGCTCGGTGTGTTGAGTTCTGTGGTGGTTGGTGTGGGTTCGGCGGGTGTGGCCGGCCCGGTCCGTTGACCGTTGTGCCTTTTGGAGGCCGGCCGCCATGTCCGTTCACCCCCATCCCAGCGACGACGACGCCGTGCCCGGTGACGCGGTCCACGACGACGCCGCGCCCGGCAGCAGCGGTGACGAGTGCGCCGGCCACGATGCACGCCCCAGCGACGGTCAGCGCTGCGGTGACGACGGCGAGTCCCGCCGCGACGGCGATGACGGGGAACACCGCAACGACGATGACGGCGCCGACGAGCGTCCCCACAACGATGACAAGGGCCTCAGCGACGGTCAGTGCCGCGATAACGACGGCGACATGCCGGTGCGGCGTGGTGGTGCCGCGGCCCGCCACGGCGGCCGTGACGGCGGTGGTGAGGACTCCTGTGGCGCTGAGGGTGGTGGTGGGCCGTGGCCGGTTCCGCAGGGCCTGGATGCGGTGCCCGCGGGTGCGGATCTGCTGGCGATGTTGGAGGACATCCCGATCGCGGGGGTGTGCGGGCGTGACACGGTCGAGGTGATGAAGGCGGCCTACCGGCAGGCTACCCGGGATCGGGCGTTGTTCTTGTTGTGTCTGCTGGAGACCGGGATGCGGGTGCCCGGTTCGGCGGACACGCTGCAGCGGGTACAGGTGCCGGGGGAGTTCGCCCCGGAGGAGGCCCGCGCGGCGTTGGTGTGGTCGCGTTCACGCGCCGGGCGGGTGTTCGGTTTCGCCTACGACATCCATCATCGTCTGCCGATGCTGGGTCAGGCGATGCTGGCCGGGGTGTTGGACGAGCCCCGCGCGCAGGCGTTCGTGTCCTGGACCGACGGCCTCGATGATGATCAGGCCGGTTACATCTGCGCCTTCCTGCTCCCGGATGCGCCGGGGATGACGGTGGCGGAGTTGATCGATGCGATCAAGAAGGCCGCGATCGCGATCGATCCCGAGTGGGCGGAGAAGAAGTACCGCAAAGCGATCCGGGGTCGTCGGGTGGTGGGTTCGCGTAACCCTGACGGTAGCGCGAACGTGGCCGGTTACGATCTGCCCATCGATCGTGCCGCCGCTGCGTGTGAGCGTATCGATGTGTTGGCGCGGGCGTGTAAGAAGGCCGGTGATACCCGCAAGATCGACCACATCCGGGTCGATCTGTTCCT
>NZ_JAAGOA010000037.1 GCF_010550675.1 Phytoactinopolyspora halotolerans | reverse complement strand
TCAATACGTACAGTGCAGTCAGGAGGGTGTTCAGTTCTTTCGTCACACATTGATCTTGAACACCCTCCGTCCACTTCTCCGGTCACGACGCGCCGACCGTGATCTTCAAGGAATCACTCATCTAGTGGACTTGCGACCTGGCTCCCGGGATCCTGTCCCGTCTCAATCAGGGCCCGTAGACGCGCCTCGGCATTGTTCTTTGCAGCCTGGAAGATCGTCATCGCGCCGTTGATCGTGTTCAGCAGGTCGTCGCGTATGACGGTCCTGGGGACCTCGGTGACCTTCCAATCAACTCCGACCGTGTGTCGCCTGGTTACGTCATCCTCGTCAGACCGGTATGAATAGCCGTGCGCGCAGATGCCGACAGCAATCTTCTTGGTCGTCTTCATCGGCATCACGATGATGTCGCCGGGAACGATCGCGGACCGTAACGCCCACAACTGGCCGGTGAAGTTGGCCTGCTTGCCCGCCGTCGCGTGCGGGAACGCGGCCACTACCTCGGCTCTGACCATCTCCTTCGACTCGGCCGCCGACAGATCCGGAACCTCATGGAACCCACCGCCGGCGAGCCCGTGTTCCAGCGCCCACTGCTCCCGCTCGCCATATGGCCCCGCACGCACAATCCACGCTGTCAACTTGTCCTCTTCCCCTCACCCTTCAACGTGGATCTTCTCAGAGGGCGTCCATCAAGTAAACGACTAACAGACGCACGCGAGATGTACCAGACGGACCGGACGCGGACGGAACGGAGGTTCCGTCTGGACCAGCCGCTCCTGCCGGCACATCTGCCATGGGTACACGGACTGCCGGGAGAAAGGTCGACGATCGCTCAGGCGTAGCGGGGGGCCATACTCTCCATCTGCTCGATGACAAGCTTGATCGCCTCCGGCTGCTTGTCGGGCGGGTACTTGTGCTTGACCAAGAGCCGCTTGATTGAAGAGCGCAGCTTGGCTCGAACATCGTCCCGCACCGTCCAGTCAGTCTTCACGTCCCGCCGCATCACTGCCACCAGTTCGCGAGCGATCTGGGCCAGTACGTCCTCACCCTGGAGCTCAACTGCCGACTCGTTGGTGCTCACGGCGTCGTAGAAGGCGAGTTCATCTTCCGATAGAGGGGGTGCGAAGCGCGCGCCGCGCTTACCCTCGGCGGCCACCTCTTTGGCGAACTCAATCAGTTCAGCGATGACCTCGGCCGAGGTGAGCTGCTGGTTCGTGTACTTCTTCATCAACTCCTTGATCCGTTCAGAGAACGCTCGCTGCCGGACAAGGTTGTGGCGCGTCACCTTGCCTGCCTCTTCGGTGAGCAGATCCCGCAACGCCTCTATCGCCAGGTGCGGGTTGGACGCTTGTTGTGCCTTGACATGGAATTCCGGTCCCAGATCCGAGAGTGACGGCTTCGTTAGCCCGGCCGCCTCATAGATGTCCACGATCTCGCCGGATGCGGTCGACGTTGCTACCAACGCCGAGAGCATCCGCTGGATCTCTTCTGGGACGGGGCGGCCCTGTGATTGACGTTCCTGGGCATCGAACTTGCCCATCCAGACCCGGACTTCTTCGTAGAATCGCGCTTCGGATCGCATATCGTGCAACTCTCCGCTGCCAGCGCACAGAGCCCAGGCCCGAGAAAGCTGGTTAGCCAACTTGCGGAACCGGTCGGCTAGCGTCTCCTCCCCTTCGGCCGGCTGATTGCCCGGTGTGTCTGGCGAGCGGAGATAGTTGGTCAAGCCTGTGGCTGCCTTGATCCACGACTTTGGACCACCGTCAAGCTGTTTCCGCCACGGATACCCTGAGCACAGGTCATCCAGCGATGAGATCAGACCTCTCGTTAGCTCGACAGCCTCATCGATGTTCTTCCCGACCGGTTTCGTGGCACGGTCAGTGTCGGTGTACTCGGCAAGGGCCTGGTTTAGGTTCTCCGCCAGCGGCGCATACGCGACAAGCAAGCCGCTCGGCTTTCCCTCGAAGGTCCGGTTGACCCGCGCCAGAGTCTGCATGAGCAGCGCGCCCTTGAGCGGACGGTCCAAGTACAGCGTGTGCAGTGGCGGAGCGTCGAAGCCCGTCAGCATCATGTCTTTGACGATCACGATCTGCAACGGGTCGTCCGCGTCCCTGAGCCGGGTCTGGATCGCTTTGATCTGCGAGCTCCGCCGCACGTGCTTGGCAACGGGCATCTCGTCCTGGGCCGACCCGGAGTACACGACCTTGACGACGCCCTTGTCCACCGCATCGTTGTGCCAATCCGGCCGAAGCTTGATGATCTCCTCGTACAGCCGGGCACAGATCTCCCGCGTGGCGCCCACGATGAATGCCTTGCCGGGCGTACCGATGAACTTGCGCATCTCCTCCGAGCGGGTGTCCCAATGCTCGAGGATGTCTGCTGCCAGTGCTTGAAGCCGGGCCGGCGCGCCGTAGACCGCGTTGATCACCGCGACCGACTTCTCGATTCGCGTCCTCTCGACGTCGTCGAGCCCCGTCGTGGCTTCGTCGGCCGCCTTATCGAGATCATCCTCGCTAACGTCGGACGTCAGCCCGACCTGGATCAGCCGCGGCTCGAAGTGCACCTCGACGGTCGCACCATCGTCCACAGCCCTGGTGAGGTCGTAGATGTCGACGTAATCACCGAACACCTCGCGGGTGTTACGGTCCGACTCCGAAATCGGCGTGCCGGTAAACGCGATCAGCGCAGCGTTGGGCAGCGCATCCTTGAGGTGCCGGGCGTAACCGTCAAGATCGTCGTAGTGGCTGCGGTGGGCTTCGTCGACGACGACGATGATGTTGCGCCGATTCGACAGCAGCGGATGGTCGAGGCCGGACTGCCGCTCCTCGTCGGTGAGACCGAACTTCTGCAGAGTCGTGAAGTAGATGCCGCCGGTCGTCCTGTTCGTCAGCTCGTCGCGCAACTGGCTGCGAGTGGTGACGGCGATCGGGTCCTCGCCCAACAGTGTCGACACCTTAAACGTGTCGAGGAGCTGACCGTCCAGCTCGCGGCGGTCGGTCACGACAATGATCGTCGGGTTCTTCAGCTTGGGCTGACGGGCGACAAGGTGGGCGTAGAGTTCCATCTCCATCGACTTGCCCGAGCCCTGGGTGTGCCAGACGACGCCCGCCTTGCCGTTGCTCTCCACCGCCGCGACCGTTGAGCCGACTGCCTTCGTGACGGCGAAGTACTGGTGCGGCTTCGCGATCCGCTTTTTGAGGACGTCGCCCTCGTCGAACGCCGTGAAGTTGCGCTGCAACTGCAGGAACCGCTCCGGGTTGAACACACCCTCGATCAGGAACTCGAGCTCGGTGCCCAGATGCACATCGCCGGCCGCCTCGCCGAGCCTCACCGGCTTGCCCTCGTCATCCACCCTCCATGGCGAGTAGTGGTTGAGCGGCGTGAACGGCGTTCCGTAGCGCGCGACGATGCCGTCGCTGATCACCGTCATCACGGCGAAGCGGAACGCCATCGGGAACTCGCGCAGATAGGTGTCCAGCTGAGCATGCGCGGCCGCGATGTCCGCGTGCTGGGAGCCGGCCTTCTTGAGCTCGACGATCGCCACTGGCATGCCATTGAGGTAGAGCACGATGTCAAACCGCCGCTCGGCGTCCTTCGAGCGCACAATCACCTGGTTGACAGCCAAGAGTTCATTGTCCTCGACCTCTGGGCCGACCAACCGAATCGTCGGATTCTGCTCGATGCCGTCGGAGTCAACGTAGCTAATCCCCCGATACCCATGCACACAGATCTGGTGCAATCGGAAGTTCTCCGCGATCGCGTCCTGCGATTTCGGCTGAACGATCTCCGCAAGCGCCTGCTCCAGGTACTCCACCGGAACCTGCGGGTTGAGGTCACCCAACTTGCGCAACATGCGGCTGGGCAAAACGACATCTTCCCAGGACGTTCGACCACCGTCGACTCCCGGAGCGATTTCAGCACCGGCAGTGGGCATCCACTCCTGCTCTGCGAACGTTTCAAGGGCGATAATCTCCCACTCGGCCTCGCTGACCATCACGTCACCTCCTCCACGACCTTCTCCGCGTCCTTCACGCGTACCTTCCCCGACATCAGCAACGGCAACAGCTCGTCCCGGGTCGCCGCGAGCAGACCATTTTCAGCAATGGCTGCGGAGATGCGGCCTTCGATCGCAAACAACATCTCTTCCAGTTCGTTCGCCATGGATTCGATGACGAACGGTACGCGAATCGCTTCGAGCTGCTTCTTATTTATGGAACCGAACACTGTCCCTTCTGCCTCATAGGGAGCCCATATAGAGGCGGTTGCCCTGACCTGATGGTACAGAGTCATTGGGTGACCCAAACGAGAACGCAGAGCGGCAAGGCCGCGGCCAACACACAGGTCCTCGCCGGCAAGGTTTGTACGGCCAACGGGAGCTCGAACGCTGAGCAACGTGTCATTCGCTTTAGCTTCCCGGACAGGCGCGGTCGTCCACACTCGACGACTCGGGAACCTGACACCGAAATCTCGGACGCCTTGATAGAAAGGCACGCCCTCACCGTGTTCGTTGTAACTCTCCCCCGGCGGAGATGAACCCATTGTAACGAATGCAATATCAGACAAGCGAGAATCCGAGTCACCAAACGACCGCCGCGCCAATGCCTGTGCGAGGTCATCCGCAATGAGTATGAGCCGGTCGTTGGCGGCGATCTTGTCGTCGAGCGCGCCCAGCACCTCCGCAATCGCCTGCTGCTCCCAAATCTCTGGAATTGAAATATGCATCGACCTCTGGCCAGTGAGACTAACGTATGGAGCCATATCGGTCTGGTTAGCCAACACTTGAAGTTGCTGCTGGAAGTCATTCGACTCAAGCACATAGCGCAAGAACCGCTGGTCGAGCCTATTGTGGTCTAGACTGCGCCAGAATGTAGTCTGCGGCGAACAGACAAAATCAGGGGCATCAACAGGCGCCACCGCAACGCGTCCGACCGTCCCTTTGTGCGATAATATTACATCGCACGGAGCGCCGACGCCTTTTCTAATGCGGTTCCGTGCCATAGTACTGATCTTTCCGGCACCCTCAAAGTCAACCACGCCGCTAGTCATGTCTGCTGCGCGGATGAATGCCACACCGTCCTCAACAAACTCGCCGGGCCGGGGGCGGTCGTTTCCGTGGTTACCGTCCTCAACGCGCAGTATGCCTTGAGCGACCAGATTGCTGACTTCGAAGCGTCTCACGAGATACGCTCCAACTGATTGCGCACGTTCTCCTCCAGCCGTGCTGACTCGCCGAAGGCTTCTAGCAGTTCCTTTGTGAGCCGCTCGATCTTCTCGTCGATGGGTTCGCCGTCATCATCGACATCAGCCGCGCCAACGTAACGCCCCGGCGTGAGGGCGTAGTCTGCAGCCTTGATATCAGCCAGAGATACGGACTTGCAGAAGCCGGCTACATCCTCGTATTCGATTCCCTTTTTCGCCGCTGAAGTCGAACCGCGCCAGGCGTGATAGATGTCACCGATACGGATGATGTCTTCGTTGCTGAGAGCGCGCTCTGCGCGGTCGACCATGTAGCCCATCTCGCGGGCGTCGATGAAGAGGACCTGCCCTGTACGGTCGATTGAGCCTTGCGCTCCAGCGGACTTGTCCTTGGCAAAGAACCACAGGCAGACCGGGATACCAGTGCTGCGGAAGAGCTGCGTGGGCATCGCGACCATGCAGGAGACGAGGTCGGCCTCAACAATCTGGGCGCGGATCTGGCCCTCGCCGTTGGAGCTTGACGACATCGATCCGTTGGCCATGACAACGCCCGCTTTGCCGCCAGGCGCGAGCTTGGACAGGATGTGCTGGATCCAGGCATAGTTGGCATTGTTTGCCGGTGGTACGCCGTACTTCCAGCGAGGATCATCCTCGCGGCGGGTCCAATGCTTGATGTTGAACGGTGGGTTCGCCATCACATAATCCATTTGAACGTCCGGATGGATATCGCGCGCGAACGTGTCGCCCCAGCGGGCGCCCAAGCCCTTGTGGTCGATTCCGTGGATGGCAAGGTTCATCTTGGCCATCCGCCAAGTCTCCTCGATGGATTCCTGGCCATAGATCGAGACGTTCTTCGGGTCACCCTCGTGCTCGTAGATGAACTTTTCGGTCTGGACGAACATGCCACCCGATCCGCAGCACGGGTCGTAGACCCTACCGTTGCTAGGCTCCAGCACTTCGACGATCACCTTGACCACGCTCGGCGGAGTGAAGAACTCGCCGCCTCGTTTGCCCTCGGCGCGGGCGAAGTTTCCGAGGAAGTACTCGTATACCTCGCCCATCAGATCACGGGCTCGGTACTCGCCCTGTCGGCTGAACCGGGCGCTATTGAACAGGTCGAGCAGCTCGCCAAGCCGGCGCTGGTCGATGTTGTCCTTGTTGTACAGACGCGGGAGCGTGCCGTCGAGGGACGGATTGGCCTTCATGACGGCGGTCATGGCCTCGTCGATAAGCTGCCCGACGTTCTTCTCGCGCTCACCGTCGACGGCCGGCTTGCCCTTCGCGTTCTCGGCGAGATAGGTCCAGCGGGCCTCTGGCGGGACGACGAACACGCCGTAGCCGTGATATTCCTCTGGATCGTCAATGAGGTCTGCGATCTGCTCGTCGTCCATACCTTCTGCGACCAGCTCGGCCCGGATGGCTTCGCGCCGCTCGTCGTACGCGTCGGACACATATTTGAGGAAGACCAAGCCAAGGATGACATCCTTGTACTGGCTCGCCGAGAGAGAACCCCTGAGCCGGTCGGCGGCCTTCCATAGTGTGTCCTTAAGTTCCTTCATCGTCGATGGTCCCGACGAGACCCCGTTCTTACGTGGCGGCATATCAGCCTGCTTTCCTTTGGTTGGTGGTGATACCGGTTGTCGTTGGTGCAGCGTCCAGTGTGACCGCGCCCGCGGCTACGCCTTCGATCAATGCCCGGGTCAGATCGCGCGTCGCGTCTACGCGTCTACGCAGTTCGTCGCGGTAGAGCTGGGAGTCGCGGAGCGCATCGTCTAGACGCTGGGCCTGCGGCCGTGATAGGACCGGCACGCTCCATGTCTCCCACTCACTACCTTCAGACGTCATTTCGTTGATTATGGCCGCCAGCGCATACGGGCCGATTTCCGCCGCTTCTCTAAGGCGGAGGATCCTCGATGGCGAGGCCACCATGGCACCTCCTTCAGTGTCGACGCGAGCCCTAGGTCGTGGCTTCTCAATGAAGACGACGTCGCCAGGCTCGGTCCGAGTGGCCCTTGGGTAATGGCGCTCAGCGTCGAACGGGTCAAGTCGTACGCTGTCCCAGTTGCCATCAGCCGAGGCTACGGTTACCGTCCCCTCAGGATCGGCGTGTCCGGTGTCGACTCGGCTCCCACGCCTCATCACGATATGACCGGAGTCGCGGAGCTCGCCGAGCGAGCGATGCCGCAATAAGACCGCCCCAGGCGCCTGCTCCACGAGGATGTCATGACCGGCGAGCGGTGTGCTCGTAGTCAAGGTTGCGGCGTGGATACGTTCCACATGGGACGCTCCGTCGCTTTGTCCGATCCGTAGAGCCCGCGCTCCCCGCGGAACAACTGGCGCGCCCGCCAGGATCGAGCTCAGATCTCCACGCCGGCAGTAACGAAATGCCCTATGGTCGGTTCTTTCGAGCGCACCGACGATGTCAGAGGCAAGATCATCCAGGTCGAGTGTGCCGTCGGGAACCGCAGCCAGGTCCGCTATCCGTGGCCGTTGTGTGAAGTTGCCGCCGTGTAGCACCCACAAGCCAAGACTTTGCCGATGGGCAGCGCGCCACAAGCCTCGTGGGAGGCGGACAGCCATCGCGAGATTCTCTCCGCGCAGCGTCTGCGAACGCATCCGCTCTGACTCGTCACGGAGCCTGTCGCACAGAGCAGCCGCCGAGCCAAGAATGATCGCCACATCTTGCGGCCCCAAACCGAGGACGATCCCGTCGACTCGGTCGAGAGCATCATCCGCGGCTAGGCGCACAATCGAGGCAGCTACGATGCTCGGGCCGGTCACGGTCGATGTGATTCCGACGTCGGCTATCGCAGCTCGGCGCCGGAGCGCGCGATCTCTCACGTTGTCGCCCTGCAGTACCACGGCGCCAAAGTCACCAGCGAGCGCAAGGGTCAGGACACGATCGCCGCCGTGCATCAGCACTGTCTCGTCCGTACCTAGGTATGTGCGGCATGCCTGCGCCGACACCTGCAATATCTTGATCACGTCGTCCGTGAGGCCACGTTCGGCTGCCTGTCGCTTCAAGCGCCCATTGTCGAGACGAGCGAGCGCATCCGCAGGTCCGTACGAGGCCTCGACCAGGTCGTCGACATATCGGAGGGCGTCCGGTCCAGGGTGCAATGTTCGCACTTCGTGCAGTACAAACTCGTCCTGAGGGTCTACATCTTGCGCCCACGCTAAAAGCTGGTCCCGACTGGCACCATCAAGCTGTTCACCTGCGACGGCGTACACACACAGGAGTACGACGAGATCTTCCAGCTTCATGCCTTCCGGCATCGCCACGGCTGGAGCGTCGTAGCGAACCTCGGCATTGTTCCCCCGGCCTGTCTCCTCCAGCCATGCGACGACGTCATCGCGATCAAAGTGCTCAACGCCGTCCATAACTTCCACAGCGCGAGGAAATGGCACATCACGCCCCTTGACGCGCGGTCGCTTGCGCCACATAGAGACTGCCTGACGACTAACATGCGCAAGGTCAGCGATGTCTTGCATCGTCAGCGTCGATGCAGTCTGCTGCACACTCGGCCTCCTCCCGTGAACACGGCCGTCTCGCGTACGATGCCATCTTATGCTCGGCCGAGCCATTCGAGTCTCTGTTAAGCCCCCTTAACGGTGATTGTGTTCTCAAGCCTCGCCTCTCTAGGCCACGGTTGAGCCTGTCCGCCGCAGAACGCGGCAAGCAGAGATGGGAAACGAGATGCCCCAGGTGAACACGCCCGCTGCCTCATCAGCCAGCCAAGTGCACGTCTTCCTCGCCACAGACCGGCGCGGCGGACCACACGACGGGCTGTATACGAATCGTCGACAGGATGACCTGGGCGAGCTGCACTGCGTGCCGCTCTGTCCAGCGACGGGCCGCGGCCAGATGAAACCCACACCCTCGCGGCGCGATAGGGCCCTCGCCGAGCTCCGAACCTTGTCAGAGCCAGCGCTCATGATGGAGTCGAGATGATCTCTGAACACGCAACAAGACTCCTCCTTGTACGGAGCGGCGGTCGCTGCGCGGTCTGTTACCGCGACATCCTCACCTCGTCAGTTACCTGGAAATCGGTCCCGTTGGGTGAGCGGGCCCACATAGTAGGACGCTCGACGAGCACTCGCTCCCCGAGAGGCGACGATCCACTGCCGCTTGAGCAACGTGACGAGGCGGACAACCTCCTGTTGTTATGTGGCACGTGCCACGATGACCTTGACATAGCTACGAATCTCGACGTCTTAACAGTTCAGCGCCTTCGAGAGATCAAGCGCAAGCATGAGGGCAGGATTGAGCAGCTGTTGTCGGTCCCGCCCGCCAACTCCACAACGATCTTGCGAATGCAAGGCAGCATCGGCGACAGCAAGGTCCATGTCGACCGAAGCATGGCCGCTGCTACCGTGCTACATGCGAACCGATACGCCAAGTTCCCGTTGAGCCCCGACCGGACAGGCTTGGAGATCGATCTCCGCCACGTCGCAGATCCGAACGCCGGAAACGGCGACTACTACGCGAGCTGCAGGCGGATTATCGACCAGTTTGTCCGCCGCCAGTTCGCTCCCGCTGTCGAGGACGGCACGATTCAGCACCTCAGTGTGTTCAGCTTGGCACGATGGCCGCTGCTGGTATACCTCGGCACTCTAATCGGCGACAAGCTCGACGTCGACATCTACCAGCGACACCGCAGCACCGAAGGATGGTCGTGGCCATCCGGCAACCTGAACACACGCTTCGCTTGGGAGACCGTCAACGGCGACGACTCCGAGGACATCGTGCTGGTCCTTTCTCTCTCCGCAACCGTGCACATCACTGAGATCCCGCAACCGCTCACCGGCTACACGGCCTATCGCATCAGCCCAATGGCCGACACGACTGCGCACTACGACGTCATCGGTACACCGGACTCACTCAAGTCGGCTGAACGTGCTTTCCGGGACGTCCTGGCCGATATCGAACACCACCGCAAGCACGTCCGCCGCGTACACGTACTCGGAGCAGCACCGCTGTCCGCATGTATTTCGCTTGGACGAGCGGTGACCCTCGACATCCATCCTCAGCTCGTCCTCTACGACCGCGTCGAGGGCATATACCAACCAGCATTGGAGATCAACTGACATGCAGCACGCGGAATACTTCAAGACGTTCCTCAACGATGAGGTCAACCTGAACCAGAGCCGTATCGGCAAATTGGAGAGCCGTGTAGACGCCGTCTACAACGCTCTCGTCGCGGACACGGAAATTGGCACGATGATCACGAGCAAGTTCCCCCAGGGCTCATGGCCCCACAAGCTGATCATCAAGCCTACGACCAACGGTGATTTCGATGCGGATTTCCTCCTTGCGATGTCTCACCAGGAGAACTGGCGGCCGACCGCCTATATCGACGCGGTATACAACGCGCTCCATCGCCACTCGACCTATTCCAAGCAGGATCACGGAAGGAAGTGCCGTTGCGTCTGGCTGAAATACGCACCTGAGGAGGGCATCGGCTGCCACCTCGACATCGTTCCATTCATCACACTCCCAAGCGGAAGACGCGTGATAGTCAACCGTGATGAAGACAAATGGGAGCCCGCCCTCGGTTCGACTGACCCCCAAGGATTCACCAACTGGGTGAGGCGCCGTGACGAACTCACGAACAAGCAGTTCCGCAAGGTCGTGCGCCTGATGAAGTACCTCAAGCGTGAACGTGGGAGCTTCAACGGCGTGAAATCGGTCGTTCTCACCACTCTCCTTGGACTCCAGGTGACCGAGCTAAATGCGATCACCCCGGGCCGCTACAGCAACACTCCTACCGCGCTCGTGAATATCGTGGAAGATCTCGACCGATTTCTACAAGCGCAGGGAGATACCAGGCCTTTCCTAGCCAACCCCAGTGACGACGGCACCGACTTCCACGAAAGGTGGACTGACGAGACGTATCGCAACTTCCGCGACCGCATCCATACGATTGCCGCCGACATGCGCAGCGCCTATGACCAAACGGACCCTTCGAAGTCCGCAATCGCATGGCAAAAGTTGTTCGGTGAAAAGTTTGACCCGCCCGTAGGTAAGCAGGCCAGCACGTCTGCAAACCCATACGCAGCCGCCGTCCCGGCGTTGGGAATTGCAAGTTCCCGATCGGGCCGGGCTGGATGACCGCGTGATGAACGAGACAGGCCTGACGGAGTACCAGTTTCGTGCTCTCGGCGAACTCGATCAGCTCTCCTCGCCCGACTCAGTCTCCGTCGTCGAATGCATAGAAGATGATGCTGCACTGGTCGTCGCCGTCGACCTAGCGACGGACACCTTCGCGAAGGTCGACGGTGGCCTCCCGGTGGAATCGCTCGAGCGCTTGTACGTCCAGATCCCCAAGGAGTACCCATGGGTACCGCCACAAGCGCTCGTCGACCATCATCGCTGGGACGACTATCCACACGTACTTCAGGGCACTCGCTTATGCCTCTATCTCGACCCCGCTGCCGAGTGGGATCCACACGGAGGGATGCGTGGATACCTACAACGTCTGTGGGACTGGTTCGCTGACGCGATCGCCGACAGGTTCGACGCGGCCACCGCACTCTTCCACCCTGTCGGGGGCGTCTTCCATCGAACTCCGGGCGCGCCGACCGTAGTCGTTGCAGAGCAGCTCGCTGACCTGTCCGACGGCTTCCGAATCTCAAAGCTCACCATGCGCCAACGCAGCGACCATCGCCTCGACGTCATCGCGTGGGAACGTCCTGGCCTCCAACGGCCAAGTGATACCTTTCCCGGCATCTTGGTTGTCCTCTCAGACACCATGCCGCGTGGAGGCGGGCACTACCTCTCTGATCTCGCCGCAACCATTCGTGCGCAAGATTCCCGGAATCAACGCAAGCAGTTCTTCAATGTGGTCTCGAAGACAGCACGGTCACTCACACGCGATCAGTACCTACACGTCATCATGGCGGTACCGAACCGACATCTCACCGGTGAGGCGCGGTTCCACCTCATTGGCTGGCGCCTTCCCCAGCCCGCCGT
Organism: Phytoactinopolyspora halotolerans; assembly: GCF_010550675.1. GTDB lineage: Bacteria > Actinomycetota > Actinomycetes > Jiangellales > Jiangellaceae > Phytoactinopolyspora > Phytoactinopolyspora halotolerans. Next base: position 31,427 of record NZ_JAAGOA010000037.1, on the reverse strand, counting down.
CGCCAAGGCCGTCGAAAGCGCGCGGCAACGACACAGATCCGATACACCTCCCGCCGACCACGAGCCCAGCGTTGAATGGACGTACATCGACGACGTCCGCCCGAACGTGTCCACTCGCCGCGATCACGTTCGTCCCGTGAGTTGGTTCGCAGCAAGGAGCGTGGAGCTTTGGGGATGCGGAGCCCTTGGCTCGTGGATAGCAGAACACCTCGTGCGAGCCGGTGTCGAATCGATAACCCTGCGAGACCCGAGCTACGTGACCAGCGGACTGCTCGTGCGTCAGAACTTCACGGAACTCGACGTGGGCCGACCCAAGGTCGATGCGCTCGCCGACCGCCTACGAGCAATCTCTTCGCGGGCGAACGTGACGCCTGTACAGAGTTTCGCGCAAACATCACTCCAAGAAGGCACCAAGAGTGCAGACGTCATAGTCGACTGCACTGTAAACACGGCGGTCTCTGCCGCACTCGATCAGAGTCAAGCAGAGGGAGGCCTCCGGACACCTGTTGTGCAAGTGGCGACTGACAACGAAACAGCGTCCTTAGGAATCTTAACCGTCACGACGGGCGAGCCTGGAGTGACGACTAACGGCATCGACCGGGCTCTCCACGACGCAGCCGCCACCGATAGATCACTCCGACCCTACCTGGCCTTCTGGAACCCGGACGACCACCCGTCACTGACCCCAACGATCGGCTGCTCAGTGCCGACATTCCACGGCTCGGCAGCAGATGCTAGTGCAGTTGCCTCGACGACTGTAACCCTCGCGTCGACCGCACTCAGTCGCCGCATATCGGGCGGCTACCTGTTTGCGACAGCGCACGCGCCTCATGACGTACCGCGCTGCGTCGCTGTCCCCGCGACCGGTCCACCGTCGTCAGAGCAATCTCCCGTGCATGGAACCGGTTAAGGCGACAACATTCGAAAAACTGATCACCAACTTACGGGGGCCTGAACACCCTCCGAAGCACGACATCTCTGTTCTGTCCCAGGTCGCATCTACTGTGGGACCGCTTTGTCCGATGTCTTCGTCCAGCGGCCGCGTCGCTGGCGTGGCGTTCAGCTGCAAGTTGTCTTTGATGGACCGTGCGCGCGGGCGAAGCGATCGACCGCTGAAGGGGGAGCTGCGGTATGCAACCGATCGAGGGCGGCGAGGCATCGAGCGCCTCGCCGCAAGCCACACAGGGCGACGATGGCGAACCGATAGCCAGGCGCCTAGAGCTCATCCTGTCCGAGCTCGACGACGCCTACACACACCTGGAGGGCGCGCTTGCCGCACTACGGGACCTACGAAGCGCACTGACCCTGCTGCACCGGGACGTGTCGTCCGCCGTCGTTGGCCTCGCCGGCGACACGACCGTCGACGACGACAGGGACAGCGCACAGCGCAGCACCCAAGGTGATCAGCCGTGACGTATGCTGGCCCTCTCCAGGATGTCGTCGAGCGTGACGCCAAGCGCATTGGCGACGTCCACCAGCTCGATGACATCGAGCCGACGCTCCCCGACCTCGTAGCGGCTGACCCATTCCTGCCGCACACGCAACCGTTCGGCCAGCTCGGTCTGGTTCAACCCGGCCTCGCGCCGCAGCTCGCGCAGGACGGTGCGCAGCCGTTCATACTCGGGACGCTGTCGATCGACCACCCAAGGATACGACAGCAGAAAACCGTCTAGCCCAACTTCGTCTATGTGATATATGTCTAGACTGTTCTCATCTAGATGAAAATCGTCTAGAGTCTTCCAGGGGTCGCGCGAGGGGGTCGCGATCCCTCCCATTCCAACCATCCCCCGATGGAGGAGATATGTACGACGACGGCCTGGCCGCCACCGGCGCCGGCGGCTTGCTGCTCGGCGGGCACGCCATCGGCCTTCCGACCGTCATCACCATCGCGGTCGCATTCATGCTGACCGGTCTGTTCCTGTACCGGCTTGTCACCCGCAAGCAGCGTGCCCAGACACGCAGCTAGTCGGTGGGCACATGGTCGGCCTACCGACAGTGATCACGGCTGTGGCGTGCGCGGCCATGCTCACCGGGCTGTTCGTGTTCCTTGCGGCCACCAGGAAGCAGTGTGGCTCGACACGCGGCTGACGGCCAGCGCACGCTAGTGGCGGCGGGCGTCGTTGCGGCGCTCGCCGTCACTATGTGGATCGGGTTCTACCGGTTTCACAGCGAGCCGTCGTTCAACCTCAACACCGTATTCCCCACGATCGTGCTGCTGGTGATTACCTTCTCGGTGGCCGTGCCTGGTCGGCGCTACAGTCACCGGCCCATGGCCGACGGCAAGGTTGTCGCCGTCATCCCCGCGTTCAACGAGGACCCGGATGCGTTGCACGAAACGATCCGGTCTCTGCTGTCGGGCACGCGGCCTCCCGACGAGATCCACGTCGTCGACGATGGCTCCCACCACCCGATCCCGGAGTTCGAGCATCCACGGGTGTTCTGGTACCGCCAGCCCAACGGTGGCAAGCGCAAGGCCCAGGCTCACGCGTTGCGCACGGATACAGGTGCCGATTTCGTCCTGACGGTCGACTCTGATTGCACCGTTGATCGCTACGCCGTGCAGCGCCTCTTGCAAGCCATGTCCGATTCCGACGTGCAGGCCGCCACGGGGCTCCCGCTGACCCGGAACCGGTCGAGCTGGCTAGCACGGCTGATCGACCTGGAAATCACCTCAATCTGCCTGACCTACCGCGCCGCGCGGTCCCGGCTGGGCAGCATCACGACGTGCTCGGGCGCGTTGTCGTTGTACCGCGCCGGGGTCGTGCTGGACAATCTGGATGACTACGTCTCGGCCGCGCAGAGCCACGGCGACGACCGCCGCCTGACGCACTACGCGATGTTGCGCGGGAATGTCGTCTCAGTGGCCGACGCCGTCGTCCACACCGACATGCCGACCCGGATAAAGCAGCTGTATCGGCAACGGGTCCGCTGGTCTTCGTCGCACTGGCGCTACACGCTCTGGGAGATTGCGCACCTGCCCACAGTCCCGATGTTGTGGAGTGCGTTCTACGCCGTTCTGTCGGTCATCGTGCCCGTTTCGCTCATGATGACGCTCGTCGTGGCGCCCCTGCTCGGCCACCCGCTGGCATGGCAGTTCCTCGCGTACTGGACCGTGGCGTGCTGGATGCTCAATCTCAAGTACGCGGTGGGACGTCCGCAGATGACTGCCGTCCAGCGGTGGTCGATCTGGCTGCTCGGAACTCCGTCGCTCGTCCTGATCCACTTGCTGGTTCTGCGCCCAGCGATGATCCACGCGTTGTTCAAGCTGCGCTCGTCCGGCTGGGGGACCCGGGGCGCGAAAGCCGCTCCGACGCGACGCCGGGCCCGCATGCACGGTCGCTACCGCGGCGCACGCATCCCGATCCTGGCCGACGCCTGAGCTTCCCCGGAGAATCATGGAGGAACAAGGCTTCGGTCCGACGTCGCTCGAGCGACGTGAGACGGCCGAATACGAGCAGACGGGCGTGCTGGTCTAAACGCCGACAGTCGTTGACACGGCAGCCGACGATACCGTGACCATCACCGACACGACGGCTGCGGAATGAACACAGTTCGCACAGCTCACAGCCCATACACCAGACCCGACGCTCGAACTTGTGTCGCCTCTCGGCGCGGGCGAAGCAGCGTGCATAGCCATCGCTGTCCATCGCGGCTACACCATAGCGACCGACGATACCGACGCACTGCGAGTGCTCAGGCAGTTAAGCCCACAGCACCGGTACGAACGCATCCGCAAGCTCCTCATCCGCGCTGGCGAGGAGCAGATGCTGACGACGAAAGAGTCGTGGGCGCCACGCTTCAGGCCTAGCGCGGCCCCGCCGCAATCACGTGCCGACAACCCACTGCGCATAGAAGATGCCGAGCCCCGTGGCGACGCAGATGCCGGCCACGATCCAGAAGCGGACGACGATCGTGACCTCGCTCCAGCCCTTGAGCTCGAAATGGTGATGGAGTGGCGTCATCCGGAACAGGCGTCGTCCGCCGGTCAGCTTGAAGTAGCCGACCTGCAGTACCACCGACATCGTGACGGCCGCGAACAGCCCGCCGAGAATGACCAACAGCAGCTCGGTGCGGGTTGTGATGGCCAGCCCGGCCATGGCTCCGCCGAGCCCGAGTGCCCCGGTGTCGCCCATGATGATCTTGGCAGGTGGTGCGTTCCACCACAGGAATCCGAAGCATGCGCCCACCAGCGCAGCTGCCACGACGGCCAGGTCGTACGGGTCGCGCACGTCGTAGCATGCCGGTACCGGCACGGTGTCGCAGCTCTGGTTGAACTGCCAGATCCCGATGAGCGTGTAGGCGCCGAACACCATGACCGACACACCGGTGGCCAGGCCGTCCAGCCCGTCGGTCAGATTCACCGCGTTCGAGGTACCGGAGATGATCAGCAGCGCCCACACCACGAACAGCGCGGCTGGCAGAACGATCGGCGTGTCGCGCAAGAACGATACGGCCTGCGACGCCGGGGTCAACGACTCGTCGTTCTCGAACCGGATCGCGAGCAGCGCGAATGCGAGCGCTACGGCCACCTGTCCGGCCATCTTCGCCCGGCTGCGCAGGCCCAGACTCCGCTGTTTGAAGATCTTGATGTAGTCGTCGAGGAAGCCGACCAAACCCAGCCCGGCCATCAGGCCGAGCACGAGCAACGCCGAGACCGACGGCTCGTACCAGCGGACCAGGTGGGCCGCGGCGTAGCCGATCACCGCCGCCAGGACGATCACCAACCCACCCATCGTGGGCGTGCCACGCTTGACCTGATGACTCGCCGAGAGTTCGTCCCGGATCGGCTGGCCGAAGCCACGCCGGACGAGCACCTGGATCGCTACCCGAGTTCCGAGAATCGAGACCACCAGACCCACGGCTGCCGCGATCAGTACTGCAGTCACCCAGCGGTCTCCTTCACCCATTGGCTCGACGCGGCCGACCACCTCAGGTCATCGATCGTGCCCACTCCGGCAACCAGCACCGCATTGGCGCACCCGGATGCCGCGTTCACCGCCATGACGATAGCGGACCACGGACAGCCAACCTGCCCCGCACCTACCTGGAGCTCCGGTTCGGGATGCGACCCGGACGGGCCCCCGGCTCGCTCGTATGTGGGCTACCGCAGACGGACATCGAGAGACCCGCGTGTAGTGCGGAAACTAACCAAAGATCTCGCTAAACTACCTAATCCGTTGGCAGATTAGGTAGTTTAGCGGCGCGATTGAGGCGTTCCCCGCTCGGAATCCGGCATCCACGTCGATCCCGGACATTGCAGCAAGATCTATCCGATACGCCCCTTCTGTGCCACCTTGAGTAGAGGTCGTTAGAGGGGGACGGCTATGTACTGCACTCAGTGTGGTTCGCCGATCGGCGACAACGCGAACTTCTGTCCGACGTGCGGCACCCAGAAGCAGGCCGCCTCCGCACCATCCCAACCGGTGCGCCGCACGTCGCGCCCGGCGATGCTCGCGATCATCGTGCTCTCGGTCCTCGTCTTGGGAAGCGGCGCTGCGGTCGCCTACGTGCTGATCAACGACGACGACGGGCCGACGACGAGCGCCGATTCGCAACGTGAACCCGCCGTCCTCGATCAGACCTCACCGGCGGCACCGGACGAGACCGAGCACACCGTCCGCCGCAGACGCGACCCCGCAATCGACCGGAGGTTCGCCGACGCCCACGACGCCGCCGACCGCCACCGAAACACCCGGCCCGCAGGACTTCGCCGCGCTCTACGACCAGGTCGCCAGCGGCGTCACCATGGTCCACGCCACCACCTGCGACGGCACCGGTGTGGGCTCGGCGTTCCTGGTCGGCGACGACCGGGTGCTGACGGCGGCCCACGTCGTCGACGGTGCGGCCTCCGTCGCCGTCATGAAGGACGACGGAGCCGCACACCAGGCGTCCGTCGTCGGGGTGGACCTCGGCACGGACACCGCGCTCCTCGAAATCCGCGGCAGCATGGACGGACACGTCTTCGACATCACCGAGTCACCGACCGTCGCCGGCGAGTCGCTCGCGGTGATCGGCCACCCGCTGGGCGACCCGCTGACGCTCACCACCGGCACCACCTCCCGCGTCGACGACGCCCTGTGGCCGAACTTCCAGCTCGACGTCAGCGTCAACCCGGGCAACTCCGGCGGCCCCGTCGTCCGCGCGGACGGCGACGTCGTCGGGATGCTCGTCGCCAAGGACAGCGAGGCCGAAGGGCTCGGCTACGCGATCCGCGCCGACGTTCTCGCCGAGCACCTGGAGAACCCGGACCTGCTCGCTCCGCCGGCACCCGCCGACTGCAGCCAGCCCCTCGGCCCGGAAGAGGCCGAGACACCGGACATCGGAGCGACCGACGACCTGCACAACGCCGTCGCCGCAACGCTGGGCAGCTACTTCGACGGCATCAACAGCGCGACTACGGGCTCGCGTTCGATCAGCTCTCCCCGCGGCTGCAAGGCAACATGTCCGTCGACGAGTTCGCCGCCGGCGTGGAGACCAGCTACGACTTCGGGTTCGAGGTACACACCGTCGAGGAGACCGCCGACGGCGCCCACGTCTGGCTGGAGTTCGTCAGCCTCCAGGCCCCCGGCTACGGCCCGGAGGGAGAGACCTGCACCTACTGGTCGCTGGACTACGAGCTGGTCTGGTACGACGGCTGGCTGCTCATCGACCGGGTCACGGGCCACGACGACTCCTCCGGCCACGTACCGTGCGCGTGACGGCTTGTCTCTCGTTCACATCCGCTCGTGCATTGGTGTCCTTCCGGCGTGTGGTTGATGGGACAGCCGCTTCGCACCGCATGAGATCCCCGCAACACGCCTCGCGAAGGACACTTGCTCCAGATCCGCAGAGCCAGGCCGTCAAAATCCGCAAGAACTGGTCGTCAAAATCCGCAAGAAATACCGCTCCAGATCCGCAAGAGTGCTGGTAGAGTGCACACATGATCGAGCAGTCCACCAGCGTCATCCCTCGCCGCCTAGTTGCCGTGGTTCAGTCGCGCATGGAGGACGAACCCGTCATCCTGCTCGAAGGACCACGCTCCGTAGGCAAGTCAACATTGCTGAGAGGTCTGGCCGATGCGCACGGGGTCGGTGTCCTCGATCTCGATGATCCCGCGACACAGGAGGCGGTGAGCATCGATCCCGCTACGTTCATGGGCGAGCCTGCACCCGTGTGTGTCGACGAGTACCAGAAGGCTCCGCTGGTTTTAGACGCCATCAAAGCCGAACTAAATCGCGACGGGCGCCCTGGCAGGTTCCTCTTAACCGGATCCACTCGTCACGATGCCCTCCCTGCTGCCGCCCAAGCCCTGACCGGACGCCTACATCGGATCGCGATCTATCCACTTTCTCAGGGCGAGATCACAGGAATGTCTGAAGATCTCATCGATGACCTGTTCAAGGATCCCACGAACACGGTCGCGGCCCCCGTGTCTACAACGTCAAGAGACGACTACATCCAGCGGATCGTCCAAGGCGGCTTCCCGCCCGCCTTAGCGCGCAGGTCGCCTGCCGCCCGCAATCGTTGGTTCGATGACTACATCCGCCTCACACTCGAACGCGACGTACACGAGCTGGCGCGGATCCAGCAAGCCGCGGTACTCCCACGCCTGCTCAGCCGCCTCGCGGGACAGACGGCCCAGATCCTGAACATCACCCGAGCCGCCAATGACGTCGGCCTTGACGATCGCACGGCCGACGGCTATACGCGACTACTCGAACGGGTCTTCCTAATCCAACGGCTCCCTGCTTGGGACAAAACCCTGACATCACGCACTGCAGCATCGCCGAAGCTACACGTCATCGATTCCGGCGTCGCCGCCCGCCTCCTACGCCTGACACCCGAAAAGCTGGCACGCCGAGACCCAACCTCAATGACAGAGTTCGGGCACTTGCTCGAGACATTCGTGGTCGGCGAGCTGCAACGCCAAGCATCCTGGCTCGACGGGATCACCGGCCTCGGTCATTGGCGTACCCGAGACGAAGACGAAGTCGACCTCATCATCGAACGGGACGACGGCGCAGTCATCGCATTCGAAGTCAAGGCATCAGGACGAGTCCCCGGCGAACACCTACGTCCGCTTCGCAAGCTCAGGGACGTGATCGGAGACGCATTCTGTGCTGGTGTCGCATTCTATCTCGGCGAGCGCTCTTACACCTACGACGACCGCATCCACGTCATGCCGGTCGACCGCCTCTGGTCCTAGGGAGACACAACCAACGCTGCGAACGGCATTGTTCGGTTTCCTCACACTACGAACAACACACCCTCTCCCTCCCAAGCGTCGATCGGCGCGACACAGCTAGCGCCACTCAAAGCACGGTCGAATTCGCTCGCGAGGGCCGCAGAGCATCTGGAAGGATCGCGGAGGTGAGCCGCCCGATCAGCCCGGAAGCAGCCGAACTCGAGTCGATCACGACGCCGGACGTGGTCGTCGCGCTCGCCGGCGGCGACACGATCACACCCGTGTGGAAGAACCAGGTCGGGGGATTGACGTTTCGGCTCGACAACGGGCGCGGCACCACGCGGTACGTCAAGTGGGTGGCCGCGGAGAACCCTCACCTCGACCTCGCCGCCGAGGCGGAGCGACTCTCCTGGGCACAGCGATGGATCCAGGTCCCGCACGTCCTCGACTTCGGTTCCGACGACGACGGTGCGTGGCTGGTCACCTCGGCGGTCGCCGGCCGGTCCGCCGTCGACCCTCGATGGGCCGCCGACCCGAAGACCGCCGCGACCGCGATCGGCCACGGGCTGCGCATCCTCCACGACGCGCTGCCGGTCGACGATTGCCCGTTCGACTGGAGCGTCGACGCGCGCCTCGCCCGTGCCCGCGCGAGTCTCACCGACGACGCAGGTCTCGCCGACCGGTTCTCTCTGGACCGATACCCCGGTGTCACCGATCCGGAGGCGCGCGTCGCCAGCCCGCCACCCGTCGACCGGATGGTCGTCTGCCACGGCGACGCGTGCGCGCCGAACACGATGCTGCACGACGACGGCACGTTCGCCGCGCATGTGGACCTCGACAACCTCGGCACCGCCGATCGCTGGGCCGACCTCACCGTGGGCGCCTGGAGCACCGAGTGGAACTACGGCCCCGGTTACGAGCACGTCGTCTACGAGGCGTACGGCGTCGAGCCGGATCCAGAACGCATCGCCTACTATCGCCTGCTCTGGGACCTCACCTGACGGCCCCATCGGCTCGCACCTGAGGTAGCTGCCAGCCCAAGGGCAAGTCGGACTGTACGATCAATAGACGAGCGACATTGCTCATCTATTACACAACACCAGCTCACCCGGCGCAGCGCTGCGCGCCTAGGAACTCAGGTCGCGACCGACGGTAGTCGTGATGTAGTCCGGGATGTCCTCATGGCGGTCGCCGGTGTTCACCGTCCCGGCCGGCTCGAACAGCAGGATCGATGCACCCGCCGGCGACGACGGCCGGTGCTCGGTCCCCTTCGGAACGACGAACACGTCGCCCCGCTTCATATGCACGGCGCTCTCCTCACCGTCGGCGGACCTGAGCCCGATGGTGAGCTCGCCGTCGAGCACAAGGAAGAACTCGTCGGTGTCCTCGTGCACGTGCCAGACGAAGTCTCCCTGCACCTTGGCGACCCGCACGTCGTAGTTGTTGACCTGGGTGACGATCCTCGGCATCCACAAATCGTCGAAAGACGACAACACAGCGTCGAGGTTCCGCGGTTCATGCTCCATGCCCACTATCTTTGCGCAGCCGTGCGGCGCTGTACATCACCGCCGCTCGTCGCTCGGTTGACCCGTCAGTCGATGCGGACCCACTCCCCGCAGCGTGTCGTCTCGAAAGCCACGTCAGACTCACTGATCGTCACCACCGTGGGACCTGCGGGCAAGTCGTTCGCGATGATGTCGTCGAGTTCACCGCTGGTGCCGGCCAGGCGCGCCCAGTAGCAGCCGTCGCCGCCGTCACCCCGGTATCGACCAGGTTCGATGTCCTCGCCGACCAAGAAGACACCGGCGCCGGGGATCGTGTTCTCTTCGATCTCCAACTCGGTCGCCGCGATGTCTTCTTCCCGCTGGTCAAGCTCCCCCGCACGGGTTTCCAGCTCCTCAGCCTGAGTTTCCAGCTCCTCCGCGCGGCTATCGAGTTTCTCGGACCGTTCGTCCAGCTCGGATTCGCGTTCGTCGAGCTCACCGGCGCGCTGATCCAGGCTATCGACCTCGTCGCGGAAGTCCTCCAGCTCATCCGCCGTCTGGTCGAGTTCCAGACCACGTTCCTCCAGCGCCGCTTCACGATCATCGAACTCGGCCTGCGCCGCGGCGTACTCGTCCGTCTCCGTGTAGTCCGGCTCGGCAATCATGCGGATCCCATAACCGAGGCCGGCGCCCACCACTGCCGCCACGACCACGATCGACGGCCAGAACCATCGCCGGCCTCGCTCTTCACCGGCCGCCACCGGCGTCTTCCTCGTCTGCTGCACATGCTGCTCCGGTGGCGGCGGTGGCGGCGGAACCGGAGCCGCACCAGGTATGTCTCCACCCATCGTTACTCCCCCTCATCGGTGACCCGACGCCGCTACTCGCGAGACCTTCCAGATTGACCAGTGATGCCGCCCACAGGTAGGGGCGAAGGTCACGAGGCACGTTCGTGGTCGTCGTTCGTGGCCTTCACCTGCTCGAGCACCCAGGACGCGACCATCCCGGTGACGCTGCCCAGCACCGCGATGCCGGCCAGCATGAGCACGGTCGCCACCAGCCGTCCCGTCGTCGTCACGGGGTACATGTCGCCGTATCCGACCGTCGTCATGGAGACGAACGCCCACCACCATCCGTCGCCGACGTTCGCGATGAGCGCGTCCGGATGTCCGCGTTCCGCGTCGGTGATGGCCAGCCCGCCGACGAAGACGAGCAACGCCCCGCCGGTCGCGAGATACGTGCCCGCCTTGATACGAACGCTCATCGCTCGGCGCTGCACATACTCGAGCACGACGAGAAGGCGCACCAGACGCAACGGCCGGAACATCGGCAACACCACCGTCGCCAGCTCGAGTGCATTGCGCCGGACGAATGCCCACCGGTCCTTGGCGATGAATAACCGGGTGCCGTAATCGACGACGAACAAGGCCCATGTCAGCCACACCACCGACGCGCAGAGCGACTTGGTCTCGTCCGAGATCGCGGGATCGATGATGGGCCAGGCATACGCGCCGAGAAAGGCCAGCGCCGCGATGATCAACAGCGGCTCCGCGCGCTGCGCCCACACGGACGCCTTCGTTTCGACGTTCTGACCCAACCACATCGGCATCCGTCCCTCGGTGTCGCCCGGCCCGCCCCAGGTCACACCGGGAGCGGCCTCCCCTACCAGTACGACGGCCGCCTTCGAACAGCCGCCCACCCCTTGTTTCCGGCCCCCGCCCCCGAGAGCCAGACAGAGACGGTAGCGATCAGGTCGGACACATGGAGTCGACGACGGCGACGGCGACGGGGGCGACGAGGCGACGAGGGCGACGAGGGCGACGAGGGCGACGAGGCGTGGACTCGCGGGCCGTTCGCCCACTCGCTTCTTGAGCGTCCGTTGCGCATAGGCCCCCGATCGCAGGACTTCAGCGCAACCAACGCTCAAGAAGCCGCGGTGGCGGTGCGGCCGCCGCACGGAAGCCCCTGTTCAGACGGCGATCACGGCTGCGGTCACGTCCGTATCGACCGAAGGAACCCGCGGACTTCGGCGTTGAAGAGCTCTGGCGCCTCCATCGCGCTGTCGTGGCCGACGCCGGGCATGACGACGAGCCGGGACGACGGGATCTCGGCGTGCAGGTCCTCGCCGACGCGCACGGGCGATCGTTGGTCCGCGCCGCCGTACAGCAGCAGCGTCGGAACCCTGATCTGCGGCAACACGTCACGCAGGTCGGCCTCGGCGAATCCGCGCAACATCGCCAGCATCCCCGCCGGCCGGGTGTCGAGCATCATCGTCATCACACGGTCGAGCAGTTCCGGAGACGCGGACTCGGTGAACAGGCTGGGCAGGTAGCTGGCCGCCCACTCCTCAGGAGGCTTCTCGGCATCGCTGACCGCCCGGTTGAGCCGCCGCTCGACTTCTTGCGGCGGAAGCGACCCTGCCCATCCGGCATACGCCGACGCCAGCACCAGGCTCCTCGGCACCATCGGGTGCCGACGGTACAGCTCCAGCGCAAGTCCGCCACCGAAGGACAGCCCCAGCACATGTGGCCGGCCGAGGTCCAGCGCATCGATCAGGCCTGCCACGCAGTCGGCATACTCCGGCAATCCGAAACCTTCGGGCGGGTCCGACGACTGGCCGCACCCAGGCGCGTCCCACGCCACCACCGTGAACTCATCCGACAGCTCGTCGATCTGCGCCGACCACGCACGGCTGTCACTCAACCCGCCATGCAGCAGCACCAGCGGCGGGCCGGCGCCGGAGCGCACATACGCGACCCGTAGACCCGCAACAACAACGTGGTCCATGTCATCGCCTGCTCGTCGCCGCCGACTGTACTCATCACCATAACCTCGGCGCTCGACCCATCGGGCTGTCCGTCGGCGTCTCGTGCCGTGGACCTCAGGTCAGCAGGTGCTCCGCGACCGTTTCCAAGCGCTCCCCTTGGCGGCCGCCCGTGCGAGTGCACTCGACGCGCACACTGGCGCCGTCGGGACCGAGGTCGAGCGTGCTGATGACGTTGTGCAACCAGGGCCCCGACTCGATCGTCCACCGCAACGCTGACCGCCGCCGACCCGCGGCACGCGCCGCCAGCCGGCCGATGAATCTGCCCGGCCGCGACACCAGGGCACGCACGCCCCCGATGATGCTGCCGTGCAGATCGTGGCAGAGCGGGGAGGACACGAGCTGATGGGTGGGTGAACGCGGCGTGGTCCCGTCCGCCCACGAGCTCACCCGCGCGTCGTAGGAGAAATGCACATCTCCAGAGAGCACGATCACGCCCTTGCGGCCCGCGTCGCCGGCGGTGCGCAGCGCCTGCAGGGCACGGGTGAACGAGCCCGGGAAGGTGGCCCAGTGAGTGAACTGTGCGGCCTGCCGGATCTCCTCACCGATACGGACGCCGGCGCGCCCCCACCGTCCGGAACACGCCGCGGTGACGAGGCGCTCCAATTCGAACAGGCCAGAAGGCAGCAACAACGGCAGCGACGTTCCGACCAGCAGGTAGGGCTCCGCGGCGTTCACCTCGCGTTCCAGCAGCTCCCACCCGTCCTCATCGAGCATGTGCCGCTGCCCGTCGGCGAGCACCCGGCCGTCGCGGGAGTCGAGCATGACCAGCCGTGCCGGCCCGAGCGCGCGAACGTAACTCCACCGTGTGCCCTTGGTTCCGAGCGCGCCGTGCGTGGCCCGGGTGTCGAAGACGTCGAGCGCCACGCTCTCGTCGCCGCCGGACAGCGCCGCGAACGCGGCGTCCGTCTCCCGTTCCTCCGGCAGGAGATTCCCCATGTGCTGGTAGATCCAGTATGCGGCCAGGCCGTTCGTCAGCCGTTGCCGCCACCATGGCTGTGCCTGGTGCTCGGCGAGCCACTGTTCCGACGTGTTCCAGTTGTCGATGATCTCGTGATCGTCAAAGATCATCAGCGTCGGCACGGTCGACAGCAGCCACCGCACGGCGGGGTCGCTCCACGCTTCCCGGTAGAGCGCGGCGAACTCGGCAAAGGTGTGTGTCTGCGCTCCCACCGGACCGTCGGTGCGGCGCCGACGACGGACGAACCGACGCGTCGCAGGCGCTCCCTCGTCAGCGTATACCTGGTCACCGAGCAGAACGAGCACGTCCGGCAGATCCTCGGAATCGCCGCCGGCGCAGCGTAACGCGCATTCGCGCAGTGCATCGATCCGGTCCGAATCGCCGTTCTCGTCCGGCAGGATCGTCCGGCACGACCCGAAGACAAGCCGGAGCCGGTCATCCGGCAACGCACGCAGGACGCTGGGCGGGAAGTCGGCGCCGTCCGCCGGCCACACCTGCTCGCCGTCGAGCGCCACCGTGTACGGCGTGGCCGTGCCGAGCCCGTCCACGGCGACGAATGCGTAATGGTGACCCAGCAGCGTCACGGTCCGCGACGTTTGCGGGCCGACCGTCACCTCGCAGGGTTCGTCGGTCTCCACCCACACCGTGACGCGGTCACGATGGGCGGCGCGAACGATCGGTCCGAGCAGCAGTCGCGCCATGAGTGAAGCTTAGGAAGTCGCCGGCCACACGGTCGAGACTTGGCGGCCATGCCGGCGTACGTCAGCACCGACATGGCCGCGAGCGCGACCCGCGACGGTTGTGTCCGGCCTGAGCGGGGGTGCCTCGTCCCCGGCCTTCGGCACCCCCGCTCAGGAGTCAACCGCGCGCCGACGCATCGGACATGGCGCGAGCGTCGACGTCGAGCGTCTACTCAGGCAGCGGACCGGTGTAGCGGAAGATGAACAGTCCGTAGTCCCGGTCGCTGGCCAGAACGATTCGGTCGCCGTTCTGGTCGGTGGCCAACGCGACGCCCCAGAAGTTGTTGCCGTCGTCGTCGATGTAGTGGCCGACCTCCGCCGGATTCGCCGGATCGCTGATGTCGAAGACGCGGAAACCGCCCGAGTACCAGGAGAAGTACGCCAGTACGTCGTCGTCGACGTTCGGGCCGCCTTCGTTCGGATCGCCTCGCGGTACCTCGACCTCGTGCACGGTCAGGTCCCCGAAGCCGAAGGCGAAGTCCTCGTCGGCGGTCTCGGGGATGGTGATCTGCGCGATCTCCGTCGGCATGCTCGGGTCCGACGTGTCGACGACCCGGGTGTAGCCCCAGCCGTCGAACGTCGACACCACCGCGATGCGCGCGCCGATCTCGCCGATGGCCGGCCCGTCCGGGTACGTCCACGGTGGCAGGAACGGCGGCGTGTCGAACAGTCGGTGGAACACCTCATGGCTGGTGCACACACCTACGACGGGGTCGACGAACGCACCCGACCCGCAGAACGGCGGATCCTCGGGACCGACGTGGGACTGGACGAACAGCACGGACTCCCAGCCCGCCTCCACGGCCTCGTGCGCCTTCTCGCCCGGGAAGCAGGCATCCTCGGGCGCGCTCGGGTCCCCGAACGGGCCGCGCTGCAGCGCGATGATCCGCTCGTCGCCCTCCTCCAGCATGTCCAGGTAGCCCGGAATGTCCTCCGGACTCGGGATCGGAGCGGAGTCCGGGCAGCCGTAGCCGCCGTACACCACCGGACCGTCCAGCGTGAGATCCGGCAGGCTGGCGGGCGACAGGGCGCCGCCCACGCTCACCGCCGGGTACTCCCCGACGTGCGGACCGGTCGTGATCATCAGGTCACTGGTGCGGTACGGGGAGAAGTCCTCATCGGTTCCGACGAACACGGACCCGTCGCTCGTCCACTCGCCCTGATGGCCGTTGCCTTCGGGCTGCAGGCACTCGCCGAGCTCCTCCAGCAGCACCTGATCGCACTCGGCGTAGTCGAAGTCGCCCACGATGACCGGGTTCGCCGGATCGGTGACGTCGACGTCGATCCAGCCGGCGTCCCAGTCCGACACCATCAGGTGCCAGCTGCCGTCGGGGAACTGCAGCACATCGAAGTCATGTGCCGTCTTCAGATCGCCGAGTCCGTTGACGTTGACGCCCGGAAGCTCCGTCTCGGCCAGCAGCACCGGGTTGCTGGGATCGGTGATGTCGAACAGGTCGACGTCTTCGAGTTCCTCGTTGTCGATGACGGCGACGTAGGCGTTGCCCTCGCCGGTGTCCCAGGCGATCGCGCTGTGCGATTCGTTCGCCCGGTTGCCGTGCACGTCGAAGTCGCCGAACGCCTCGACGAGTCTCTTGGGCGCGGTCGGCTCGGTGATGTCCCAGAGCGTGATGCCGCCGGGCATGTTCTTCGGGTTGCCGCTCGCCCGGCACCATTCGTTGCTGATGACGAGGAGATCGCCGCTGAACTCCGCGGTCTCGATGTGCAGCGCCTGCAGGCCCTCGGTCACGTACCCGAAGCCTCGGCTGTTCAGGTACCCGGCACGGGTCGGGTTCTCCGGATCGGTGAAATCGACGACGCGGACACCGCCGGTCTCACAGTGCGCGCCCCAATCGCCGACGTAGGCGAACCATCGCCCGTCCGCGGTCTGCAGCGCGGACACGTCGGAGATATCCTCCGCGAACGACGTGAGCCGGAGCGAGCTGACCAGCTCGACGTTCTCCACCGAGCCGGGCAGATGGCCGGTGCTCGGCCCGTGTTGGAACTCGTGGGCGTTGTTCTTGCTCACCGCGTCGTCGGGCTCACCGGCGCCGTGTGGCCCGGGTCGCGGATGAATCCCGTCCTCATGGCCGGGATGTGCACCGGCCTGGGCCAACCCGAGCGCGAGGACCAGCCCCGATACGACGACGGTTGCGGCTCGCCTGGCGTTTCTCTGGCGTCGATGTCGCCTCATCCTTCTACCTCCCCATTGAGGTGCTACGGACAACACACCGGACATCAAAAAGACCGCGCTCGCCATGTGGTGTGGCGGACGCGCGGTCACCAATCGCCATGCATCAGCTGCCTCTTCCCCCCCGAACGGCGCAACCCGACGGCCAACCCGAGCAGCAAGGTTCCTGTCTGTACGTACACCCCTTCCACACCATTGACAACGGCTGGACCGGATCACTCTCCTCCCGAAACGAGCATGCGTTGTGGTCGCGATCACGGCCACAACGCATGCTCCTTCCGTGGCGCTCTGTCACTACGTCGTTACTTCACCGCACCTGCGGTGAGGCCGGAGATCACCTGCCGCTGCAGAATCAGGAACAGGCAGATCGGTACGAGCATGACGACGGTCGCCCCCGCCACCGCCCCGGTGACGTTGAAGCCGAACTGCGACTTGAATCCGGCCAGCGCCAACTGAACGTTCTGATTCTCCTGCGATACGAGCAACAGGTTCGCGAAGAAGAACTCGTTCCAGATGTTGACGAACGCCACGACGGCCACCGTCGCCAACGCCGGCCGTGCCAGCGGCAGCACCACACGCAACAGCGTCGTGAAGTACCCGGCACCGTCCATCATCGCGGCTTCCTCCAGCTCCGGCGGAGTTGACACCAGAAACGCCCGCAGCACGATGAACGTGAACGGGAACTGCAGAGCCGAGTAGAAGATCACCATCCCGAGCCGAGAATCGAAAAGCCCGAGCTCTCGGACGACGAAAAACACAGGCGTCGCCAAACCCACAAGCGGCAGCGCCAACGCCAGCGAGAAGAGCGCCACCAAGGCGTTGCGCCCGACGAACACGAACCTGGCCAACGGGTAGGCCGCCAGGAAGGCGGCCACGAGCGCACCAAGCGTCCCGAGCGTCGCGTAGATCAGCGTGTTCAGTAGGTACTCATGCAGGTGAATCTGGGTGAATGCGTCGACGAAGCCCTGCACGGTGAACGGCGACGGCCAGAATCCCTCCCCGCTGAAGATCTGGTTCCCGGTCTTGAAGCTCGACAGCATCACCCACACCGTCGGTGTCAATGCCAGCAGTGCCACCGCACCCAAGAACCCGTAGATCAGGACATGCGCCCACCGGGGTCGTTTCCCCGCGGCGGCCACGCTCTCCGCACTTCTCATAGCGCCCGCTCCCCGATCCGAAACGCTCGCCGCACCGTCACGATCAGCACCAGACCGACGGCGAGGATCACCGATCCGACGGCATTGGCATAACCCCACTCGCCGTTCAGGTACGCGCGGTAGGCGTACAGGGCCAGCGTCGCCGTCGCATCATCCGGCCCTCCGGCGGTCAGGATGAACACCAGATCGAACATGCCGATATCCACCAGCAGCCGCACCAGGATCGCGGTGCCGATCACATTGCGCAGTAGCGGCAAGGTAATCCGAGTCAGCTGCTGCCACGTCGTCGCTCCATCCACCGACGCCGCCTCGTAGATCTCATTCGGGATGGACGCGATCTCCGCCATCACCAGCACCACGACGAAGCCGATGATGAACACGAACGTCCCCGCGACCGCCCACCGCGCCGTCGCCGTATCGAAGAGCCAATCCCGGTCGCCGGACAGTCCCAGCGCGCCGAGAACGTTGTTCAGCAGCCCCGATCTCGGGTTGTAGAACATGGAGAAGATCACGGCGTACGCGGCGCCCGAGATCACGAACGGCACGAAGATGATCGTCCGTAGTGCCCTCCACCCACGCGGCCGCAGCGCCAGCACCATCCCCACGGCGACCCCCAGCGGGACCTGGATGAACATCGACGCCGCCGCGTAGAACAGCGTGTTGCCGAATGCCTTGAAGAACACCGGGTCGTCGAACATCCGCTGATAGTTGTCCAACCCCACCCAGGCGAAGTCCAAGCCGCCCCACCGTGCGAACGCCGTCGCCACCAGCACGAAGAAGGGCACCAGAAAGAAGATGCCGAACAGAGTGATCCCGGGCAGCAGGGACACCATCACGGGCCCCCGCATGCCCCTCGGGATCCTCGTCCCGCGACCCGGCTGGGTCCGCGTGCCACGGCCTCGCTGGACCGCTCGGCTCGCCGGCCCGTCCTCCGCCCTTGCCAGCGGGAATGTCGTCGTCGGTGGGTTCATCGTCAGCCAGTCTGGTCCGACATGGCGTCGTCGGTGAGTCGTTGCAGGAACTCGTCCGTGGCCATCTCACCCTTCACGTAGGCGGGCCACAGGTTCTTCCAGGCCGCGCCGAACCCGGCCGGACCGTGCACGCGCACGTGCGGGTAGCGGTACGTCGACTCGGCGGCCTCCTCGATCAGCCCCGTCGCCAACGGCTCAAGGTCTGCTTCCTCCGCGGCCGCGGCGTCGACCTGCACCGGCGGGTTGGCCCCGGTGGCCGTCGCCTGCCGGAGCACCTCGTCCTCGGACGAGACGAACTTGACGAAGGTCTCGACCGCCTCGAGCTTCTGCTCATCGGTCGTTCCGGACACCCAGCCCGCACCGGAGACGACGACGGCGCCCCGGTCGCCCTCCGACCATCCCGGTGCCGCGGCGTAGCCCGTCTTCTCATACAGTCCGGGCGCGGCCGAGTCCGTCTTGAGGTTGGTGTTGACGAACCACGGCCCGTTGGCGACCATCGCCGCCTCCTCGGTCAGGTACGGCGCGGCCGCGTTCTGGAACTCTCCGGAGAACGCGTCGGCGTTGACATAGCCCTCGACGTGCCAGTCGCGAAGACGCTCCGTCGCCTGAACCACGGTGGGGTCATCACCCCAGTTGTCCGACCCGACAATCCCCTCGCGCAGGAACTCCGCTCCGCCGGGCTGGGTCCCGATCAGATTCACCCACATGAGCATCGTCGCCCAATCGCCATCCATGGCGATCGCCACTTTGTCCTGCGACCGCAACTCCGCCGCGAGATCCTCGAACTCGTCCCACGTCGCCGGGAACTCAGCGAAGCCGGCGTTCTCCAGCAGTTCGGTGTTGTAGTAGATCCCGATCGCGTCGCGCTGTTGCGGTATCGCCCATATCTCGCCACCGGCACCCATCAGCGCATCGAAGGCCTGGTCATGGAAGGTCGCCGCCCACTCGTCGTCGTTCTCCAGGGTGGATGCGAAGTCGTGCAGCCTGCCTGTCTCCTGCAGTGCCTTGATCTCACCGGAGTTGAGCTGGAACAGGTCAGGCAGGTCGTCCGCGAGGGCGAGTCGCTGGTAATATTGCAGCCGGTCATCGCTGGAGCCCGCGTTCGCGTTCTCGATCGTCTCGACCCGGTACGTCCCGGCGAACTCCTCATTGAAGCGCTGCGCGGCCTCGTAGTTGTACTGCAGGAAGGGATCGGTCGGGCTCTCCTGGCACGTGGCGCACGTGATCACGATCTCGCCCGAATCACCGGACGTGTCCGCCGACGAGTCCGACGCGGACGAACCCCCGTCGGAGCCACAGCCGGCCACCCCCGCCATAACGGCAGCGGCCGATGCTATCGCCACGGTCGCCGTCGTCGTCGTCATTCTGCTCTTGCTCATGACGCCATCTCCTTTGATGAAGGAAAGCAACAAGGTGCTGGCCCGCAACGGCCAGCCGTTCACCGCGGTGGTGCGTCGTCAGTAGCCGGCGATCCGCGGCCAGTGCCGCTCGACGCCGGCCTCATCCAGTTCGTGCGTGAACTCGGCCAACAGCTCCTCGTCTGCCCGGACCTGTCGCGGCGAGACCTTCCGCCGCGTGCAGAAGGCGACCAGGTGCCCGGTGACCTCGCCGATGTTCCACTCCACCAGCGGCATGCGGTACGCACCGTTCGTGATGTGTGTGGTGCCGATGTTCTTCGCGCCCGGCAGCAGGTTCTCGACGCGCACCGGCAGCAACGCTCCCAGTGGCAGTTCGAACGGGCAACAGCCGATGTCGATGTACGGATCGCCACCGGTAGACGGATGCAGGTCGATCCGGTACATGCCGATACCCACACTGTCGGGATACGTCACGGCGCCCGCCGCTCCACGCACCTCGAGGGACAGTTCCTGCTCCACGATCGTGTGCTCGGCCCGGATACGGCGCGACTCTCGGATGTACGGCGCCTTCGCCAGCCCGTCGTCGGTATCGCCGACGACGTCGCCGCGCAACCGCAGCCCGGGCCATCCGGCACCACCGTCGGGACGAGGAGCCTCCGTCTGCAACCAGTAGAGGAAGGATCGGCTCAGCTCCCGGGCTGACCGCGCGTGCTGTGCTGCGTCCGGATGGTCGTAGACCGGCCCACCCCAGTAGTCGATCTGAGGCCAGTTCACCAGGGTGATGTCGCTCGGATAAGCCCCGGCCTGGAAGTTCGCCCGGGCCGCGATCCGCCGGAACGTCCACAGGTTCCGGTCCATCGAGCCCACCCGCTGATCCGCGTAGTCGGGCCGGATCGTCGCCGGATCGTCGTCGGGGTTCGGCCAGAACTGATGCTCAACCGGCCGGCGCGTCTTCGGGTGCGGCGCCGTGAACGAGAGCTGACCGTTCGGCCAGTCGACGGCACGGGCGGCCTGCAACTGTTCGTAGCCGTCCGGCCGGTCGATCGTGTGGTCCTCGCCCGGTCGGTGGTCGAGCGCGAAGCACACCGACACCGGCTGCATGTTCAACGGATCGGCCACGTCGGCGCCGTGCGGTTCACCGGTGTCCGACTGCGCCTCGGCGCCGGAGACGTATTCCACACCGGCCAGAGGCAGCAGCTCCCCGGTCTCGCTGGCGTCGATGACCCACTGGGCGGAGACCACCGTCGATGTGCCGGTTCGCGTGTTCCGCACGGTCACCGCCGTGACGTGATCGCCGTCCGTGTCG
Source organism: Phytoactinopolyspora halotolerans (assembly GCF_010550675.1). Taxonomy (GTDB): domain Bacteria; phylum Actinomycetota; class Actinomycetes; order Jiangellales; family Jiangellaceae; genus Phytoactinopolyspora; species Phytoactinopolyspora halotolerans. The sequence goes on along the minus strand of NZ_JAAGOA010000037.1, from coordinate 10,274 downwards.
GCGGCGACGGGTTCGTGTTCCATCAGGATGCGCAGCCGCCCGGAGCCTCGCAGCGGCGCCACCATGGCTTCGAGCACGGCAAGCGTGACCCGTGGTTCGTGGCACAGGTCGGACACCTTAGCTCCCCCGGGGTTGAGGGCTCGGCGCTGCCGCGCGGCGTCGGTCAGCGGATAGTGCTGTCGGTAGTACTCGCGCACGGCCTCTCGATACGCCCGATACGTCGCTGTGCATCCGAACTGCTCGATCCACACGTGCTCGTCCGGCGGCACGGCCTGGGTCGTCAGCACGCCGCCAAGCCAGTCGGTCGGCTCGGTGAGTGTCACGAGGATTCCACGACGGGCCGCGGTAACGGCGGCCATGACGCCGCCTACGCCGCCGCCGACGACGAGAAGCTGTGTCTCAAGTTCGCTCATGCACACATGACACCACCAAGACAACCTCGATTAACATGGCTGTAATGCACCGTTCTGTATCCGAGCTTGATGCCGCCGCCCGTAGACTACGGATCGCCGACGCGACGGCGCGACAGATCGTGCAGCCCGCCGGCTCGAAGATCGGGCCCCGGCAGCAGCAGGAAATCCAGTTCATGCTGATCCACGCCGGATCGATGAGTCTGCGCGTTGATGATCGCCCACCCCGCCACGTCCCCCAGGGCCAGATATGTCTGCTCTTGCCGGGTCACACCGAGGAAATCCGGTTCGACAAGGACGTGGACACCCGAGAGACCCTCGTCCGGGGTCGGATGGAGAATGTGACGGAGCAGATGCGCGCGTGGCTCGAGTCGCTCCGGCCTACCAGGGTCCTGTCTTCTGCCCTGACGTATCTGGCGCGGGAAGCCGTCGTCACCGAGCAGACCCGTCTGACCGCCGACGGAGCGCTGCTCGATGCGCTCGCCACCGCATTGCTGTGGCGGTTCATCGCCGAGTTCAGAAACCTCCCCGCCGCCCTGCCGACGCCGATCGAAGATGCGCGGTTGTTCATTCACACCCACGTCGAGCAGCCGATTACCTTGACCGACATCGCGGCGGCAGCGTCCGTGACGCCACCTCATCTGGTACGCATGTTCCGCACACACATGGACACGACCCCGATCCGCTACCTGTGGGATCGTCGCATCTCTCTGGGCGTAGAGCTTCTCACCTCGACGGGCTTGACCATCGGCTCGGTGGCCGCTCGATGTGGTTTCAAGACCAGCTTTCACTTCGCGCGGAAGATCAAGGAGACCACCGGCCTATCTCCGACACAGCTGCGGATGTCCACCTCTCGCACGTGATCACCTCGCGAGCCGCACCGAATCTACGGCGGTCTCTGGTCAGAACGTGATCGCGGCCAGCCGGTCGGCGAACCGCTCGGGCGTCTCCGGAAGGGATTCGGCGCGCCCCTCAGCGACGCGGCGGGCAGTCCAGGCAGCGGCGGCCGCGTCCAGGACGTCGTCTGGCGGCACGGTTCCGGCGTCACCGAATTCGGCCGGTACGACGATCCCTGCCGAGGCCAGCAACTCGCGCCGACGCGCCTGGCCGGACCACGTCTTCTTGCCGTACGGAACCGGCGCCCCACCGTTCATCGTCGCGAAGGACAACTCGGGGTGACACTCGACGACGACCCCGATGCGCTGCGGATGCTCAAGCCATCCGTCGACATCCAAGACCTTGTGCCGCAGCCCCCACGCTTGTCGCGACATGCCCTTGCCGGTGGCTGCCTGCTGTGCTTCGAGCGCGGCTTCATAGGTCTCCGCCTCGTACGCCTCCCGGACGAGCGTCGCAAATACCGAGAAACGACGGACGCCGAGGCGCTCCCGCGCCAGCACATCCGCGCGCCGCGGACCATGCGATGGAAGCCCGATCGGAATGTCGATCGCGACGACGGACGGCACGGCATGCGCGCCTACCGCGTCTGCGAGTTCCGCGATCGTGACCGCATGCCAGCCGCGGATGTCGTCACCGCTCAGGCTGACGCCGACCCAACCCGTCCTACAGGCGTCGACCCCGAGCACAAGACCCGTCACGAGGGGCATTCTCTCAGGGCAAACTCCGCCTACTGTGATGCCGGCCGAGGAACGTCGCCGATGCCTTCAGAGTGCTTCTGCGCGTCCGACTCCGCCGCGCAGCCGCTCCTATCGCTGACGTCGGAACAGCCAGTCCGCCCGTGGCGCGAACGCGAGGGTCAGTGAGCTGATCGCCGCTGAGCGAGAGAATGACCATTCGTCGGGCGTGATACCTGATGCTCTGGCCACACTGATCGTCGCCGCCAGCGATGGGCTCCTACTCCATACCTTGTCGACCCCTAACGGGACATCACCGAAGCATTGCGTGCTGCAGGCGTTGATCGGCGGAGACGACAGTTTGGCTAGCTAGATTGTGTAGCTAACTAGATAGCGCTAGCATCTACGGCGTGACCGACCAATGGCCGCAGTCGTGGACCCGCGCGGCGATCGAGATGTGCGTTCTCGCGCTCGTACGGCAACACGGCCCTACCCACGGCTACGAGATTGCCCAGCGTCTTCGCGACGCGGGGTTGGGTGACATCAAGGGCGGGACCCTGTATCCGGTCCTCGGCCGCCTCGAGCAGCGCGGCCGCCTGCGCTCCGAGTGGATCAGTGGCGAGGGGGGACCTGGCCGGAAGCTGGTCAGCATCACGGATGAAGGTCGTCGTGCACTGGACGCAGTGGTCGCCGAGTGGAAGACGTGGGTGGGACTCGTCGCCGCGACCGTTGAAGACCCGGACAACGCGTCAGGAGGGCAGCAACCGTGCGAAGCACCACAGGCAACGGCTCGGAGGAGGCGCGAGCAGTGACAGCCAGCCGAGTAGACAAGTACGTCGACAACCTGATCTTCGCCCTGCGCATGCGGAACGTGCCCGGTAAGGAGATCGGGCAGATCGTTGCCGAAGTGGAGGCCCACGTCGCGGAGAGCGGCGAAGACCCAGCCGAGGCGTTCGGCAGACCCCGCGAGTACGCGCGTACGTGGGCACGAAACGCAGGGCATCGGCAGAGCCGGCCAGAACTTGTCCGTTCCGTCCTCGGCATCGTCGCGGCCGGGGCAGGCGGATCACTGCTTGGCGTCGGCGTCATCGGGACGGCAACCGGCGAGTCTGTCTGGCGTCTTCATCCTGTCCTGGCTGTGCTCGCCGGGATCATCATGATGGCAAGCGGCGCGTTCGCCCTTCCCAAGACCGACCACGTCATCGATCCGCGCACCGGCCAAGAGTTCGAACGAATCAGCCGGTCAGGGCGGCGGGCGATGCTTATCACCGGAGCGGCGGTGGTGGCCTGGCTCATCGCGGCGACCGTGCTCGCCGTCGTGCTCGGATGACCGAGAGAGACAGGCCCGGTTGGATCCGCAACCGGCCCTCGGCGTCGCACGAGCGGTCCTTGTCGCGGGCGCCACGTCCAGGACACGGTCGGGTGCTCCACATCAGCCGTATAGCTTGTCCAAACCAACCAGTACAACTTGTCCGGCACCTTCCGCCTCGTGAAGCTCCGGCGAGAATCCGGCAGCGCTAAAGCAGAGAATCCGGAGCTGCGACGCGTCGTACCGGTCGTTCTTGGCCAACAGCGACGCAACGTGCCGAAGCCGATCGAGGTGCTCGATCCCCATCACCTCGCCCCACTGCACTTCGCCGATCGCGAGAAGAGGCGGCTTGTTCCCGTCAGCCGTTCCTGTAACGACCACGTCGATCTCGTGCGTCGTTCGCTGTGTGGGGTCAGAGACCACGCCATGGCCGACTTGTGCGGAAAGGCCGCCGAGAACATCGTCATCGGCATGGAACAGCGCCCACTCACGGCAGATCTGCTCGAATCGGGGTCCGAGTACGTTGCTGACGAACCTGCGCTGGCTATTGCGCCATACGCGTTCGGCGTTTCCCGGCCGCTCAAGCTGATCCCATGCCGGGCGCATCACGGCGTGGTAGAACGTGATCAACGGCTCGGTGATTCTGTACGTGCTCCGCTTGGCGCGGAACGCATCCTGCTCTCTGACCAGCAGCCCAGCACCCTCTAACACGTCGAGTGAGTGCGCCAAGTCCGACGATTTGCGCTCGAGGTAATCGGCAATTCCCCCACGATTGGCATTGCCTCCGGCCACGGCAGCCAAGACCGCATGGTAAAGGGCGCTGTCCCGAAGGTCGGGCTCCTCGGCCAACAGATACCGGGCTTCGCGAAAGAGCGGGCTGTCCGTGCTGAGAACCGTCCGCACAACCCAATCATCGAAATCGTCTTGCCCGGCAGGAACATCGTTTCGAGCAAGTTCACGACGATAAGCCGGGGTGCCTCCCAGGATCGCGTTCACCTGAACGGCGAGGCGGTGATCGTCAATACCCCAGAACTCTGCCGCAAGCCGATGGTCAAGTGTCCGAACAACAAGCTCCAAGCTTGCCCGGCCCCGCAGGGGCGCGTTGCCGGACAACAACTTGCCCATGACCGACAATGCTGAACCGCAAAGAAGCAATCGTGATCGCGACTCAACCCGCTCATCGCGTAACGGGCCATACGCTTGCTGAATGATCGACGGCAATGCCGGACTGGCCTTGACTAGGTACGGGAACTCGTCAATCACCACCGGCACCGGTCGTTCCCGCCCGACGGTCAGCAACGTGTCTATGACCTCATACCAACTATCCGGCCGGAACGTCACAGGCAGGTCGAGGAAGTCAGTCAGGGCGTGGCCGATTCGTCGCAGCGATTCCGCCTCGGTCTCCTCGACAGCACCGAAGTAGAAGCCGTCCATGGTCCGGCACAGCGCGTCCAGGAGGAACGTCTTGCCCTGTCGACGTCGCCCGGATACCACACCGAGCGTGGCGCCCGGCTGCTCGTCGGATGCGAACCGAGTAAGCGCGGACCACTCGTGTTCACGATCGAACATCCCCAGAGGCTTGTCCATCGGCTGCTCCCGAGACGTAACTACAGTTATCATAACTGTAGTTACGTCTCGCTTGACCATCGCGGAGCCGAGTGTGGTCCAGTCACGGCGCGGCTGGTCGGGTTCTGTCGGTCGGGCCTGGCATCCTCGTTCTCGACGGCACGCACAATGATCGTCTAGTCGCATCGGTGGGGAGGTGTCATGCGTCTGCTTCACACGTCCGACTGGCACCTCGGCCGCACACTGCACGGCCTCGACCTGCTCGAACACCAGGCCGCTGTGCTCGACCATATCGTCGAGGTGACCGCCCGGGAGAAGGTCGACGCCGTCCTCATCGCCGGTGACGTCTTCGACCGGGCCATTCCACCCGTCGAGGCCGTCCGGCTCCTTGAGGACACGCTCAAGCGGCTCACCGAGCACGCCACCGTGATCGTCACGTCCGGCAATCATGACTCCGCGATCCGGCTCGGCTACGGCTCGACGCTGTTCCCGCAGAACCTGCACGTCGCCACCCGCGTCGCCGATGTCGGTGTGCCTGTCGCGCTCACCGACAAGCACGGCCCGGTCTTCATCTACCCGTTCCCATATCTGGATCCCGACGGCTGCCGGCATGAGCTCTCCGACGACGACGCGCCGCTCACCCGCTCACACGAGGCCGTCTGCGCCGCCGCGATGCGCCGCGTCAACGCCGACCTTCAGGAACGACGGGGTGACGACGGCGCCGTGCGCACCGTCGTCATGGCGCATGCTTTCGTCGTCGGCGGGATTCCGCTGGAGACGTCGGAGAGCGAACGGGATATCCGGGTGGGCGGCGTCGATTCGGTGCCCAGCGCCGTGTTCGACGGGATCGACTACGTCGCGCTCGGACACCTGCACGGCCCGCAGGAGCCGCGCACGGACCACGCCACCACCAGGCTGCGCTACGCGGGATCTCCGCTGCGCTTCTCCTTCTCCGAGGCCACCCAGGAGAAGTCGATCACCATTGTGGACCTCGGGCAGGACGGCGTGGCCGAGGTGACCGCCGTCCCGGTGCCGCAGCCACGCCCGATGGCACGGATCGTCGGGACACTGGACTCGGTCCTCACCGATCCCGTGCACGAGCAGCACGTCGAGTCGTGGGTGCAGGTCACGGTCACCGATCCGGGCAGGCCACAGCAGATGCGCGAGCGTGTCGCGCACCGGTTCCCGCATCTGCTGGAGGTCCGCCACGTCCCGGAGGGCGAGGAGATCGGCACCGGTGACGGCGTCGCCAATCCGAGCGCGATCGACCCGCTCGAGGTCGCGGGAGACTTCGTCCACCACGTCACCGGGACAGACATCACCGATGCCGAGCTGGAGAGCTTCCGAGCCTCCCACGACGCGGTGCTCGCGGCGGAGCGGAGTGAGTAGCCATGCAGCTGCACTCGCTCACCTTCGCCGCGCTCGGGCCGTTCCGGGACGAGCAGCACATCGACTTCGCCGAGCTGGCCGCCGGCGGACTGTTCCTGCTCGAGGGTCCGACCGGTGCCGGCAAGTCGACCATCATCGACGCCGTCGTCTTCGCCCTGTACGGGCAGGTCGCCGGCGGGAACTCCAGCCTGCACCGACTGGTCTCCGACCATCGCGATCCCCGCACCGAACCCTTCGTCGACCTGACCTTCGAGACCGGTCGCGGCGTCTACCGGGTCCGGCGCACGCCCGCGTTCGAACGGCTGAAGAAGCGCGGCGAGGGCACGACGCCGCAGCAGGCAACGGTCAAGCTGTGGAAAGGCACCAGTCCGTCCGGCGTGCACGGCGATCCGATCTCCACTCGCGCCGGCGAGGCCGATGACGAGATCCGGGACGCGATCGGGCTCAGCCGCGAACAGTTCGTCCGGACCGTGGTGTTGCCGCAAGGCGAGTTCGCTCGCTTCCTTCAATCGAAGAGCGACGAACGCCGGGACATCCTGCAGAGCATCTTCGGCACCGAGCACTACGAGCGGGTCCAGGCCGAGCTGAAGCGGCGACGTGTGGAGGCGCGCAAGGCCTGCGACGACGCCGACGCCGACCTCCGCTACGCCGTCACCTCGTTCGCCGACGCCGCGGGCCACAACGATGACGAACTGACCGCCGCCGCGGCACAACTCACCGAGCAGGTGCTGACGGCCGTCGTCGACGCGGAAGAGGACGCCGAGACAGCGCTGACCTCCTGGACCGATGAGATCGTTGCCCGGCTCGAATCGGCGCATCAGACTCTGGACGAGCGTCGCACGCGCGCCGAGGCGGCCCGGACGGAAGCGCACGCCACGCTGAAGGACCTGGAGCAACGGCGCGAACGCCGGGACCGGCTCCGCGCCGCACTCGCCGAGAAGCAGCGCCTAGAGGCCGACCGGGACGCACACGACGCCCGTGCTCAGCGGCTGGACGCCGGCCTGCGGGCCGCCACGTGCCGCGTCGCCATCGATGCCGTCGACGCCGCGACCGCGCAGCTGGAGCAGACACGCCACCGCGTCGAAGCGCTGCGAGCCACGGTGGAGCTGCCCGGCCTCGACGTCACCCAGGCCGAGCAGGACGAGGTCGCCACCGCTCACCGCGCGCTGCTCGACGACATCGTCGCCTTGAACGACGTACTGAAGGTCGAGGCCGACCTGCCACACCGGCGGGACGAGCTGACGACGCTCCGCGAGGAGCGGGAGAAGCTCAGCACGAACCTGACCGCGATCGAGACTCGATCGACCGAGCTCCCCAAGCGCATCCAGGAATTGGAGGAACACCTCGCCGCGGCTCGCGACGCCGCCGTCGGCGTGGGCACGCTCCGCGAGGAGCGGCGCCAGGTGGCCGACATGATCCGGGTCCACCACGATCTTGTCGCCGCTCGCCAGGAGCGGGAATCCGCGAACAGTCACCGCCGGGCCGCGCTACGCCTGTACACCCTCGCCAGCGAGAACGAAGCGGACCTGCGACGACGCTACCTGGAGAGCGTGGCCGCCGAGCTGGCCGAGGCGCTGCCCAAGGGCAAGCCATGCCAGGTGTGCGGCTCCCGGAAACACCCACGGTTGGCGCAACGCGCACTGGATCACGTCGACCGTGAGGAGGTCGACGAGGCCGAGCAGCAGCGGCTGAAACGGCAGCAGGACCTCGACGACAGCAAGAACGTCGTCGAGCGCGCCACTACGCGCGTCGCCGAATTGGAGGGCAAGCTCGACGGACGTACCGCCGAGGAGTTGGAGGCGCGGCTCGCCGAGATCGATCACGGCATCGCGAAGGCACAGGAAGCCGAAGAACGGCTCACCGAACTCACCGCCGAGATCGCCCAGCGTAAGCAGGAGCTCGAGGACTGCCATGAGCAACACCGGCGGGCGACGGCGGACATCGCCGCGGCGGATGCACGGATCGCCGCGGTGACCGAGGCGGTCGAGCGGGATGAGGCACGCGTGGCCGAGCAGCGGCACGGCTTCTCCAGCGTCGCCGCCCGGGCGGGCGACCTCAAGCGTCGGGCAACAGCCGCCGACCAGCTGGTCAGGGCCCTTTCCGAGCTGGACCGGCACGCCGAGAACCGTGGTGCGCGGCTGGCTGAGCTCAACCGGACCATTGCCGAGGCCGATTTCGACGACGTGGACGCGGCCCGCGCCGCTCTGGTACCGGCCGAAGAGCTGGAGACGCTGCGCCGGCAGGTCGAGGAATGGCGGCGTCGGCTGCACGCCGTGGAGGGCCGCCTCGCGGAGCCGGATCTGGACGGGATCGACCCGGACGCGCAGATCGACGTCGACCACGCTCGTGCGGAGCTCGACGCCCGCGAGGCAGAGCTGGCATTCCTGCAGCGCGAGGTCGCCACCAGCGCGGATCGGTTGCAGCGCAGCCGCCGTGCGCGGCGCCGGGTGGCAGAGGCGATCTCGCTCCGCAGGCAACGACACGCCGGCGCCGCGGCGGTCATCCGCATGGCGGGCCTGGCCAATGCCGACATCAACGACAACGCGCTGCGCATGCCGCTGGCGACCTACGTGCTGCAACGGGTCTTCGACAACGTGGTGGACGCCGCGAACGAGCGCCTCGTCGAGATGTCCGCCGGCCGGTACACGCTGGATTCGTACGACGGTAAGCAGGCAGGGACGCGGCGAACCGGTCTCGGGCTGCACGTCATCGACGCGCACACCGGACACGCTCGTGACACCGGCACGCTCTCCGGCGGTGAGACCTTCTACGTGTCGCTCAGCCTCGCGCTCGGTCTAGCCGATGTGGTCACCTCGCAGGCCGGCGGCATGACCATGAACACGCTCTTCATCGATGAGGGGTTCGGCAGCCTGGACCCGGACACGTTGGACGATGTCATGGGCGTACTCGCCGACCTGCGCAGCGGCGGCCGCGTGGTCGGGATCGTCAGCCACGTGGACGAGCTGAAGACCCGCATCCCGGAGCGGATCGAGGTGCGGCGGGCGTCGGTCGGCGGACCCAGCACGCTCACGGTCACTGCGTGAGGCTGGTCTGCGGGCGGGCTTCGTGCGTGTCGACAAGGTCTGACCTCGGCACCGTTCAGCACGACCGGCCATGACGACGGGTGAGCGAATACCGTGGACCAGCCTGGACGACTTTCCGATGCCCCATCGAGCCGGCCGGCCGAGACGACGGGTGTTCGCTTAAAGCTTGATCATCGGCCTCAAACATAAGCAAACGATAGATTATTCATGTCAACGCGATCTCAAAGAGGAGACCGGCATGAACCATGGCGATGATCTATCGTTCGCATCCGAGATACAGCAGCTGCAGTGGCTCGATCAGGAGGATGCCCGGATGGCCGACGCCATCCGGCGTCACGGATGGGCCGTCCAGGTGGTGTTCGGCGAGGGGTGTTGGGGGCCGCCCAACTGTCCGTGCGACCGACCGCGCGGCGTCTCACCGCCGTACGCGTACACCATCGGCCTGCACGGTTTCGACCATCCCGAGCTGTTGATCTACGGCATGGATCCGCACACCTCCGCCAAGGTCCTCAACGATCTCGGCGAACGCGTGCGGCGTGGCCAGTCCATGACGCACGGCGAGGTGGTCACGTTCACCAACTGGCCACACCGCCTCAAGCTGTTCACCTTCCGCGACGACGCCGAGACGCCGGCACTGATCGGCGCGCAGCGTTACTACCAGCGCACTCGTGACAACCCCGTGCCTGCGTTGCAATGCGTGTGGGATGACCGAGGGCGGCGATTCCCGTGGGACGAGGGGTATGAGCCACCGGCCGGCCTGCAGCCGCTGCCACAGTCCCATACGCGAGCGTAACCAGAGCGGACCGTCCGGGCCGCCGGCACTCGCACCACACGACGGTGAACGTCACAGTTCGTTCGCTAGTGATCCGTGTTTGAAGTTGGCTGACGGTTGGCTTTTTTGAGGATCTCGTCTGCGGTCTTGGTCCAGACGAAGGGGTGGCAGCGGTCGTTCCAGCCGTCGATGAAGGCGCGGATTTTGGCGTTG
>NZ_JAAGOA010000036.1:42527-59704 GCF_010550675.1 Phytoactinopolyspora halotolerans | reverse complement strand
CGCCGACCCACGTGGGATGGCAGCTCCGGCTCGATCAACTCCCACAACTCATCCGAAATCACACCAGTTCTGAGCACTCATCCATGATCAACCACACCAAACGAAAGAATTGGGAGACACGCCCTAGCCGCGACTACACCCCAGTCCCCGGGGTAGGCCATCTGTCGAGGGATCCGCGATCACGGCCGATAGCGGAAGCTGATGCGCATCAGCCGACTGTCGGCCCAGTCGTCGAGCCGAGTCGGCCGGATGGTGCCGGGGTCGTGAGGCTGATTGAGATCCGCGACGATCTCCTCCAGTACGGCCTGACGTTCAGCTGGGTCGGTGACAGGCGCGGCCCGTGCAGGCAGATCTGCACGGATCCCGTTCTTCAGGTGGAAGGTGAAGTTGGGATTGGCGAGAAGGTTCGCATGCCAATCGGTCGCGCCACCGCCGGCACCGCTACACAGGTAGGTGGCGCCCGAAGCTCGGTAGAAGAAGATCTCGATGCGGCGTGGCCGGCCGGTGCGGCGCCCCGGCGTCGTGATGTCGATGATCCGTTCTCTGGTGCCTGCGGCGGGGGTGATCTCGATGGCTCGTCGGATGTGGTTGGGCAGGTGGGACAAAGACGTGTCTCGTGCGGAGTCGTGTGATCCGGTCGTGTCTGGAGTACTCATGCGTTCTCGGTCTGAAGGGCGGGACCGAGCAGGAGTCCACCGTCGATGACGTACTCCGACCCCGTGATGAACGACGCGTCTGATGACGTGAGGAACAGGAGGAGACGGCTGACGTCGGTCGGCTCCCCGAGCCGGGGGATGGCGAACGGCTCGGGTGAGTAGAAGTCGGCGATTGCTGCGGTGGCGCCAGCTGCTGGTTCGTGGATGAAGGGGGTCGCGATCACACCGGGGTGGATGGTGTTCACCCGGATGTGGTCGCGGCCGAGCTCGAGTGCTGCCGTTTTGGTGAGGCCTCGCACGGCCCACTTGCTGGCGACGTAAGGCGCGTAGTGAGCAGTGCCGCCCACGCCCATTGTCGACGCGATGTTGACGATGGCTCCTCCTGCTGCGCGGCGCAGAGCGGGGGTGGCGACCTTGATGCCGAGGAAGGTCCCTGTGAGGTTGACGTCGAGGATGCGCGACCACGTGGCGTGGTCGGTGCTTTCGATTGTTGCAGGCGGGTTCTGCACGCCCGCGTTGTTGACGAGCACGTTCAGGGCACCGAAGGCGCTCTCGGCGGCTAGCACAGCGGCGGACCACGAGCTCTGGTCGGTCACGTCAAGGCGGGTGAAGCGAGCGCGGGTCCCGAGCTCGTCGGCGAGAGCGGCGCCGCGTTGCTCGTCGAGGCCGCCGATCACGACGTTGGCTCCCTCCGCGTGAAAGGCGCGCACGTGGCTCGAGCCCTGGCCGCCGGTCCCACCAGTCACGAGCACTGTCTGGTTGTCAAAGCGGTTCATGAGATGTTCCTTCGGTACGTGGGTGACCGACCTGAATCATCGGCGATGAACGGCCGGCCGGTGGTGAGTCGAGCGACTCACCGCTGCCGTTACACTAGGTCGGCGCCAGTGGTGAGTCAAGCCACTCACCTCGTATGCTCGATCCATGAGCAGGGTCGTACCGACGTACCACCAGCGCATCGCCCAGGAGAAGCGCGCGATGATCGTGACGGCCGCGACCGCACTCTTCCTCGAGTTGGGCTACGATCGGACGTCGCTGGCGCGGATCGCGGAGCGCTCGGGTGTCTCGCGGGCCACCTTGTTCAAGCAGTTTCCGAGCAAGGCTGCCCTGTTCGACGCTATCGTCACCGAGTCCTGGTCAACCGCTGACGAGGAGGATCCTCCGCCAGCAGGCAACGTCGTTGACGGGCTCAGCATCATCGGTCGCCGTTACGCCGAGCTGTTGAGCCGGCCCCAGATGACCGACCTGTTCCGGATCGTCATCGCCGAGCTGCCGCGGTTCCCCGAGCTGGCCCATGCGCAGTTCTCGCGCGGGAAGATGCCCTACTTCGAGTCCGTACGCGGCTACCTCCTAGCCGAGCACGAGGCGGGAACAGTACGAGTCGAAGACGTGGACCTCGCCGCCACCCAGTTCCTGGGCATGATCTCCAATTACGTCTTCTGGCCGACACTCCTCGTTCCGGGCTGGGAGGTGAGCACCGAACGCGTCGTTCAGGTGGTCGACGAGGCCGTCCGCACCATCACCGCCCGGTACGCCGTGACTGGGCCAGGGGCATACACAACCAGATGATCGCCGACCACCGCGATTGAGTCCCGCCGCCGAAGGAGCGGCTGCCGAAGCATCGAGGCCGTCGGCCCGAGGGCGTTCGCGGGCGTCCCGCTGGGAGAGCGCCGAAGCAGGGACCGCCGATGGCGGCCCAAGAGCCCCAGGCTCAGGACCGGGGCGTCTCGACTCAGACTGCTTGCTTTGCCGTCCCTCGTGCTTTTTTCGGTATCCTGCACACCAGTCTCGACAGTTGAGCTGACTGTGCAGGTCACGGCGGACTTCTGCATCGATGAGACGACATGCGAATCGATTCCGTTACCTGGCGCTATGGTCACGGTCACCTCATCACCATCCGCCGGTTCTCGTGAGACCGAAACCACCAGCATCGAGGGTGTAGCCAGTTTCTCGTATGATCCCGGCGACGTGGAGAGTTTCCGGATCACGGCGGTTGGTGGCCTACTCCCGGCTGATCACGAGGCAGCTATGGACGTTGAACCGCAGGAGAACGACTTTCAGACGGTGCTCTTTGTGGGTGCGCTGTACATAGACTCAGCGGATATCACATGGGAGCTTACCGATTAGCCTCGATTCGCCGGACGCGGTCTTGGGTCCGCCTTTCGTGCTGCAGAGCACGTTGAACTGCACGAACGTTGGCGATCTTGACTGATCGAGGGATGGTTGCGCGCCGTTGTCTGATACGCCCGTCGTCGGCCGGTTCTCGGACGCGAGCCGACGGTCGCGCTGGAGGGGGATGCCAGCGTGCTTGCGAAACGCTTCACGAGATCGATCAGGAATCGAGAAGCCCTGGTCAGTAGGCGGCAGCTATTGTGGCCGCCATGAACGATCAGGGGTGAAGCGGGACTCGTTCCCAGGACGGGTAAGCAACCCCTCTCGTTGCGCTCCTGGGGACCCGGTCGGCCCGAGAAGGAGACACATCATGTGCTTAACCAGGGTGGATGTACGGCAGCAACCCGCCGTTCACAAGGAGGGCGTCCCGCAACGGTTGCGTGACCTCGCACTCATGCGGCGGGTCCGGGACCGGCTCGATCGCGAGTACGCACAGCCACTGGATGTCGTGGTGCTCGCCGATGGCGTGCGCATGTCGGTCGGACACCTCTGCCGCGAATTCCGACGCGCGTACGGCGCGTCACCGTACTCCTATCTGGTGAAGCGACGCGCGGAGCACGCGATCGCGGCGATGGCGATCGGTGCAGAGCAGTCGACGACACCGATCAGGCACGCAGGAGCACCGGCCGACGAGCTCCAACGAGTGTGATCGCCATGGATATCACTATTCAAACGAGTTATCTTCCGCACGACGACCCGGAAGCTTCGCTGGCGTTCTATCGAGACGTCCTCGGCTTCGAGGTCCGCAGTGATGTCGGACAAGGCAACATGCGTTGGATCACGGTCGGCCCGGCCGGCCAGCCGGACACATCCATCCTTCTGGCTCCACCGGCCGCTGACCCAGGCATCACGGACGACGAGGGCCGCACGATCGTCGAGATGATGGCCAAAGGTACCTACGGCTGGATCCTCCTGGCCACGTCCGACGTCGACGCCACGTTCGATCGGCTGCAGGCTAGTGGCGCCGAGGTCATCCAAGAGCCGACCGACCAGCCATATGGGGTGCGCGATTGCGCCTTCCGCGATCCCGCGGGCAACCATATCCGGATCAACCAGCGGGGCTGACCCGTTCCGGAACTGCGATGACTGGAAGAAGACGCGTACTCAGCGGGCGGACCTCTTGACATGTCCACGGTAGCGGCGCAACCTGCGAACCGGACTTACCGCGAGGTCCTGCGTAACCGGCAGGTGGCAGGTCTCCTGCTGGGCGACCTGCTCGCCAACGTGGGCACAGGCATGATCATCGTCGCCATGCCGGTGCAGACGCTATCCATCCACGGCAGCGTCCCCAGCGCTATCGCGATCGGTCTGGTCGAGGCGGCACCTTTCGTGCTGTCCACGATCTTGGCGCTGGCTATCGGGCTGGGGCGGGTGAGGGTGCCGCCTCGGACTCTGCTGATCGCCGACTGCGTGCTGCGGTCGCTGACGTTCGCCGGTCTCGGCATCGTTGCCGTCACCGGGCACCTGACGCTTCCGGTGTTGATCGTCGGCCTGCTCTTCGGCGCGACATTCCGTATGGCCGGATCCAGTTGCAGGCGGCTGCTCGCGACATCCATGGCGGGCGAGGACGGGCGGTTCGCGGTGAACGGCTTGCTCGGCCTGACCTCCACGTTCGCGTTGTACATCGTGGGACCGGTGCTGGGCGGGGTGATCGTCGCCTCGACCAGCGCAGGCGTCGTGCTCTTCTTCGACGCGTGCGGTGCACTGATCTTGCTGGCCGCCGTTGTGATATCCGTTCCCCGGACCGTCCACAACCGTGACGCGCTTCGTCATCCGCACGCCCACGAATCGGGCTGGCGCATCTTGCGACGGCGAACGGTCGCGGCGCGGTTGCTGATCGTCGTCTTCTTCTTCAACTTCTTCTACATGCCCATCGAGGTGGCGCTTCCTCTGTACGTACAGCAGGACCTGGACGCCGACGCGTCCGGACTGGGCTTGATGTGGGGAGCGCTGGGTCTCGGTGCGTTCCTGGGCGCGGCACTCGTGAACCAGTTGCGCAACCTTGATCAGCGCCGAGTGTTGATTGCGATCATCGGCCTGTGGGCGATGTGCCCGATCGTGCTCGCGTTCGTCGACGACCTCGCTCTCGCCGCTCTCGCCTTCGGCCTGGGCGGCCTCGTGTGGGCGCCGTTCACGCCTGTCGCGTACAGCTTCCTGCAATCGGGACTCGCTTCGGGTGAGCAACAGCAGGTCGTCACGCTCTGGACAACCGGCGCGGCGGTGGCCGCACCACTCGGCCTGGTCCTGGGCGGGCCACTGATTGTGCTGTCCGGAATCACTGGGGGACTCGTGCTGTCCGGTGTGTTGACGCTCCTGCTCCTGCCCATCGCGGCACGGGCCGTCCTCCGGGATCGTGGAGCGGATTCCGGCCCGCCCGGGGTGACGACATGACGACGGGGCCGGTGGTCGACCTACCATCTCGACCGATTCCCGGTCACGTCATGGGGTGCGTCCCGCCGACTCCCGTTCCGACTGCGTAGGGACTCGCATGATCATGCATGTTCCGGGTTCGCGTGCGGAGCCTTCACCGCACTGATCGCTCGTGTCCTGGACAAGAGTCAGGACGCTTCGTACGTGCGGCTCTTCGCAATGCTCTCACTGTTCACGCTGCAAGGAGATAGTTGATGTTGAAGCCTCGAGCCACTGCGACCCGAGACCTGGTCAACCTGGACGGTGTATGGCGCTTCGCCGTCGATGCCGCCCTCGCCGAGGCAGCATGGAGTGGCCCGCTCGACTCCACGCTGGGGGCGGCTACGCACGCGAGAAGGGTTTACGTCGACGACGTGCTCGTGGCCGGGCATGAGTGTGACCACACGCCGTTCGAGACGGATATCATCGATGTGGTGGCGACAGGGGAGGAGCTCCGGCTGACCGTCGGGGTGAAGAAGAGCTGACCAACACCACGATCCCGGCGGGTACTCTCACGCCCAGCGGGGACAGGCGTCGCCAGCAGAAGTACCTGCGCCGATGTAATCGTCGACCGCTACTGGCAAAAACCACCACAAGCCGATCATGATGACCGAGTACGGCGCCGACGCGGTTCCCGGCCTGCACTCGGTCTGGGACATCCCGTGGACCGAGGAGTATCAGGTCTCATTCCTCGAGATGCATCACCGGGTCTTCGACCGCATCGAGGCGTTCGTGGGCGAGCATGTCTGATACGTCGCCGACTTCCGCACCGCGAACGGCATCCATCGCGTCCACGGCAACAAGAAGGGTGTGTTAACCCGGGTCCGGGTACCGAAGGCCGCGGGCCCAGACCCTCGTGCCCGGTGGGCGAGAGTCGGCACGCGCATGCCCGCACCGCAGTAGGCGCCCGACCCCTCGAGGCCATTCCAGCCAGGTTGCCGACACCATGTCGCGACCTTCCACGAATGGGTAGTATGCGTCGGTTTCGCCATCAACGGCATCATTTGGCAGGCATGGCAGTGGGACGTCAGTGTTGGCCGAGTCGCGACCGGCAGGCGGCGTACGATGAGCGTTATCCGTAATGCGGAAAATCATTTTTGGTCAGATCGCTTGACCTAAGTAAGGGTTCGGGCAGGCCATGCTGTGGTGCTCGGCGTCCCGGTCGCCGAGCACCTGTTTGGCGTGTGTATAAGGGTTAGTGCACGTCAAAAGGGGTTTGTGCGCTACGAAATCACTGTGCGCCACCCTCTTGACGCGCGTGGCTTTGCGTCTCTAGACTCCCACCCACTGAGCAGGTGGTTGGACCAATTCTCGAGAGAGGTGGTATTGAGGGGCCTGAGAGAAGCGTGGCGGCGGAAGCCATTCCGCGTGTGCGACGCCAGCGCGGTCGCCGCCACGTACTGCGGGCACCCAGAGAGCAGATAGGCCCCTTACGTGGCGACCGATTTGCCACGGCGAGTGGGGAACCAGTTTCGATAGTCGATCAAAGGTGAGGACTATGCGCACTCAGCCCACAGCAGTCCACGTACGGCCACGTCACCGCCGGGCGCCGGCCGTGGCAGGCTTCATGCTCGTCGCGGCGCTCCTGCTTAACGGGTGCGGCTCGTCGTCCGGCGACAATTCCGCCGGACAAGACGACTCCGACGGACAAGTCGAACTCCTCTTCTTCAACCAGTCTCGCGGCCAGGAGGAGACCCTGACCGCGCTCGCCGCCGACTACGAAGAACAGACCGGCGTCAGCGTCACCATCGAATCCCCTGGCCCTGGGAACTACCTGCAGGATCTCCAGTCCAGGGCGCAGGCGGACAGGATGCCGGATCTCTACTCAGCGACGGATCCGTTCGAGATGGCTCCGTATTTCAATGCCGGCTGGGCCATGGAACTGACCTCCGAGCTCGACGGCGAGTGGGAAGAGACTTTCAGCCCCGCCGCCGTCGATCTGTGGCGATTCGCCGACGGTAACAACCTCGGCGTCCCCGAAGGCATCTACTCCGTCCATTGGGAAACGGCCCTGTACGCCATGCTCGTCGCGGAGTCGACGGGGATCAGCCCCGACGCGCCGCCAGAGACGATGAGTGAGTTCACGGCGAGATTGAGCGAGGAAGACGCCCAGTTCTCCGTCGCCGCCTCGCTGACGCCGCGGCTGCTGATGAGCTATGCGTCCAACTTCATGACCGATGAGGAGCTCGAGGCAACCCTGGCAGGCGATGCCGGCTGGGAGACCGACGCATGGCGCGATACGTTCCAACTGTTGATCGACCTTCGGGATGCGGGCGTTATTGCGAGCGACGAGATCCCCGGTGGCACCGAGGACAACCCGGGGGTGGAGCAGTCGTTCTTCAACGTCCGCGATGTCGAAGCGATCTTCGACGGGACGTTCGGCATCGGTGTCCAACGCGCTACGGCGCCCGAGTTCACCGAGTACTTCTCCACGGGCGTGCCCGCCGCGGACAACGGCACTCATGAGCCCCGTGCGGTCGCGCGCCGAGGCCGGGGCGCAGTCGTGAACCCGAAGGGCGAACACCCGGAGGAGGCCCTCGCCTTCGCCAGATGGCTGACCGAGCCAGAGCAGCAGCAGGTCTTCTCTGACGAGGTCGGCATGATCCCGACGAGTGCCGAGTTGCTTGACAGCGGAAGTATCTCACCTGAATTGGAAGGCTTCGCCGCTCTCGCCGAAGACGCACAAGTCCTCCCTGGTGCATTCATGGCTGCCGACGTGGAGGATGCGATAGCGCGTGCTTCTCAGAGTCTTGTCCTGGGCGAGATATCCGTTGAGGAGGCGCTTGCCCAAGTCCAGGCTGCTCAGGACCAGAGTTCGTGACGACACAGCTTAGACACACGCGTGTCGGGACTTCTGCGGTGCCGCGTCGCAGGATACGTGCAAAGCATCGCAAGAACCTGATTGGCTGGCTGTTCTTGCTGCCTGCGGTGGCGTTGATCGCGACCTTCACGATCGTCCCGTTTTTCCAAGCAATCCTGCTCAGCTTCCAGAGTTGGGACGGCATCAGTCCCGATATACCGTTCGTTGGCTTCGAAAACTACGACAGGGTCCTGCAGGACGAGATCTTCTGGGCGTCGATGAGGAATGTGCTCGCGTTCGGGCTGATCGGCTTCGTTGTGGGCAACAGCGTCGCCCTTGTGATGGCATTGGCGGTGACCCGCGTCAAGCGCGGTCAGGCGTTCTTCCGTACGGCCTTCTACCTCCCGGGTGTCTTTTCTGTGGTCGTTGTCGGCACGATGTTCCTCTGGATATTCCAGCCACGCGTCGGCATCCTGAACACATTGCTCGGGGCCGTGGGCTTGGAGAACTTACAACAGAACTGGCTCGGCGACCCCTCCACAGCCCTGCTCTCGGTGGCCGCCACGTTCGTCTGGTACCACTGGGGATTCGCCTTCATTCTGTTCCTCGCGGGCCTTCAGGACATCCCCAGGGAGCTATACGAGGCAGCGAGCCTCGACGGCGCTCGAAGCTGGGCGAAGTTTCGCTACGTCACTTGGCCGCAATTGGCACCCGTCACCTCCATCGTGAGCGTGCTCACGCTTCTCGCGGCGCTGCAGATCTTCGGCACCGTCCAGGTGCTCACCTACGGCGGGCCGGGCTACAACACGATGGTGCCCACGCTGCACATCTACATCGAAGCGTTCACAAACAACCGCTATGGCACCGCTGCCGCGATGTCCGTGCTGTTCGGCGGCGCACTCGTCGTCTTGGCGCTGGTACAGCTAGCAGTCGCTGGAAGGCGGTTGCGTCGATGAGCGATAGGCGAACTCGAGGATCGGTCACGATGGCATCGCGGGCAACGCATATGCACTCTGGGGACGCCGTACAGCAACCGGGAGGCGAGAGGCCGAGCCGGAGACGCCGGATCACTCCGGCACGTGTGGGCCTGTTCGGGCTACTCGGAACCGCGACCCTGATCGCGATGTTTCCGATCATCTGGCTGCTGTCCGGATCGTTGCAGACCGCCGAGGAATTGTACAGCGGCGAGACGTTCTTTCCTGAAGCGCCGCAGTGGACGAACTACGTCACGGGTTGGGTGGACGGAAATCTCGCCGTCTACTTGGGAAACAGTCTCTTTTATACTCTGACCAGTGTCGCGTTGATCTTAGCGGTCGCGAGTCTTGCCGGCTACGCGCTCGCCCGGATCGAGTTTAGTGGCAAGGCGTTTTTCACGCTGCTGATCCTGGCCGTGATGGTCATTCCGGCGCCGGCGATGTTCATTACACAGTATAAACTGCTGCTCTCATTCGGCCTGACCGATAGCCGTCTCGGATATATCTTCATCCTGGTCACCGCCGGGATCCCGATGTCAACGCTCATCATGCGCAGTTTCTTCGTGAGCCTGTCTCCAGAGTTGGAGGAGGCGGCGGCGATCGATGGAGCATCGGCACTCCGGACGTTCGTCAGCGTGATCCTCCCCCTTGCGCGGCCGGGCCTGGCCGCCGTTGCCGTAATCCAAGGGCTTCAGGTCTGGAATGAGTACCTCATGGCGCTGGTGTTGTTCGACAGCGACTCACTGATGCCCGTGCAAAGGGGTCTGATGAGTTTCGTGTCGGTCGAAACCCCACAGCAGCAGGTCCTGCTGGCCGCGACGGCGATATCGATCGTCCCTGTCGTCATCTTCTATCTGCTCGCGCAGAAGCACATCATCCAGGGCCTTGGCGCGGGAGGCTTGAAGTAGAGGGGGCGGCGTATGGCCCGGCGCTGACCTACGAGCTGGTCTTCGCGCCGGGCTGTGGTCGGGTGCCCGTCGTGCGGGCGTCTCTCGGCGATACGGCACACGGCGAATTGGTCAGGCCACCTATCCAACTGTTCGATGGGTGGAGTGCATCCACGAGCGTTGCCTGGTGGCCGACCCGCCGTATTGTTGCTGAAGAGAGAAGAGAGGGGCGTGCCGATGGCGCAGACAGATGAGCGTGCGTTCCACGCTGTCGAGAGGTCACGGGTCTACACCTCCGTGGTGGACCAGATCCTCGCGAGTATCCGTTCCGGCAAGTTCCCGCCCGGTACGTCACTGCCGGCTGAGCGCGTCCTGGCCAATCAGCTGCAGGTGAGCAGAGGCTCATTGCGCGAGGCGATTCGGGTGCTGGAGCACGCCGGTGTGGTCGATGTCCGCACGGGCAGCGGCACATACGTGACGCAGCAGAGCGGTTCGGATGCCGCGATGCTGCGTGCGCATGCGGCCGTGATCGGCGAGCACAGCCCGCTGGATCTGATGGTCGCCCGTAGTGCCCTCGAGCCGGTGTGTGCCGAGCACGCGGCCACGTCGCACCATCCGAGTGACCTGGAGGCGATGGAGGAGTCGATCATCGAGCAGGCCAGGCTGATCCGGGAGGGCGGCGACGTGAGCCAGGTGGACAGCGCCTTCCACCTGGCCGTGGCGGCAGCGTCGCATAACGGGGTCCTGCTCGCTCAGGAGCAGATGCTCGTGGATCTCATGCATGAGCAGACCTGGAGCGAGCTCAAGCAGCGCTCGCGCGCGAACGTCGGCGCGGCCGAGCAGTACTTGGAGCACCACCGGCATGTCTTCCGGGCGATCAAGCAGGGCGATGCCCGCCGTGCCAGCCAGATGATGGCGATGCACATGAGCGCGATCGAGACGGCCCTACTGGCCGAGATCGAGCACGCGGACGGTGGTCTCGGGGCGGACGTCTCGCGGGGTGATGTGCCTGGGCACGGTTGACAGCCCGCCGAGCGTCCCCGTAAAGTCCGCATTGGCCAAGTGGTTGGACCAATTTGGAGGAGCCGTCGGATGACGACCATCGGATTCATCGGTCTAGGTGTCATGGGCGCGCCCATGGCCGTCAACCTCGCAACGGCAGGTTTCGATGTCGTGGGGTACAACCGCACACCGTCCAAGGTCGAACCATTGGTCGCTGCGGGCGGCCGGAAGGTGTCATCAGCGGCCGCGGCGGCGAGCGGTTCGGACGTGGTCATCACGATGCTCCCGGACTCGCCAGATGTCGAGCGGGTTTTGCTGGAGGAGGGCGGTGTGTTCGACGTCGCGACCGCCGGCACCCTCGTGATCGACATGAGCACCATCCGGCCGGACCTCTCGCGTCAGCTCGCGCAAGCGGGAGGCGACCGAGGACTCAGGGTTCTCGACGCACCGGTGAGCGGCGGCGAGCAGGGCGCGATCGACGGCAAGCTCTCCATCATGGTCGGTGGTGACGCGGACTCGTTCGCGGCGGCCAAACCGGTCCTGGATGTGATGGGGGCGACCGTTGTGCACGTCGGCCCAGCCGGTTCCGGGCAGACCGTCAAAGCCGCGAACCAGCTCATCGTCGCTGGAGCGATCGAGCTGGTGTCGGAGGCTCTGGTGTTCCTGGAGGCGCACAGCGTCGACCGCGAACGCGCCGTGGAGGTCCTCGCGGGCGGGCTGGCAGGAAACGCCATCCTCAACCGCAAGGCCGCCGCTATGCTGGCCGGTGATTTCACTCCGGGCTTCCGGGTGGACCTGCATCACAAGGATCTCGGCATTGTGACGGCCGCGGCGCGAGAAGCGGGTGTCGCCATTCCTCTGGGCGCACTTGCAGCGACGCTCATGGGGTCGTTGCGTGCGCAGGGCCATGGCTCCCTGGACCACTCCGCCTTGCTCGTTCAGATCGAGCAGCTCTCCGGTCGCTCGGCGTCGAACTGAGCGGGCGACGATCCTGTCACACTTCGACGTGGCAGAGGAGCACGACGTGTCGGACCGTCTTCAGGTGGTGATCGCGCCCGACAGCTACAAGGGATCCATGTCGGCCGACATCGCTGCCAACGCGATCGCTCGCGGCTGGGCGGCGACGCGTCCGGGTGACACGGTCATGTGTTATCCGCAGGCCGATGGCGGTGAGGGTACAGCCGAGATCATCGCACGAGCTGTCGCAGGAGCTCGTTGGTGCAGTGTGTCCGACGTTCCTGGACCGGACGGCCGGCTCCGCGACTCTTCGTGGCTCCGGCTGCCCGACGGCACGGGGGTCATCGAGCTTGCCCACATGAGCGGCATCACGCTCATGGAACGACTCGATCCAAGGGCCGCTTCGACCCGCGGATTCGGGATGGTCATCGACGCCGCGTTGCGTGAGGGGGTCACGAGCTTGATCCTCTGCCTCGGCGGCTCAGCCTCCAACGACGGCGGTGCGGGCGTCCTGCGCGCACTCGGTGCGGACCTCCTCGACGGTCACGGCGATACCGTCCCCGACGGCGCCGAAGGTCTTCTCTCGCTGGCGTCCGTGGATCTGGATCACGTTCCTTCGGCGCCTCCCGGGGGCGTCACCCTTCTGACTGACGTCACCGCGCCCCTCCTGGGCCCATCAGGTGCCACAGCGGTATTCGGTCCACAGAAGGGGATCGCACCGGCCACGGCGGAGCGCTTCGAGCGAGGGCTGCAGAACCTCGCCCGAGAGCTGAGGTCTGACCCATCGCGGCCGGGCATGGGGGCCGCCGGCGGAACGGCATTCGGCCTCGCGTCCATCTGGGACCTCGACATCGTCCCCGGGGCCGAGTACGTCGCCGATAAGACTGGCCTGACCCGCGCACTGGACGACGCAGACATCCTCATCACCGGAGAAGGCCGGTTCGACTCGCAATCGTCGTCAGGAAAGGTCGTGGGAACCCTCGCGGCGCTGGCCTCCGAGAAAGGACTCCCACTGGCGATCATCGCGGGCAGCGTCCAATCCGGCCACGATGGCGCGACCGTGGATCTCACCCGCATCGCCGGATCGGCAGCGGCCGCCATGTCAGATCCAGAGCATTTCGCCGAACTCGCAGGAGCAGCCCTGGCGAACCACATGAGTGATCAGAGCACTCATGAGAAACGGGACCAGACACAGCCTCAGTAGTGACAGCCAGCTGACACATGCATCTGTGGATGACGACGTTCACCCAAGCACCCGGATATCGAGAGAAGGAATCATGGCTGGTTTGACGGCCCTTACGGCGAACAGCACGATAGGCCAGTGGCTCGACCACCCCGTCGGAGGTGAGCTTGTTCGCGGGCTTCTGTCACGGGCAGGCGTCGATGAGTCAAAGCTCGGTTCCGTGCGGGGATTGCCGCTACAACAGCTGGTCGCACTCAGTCGGGGAAAGATGCCGCAAGAGGTCGTTGACGAGCTGGTTCTGACGGTGAACGACGGTCAGATGCCCACCGAGGATGACGAGGTGAGCCGGCGCGAGGTTGTGACGCCTGGTCGGTTCGCGGGTAGGACGGTTATCGTCACCGGAGCGGCTTCTGGAATCGGCTATGCCACCGCATCGCGTGTCGCCCGTGAAGGCGGACATGTGGTCGCGGTCGATATCAGCGCTGACAGTCTCGAGGGCTTGGTCGCCGCGCATACAGACGGAGAGACCATCGTGCCCGTGGCCGGCGACATCACGGACCAGCGGAGCATCGACGAGATCGTCGCCGCAGCCGACATGCGGATCGACGGTCTCGCGAACGTCGCCGGGATCAACGATGACTTCTCGCCCCTGCATGAGACCACGGATGCGATGTGGGACCGTGTCTTGCGCGTCAACCTCACTGGCGCATTCAAACTCACCCGCGCGGTACTGCCGATGCTGCTCGAGCAAGGTCGCGGTTCCGTCGTCAATGTCGCCTCCGAAGCGGCCCTTCGTGGCAACGCGTCTGGGAATGCCTACACCGTCTCCAAGCACGGCATCATCGGCCTCACCCGCTCCGCCGCCTTTATGTATGGTCCCGATGGCATTCGAGTGAACGCCGTCGCACCGGGCGGGGTCGCCACCGGCATGTCGTTCCCGCCGAACGTGTCCGAAAAGGGCGCCGCGAGACTTCGACCGTTCCAGAGCCAGATCCCGGCGTTAGCGACCGCGGAGGAACTGGCTGCGTCGATAGCCTTCCTGTTGTCCGACGAGGCTTCCAACATCAATGGGGTGGTTCTGCCGTCCGACGGTGGCTGGTCCGTTCAGTAAGCCGGGCGAGTCTCACCCGCCGTTTGACTGGCGGACGCCTATATCCAGCGCTTCGAACTGATAGATGAAGCCGCCGGCGGGTCCGCTGACCGTCATGTAGGCGTCGGTCGTGCCTGGCCGGATCGCGATGTTGGTCGCTGACTCGAGGTCGGCGTCCTTGCTGGGGACGGTGACCGTGGTCAGGTGCATGCCTTCGGGACTATAGACCATGATCGTCGGTTTGCCATGCACTCCCTGGTAGATGTTCCCCGACGCATCGACGGCGTTCGAGTCGGTCTGAGTCGTCCCGCCATCGACATGGACCGCGGTATGGCCGCTGACCACGGCCGTGCGGTCGTCGTTGAGTTTGAGGTGGTCGATGCGGTTCGCGTCGAGCTGACTTACCCATAGTGCGTCGTAGCCGAGGGTGAACGAGATCCCGTTGGGGTTGGGGAGGCTTGTCGCGAGGACGGTGGGCTCGGCCGTCTCCCGGTCGAACCGCAGCACCCGGCCCGACGCCTCACCCGTCGGGTAGCTGGCCGGCGCCGAATCGGTCACGAACAGGTTCCCATCGGTGTCGAATGCGATGTCGTCCGGCTGCATCGGCCTGCCGTTGATGGGTCCCTCGGCGAACGTCCGCGGGTCGTCGCCGTCCGCGGTGAGGCTGATGATCCGGCCGCCGGAGTAGTCGGTCAGGTAGAGGCGCCCGTCGTACGGGCTGAACTGGGCCGAGGTGTATGCCCCGGTGTTGTCGGTGAAGATCGGGGTGGCGTCATGGGAGTCAAGATCCACCGCTATGAGCTTGGGTTCTCCCGCGGGCGCGGCGACGTCGACGACATAGAGCGTGCCGTCGTGGTCGAAGGTCGGCCCCTCGAGTAACGTCATCCCGGTCTCCTCATGTACCGAGGTCAGCTGGAGGACGCGCTCGGCCACACCCGCAGGGGCGACGGAGTCCTGGGATGTGGACGAGTCCTGCGTTGGCGACGCGGCGCATCCGGTGAGGGCGATACCCAGGCCGACCACGGCCACGGCCCGCCTGCGACGTGCGTGGCATCGAGTCGAACGATCGGCGTTCACGCGTCAGCCCTCCTCGTGATCGTGCAGGTTCGTGGTGGCGGCGGGTATCCCGCTGGTGTCGGTGACGAGTACGTCGCTCAGATCGCCCTCTCGCCATGCGGCGAGTATCCGGTGGAACGCGACGGGCCCGGGGCTGTAAGAGGTCGTCGCTTGCCGCCGTGTCCCCTCGGCGTTGTAGTAGCCGGGTGTGCACTCCGCGAGGAACGCGGAGTTGTCGGTCGCTGATTCGCGGATCGTCGTGCACCAGGCCTCTTCCGCCTCGGGCGTCGGCTCGATATACCGGGCCCCGGTCTTGCGCGCCGCGGCGATGACGGCAGCGATATGACCGGCCTGCTCCTGCAGGATGTGCACGAAGTTGACCGAGTTGGCGTTCTGCAGCGATCCCAGGTGGAACAGGTTCGGGTATCCGTGGGTGTAGAAGCCGTGCAGTGTGCGGGGGCCACGAGCCCAGGTCTCCAGCAGCGGCGTCCCGCCTCGCCCGTAGACCGGCAATGTGCCGGACAGAACACCGGAGACGCCTGTTTCGAACCCGGTGGCGAAGATGACGCAGTCGACCTCGTACTCTGCGTCGCCGACGACGACGGCGCTTTCGGTCATGCGCGTGACGCCGCCGTGGTCGGCCGTGTCGACGAGCGTGACGCTCGGCATGTTGAAGGCTTGCAGGTACTCGTCGCTGAACCCGGGACGCTTGCACATGTAGCGGTACCAGGGCTTGAGAGACTCGGCCGTGCTCGGATCGTTGACGATCTCGTCGACGCGCGCACGGATCTCGTTCATCTTGACGAAATCGGCCAGCTCATCGAGGCGCTCGCGTTCCTCCGGATCGAGCGTGGTGTCGACCGCGCCGGTCAGCATCTTGCGCTGAAGCCGTGCCGTGGCCGTCCATCCGTCGTGCACCAGGTCATGCTCGACGTTTTCTCCCGAGACGACGGCGAGGAAATTCTCCATCCGCTCTCGCTGCCACCCTGGCGGCAGCGAGGCTGCCCACGCCGGGTCCGTCGGACGGTTGTCACGCACGTCCACGGACGACGGCGTGCGTTGGAACACGTACAGACGCCGGGCGTCGCGGGCGAGGTGCGGTACCACCTGCAGGCCGGTGGCCCCGGTTCCCACGACGGCGACATCCTTGTCCGCCAGTCCGGTCAGACCGCCGTCTTGGGTGCCGCCCGTGTAGCCGTAGTCCCAGCGGCTGGTATGGAAGGTGTGTCCGCGAAATTCCTCGATGCCGGGGATGCCGGGCAGCTTGGGCTGGCTGAGCGTGCCGGAAGAGACGACCACATAGCGCGCGCGCATCGCGTCGCCACGGTCGGTGTCCACGGACCACTCGGCTGCGTCCTCATCCCAGCGCAGCCTGGTGACGCGCGTGTGGAACACCGCGTCCCGATACAGCCCGTAATGCCGGCCGATCGCCACGGCGTGGCGGCGGATCTCCTCACCCGGTGCGTAACGCCACTCGGGAACATAGCCGACCTCTTCCAGCAGCGGCATGTACACGTACGACTCGATGTCGCATTGGATCCCCGGATACCGGTTCCAATACCATGTGCCACCGAAGTCTCCGGCCTCATCGAGCATGCGTACCGAGTCGACACCGGCCTCGCGTAGCCGGGCTCCGGTCAGCAGCCCGCCGAAACCACCGCCGACGACCAGGACTTCGACCCGGTCCGTCAGAGGCTCGCGCTCGACGCGCGGCGTGTACGGGTCCTTCGCGTAGTACCCGAATTCTCCGGCCGCACGTCGGTACTGCGTATTGCCGTCCGGGCGGAGCCGACGGTCGCGCTCCCGACGGTACTTCTCGCGCAATTCATCCGGGTCGAACCCGAGGCCGATGGACTGGGACATCGCGTGGGGGAGGGGGAGGGGCAAAGCGGCGGCCTTTCGTCGAACACAGAAGGGGTCCAGGCTCGGGCACGCCCGAGCCTGGACCCCCGCGGACTTGGTTACACCCACAAACCCGACCTCAAAGTAACGGT
>NZ_JAAGOA010000036.1:0-42517 GCF_010550675.1 Phytoactinopolyspora halotolerans | reverse complement strand
GGGGGACAATGGGGCGCCTTTTGTCACAACACTGTGGGGTCCTGGCGGCGGCCCCCCCCCCCCCGGCACCCCCGCGGACTTGATGACTCCCTCAAACCGTACATCAATGTACGTTTCGTTCGCGCCGGATTCTCCTAGATCACTTGGGTCGGCCGCTATCCTCGGGACATGCCCGCGACATCCACTCGACGCGACGTGGCGCGCAACCACGAACGACTCGTCTCCGCCGCACGGGAGGTATTCGCCAGGCTCGGCCCGGATGCTCCGCTCGAAGAGATCGCACGTGCGGCAGATGTCAGCCGCACCACCTTGCACCGCCATTTCACCGACCGGGACGCTCTCGCCACGGCAGTGCTACAGGAGAACGTCGCGGACATCGAGGCCCGGGCCGCAGCTCTCGCCGACAGCGACGATGGCGCCGTAGAACTGTTCCACTACATGTTCGACGTGCAGCTGCGCGCCCCATGGCTCGCACGCGTGACCGCACGTCACGACAGAACCGACCTCGGCGAGCTTGCCCGCCGCACGACGGCGGCCATTGAGCCGCTCGTGGCCCGGGCGCGAGCGCGTGGCATTGTTCATGCATCGGTGACGACGGACGACGTCCTGCTGAGCCTTCCCATGGCCATGGCCGCACACGCGGCGGACGCTCTCGCAGCACGTCCGCATCGCCCGCGCCGGATCCGCGAAATCCTCCACCGGGGACTGTTCACCACTGATCCATCAGACAGGGCGATGCCCGCGCCCCCCGAAGAAGAATGACGTGGCCGGCACATCCTTTGTGGTCCGGGTTTGTGCCTGAGACCCGTGGCTCACGGTTCCTCAGAGTCGGTTTCTGATCCGCGCCGGCCTGGCTCAGTCCACGAGCACCGTTTCGTCCGATGATTCGCGTGCGTCGGCGGCGCCGTCGTCGGTCACGTCGTGGGTGTCGTCGTGTTTGTGTCGTGGGATGAGCAGCACGATGAGCGCGCCCGTGATGGCTGCGGCGGCTCCGATGATGAAGCAGAGCTGGAATGCGCCTTGGGTCGGCATAGCTGGGAGACTCGCGTTGAGTGTGGTGGTCTGGCTGGTGAGTGCGACGGCCATGACGGCGCCGGCGATGGTGGTGCCCATGGAGCGCATGAGACCGTTGAGGCCGACGCTGGCGGCCGATTCGCTGGGCGGGACGTTGGTGAGGATGAGCGTGGGCATGGCGGCGTAGCCGATGCCCACCCCGGCGGACGCGACGCAGGAGGCCAGCATGAGCTGCCATGGCGCGTTCATGAGGAATACGGCCACGGTGTAGCCGAGGGCGATGACGGCGGCCCCGGCGGCCAGGGTGATGCGGGCGCCGAGTTGGGTGAGCATCCTGGATGACACGGGCGTGAACAGCATCATCATGATGCCCGCCGGTGCCATCCAGAGTCCGGTTTGCATGATGGTCTGCCCGAGTCCGTGCCCGGTGGCTTCGGGCGTCTGTAGCAGCTGTGGGACGACGATGGATTGTGCCATCATGCCGAAGCCGATGAGCACGGCGGCGATGTTGGTGAGCAGGACGGGTGTGCGGGCGGTGGTGCGCAGGTCGATGAGCGGCTCACGATGGCGCAGCTCATACCAGCCCCACAGCAGGAGTACGAGGATGCCGCCGGAGATCATGCCGAGTGTGTTCGAGTCACCCCAGCCCCAGTCGTTGCCCTTGGTGACGCCGACCAGGACGCCGACGAGTCCGGCGGCCAGTCCGATTGCGCCGGCGATGTCGAGCCTGCCGGGGTGGGCGTCGCGCATCTGCGGGACGACGATGGCGGTGAGGGTGATCATGATCGCGGCGAGGGCGGCCGAGACCCAGAACAGCGCATGCCAGTCGAAGTCCTGGGCGATCCAGGCGGCGAGCGGGAGGCCGAGCGCGCCGCCAACGCCGAGGGTCGCGCTGACGCCGGCGACGGCGGTGTTGCGTAGGTGCGGTGGCGCGGTCTCGCGGACCATGCTGATGGCGACGGGTATGTAACCCATGGCCGTGCCCTGCAGCACGCGGCCGACGAGCATCGGTCCGACCGAGTCGGACATGGCGCAGATGAGCGAACCGACCAGAAGAATGGCGGCGGAGGCGATCAGGACGGGCTTCTTGCCGTACATGTCGGCCAGACGGCCGGTCACCGGCATGGCGACGGCCGCGCCGAGCAGGGTCGCGGTGACGACCCACGACGCGTTGGCGGCGGAGGTGCTCAGCAAGACGGGCAGTTCGCCCTGGATGGGGATCACGAGTGATTGCATCAGTGCCGCGCACAGGCTGCTGAAGCACAGTACGGCGACGGCCGCGACGGCGCGGCGCGTCGATCGAGGTGCCGCGGCACCGGGGGCGATGGAGGAACTGGAGGGTGTCATGGCGCTCCGACGACATGTGTATGGTACATACAATTTAAGGTGTGTATGCTACCTACATACGCTGTCCCTTCACAATCCGGGAGTCTCGGAGGTCTGTGATGTCGCCTGTGACACCGTCGTCCGCGGCGTCTGCGTCCGCCGTCGAGTCCGGGTTGACCAGCGGTCGCGCATTGGCAGGGTTGCTGATCCGCCTGGACGTCCACCGCCGTCTGGTCGAGTCCCGCAGCCCGCTTGGGATCGCCGATGCTCGGCTGCTGTGGCTGCTAGCGGACCGCGGTCCTCGCACGCTGCGGGAGATCGCCGACGCGCTCGGCTTGGAGCAGTCCACGGTCAACCGTCAGGTCAACGGCGCTCTCAAGGAAGGGCTCGTGCGTCGCATCGACGAGCCGGGCCGGCCCGCCCGGCTGATCGAGCCGACCGAGGACGGGCTATCCGCGCTCGAGGCGGCCACGTCTATGGTTCTCGGAACATACGAGGCCGGACTGGCGGCCCTCGGCGACCAGGACGTCACTCAGTTCCTCGAGCTTCTCGAACGGTTCGTCGAAGCCTACGGCGAGGCCGTCCGAGCATAGCGGCGGGCGCCGACAGTTGTCGGAGCGTGCCTTGATCTGCCGCCACGAGCGGTGTGTGTCTCTGCCTGGGTGACCGATGGCGTGGCAGGGTCTGTGCCGACTGACGCAATCCGCCGCCCGGTCGCCGTCGCGATCAGTGCGGGGCGGCGGTCGACTCGCGTACGACGATCTCTGTGGGCAGCGGGTCCGCCGCCGCGGGTTCAATTCCATCGAGCGTCGCGACGAGGCTGCGCACGGCCGCGTCGCCCGCACGGTCGAGAGGGCTGCGCACGGTCGTGAGGGCGGGCGTCGTGAGATCGGCGCCGAAGATGTCGTCGAAGCCCATGATGCTGAGATCGCCGGGCACGTCGATGCCCTCGGCGCGGCACGCACGGAGGAGGCCGATCGCCATGAGGTCGTTGTAGGCGAGCACGGCGCTCATACCGGACGCGTGCACGCGACGCAGCGCGGACTGGCCACCCACGAGATCGGGGGAGGTGGGG
Organism: Phytoactinopolyspora halotolerans; assembly: GCF_010550675.1. Classification (GTDB taxonomy): domain Bacteria; phylum Actinomycetota; class Actinomycetes; order Jiangellales; family Jiangellaceae; genus Phytoactinopolyspora; species Phytoactinopolyspora halotolerans. The sequence goes on along the minus strand of NZ_JAAGOA010000036.1, from coordinate 39,102 downwards.
CCGATCTCCACGAAGATCATGCCGCGCGCGACGGCGTGCTCGAATACGCGTTCGCCGCGCTCGCGGGACATCCAGGAGATCGCCGGCCCCGCGAGGTAGGCGATCGATGTGTGCCCGAGGGTGGCGAGATGGTCGATGGCCTGCGCGACGCCGTCGTCGATGTCGGGCACGATGGCGGAGAGTTCGCCGACACGGCGGTTGATCAGTACGACGTCCGTCGACGCCGCGATCTGGTGGATCTGGTCGTCCTCGAGTCGCGCGGCCGCGAGCACCACGCCGTCGACCGCCGGGAGCAGCCGATCGAGTGTGCCGTACTCGAGCTCGCCCGACTCTTGCGATTCCGCGAGCACGAGCGTGTAACCGAGCTCGCTACATGCCTTCTCGGCGCCGCGCACAAGCCGGAAGAACACCGGGTTCGTCACGTCGGATACGACGAGCCCGAGCATGCGCGTACGCCCGGTCGGGAGCGAGCGCGCCATGGGGTTGCCGCGATAGCCGAGCTTCGCGGCCGCATCGCGGATTCGCCGCTCGGTCTTCGCCGCGATGCGGCCGGGCTTGTTAAGCGCTCGCGACACGGTGGAAGGGCTGAGCTCAAGTTCGCGCGCAATATCGTAGATCGTCGCGGATGGCTTGCGGTTGCCATTGGCACCGCCCCGCGACAGCTGCTCGGACACATGCACCCTCCTGAACTCCTGTGGCCTTCCATCCTTCCATATCGCAACCGATTGCCATGAGGCGCTGTCGAGACGGAAGTGACGCATGGCGACAAGCGAGCCGGTGGGCGCTATGCAAGCGACGCGGCTCCCCTGATGCGCAGAACCTCGAAGTCACGAAGCGTCCCGAGCTCGAGCACGCCGCCCACGCCGGCATCCAACGGCACACCTGCGACCAGGGCATCCGCTCGCAGATCGCGCGTTGTCTCAGGAAGCTCAACGCGCAGGCCCGTGACGGCGACCGGAGGGCGGAACCCACGCCGGCTCGCTCCCGTGAGGTTCACCAGGTGGATGATGAGATCGTCGCCTGCCGTGCCGACGATCGCCTCCACGTTCTCCGGCGCGTCGAAGCGCAGCCGCGGCGGAGCGGCGGCGTCGACGATACGGAGAAACATCTCCTGGGGCGGTGTGGTCTCGATCTCGCGGTACGACTGCCCGATCGTCCACGGTAGAACTGTGACGCTGCCGCCGCCCGGATCCGGGAGGCTGCCGTACGCGGGCTCCTCGGACGGGAGGTGGCCGTAAGCCTTCTCCGGCGGTCCGAAGGGGGCAGGGGGAAGCATGACTCCCTGCCGCAGGGTGCTGTCGGCCCACGCGCAGTCGTGCAGCTTTCCGAGCACGGGGACGATCGGTGCGTCGAAGTGGTGCGATGCGGCACGATCCTGCGGAGCCAGCGTCGCGTACGTCGACCACAGATCCTGCCCACATCGGATATCGCCGACGCGAGCGTGTGCGGGCGAGGTGCGCATTTCGGCGGTTCCGTCCTCGGTGAAGCCGGATGCCCCCGTGGTCAGGACGTTCCCGCCGGCGCGCACGTACGCGTCGAGGGCGGCCGCCTGGGATTCGAGGGCGCCGACATCGGGGAGGACGATGAGGTCGAATCGAGCCAGCCGACCCGCGGCCTCCAGCTGTGCGATCTGATCGAGCGGTATGACGTCGAAGGGGCGTTGCGCCCGCTGCAGCATCGAGTACGTCCCGTGGTACTCCTCGGATGCCGCCGAGCCGAGCTGTGCCGGCGGTGCCTTCACGAGAGCGATGCGTGCCGCCGGTGCGAGTCGTCCGTAGACGTCGTCCTCGTGGCGCCGGAAGAATCTCGTGATCTCGCCGGCGGCTTCCAGGGACGGGTAGGGGATGCGGCCGGGTGCTCCCATGATGTAGGTGGAGGGCATACCGCCGCGGGCGATTCCCTGGATGAGGTACTGGGCGAAATGCGACGGTTCCTCGCCCGCCATGCGGTACGGCATGTCGACGAAACTGACGCTGTTCACGAGGGCAGGGACAGGCGGCTCGTGATGCCGGAGCTCGCTGACATCCTCGCCTGTCCTGTGCGGCCAGAGGTCGCGGCCGAACATCTTGTTCGACTCCGCGTACCGCATGTGCGCCTGCTTTCCGAGGACGACGAGTACATCCTCGGCCCGGGCGTGGATGTGCGCCGTGATCCTTGTGTTGAGGTCGGCGAGCACCTCTGCCGTGAACCGGCTCCATGTGCGGATCTCGGCGCTTCGAGTGTCGACGGGCAACGACTCGCCGTGGCTCCATTGCCGGTACCGGCGCACGCACGCGGCGCAGTGGCACACGCCGTACAGCTTGCGGCTGTAGTCGATGATGTTGAAGTTGAACCAGTTGAAGAACACGCCATCGATCGGGTAGCGGTCGAGCACTTCGTCGATGATGTCGAAGGAGCGCTCCTGGTAGTACCCCGCGGACGGGCACATGCTCCATAGGTCGTTGTACACCTGCGGCTCGCCGTCGTGGGTACGGAAGCACCACTCCGGATGGGCGGCCGCGATCGGAGCGGCGACCTTTGAAAGATCGAATCGTGCGATGACACGTACGCCGCGTCGGTGTGCGGCCTCGACGGCGTCGCCGACAAGGTCGCCGGACGGCCTCTCCTCGAGGTGGGGATTGCGTGTCTGAAACGGGAGCTCCGTCGGAAAGTTGGAGATGATGCCGCCGGTGTTCAGCAACCAGGCGTTCGCACCGTGCGCCTGGATCGCGTCGAGAGCAGCCTCGACATCGAGACCGGCGTCTATCTCCTGGAGGTTGGTCTGGAAGACGGCGAACGGGTACGTCCACCACTTCGCCGTCGATGGGGTCTCGTCGAGCGTCGTGCTCACGTGCATGCCTCCTTGCATTGCAGCCAGTCTGGTCAGACCAATGCAGCCATCGCAAACCTTAGCGGGTTCTCCGGAAGGCCGCCATCGGCGGTAACCATTGACAATGCTCCGGCCGCGTGATTCTCTTGCCGTGCAAATTGGTCCGACCAGAGGGGAAATCAGGCGATGCCGAGCAACGGGCAGGGGCGTGAGATCGAGCGTGTGGTGATGTCGCTGCTCTGGGAGCCGGACGAGATCGAGCGGCTGCGAGGTGCCTTCGCTCCCGCGGATGTCGTGGCTTTGCATCCACGGGAGCAGGAGCAGTTCGATCGTGAGCTCGAGCGCGCCGACGTCGCCGTCATCTGGGGCGATATCGACGACCGGTTCCTTGAAGCGCCGAGTCTTACGTGGGTGCACTGTGACCATGCAGGGCTCACCCGTTCCGCGCGCCCCGAGGTGTTCGAGCGCGGCCTCATCGTGACGGGATCGGCCGGGCGATCCGCTCCCGCGCTCGCGCAGCATGCGTTCTACTTCGCCCTCGCGCTGACGTTCGATGCGCGACGACTCCTCGAGAAACAGGACGCGCACGAATGGGGTGGGATCTCGGGCTATGCCGACCGCTTGGCGTTGTGGGGGAAGACCCTCGGCATCATCGGTTACGGACATACAGGCCGCGAGATGGCCAAGCTCGGCAAGGCGTTCGGCATGCGTGTGGTCGCGTATCGCCGTCGGGCCGGGGAAGCGGGCGACGAGGTCGATCGACTCTATGCCGCGGACGCGGGTGACTCGGTCGATGCCATGCTTGAGCACACCGATGTCGTGATGCTCGCCGCCCATCTGAGCGACGAGACGTATCACATTCTGTCGCGAGAGCGCCTCGCTCGGCTGCGGCCGGGAGCCTACGTCATCAACCTCGGACGCGGCGGGCTGATCGACCAGGACGCGCTGGTAGATGCGCTGCACTCGGGGGTGGTGGCCGGCGCGGGACTCGATGTCACCGACCCCGAGCCGTTGCCTTCCGACGCGCCCCTGTGGGACGCGCCCAACGTGCTGATCACCCCTCATCAAACACCGAAGCTCCCCGATCGCACGCAGCGGTCCATCGACACGATCGTGGAGAACATCCGCCGCTACCGAGCGGGGGAGCAGCTTCTCAATCAGCTGAGCCCACGAGACATCTTCAGCGGCAGTATTCCGCCTCCTCGGAAGAGGTGAGCGCCATGCGCATCCGCGCGGTGCAGATCGGCGCGACGGGGACCGGGCCATCACCGACGACAGAGTCAAAGGAGACCTCATGCCGAAACGATCCGTTGGTCGCACCACCGGCAGCGCCCTGATGGTCGGAGCGCTGCTCGTGGCGAGCGCCTGCAGTTCTGAGGGAGGCGGGTCCGCGAGCCCGCAAGGGGACGCCACACTCGTGTTCGGGGTGCCGCAGCCGCCGAACTCCCTCGATCCCGCCGAACTTCACGACGGCGTCCAGCGGTACGTCTGGGGCGCGCTTTTCGATACCTTGCTGTACCTCGATCACGAGGGAGAGCTCCAGCCAGCAGCCGCCGAGAGCTGGGAGTACTCCGACGACGCGCTCACTCTGACGCTGCACCTCCGTGACGACCTGTCGTTCTCGGACTCAGAACCGGTCCGAGCCGAGGACGTGCGGGGGACGCTCGAACGGACGAGAACCACGCCCGGTCCCCAACAGGGAAACCTCTCGGCGATCGACTCGATCGAGGTGCCCGACGACCATACCGTCGTGCTGAACCTGAGCGAGCCCGACGACAACCTGCTCACCTCGCTCGCACAGGCCGCGGGTGTCGTCGGCGATCCCGAGACGCTCGACGATCCGCAGACCCAGCTCAACCCGGTGGGATCCGGGCCCTACACGCTCAACGCCGACCAGACCGACGACGGCGTCGTGTACGTGCTCGACCGCCGCGACGACCACTGGAACGCCGAGGAGTATCCGTTCGAGACGGTGACGGTGCGGCCGATCACGGACCAGACCGCGCGGTTCAACGCGATGATCGCGGGTGAGCTGGACGCGGCGACCGTCAACGGCGAACTGGCCGAGCGTGCGGTGGACGCCGGCCTGTCGCTGACCGAGGTCGAGGGCGCGAGCCTGGCGCAGATCGTGCTGGCGGACCGGGACGGCGAAGTCGTCCCCGCGCTCGGTGACGTGCGTGTGCGTCAGGCGATCAACATGGCGCTCGACCGGGCGGGGATGGTCGAGTCGTTGAACTACGGGTTCGGCGTGCCGACCGCACAGGTCTTCAATCCCCTGAGCTCCGCGTACCTGCCAGAGGGGGAGCAGGCGTATCCGTACGACGTCGAAGCGGCGCGTGAGCTGATGGCGGAAGCCGGCTACGGCGACGGGTTCACCCTCGCGATGCCCGCGAACGTGATGTCGATGCAGTTTCAGGCGACGCTCTCGCAGGCGTTCGCCGACATCGGGATCACGCTCCAGTGGGATCCAGTTCCAGCCCAGAGTTCCGGGCAGTCGACCGACTGGGCTGCCTACTGGAACATCGGGGGTGCGGCGCCGTCGTCTCGCGTGGTGGCCCAGTACTTTGCCCCGGAGGGATCGAACAACCCGTTCGGTTCCAGCGATCCCGAGCTCAACGAGCTCATCGAGGACGTCGCGGCCGAAGTCGACCTGGGCGAGGCCGACGAGTTGTACAGCCGGATCAACCAGTTCGGAATAGACAACGCGTGGTTCTCACCCGCGCTGTGGCTCGACACGATCTGGGCGACGGTTGAGGGCGTCGAGTATGTCGGGAGCGCCCTGTCCATGCAAGATCTGCGGGTGTTCGATGTCTCTGAGTGAGCTGCCTTACCCCATGGGTGGTGAAGCGAAGGGCTGCCGGCTGCCGATGATGTCCCTGTGGCAATCGATTGACATCCAGCCGGGTTCACGTGCAGTGTTCGCGCGCCAGATCCATGACGACGACCGTCCCTCCCGCGACGACCGCTCCCGCACCGATCCCATGTCTCTCCTCGTCAGCCACGGCGATGCCGAGTCAGCATCGCTCATTCATAACGAAGTTGGCAATCGATTGTCACCGGCGCTGGACACTGCTTAACTACTCGCAGGGCGACGCGGTGACCGGTGACATGCGCGACCGACCGAAGCCACCCATTCAAAGGAGAATGACATGTACTCGACTCGTCGGACCAAGCGCCGCGGAGCGTCTGCACTCGCGGCCACGGCCACCGCTCTCGCACTGGCCCTCGCCGGTTGCGGAGCAGATTCCGACACCGCTCCGCCGGACGGCGACCCGTCCGCTGACCGTAGCTTGACGATCGCGGTCCAGTCCGGCCCGAACTCCCTCGATCCTGCCCAGCTCATCGATGGGCAGCAGACGTTCGTATGGTCGGGGGTGCTGGACACGCTGCTGGCGCGCGACCCGGAAACGGGCGAGCTGATCCCGAACGCGGCCGAACGCTGGGAATACAACGAGGACGGCACACTGCTGACGCTCACCCTTCGGGACGGCATGACCTTCAGCGATGGCACGCCGGTCGACGCAGATGCGGTCGTCGCGTCGATGGAACGCACACGTGAGACGCCGGGTCCCGTCCAGTCGAAGTACTCCCAGGTCACAGACGTTACCGCCGTGGACCCGAGCACCGTCGAGGTGCACTTCGACAGTTTCGACCCGACGTTCCTCTCCAACATCGCGCTCGGGGCGGGCGCGATCGGCCACCCCGACACGCTCGACGACGAGCGCACGGCAACCGACCCGGTCGGGTCGGGACCGTTCGAGCTCGATGTCGCGAACACCGTGCCGGACAACACCTACGTCCTCAAGAAGCGCGAGGACTATTGGAACGCCGACGCGATCCCGGTCTCGACATTCACGGTGCGCGTGATGCCCGATCCCACCGCCCAGCTCAACGCACTTCAGGCCGGAGAGATCGACGCCGGTACCGTGCAGCAGCGAATGCTCGGCCAGCTCGACGAGAGCGCCTTCACCCTCAGCCAGATCGAGGCGAACGTCGTGTTCGTGCTGGAGATCCTCGATCGAGCGGGCGAGACGTGGCCCGCGCTCGGCGATGTGCGCGTTCGTCAGGCCCTGAACTACGCGATCGACCGCGAGGCGTTCGTCGAGGGATTGCTGGGCGGTCTCGGCTCCCCGACGGTGCAGATCTTCAATCCCCAAGGCGAGGTCTACGACCCGGCCCTGGAGGAACTCTACGAGTATGACCCCGAGCGTGGGCGCGAACTCGTCGAAGAAGCCGGATACGTGGGGGAGAGCTTCGAGATCCCGAGCACGTTCCTGTCGACCGCGTTCGAACCGACGATCTCGCAGGCCTTCTCCGATGTCGGCCTGAACCTTGAGTGGGTGTCCGTTCCGCCGCAGCAGGTGCAATCGGCCCACATGTCGGGCGACTATGGCCTGTCCTTCCAGGTAGCCGGGTTCAATTCCGATCCGTCGGACGCGTTCTCTCATTTCGTCCCCGGTGGTTTCTCGAACCCGCAGAACCATTCCGATCCGACCCTCGACGAATTGTTCGGCGTGATCAACACGACCGTCGACTACGAGGACGCGATACCGACGTACCGCGAGGTCAATGCATACGCGGTTGAGCAGGCGTTCGAGGTCCCGATCGCCTTCGGCGGCACGACGTGGGCAGCGCGCGACGGTATCACGTACTCGACCGTGGGTGGGCTGCCGCCGACCATCCGCGCATTCGGCTTCGAATAATGACCGACAGCACGGCCGGCCCACCGGAGGTCCAGCGGGCCGGCCGGCTCACTGGACCTCTCCGCCTCACGAGAGTATTGAGATGACCCTCTACATCCTCAGACGACTGGCAGCGGGCGTGATGCTCGCGCTCGTCATCCTGTTGATCGTCTTCCTGCTCATCAGCAGTTCATTCGACGACACCGCCCGCACGATGCTCGGCCAAGGGGCGACTCCCGAGTCCACCGCGGCGCTGGTGGAGGCGCGCGGATGGGACCGGCCGGTCATCGTGCAGTATGTCGAGTGGATCTGGCACGCCGTCCAGGGCGACCTCGGTCAGTCCGCGTTCACGTCGCTGCCTGTGCGCTCGGCCGTGGTCGACCGGCTCGCCGTCACCTTGTCGCTGATCGTTCCCGCGCTGCTGATCACGGCGATCTTGTCGGTGCTGCTCGGCGTGTGGGCTGCCTCGCACGGCGGTGTCATCGACCGCTTCGCCCAGGGGATCTCGCTGGTCGGACACATCTTCCCTGCGCTGCTGCTCGCGATCGGACTCGTCGTCCTCTTCGGCGTCGAGCTCGGCTGGCTCCCTGCGACGGGATACGTGCGGTTCGGCGACGACACCCTCGGGTGGCTGCGCAGTATCACGATCCCCGTGATCGTGCTGGTGATCCCCGGCGTCGCGAACATGTCGGCCCAGGTGCGCGGACGGATGATCGACGAGCTCAACCGCGACTATGTTCGCACGCTGCGCACACGAGGCATCTCGTCGAGATCGATCGTCTACAAGCATGCGCTGCGCAACGCCGGCAGCCCGGCCCTCACCGTGATGTCGCTGGAGTTCATCCAGATGTTCGGTGCGGCGCTCATCATCGAGAACGTGTTCGCGCTCCCTGGGTTCGGTAGCTACGCGTTCAACGCCTCTCTTCAGGGCGACATCCCCGTCATCCTCGGCATCTCCGTGTTCGGCGTGGCCCTCGTCACCGTGGTCCACCTCGTCACCGACATCCTCAACGGCTGGCTGAACCCGAAAGCGAGGGTCCATTGAGCACCTCCGACGACCCCACGACGCAGACCGTCCGGACACACAGCACCGAACACGTCATCACTGCGGGGGCGGACGCCTCCCAGCGGACGCCCACGTGGAAGAAGGTCATCCGGGACCCACAGGCGGCGATCACGATCGGTCTCCTCGCCGCGATCTTCCTCATAGGTGCTTTGACTCCGCTCATCGCGCCACACGGACCGAACGACGCCGACCTGAGCATGGTCAACGCGCCTGTCGGAACATCGGGCTACCTGCTCGGCGGCGACGAGTCCGGGCGTGACATCTTCAGCCGTCTTCTGCACTCCATCAACACGGCGGCGATCTCTGCCCTGATCGGAACGACGGTCGCGCTCATCGTCGGCGTCACGGGCGGCCTCGTCGGCGGGTACTTCAATCGCGCCACACAGTCCATCACGGAGTGGACCTTCGCCCTCCTCATGACGCTGCCCGGTGTGCTATTGCTCATCATCCTCATGCCCGTCACGGGGGGTGACTACCGCGCCACGATGTTCGTCTTCGGCTTCCTGCTGGCGCCAGGCATCTACCGCATCGTGCGCAACCTCGTGCTCGGTGTGAAGAACGAGCTGTACGTCGACGCCGCGCGAGTGTCGGGCCTCGGGAACGTCCGCATCCTCGGGCGCCACGTGCTCTCCATCGTCCGCGGCCCCATCATCATCGCCGCCGCGTTCATGGCCGGGTCGGCCATCGCCGTGCAGTCGGGCCTCGCCTTCCTGGGCGTCGGGTCCACCGAGATTCCGAGCTTCGGCGCGATGATCTCCTCCGGCTTCCGGAACCTCTACGTCGCGCCGGCCCAGTTCCTCTGGCCGAGCCTGCTCCTGGGAGTCATCACGGCATCGCTGGTGCTGCTCGGGAACGCGCTGCGCGACACGCTCGAGGGATCGAAGCCGAAGGCGAAGAAGGTCGGCGCCGGCCAACGCGTCGTGGCAGACGTCGAGCGGGACGGCCCGACCGATCCGGACGCGCTCCTGGTGATCCGCGACCTCGGCATCGCCTATCCGGGCGTCGACGGTGCGCCCAACGAAGTCGTGCGCGGAGTGAATCTGTCCCTCGCACCGGGAGACGTCTTGGGGCTCGTCGGCGAATCGGGATCCGGGAAGACCCAGACGGCATTCTCGACGCTCGGTGTCCTCCCGTCGGAGGCGGTCATCACGGGCGGGTCGATCCGCTTCGATGGGCGCGAGCTTCTCGGCCTCGATGACACGTCGATGGCTGCTCTTCGCGGTAGCGCGATCGCATACATCCCCCAGGAACCGATGTCGAATCTCGATCCGTCCTTCCGCGTCGGTTCGCAGCTGGTCGAGGGCCTGCGCGCGGCGACCAGCATGCCGAGGAAGGATGCGAAGGCGCGCGTGATCGCGCTGCTCGACAGGTGCGGCATCGTCGATCCGCAGCGCACCTTCGACGCGTATCCGCATGAGATCTCGGGCGGAATGGCGCAGCGCGTGCTCATCGCGGGCGCGGTCGCGAGCCGGCCGAAGCTCCTCATCGCCGACGAGCCGACGACCGCGCTCGACGTGACCGTACAGGCCGAGATCCTCGATCTGTTGCGTGATCTGCAGCATGAACTCGGCATGGCCGTGCTCCTGGTCACGCACAATTTCGGCGTCGTCGCCGACATCTGCGATCGGATCGCCGTCATGAAGGAGGGCGAGATCGTCGAGAACGGGGCGGCCGAGGAGATCTTCGGAGCCCCGCGACACGAGTACACGCGGATGCTGCTCGGCTCGATCCTCGACGAGGATGCGGTGCGCACAGACCCACCGGCCGCTGTCAAGGGAGTCGCATCATGAGCTTGCTGGAATTAGAAGACCTCCGCGTGAGTTATCCGGGCAGGGGTTTTCGAGCCAGGCACGTGGAGGTCCTGCACGGTGTCTCGCTTGACGTCGACCACGGCGAGACCGTCGGGCTGGTGGGAGAATCCGGTTCGGGTAAGACGACCATCGGCCGCGCGGTGCTCGGGCTCGTCCGCCCGTCGGGAGGATCGATCCGCTTCGCGAGCCAGGAGATCAGCGGCCTGCACGGACGTGCCCGGCGCGGCCTCGCGAGCCACATCCAGGTCGTGTTCCAGGACCCGTACACCTCGCTCAACCCGTCGATGACGATCGGAGACATCCTCGCCGAACCGCTTGTGGTGCACGGGGCGACGAGCCGGGACGCGCGTTCGCGGGTGCGCAGCCTGCTCGATCAGGTGGGCCTGCCGAACGACGCGATCGATCGCCTCCCTCGCGAATTCTCCGGCGGACAGCGTCAGCGTGTGGCGATCGCGAGGGCGCTCGCGCCGGGACCCCAGCTGATCGTGTGCGACGAGCCGGTCTCGGCGCTTGACCTGTCGACACAGGCGCGGGTGCTCGATCTGTTCGTCGACATCCAGCGCGAGACGGGCGTCTCCTATCTGTTCGTCTCGCATGACCTGGGCGTGGTCCGGCATATCAGCCACCGCGTCGCCGTGCTGTATCGCGGGGATCTCGTCGAGACCGGAGATGCCGCGACCGTGACATCGACGCCCGAGCACCCATATACCCAGCGACTTCTCCTGGCCGCCCCGGTCGCGGATCCGGCACGGCAGCGCGAGAAGCGCGAGGAGCGCAAGCGGCTGCTCGCCGCGCACGCATGACATCACGGAAGGCGGATCTACGATGACCGAGTTTCCCCCTGGCTTCCTCTGGGGAGCCTCGACGTCCGGCCACCAGATCGAAGGCGGCAACGTCAACAGCGACTGGTGGGCGAAGGAGCAGCGGACGCCGGGCATGGAGCTCTCGCTCGACGCGTGCGACAGCTACCACCGCTACCGCGAGGACATCGCGCTCCTCGCGAACGCGGGCCTCGACACCTACAGGTTCAGCCTGGAGTGGTCGCGCATCGAGCCGATCCCGGGGCACGTCTCCCGGGCCGCGCTCGCGCATTATCGGCGCGTCATCGACGCGTGTATCGAGCACGGTGTCACGCCGGTCGTGACACTGCAGCACTTCACGACGCCGCGGTGGTTCGCCGAGGCAGGGGGATGGACCGCGCCTGACGCGTCGGACCGGTTCGTGCGGTACGTGGCCGAGACGACGCGCATCCTCGACGGCGTCGAGTGGGTCGCGACGATGAACGAGCCGAACATGCAGGCGGCGATCATGACGGCGATGAAGCGGATGTCCGCCGGCACGGACGGCGAGTGGACGAGCCCGACCGTCGAGCGCGAGCAGTCCGAGGAAGAGCGAGAGCGCAACGCTCGCAACTTCTTGGCTTACGCGGACCCCGAGATCGGCCGGATGTTCGTCGGCGTCCACCACGCCGCGCGCGATGTCCTGCGGGAGCGCACGGACGCGAAGGTCGGCTGGACGGTCGCCGCCGGCGCTCTCACCGCCGCGCCGGGTGGTGAGGAGAAGCTCCTCGAGGTCCGGTACGGCAAGGAGGACGTGTACTGGGAGGGTAGCCGCGGCGACGACTGGGCAGGCGTACAGGCGTACTCCAGTCAGGAGGTCGACGCCGACGGTCCGGTTCCGCACCCGCCGCACCCCGACAACACCCTCGTCGGCACGGCGTATCGACCGGATTCGCTCGGGATCGCGGTGCGCCACGCCCACGAGGTGACCGGTGGCGTGCCGATCCTCGTCACCGAGAACGGCATCGCCACCAGCGACGACGAGCAGCGGATCCGGTACACGCGCGAGGCGCTCGAGGGACTTCGGGCGGCGATCTCCGACGGCGCCGATGTGCGCGGCTACCTGCACTGGTCGCTGCTGGACAACTTCGAATGGGGCCATTGGCGCCCGACCTTCGGCCTTATCGCCGTCGATCGCGAGACGTTCGTGCGCACTCCGAAACCGAGTCTCGGCTGGCTCGGAGAGGTCGCCCGCCGAAACGCCCTCGCGTGATGGCGGGTGGAGCACCCGTGCACATGGAACCAGGTAGTCCCGACGCGTAGGAAGGCGTTTCATGCTCAAGCCCATCCCCACCCCGACCCGCGAACTCGTCAATCTCGACGGCATCTGGCGATTCGCGATCGACTCGCGCGTGGGTGACGAGCCGTGGACGGGGCGGCTCCAGACGCCGCTGGAGGCTGCCGTGCCCGCGAGCTTCAACGATCTCTTCACCGATCCTGAGATCCGCGACCATGTCGGATGGGTCTATTACCAGCGCACCGTGCGCGTGCCGCGCGGGTGGGCGGGCGAACGGATCCTCCTCCGGTTCGATGCGGCGACGCATGCGGCGCGTGTGTACGTCGACGACGCGTTCATGGGGGAGCACGTCGGCGGCTACACACCGTTCGATATCGACCTGACCGACGTCGTGTCGGCCGGGGGTGAGTTCCGGCTCACGGTGGCCGTCAGCGGGGACCTCACGAACGAGACGATCCCGCCGGGGAAGATCGAGGTCGGCGTCACGGGCCGGAAGAAGCAGACGTACTTCCACGATTTCTACAACTACGCGGGACTCGCCCGATCCGTCTGGTTATACAGTACGCCGAAGCTGCGCATCGATGACGTCACGGTCGTGACGGGCTTCGAGGGGACCACAGGAACGGTCCGTTACGAGGTCAAGGCTGTCGGGGCCGGCGACGTACGCGTGCGGATCGCCGACGCCCAGGGTGAGGTCGTCGGCGCAGCGGAGGGTGCCGGCGGCCAGATCGAGATCCCCGAGGTCGTGCTGTGGAAGCCCGGCGCCGCTTACCTGTACGACCTCACGATCGAGCTGACAGACGGCGGCGAGGTCGTCGACAGCTACACCCTCCCGGTTGGCGTGCGGACGGTCGAGGTGCGCGGCTACGAGTTTCTCATCAACGGCGAGCCCTTCTACTTCACCGGTTTCGGCAAGCACGAGGACACCCCCGTCCGAGGCAAGGGCAGCGACGACGCGTACCTGGTCCACGACTTCCAGCTCCTCGACTGGATCGGCGCGAACTCGTTCCGCACGTCGCACTATCCGTACGCCGAGGAGGTCATCGAGTTCGCCGACCGGCACGGCATCGTCGTCATCGACGAGACGGCGGCGGTCGGGCTCAACATGGGCGTCGTGGGTGGAATGACCGGCAAGCCGCCCTTCCCGACGTTCTCCGAGCAGTACGCGAACGACCGCACGCGTGCCGCGCACGCGCAGCACCTGCGTGAGCTCATCGGACGCGACAAGAACCACCCCTCGGTCGTGATGTGGAGCATCGCCAACGAGCCCGCATCGAACGAAGACGGGGCGCGCGAGTACTTCGAGCCGCTGGTGACCCTCGCTCGCGAACTCGACCCGACGCGTCCTCTCACCTATGCGCTCGTGATGTTCGCGAACACGAAGAACGACCAGATCATCGACCTGTTCGACGTCGTCAGCCTGAACCGCTACTACGGCTGGTACGTCGCGACTGGGGAGCTCGACGTCGCGGAAGACTACCTCGAGCGCGACATCCAGAGCTGGGTCGAACGCACGGGCAAGCCGATCATGATGAGCGAGTACGGCGCCGATACTCAGCCGGGCCTGCATTCGGTGTGGGATCAGGCATGGACCGAGGAGTATCAGCGCGACTATCTGGTGATGCACCATCGCGTATTCGATCGTTTCCCGCAGTTCGTCGGCGAGCAGATCTGGAACTTCGCCGACTTCGCCACCTCGAACGGCGTACACCGCGTCGACGGCAACAAGAAAGGCATCTTCACGCGCGACCGCCGCCCGAAGAGTGCCGCCTTCGCCCTTCGCGACCGGTGGCGGGGCCTCGACGGCCGCAAGCCCGGGACCACGCAGTGACGGGGGTCGCCGTCGTCGGTCCGCCCGAGGTGCTCGCTCAGGCACCGGTACGCTGGGCGATCGGCCGTCTCGATGGTGCGGCGACGACTCATGGCGCGCACGTCGTAGTCGCCGATGACGTGCTGGCCGATGACCGAGAATGTGTGCTGACGGTGGCGCTGATCCGGGCGGAGGACTCGAGGTCCACGGTCGCGGCCGGACTCCGGGATATGCCGCACGAGCCCGAGTCGTACGCTCTGCGAATCGTCGCCGATGAGGCCGGCGGTCGGCGCGTAGTGGTCGCGGCGCCGGACGATGTGGGGTTCGCCTACGCCCTCACTGAGCTCTGCGGGCGCCTCGCCGCCGGCGGGCTCGGCGACTTCACACCGGGACCACAACTGACGCAGCGCCCAGCGGTTCCGGTACGCGGGATCCAGCGGATATTCGCCAGCGTCCACGAGGACTCCGCGTGGTTCCATGACCGGGCGTTCTGGACCGACTACCTCGACCACCTCGCGACCCAGCGGTTCAACCGCTTCCACTTGGCGTTCGGCATGCAGTACAACTACGGGACCGGCGTGGAGAGCCGCACGGCGAGCGACAACTACCTGTGCTTCGCATATCCCTTCCTGCTCGACGTTCCCGGCTTCCACGTGCGTGCTCAAGGGGTGACGGCGGCCGAACGTGAGCGCAATCTGGCTGCGCTCGCGCACATCGCACGAGAGACGCGCCGACGGGGAATGAGCTTCCAGCTGGGCCTGTGGAATCACGCCTACGACTACGGGTACGACTCGCGGCACTGGTATCCGATCCTCGGCATCAGCCCTGAGATCCATGCCGACTACTGCGCCGCCGCGGTCCGGATGCTGCTCGCCCGGATCCCGGAGATCGACGGGCTCACCTTCCGGGTGCACTACGAGGGCGGGATCCACGACCAAGGGCACGAGGTGTTCTGGGACAAGGTCTTCCACGCCGTGTCCGACGCCGGGCGGCCGATCGAGGTCGACATGCACGCCAAGGGCATCGACCAGGCCATCCTCGACGCCGTCGACAAGCCGGGAATCCGGCCGGTGATCTCCGGAAAGTACTGGGCCGAACACATGGGCGTCCCGTACCACCAGGCATCGATCCGGCGCCGTGAACTCGAGGGTGCGACGTGGCCCGGCTTCGACGCGGAGGTTGCAGGCGTGACCGATGTCGAGCGCCGGCTCACGCGTTACGGCTATGCGGACTTCCTGAGTGAGGGCCGTCCGGTCGAGTTCATGTTCCGGGTGTGGCCGGGAACCCAGAAGCTGCTGTTGTGGGGTGACCCGGAGATGGCGGGCGGCTTCGGACGCTTCGCGACCTTCGGCGGTTCACGTGGGGTCGAGTTCTGTGAGCCGTTGTCCTTCAAGGGCCGGAGGGGTACCGGTGAACCGGGCCGGCGCGATCCGTACCTGCGCGACGACCTCCGGCTCGGCGTCGCCGACTGGCGCAAGTACCGGTACACGTATCTGCTCTGGGGCCGGCTACTCTACGATCCCGACGCTCCGCCCGACACGTGGCGCCGCTTCCTGCGGGCCGAGTACGGTGCGGCGGCCGCTGAGATCGAGACGGCGCTCGCGTCGTTGAGCCGCATCCTCCCTCTGGTCACGGTGGTGCACGGGGTGAGTGGCGCGAACAATTTCTACTGGCCCGAGATGTACGTCGACCTGCCGATCTCGTACTGGCGCCAGTCGTCCCACTACGCCTTCGACACACCGGCACCCAGCACCTGGGAGGGTGTGTCGCCGTTCGACCCCACGATGTTCTACGCCGTCGGAGAGTACGCGGACGACGCGCTCGAGGGCACGCTGACCGGGAAGTACACGCCGCTGGAGGTGGCGTCATGGATCGAGCGGTGGGTGGCCGCGGGCGAAGCGGCGATCACCCGCGTGCGAGCTGGGCTCGATGAACCACCGGCGGCGCAGCTGCACCGGACGCTCGTCGACCTGGACGTCCTGACCCGGCTCGGCCGCTTCTTCGCCGGAAAGTTCCGTGCGGCGGTGCAGTACGCGCTGTTTCGCCGGACGGGTGATCCGACGGCCATCTCGGAGACGGTTCGGCTGCTGGAAGCGGCGCACGCGTCGTACGCGGCGATCGTGGATGTCGTCGCCGGCGTGTATCAGGAAGATCTTGCCTTCGGTGTGGGCGTCTCCGAGCGCGGTCACTGGGCGGATCGTCTCCCGGCGATGCGGGAAGATCTGTTCGCGCTCTCCCTGGAACGCGACGAGGCGCTGCGAAGAGAACCGCCGCCGACCGCGAAGACTCCGGTTGTCCGTGACGATCGCTGGCGGCTGGACGACGCGCGCTTCGTCGTGCCGGAACGATTCACCCGGGGTCAGCCGCTGGAGGTGCGGCTGGAGACCGGATCGCTCACACCGGCGGACGCCGCCGAGCTTCACTACCGGCACGTCGATCAGTCCGAGACGTTCCACCAGGTCGTGATGGACCGCCAGGGAACGTGTTTCTCGGCGTGGATTCCAGGTGAGTTCACGGCGTCGTCGTACCCGTTGATGTTCTTCGCCGAGGTACGACGGGCGGGGTATCAGCCGATCTTCGTCCCGGGCTTCAACGACACGCTGTCCAACCAGCCCTACGTGGTGCTGCACAGCACGGACTTGGTCGCGGTGACACAGCGCGGTGAGTGAACGGCGTTGTGGTCGCCACCGCGACCGCTATGCATGCTCGTTCCAGCGACTCATGCGATCCCGTCAGCTCTCGATGGCTGCACGAGTGTGGGCACACCGCGACCCCGCAGGGAGGCGTCGAGCACCAAGACCGTGTGCGCGGTGGGCATGTGAATGCCCTGGCGTTCGAGTGCGTTGGTGATCTGCAGCAGGCAGCCCGGGTTGGAGGTGACGAGTAATTCAGCCTTGGTCGCAGCGACGTTGGTCGCTTTGCGTTCGCCGAGCTCGCGGGCGGGTTCGGGGTTGAGCAGGTTGTACACGCCCGCCGATCCGCAGCACATGTCGCCCTCGGCGATCTCCCGGATCGTGAGCCCCGGGATATCGGTGAGCAGCCGGCGGGGCTGCGCCCGCACGCCTTGGGCATGGGAGAGGTGGCATGCGTCGTGGTACGCGATGGTGACCGGGAGCGGGTGGCGTTCGGCGACGGGCCCGAGCTCGACGAGGATCTCGGAGATGTCGCGGACCTTCTCGGAGAAGGCGCGGGCGCGCTCGGCGTAGCCGGGGTCGTCGGCGAGCAGGTCCGCGTAGTCCTTCATGGTGGATCCGCAGCCGGCGGAGTTCACGACGATGCGCTCGACGCCGGTGTCGGTGAAGGCGTCGATGAGAGTCCGGGCGTAGCGCAGTCCTTCGTCCTCACGCCCGGTGTGGACCGACAGCGCTCCGCAGCAGCCCTGGGCCGGGGGAGTGACGACGTCGCAGCCCTCCATGGCGAGCACGCGAACGGTGGCGGCGTTGACGTCGGGGTAGAACTCGCGCTGGACGCAGCCCAGTAGCAGTCCGACCGTCAGGCGGCGTTCACCACGTGCGGGCACCAGGGCGGGGATCCGGACCCGTCGCTGGACGGGCGGCGCGATGGCCTCCATGGTCGCCAGCGTCGGCGAGATCCTGTCGAGCACGCGCGAGCGACGTACCAGCCGGCTCAGACCGCTGCGCTGATAGAGAGCCAGCGGCCCGCGCAGGAGCCGGAGGCGTTTCGGGCGGGGGAAGAGCGCGAAGACGGCCTCGCGCAGCACGCGGCCGGCCCGCGAGCGGTGTTCGGTGCCGCGCCGTTCGACCTGCTGGCGGGTCGCCTCGATGAGCTTGTCGTACTGGACGCCGGAGGGACAGGCGGTCACGCACGCCATGCAGCCGAGGCAGGCGTCGACGTGCTGGACCATGGAGGCGGTCATGGGCTCGCCCTCCAGGCCCTGCTTCATGAGCTGGATGCGACCGCGAGGGGAGTCCATCTCCTCGCCCCAGAGCGTGTAGGTGGGGCATGCGGGGAGGCAGAAGCCGCAGTGCACGCAGTCGTCGATGAGTTCGCGCGACGGCGGGTGGTGGTCGTCGAAGGCGGCGATGCCGAGGACATCGGGCAGCTGGCTGTTGTCGTTCACTCAGATCCCTCCGACGAATCGGCCGGGTGCAAGGGTACGGCCGGGGTCGAGTCTGTTCTTGATGCCGCGCATGAGGTCCAGGCCGGCGACCGGACCCCACGGATCCAGGTCGGCTCGCATCTCGCTCGGCGCCTGCAGCACGGTGACGGTGCCCTCGCGTGGGCTGGGCGCGGCGGTGCGGAGCCGAGCGACGACGGCGGCGACGCCGTCGGCGGAGGAGGCGGTGATACCGGCGTGCAGGACTCCTGCGGCGGAACCGCGGATGGCGACCCCGGCGCCGTATCGTTGCTCGGCGTCCCGGGCCGCACTGAGGAGTTCGGTGACGCCGGTCAGCGTGGTGGTGGCCTTGGCGAGGACGTTGCCGCCGGGCAGGTGCCCCCACCACGACGGTGGGGATGTGAGTTCGCCGTCGAGGAGCGCCGCGGCCTCCTCGGCCCGGTGACGGACGGCTTCGGCGGTGCCTTCGAGCAGGACGGCCACGGTAGCCTCGTCGCTATCGGCCGGGCGGTCGATCTCGACGGCGGCTGGAGCGAGCTGCGAGGCCACGATCCGGCGGGCGAGAGCGGCGACGTCGGCCATCGGCCCTGCACGCTGCACCACCGCGCGTGCCGGTTGGACGGGGTGCAGGCGGAAGGCCGCGCGTACGATCACGCCGAGCGTGCCGAAGGAGCCGGTGACGAGTTTGGCGAGGTCATACCCGGCGACGTTCTTCACGACCTTGCCGCCTGAGGTCGCCACCGTACCGTCCGCGAGTACGACCGTCGTCCCGAGTACCAGGTCGCGTAGGGCGAGCCGTTGCAGGCGCCGGGGTCCGGAGGGTGCGGTGGCAAGCGTCCCGCCCACGGTGGAGCCGGCAGCGAGGCGCCCCGGTGGGATGTCGGCGACGAGCTCCTGCCCAGCGCGGCCTACCTCGCTCTGCAAGCTCTGCAGCGGCAGACCGGCTTCGGCGACGACGACCAGGTCGCCGGCCTCGTGTTCGATGAGCCGGTCGAGCCCGGTGGTGTCGAGGATCATGTCGACCTGCTCGGGTGGTGCGCCCCAGGCCAGTGCGGTGCCGGCCCCGCGTGCCACGGTGACGAGCCCTTGGCCGTGCGACTCACGCAATACGGCGGAGACGCCGGCCACGGACGTCGGGCGAGCCACGACCGAGGCTGGCACGCCGTCGATCGAGCCGGCAGGATCGCCGGGTTCGAGGGGCCGGACGTCGCCGTCGCCATCGAGGCTGCGAGCGAGCGCTCTGACGTCCGGATGGGTGGACGCCGCCATCAGAAGACCTCCGCGATGCCGGCCTCGTGCAGCGGGTGCGCGCCCTGGCGGCGTCCGGGCCGTTCCCCGCACAGCCGGGGTGTGGGAAAGATCTTGCCGGGGTTGGAGATGTTGTCCGGGTCGAAGGCGCAACGGACGGCCTGCATGGTGTCGAGGTCCTCTTCGGTGAACATCTTGGGCATGTAGGTGGCCTTGTCGGAGCCGACGCCGTGCTCACCGGTGATGGATCCGCCGTTGGCGATGCACAGCTCGAGGATTCTTCCGGCGACCTGTTCGGCGCGTTCGGCGGCGCCGTCCTCGGCGTCGTCGAACAGGACCAGAGGGTGCAGGTTGCCGTCGCCGGCGTGGAAGACGTTCGCGACGCGCACCCCGAGCTCGGCGCTGAGATCGGCGATCTGGCGCAGCACCTGCGGCAAGGCTGTCCGCGGGATCACGCCGTCTTGGACGATGTAATCCGGGCTGATCCGTCCCACGGCTGCGAAGGCGGACTTGCGGCCCTTCCAGATCAGGGACCGTTGGGCGTCGTCGGCCGCCACGCGCGTCTCGAACGCGCCGTTCTCCTCACAGTGGCGTAGCACGGCCTCGAACTCGCCGCTGACGTCCGCGGTGTGACCGTCGAGCTCGATGACGAGTACCGCGCCCGCGCCGGCCGGGTAGCCGCACCGCACGGCCTTCTCCGCGGCTTCGATCGCGAGCGCGTCCATCATCTCGATCGCCGCCGGGATGATGCCGGCGGCGATGATCGCCGACGTCGCCGCCCCGGCGTCGTCGACGGTGTGGAAGCCGGCCAGCAGCGTGCGGACGTCCTGCGGCAGGCGCGTCAGGCGCACCGTGACGGAGGTGACGATGCCCAGGGTTCCCTCGGAGCCGACGAGAGCACCGAGCAGGTCGTAGCCGGGCGGATCGGGCGCCTTGCCCCCGATCTCCACGAGCTCGCCGGCAGGGGTGACCAAGTCGATGCCGGTGACATGATTCGTGGTGAAACCGTACTTCAGGCAGTGTGCGCCGCCGGAGTTCTCCGCGACGTTACCGCCGATGGAGCAGACGGTCTGGCTGGACGGATCCGGCGCGAAGTAGTACCCGTCGGGGCTGGTCGCCTGGGTGAGGTGGAGGTTGATGACTCCGGGGTCGACGACGGCACGCTGGTTCTCGACGTCGATCTCGCGGATGTTCCGCATCTGTGACATGACGACGAGCACACCGTCGGAGTGGGGGAGCGCACCGCCGGACAGGCCGGTGCCGGACCCACGGGCGACGAACGGCACCCGGTGCGCGGCGCACACCTGCACCGCGGTCCGGACGTGCTCGGTGTGCTCGGCGAGCACGACCAGACCGGGCACCACTGTGTACTGGGCGAGGCCGTCGCATTCGTACGTTCGCAGCTGCTGCCGGTCGGTGATGACGCGGTCGGTTCCCAGGGCACGCTCCAGCTCCGCGGTGACGCGGCTCAGGGCGGACATGGACATCAGTCCATGCGCTCGTACGCCGGCAGCGTCAGGAAGTCGGCGTAGTCGTCGGCGACGGCGACCTCCAGGAAGGTCTGCTTCGCCTCCTCGTAGTCGGCCGCAGCACCGGGCAGCTTGGCGATCTCCTCGTCCACGATGCGGTCGATGAGGTCACGCGTGACCTTCTCACCGGTGTCGGCGAGCACGACGCCGTTGTGCAGCCACTGCCACACCTGGGACCGGGAGATCTCCGCGGTGGCCGCGTCCTCCATGAGATTGAAGATGGCGACCGCGCCGAGTCCGCCCAGCCAAGCCTGGAGGTATTGAACGCCGACCGAGATGTTGTTCCGCAGCCCCGCCTCGGTCACGTCGCCCGGGGTGGAGGCGACATCGAGGAGCTGGTCCGCGGTGACCTGCACGTCCTCGCGGGTGCGCTCGATCTGGTGGGGCCGATCGCCCAGGACGGAGGTGAAGACCTCTTTGCACAGCTCGACCATGCCCGGGTGGGCCACCCAGGAACCGTCGAACCCGTCGTTGGCCTCGCGGGTCTTGTCGTCGCGGACCTTGGCGAAGGCGGCTTCGTTGACGCTCTGGTCCCGGCTGGGGATGAAGGCGGCCATGCCGCCGATGGCGTGCGCGCCGCGCTTGTGGCAGGTGCGCACGAGCAGCTCGGTGTAGGCGCGCATGAAGGGCACGGTCATGGTGACGGCGTTGCGGTCGGGCAGCAGGAATTCCTGGCCGCGGGTCCGGAAGGACTTGATGACCGAGAACATGTAGTCCCACCGGCCCGCGTTCAGACCGGAGGAGTGTTCACGCAGTTCGTAGAGGATCTCCTCCATCTCGAAGGCCGCCGGGTACGTTTCGATGAGCACGGTGGCGCGGATCGTGCCACGGGGGATGCCGAGGAAGTCCTGTGCGATGAGGAAGGCCTCGTTCCACAGCCTCGCCTCGAGGTGGGACTCCAGCTTCGGCAGGTAGAAGTAGGGGCCGAAGCCCTTCTCGATCTGACGCAGGCCGGCGGTCGCCACATACAAGGCGAAGTCGACCAGTGAACCGGAGGCCTGCCGGCCGTCGACCAGGATGTGCTTCTCCGGCAGGTGCAAGCCGCGAGGCCGCACGATGATCGTGGCAAGCTCCTCGTCCGGCCGGAGAGTGTAGGACTTGCCGTTGTCCGCGGTGAAGTCGATGCTGCGGTTGATCGCGTCGAGCAGGTTCAACTGCCCGCCGACAACGGCCTCCCAACGCGGAGTGTTGGCGTCCTCGTGGTCGGCGAGCCATGCCTTGGCGCCGGAGTTCAGCGCGTTGATGGTCATCTTCCGATCGGTCGGGCCGGTGATCTCGACGCGGCGGTCCTCAAGCCCCGGCGCCGGTGGAGCGACGCGCCAGGAGTCGTCCTCACGGATGTGCCTGGTCTCGGGAAGGAAGTCGAGCGTGCCGCCGGCCGCCAGTTCATCGACGCGACGCCTGCGGGCCTCGAGCAACTCGAGCCGGCGGTCTTCGAGCCGCCGGTGGAGCGTGGCGACAAGCTCCAAGGCCTTCGGCGTGAGCACTTCATCGTCACGCTCGCCTATCGTGCCGGTGATCGTGATCCCGTCCAGAGTCGTCACGGTGATAGTCTCCACTTCCATAATGCGGAAAAGAATCTCTTCTATATGAAACTCTAGCTGAGCGTGGGGAAGAAGGCAACGACGAGGCGGCTACGCGATGGCGGATGGTCTGGGTGGCACCGATGTCGAGCAGGCGTCCCGCGCCCCGTTGCACCGACTTCCGTATTGTGGAAGACTAATTCCGTAGCGCATACTATGATGTGGCGAGGAGGTGTCGTGTGCCGGAGTCTGGTGGGGTCCAGTCCCTGGATCGAGCGATCGACCTGTTGGAGATCCTCACAGATCTCGGCGGTGATGCGGGACTGAGTGAGCTCGCTTCCCGCAGTGGGCTTGCTCTCCCGACGATTCACCGATTGCTACGCACTCTGGTCAACCGTGGGTATGTGCGGCAACTCCCCTCGCGCCGATACACGCTCGGGCCACGCGTTGTCCGGCTGGGTGAGGCGGCCGGGCGCCAGCTCGGCGTCGGCACCAAACCCCACCTGGAACGACTCGCGCACGAGCTCGGGGAAAGCGTCAATCTTGCGATCCTCGATGGTGACATGGTGGTCTACGTCGCCCAGGCAGCCTCGACTCGTTCGATGCGGATGTTCACCGAGGTGGGGCGGCGAGTGCATTGCCACAGCACCGGAGTCGGCAAGATGGTGCTGGCCCAGCTCGCCGACGACGACGTTCACAAGATCATCGCCAGCGCCGGCCTCCCTCCGGCGACGGAGCACTCGATCACCGACATCGAGGCGTTGTTCGCCGAACTAGACTCCATCCGCAAGCGCGGCCACGCGGTGGACGACGGCGAACAGGAGATCGGCGTCCGCTGCTTCGCCGTCCCGGTGTCAGGCACTCCGACCCCGGCGGCCCTGTCCGTATCTGGGCCTGCCGTGCGGGTCACCGACGAGTTCGGGGAGCGCGCCGTCCCGCTGTTGTGTGAGACGGCCGCAACAATCGGTGAGTTCCTGTCGGTCGGATGATCACGAGGGGAGTGACGTCGTCGACTCCCGCACGATCAGGCGCGTCGGCAGCTCGGGCGGCTCATACGCCGTCGTGCCGTCGACTTGGGCGAGGAGGCACGACATGGCGGCCGCACCGACCTTGCCCAGTGAGCTGTCGATAGTGGTCAGGCTTGGGCTGATCAGGTTCGCCCCATAGACGTCGTCGAATCCTACGATGCTCAGGCGCCCGGGAACGTCGACCCCCTCCTGTTTGCACTCTGAGATCAAACCGATGGCCATGAGATCGTTGTAAGCGACGATGGCGGTGACGCCGGAGGCGAGGATTCTGCGCAGTCTCGTCGCGCCGCCGTTCGGGACCGGATCGTCCGGGGGGATCTCGACGATCGACATGCCCTTCGCGACCGCGTGCTCGAGCAGGATGTTCCACCTGTTCCGGTTGGCCCAGAACGTCGTCGGCCCGGAGAGATAGCCGATCGAGCGGTGGCCGAGTTCCTGTAGGTGGTCCAGGGCCTGCACCAGTCCGGTCTCACTGTTCGGCACCACGTGCGGGATGCCGTCGACCCGGCGGAGCGCGATGACTATGGGCTTGGTCTCGCTCAGCTGTGCGATCTGTTCCTCGTCCAGGAGCGACGCGACCACGAGCACGCCGTCGACGGAGGGCTGCAAGCGCTCCACGGTGGCGAACTCGATGTCAGAGCGCCGGTGCGACTCGGCGAACACGAGCGTGTAGCCGGCGTCGGTGGCGACGTTCTCGGCACCTCGCACGATGTCGTAGAACACGGGATTCGTAATGTCGGAGACCAGCAGCGCCACCATGGCCGTCTTTCCGGTCAGGAGAGCACGTGCCATGGGATTGAGACGGTAACCAAGCGCCTCGGCAGCGTTGCGGATGCGTTCCTCGGTCTTGGCGTTGATGCGGCCCGGCTTGTTGAGCGCGCGCGAGACGGTGGACGGGCTGACACCGACCACCTCGGCCACGTCGTAAATAGTGGCGGCCGGCTTCCGGCTGCCAACGCGGTGCACCGCAGCCGGACTGTCGTCGCTCATCTACACCCTCACCGTAACCGCGTGACTGTTGCCAGATCCGTAGGGGCATTTTACATATCCCTAGCTCGGCGGCGAGGCAATCGGTTGACAGCGCCGGTGGTCGCACACCGGCTGTGAGCTTCTTCTGAGATTCGGAACGAACGATGGCGAAGTAGCCGATCGCCACCGGGCCTGCCGGTAGCGCGGCGGTCCACCGGCGAAAACGATGGGAGCCTTTCATGGCCACGAAGAAGCACGCCGCTGTCCCGGTCACCGTAGCCCTCGCCGCTGCGCTGCTCGCGGCATGTACCACCGCAGACGAGGAGACCAACCGAGCGGCGCCCGAGGCCTCGGAGGAGGCGAGCGCTGAAGAGCGGACGACGTCCGCCGAGGTAGCCGAGATCACCGATGTCACCGAGATCGCCACCGAAATCACCACCCCTTGGGGGCTGGCTTTCCTTCCGGACGGCTCGGCGCTGGTGTCCTCGCGCGACACCTACGAATTGCGTCGGGTCGATCCCGCGACCGGGGAACATGAGCCGGTCGGCATCGTTGAAGGCTCGCCGGCCGCGGGTGACAGCGGCCTCATGGGTCTGGCGGCCTCGCCGGAGATCGCCGATGACCGCACGGTCTTCGCCTATGTGACCGTCGGGGAGGTCAACCGGGTCGTCGCTCTCGAGTTCGACGCCGCCTTCGACTCGTTCGAGCAGACACGTGTCGTCCTCGACGGCATCCCGGCCGGCGGCAGCCGTCACAACGGGGGCCGCCTCGCGATCGACCCGGACGGGGCGCTGTGGATCACCACCGGCGATGCCGGCGAACCGTCCCGCGCGCCCGACCCGGAAAGCCTGAACGGCAAGATCCTGCGCATCCTGCCCGACGGCGGCATCCCGGACGACAATCCCGGCGACGGGCCGATCTTCAGCAGCGGCCACCGCAACGTCCAGGGCATCACGTTCGGACCCGACGGGACGGTGTACGCCTCCGAGTTCGGTGAGAACACTGAAGACGAGGTCAATGTGCTCCTCCTCGGCGCCGACTACGGGTGGCCGGACGCCGAGGGCACCACCGGCTCGGGGGGAGAGAGGCCGATCTTCACCTTTGCCACCGAGGACGCCTCGCCGGCCGGCCTCACCTACGCCGAAGGATCACTGTGGATGGCGGCCCTGCGCGGGCAGCGGCTGTGGCAACTACCGGTCGACGAAGGAGAGCCGACCGGCGAGCCGATCGCGCACCTGCAGGGCGAGTGGGGGCGTCTCCGCACGGTCGAGGTCGCACCGGATGGGTCACTGTGGGTCCTCACCTCGAACACCGAAGACGGCGGCGATGAGGCGGGAGAAGGGGACGACCGCATACTGCGCATCGAACTCGCTGTCGGATGACGGATTCGACGGGTGAGTCGGTGATGGAACAGGCGTGGCCGTGACCGATCTGTGGGTCATTGATCAGTCCGCCTACGTCCGTCTCCACGCATCACCGGACGCCGACCAGTGGCCGGACCAGATCAACCGAGGAGCACCGAGTGCTGCGCGCGAAGACTACGGTCAATCGCGTTGCGCAGCCATGGCGGCCAGGGCAACGGTTTGGATCCAGGATAGAGGCACGGGTATCGCTAAGGCGGGCTGATCACGGGAGTGTGCAGCGGTAGAGCTTTCCGGGACTGAAGCCTCAACCGTGCGGCAAGGAGGCTGTCAGCGATCGAGCAGTAGGTGGTGATCGTGGATGCCTATAGTAGGCAGCGCTATAGTTGTGGCATGTCTAGTCGGAGCGAAGTGCTGCGTCAGGTGATGCTCGAGACGAGCACCACCCAGTCAGACCTGTCCCGGGTGAGCGGCATCCGTCAATCCAGTATCAGCCAGTTCCTCTCCGGCAAGGTCAATCTGAGCGACGAGCAGCTTGACCGGTTGCTGTCGTGCATGGGTTACCGTCTCGAAGTTGTCCGTCGGCCTGTCGTGGCGGAGCTGACTCGTTCCGAGCGTCGCTCTTGGCGGTTACACCGTCAGCTCTCGACTCACCTGACGCGTTCGAGTCTGGAGGAGTGGCGCCCGCGCATCGAACGTAATTTGAGGCGGTTGCGTGAGAATGTGTCGGGCCAGCCCCATGTGCGTAACCTGGACCGGTGGCAGTCGCTGGTCGGCTCTGGGGACGTGCCCGGCCTGCACCGTGTGCTCACGGGACTTGACAGGGACTCGATTGAGATGCGCGAGATTTCCCCGATGGGCGGATTGCTCTCGCAGGACGAGCGTTCTGACGTGTTGCGGATGGCCGGTTGATGCGGCGCGCTCAGCTGGAGCATGCCATTCGGACTGCGTGCCAGATCATCGAGCGACCGGAAGTGATCGTAGTCGGATCACAGGCGATTCTTGGCACCTTCGGTGAGGATGAGCTTCCCGTTGACGCCACGTTGTCGGTGGAGGTCGACGTCTTGCCGATCGCTGACGACGATGATGAGACGGTAAGGCTCGCCGACCTCATCGAAGGTGTCGCGGGGGAGTTCTCTTCCTTCGAGGATTTGCACGGTTTCAGTATCGATGGCGTCGACATGAAGACCTCCGCGCTCCCGGAGGGTTGGCGGGATCGTCTGGTCAAGGTGCAGAACGCTAATACGGCGGCGCCGGCCGGTGAACCCCGGTTTACCGGCTGGTGCCTCGACAAGGAGGATCTGTGCGTTGCGAAGCTCTGTGCTTTCCGTGAGAAGGATCAGAACTTCGTCGCCGCCTTGTTGGATGCCCGCCTGGTTGACGCCGGTGTGATCGCCGATCGGATACCGACCGTTCCGACACGCTATGGATCTGCCGCGGAGCGCGCGCTCGCGTGGATCGCGTCTTGGAAGTAGCCGGTAGCCGCTCCGTGCTAGCGCACGCGGCGTCTGCTCGTTGATACGTTGACGTGGCTTGCCCTGTCTAAGCGGCGTGATAGGCAGCGCTGGATCGTCGCCCTTCGCGTCCTTATCCATCAGGGCGAGAAAGACCTCGTGGTTCGACTGCGTTGCGTCAGACGACTGAGATCCCGCTCGCAGGACAACGATCCGATGTGTGTGGTCGTCTTTGTCAATGACGGGACGCGTCCGGCGACCCGCAGGGCGGTAGGAGCACAGTGACAACCGAGGATGCGCTCGTTGTCGTGGCTGGCGAACGCCACCGCGCGCTGGTCGGGTATGCCTACCTGCTGACCGCGGACCTGGCAGAGGCCGAGGACCTGGTGCAGGAGGCGATCGTGCGGACGTTCGCCCGGTCGCTGCGTGGCTTGGATCTGCAGGACGCCGAGAGCTATGTGCGTCGTGCCGTCTTGCGCCTGTATGTCGACGGGCATAGGCGCTGGGGTCGCTGGCTGGGCATCCGGCATCTGGTGGCGACAGGCGGTGACGATCGCGGATCTGCGGCCGGTCCGGATCTGACTGATATTCAGATCGATGTGCGACGGGCGCTGGCCGATCTCCCTCGCCGGGAACGTGCCTGCGTCGTCCTTCGGTACTTCGACGACCTGACCGTCCCGCAGATCGCAGACCGATTGGGTGTCAGCGACGGCTCGGTGAAGCGGTACCTGAGCCAGGGTGTGGGGCGGCTGCGGACCGCGCTGGGCGCGGCGGTCTCCGTCGGCGACGACGGCGAGTCCGCGCCCGGCGGCATGGACACGAAAGGGCGACGATGAGCGACGAACTGAGGCAGCGGCTCCAGGAGATCGCAACCGCTGCGGGGAACGCCGCCCGCGACGGTGATGTCGCCGGTGTGCGGGCGAAGGTGCGCAAGGGCCGCCGGCGCCGGATGGTCGTGGCCACGGGTGTGGTCGTGATGGTTGCCGTGGCGAGCGTCGGCGTGGTCGTGGCGCTGGACGGTTCGCCCGATCCGTCGGTGGCTGGCGGGTCGTGGGAGGCGTGCGGGCAGGACGTTGAGACCGCCGCCGGGGCTGCGTTCGATGACGCCACCGTCTTCACCGACGACGGGCCGGTCGGCCTTCGACTCGATCCGCTCCACACGACAGACTCGGCGGAGGCTTATGTCGCCGCGGAGACGACGTACGCGGCCAGCGGCGTCGATCGCTTCGCTGTCGTGAACGTGGACGGATCCCCGCTGGCCCTGTGGGTGGTTGACGGCGACGGGCGCGTCGTCGGAACTGGCCGCCCGACCGGAGGCTACCCGGACGATCTGGTGGTGACGCCACCAGACTCCACCTGGATGGACGTCGGGTTCGAGGTGCGTTCGTGTGGCGACGTCGCTGGTACGTCACGCGGGGACGTGCTCCCACCTGGGGATTACGACATCGTGGCGGGAATCGGCGTCGCGCCGGCGCCTACCGGCCAGTCTGACCGGCCTGGACGGGCTGCGGCCGTCGTGCTCGCGTGGTCGGTACTCATCGTGGGGGAGGGGGACGACGCCCCGGCTGTTGATTCTCAGTGTGGCGCTGTGTGGCCGCAGGACGCCGTCACCTCCACCGGCGGTGACGAACTGGGCATCCGGCTTGACGGGCCTGCCGACCTCGGCGAGGTGGCACCCCAGGACCCCACCGATGGTGACCCGCCCGGTGCCGCGTTCACCGTGACCGCCGCCAACACGTCGGATGCCGAGCTAGAGGGCTGGACCGGGCACCCGTGGATCGTGGTGGTCCGTGACAGGACCATCGTCGGCACAACGGGCGGGATGGACGACGTCGGGCTGGATGCAACCATGGAGCCGGGCACATCCATGGACTACGACGCGTGGGTGCCGTTGCACGACTGCACGACGGTAGGGGTCGGCGAGCATGCCAACAGCGGCGGCGGTGATCCACTGGCCCCGGGCACCTACGAGCTGTATGCGGTGATGGAGTTCTTCTTCACCACTCCTGCCGGCGACGACGGACCTGGCCAGGACCGTACAGACGTCACTGCCGTCGGCGGGCCATGGACGGTCACCGTTCCCTGACTCTCCTGGCACGGAGGGAATGTCCTGCTACGTGGTGGTCGTGAGGATGACGAGCTGCTGGAAGCTACCGGGTGGCGCGGGTCATCGCGACGTAGCGGTCGACGGCTCCTGGGAGGCCCGTTGAGAACGGTTCCGGATCGTCGAGCATGAGAACGTCGAGGTTGTCCTGGTCGGGAGCTTCAAACGCCGCTAGCCGAATCGTTATCTCGGCTGACACAACCGCATCGGGCGCCCGGGACGTGTAAGGGGAACGACAGCGCATCGAGCGAGGGTGGGCGGTAGGGATGGATCGTTTTCGGCGAGAGCTTGAGAGTTTCCTGGATCAGCCTCTGGGAGATGTTGATTCCGGCCTGGCTATCGCGGCTGCTCGGCGACGGCGCGCACGTCGAGTGGCGGCCGTCGCTGGTGCGACGGCGATGTTAGTGGTGGGAGCGGTAGCGGTGACCGACGCTGTTGTCGGTCTTGGTGGCGGTCCGTCTTCGGGTGATCCCAGACCTGCCGGCTCTGACGACCCGTTCCCGGCGCCGACACAGACTGATCAGAGTTCGTCGTACAGCGTGACTGACTGGCTGCCCGAGCAGCCCATGCTGGGCAGGCCGCCCGAGGTTGGCACGTTGATCTACCGGACGTGCGCCGACGGCGATTGCGTGGTCAATCTGCTCACTCCGGACGGGGCGGAGTATGCGCTGGCGGAGATCAACCCGGATCTTGTGGCGAAGATCGAGCAATACGGGCTTGGCGGGGCGGCCCTCTCTCACGAGGGCAAGGAGATGGGTGTTCGGGTAGACGCGGGGTTCGAGGTGTACCAGATCGGGTTTAACAGCCCAATCGGCACGCTGCCGCGCGGTCCGGGCGGATCTCGGTGGGAGGTCATGGCATGGGGTGTGGGTTCATCGCAGTTGTGTCTCGCTCAGACAGTTGATGGGAAGGCCACGGCGTTCAGCCACAATGGCGTCATCTATGAGCTTGAGGACGATGCCGGCTTGCCGCCGATTCCCGCGGGGTCGGAATCCGCAGGGTGCGGGGTGCTCGCCGATCCGATCGATACGGCTGTTCCGCCAGAGAATCGGCAGCGCATCACCGAGCCGCTCGACACCACTCACGTGGCGGTCTTCGAGGCGGTAGACGGTGCGCCGCCGGGGACGGTGATTGACTTTGGTGATAGCGATTGGGGGACCGCTGAGGTTCTGCGTGATCGTGAGACTCTCGCTGGTCCGCGTGGGGTCCATGAAGAGGTGTGGCAGCCAGGTTCTGGTGTCGACGATGATCCACTCGCACGGCGGGGTTTCAAGGTGTTTACTCCGCATGGCGACGAGCTGAGAATGACCGCGGTGATCGCACAGGGTTACCACCTGGGGCCGGAATACGCGCGATTTGATCTGCCGGAGTCGACGCCGGAGGAGACGTGGGATTACCTGGCCCTGACTCATGATGGGGTTGCTGTTTCCAGAAAGTCCGCTCTCGAGGATGCAACTGATGTGTTTGTCCTTCCTGCTGACGGCGGCGAATCTCGGCTGCTGCATACCCTGCCAGTCGACGCGGAGATCGTCATGCCCGGCGCCGTTGTGAGCGACAAGTGAGTGGGCGGTCGGCGCACGGGGACACTGACGGGTTTACAGAGTTCGTGGCGAGCCGCGGGCCGGCCTTGTTGCGCATGGCGCTGGCCCTGACCGCGGACCGCGGGTTGGCCGAAGATCTTGTTCAAGAAGCGCTGACACGGGCGGTGAGCCGGTGGGGAAAGCTCATCCGCGACGGCGACCCGGAGCGATACATCCGAGCCCTCATGCTCAACGAGACGCGATCGCAATGGCGCCGACGTGCTCGGCGGCAAGAGGTGATCACTGACGAGGTGCCGGAGCCCGTTGCGTCCGGCGCCACTGAACACGGGGTAGCCCACCGAATCGACATGGCGGACATCCTCAAACACCTATCACCGCGCCAGCGCGCGATCATCTATTTGCGGTACTACGAAGACATGTCCGTGGCCGAAACAGCCACTCTGATGAGGTGCTCGCCGGGGACGGTCAAGCGACAGTCGTTTGACGCACTGAACCGTATCCGCCGTCTCGCACCCGAGCTGATGCCGGACAACGATGCGACCGAGCAAGAAGCGACATGATGACCTTCATCGCTGGCCGTGTGGGATAGCGGGACCATGATCGTCAGGGAGACCAGGTGACCCGACGAACCAGACGGTGGCAATGCGATCTGTGCAATCGTAACCGTGTCGCTCCAGATGGTCTGCGGCGTGCTCTTGGGGCTAGCGCTGGTAGCCCAGCAGCTGCATCGTGGTGGCGTTCGGCGTTGTCTGTTGCCGCCACCGCGGCTCGGACCGTGTCCAGTGGGTCGACGATGAGGTCGTCGTAGCGGATCCAGATCGGATCGGGAGCGGTCGACTGACGCCAGCTGAGTACGTTCTGCCCCCAATGGGCTGTGCCGCCTGACTGCCGGGTGATGATCGCTCGCGCCTCTGCTGCGAACAGGGTTTCATAATCGGGCTGGTCAACGTGGTGTGCGGTACGCAGCCGTGCCCAGGAGACCACGCAGTCGCGGCCGTCACGCACCAGGCAGATCGCTCGGTCCCGCTCGGACACCAGTGGGTCGGAGCGTTGCCGGTGGGTCTTGATGAAGAACACCTCTGACGACGTGCGTAGTTGGTCGAACGTGCCTGGGCGGGGCCGGAAGTCCATCAGGTCGGTTCCGATCTGGTCGGCCACACCGTCAACGTCGTAGACCACGTAGGTCGGGACTTGGTAGAGGCGGTGCAGCAGGATGCGGAAGAAGGTGTTGCCGGAACGTGGAAAAGATGCGACCCACACGATCATCGCGACAGCCTAGACGCACCGGTCTTGCGGTGCTAGAGCGGCCGATCAGCCGGGTCGTGGCCTACGTGTGGCGTGGCCATCACCGGTCCACGACCCTCCTTGCCTGGGGCAGCGACTTTGCCAGTGGGGCATGGATCAGGTGAAGTTGGGGCATGGATCATCACACACCGGACCAGAATCTGTACAACGTGCCGTTCCGCACCGACGACTTTGGCGGTATGCCCTATCGATACGTGGGGAGCAGTGGACTGCGCGCGTCGGCGATCGGCTTGGGGACCTGGAAGTTCGGTTATCCGGAGACAGGTGACGGGTCGCGGGTGGCCGAGGACGAGGCGCTGCCGCTGCTGAGTCGTGCAGTCGAGCTGGGCGTTACGTTCTGGGACACGGCGAACCGATACAACGCGGCGTCGGGCAACTCCGAGCGGATCATCGGCCGCTGGCTGAAGGACAACCCGGCGCGGCGGCGTGACGTGGTCGTGTCGACCAAGACCTTCGGGGGAATGGATGGGATCACGCCCAATCATTCCGGGCTTTCCCGGCTGCAGATCATTCAGTCGGTCAAGGCTTCGCTGGCGCGGTTGCGCACGGACTATCTCGATCTGCTGTGGTTCCACGGCTTCGACTCGCATGTGCCCGTCGCCGAAAGCCTCGAGACGGTGGAGGATCTGATCGGTCAAGGGCTCGTCAATTATCTGGCCGTGTCCAACGTGGAGCGGGATCAGCTGGAGGAATTGCTGACGGTGTCCGGCACCCTGTCCCGAAGAGTGCGACCGATCGCGGTGCAGAACCGGTTTGACCCGCTGAACGGTGAGTTCCGGCCAGGTGTGCTCGAACTCTGCAGGGCCGAAGGTGTCTCCTTTGTCCCGTATTCACCGCTGGCGCAGGGACTGCTGACCGATCGCTACCTCGACCCCGACCGGGCTGGCGCCGGTGATCGCCTCGTCGACGAAGGACTGTTGGCCGAACTGGCGACCGAGAGCAACCTCAAGAAGCTCAGGCGCCTCGGTGAGCTCGCGTCGCAATGGGATACGCGCGTGTCGACGCTCGTACTCGGCTACCTTCTCGCGCTGCCCGGCATGGGGCCGCAGATCCCGGCCAGTTCGACCGCCGCGCAATTGGAAGCCAACGCGGCCGCGGGCAGATTGCATCTCGACACCAGCCAGATCAGCGAGATTGCGGACGTCTTTCGCTGACTAGAGACGTCTGGCCAGCGCTAGTGAAATCCTGGCACAGTGGCTCGCGCCAGAGGACCGTGAGATGGCCGACAACCTGTGCCGAACCCGAGCGCCTTTCGGCCGTCATCGCGCCGTGATAGGCCGCGTTCGCCTTGACATTCCAGTGCACTGTAACGTCTACGGTGGCGGCCATGGACACACCCAGTGTTGCAGACCTGCGGACCACCTGGAGCCGTCGAGAGTACTCCACGACGAGCGTGAGCAGCGCGGCAATCAACATCATCGCGGACGGGACGCCCGCCACGCCGAGCGCGTTGGCGGGGGCGACGGGCTTGGGCATCGACGAGGTGACGGTGCACATCGAACGGGCCCGCAGGGCAGGTGCCGAGGTTGAGGACGGGGCGATCGTCGGCAGTGCGCTGTCGCTGCGTCCGACTCAGCATCGGTTCCGGGTCCGGGGCAACGACCTGTACACATGGTGCGGGTTCGACGCGCTGTTCGTGCCGATCATCGTCGGCGAACGTGCGGAGGTGACCTCGGCCTGCGCGGTGACGGGCGCTGAGATCCGGCTGACCGTGGAGGCAGATGGCACTGTCTCTGACGCGTCACCCACCGGCGTCGTCGTCGCCATCGTCGGTACGGACGTCACGTCCTGTTGCCCGGTGGCTGGTCCACAGTCGCGGATCTGCACGCAGATGCCGTTCTTCGCTTCCCGCACGGCCGGCGAGGAGTGGCTCTCCGACCATCCCGGCGTCGCGATCGTCGATCTGGGCGACGCGCGGGCGGTGGCACGCGCCTATGTCGAGGATTGCGTGTCGGGAGGCGGACTCTGATGGCGATGCCGAACGAGGGGACACGACGTCGTGGTGGCGGCGACGGCTACGACCTGGTGATCGTGGGATCTGGATCGGCGGCGTTCGCCGCGGCGATCCGCGCCCGTGACCTGGGCGCGCGGGTGGCGATGGTGGAGCGCTCGACGGTCGGTGGAACGTGCGTGAACGTGGGTTGTGTGCCGTCGAAGACGCTACTGCGCGCGGGGGAAGTGCGGCGCAGGGCAGAGCTTCATCCGTTCGACGGCATCGAGACCCGTGCCGGGGCGGTGGATCTACGTGCGCTGGTGGCGCAGAAGGACGAGCTTGTCGCCATGCTGCGCGCGCAGAAGTACGAGGACCTCATCGAGTACTACGGCATCGACCTGATCCGTGGTTCGGCTCGCTTCACCGAAGCCGGCGGCGTGGACGTCGACGGCGAGGTGCTCCAAGGCAGTGCGTATCTGATCAGCACCGGAGCGGCGCCTGCCGTTCCGGCGGTACCCGGCCTGACGGAGGCCGGCTACCTGACGTCGGCCAGCGCACTCGACATCACGGCGGTCCCTGGCTCGCTCGCGGTCTTCGGTGCCGGCGCCATCGGCCTCGAGCTCGGCCAGTTCTTCCTCGAGATGGGCGCGGACGTCACGCTTCTGGACATTCTCGACCGTGTGGCGCCCTACGAGGAACCCGAGATATCCGAGGCGATGGCGACGATACTGCGCGAGCAAGGCGCGGAGATACATGCAGCGGCACGGATAGTCCGGGTGGAGCGCGATGGACATCGTCGCATGGTGGTCGCCGTCGTCGGTGGCGAGGAGATCACGCTGACGGTCGACGAGATCCTCATCGCAACCGGCCGTCGAGCCGACACGGCGCACATCGGTGCCGAGGCTGCGGGGATCGAGCTGGACGAGCGGGGCGCGGTAGTCGTCGACGCGTACCTGCGAACCAGCAATCCGCACGTGTACGCCGCCGGCGATGTCACCTCCGCACCGCAGTACGTTTACCTCGCCGCACAGCAGGGCGCGCTGGCGGCGGAGAACGCTCTCACCGGCGTCGACGCGCGGATGGACATGACGGCTCTTCCGCGGGTGACCTTCACTACTCCGCAGATCGCCGCGGCCGGGCTGGGCGAGCATGCCGCAATAGCGGCGGGGCATCAGGTGAAGACCAGTGTGCTTCCACTGTCCGCGGTGCCGCGGGCGCTGGTGAACCGGGACACGCGTGGCCTGGTGAAGATCGTCGCCGACACGGACACCGACAACGTTCTCGGCGTGCACGTGCTCGCCGATGGAGCCGGCGAGGTGATCCAGGCCGCGGTCTATGCGATCGCGTTCGGCCTGACGACCGCCGATCTCGCTCGCACGTGGTCGCCTTACCTGACGATGGCCGAGGGCCTGAAGCTCGCTGCGCAGACATTCTCGCGTGATGTCGCGAAGCTGTCGTGCTGCGCGGCCTGACGGGCGGTCGCCGGTTCGGCGGTGGTTCGCCGATGTGTGATCGTCGCAGCGGAGACCGGGACCGACCGGAGAAGCATGGCCAAACCGGGTGGTCCACCCACCGGACCCCACTCGGGGGCCAGGTCAATCAGCGGCGGCCGGTCTTTGGATGATGTCGCAGTATCCGCCGCAGTCCGCGGGATCGAGCGTGCTGGCTCGCCCGGCGAGCTCCAGAAGGCGGGATCGGGTCTGTTCCAGTTCAGAGATGCGACGCTGGACGTCGGCGAGCCGGTCGCCTATGAGCTGACCGGCGTGCTCGCACGGTGGTTGGCCGCCGTCGCGGATGGCCAGGATCTCGCGGATCTGCCGGAGCGTCAGACCGGCGGTCTGAGCGTCGCGGATGAAGACCACGCGATCGAGCAGCTCGGCGGGGTAATCGCGGTAACCAGACGCGGTCCGGCCGGGATCGGGAAGCAACCCCTCGTCTTCATAGAACCGCAGTGTCTTGGCCGTGGTCCCCGCCCGGCGCGCCAGCTCACCGATCAGCACGACGTCCCTCCTGGTCGCTCTCACCTCTCAACGTACGCCGTAGCTCGATCGTCGTGCTTGCGTTGTCCGGCTGACCGGGGCGAAGAGTGTGGCGTTTGGCGCAGTGCGGTGGACGCAGCGACGATGCCAGGGGTGCTGGGACGAGATTGGTATCGTGCGCGCCATGTCCATGTTCATGTCCATGGACATGGCCGTGTCGACGGATGGGACGTAGCGGATGTGGTTTCAGCACTCGCCGGGTATCCGGCGCGAGTTTCCGGAGCTTGCTGCCGGTGCGTTGGTGGCGAACGGCATCACGTCCAGCGCAGACGTCAAGATCGACCATCTGCTGGCTGAGGCGCGGTTACGCCTGCGCGATCATTCGCCCGCCGAGCTCGACGAAATCCAAGCGTGGCGACGGACGTTCGCGGCCATGGGCCTCAAGCCGACGCAGTATCGCTCTGCGGCCGAATCGTTGCTCCGACGGTTCGCCAAGGAGGGCGAGTTGCCGCGGATTCACCCGTTGATCGACCTGTGCAACGCCGCCTCATTGGCGTGGGCGGTGCCCATCGCCGTCATAGATGTGGGCCGGGTCGCGGCCTGGTTGGAGGTGCGGCACGCCGACGGGACCGAGAGGTATGAGACTTTCGGCGGCGAGACCGAGCACCCTGCCGTAGGAGAGGTGATCTTCGCCGACGCCGACGGTTACGCGCATGCCCGTCGTTGGTGTCATCGGCAGAGTGGCCGTTCGGCCGTGCGGGAAGGAACCACCGACGTCCTTATCGTGGCCGAAGCTCTGCACGAATCCGCCGCCGCCGACGTCGCCAGCCTTCTCACCACCCTGAGCGACGCCGTGGAGACGGCGTGGTCACCGCCTGCCCAGGCTGCCCTGCTCACCGCGACCGAACCACGGATCGAGTTCTGACCCGAAGATCAGCGGTTGTATAGAACTCTATAGAACGCCGGCTGGCGATAGCGCACCCACGCAGGGGAGCGATGCCGGAAGGGGTGTGGCAGCCGTCCTCGAGCGCGGCGATGCCTGTCTGGCAAGATGGGTGACATGCCAGGTCCGCTGCGCGTTCGTGGATCGGTCGTCATCCCGGAGGCGGAGCTGCGGTGGCGCTTCTCTCGTTCGTCGGGGCCGGGCGGTCAGTCGGTGAACACCACGGACAGCAGGGTGGAACTCAGTTACGACGTGGCCGCGTCGGCGGCGCTGGACCCGGCCCTGAAGGAGCGCGCACTGCAGCGGCTGGCGGACCGACTCACCGACGGGGTGATCACGGTCGCCGCCTCAGAGCACCGCTCGCAGTTGCGCAACCGGGAGGCGGCAGAGGCGCGCCTCGTGCAGATATTGAATCAGGCTCTCGCTCCCGCGCCGCGTGCGCGTCGACGGACCAAGCCCAGCCGCGGCTCGGTTGAACGTCGGCTGGCGGCCAAGCGTCGGCGCAGTGAGACGAAGCGTCGGCGCCGGGCTACCGATGACTAGCCGGTGCTGCGCTTCTCGGCCGTGCCGCTTTCGCGGCTGATGGAGTCCTGATAGATGTCCGCGTAGGTGCGCGAGTCCTTCACCAGATCGTCGCAGAAGGCAACCACGTCGGTGCCGATCAATTCCAGGACTCCCTTGCCGTCCGCGGCCCCATGCTCGAAGAAATCGACAAGGTCCGACAGCAGGGACCCGTCGGTCAAGCGGCTCTTCGCAGTTGAGGGTGTAGTCCGGTCGGCGCGTCGGTGGCCGGGTAGGGGTCGAGGTCTCCCGAGGATGGAGGTGACTATGATCTCGGGCTCGAAGTGCTCGGGCAGCGGTTGGAGCCCGATCGGGCGATTCTCCGGTGCCGGGCTGTCCAGCCCGACAGATGGTGTCGTCGCTGCGGATGCCAGGGCGCGGCCAGGGACACGGTGGTCCGGCGGTTGGCGCACGAGCCGTTCGGGTGGCGGCCCACGGTGTTGGAGGTCAGCCTCCGCCGATACCGGTGTAACGCCGCCTCCGACGATCGGAACACGGACCGACGACGCGCCGCGAGCCGTCAGTCGCCGACGCTGCCGTCGATCATCTCGCGCAGGATGTCCGCGTGGCCCGCGTGCCGGCCGGTCTCCAGGATCACGTGCAGGTACACCCACCGCAACGTCAGCTCCCTGCCCCGCGGTGCGTAGTCGAGGCTGTGCTGGGCGGCGATCTCGCGGGAGCGGTCGCACTCCGCCTGGTAGGCGCCGATGACGTCGTCGAGCTTCTCGTTCGGCTCCAGCCGCAGGTCGGCCTCCGGGTCTGCGTCGGTCCACGGCGGCGTGGGCAGCTCCGCGGCGGGGATCTGCCCGATCTGCTCGGCGAACCCGCCCAGTTCCACCCACCGCAGGTGTTTGATCAGGCCGCCGAGGTTGGTGCCGGTCGGCACCGGGCTGCGCCGGGCGTCCTCCTCCGACACCCCGCGGGCCTTGCGCACGACGGCGTCGCGCAGGTAATCCAGGAACGTCTCGAGCTGCTCGCGCTCGCTGGCGGCGACCACGCTGCCGAGGATCTCACTGGGTCTAGGGCGTGTCTCCTAATTCATGGCCGGGCGAGGATGATGGTGGCGGCCAGGAGGATGCCGCCGTGGTAGGTGCGGGCGTACTTGTCGTATCTGGTGGCGATCCCGCGCCATTGCTTGAACCGGCCGAAGCCGCGCTCAACCGTGTTGCGCAGCTTGTAGCGCTCGGGATCAAACGATGGTGGCCGCCCACCGGCCGATCCTTTGGCCTGTCGGCGCTTGACCTGGTCACGGCGTTCGGGAATGGTGTGGCCAACGCGGCGGCGGCGAAGCT
>NZ_JAAGOA010000035.1 GCF_010550675.1 Phytoactinopolyspora halotolerans | reverse complement strand
AGGAACAGATCGACCCGGATGTGGTCGATCTTGCGGGTATCACCGGCCTTCTTACACGCCCGCGCCAACACATCGATACGCTCACACGCGGCGGCGGCCCGATCGATGGGCAGATCGTAACCGGCCACGTTCGCGCTGCCGTCAGGGTTACGCGAGCCCACCACCCGCCGACCCCGGATTGCTTTGCGGTACTTCTTCTCCGCGAACTCCGGGTCGATCGCGATCGCGGCTTTCTTGATCGCATCGATCAACTCCGCCACCGTCAT
Organism: Phytoactinopolyspora halotolerans; assembly: GCF_010550675.1. Taxonomy (GTDB): domain Bacteria; phylum Actinomycetota; class Actinomycetes; order Jiangellales; family Jiangellaceae; genus Phytoactinopolyspora; species Phytoactinopolyspora halotolerans. The sequence continues at coordinate 66,516 of NZ_JAAGOA010000035.1, read as the reverse complement.
CCCCGGCGCATCGGGGAGCAGGAAGGCGCAGATGTAGCCGGCCTGATCATCGTCGAGGCCGTCGGTCCAGGACACGAACGCCTGCGCGCGGGGCTCGTCCAACACCCCGGCCAGCATCGCCTGACCCAGCATCGGCAGCCGGTGATGGATGTCGTAGGCGAAACCGAACACCCGCCCGGCGCGTGAACGTGACCACACCAACGCCGCGCGGGCCTCCTCCGGGGCGAACTCCCCCGGCTGGGACACCCGCTGCACCGTGTCCGCCGAGCCGGGTACCCGCATCCCGGTCTCCAGCAGACACAGCAGGAACAACGCCCGGTCCCGGGTGGCCTGCCGGTAGGCCGCCTTCATCACCTCGACCGTGTCACGACCGGACACACCCGCGATCGGGATGTCCTCCAACACCGCCAGCAGATCCGCACCCGCGGGCACCGCACCCAGATCCTCCGGAACCGGCCACGGCACCCCACCACCACCACCACCACCAGAGTCCTCGCCGCCGACGCCGGACTGGTCGGCGTGGCTGGGCTGCGTGTGGTCGCGGCGGCGGGACGCGGCATCACCACCACGCCGCACCGGCGCATCGTCACCGGGACGCGCGTCGTCGCGGCGCCCGCCCTCGTCGCCGCTACGGCGGGGCTCGCCGTCGTCGCCGCTGCGGCGGGGCTCGCCGTCGCTATCGCGGCGCTGGCTGTCGCCGGGGCGCGTGTCGTGGTGGGCACGCTCGTCGCCGCTACGACGGGACTCGCCGTCGTCGTGGACAGCGTCGCCGGGAACGGCGTCGTCGTCGCTGGGATGGGGTTGAACGGACATGGCGGCCGGCCTCCAACCAAAAAGGCACAACGGTCAACGGACCGGGCCGGCCGCACCCGCCGAACCCACACCAACCACCACAGAACTCAAACACACCGAGCGGAAACCAGAAACAACACCGCTCCAACACTGATAAACACACCCTACATCGAACAAGCGTACGACGCAAGGTGCTAGCTATCCGGCGAGCAAGCGCTCCAATTCGAGTTCATGGCGCAGGAGAATGCCATCGGCCTCCAGCGGTATCGATGGCTTGAGCTCTTCCCGGGATCGGGTCACCGCGTTTCTGTGCACGGCGACGAGGTCGAATCCGCGGCGCTGATAGAAGCGGAGCGCGTGAGTGTTCTCGTTGGTCGTGATCAACCACAGTCGGCGTGCGCCGGCCTGGCGGGCGTCGTGCTCCACCGCCCGCAGCAGCGCCGTACCGACTCCGCGTCCGGCTACCAAAGCGTCCAGCGTGACGACCTCCCATGCGTCACCGCTCACGTGGTAGGTCAACAACCCGGCCGGTTCGCCACCGACCAGAGCGAGGTATCCGGGCAATTCGGCCGCGTCGTACAGGACGCCATGTCCCGCAACCCTCGTATCACCCCAGGAATCGCTGAGGATCGTCCGCACCGTGTCGGCATCGCGATCAACGACGGCGCGAATGGAGAGGGACGGAATGGCCGCGTTCATGGCCAAAGTGTAGAGATGTTCGCGCACGGCAGGTCATGCCAACCCGGCCAGGAACCCGGGCTCGCGGCTGTCCCAGTGCGGGACGGCCTGGATCACCCGCGTGAGCTCGGTCGTGATGATCTGTTCTTCCCACGGTGATGTCGGCTTCGCCACCTGGAACCCCGCAGTCTGTCACCGCGCCATTCTGCCTGAGGTCGGCAGCGGAGCGGCGTGAAACCGTGCCGACGTCCACGATGTAGACAAGATGACTGGAATCCCCGGCCCGTATGTGGCATGCTTCATAGCGATGTTTTATTGCATGATCATTATCTAGGCGCGCCGGCACCGAGCAACACCGCCAGGCGCGCAGACCCTTCGCATTCGCGAGGGGTCTTTTGCATTTAGAAGTCATTGCGCGTTTCAGGCACAACGGTGGTGCGACACTCGGCCGTCGGCACGGTGACGGATACTCAAGAAACGACCACAACGAGGATCGGGGAAGAACGTGACCAGCACAGCGGAACAGGCTCATACCGTCGATGTCGAGCGGTTCCACGTTTACGACACCACACTCCGCGACGGGGCCCAGCAGGAAGGGCTCTCCCTCTCGGTGCAGGACAAGCTGGCCATTTCCCGACACTTGGACGAGCTCGGCGTAGGTTTCATCGAGGGTGGCTGGCCTGGCGCCGTACCCAAGGACACAGAGTTCTTCCGTCGTGCGCGCACCGATCTGACCCTGAAGAACGCCACTCTCGCGGCGTTCGGTGCGACGCGTAAGGCCGACGGCAAAGCCGCCGACGACGAGTTGGTCCGTGCGCTGGTAGACGCGGAGACCCCGGTTGTCACGCTGGTGGCGAAGAGTCACGTCGGGCATGTCGAGCGCGCGCTGCGCACCACCCCGGCGGAGAACCTCGAGATGATCCGGGACACCGTATCGTTCCTGGTCGGTGAAGGTCGCCGGGTCTTCCTCGACGCCGAGCACTTCTTCGACGGATACCGGCTGAAGCCGGAATACTCGCTGGAGGTGGTCCGTGCCGCGACGGAGGCCGGGGCCGATGTCGTGGTGCTCTGCGACACCAACGGCGGAATGCTCCCCGACGACGTGCGCGCCACGGTGGCCGCGGTCGCCGACGCCACCGGCGCCCGGCTCGGTATCCATGCGCACAACGACACCGGCTGCGCCGTTGCCAACTCGCTCGCCGCGATCGACGCGGGTGCCACCCACATGCAGGGCACCATCAACGGCACCGGCGAGCGCACCGGCAACGCGGACCTGCTCACCGTCGTCGCCAACCTGGAGCTCAAGCGGGAACGTCAGGTGCTGCCGGCCGGGGCGCTGCGCGAGTCCACCCGGATCGCGCACGCGGTCTCCGAGCTCACCAACATCGTGCCGTACTCGCGCCAGCCCTATGTCGGTTCCAGCGCGTTCGCGCACAAGGCCGGCCTGCATGCCAGCGCCATCAAGGTCGACCCTGACCTGTACCAGCACACGGACCCCTCGCTGGTCGGCAACGACATGCGGATGCTCGTCTCGGACATGGCCGGCCGGGCCAGCGTCGAGCTGAAGGGCCGCGAGCTGGGATTCGACCTGTCCGACAACCGGGAGCTGGTCGGACGGATCACTCAGCGAGTCAAGGAGCTGGAAGCCTCCGGCTATACCTTCGAGGCCGCGGACGCGTCGTTCGAACTGCTGCTCCGCGAGGAGGTCGAGGGGGAGCGCACGCGGTTCTTCGAGGTCGAGGCATGGCGGGTCATCACCGAGTCTCGCCCGGGCAGCGAGGCGGCGAGCGAAGCCACGGTGAAGCTGCGTGCCGGAGGCGAGCGGGCCGTGGTGACCGGCGAAGGGAACGGTCCGGTCAACGCGCTGGATCACGCGCTGCGTGCAGCCATCGGCACGCTGTACCCGGAGATCGCCAAGATCGAGTTGATCGACTTCCGGGTGCGCATCCTGGACGCCTCGCATGGAACGGATGCCATCACCCGGGTGCTGGTCGAGATGACCGACGGAGAGTCGTCCTGGGAGACGGTCGGCATCGGCGCCAACATCATCGAGGCTTCCTGGGAGGCGCTCGTCGACGGTGTCACCTACGGTCTGCTCCGGCAGGGCGCCGACCGCGTCTCCTGACCGCAACTCCCCATGATCATCGACGACTGGGGTGTACCACGGTCGGCCCATCGTTGATGATCATGGGGAGTCGCGGGGGAAGGGAGGACAGAGGAGAGGGGGAGAGGAGATGAAGAGGGTGTGGAGGCTAACCCTTGACCGCACCCCCGAGGCCCGCGTTGCGCAGGAACAGCCGCTGGAACACCAGGAAGATCGCGATCGGCAGCGCCATCGAGATCAGCAACGCCGCCAGGAAGACGTCGAGTTCCACGGTGTCGCGGATGATCGGTAACCGCACCGACAGAGGCTGCATCGTCGGCTCCGGGAGGACGATCAGCGGCCATAGAAAGTCCTTCCACGCGTTCAACACGGCGAAGATCGACACCACACCGAGGACCGGCTTCGACATCGGCAGCGCCACGGACCACAACATCCGCAGCGGTCCCGCCCCATCCATCCGGGCAGCCTCGAAGACATCCCCGGGCAGGCTGTCCATGAACCGCTTGACCAGCAGGACGTTGAACGCGTTGGCCCCGGCGGGCAACCACACCGCCCAGTAGGTGTTGAGCAGCGAGACGTTCAGTAACGGCAGGTCGAGCACGGTGAGAAACAGCGGCACCAGCACGATGACGCCAGGCAAGAACAGCGTCGCCAGCACCGCCCCGGTGATCACCCGGGCGTATGCGGGGCGCAGCACCGCCAGGACGTACCCGCCCGTTGTCGCGACGAGCAGTTGGAAGAACCACGAACCCAGCGCCACCCACACCGTGTTGGCGAAGTAGGTGCTGATCTCGGCCTGGTTCCAAGCCGTGGAGAGATTGTCCCAGTCGACGCCGCTGGGCCACAGCTCCATGGGCGCCCGCAGCGTGTCCTGGGTGGTGCTGATCGCCGCCTTGGTCAGCCATAGCATCGGTCCGACGCAGCCGACCACCAAGCCGATGAGCAGCAGGCTGTGCGCGCCGCGCATCGTCCACCGCACGTGGGGGCGCCGCCAGTCGAAGTCGGACAGGAATCCGCGGTCGGTGGCAGGCGCCGACGGCCCGCGGGAGGTTCGCCCGCGTGCCGCCCGTCCGCGTGCCGTCCGGCGGCGGGGTGGCTTCCCTCCAGACGACGCGGGTCGCTGCGGGCCCGCGCCTGTGCTCGTGCCCGCACCCGTCGTCGTGCCTGTGGTCGTTCCTGTGCTCGAGGGCGACGCTGCGCCGATGTCGCCCGGGTCCCGCCCGAGGCCTGCTGCGCGGGTCATGTTGTGCTCCAGGATCGTGTGAGGCGGAAGTACACGGCCGACATCACCGCGAGGAAGAGGGCAAGCAGCAACGACAACGCGGTCGCGGCGCCGTAATCGCCGAAACGGAACGCGTAGTCGTAGATCTGCAGCAGGACCGTCGTCGTCGCGTTGTTCGGCCCACCACCGGTCATCAGGTACGGCTCGGTGAAGATCTGGAACGTGGCGATCACCTGAAGGATCAGCGTGATCAGCAGGATGCCGCGCAACTGCGGCAACGTCACGTTCCAGATCTTGCCCCAGACTCCGGCACCGTCGACCTCGGCCGCGTCGTAGAGCTCGGTGCGGACCGACGTCAGCGCCGCCAGGTAGATGATGACCGTCGCGCCGGCGTTCGACCACGTCGCCTGTAACACCAACGACGGCATCGCCGACGACGCGTCCTGGATCCACGGGAACGGTCCCAGCCCGAACCAGCCCAGAATGGTGTTGAACACGCCGCTCGAGCTCGCATCATAGAAGACGCGCCAGAGCAGCACGGCCACCACCGGCGGCACCACCACGGGCAGGTAGGCCAGGGCGCTGAACAGCCCCTTGTACCGTCTGACCTCGCTCATGAGCACCGCCAGCACCAGCGGGATCGGGTAGCCGAACAGCAGGGCGAGCACGGTGAAGTAGGCGGTATTGCGTACCGACGTCCAGAACAGCGGGTCGGCGAGGACGCTGCGGAAGTTGTCCAGGCCTACCCAGACCGGCTCGGTGACCAGGTTGGTCTCCTGAAAGCTCATGACGACGGCTCGACCGATCGGGTACCAGCCGAAGTAGCCGAAGGCGAGCAGGAGCGGCAGCAGCAGGAGCAGCGTGCTGAGCCCGCCGTGCCGCACCCAACGTATCGTTGCGCTCACTCCGACCCCCGCGTCAGCGGCTCAGCAGAGCGCTGACGTTATCGTTCGCGGTGGTCAGCAGGCGGTCGATGTCAGCGTCCTCCTCGGTGAGGACGGCCTGGACCACCGAGTCGAGCTCGGCGTAGAGGTCCTGTGCCTTGACCGGAGGTTCGGGGACCAACGGCTGGCTGAGGATGTTCTCCTTGAACGGCATCATCTGCTCCAGCGGGACGTTGACGTAGTCGGCCACCCAGGCGTCGGACTTGGCCAACTGCTCCTCGTCGAAGACGGGCAGCGTCGGTGTGCCGATCGGCGCATCGTTGGCGGCCAGCGCCTCGGCGTCGGCGACGGCGGACTCCTCGTCGGTCAGCTTGCTCATGTAGTAGAAGTCGATCCACTTGACCGCGGCGGCACGTTCGGCCTCCGAAGCGTCCGGGCGTACGCCGACGATGGTGCCGCCGCCCAGCACGCCGGCGTCGTCGCCCTCCAGCGGGAGGACGGTCAACCCGTAGTCGTCCGGATCGATGCCGTTCTCGGTGACGAGGCTGTTGTAGACGTCGGAACCGCCGATGTACATGCCCACCTGGCCGGCCGCGAACGCCTGGTTGATGGTGCCCCAGTCATACAGGAAGTTGTCCCCCATCGAGTCGTCCTCCCAGCGCATCGACTGCAACAGGCCGAGGGCGCGGCGGGCGCCGTCGTTGTCGAGAGTCGCCGTGACGTCCTCGCCGACGCCTTCCTCCATCCGCCCGCCCAACGCGTAGGTGAGCGTGGTGAGTATCCAGCCGCCGGTGTTGTTCTGCGTCATCTGCGCGAACCCGGCCTGCCCGGTCTCCTCGGCGATGGCGTCGGCGTACTCGCGGACCTCATCCCAGCTGGTGGGCGGCTGATCCGGGTCGAGCCCGGCCTCCTCGAACAGCGCCCGGTTATAGTGCAGCCCCATGCCGTAGGCGGCGCTCGGGACGGCATAGATGTTGCCCGCCTCATCCTGGGCGACGTCAAGCACGCTCGGGTTGAACTCGGCGGCGTAGGGCAGGTCCTCGACCTCAGCGGTGATGTCGGCCAGCTGGCCGCGCTCGATCAGCGCCTTGCCGTCGGTGAACGGGAACTCGAAGGTGGTGGGCAGCGTGCCGCCGGCGAGCTGTGCGGCGAAGGTGGTGACGTCCCACTCGTACTCCTTCGGCTCGACGGTGATGTCCGGGTTCGCCTCTTCGAACTCTTCGACCCGGGCGAGAAACGCCTCCCGGGTGGCCGACTCGGTGCTCGGAGGCAGGTTGCTCACGCTGATGGTGACCGGTTCACCGCCGGCTTCGCCGTCGTCCGTGCCGTTCCCGGAGTCTCCGGAGCTGCCGGCGTCGCCCGCGTCGCTGACGTCGTCCGGCTCGTCGCCGGAACCGCAGGCGGTCATCAGGGTGACCGCGAAGACGGCGGCCGTCGCGACGCCGATGCGTATTCTCCTCATCTGTTCTCTCCTCATCCTCGGTGCTTCGTTGCACTCATCGATGTGTGCCCGGTTCTTGCGGCGTACTCGGTGATGTGTGTGCCGGGCCATGTTTCACAGGTGGAGCCAGGCGGTGGTGTCGCAGGGCAGCCGCCCGTCGTCGAGCTGGGCGCTGGACAAGAGGACGTCCTGGTGTGGCGGGAGGTCGATCGGGGACGCGGACATGTTGACGACGCATCCGAACCGGTCGCCGCGGGTGAAGGCGAGCACCCCTGCCGACGCCTGCAGCCAGTGCAGGTGCCCTCTACCTTGGACGGCATCTCGGCTTGCGTTCTCGCCGGCACCGTGGGCGGCGCCCGGGCCGCGCAGACCGGTCTCCGCGCGCCTGATCCGCAGCGCCTGCCGGTACAGCCACAGCGTCGAGTCCGGGTCTGCCGCCTGCGCCTCCGCGGTCAGATCCGCCCAGCCTTCGGGTTGGGGCAGCCAGGTTTCCGTCGCGCCGCTCTTCACCGCGTTGCCATCCGTGGTGCCGCTGCCGTGGGTGAAACCGTACGGCGGTGCCTCGCCGCTCCATGGCATCGGTACGCGGGCTCCGTCCCGGCCGGGGTCGACGCCGCCGGAGCGGAAGTACATCGGATCTTGGCGCCGGTGCGGGGCGATGTCCTCCACCTCGGGCAGCCCGAGTTCCTCACCCTGGTAGATGTAGACCGCGCCGGGCAGCGCCATGGCCAGCAGCGCGGCCGCACGCGCTCGTCGCAACCCCAGGGTGAGGTCGGACGGGACACCGGCGCGTTTGGTCTCGAACGCGAACGACGTGTCCGCGCGGCCGTATCGGGTGACCGGCCGGGTGACGTCGTGGTTGGAGAGCACCCAGGTGGCCGGCGCGCCGACAGCGGCATGGGTACGCAGCGTGGCGTCGATCGTCTCCCGAAACCGATCGGGGTCCCACGGGCAGGTCAGAAACGGGAAGTTGAAGGCCAGGTGCATCTCGTCCGGTCGCAGGTATCGCGCCATCCGCTCGGGATCCGGCAGCCAGACCTCGCCGATCAGGGCGCGTGGCCCGGGGCTGCTGTCGCCGTACCCGTCGGCGACGGCACGCCAGCCGCGGTAGATGTCGTGCAATTCGTCCCGGTCCACGTGGACGTGTTCGCCGGGACCGTGGCCCTCGTCGATCTCCGGCAGCTCCGGGTGCTTGACCAGCAGCGCGGCGGAATCGATCCGCACACCGGCGACGCCGCGATCGAACCAGAACCGCAGGATCTCCTCGTGCTCACGACGGACATCCGGATGGTTCCAGTTCAGGTCGGGCTGCTCCGGGGCGAACAGGTGGAGGTACCACTCGCCGGGACGTCCGTCGGCGTCCTTGGTGCGGGTCCAGGCGCGCCCGCCGAAGTGCGACGTCCACCCGTTGGGCGGTTCCTCGCCGTCGACGCCGCGGCCCGGGTGGAACCAGAACCGCTCCCGCTCGGGGGAGCCGGCGCTCGCGGCCAGCGCGGCCTGGAACCATGGATGCTGGTCGGAGACGTGGTTGGGGACGATGTCGACGATGGTGCGGATGCCCATGGCCGCCGCTTCGGCGATGAGCTGCTCCGCCTCGGCCAGCGTCCCTAAGGCCGGGTCGATCGAGCGATAGTCGGAGATGTCGTAGCCGCCGTCGGCCATGGGCGACGGGTACCACGGGGTGAACCAGATCGCGTCGACACCGAGGTCGCGCAGGTACGGCAGACGCGAGCGGACGCCGGCGAGATCACCGGTGCCGTCGCCGTTCCCGTCGGCGAAGCTGCGGACGTAGACCTGGTAGATGGCGGCTGACCGCCACCAGCCGGCTGGCTGAGTGTCGACGGGAGGTTGCTGAGTCATGGCGGTCACGTTAATGAGGACGACATGATTGCGCAAGAGTTAGACAGAATCTTGCAGGAACTTGATTTGCCCGATGTCTAGGTCGGGGGTAACGCGGATGACGCCGGCGAGTGGGCGCGCTTCGCGTGATGGGCCGGCGGGCGCAGGTCGGCCGAGCCCTGTCGGGTGGGCGCGTGGGGCCAGGCAGTTCCGGGCAGGCGGCGCGGGCCGGTGCACCGTGTCGTGCCCCGATCGGAAAGGGAAGCCAGGGAAGGGGTCAGCTCTTGGAAGGGGAGTCCCGGGAGTGCTACTGCTGCCGAATCAACCGCGGCCCTTGACGATGACCAGAGTTCTTGCGACGTCCTAGGTGGTGCGGGGCCGCCTGGCGGGGACAGGGCCGGTCGAGTTCCGGACCACCAGTTCCGGAGCGAAGAGCAGCTCGTCCGGTTCGACGGTGTTGCCGTCGACGAGTCCGACCAGGATGTCGACGGCCGCCTTGCCCATGGCATCGATGGGTTGCCGGACCGTGGTGAGCGGCGGCTCGGTGCAGTTCATGAACGCCGAGTCGTCATAGCCCACGACCGAGAAGTCCGCGGGCACCGTCAGACCGGCGCGTTTGGCCGCGCGGACGGCGCCGAGCGCCATGGGATCGCTCGCGCACAGCACTCCGGTGGCACCGCGCCTGATCAACCTGCTGGTCGCGGCCTGTCCGCCCTCGAGCGAGTGCATCGCGTTCTCGATCAGCTCCTCCTCGAGTTCCAGGCCCGCGGCCGCCATGGCGGCGTGCGCCGCATCGAGCCGGCGCAGCGACGGTACATGGTCGTGCGGTCCCAGGACCAGGCCGATCCTGGTGTGGCCGAGGGAGAGCAGATGTCGGACGGCGAGCTCGGCAGCGGCCGCATCGTCGCAGGAGACTCGCGGAAACGGCAGTCCCTCCACGCCCGCGTTCACCATGACGGTCGGAAGCTTGCGTTCCACCAGCCGCTCGTAGTGACCGTGTTCGCCCTCCTTGCCGCTGTAGAGGCCACCGGCGAACAGGACACCGGAGACGTGTTGCTGGAACAGCAGCTCGATATAGTCGGCCTCGGTCACGCCTCCGCCGACGGTCTGCGTGCAGAGCACGGGCGTCAGCCCCTGTTTGGCCAGCAGACTGCTGACTACGTCGGCGAAGGCGGGGAAGATGGGGTTCTGCAGTTCCGGCAGGACCAGTCCGACCAGCCGGGCGCGTTCGCCGCGCAATTTGGTCGGCCGCTCATATCCCAGCACGTCCAGTGCGGTGAGCACGGCGTCGCGGGTCGCCTCGGAGACACCCGGCCGGCCGTTGAGTACCCGGCTCACCGTTGCCTCGCTGACGCCTACCTTCGCTGCAACCTCAGTCAGTCGTCCTGCCATGACTGCAACCATACGGCATCTCTACGCAAGTTCTTTCAGGCCGGCGGGTCGGTGGAACCTATACATGACGCCGACTAGGTGGCCCTTTATCCGGGCCGTCGCCATGGAGCATTGACTCCTCCCAAAGGCGTCTGTAATATCTCGGCAACATTACGCAAGATCTGTACAGATCATCACCAAGTGCGGGCATCACGGCCCGCAAGACGCCGGCAGAATCCTGCACCAGTTCCCCGTCCGTCCCGGAGGGTACCTGTCATGTCGCTGTCGAGACCGCCCGACCCTGCCCATCCGCGCCGTCGTTCACGTGTCCTCGGACGCATACTCGGCACTGCCCTGTCCGCACTCCTCGTCCTCGTCGCCGCCCTGGTCGTGCCGGGAACGGCAGCCGATCAGGCCAACCTGGCCGCAGGCAGGCCGATGACGGCGAGCAGCCACACCGATGTCTACGTCGCCGCCAACGCCGCCGACGGCGACCAGAGCACCTACTGGGAGAGCGCCAACCACGCGTTCCCGCAGTGGATCCAGGTCGACCTCGGCGCTTCGACGGACGTCGACACGGTGGTGCTGAAACTCCCGGCGTCGGGCTGGGAGACCCGGACCCAGACCCTGGAGATCCAGGGCAGCACCGACGGCTCGTCCTTCTCCACCATCGTGGGCTCCGCCGACCACGTCTTCGACCCGGGCGGACAGAACTCCGTGGAGCTCTCGTTCGAGTCGACCGAAGCCCGCTACGTGCGGGTCCGATTCACCGGCAATACGGTCTGGCCGGCGGGCCAGCTCTCCGAACTGGAGGTTTACGGCCCCGGCGGGGGCGGCCCCGACCCGGACCCCGACCCCGATCCCGACCCTGATCCGGATCCACCCGACGGCACCGAACTGGCCGCTGGGCAGCCGATCAGCGCGTCGTCGACGGTGCACACCTACGTCGCATCGAACGCCAACGACGGCGACCGCACCACCTACTGGGAGGGCGCTCCGGGTGCGTACCCGAGCACGCTGACCGTCGATCTCGGCATGGACGCGGACGTGACCGCCGTCGTGCTGAAGTTGAACCCGGACGACGTGTGGGCCGCGCGCACCCAGACGTTGCAGGTGCTCGGTCGCGAGCAGGGTGCGTCGTCGTTCAGCACCGTCGTCGAGTCGGACACCTACGCGTTCGACCCTGCCACCGGCAACGCCGTGACCATTCCGGTCTCCGCAACCGTGGCGGAGTTGCGCCTGCAGTTCACCGCGAACAGCGGCGCGCCCAACGGACAGGTGGCTGAATTCGAGGTCTATGGCACGCCGGTGCCGGAGGAGGAGACGTCGGATCTGGTCGCGTCTGCCGTCACCTGGTCGCCCAGCACGCCGCGTGCCGGTGACGACGTGACGTTCTCGGTGGCGATCCGCAACCAGGGCAACATCGCGACGGCCGAGGGCGCGCATGGTATCGGCCTGACCGTGACCGACGGCGCGACCGGCGAACCCGTCCGGACCCTGTCCGGGAGCCATTCCGGCAGCATCGCGGCCGGCGCGACCACCGACCCGATCGAGCTCGGAACCTGGACCGCGACCGACGGGAGATACTCGGTGGAGGTCGAACTGGAGCCGGACGCGAACGAGCTGGAGGAGAAGCAGGGCAACAACACCACTTCGCGATCCCTGTTCGTGGGCGGTGACGGCCGTGGCGCCAGCATGCCGTACGACATGTACGAGGCGGAGGACGGCGTCGTCGGTGGAGGAGCACAGGTGGTGGGGCCGAACCGGACCATCGGCGACCCCGCCGGTGAGGCGTCCGGCCGGCGCGCGGTGACCCTGGACGGCACCGGCGAGTACGTCGAGTTCACCACGCGGGCCAGCACCAACACCCTGGTCACCCGGTTCTCCATTCCGGACGCGCCCGGCGGTGGCGGGATCACCGAGACGCTGAACGTGTATGTGGACGGCGAGTTCCTCATGCCGATCACGCTGACCTCGAAGTTCGCCTGGCTTTACGGCGACGAGGCCAGCCCGGTGAACTCTCCGTCGGCGGGTCCGCCGCGGCACATCTACGACGAGGCGAACGTGATGCTGGATCGGGCCGTCCCGGCCGGCAGTACCATCCGGCTGCAGAAGGACGCCGGCAACGGGGCGTCCTGGTACGCGATCGACTTCATCAGCCTGGAGCAGGCCGAGGTCATCGCCAACCCGGACCCGAGCCGGTACATCGAGCCGGACGGATTCGGCCATCAGGACGTGCAGAGCGCGCTGGACCGGTTCCGGATGGACACGTCGGGTGAGCTGCTGGGCGTCTACCTCCCGCCCGGCGACTACCAGACGGCGCAGAAGTTCCAGGTATACGGCAGACCGGTGGAGATCATCGGAGCCGGGCCGTGGTTCACCCGCTTCCACGCGCCGGCGTCGCAGAACAACACGGACGTGGGCTTCCGGGTCGACCCGTCGGTGAACGGTTCGACGTTCTCCGGGTTCGCCTACTTCGGCAACTACACGAGTCGCATCGACGGTCCGGGTAAGGTGTTCGACTTCCAGAACGTCTCGGACATCACCATCGACGACATCTGGGTCGAACACATGGTGTGCATGTACTGGGGTTCCAACACCGACAACATGACCATCACCAACTCGCGCACCCGCAACCTGTTCGCCGACGCGCTCAACATGACCAACGGCAGCTCGAACAACCTGGTCAGCAATATCGAGTCGCGGGCGTCCGGGGATGACAGCTTCGCGCTGTTCGCGGCGACCGACGCAGGCGGCGGCGACCAGACCGGGAACGTCTACGAGAACCTGACCTCCATCCTGACCTGGCGCGCGGCCGGCGTGGCCGTCTACGGCGGGTACGGCAACACGTTCCGCAACATCTACGTCGCGGACACGCTGGTGTATTCGGGCATCACCATCAGCTCGCTGGACTTCGGCATTCCGATGGACGGGTTCGGCGCCGATCCGCCCACCCGGTTCGAGGACATCTCGATCGTACGGGCCGGCGGGCACTTCTGGGGCAACCAGACGTTCCCGGGGATGTGGATCTTCTCGGCGTCGAAGGAGTTCCAGGGCATCCGGGTGAACAACCTGGACATCATCGACCCGACGTACTCCGGGATCATGTTCCAGACCGGCTATCAGGGCGGTCAGCCGCTGAATCCGGTCACGGACACGGTGTTCACCGACGTCACCATCACCGGGGCGCAGAAGAGCGGTGATGCGTTCGACGCCAAGTCCGGATTCGGCATCTGGGTGAACGAGATGCCCGAGCAGGGGCAGGGGCCGGCGGTGGGCTCTGCTGTCTTCACCAACCTGCAGATGAGCAACAACCATCAGGACATCAAGAACACGACGTCCACGTTCGAGCTCATCATCAACGAATAGCTCCATCCCCTCCCCATGATCATCAACGGCTAGACCGGCGATAACGCGGCTAGCCGTTGATGATCATGAGAGGGCCATTATGGTGTTGGAGTGGAGACAGACAGGCCGCTCTCGGACGTGCTCGGGATCGAGCTGCCGATCATTCAGGCGCCCATGGCAGGTGCGCAGGATTCCGAGCTGGCGGCGGCAGTCTCCAACGCGGGCGGTCTCGGCTCGCTGCCCTGTGCGATGCTCACGCCGCCCGGGATCCGAGCCGAAGTGGAGGCGTTCCGCTCCCGGAGCGACGGTCCGGTCAACCTCAACTTCTTCTGCCACGCCATGCCGATCCCGGATGTCGAGCGCGAGGCGCACTGGCGGGCGGTTCTGGCACCGTACTACGACGAGCTGGGAATCGACCCCGAACAGACCGTTCCCGGACCGGTCCGCGCACCCTTCGATCATGCTGCCGCGGACGTCGTCGCCGAAGCCCAGCCTGAAATCGTCAGCTTTCACTTCGGGCTGCCGTCGACGGATCTGCTGGCGCGGGTCAAGGCGACCGGGGCACGGGTGCTCGCCTCGGCGACCACTGTCGAGGAGGCGCGGTGGCTGGAGGAACGCGGCGTGGACGCGATCATCGCCCAGGGGCTCGAGGCCGGAGGGCACCGTGGCATGTTCCTGTCCGACGACGTCACCACGCAGGTCGGAACGATGGCGCTGGTGCCGCAGATCGTCCGTGCCGTGCAGGTGCCCGTGATCGCCGCCGGTGGGATCGCGGATGCGGCGGGCGTGGCTGCCGCGTTGGCGCTGGGCGCGGCGGGCGTTCAGGTCGGCACGGCCTACCTGCGCTGTCCCGAGTCGACCATCGGCGACCTTCATCGGCAGGCGCTGGCCGGCGACGACGCACGGCACACGGCGCTCGCCAATGTGTTCACCGGGCGACCCGCACGAGGGATCGTGAACCGAGCCATCCGCGAGCTCGGGCCGCTACGTACCGACACCCCGGAGTTCCCGCTGGCGACGGCGGCCGTGGCGCCGTTGCGAGCGGTGGCGGAACGGAACGGCAGCGCCGATTTCTCGCCGCTGTGGGCCGGGCAGAACGCACCCTGTACCCGTGAGATGGCGGCCGGCGAACTGACCCGTGATTTGGCCCGAGCCTTCGCCTCCGGGCGGTGAGCGCTGTAGATCACAGCGCGCGCTGGAACAGTGCCGCCCGGGCGGCGGTTGGATCGGATGTGCATGGTGAATACAAGGTGCCGGGCGGCAAACTCGTGGTGGCTGACCTCGTGCTGAACGGGGACGTCATCGAGAAGGCCACCATCAGCGGTGACTTCTTTCTCGAGCCCGACGACGCGCTGGAGCGGATCAACACGGCGCTGGCCGGTGTCTCGGTCGCCGCGCCGGCGGCGCAACTCTCGGCCAGGGTGCAGGCGGTGCTGGACGGTGCGGTGACGCTGGGCTTCTCGGCCGACGCGGTAGCCGTCGCGGTGCGTCGTGCGGTGACCGGTGCGACCACCTGGACCGATCACGAGTGGCATTTCCTGCACGACGAGCCACGCGATCCCGCCACCCAGATGGCGCTGGACGAGGTGCTGGCCGAACAGGTGGGTGCGGGGGAGCGGCCGCCGACGCTGCGGGTGTGGGAGTGGGCGTCGAACGCCGTCATCATCGGCAGCTTCCAGTCGGTGCGCAACGAGGTCGACCTGGACGGTGCCGCCAAGCACGACGTGAGCGTGGTGCGCCGGATCAGCGGCGGCGGCGCGATGTTCGTCGAGCCGGGCAACACCATCACGTACTCGCTGTACGTGCCGGAGTCGTTGGTGTCCGGGCTGTCGTTCATCGATTCCTACGCTTTCCTCGACGACTGGGTGGTGGGTGCGCTGAACGAGCTCGGGATCGAGGCGACCTACCAGCCGATCAACGACATCACCTCGCCGGCCGGGAAGATCGCCGGCGCGGCGCAGAAACGGCTGGCCGGCGGCGTCGTGCTGCACCACACCACCATGGCGTACGACATCGACGCGGCGAAGATGCTGGAAGTGTTGCGCATCGGGCGGGAGAAGCTGTCCGACAAGGGCACCAAGAGCGCGGTCAAACGGGTCGATCCGCTGCGCAGCCAGACCGGCCTGGCCCGGGCGGACGTCATCGACCGCATGGTGAGCACGTTCCGGTCCCGATACGGGCTCGCCCAGGAGGCACTGGACGAGCGGACGCTGGCGCTGGCCCGGGACCGGGTGGCGACCAAGTTCGGCACCGAGGAGTGGCTGCACCGCGTCCCCTGACCTCAGCCGCCACCTTCGATAGTTCGCCCTCGCCGGTGTCAGGGTCCGCTCGTGTACGTGACCTTCTGCACCGTGGGTGTGCCGCGGAGCGCCTGCAGTCCGATGACGCGCCCGGTGAACCCGCCGGCGACCTCGGTGGAGAGGTATCTGCCGTCGAACGTCGCCAGCGTGCGGTACCCCTCCCTCGACTCGAAGCCGAGCGCCACGTCATCGGGTCCTTCGGACGACGGCCGACGTGCCTCGATGCTCAGCGTGACCGTGCCGTCGTCGGGACTGTCTCCGTCGTCGGGTTTGGCCGTGGCCAGCTGGGTCTCCAGCCCACCGATGCACAACACGGCACGGATCGTGTCCGGGGTCGCGTCGATCGCGCACCAATGTCGGCTGTCCAGCCGCAGCGCCAGGCGGAACGAGCCGGCGTCCAGCCGCACCCGGGCCGTGGCCGACCATACGTGGTCGAGCACACGGAAGGCGAGCATGCCCGGCTCGTCGTCGCCGTCCGAAGCGGCTCGCAGACAGATGCCCTGACCGTGGTCGGGCGCGGTGATCGCCTCCGGGACGGCGCTGGGCGAGACCCAGCGTGGATGCAGACGCGCAGCGGGGAAGTGCTCGACGAAGGAGTGGTCCGGCGCGGGCAGCTCGAACCGGGATTCGTCGAACGCGGGCCATCCATCCACCCAGTCGACGCCGGAGAGGAAGGTCTCCCGTCCGTTGACGTGAAAGTGCGGCGTCGTGCCGCGTGGTCGCGTGCCGAGGTAGACGGCTGCCCACTCACCGTCCGGACGCTGCACCAGATCCGCGTGACCGACGTTCTGCACGGGATGCCGGGTGCTGCGGTGGCTGAAGACGGGATTGTGCTCAGCGCCCTCGAACGGCCCGGTCACGCTGCGCGACCGGGCCACCGATACGCAATGCCCCCGCTCGGTGCCGCCCTCGGCGATGACCAGATACCACCAGCCGTTCACGGCGTACAGATGAGGCGCCTCCGGCCATGCCAGGCCGGTGCCCGTCCAGACGAGGCGGGGTTCTTCCAGCAGGATTCCCTTCTCGGGGTCGACGGCGGCCTGGGCGAGGCCTGTGGTCGCGGGGTCGTTCGAGCACCAGGTCAGGTAGCAGGTCCCGGTGTCGTCCCAGGCGATGTCCGGGTCGATGCCGGACGAGCCGTCGACGTATACCGGATCCGACCACGGGCCGCGCGGGTTCTCGGCCGTCACGATGATGTGCCCCCGGCCGCGTGACACGTCCGTCGTGATGAGCCAGAACCGGCCGTCGTGATGCCGCAGCGTAGGTGCGTAGATGCCCCTGCTGTCGCCGGCGCCGGGCGGAAACTGGCTTGGCCGGTCGAGGATGTTGCCGATCAGCTCCCAGCTGACGAGATCGCGGCTGTGGAACAGTGGCACACCCGGGAAGTATTCGAACGACGACGTCGCGAGGTAGTAGTCGTGACCCGCCCGGCAGATGCTCGGATCAGGGTGGAAACCGGCGATGACGGGATGTGTCTCAGCGGATACCGGATGGACATCAGCAGAGACCGCGTGAGTCGCTGCCGGCATGGGATGGGTTCCTTCGGAAGTAGCGGTCACTTGATTCCTGTCATGGCGATTCCTTGGACGAAGTAGCGCTGCAGCGCCACGAACAGCACCAGCACTGGGGTGATGACCAGCACCGAGCCGGCGAGCAGGATCCCGTAGTTCGTCGCGTTCTGGCCGGTGGAATACAGCGAGAGCGCGACGGGCAGGGTGTACATGTCTTCGTTCTGAGCGACGACGAGCGGCCAGAGGAAGTTGTTCCAGGAGCTGAGGAAGGTCAGGATCGCCAGCGTGGCGAGCGGTGCTCCGCACAGGGGCATCACGATCCCGGCGAAGATACGGATCTCGCCCGCGCCGTCGATGCGAGCCGCCTCGATCAGCGTGTCAGGTATGCCCATGATGAACTGGCGCATCAGGAAAACCCCGAGCGGGCTGGCCAGGAACGGCAGGATCAGCGCCGGGTAGGTGCTGACCATGCCGAGCTTGCTGACCACGACGAACAGCGGCACGAACGTGACCACGCCCGGCACCATGAGTGTCACCATGACCAGCACGAACAGTGCGCGCTTCCCGACGAACTCGATCTTGGCCAGCGCGTAGCCGACCATCGAGCAGAACAGCAGGTTGCCGAGGACCGTGAACACAGCCACGACGGTGCTGTTGAGGAAGAAACGGTCGATCTGGAGGTCGACGAACCACGCGGCGAAGTTGTCCGGTGTCGGCGATTCCGGCCACCAGGTCGGCGGCCGACGGAGCAACTCGCTCTGTGTCTTGACCGAGCCGAGGACCATCCAGGCGAAGGGCATGAATGTCGCCACAAGCGCCACGATGAGGAGGGCGTAGGTCAGTATGCGCCCGGTAGACGGCCGGTGCGACCCGTGCCGCCGGATGTTCCGTGCGGCGTGTGGGCCTCGCCCGTCGGGTACGGTCGGGCCGTCGGACGAACCCAGCCCGCTGGGTTCGTCCCGCCCGTCTTCGGGGCGGTGTTCGTCGCGTGTATCGCGGATCTGGGAAGCAGCCACGGCCTAGTCCTTCGATCGGAAGGCTCGGAACTGGACGATGCTCAGCAGCGCGATCGCGACGAACAGGATGTAGCTAGCCGCGGACGCCAGGCCGTAGTTGCCGAAGCCGAACTGGTTGTAGGTGAAGTAGCTGATGGACAAGGTCGAGTCGAGCGGACCGCCTCCGGTCATGACGAACGGCTCCTCGAAGAACTGCAGATAGCCGACCGACAGCAGCACGGCCCCGATGAGGAGTGTCGGGCGCAGGATCGGCAGGGTGACCCGGAAGAAGCGCTGCCGGCTCGAGGCTCCGTCCACTTGGGCCGCTTCCAGGACGTCCTGGGGGACGTGTTGAAGGCCGGCCAAAAAGATGATCATGAGCGTGCCCATGTTCCGCCAGACGGCCATCAGGATCATGGCCGGCATCGCCCACGCCGGATCGTTGAGCCAGTCGGGGCCCGAGATCCCCGCCCAGCCGATGACGGTGTTGAGCAGGCCGTCGGGCTGCAGAATGAACCGCCAGACGACGGCCACCGCGACGATGCTGGTGACGACGGGCGCGAAGAACCCGAGACGGAACGCAGTGCGGAAACGGGATATCCCGCTGTTGAGTGCGACGGCGAGCGCGAGCGCGACGATCATCGTCAGCGGTATGCCGACGCCGACAAAGTAGAACGTGTTGAGCATCGAGCGGACGAACTGATCGTTGCCGAACAGTGCCGCGTACTGGTCGACGCCGACGAAGGCGACCGCCAATGGGCTGGAGATGTCCCGGTTCGTGAAGTCGGTGAACGACAGGGCCAGCGACGACACCAGTGGGAACAGCATGAAGATGCTGAACGTCAGCACGAACGGTAACGCGAACAGGTAGGCGACCAGCGTCGCCCGGCGCCGCGTGCCGACCGGCCCGCGACTGTTCCCGCGACTGTGCCCGCGCCTGCGGCCGCCGGCGCGACGATTCGCGTCGGCGGCCGCCACTCCGGTGGCTGTGCTCATCAGTCGGATCCGGTTCCTAGCGACTCGGCTGTGGACTGCAGCTCCGCCATGGCCTGCGCAGGGTCCTTGCCGCTGGCGACGATCTGCTCCACCAGCGAGTCCGCAGCGTCGGAGACCTGCGGCCAGGTCTCCAGCGGTGGCGCGGTCTTCACGCTCTGCAGCTGCTCGCCGAAGACCGACACCTTGGGATCGTCCGCCAACGCCTTGTCGGTCCAGGCGCTCTCCTGGGACGGGAGGTCGGTGGTGGCCTCGAACCAGGCGACCTGTGTCTCCGGGCGGGTCAGCCATTCGACGAGCTTCCACGCCGCGTCCGGGTTCTCCGAGTTTTCGAAGACGACGAGGTTGGCGCCCGCTGTGAACGAGGTCGACGTGGATCCTTCCGACGCCGGGATGGGTGCGACCGCGAACTTGTCTGCGAACCCGTCGCCGCCGGCCTCGGTCAGCTGCCCGATCTCCCAGGGTCCGGTGATCATCATGGGGATCCTGCCGTCCACGAAGGCTGCTGCGGCGGCACCCGGCTCGTCGTCGGGGGTCGCGTCGGCGATGCCTTCGGTGAAGAAGCCGTTGACGTATTCGAGTGCCTCGACGATCTCGGGGGAGTCGAACGTCCACTCGGTCTGGTCCGCGTTCGTGATCTCGGCACCGTTCGACCAGGCGAACGGCAACAGACCGAGGAACGCGTTCCAGCCGCCGGCCGGCAGATTCACTCCGTACTCCGCGCCCGTCTCCTCCTGCATCGCCCGGGCCAGCTCCTTGAAGCCGTCCCAGGTGGTGGGGAAGGTGTCGAACCCTGCCTGCTCCATCAGGTCGGTGCGGTAGAAGATGACACGCGTCTCGACGTACCACGGCACGCCGTAGTGCGTCCCGTCGAGGTTGGTCGATTCCACGTTCGCCGGGAACATCCCGGACATGTCGATCTCGTCCGGGGTGGGGCGCAGCGCGTCGCCGAACGTGGGCATCCAGTCGGTGCCCAGCATGCCGATGTCCGGTGTCGTTCCGCCGGCGATGGCCGTCTGGTACTTGTTCTGGGCCGAGTCCCAGGGAATCGCCGTGACGTTAACGCTCACATCGGGATTCTCCGCCTCGAACTCCTCGAGGAACTCGGGAAGCGCCTCTCCTTCGGTGCCTTGAGCCCAGATGCTGATCGTGCCGGTTGCGGGACCGGCTGACAGCTCGTCAGCGGTCTGCGAGGACGAGTCCTCGTCGGAGCGCCCGCAGGCGGCCAAGGCGAGCAGCGGGACCATCGCCGCGACTGTCGCGATTCGTCGGACCATCATTGCTCCTGTCGTCTCGTGGGTGCGACTGCGGTGCGCAGTCGACGTCGCACGCCGGTGCCGCCTCAGTCGGCCGAGTGCGCGCGAGCATGGTCGGAATCTAAGCGCATAACAACGGCACACGCAAGGCCTTTGCGCCGAGACGATGATGGGTCAGCCGACGTGGTGTTGGGCCGGCCGGCACCCGCAGCTCTCGCCCAGCACGAACGCCGACGACAGCGGATCGTGCTCCGTGGCGCCCTCGCCGGGCTGGTCCATGGCGTCGATGAGAATGCGCACCGCAGTCCGGCCGATCTCCTCCATCGGTTGCCGGACCGTCGTCAGGTAGGGGTGCGACAGGCGGCCCGCCAGGATGCCGTCGAACCCCGTCACCGCGACGTCGGCGGGGACGTCGAGACCGGCCGCGGTGAGCGCGTCGATGGCCACCAGCGCTTCCTGGTCGGTGGAGCAGACGAAGACGTCGGGGAGCGTCCGGGTGCCGACGTAGTGCGTCACCGCGGCGATCGTCGTCGGATCGTCGCCGGGATGGCTCGGCACGGGCGCGGGGACCGGCAGCCCGGCCTCCGACAACGCCTCGCGAAAACCTTCGTACCGGGCGACGAACTCTGGGGTTCCGAGTCCGCCCAGGTAGACGATGCGGCGAAGACCGTGGTCCCGCACGAGGTGTTCGGTGAGCAGGCGCATGCCGGTGCGGTTGTCGACGAAGACGGTGCGGATGCCTTCTCCGCGCGATTCGCCGCCGAGTTCGACGACGGGGATCCGCTTCGACACCTGGATGATGGCGTCGGGCGGCGCCGATCCGGCGAAGGCGATGAGGCCGTCGACCCGGCCGGCGACATCGATCACCGAGGGCATATGGCCGGGTGTGCGCCCGGCTCCGAGCATGACGGCATATCCACGTTGCCGGCATTCGAGCTGCACCCCTCGCTGAACCTCGTCCGCGTAGAGCGGGAACAGCCGCGGGTGCGCGTCGGCGAACGCGACGGGCGAGGAGGAGCTCGGGACGTCGGACGCCGAGGGCTCCAGCAGGTAGTCGTACGAGTAGAGCCCGATCGCCCCGGTCCGCCCCTTCGCGAGGCCGCGTGCGCTGGCGCTGGGGACGTATCCGAGCGCACCCGCCGCGGCCAGCACCGCGTCCCGGGTGGTCTGCTTCACACGTTCCGGTTGGGTGAACACGAAGGAGACCGTGGCGAT
Source organism: Phytoactinopolyspora halotolerans (assembly GCF_010550675.1). GTDB lineage: Bacteria > Actinomycetota > Actinomycetes > Jiangellales > Jiangellaceae > Phytoactinopolyspora > Phytoactinopolyspora halotolerans. The sequence continues at coordinate 44,567 of NZ_JAAGOA010000035.1, read as the reverse complement.
GGAGACCCCAGCCTGCGCCGCGACGTCGTAGACAGTGGCTCGACGTTGCACGTGCTCTCCCTCGACCGCTCGACGCGTACGCCGCGTCGACGTGAACTGAACGCCTGCTCACCGGCGAGGCCGGACTGCTGCGCCGACGCTCCGGCATCTGCCGGTGGTGGACCCGATCAGTCTAGAGCGGCGCCTGGTCGATGTCCGAGTTGTGCTCGACCGCCCCACTCGGCGAGCCGGACGGCGGGTCGATCAGTGTGCGACCGACGTCCGTGATTCGGCTTGGGCCGCGTCGGCCCGAGTGAAGATGAGGTAGAGCGCTGGAATGCTCCCGACGGCGACCATGATGACGGTGGCGATGGCGAGCCGGTCGCCGACAAGCAGCGGAGTGACGAGGGCGGATCCGATCGCGGGGGTGGCCTGCATCAGAGTGCGCAGGCCGGCAAAGGCGCGGCCATGAAGTGCCGGCGGAATGCGACGCATCCGCAGCGACTGAGCCCACACGGTCATGGGCGCGCTGAGCAGGCCGATCGCGAAGAATCCCGCCGCCACGAGGACCTGGCGCGGGGAGGCGAGCAGCGTCAGGAACGCCAGCGCGGCGACGCCTTGAACGATGCCGATCGCGCGCACGTGCGATCGGCGCGGCGCGCATAGGCCAGCGGCAACGGCACCGACGAGTTCGCCGACCGCCATGGCAGACATCAGTAGGCCGAGCGCGGCGGGACCGTCGGGGAGATGGTTGTCGGCGAGCCACGGCGCGGTGACCAGCAGCATGCCTTCGGCGATGTTGAACGCCATGAAGGACACCGTGGTGGCGACAATGATGCGATCCCTGTAGAGCAGCCGGAGCGATGGTTTCCGCCGCCGCGCGCCGGCGCCCGGCTCACCGGCCGCCGGACCATCCGCCGGACCATTGGCGAGCCTCGGTCGCATCGGCCGGCGAACGACGGCGGCGGTTGCCGCGAAAACGAGGAAGGAGGCACTGTCGATAAGCAACACGTTGGCCGCGCCAATGTGAGCGACAAGTACGCCTGCGCACGCGGGACCGATGGCGCTGGCGACACCGTAGCTGAGATTCTCCAGGGCGTTGGCGGCGTCGAGGTCATCATCGGTGACGAGTTGCGGGATTGCGGCGGGAAAACCCGCCAACGGCACCATCTTCAGCAGCCCGTGAGTCCCCGCAACCACGAAGGGGAGCCAACTGGGCATGGCGCCGAGGGCGAGTGCAATCGGGATCGACGATACTACTGCGGCGCGTAGAAGACTGTCGGTGATCAACACTGTACGTTTGTCGAATCTGTCCAACACCACGCCCGCTGCAAGTCCGCCCAGCGCAACCGGAGCTGTGTAGCACACTGCGAGTATGCCGAGGCGGCCGGCGCCGCCGGGGCCCGATATCACGATCCACGTCAGAGCGATCCACGTCATGCTGTCGCCCCACGTGGAGACCGTGGCGCCCAACCACAGTCGGCGGAAATCGGTTGTCTTCAGGGCATGCTTGTATCGGCGCACCCGGGTCCTCTCGCGGTGTAGTCGTGTCGTGGTGTAGTCGTGTCGTGGAGTGGCCGTGTCGTGATGTGGGCATGCACGTGAGTGCGGCCCGGCGTCACCGAACACACCGAGTCAGCGAACAGACCGGTTCAGAGCCGCTCTCATCTTCGATCGGTGCTGGCGCATTCGCTGGCGGTTTTCGGACCCCGTTGGCAGACCGCTGGTACGGCGAGACGGGTCGCGGCATCGTGGGTACTGAGTCGCCTGCCATGGGGAGGCCGCCGTGACGAGTGAACCGACTCCGTTGCTCGACTCGCGCACGCTTGATCGACGGGCCGCGCGTGAGCTGCCGCCAGGTCCGCGCTGGCCGATGGCTGCGCAGACCGCCGCCTTCGCGGTACGGCGCGCGCAGTGGCTGCCGGCGTTGCGTGCCCGGTACGGGGACGTGTTCTGCCTGCGGCTCATACCGCGCGGGCGCGTCGTCGTCGTGCTCAGCCGACCGGACGACATCCGAGCGGTATTCTCCGCGCCGACCGACGTGGTGCACACCGGCGAAGGCAACACCATCATGGCCGCCGTCATGGGTGAGAACTCGCTGATGGTGCTCGACGAGGACGATCACCTGCGGCTGCGGAAACAGCTGATGCCGGCGTTCCATGGGCGGGCGCTGCGCGGCTATCAGGGGATGGTCGCGCGGATCGCCGACGCTGTGGCCGCCGCCATGCCCACCGAGCAGCCGGTCCGGATGCATGAGCGCATGCGTGCGCTCACCCTCGAGGTGATTCTGCAGGTGGTGTTCGGCGTGACGGACTCAGATCGATTGGCCCGGTTGCGGCCGCTCGTCGGTGCCGTCGTCGAGGTCAACCCGGTCATCATGCTGGCCGCCTTCTATCCGCGGCTGATGGGGTACCCGCCGTGGCGGCGCTACCGGCGCATCCAGCGTGAGGTCGACACCATCCTCTTCGACGAGATCGCCGCGCGCCGCCGGACGGATCTGGAGAGTCGCACCGACGTGCTGTCCCAGCTGCTGCGGACCGGGACGTGGTCGGACGCGGAGCTGCGCGATCAGCTGGTGACGCTGCTGCTGGCCGGTCACGAGACGACGGCGACGGCCCTGGCCTGGGCGTTCCATGAACTGGCGCGCAATCCCGTGGTACTGCGCCGGGCCCAGGCGGCCGCCGACGACAGCGACGACGAGGCCGGCGAGGCGTACCTGGAAGCGGTGGCGAAGGAGTCGTTGCGGCTGCGCCCGGTCATCTACCAGGTGGGCCGGCGGTTGACCGCGCCGTACGAGGTTGCGGATTACCGGTTGCCGCGCGGCACCACGGTCATGCCTGCCATCGGGCTGGTCCACGCGGATCCGACGCTCTATCCCGATCCGCACGTCTTCCGGCCCGAACGCTTCCTGGGCGACGACACAGTGCCCTCGGCGAACTGGATACCCTTCGGCGGCGGCACGCGTCGCTGCCTGGGTGCCGGTTTCTCTCTGATGGAGGCAACCGAGATACTGCGTGCCGTGCTCCGTCGCTACGACGTCCGGCCACAGCAAAACGAACCTGAACGGCAGCGCCTGCGCAACGTGACACTGGTGCCCGCGCATGGCTGCCACGTGATACTCAGCGTGCGTACGTGATGGGATGCGGCCTAGCAGAACCCGGGATCGGCGCAGCGGAACCGCCATCAGACCGCGGGAGCGTCGCTATATCCCAGCATTTCGCGCAGACATCGATGGACGTCGGGAAAGTCACTCTGGAGGGTGTCCCACACGATCTCGTAGTCGGTCACGTCGTAGGCATGTGTGAGCTGGTCCCTCTGCTATCGCAGCCTGCACCGCGAACGCCGCGTCGCAGGAACTCACACCGGCACCGCTTCGTGCCGGATGCGGGCGTGTCCGTCCCCGAGCCCGCCCTCGGAGACGACGTCGACGCGCACACCGAGCAAGGCCTCGACAGCCCGTGCGAACCCGAGTAGTGCGAACAGCCCTTTGCCCTTCGGTACGCTCACCAACAGGTCAAGGTCGCTTCCGGGACGGTCATCGCCACGTGCGACGGACCCGAAGACTCGTGGATTCTCCAGCCCGAACTCGTCGGCCAATCGGCGAACCTCGTCTCGGTGCGCATCCAGGGACGTGTGCGGCTTCGGCCTGGCAGCTTCAATGAGACGCCGTGACATGGCAGGCGACGGCCTACGGAGGCCAGATTCGTACGCCGCGATATTGGGACGCGCCACACCCGAGGTCTCCGCAAGCTCGGCCTGCGTGAGCCCGGCACGTTCCCTTGCCTCCCGGATCTTGTTCACCTTCGAAATTGTATCTTTTGATACTCCGAGGTGGGGATCGATGACCTCGACCTGTGGTCACGGGCGCTGGATTCAGGTGTTGACGAGCGAGGTGGTGGCATCCAGCAGGCGGCGGCGAAGGTCGGTGGCACGTTCGGCGAAGGCCCGTTGGGCGGCGGCGTAGAGTGCCTTGCCCTCGCGGGTCTCGATCGGGATCGGCTCGTAGCCGAGGTCCCGCAGATCGTACGGAGACGCTCGCATGTCCAGCTCGCGGATCTCCCTGGCCAGCATGAACGCATCCAGGACCAGCTCACTGGGGACGATCGGCGCCAGTTTGTACGCCCATTTGTAGAGGTCCATGTTGGCATGCAGACAGCCGGGCTGCTCCAGCTCGACCTGACGCTGCCGCGTCGGCTGCACGGCGTTGCGCGGCCGTGCGTCGTCGGTGAAGAACCGGAACGCGTCGAAATGCGAGCACCGGATCTGGTGCGACTCGACCACGTCGTCGGTGCCGGCGTGGCCGAGCCTCAGCGGCCAGCTCTCGTGCCGTGGCTCACCAGGCGTGGTCCGGTACACCATCGCCCACTCGTGCAGTCCGAAGCAACCGGTGAACGCCGGGCGGGACGCCGTCGCGGAGAGCAGTCCGTGTACCCAGGAGATGGTGGAGGCCCGTCGCTCGACGAACGCGGGGTCGACGGCGACGCCGGAGGAGCAGTCTCCATCTCTGGAGTCATTTCCCGAGACGTCCGACGCGTCGTCGTCCGGCACCCGCCGGTATCCGCGCCAGTCGGCGTGGGGCGGATCGCCGCCCAGCACAACGCCGACGCCCGGGTGCCAGCGCCGCAGGTGCGCCGGCCGGAACGAGTAGTAGGTGAAGAGGAAGTCCTCGACCGGATGTTTGCGGCCGAGCTCCTGGCGGGCGAGGTGGCCGGCGACGAGCTCGTCGACGCGTCGCTCGTGCGCCGCCATGCGCGCACGCCACGTCGGCTCGTCGAGGTATCGCACGTTCACCAGCGTAGGAGACGGTCGGGCACTAGCATGAAGCCATGGAGGTCCGGGGCCGCGACGACCACGAACGGACGGGCGCACGGGGGAGTGACGAGTCGTCGTCCGTGCTGCGTGCGATCCTTGCCGTCGTCGGGCTGGTCATCGTCGTCTGGATCGCGAAGGCGCTCATCGTCACAGGGACCGTCGTCGGCTCCGCGCTGCTCGGGCACAGGGTGGCCGGGATGACCGGTGTGATGATCGGCATGACCGTGGTGGCTGCCGCCGTCGTCGCCGCGTGCTATGCCGTCGTCGTCGGAACACCGCGGCACGCGACCACGCGGCAGGAGATCTGCTCGCAGTCGATGATCTGGATCGTGTGCGTCTGGACCGTCGCGATGGGCTGGCTGATCGGGGAGCGGGTGTCCGACACGGCGGCCGTCGTGGGTCTGCTCGTGGCGATCGTCGTCGTCGGTGTGGCCGGGCTTGCCGTCGCCGCCCGGATGGACTCAGATGTGGTATCCGCGTTGCGACGGCGCCGGAATCCGCCCGGCCGAAGCGGCCCGGTTCGTCCGCGGGCATGATCGGCGAGATAACCTCCATGGGTGCGTATCGCAAGGTTCACGACGGGTGACGATCCTCGTTTCGGCGCGGTCGGTGAGGACACGGACGGTCAGACCGTACTGGCCGTGTTGGAAGGCGACCCGCTCTACAAGCCTGTACAGCTGACCGGAGAGAAGCTCGCGCTGGACGACGTGCGATTACTGGCGCCGGTGATCCCCCGCAGCAAGGTGATCGGGGTCGGGCGCAACTATGTGGAGCACGCGTCGGAGCTCGGCAACGACGTCCCGGAGCAGCCGCTGCTCTTCCTCAAGCCGAACACGTCGGTGATCGGCCCGGACGACCCGATCGTGCTGCCGAGCTTCTCCAACGACGTGCACCACGAGGCGGAGTTGGCCGTCGTCATCGGGCGGATCGCCAAGGACCTGCCGAAGGAACGCGTCGCGGATGTGATCCTCGGATACACCTGCGCCAACGACGTGACGGCGCGGGACGTGCAGCGGAGCGACAACCAATGGGCCCGCGCGAAGGGCTTCGACTCGTCCTGCCCGCTGGGCCCCTGGATCGAGACCGATCTGGATCCGTCCGAGTTGACGGTGCGGTGCACGGTCAACGGCGAGCAGCGGCAGTCGGGGCGGACGTCGCAGATGGTGTTCGACGTGCCGTCGCTGGTGTCGTACATCAGCCACGCATTCACGCTGCTCCCCGGCGACGTGATCCTCACGGGCACGCCGGCGGGTGTCGGACCGGTGCAGGCCGGGGACCATGTGGTCGTCTCCATCGGCGGAATCGGTGTGCTCAGCAACCGGGTCGTTGCGGACGACTGACCCCGCAGCCTCAGCCCATGATCATGAACACATACCGTTCATATGGCACGGTTTCTGTTCATGATCTTGTACGGGCGGCGAACGAGACTATTCTGTCAGGCCGTGGTCGCGGCGGTACCCTTCCTAGGGTGCCAAGTTCCTGTCGCTCGGGGTGCCGAGGCTGCGAGCGCGGCGGCTAGGTGGCGTGCCCGTCGTTTGATGTTGTGGTCGATTGATATGCGAAGGTGATTTCTGTGACAGACGGCGTCGATTCTTCCGATGCCTTTGTGCTGGGTGATCTGGCCGCCAAGGACGTGCGCGTCCGGTTCTGCCCGTCGCCGACCGGAAACCCGCACGTCGGGCTGGTCCGTTCCGCGCTCTACAACTGGGCGTTCGCACGGCACTTCGGGGGGACGTTCGTCTTCCGGATCGAGGACACCGACGCGGAGCGGGACACCGAGGAGTCGTACGAGGCGCTGCTGGCGACGCTGCGCTGGCTGGGGCTGGACTGGGACGAGGGCCCGGAGGTCGGCGGCGACCACGGCCCGTACCGGCAGTCCGAGCGGCGGGAGATCTATGCCGACGTCGCCACCCAGCTGCGCGAGGCCGGCAGAGCATACCGGTGTTACTGCACGACGGCAGAGCTGGAGGAGCGGCGTGAGGCGGCCCGTGCGGCGGGCAAGCCCAGCGGCTACGACGGGCACTGCCGGGACTTGAGCGAGGAGCAGATCGCCGCGTACGAGGCGGAAGGGCGGGAGTCGGTGCTGCGGATGCGCACACCCGATGAGACCGTCACCTTCACTGACCTGATCCGCGGCGAGATCAGCGTCGACCAGTACAACCTGTTCGACTACGTGCTGGTACGGGCGAACGGGCATCCGCTGTACACGCTGGTGAACCCCGTCGACGACGCGTTGATGGGGATCACGCATGTGCTGCGCGGTGAGGATCTGCTCTCGTCGACGCCGCGGCAGATCGTGCTGCACGAGGCGCTGCGCGAGCTGGGCATCGCGTCCGGGCCGATGCCGCGGTTCGGGCACCTACCGCTGGTGACCGCCGAGGGTGGCAAGAAGCTGTCCAAGCGCGATCCGCAGTCGTCGCTGCAGATGTACCTCGACCGGGGTTTCCTGCGTGAAGGGCTGCTGAACTACCTGGCGCTGCTGGGCTGGTCGATCGGCGAGGATCAGGAGGTCTTCTCGATCGAGGAGATGGCCGAGGCGTTCGATATCACAAGGGTCAACTCGAACGCGGCGCGCTTCGACCTGAAGAAGGCCGAGGCGATCAACGGCATCTGGGTGCGGCGCCTGGACCCGAACGATCTGGCCGAGCGGATGGTCCAGCACCTGCAGGAGGCAGGCTTGTTGGCTCATCCGCCGACGCCCGAGTCGGTGGAGTTGCTGCGCGCCGCGACGCCGCTGGTGCAGGAGCGGATGGGGGTGCTGGACGAGTGCGTCGGCATGCTCGGCTTCCTGTTCGTCGAGGACGACGCGTTCACGCTCGATGAGGCCGACGCCGCGAAGGTCCTGAAGCCGGACGCGAAACCGGTCCTCGAAGCCGCCGTTGGTGCGCTGGAGCCGTTGCAGGAGTGGACGACGGAGTCGATCGAGGAGGCGCTGCGCGTGGCCCTGGTGGACGGCCTGGAGCTCAAGCCGCGGCTGGCGTTCGGCCCGGTGCGCGTCGCGGTGACCGGACGTCGGGTGTCGCCGCCGCTGTTCGAGTCGCTGGAGCTGCTCGGGCGGGAGAAGACGCTCGCGCGTCTGCAGCGTGCGTTGCCGCGGACGGAAGCGGTGGCCGACGAGGCGAGCGGCGGCCCGAACGATCAGCGGAATGAGAAGTAGACCGAGAAGCGACGAGACGTGATCTAGGTCGCGTCGTGCCGGTTTGGAAGCTGCGTGGTTGAGCGGCTATTCTTACCGGGCGATCGGGCGGCGATCCCGTCCGATGCACTGGGGTATGGTGTAATCGGCAGCACGACTGATTCTGGTTCAGTTAGTCTAGGTTCGAGTCCTGGTACCCCAGCGCAGAGCACGTCGAATGATCTTCATCGATCGATTTGGCGGGCTGCTGGAACTCGGGTAGAGTTCCGGAGGGCGACACAGGGTGTCGTCGGACTGCATGGCCCCGTTGTGTAGTGGCCTAGCACGCCGCCCTCTCAAGGCGGTAGCGCGGGTTCGAATCCCGTCGGGGCTACCACTGTAGATCGCCCCTCACCTGCGGAGACGCGAGTGAGGGGCGATCTTGTTGTGTCCGGCCGTCACCGGGAGAGACCGGTTGCCCACGACTGTTTCTGCCTAATACGCGCGCAAGTTTTCAGTCTCCGGTGGATCGTCTGAGAGCTTGGTCGATCATGGCGCGGTTGCGGGCTGTGTCGCCGTCGATGCACTTGGCGTAGATCCTCAACAGGACTTCAATAGAGTGTCCTGCCCATTCCGCGACCTGGGCGGCATCGACGCCGGCGTTGAGCCATGTCGATACCCCCGCGTGACGCAGATCGTAGGGGCGAGCAGCCAGCGGCGAATGTTCGGCTCCCGTACCGAACACGGTCTTCCTGGCCTTGGCCCAGACGCGGAACATGGTGAAGGCTGGTAGGTGGTCGGTGTTGCGTTCGCCGACGAACAGTCGTCCGTCGGCCGTGGTGCCGGAGCGGCCGAGGTGCCGGCAAACATTGCGGTGAGTCTGTGTAGAGGCCGCGGAAGCGCTTCGCGCTACGCATGGCGAAGCTGTGTCCAAGCATGAGCAGCAGTATTGCGATGCTCTGACGGACATCGAGCGCATTCATCGCGCATCTCGCTGAGGCCGCGCTGCATGCCACTTCAAGCGTCGAGGGAGTAAGTGGTTGTCGTCCAGCGTAAACCATCCTCGCTGCCTCGGCGTTCCCTTGTTATGAAGCGAACCAAACGCGCTGTGCTGACGACTGTTCTTGCCGGATGCCTCTGCACAGGAGCCGTGGTGAGCTGCGGTGACGGCGACGTGGCTCCGACGGCTGAGAGCGGATCGGGAGACGAATCTGCGACTCAGGCCGACCATCCGGCGCCTCCAAGCGCAGCAGTCGAGCGCCCAAGTTCGGGTCCGACATCGCCGGATTCGCTAGATCCATTCGAGGCGCGGCTCATCGGCCAGTTGGAAGCCATCGGTGTGGACCAACCGGGTCGGGCACAAGACGAGTACAAGTCAGCTCAGATCCATGGCGGCTGGCACGGTGGCCGGGCTTTCGTCCACGGCTACGAACGTCAGGTCAGCGCATGGGATGCAGAGTTGATCGACGAGATCATGATCGACGGAGTGCGCGCCGAGGTCGTCCGCATGGAGATGGGTCCCGTCGAGGGCGAACAGATGGTTCGATTCAGCTGTCATGGTGACGTGTACGAGGTCATTAGCATGCCCGGCGTAACCGAGGAAGTCACCTTCGGAGGCGGGGACATTGAGGAGTCGCGTGAGCTCGCACGACTCTTGATGGACGAGATTGGATGTGAAGAATAGAGCGGCGCCTTCACCCGACACGGATCGCGCAGTTGCGCTTCTCCGGAGCGAAGGTGGCTTGCGTGATCAGCTGATACCTACACCATTCGGCAAAGCGGCGGCGGCGTTGAATCTTGCGACTGTTGGCCGCGCAGCCGTCGGGTTTCGCAGGAGGCTTGCAGCGCATTCTGCTCGACCTCAGCGATGGCCGCTTCGAGCTCGTCCGGGCTGGACGCTGTCACCGCGAGCAGCCCGGTGCAACCTAGCAACCCGTGCCGGGCGGTTAGGTCGGCTTCTGAGTTCGGCGGCTGTTGAGCGTCCTCGATCTGCCCTGTTCTGGCTCGCTGGGCAGCGTCGGAGATCGACCTTGGCCCGGCGGATGTCGCGGCGAGCCTGATCGGCGCGCATTGGATGGAATAGCAGCGACAACGAGCGCCTGATCCCCGACGAGAGCGGTTGCGCATCCGCCTGCTCCATCAGCCGCACACTCGGTTGTTAGGTTTCTACACGCTGAAAACCGTAGCGGACCGAGGAAGCTAGGGCACCGACATCAACGGGGCGAACCAGTTCCGTGGATGCCGACGTAGGTCGTCCGACACTTACCGGCGGAGACGGATATCCGAACTGCCGGAATAGCTTGGCCTTACCGCCCGAGCAGGTCATCGCGTACGGAGGTTGACTGTTACAGGTGGATCTCCGAAGGGGGAGTGTTGGGTGATGCGCGTACCGGGGTGTAGACGCTCGTCATCGCGGTAGCGAGCCAGCAACGCGTCGTCGACGGTAGAGTCGCCGGCCTCGGCTGCTACGAGCTGCTCGGCCACCTCATCGACCAGCCTGGCTACCTCTGGGTCTTCGACGTCGCCGGGCAGGCTCATCCCGCCCCACGCGTCCCAGAGCAGCAGTTCGTCGCTGTAGCGATGGGCCAGTTGCAGCAGGACATAGTTCCGGATGAACCATGCGCCGCCGATCGACGAGCCGGGGCCTGTGCCGAAGAGTGAAGGATCGAGCCCTCCGGAGCGATAGCCTTGCCAGACTTCGGCGGCTGTCTGGAACGGTGCGTTCTTCCCGGACTCGATGTCGTGTGGATCGGGAAGCCGGTCGGGCGGTGTCTCGATCTCCGGATCGAACCGGATCCATCGATCTGAAACGCCGTCGTACGTCTGCACGATCACATGATCATTGTTGTAGTCGTCGCCGGAATAGTTCGAGAAGCCGACGAGCGAGCGCGCCGGAATGCCAAGCTGGCGGAGCGCAGCGACACAGAACAGCGTGTGGTCGCGGCAACATCCCTGCACCCGCGCGACTTCGGCGCGGGGTTCGGGCAGTGGCATGCCGTGGCGGGCCTGGTCGGCGTCGAGAAGGGCCGAGAGCCAGCGCAGATTGATGTCGTCTCGAGTCGCCATCGGCAAATCCGCTTCGGACGCCCGGTAGTGGATGATCACGTTGCGGGCGACGGCCGAAAGCCCGGAAATGTCCGCCGGGACGGCTTCGAGCAAGCCAGCATGCCGGCTCGGATCTGTATACGACGAGTGTGTTGTCCAGTCCCACACATGTGTCTGTGCCATGGGCTGAATCGTCGCATTTGGCGGCGTGGTCGACAGGTGCACCTGGTGCGATTTGCGGGCTGCGTCGCCATCGACGCACTTCGCGTAGATCACAGTGGGACCTCGGCTGCGAGGAGCGTTCGCACGTGAGGCAAACCGGGGGTACGCGCTCCACCCTTCGGGTGACCGGGCTACTGGAATGGTCACCAATAGGGCGTGGAGGACGTCTCATCAGGGCGTGTGGCGGCAAGGTCTGGCAGAGACGGGCCAGGGTGCGGTCGCGGTACGGTATCGCCGTCGGTGACGGCCAGCAGTCGCTTCCCGGCACGCTCCGGGCGGACGTGTGGGCCGCTGTTGGCCGGGGCGCCTGCCCGGCGTGCTGCGGCAGCGATGTCGTCCTCGTCGATCGTGATGCCTAAACCCGCGGAGTCCCCGAGGACGAACATGCCGTCCTCCACATGCAGGTCGACGGACACCCCAACCGGCGGCCGCAAGTCTTGGAGCTCGCTGGCGAGGTGGTTGGGCACCGATGTCGCGGCGTGCAGCAGGCCGACCGGAATGCTCCCGATCGGGCTGACCGGCAGGTCATGAGCGTGAGCGAGGGCTGACACCCGCAAGAAATGGGTCACTCCCCAGACTGCGGCTGCCTGGACAATGTCGATCGCCCCCGCGGCGAGCAGCGGACGGTATTGTTCGAGACCGGTGAGGTTCTCACCACTCGCCACGGAAGCCCGGATACCCCGGCCTACAATGGCCAGACCTTCGGCATCCCAGCGTCGAACCGGCTCCTCCACCCACGTCAGATCCAGGGTTCGTTCTAACTCGCAGACATGACGAACCGCCTGCTTGCGCGTCCACGACTCGTTCGCGTCGAGCATCAGGCCGGGCCGCAGGCCGTGGGCCTCGCCCAGCACGTCTCGCACCAAGGTCAGCCGGCGCAGATCCTCCTCCACGTCGAGGCCGCCCTTGAGCTTGGCCGCTTTGAGTCCGTGCTCGGCGTAAGCCTCGTAGGCCGATACGAGCTCACTGTCGGTGAGTCCGATGTCGATGCCCGACGCGTACGCGGGGACAGCTCTTTCGCGACCGCCGAGGAGCCTCCAGAGTGGCTCCCCGGCGGCTTGAGCTTTGATGTCCCACAGCGCGGTGTCGAAGGCCCCGATGGTCCCGAACACGGCACCCGCGTGACCGACCTTGAACGTCTGGCGAAGCATGCGATCGTAGAGCGCGGAGACGCCGCGCGGGTCCTCGCCGTCGATCGCGGCGAAGATCGATTCGGCTTCAACGGATGGTCCCAGGCCGCTACCGGAGATTCCTTCGTCGGTGTCGACCACGACGATCGGCACCGTGACCACCCCATCGCTGATGACGCCGTTGACATCACCGACTGGACGGCCCCACTCCTGAACCGTGGTCAGGGTGCGAAACCCAGTGATCTTCATGTCAGCCCTTCGTGGAACCGGCGGTGATGCCATCAGCGATCTGTCTCTGGAAAAACAGGTAGATGAGCAGCACGGGCAGCGCCGCGATCAGAACGCCGGCTGCGAACGTCGGGATGTCGTCTGAGTACTGGCCCCGTAGTGCGGTGACCCCGACCATCAGCGTGCGGTTCTCCGCCGATGGCATCATCACCAGCGATATGAGCACGTCGTTCCAGCAGAACAGCGTGTTGAGGATGCCCACGGACAGCAGCGCCGGCGTGCCCATCGGAAGCATGATCCGCCGGTAGACCCCGTAGAGCGTGTTGCCGTCGATCCTGGCCGCGTCGATGATCTCGTCCGGGATGCCGGCGTAGAAGCTCGTCATCAGGAAGATCGTGAATGGGAGGAACTGCGCCACGTATGCCAGGACCAGGCCTGGATAGGTGTCGATCAGCCCGGCGTCGGCCATCGTCCGGGCGAGCGGCACCATGATGACCTGGAACGGGATGAACAGCGCCGCGAGAATGCCAAGGAACAAGAGGCGCGAGCCGCGAAAGCGGAGCTTGCTCAACGCGAAGCCTGCCATGGATCCGAACAGGAGCAGCAGTGCCACCGCGCAGCTCACCACGATGAGCGAGTTGACGAAGTAGCCGGCCATTCCGGCGTTGCCCCATGCGGAGGCGACGTTCTCCCACCGAAGTGCGCCGGCCGGAGAGAACCGGTCGAGGATGTACTCGTGCCGCGTCTTCATGGCGACGTTCGTGGTGAACACCAGCGGGTAGATCGTCGCCAGCGCGAGTATCGCCATAGGGACGGCGATCAGCCATCTGCCTGCCCGCACGCCGCTCATCAGTCCTCCCTGCCCGACCGCCGCAGCACGCTGATCTGCAGCAGCCCCACCACGAGCATGACCACGAACAGCACCGCGGACGCGGCCGAGGCCAACGCCGGGCGGTTCATCTGTCCCTGCTGAATCCAGATGTAGTACTCAGGCAGGTAGGTCGACCCTTCCGGACCGCCGTTGGTCATCACGAAGAGCAGACCGAACATCGCGGTGAGCATCCCGATCATCGTCGTGACGAAGACGAACTGAATCGTGCGAGCCAGCCCTGGGATGATGACATGCCAGATCTCCTGGGCAAGTGACGCCCCGTCCACCCGCGCGGCGTCGAGGAGCGACGAGTTCAATGTCGCGAATCCGGCGAGGAACACGACCAGCGCCATGCCGAAGGTCGCCCACACATGGACACCGACGACGGTGAACATGGCGACTCGTCGATCGCCGAGCCAGTCGACCGGGCCGAGGCCGATTGCCCCGAGCAAGGTGTTGAAGGGGCCGCCGTATGCCAGCAGGAGGTTGAAGATCGCACCGACGATCACCGGTGACAGCACGGCCGGAAAGAAGTAGACGACCCGGTACAACCGGTGTCCTGGGACGCGCAGATAGATGAACGTAGCCAGCAGGCCCGGAATGGCGACCGCCACCGGCAGCAGCAGCACCAGCAACGCCACGTTCCGCATGGCCTGCCGGAACAGTGGGTCGTCGAACAGCGTCATGTAGTTGTCCAGACCCACGAGCTGCCCGTTGAGCACGCCGTCGCCGGTGAAGGAGAAGTTCACGCCGCGAACCAGCGGGTACAGCCGCAGCGCCACGATGATCAGGACGGCTGGAGCAACCAGGATGTAGGGCGCGAATCGCTCTGCGCGCGCCCGCCGGGGTTTACCGTTGCCGGTCCGCCTGGCTGTGTCCGGGCGGACCGACAAGGTCGAGCTTCCGATCGGCACGCTGTCAGCCCGCCTGATCGCTGGCGGCCAGCTGCTCCACTGCCTCGTCAACGGTGGCCGAGCCGCTCAACAGCTGCTGCGACAGCCGCCCCATCAACTCCAGCGTTTCCGACGACAGGGCCACGTGCAGGGCGGGCCGGCCATTCTCGAGTTCAGCGATGATGGTGGCGACCGACGGACCGGCGCTCGATGCGTCGATGGTCGTGTCCGCTGCGATCGCCCCGGCGTCGGCGAAGAACGCCTCCAGCGCGGCAGTGGATGTCAACGACCGGACGAGGTCTGCGGCCAGCTCCGGATCGCTGGTCCATTCGGCGACCGCGTACCCGATGCCGCCGTCGTACGGAAGATTCGGCGCCGCACCTTGCTCGACGACCGGGGCTTGCATGACACCGACGTTCTCCGCGCCGAGGAACTCGCTGAAGTCCTTCCAGTGACCGACGTCCGACATCAGCCCGATCACGTGGGAGGCTTCTCCAGACTGGAAGATGGCGAATGAGTCGTTGAACATCGCGGTGGAGTTGGGCGCCTCGCTGTTCAGCCCGGCGTCGTCGACTTCTGTCCACAGCTCGAAGATCCGCTTGACGTTGGGAGAGCTCCAGTCCCGATCCCCTGCGATCCAGTCGTCGTACTCCTGCGGGCTGAGAACGGCGGAGCCTAGCGCGGAGAGGAAGAACTCGATGCCGATGCCCTCCTGGTTGCCCAGAGCGAAGCATGTGGCGCCGGTCGCGTCGGTGATCGACTCACAGTTGCTGACGAACTCGTCCCAGGTGGCCGCGGGGTTGTCGGGATCGAGGCCGGCTTGCTCGTAGAGTGCCCTGTTGTAGTAGATCGGGTGGCCCTGCAGCGTCACCGGCGCGGCATAGATCTGGCCGTCCTCGGTGAACGCATCCCACCCCGCGAGGCGATCTTGATCCTCGGCGAGATAGTCGTCGAGCGGGACAAGTGAATCGGCCCGGTCGCGGATCTGCCCTCCTCCGTTGAAGAGGATGACGTCGGGGCCCGAGCCGGTCTGGATCGCCCCACCCAGCAGGGTGTAGTACTGGTCGAACGGCTGGGCCACGAACTCCACCTCGACGTTCGGGTGCTTCTCCGCGAAGTCAGCCTTGGCTTGTTCAATGTAGGTGGCTGCGGACTCGTCCCCCGACTTCCAGTCCCAGACCACAAGCCGGCCTTCGCCATCGCCGCCTTCCGCGTCGCCGGAGGTGGATCCGGAATCCGAGGCGGCACCACATCCAGCCAGCGCCAAGCCGCTTACCACGACGGCGGACCACAATGCTCGCTGCTTCATTGCTGCTCACTTCCCGAGGGGCCAGGTGGATGACTGACTATCAGCACATTGCCGGAAAACGTAACTCGTATGACGTATTACGTCAATAGTGTGACTATAATCTGCGTAGACCTGTGGCACCGCTTTCCCGCGGCGTCAGCGGAGGGAACATGACGGCATCGCAACTACCGACCACGAACGCTGAGGCCCCGTTCGCTTGGGCACAGCGACCGACCAACCTTGCCAAAGCGGTCACCGCTGAGATGGTGCAGCGGATCGTCCGCGGCCAGCTTCCGCCGGGAGAGTTACTGCCGCCGGAGCCCGCCCTCTGCGAGGCATTCTCGGTCAGTCGAACCGTGATCCGCGAAGCCGTCAAGATTCTCCAGGAGAAGGGTCTGGTGAAGATCCGCCAGGGGGCGGGGACCGTGGTCCAACCGTCGACGTCCTGGAACATGCTGGACGAACTCGTCCTCGCGGCGACCATCGCCGAGGATGAGAGCCTCGCGATCCTCGATGATCTGGTGGTGACGCGCCGCTTGCTCGAGTCCGACATGGCGCACGTCGCAGCACGGCTGGCCACCCCGGAGATCGTCGACCAGTTGCGCACACTCGTCGACCGGATGGACGAACTCGTCGGCGACCCCGTGACCTATGGCGAGCACGACCTCGCCTTCCACGACACCGTCATGCAGGCGTCTGGCAACCGCCTGGCCCGAGCGGTCATACGCGCTCTCGAGCGGCAAGCCAACAGCACTGCCCGCTACGTCGGCAGGACCGAACGGGCCCTCTGCGTCGCGTCCAACCAAGGCCACCGTCGCATATACGAGCGCATCGCGGCGCACGATCCCGACGGTGCCGCGGAAGCGATGTTCAGCCACATCACGGAGGCATGGCTTGTGCGCCGCAGCGGACAGGGTGATCCCGACCGGTTGAAGCGTTGAGCCTGCCGGTTGTCAGGCGCGCCGAGCGTCAACACCGAGATCGTCATAGGCCCGCCGTCGCGGAGCGCCGCGTCGTCCGGTCCGGCTGACCACTCGGGCATAGCGGGACCGCTATAAGTCCGCGGCGCGATGCCGTCACATCTCCGCCGGTCACCCTGCGTCCAGGGCACCGTAATCAGGCATGTGATGGTTTCCCGCCCATTGACGGCATACGTCATACGAGTTATGTTTTGCCACAATCTGGCGACCCGGCGAACCGGCCACTTTCTGAACGGTGAGCAGAGTGAAGCGGCGAGCACTGTGGCCGGCCGCGCTGATCGCGGGATTGGCGACGGTCGGCTCGGGACGCGTCTCTGGTCCGTGATAGCCAGTCCGGCGCCGAATCGGATCCGCTGGTGGTCAACGTACGAGACGGCTACAAGGCCGTCCCGAACACCGAAGGAGAAGAGCAAACCATGATCAAAACAGCAGAGGCGCCGGATCGGTATGGGCTTCGAGCCTGTACCGCTCTGGTGGCAACGGTGGTCGCACTCGTGGTCGCGCTCGTCGGCATTCCGACGCCGGCTTCGGCGGCACCCGCCGAAAACGCGTTCTATGTCGCTCCCGACGGTGACGACTCGAACGCGGGCACGCTGGAGGCCCCATTTCGGACGCTTGATCGCGCGAGAGACGCGGTGCGCGAGGTCAACGCGGACATGTCCGGTGACATCCACGTCTACCTGCGTGGCGGCTCGTACCCTGTCGACTCTACGGTCGAGTTCGGTCCCGAGGATTCGGGCTCGAACGGTCATCGGGTGATCTACTCGGCGTTCGAGAACGAGACGCCGGTGCTCGAGGCAGGCGCCGAGATCTCCGGCTGGACGCAGCACGACGGAGACATCTGGTCGGCGCCGCTGGATCGGGCGGACAAGCTCCGCGCCCTTTACGTCAACGATCAGCGTGCGGTGATGGCATACAAGAACGTGTCGTCACAGGGATGCTACGGCGAGTACACGATCACAGCGGGGCAGGCACCGTGGGCATGGGAGTCGGGCACCGAGTGCGACGGCGCGAGGTACGCGCTGAGCGATGTGCCGGAGATCAGCGGCAACGCCGAGGATATGGAGATCCAGACGGCCACCACCTGGACCACGGCGATCGTGGGTGTGCGCGATGTCACCACCAGTGAGGACGGGACAAGCCGCGTGCTGCTGTTTCAGCAGCCGGGCGCCGCGATCGCGGCCGGCGCCTTCAACGGCAACTTCCAGGTCCGCGGCAGCCACAAGCTCATGAACGCCTACGAGTTTCTCGATGAGCCCGGCGAGTTCTACTACGACCGCGACGCCAAGACCGTGTACTACTACAAGGCCGAGTCCGAGGATATGGCCACGGCCTCCGTCTTCGCTCCGGGCAACGTCGAGACCGTCCTGAGCGTCGCAGGGACCTCGACGACCGACCGCGTTCACGACCTCAGCTTCGAGGGCATCACCGTGCGGCACACCGACTGGGACCTCGCCGAAGTCGACGGTGCCTCGTTCAAGCAGGCGCAGCAGGCGAACATCATCAACTCCGCCTATGTGCACGGCAACTTCCATGTCTACCACTACCGGAACGTCGACCTGCAGCCCGCCGCCATCGAGGTGACCAGCGCAGCGAACATCTCCCTTGAACGCAACCGGGTCGAGCACACCGGAGCTGACGGCATATCGCTCATCAATGACGTGGTCGACTCCCAGCTCACCGGAAACGTGACGAGAGACATCGGCGGCACAGCGATCAACGTCGGCCACCCGCAGCACGTGTACATCGGCGACGCGGCAGAAGACAACAAGGAGAAGTTTCCCGCGGATGTCGAGGGCGCTCCGACGAACATCCAGATCACCAACAACTACGTGTACGACAGCGCGAAGCTGTTCCTTGGCTCCCCAGCGGTCGGCGCCTTCTTCGTCGACACGATGACCTTCGAGCACAACGTGATCGAGAAGACGTCGTGGGCCGGCATCTCGATGGGCTGGGGCTGGTGGAACTTCAACGGGTCCCCCGGCTCGATCGAACCGGGAAACCCCACCACCGTCGCGAGGAACAACAGCATCCGATACAACGAGTTCATCGACACGGTGAACGACCGGAACGATACCGGTCCTGTCTATACTCTCGGCGCACAGCCGGACACCATCATCTCGCACAACTACATCGACGGCGTGCGGGCCGGCCACACGTACGGGTTGCACGCCGACGAGGCGTCCGCCTACATCACGTTCGACAGTAACGTACTCGACATCTCCGACGGCGTGACATACACGATCAACTCCGAAGACTGGGGATCCAAGCACAATCTGACGATCACGAACACGTGGGCGACGGTGTGGAACAAGTACGCCAACGACCCGCCGGACAGCCACATCGAGCCCATCATGGTGTACGAGGACGCGGTCTGGCCCCTCGCGGCGTACGCGGTCACGGCGAATTCCGGTCTCGAGCCCGCCTATCGCGACCTTCTGGGGGCGGAGGCGACGATGTCGCCCGACCATGTGCTGCCTGCCAGCGTGGAAGCTGACGGCTCGGCAACCTCGATCCCGATCCGTGGCACGGGTGATGCGTCGGCGACCATCTGGCTCGCGCCTGAAGGCACGACCGATTTCGCTTCCGGCGACACCATGACAGCGGCGCCGGGGGACGCGACCAGTATCGAGCTGCCGTCGGAAGCGGGCACGTATCACCTCTTCGTCGTCACCGAGAGCGGTGAGGTGTCGGCTGCCTCGACCGATCTGGTGCGCCGCACCCTGGCCGAGTTCACGGACGTCGACGTGCCGGCCGGTGTCGTGGACGTGCCCTATTCCTACGAGCTCAAGGCGACGGGTTCGCCCACCTTCGACGTGATCGACGGAGCTCTGCCGGACGGGCTGACGCTCGCCGAGGATGGCACCATTTCGGGAACTCCGACGACGGCGGGAACCTTCACGGCCGACATCCAGGCGCAGTCTGCGGCAAACGCGGTGACCACGACGATCACCATTCGCATCCATGCCGAGCGACCGGCCTCCCCGGTTGTCACCGTCACTGAGGAGCGTGCTTCCACTCCCGGCAACGGCACGGGCGTCGCCGCCTTGACGATCGGGAACCCCACGCCGGATGAGGTCACGTATTCGGTGGAGGTAGCCGACGGCGCAGGCGAGGCCGTTTTCAGCTCCACCGCGACCGTGGACGCCGGCGCCGAGGCGGCCATCGAGGCGACCGATCTTGTGATCGGGTCGTATACGGCAACCGTGACGGGCAACGACGCATCGGAGCCGGTCACAGTCTCCTTCGAGATCACGGAGGCGGAGATCCGCTACGCGAAGGTCATCGGTGTTGCCTCGGAGCGCTGCCTTACGGTTCCGGGTGACTCCACTGATGTGGGGACGCAAGCGATCCTCTTCGACTGCCACGGGGAGGCGAACCAGCGCATCACGGTCACAGCCGACGGTGAGCTGACCGTCTTCGATGGCAGCACGTGCCTCGGCACACAGGGCGGCGGCACCGGAACCGGAACCGCAATCGTGACGCAGGACTGCACCGGCGCCGAGACGCAGAAATGGGAGATTCAACCGGACGGATCGATCCGCAGCGCGGTAACGGGCGTCTGCATGGATGCGTGGGAAGCGGCAACGTCGAACGGCACCCGCATCGCACTCTGGTGGTGCTCCGGCGACGCCAACCAGCGGTGGATGTTCGATGGTGACATGGAGGCGCCGACGGTGTCGCTCACGTCTCCGGCCGGTGACGTTTCCGCCAATGAGGTGACCGTGAACGTCGACGCGTCCGACGATGTCGGCCTGAAGAGCATTTCCGCGGACATCTACCAGGACGGTGAACTGGTGCAGAGCACGCACACCGACGTCGCCGACGGAGCGGCCACCGCCAGCCACGAGGCCACCATCGCGCTCGCCGGAGGTGAGTACGAAGTGCGCTACGCGGCGACGGATCTTTCCGGTCGAACGTCGGAGACGGAGAGCTTCACCTTCGACCTGATCGCCCAGCCGGAGTTCACCGTCGAGGCATGGACGGAATGCGTGGGACCGAAGGTCATGCTGCGCACGTCCGTCACGAACGACGACGATGAGCAGGTCGCCGTGCATGTCTCGACCGCCTACGGTGAGAAGTCATGGGACGACGTGAATCCGGGGCGCTCGAAGTCGGCGCGGTTCATGACCGAAGAGAGTGCCGTGTCGGCAGGGGTCGCGACCGTGACGGTCACGGGCGTGACGACTGGAGACACCCGCACGGAGGAGATGCCGTACGACGCCGCACACTGCGGCTGAGTCTGATCCGGTGACGTGGGGGATCGGCCATCGGTCGATCCCCCACGCGTGGTGCCGGATTGCGTCACGAGGTCGACCTCATTGGCCCGTCCCTGCCAGGACGTCTGCGAGCAGATCCGCCAGCCGTCGCCCGCCGCTCAGGTCCGGATCGAGGTCCGGGTCGTAGATCGTCAGGTCGATACCGACGACGCCCGGCGATCCGAGCAGGACCCGCAGCACCGTGGTGAGCTGGTCGAACGTCAGCCCGCCCGGGTCTGGGGCGTCGACCGCCGGCATCAGCTCCGGATCCAGCACGTCAGCGTCGACGTGGATCCAGAATCCGTCCAGGTCGGCGCGTTCCACCACGTCGAGTGCTCGCGCGGCCGCGGCGGCCGGGTCATTCGACACCTCGATCGCGTCGACGAGGTGAAGGCCGTTGCCCGCCGCCTCGTCCGCGCACTCGTCGTCCGGGCGGATACCCATCGCGACCGTGTCCGCCGACCGCAGGTAGGGGCGTAGACCGTCCAGCTCGGCCAGCGCCCCGCCGAGACCGGTGACCACAGCGAGGCTCTCCCCGCCCATGGCCCCGACCCGATCCGGCATGTTCCCCGGATGCCGGTAGTCGAGGCCGTCCAGCGAGACCAGGCCGAACCGTCCCACCCGTCGCAGCGCCAGGCCGATGCCCACCAGAATGCTGCAGTCGCCACCGAGCACCACGGGAAGGTTGTGTCGGTGAAGCAGGGCTTGGACCCGGTTGGCCAGACGCCGCGAGTGCGCGGCGATCGCCGCCTCGTTGCGGACCACACCCGGCGTCCAGTCCGGGCGGTACCGGCCCGCGGTCACCACGCCGGCCTCGACCGCTCCGAGCCGGTCCAGCAGCCCGGCGTCGCGCAGCACACCAGGAGCCTTGTAGCACCCGGGTACCAGCCCTTCAGCCGGCGGCCGCAGCCCCAGGTTGGACGGCGCGTCCAGCAATGCCAGCGTCCGTTCCCGATCTACCATGGCCAACCCTGCCTCTCCCGCACCCGAAACTCATCTCGTTCCTCTTCCGTGCCGGCCCATGGGCACGACCCGTTCTGATCCTGGCAAACGGACGAAGGACGACGTGCCGTCATGTCGGGGCGACGTTACCGCCCTGCGCCGACAGCGATGGCAGCTCGCACGACGGGACGACGGGAATCCAGCTTCTTGTTCGTCCCGTGCGACGACTGGAGCTTCACGACGTCGCTGATCACCGGCGGCGACGAGCCGTCACCACGCGGCTGGCGGGCTGTCCTCGTTGACCGGCGCAACGGCGTAGATCATGGGGACCGACGTGCACTCTCGCGTCCGAATGATCTGAGAGGGTTCAGTCCTGGGTCAGCGGGTCCATGTGACCGGCCGAGAGCCGTGTCCATTGTGCGATCGGCCGCCCGCCCACCCGGTACGGGTGCGGGTTGCCGGACTCGTTCCCCCACTCCTGCGGCGAGCCGTCCGGTGAGTTCTCCCATGGCTCTTGCCGGCCGAAACGGGAGAGGTCCAGTAGGCCGTAGCTGTTGTCCATCGCCTCCACGCCCCGTCCGCTGGTGGAGTAGGTCTCGAAGACGCGCTCGCCCTTCCGGACATAGCAGACCAGGTAGAACATGCCGACCTGGCGTCCGGCCAGCAGCTCCGCCGCGGACTCCTGCGCCGAATACCACGGCATGTCCCAGCCCATGAAGTCGCGATACCGGCGGCTTTCGGCGTACGGGCCCTGACACAACACCGCGAACGTCGCGTCGCGAGAGTGCAGGATGGATAACTCGCGGACCTGACCGGTGTAGAACGTGCAGCCCTCGCATACGTCGGCGGCCGACGATGCATGGTGCCACATGAAGTAGAAGGCGATGAGCTGGCTGCGTCCCTCGAACGCCGCGAGCAGTGTGGTCGGCCCGTCCGGCCCGACCAGCGTCAGGCTCGCATCGACCTCGACCACGGGCAGGCGACGGCGCGCCGCGGCGATTGCATCTCCCTCCCTGGTGTGGGCCTTCTCCCGGGCTCGTAGTTGATCAAGTTCGGCCTCGAAGGTCGCCCGATCGACGATGTTCATGGTGTTCTCCTGTCGGTAGTGGGGAGTGATTATGCGGATCGTTGAGTGTCATGCGCGGCGAGTGTGTCCCAGGCTTGCGCTGATCATGCCGAGGACCAGGAGGGCGGCCATGATTAGGAAGGCCGTGTGGAATCCGCCGATTCCGGACCCTGCCACCAGCACGGTGGATACCCCGGCGACTCCGGCGGCGCCCCCAACTTCGCGCATGGTCTCGATCAGGCCGGAGGCCAGGCCCGTGTCCTCCTCGGCTACCCCGGTCAATGCGCCGATCTGGAGAGCGGGTTCAACAAGTCCGAAGCCGATTCCGGCTAGCACAAACGCCGGCAGCACGTCGGTCACGTAGCTCCCGTCGCTCGGGACCCGAGCCAGCCACAGGGCGGCGGCGGCGAAGAGGACGAGTCCCGTGATCAGCAGTCGGCGGAGACCGACCTTGGCAACAAGCCGACCTCCGATGATGGCGACCGGAAAGATGGTGGCCGTGGTCGCCAGCCACGCTAGGCCCGTGTCGATCGGTGAGTAGCCCAACGCCTGCTGCATCAGCAGCGAGCCGATGAAGATGAACGCGAGGAATGCACAGCTCGCCAGGAACGCGGTCAGGTTGGAGCTGATGAGGGACCGGTTGCGCAGTGTTGCGGCCGGTACGAGCGGGGCCTTGGCGCGGGCCTCGATCCGTACGAACGCCACCATCAGTATGGCTGCGGCGGCAAAGAGCGCCAGCGTCGACCCGGAAAGCCAGCTGTGGCCGGCGGCGTGGTGCAGCGCGTAGATGAACAACAGCAGGCTGCCGGTCACGGTGATCGCTCCGGCGATATCGAGTCTGGTCTTCCGATCGCCGGTCCGACCGGGGGCGAAAGCCGCCCCGAGCAAGATCAACATCAGTCCGGTGGGAACGTTGATGTAAAAGGCCCAGCGCCAGCCAGGCCCGGCTGTCAGTAGCCCGCTGGCGACCACCCCGGCCGACGCGGCGATTCCGCCGACGGCACCGAAGATGCCGAGAGCGCGCTCCCGCTCGGGTCCCTCGGTGAACGTGACGGCGATCAATGAGAGGGCGGTCGGAGCGATCAGCGCGGCGCCGAAGCCTTGAACAGTGCGGGCCGCGATCAACACGTCGGCTTGCTGTGCCACTCCGGCCAGAAACGACGCCCCAGTAAAGGTGGCTAGTCCGATGATGAAGACGCGCCGTTGGCCCAGCCTGTCGGCTAACCTTCCGCCGAAGAGCAGGAATCCACCGAGTAGCAGGCTATACGCGACGACGACCCACTGCAGCATGCCGTGACCGACGCCGAACTCTGCCTGAATAGAAGGCAACGCCACATTCACGATGGCGATGTCGATGCTGACCATGGCTATGGCTGCACAGGCCATGGCCAGCACCAGGTTTCTCGTGATTCGCCGGCTCGGCGCGGCGACGGTGCGGGTCTGGGTTTCAGCTAGTGCGTGTGACATTGGTCGTTCCCTTGTCTCGTCGGGTTTTGACCCACCGACGAACAGGACGAGAAGGGATCGACATCACTCGCGAAAATTCTCAAAGACGCTGCAGCCGGCGGGTCAGATAGCGTCGTTCCGGCTCGGTCGGGGCAAGTCGGAGCGCCTCCTCATAGGCGCCCTTGGCCTCTGCCAGCCGACCAGCCCGGCGGAGCAGGTCGGCCCGAGTCGCCGGCAGCAGGTAGTAGCCATCCAGCCGGCCGGACTCGGCCAGCTCATTCACCAGGGCGAGACCGGACGGGATGCCGTAGGCCATCGCAACGGCCACGGCACGGTTGAGCTCGACCACCGGCGACGGCGCCAGGCGGCCCAGCTCGGAGTAGAGGGTCGCGATCTGCTCCCAGTCGGTGCCCTTGGCGTCGCGTGCCGTCGCGTGGCAGGCGGCGATCGCGGCCTGTACCTGGTAGGGCCCGCTCCTCCCCATAGCCATTGCCTGGTCGAGGACGGCGACGCCTTCGTCGATCAAGGATCGATCCCACTTAGTGCGATCTTGATCTTCGAGGCTGACCAGCACGCCATTGTCGGTACGGGTTGCCCGTCTGGCCTCGTTCAGCAGCATCAAGGCCAGCAGCCCACGCGGTTCGGCTTCATTCGGCATCAGTCGGACCAGGACTCGGGCGAGGTGGATCGCTTCGGTGGTCAGCGCCCGGGCCTCGTCGTGTTCGTCGTACCCGGCATTGAAGATCAAATACAGGACGGCCAGGACGGTGTTCAGCCGCTCGGGAAGCAGATCGGCCGATGGAACCCGGTACGGAATGCCGGCATTAGTGATCTTGCGCTTCGCCCGCACTAGACGTTGCGCCATCGTCGTTTCGGTGGTGAGGAATGCCTTCGCGATCTCCGGAGTAGTCAAACCCGAGAGGGTGCGCAGCGTGAGCGCGATCCGTGCCTCGAACGGCAGCGCCGGATGACAGCAGGTGAAGATCAACCGCAGCCGCTCGTCCGGAATCTCTTCCAGGTTCGGCTCCTGCGGCTCGTCACGGGCCAACACGGCCAGCTGCCGCAACTTCGCCTGACCCGCCTTATCCCGCCGCAGCCGATCAGTGGCCCGATTGCGCGCCGTGGCCGTGAGCCACGCACCCGGCCGGCTCGGTATCCCGTCCCTCGGCCAGGTTGTCAGCGCTGCCGCGAACGCGTCTTGCGCGCAGTCCTCGGCGAGGTCCCAGTCGCGGGTCAATCCGATCAGCGTCGCAACGACCTGACCCCATTCCTCCCGATACGCCGCATCGACGGCCCGTGCCACATCGTCGGGATTATCGGGGTTGGTCATCTTCCCAGACTGGACGGATCTCGACGCTGCCGTGCAGGGCATACGGGTGCCCCTTGGCGATCGCGATCGCCTCGTCAAGATCGGCGCAGTCGACGAACACCACACCGCCGACGAAGTCCTTGGTCTCGGCGAACGGCCCATCGGAGATCAGCGTCTCGCCATTGCGGACCCTCACCGTCGTCGCCTCGGCGACCGGCCGCAACCGCGCGCCGTAAAGCTCTGCCTGACGCCGCTCCAGATCCGCACTCCAGGCTTGGTTCACCGGATCCGCGTTCATTTCCTCGTGACTCGGCGAGATCGTCTCGTCATTGCAGATCAACAAGGCATACCTCATGGAGGAGAGTATTGCACCGCCGGGAAATCTCCCCGATTCCCTGCGCCGACGGCCGGGGCGTCTAAGTCCGCAACGTTCGGCGCCGGCGCTTCACAGAGGACCTGGTCGCTGGTGGAGTATGCCGTCTTCTTCCCAGGAAGACTGGGTGATGGGGCGAAGCTGTTCGACCAGGCCGCGCCGCTCGATGTCGGCCAGCGTGCGGTCGGGCGACATCTGCAGCATGGCCGCGGTAGGCGAGCGGCCGCCTAGGAGTCGTTGAGCGGTGGTGATCAGGCGCTTGGACGATCGTACCCACGGGTCCCGGGCGGGGGATCCGTGCTGATCATCGTCCGCGGAGTGCGTCGAGGTAGGTCTGGGCGCGTGCCGGGCGGCAGGTCGGAGTCTGCCCCCACTTCGTCTCGGGCACGATTCATATGGCGCTTGCGCCGCGAGGTTGACTCAGTGCCGCTGACCCCTCTGGGCCGGTCGGTCTCCCCACGTCGACGGGGGATCAGCCCGGGCCGTTGGGATGGGCGAGGTCGTAGGCGCGGGAGAGCTTCTTGGGGACGACCATGCGCCAAGCGTCGACGACGAGTTCACGGGCCTCGGTCGGGTCCAGCGCGGCAAGGTGGGCATGGACCCAGTTGAAGCGCATCTCTGATGGTGACGGCATCTGGAACTTGTGCGGCTCGCTTGAGACCAGGGCTGCGCGCTCCTCCTTGGGGAACGCGAAACCCATCACGCTCTCGTCGAGGGTGAACGCCACATAGACGATCTGACCGACGCGGAACTTCAACGCGCCGCGCACGTACGCCCGGTAAGAGCGTTCCAGTTCGGTACCCAGCGGCAGAACGTCTTCGATCACCGCCATGCTCGGAACCCCATGATGATCGGGCAGTACGGGCCATCTGCCCGTACTCTGTCCGGTGCCCGTAGCTCGCCCTGCTGGGTCCAGGCCATCGCTATCCCTTCCGCAGCCACGTTGCACAGGTAGACCGCGACCGCGACACGGATTCATCGGGGCTGCCGTTCGCCGGTGGGCTGGTCGGTCGATAGGAATTGTCCGCACGATCGCGTGTTCTCCCAGGTGGAGACCTCACTTCCTGGTGTGCGCCGCCGGACGCCGCGGCCCTGGGCGAAGCCCGTTACGCGGAGTTTCGAGCTGTCGGATGCGGCCAGCTCGCCGTCTCCAGGTGGGCCGGCGAGTTTCGAGGAGTCAGCCGCCGCTCCGTGCAGCCCTCCGCTGCCGTGGGGCAGCTGATCACAACCGGCCTGGATGATGGCGTTCGAGGAGGTGTGGCGACGGGCTGAAACCAGCTGACCGGTACAGCGGGAGGGCCAGATCGTTGGCGCTCACCGTGACACGACGCACCCCACGTGCGTCGGCCTGCTGGCAGAGCGCCTGGATGAGAGCAGCGCCGATGCCGAGCCCACGATGTTTCGCCGTCACGAAGACGCTCTGGATGTCTCCAGTCAGCCTGTGCCGATCGTGCAGGTCGGGGACGCGCTCGTAGACAACCATCCAGGCCATCCCGACGAGTGTTCCGCCGATGTCTGCAACCCGGCACAACAATGCGTCGCCCTGAGCGGCAATCCAGTCGTCGAGGTGCTTCGCAAATGCGACCTGAACGTCCCGCGGTGGCTCGCGGTCCAATTGCGCCCTCTCGGTTTTCAGCCTCGCCAGCTCCCGCACATCCTGCGGCGTGCTCCCTCGGACCACAACATCACCCATGGCGACAGCGTCGCACATGACAGCGTGGACCCCGCGGATCGCCAAGGACGATGATGCATCGCATCCGTACTCAGTCGAGAAGGGCATCGAGGACTGGGAGTGCCTGCCCGCTGTCGTCGTCGAGAACGATCACGCCGGTCACCTGATCTCGATCCACAACTGCTTGGACTTCTACGACTACTCGAAGCCATGGATCACACACGCGAGCATGCAGCGGATCGACGTCTACCGGGCACGTTCACCATCCAGCTACTCGGCCGGCAGTACATGGCGCTCCGCCTTGCGGCGGCGGAGTAGGCCACCAACGTCACCACACCACGAGTGTCGTCGGCGCCCCGCGCGGGTGGCGTTTCCGTCCGTCGGCGGAGGGTATCTGTGCCGGTAGACGCACCGATACACGATTCAGCACGGGGGAGGCGCACGATGGCCGGGACATCGGAGAGCGGCCGCTCGGGCCCGATGGCGGAGGTCCGCGAGGGCATGCGCGTGCTCGACCGTAGCGGGCAGGAACTTGGCTCGGTCGAGGATCTCAAGATGGGTGATCTGGGTGCCGACACCAGCGCCGGGCAGCTCATGGATGAACGCACGGACATGGTGCAGGAATTGGGCCGAGCTTTCACCGGAGGTTCAGACATGCCGCCCCAACTGGCGGAACGGCTCCGTCGGCTGGGCTACTTGAAAGCGTCGCGCACAATGTCGCCTGTCGATGTGTACGTCGCAGGTGATCAGATCGAGCGCGTCGACAACGGCACGGTCTATCTGAACGTGGAGCGCGACGACCTGTACGCCACATAGCGGTCAGGCTGGTGCCGGCGGTGTCGGACAACCGCCGTGTGGCGGATCGGCGGAGCGTGGTCGCGCCCTCACCGCCGCTGAGGGCTGAACCGCTCTCCAGCCGCCTTCCGCCCGACCGGCACAGGTCAACGATGACGCGGCGCTGCCAGACTGGTGCGGCGACCAGCTCCGCGCGGCTGAGATCCTGGGGCGATGCCGCTGACTAACACCTGGCTTGCAGGCCCCACCCCCGACGGGGAACTCGACCGCGAACACCTCGAAGAACGAATCCTCAACCTGCTCTCCAGCCAGAATATGGCAGTCATCGCCACCGTGGACCCGAACGGAGCGCCGGCAGCCACACCCGTTCGCTACTCCAGCCTCGGGTTCGAAATCTTCTACACCAGCTGGAACGACTCACCCAAATCGCGGAACCTGCGTCGTGATCCCAGAGTCTCGGCGGGGATCTTCGCCCCACTGGTCGGCCAAGCCAGCAGTCGCGGTGCGCAGCTATTCGGCACAGCACGTACTCTCGAGCGAGACGATCCCGAGGCGGAAGGCTATTGGGAGGCCTTCCGCTGGCAATGCGATCACGTCGAACGGGGACGGTCCCTAGACGAGCCACCCACCGACCCGCTCACGATCATTACGCCGGACCGGATTCTGTACACCGAGCACTGGCTACGCCGCAGCGGCTACAAGCCGCGCCAAACTTGGCTGCGTCCATGATCAAGACCAGTCGCAGAGATGGCGAGAGGCTGCCGCATGAACCGTTGGCGGGCCGGGCGAAGTTCGGTCTTGACGACCGCGTGGTCCAGCGACGCCGAGCATGGCACGTTGAAGGCCTCCACAAGACGACGCTAAATCGTCAGCAGATCGATGGCGGCGGGGCGGCAGCGAAGTCTTAGCGGTCGGCGACAAGCAGCAACTGCGCCCGGAGGTTCAGCATCTCGTTGTCGCGGCCGCGTCCCCAGTCGACCGCGTCGGGTTGCCGGTGGGACCACCACGCGGGGCCGCTGAACCGGCCATCTGTCCGGCGCGATCGTTCGACTACATCGAGTGCTTCGGTGGCGCGCGGGTCGCCTAGCATGCCGAGGAGTTCGAGGAGGCGGAGTCCCTGCAGGATGTCGTAGTGCCAGTACGCCGGGTAGTGCAGCTTGATCCAGGAGGGATGGATCACTTCGTCGGTCCTGGTCGAGCGGAACAGCCGGTGCTCCAGCAATAGCTGCGCCGAGTCGCGCGCAGCCGCCCGGGCATCTTCGCATCCGGTCGTTTCGGCGAACACGGCCAGGCCGATCGCGGGTGTGACGGTCTCATGGAACGACGATCGTCGCGCGTCCTCCCGGACATCACAGTTCCAGCCTCCATCTGGCCATTGCCATTCCAGGAGCGCGTCCACCAGGGTTCGCGTCGCCGGTTCACCGGCAAAGCCGAGCAGCGACAGCGCGTACACCGCGTTGCCTTCCTGTGAGGCACAGCGGCGGGTCAAGCCAGCGATCGTGCGGATGCCGCGTCGGTGGGCAGGAGACGTGAGCCACGACAGCTCCCGTTCGACACCGTCGTCCAACCCGCCGGTACCGGGCGGTGTTGCCAAGTCGGCCAACGCGACCAGCCGCCAATGCGTTCCCCACCATTTCGTGTAGGGATGTGTGTCGGGAAACCGCAACAGAGTCTGGACCCGCGGGCTGGCCAAGACGTCAGCGGATGCGTCGCCCGCCAGGTGGCGGATCGCGGGGTCGCGAGATGTCCGCAGCCACCTCCGTACGTCGGTCGTCGCGGTCATGGCATCCAGAGTGCCACGGCCGCGATCGGCCGAGCGTAGGGTTCAGCCACCTGCACAGGAATGTCACCCTCTCCGCCGCGATGAGAATCGCCTTCTGCCCGAGTCCACCTCTTACACACTGATCTGACTGAGGAGACGTTCATGGCTACGTTCAGGACGACCCTGTGGGCGAGCGGCGGTAATAACGTCGGCATCGTCGTGCCGGAAGACGTCGTGCTCGGATTCGGGCGCGGAAAGCGGGTGCCGGTGGTCGTGACGATCGACGGCGAGTACAGCTACCGCAACACCATCAGTTCGATGGGCGGGAGATTCCTGATCTCGTTCAACGCCGCTACCCGGGCGGCGACCGGCCGTGGCGCTGGTGACGAGGTCGAGGTGACTCTTGAGGTGGACGATGCCCCACGCACAGTCGAGGTGCCTGAGGCCCTGGCCGAAGTCCTCGCCGACAACCCGTCGGCATCCGAGGCCTGGGCTGCCCTGTCGTACAGCAAGCAGCGTCAGCATGCTGAGTCCATCCTGGATGCCAAAACCGAAGAGACACGCAACCGCCGAGTGCAGAAGGTGCTGGCCGCACTGAGTTCGTGAGACACCGGCGTCGATTCCGGATCTGGCGGTTCGGCGTCGGTTCGCGGACGATGGAATTACTGCCGTCGTCGACGTGGTTATGGTGTGGCATGAGTGTCGATCTTGGTGTTATCGGGATATGGCAGCGGGCGGGTGTTCTGGACAGCGACTTCGCCGTCGAGATCGAGCGGCTCGGGTACGGTGCGATCTGGATCGGCGGTTCTCCGCCCGGGGATCTCCGGCTCGCTGAGGAGCTTCTGGACGCCACGGAGAACATCGTGGTGGCGACGGGGATCGTGAACATCTGGGCTGTCGACGCCGGCGCCGCAGCACAGTCCTATCACCGCATCGTGGCTCGGCACCCGGGTCGTTTCCTGCTCGGCGTGGGGATCGGCCATCCCGAGGCGACCGGCGCGTACCGACGTCCGTACGACACGGTGGTCGCCTACCTGGACGAGCTCGACCGGCACGGCGTTCCCGCCTCCGGCCGGGCGTTGGCCGCTCTGGGGCCGAAGATGCTGCGGCTGGCGGGGCAGCGCACCGCCGGGGCGCACCCGTATCTGACCACGCCGGAGCATACGAGGCAGGCGCGTGAGCTCATGGGGGCCGAGGCCCTGCTCGCACCCGAGCAGAAGGTGGTGGTCGATACCGACGCCGCCCGGGCCCGGGCACTGGGCCGGCGGGCCGTGAGCAACCCGTACCTGCGGCTCACCAACTATGTGACCAACCTTCGGCGCCTGGGCTACACCGACGACGACGTGGCGGGCGGCGGCAGCGACCGGCTGATCGACGCGCTCGCCCCGCACGGCGAGCCGGACGCGGTGGCGGGCAGCATCACCGCGCATCTGGACTCCGGAGCCGACCACGTATGTGTCCAGGCGCTTGGGGAGGACCCGATGTCGGGATACCGTGCCATCACCGAGGTCCTGCTGACCTAGACCCCACAATGCCGGAGTCCGCCGGTCGGCTCATGGCCGTGCCGCGCCGAACGTACATCCACGCTGAGCGCGACGGGCGGAAGGTGCATGTGGTGCTGGAGATCGACACGCAGGGTTCCACACCGGTCACAGCGTACGTACAGCACGCGCCCCTCCGAGGTCGCGTGGCTCGACTCCACCAGCCACCCGTGCTCGTGGAGTCCAGGTGGCTGAGTCCGGGCGTCCTGATCGTGAACTTCGGGAGATGTCATGTGCCCAGCGTGATGTAATGGCGTTGTGCATCTCAACCCTTACGGCGAGTATGCGGTGCTACTCGCCGCGTCACTGGCCAACGACTGGCCCGCGGATCGCCGCGGGATCGACGCACGGATGCGCCGGTTCGGCATGACCATGGAGTTCCCCGAAGCACCAGACGATCACCCGCGCACCCGGCGGGTGATCGACGACTGGCTGACCGTCGTCGACGCCGCAGACCCGGAGGAGCGGGCCTCACTCCTGAACGCTCACATGGCCGCTGCCGCCGCGTACCCGCGGCTGACGAATCACCACGAGGAAGGCTGGCACTTGCACTATCGCGATGAACATCAGTCGCTGCCGGACGTGCTCCTCGCGATCATCAGCGTGGGCACGGCACTCCATCTCACCACCCGGGGCATGCATCGCCTCAGACGATGCGCTGCAGGACAGGCTCACGGGGATCCGTGCACGGCCGTCGTCGTTGACATCACCCGTAACGGACGTCAGCAGTACTGCTCCGTCCGATGCGCAAACAGGGCAGCGGTTCGGCGACACCGGGCCCGAGCGCGGGCGCGGGCGTAGGGTCGGGCTCCGGGCGTAGGGGCGGGCGAATGCGCAGGCGCGGGCACGGGTGCGCTAGGCAACTTCCGTCGGGCCGTGGCAGCATGTGATACGTGACCGGCAATCCTGCTGCTGCTCAGCACCTCCGTGACCTCGTCCTGCTGCGCCGGGTCCGCGACCGTATCGATCGCGAATACGCGCAGCCGTTGGACGTCGAGGCGCTGGCACGCGGTGTGAACATGTCGGCCGGACACCTGAGCCGCATGTTCCGACGGGCCTACGGGGAGTCGCCCTACAGTTACCTGATGACGCGGCGCATCGAGCGTGCGATGGCGCTGCTGCGACGCGGCGATCTCAGCGTCACCGAGGTCTGTTTCACGGTCGGCTGCTCGTCGCTGGGAACCTTCAGCACCCGGTTCACCGAGCTGGTCGGCGTGCCACCCAGCACCTATCGGCAGCAGGTGACGCGTGTGACCGCGGGTATGCCGCCATGCGTGGCGAAGCAGGTGACCAGACCGATCAGGAATCGAGAAGCGCCGGTCACCCACCCGCAACTAGCGTGACTGCCATGGACATCATCATCAACGCGAGCTTCCTGCCGCATGACGACCCGGACGCCGCCATGGCGTTCTACTGCGACGCTCTCGGTTTCGAGGTCCGCAAGGACGTCGGATACGACGGGATGCGCTGGATCACCGTCGGGCCTCCGGGCCGGCCGGAGATGAACATCGTGCTGACGCCGCCGGCAGCCGACCCCGGCATCACCGACGAGGAACGGCGCACCATCACCGAGATGATGGCCAAGGGGACGTACGCCGCCATCATGCTGGCCACCCACGATGTCGACGGAGTCTTCGATCGGGTTCAGGCCAGCGGCGCCGAAGTCATGCAAGAGCCCACCGACCAGCCGTGGGGCGCCCGCGATTGCGCCTTCCGCGACCCCGCCGGCAACACGGTGCGCATTCAGCAACTGACCTGATCCGTTCAACCCGCGCCGTATGCCGGCGAAGCCACGCACGGCTGACCCCGAGATCGCGCATCTCGGGATCAGCTGCGTGCGCGGGTCCGTGCATGACCTCGAGAATGGTTAGATCGAGGCAGGCGACGCCGAGACCACACGGCGAAGGCACCCGGGTATCAGATGGAGAGACGATGAGCTTGACCACCAACGTGGACGCGCAGCCGGCTGCGCCGCACATTGCCGACAGTCACGACATGATCCGCGTGCACGGCGTGCGCGAGAACAACCTGAAGAACGTGAGCGTCGAGATCCCGAAGCGCCGGCTGACCGTGTTCACCGGCGTCTCCGGTTCGGGCAAGAGCTCGCTCGTGTTCGACACCATCGCCGCCGAATCGCAGCGGCTGATCAACGAGACCTACAGCGCCTTCCTGCAGGGCTTCATGCCGAACCTCGCCCGGCCCGATGTCGACCTGCTCGAGGGGCTCACCACCGCGATCATCGTCGATCAGGAGCGGATGGGCGCGAACCCCCGGTCCACCGTCGGTACCGTCACCGACGCCAACGCGATCCTGCGGGTACTGTTCAGCAGGCTGGGGACGCCGCACATCGGGCCTGCCATCGCGTTCTCCTTCAACGTCCCGGCGCGGAAGGCGAGCGGGGTGATGACCTCGTCCACGGGCGAGAAGACCGTCGTCCGCGACGCCGTCTATCACGGCGGCATGTGCCCGAACTGTGAAGGCCGAGGCTCAGTCTCCGACGTCGATCTCACCCAGGTCTTCGACGAGTCCAAGTCGCTCTCCGAGGGAGCCATCACCGTCCCCGGCTACAAAGCCGACGGCTGGATGGTGCAGACGTTCACCGAGTCGGGGTTCCTGGACCCGGACAAGCCGATCCGCGACTACACCGAGCAAGAACTGCACGATTTCCTCTACAAGGAGCAGACCAAGATCAAGGCCAAGGGCATCAACGTCACCTACGAGGGACTGATCCCGAAGATCCAGAAGTCGATGTTGTCCAGAGACATCGAATCGCTGCAGCCGCATATCCGGGCCTTCGTCGAGCGGGTGGCGACGTTCACCGCCTGCCCGGAATGCGGCGGCACCCGGCTGAACGAGGGAGCCCGGTCGTCGAAGATCGACGGCAAGAACATCGCCGACGTCTGCGCGATGCAGATCACCGACCTCGCCGAGTGGATACGCGGCATCGATGAACCCTCGGTTGCTCCGTTGCTGTCGGCGCTGCGTGCGAACCTCGACTCGTTCGTGCAGCTCGGCCTCGGCTACCTCAGCCTGGATCGCCCCTCGGGCACACTCTCCGGCGGCGAAGCGCAGCGCATCAAGATGCTCCGGCACCTCGGCTCGTCGCTGACCGACGTCACCTATGTCTTCGACGAGCCGACCATCGGGCTGCATCCGCACGACATCCAGCGGATGAACGACCTGCTCGTGCAGCTGCGCGACAAGGGCAACACCGTGCTGGTCGTCGAGCACAAGCCGGAGGCGATCGCGATCGCCGACCACGTCGTCGACCTGGGCCCCGGCGCGGGCTCCGCGGGTGGGGACGTGGTGTTCGAGGGCACGATCGAAGGATTGCGGGCAAGCGGCACGGTCACCGGCCGCCATCTTGACGATCGCGCCGCGCTCAAGGACACGGTGCGCGAGCCGGTCGGCGCCTTGGAGGTGCGCGGCGCCGATGCGCACAACCTGCAGAACGTCGACGTCGACATCCCGCTCGGGGTGCTGGTCGTGGTGACGGGTGTGGCCGGATCGGGCAAGAGCTCCCTGATCGAAGGCTCCGTGTCGGGGCGGGAGGGCGTCGTGACGGTCGACCAGAGCGCTATCAAGGGTTCGCGACGCAGCAACCCGGCGACGTACACCGGGCTGCTCGAACCGATCCGCAAGGCGTTCGCGAAGGCCAACGGCGTGAAGCCGGCGCTGTTCAGCGCCAACTCCGAAGGGGCTTGCCCGACGTGCAACGGTGCCGGTGTCATCGTCACCGAGCTCGGTTTCATGGAGACCGTGGAGACACCGTGTGAGGACTGTGGCGGCAAGCGGTTCGGGGCAGAGGTGCTGGAGTACACGCTCGGCGGAAAGGACATCAGCGAGGTGCTCGCGATGTCGGTGGCCGAGGCCGAGGAGTTCTTCGGTGCCGGCGACGCACGCACACCGGCCGCCCACAAGATCCTGCAGCACATGGACGACGTGGGGTTGGGATACCTGCACCTCGGCCAGCCGCTGACCACGTTGTCCGGTGGCGAGCGGCAGCGGCTGAAGCTGGCGACACACATGGGTGAAAAGGGCGGTATCTACGTCCTCGACGAGCCGACGACGGGCCTGCACCTCGCCGACGTGGAGCAGTTGCTCGGCCTGCTCGACAAACTCGTCGAATCGGGCAAATCAGTGATAGTCATCGAGCACCACCAGGCGGTCATGGCACACGCGGACTGGATCATCGACCTCGGTCCCGGTGCCGGTCACGATGGTGGGCGGATCGTCTTCGAGGGCACCCCGGCCGACCTGGTCGCCGCCCGTTCTACCCTCACCGGCGAGCATCTGGCCGAGTACGTCAAGAGCTGAGCGGAGCGTCGGACCGGACGGGTGGTGAGGCGACGACGAGCCCATCCCGACGCGCACACGCCACCTTCAGTACTCGGGGTGTAGCCATGCGTCGGTGATGTGCTTGTCGCTCGTCGAGATGCGACCGAGAGACTCGGCGATGTCCAGCGCTTCCCCAAGGCCCGTGTCGCCGGTGAATTGCAGCTCGAAGCGGCGCCCGTCGGGTGTATCCCAGCTCAGGGAGCTGGCACCGGCCACGGACGGCTCGAAGACCCCGAACCCCGAGACCGACGGGTCATCGGCCACGACTTCGGCCGGGATGGCGCCGGGTACCGAGACCACCCTGGCCTCAGCCGGGGAACTTGTCGCGCTCGACACGATGAGGTTGAGCAGCGGCTCTTCGTCTGGACGGCCGTAGCTCACGCTCCACTCGTGCACGTCCTTCCCGACCAGGGATTGCGGAACGACCACCTCGAAACCGTCCAGGAACGACGACGCGACGACCTGATCGTGGTCGATGCGGATCGCCTCCATCACGTCCAATAGCTCATCCGCGTCCAGACCGACTGCCTGGGCCGCCCACCACGAGCCGTCCTCGGACCAGTTGAGTGCCAGTTGCGATGCGGACTCGTCCCAAGTCAGCAGGTAGCCACTACCTTCGCGCATCGATACTTCCTGGGAGCGACCATCCACCGGCTCGTACCGGCCGAGCGTCGGTCCGTACACCGAGATAGCCGCTTCGACGTTGCCCTCTGCATCGCGCCGCAAACCGACGGCGTCCAGGTCCGACAACGGGCACTCGACCTGTGTTTCGGTCGCCGAGACCGTCTGCAGCGGGGCGTCGACCGTGCCGTCCGGCGGCAGGTACACCAGGTCGGCACGGACGTCGGTGGGCTCGAGGAGGTCGCTAGGTCCGCCGAAGTAGTGGCAGTTGGTGCTGGCGGCGCTCGCTGGCGGCGCACCGAGCACCCAGGGGATCGTTTCGCCGTCTTGGTCAATGGATGGCGAGAAGGCCGCGATCGAGGCCGTCACCAGTCCGGCAACCCCGATCGTCGTCGCTACGCCGATCCGGCGGCGACGTCGTACCCGGCGAAGCGTCGCCGCGCGTGCATGGATTTCTGCGGGCGGAGGAGCGGGGCGTGTCTCCACCATCGACCGCAGCTCTGCCAGTTTCTCGTCACCGATCGTGCTCATCGTGTCCGCTCCTTGTCGACGTCGTCAGCCAGGATCTGCGCGAGCCGCCGGCGCGCCTGATGCAGCGTCGCGGCTACCGTTCCAGCACTGACTCCCATGACGGCTGCTACTTGGGCTTCGGAAAGGTCGGCGACGTATCTCAGCGCGACTGCCTCGCGTGTCCGCGGCGGCAACTCCGCGACGGCGCGCCATAGCGCCGGCTCCGGTTCCGGCGGCGGTTGGTACGACCTCGGCCCGGCACGTAGGCGCTGCTGATGTCGCCGTTCCAGCCGTAGCCGCCGCAGCGTCGACCGGACATGATTGAGCGCGGTCGCGTAGACCCAGCCCGTCGGTGAGTCCAGTGCATGGACCTTGCGCCAGCTCACCAGCGCTCGCGTGAACGCCTCTGCCGCGGCTTCCTCGGCGAGGTCGGCGTCCCCGATCGCCAGCGCCAACGCGCCGCGCACTTGCGGGAAGGCTTGTACGTACCAGTCGTCGAATCCGTCGTGACCGCCGTCTGATCTCTCGTCGCCCATGCCCTCAAGACGCACAGCACCCCCTGGATCCTTTAGGGGACTGGCACAAGATCACGCGTTTGGCCCTTCGATCAGGTACCTCGTCGGCGCACACGTCGCAGTATGGGTCGCAGTCTAGGCAGACCCAGCTGACGGCTGGGCGACGGTCATGCGCAGTAGTGTGCACGCATTTGTCCGGATCCGTTGACCGTGAACCAATGATGCAGCACGTTGCCGGAAAGCGCTTGCTGTCCATGCCAGGGAGGTCATGATGACGAGATGGTCGAGAGCCTCGATCGCGGCGTTGGTCGCCGGGGCGTTCGCAATGGTGGCTGCGATGGTGGTCGTCGTGTCGTCCGCCGCTCACGCGGCGGATATCGACACCGGCGCCTGGTACGTGCTGGAGTCCCGGCACAGTGGCAAGGCCATCGAGGTCGCGGATGCCTCCGTCGAGGACGGGGCCGAGATCGTCCAGCAAACCCGCCACGACGCGCCCAACCAGCAGTTCAGGTTCATCGATGTCGGCGACGGCCATTACCGGTTGATGGCCCGGCACAGTGGCAAGGTCATCGACGTCTTCGAGAGATCGACCGAAAACGGTGCACAGGTCGTCCAGTGGGCTGGCAACGGCGGGCCGAACCAGCAGTTCGAGGCCCTCGATACGGACGGCGGATACGTGAAACTCGTCAACCGGCACAGCGGAAAGGTGCTGGATGTGTGGGAGCGGTCCACCGCCGACGGCGCTCGGATCTCCCAGTACGACGACACCGGCGGCGCGAACCAGCAGTGGCAGCTGATCGAGGTCGACGACGGATCGTCACAGCCAGAGCCAGATGCCGGGCCGATGGAGAACCTTGATCGTGGGGTAGTAGCGGTGCGCTCCAGCAGCACCGAGGTGCTGGTGAGCTGGCGGTTGCTGGGGCTGGACCCGGACGGCATCGGCTTCAACGTGTACCGGTCCACCGGCGGGGGAGCCGAAGTACGCTTGAACTCCAGCGTCCTGACCGGGGGCACCAACTTCGTCGACTCGACCGCGGACCTGAGCCGGTCGAACACCTACCGGGTGCGTCCCGTGGTCGACGGGGCGGAGCAGCCGCCGAGCGGGGCGTTCACGTTGCCCGCCAACAACGACACCGAGCCCGTGGTCCGGGTCCCGCTGCGTCACGGCGCCCGCATCGACTACGCGTGGGTTGGTGACCTCACCGGCGACGGCGAGTATGAGTTCGTGGTGGATCGGCACGCCTCCCCGCACCAGAAGATCGAGGCCTACACCAGAGACGGACAACTCCTCTGGGAGGTCGACATGGGGCCGAACAGCACGGACCGGAACAACATCGAGGGCGGCTCGTCCACCATCGACGTCGGTCACAACGACGGCGTGACTGTCTACGACTTCGACAGCGACGGGCGGGCCGAGGTCGCGCTGCGCATCGCCAACGGTGTCACGTTCGGAGACGGAACCACATTCAGCCACCCCGATGACAACCACCAGTTCGTCGCCATTCTCGACGGGCAGACGGGCGCGATGCGCGACTCTGCTCAGGTGCCCACGGACTACCTGTCGGACGGCCCGATGTACGCCCGGTTCGGCGTGGGTTATCTGGACGGGTCGACGCCGAGTCTGGTGGCCTATATGAAGAACCGGGTCGGCAACGGCGGCTTCAACCTCATGATGACCGCCTGGAACTTCGACGGCAGCGACGTCAGCATGGAGTGGAAGTGGCTGCGCGGCAACCAGGATGCGCCGGACGGGCACAACACCCGCATCATCGACGTGGACGGTGACGGCACGGACGAGGTCGCCGAGATCGGATTCGTGCTCGACGGCGACGGCAGCCTGCGCTACTCATTGGGCCCGCAGGGCATCGTGCACGGCGACCGATTCCACATCGCCGACATGGATCCGAGCCGGCCGGGCCTCGAAGGATTCGCGGTCCAGCAGAACAATCCGAGCGGTCTGCGCGAGTACTACTACGACCCGAGCGACGGTGCCATGATCTGGCAGCATGCCGGATCCGGATCACCCGACGTGGGGCGGGGGATGGCCGGTGACATCGACCCGAGGTTCCCGGGCATGGAGGTCTGGTCCTTCGACGGTCTCTACAACGCGCCATCGAACCAGCTCACCGAACCGGACACCTCGCTGCAGCCGTGGCCGCAACTGGGCCTGTGGTGGGACGGTGACATCCTGATGGAGCTGCTCAACGACGGCAAGTTCGAGAAGTGGGACTGGAACAACCCGACCCCGACCAATGCGCTGCCGCGGCTGCTGAGCGTCTGGCATTACGGAGCAGTGAATGGTCCGCGCAATAACCCGGCCCTCGTCGGCGACATCCTCGGAGACTGGCGGGAAGAGGCAGTGTACGCCAACGGCGACTACAACGAGTTGATCATCTTCACGACGGATCACCCGACCGACACCCGCCTGTACACGCTCGCGCACAACCCTGCGTATCGCAACGCCATGACGCTCAAGGGGTACATGCAGTCCCACCACGTCGACTACTTCCTCGGCGACGGCATGACGACGCCGCCTCACCCGGATATCTCGTACGCGGGCAGCCCGGCTCTCGAGCCTGCCACCGGGGCGAGGAGGTAACGCTTTCAGTGTGCGCCGGAGTCGGCATGGCTATGCTTCAGCAGTGACGCTGGAGGGGAATCGCGGAGTCCCGCGCGTGCCGAGGCCGAACCTCGAGATGACCCGCCGACTGGTGGTCTGGGCGCCTATGCTGATCGTTCTGGCTGTCTTGGGTTGCTCGGGCGACAGGGGCGAGCTGGTGTTCGGTGGAGGCACCGGTGCGGTGGCCGAGGACATAGAAGAACTCGACGAACCGGGAGCGGTGCTTGGTGTCTGTGACGCCCTCACGAGGAGCCCGTGGGTGACGCTGAACAACGAGATCATCACCAACACTGGGGAACGGTCCGTGACGATCAGCGCGGTCACGGCCGTCAATCCGGTGGGAATGGAGCTAGTCGAGGCGGCCCTTCTGGAGATTCCCACTCCCGGTCAGGACGGCACGACCACACTTCAACCCGCCAACGGATCAGGCCGCCCGCCCCGGGATGCCGAAGAATCGCAGGCGTGGGACGCGCGGCGGCCCGCGGTGGGCGAGACCATCGAACCGGGGGAGGAGTGGGTGCTCGCCACCGTGTTCAAGCTGGACGATGCGGTCGCGTCGATAGACCGGGTCCGGATCGCATATGCCGACGACGGAGGCCGATCGCGCGAAGTCTTGGGGCCGATCGAGCTTCATGTGGAGCGCGAATGCTGAGAGGAACCGATTCAGCGTCAGAAGAGTCGGATGGGCTCGAGGGCTGTCTGTGCGGTGGACGATGCGGAACGTGTCGACCTGTTCGCGGTGCTGGAGAAGCTCATGGCAGCGGTGTTCGCGGCGCAGGTGGGTGAGCAGGTCGACGTCGACGCCTCGCAACAGGCGATCAACCAGGGGAGGGGTTTGCGTGGGGAGCGGGCCAGGCGCGGCATCGCCAGCGGCGGGTCATCCTGATCAACTGCACGCCTCACCAGCCAACCACGGTCGACCGCCGACTACGCTGGTGGCGGCCTTGACCCGAAGGGAGCACCATGTGCGACACGCCTGATCTCGTCCTCCGGGATGCCCGCCCGTTCGGCGCCGACGGCACGCGCGATGTGCTGCTGAGTGGCGGTCGCATCGCGGAGATCGGTCCTGCGGGCACGCTCGACGGAACCGGCCGGGACGAGATCCGGCTCGACGGGCGCTTCGTCGGACCCGGGCTGTGGGACTGCCACGTCCACTTCACACAATGGGTCGAGCAGCGTCGACGTTTCGACCTCTCCGGTGCGCGCAGCGCCGCCGAAGCACTCGGCCTCGTCCGGTCGGCACTCGCCGAGTCGTCGCTCGCCGAAGGTGAATCGCTGACCGGCTACGGGTTCCGGGACGCGCTCTGGCCGGACACACCGTCGTTGCCCGACCTCGACGCCGTGGCACCGTCCGTGCCGGTGGTGCTCATCGGCAGCGATCTGCACTGCGCATGGTTGAACACGCGCGCAGCCGAGCTGCTGGAGGTCGAGCCGCCGCCGTCCGGGTTGGTGCGCGAGACGGAGTGGATCGACGCCCTCGACCGTGTCCGGATGCGCAGCACAATGCCCGTGGACGCATACCGCGAGGCTGCCGAAGCGGCTGCGCGTCGGGGCGTCGTCGGGATTGTGGATTTCGAGAACGCGGACAATGCGACCGAGTGGCCGGCACGGGTCAGCGCAGGTGTACGGACGCTGCGGGTCGAGGCATCGGTGTGGCCGGACCGGTTGGATGACGCGATCGCAGCAGGGCTGCGCACCGGGATGGACCTCGAACCGTCCGGGCTGGTGACCATGGGTCCGCTCAAGGTGGTCGTCGACGGTTCGCTGAACACCCGCACGGCGCTGTGCTGGGACCCGTATCCCGGCCTGGACCCGGCCGCGCCGCACGCCTGCGGAGTGTCCAGCGTTCCGGTCGAGGAACTGCGCGCGCTTCTGCAGCGCGCGGGCGCCAACGGCATCGGCGCCGCGGTGCACGCAATCGGAGACCGGGCCAACACCGAGGTGCTCGATACGTTCGAAGACCTGGGTATGACCGGCGCCATCGAGCACGCCCAGTTGCTGCGCGAGGACGACGTCGCCCGGTTCGCGACGCTCGGGCTGGTCGCCAGCGTGCAACCAGAACACGCGATGGACGACCGGGACATCGCCGAGCGCTACTGGCACGGGCGTACCGGGCGAGCGTTCCCGTTCGCGTCGCTGCACGCGGCCGGCGCGACATTGCGTCTTGGATCCGACGCTCCGGTGGCGCCGCTCGATCCCTGGCAGGCCATCGCCTCGGCAACGAGCCGAAGCCGGGACAACCGGGCGCCGTGGCACCCCGAGCAACGGCTGCCGATCGGCGTCGCTCTCGCCGCCAGCAGCCGCGGTCGCTCCGGTGTCGTCGTCGGGGATCCTGCGGATCTCGTCGTCGTCGATCGCGACCCGTTCGCGTGTTCGCCGGACGAACTCCGCCGGATGCCGGTCACGGCGACGCTGCTGGCCGGTCGTTTCACCTGGTGTGACTTCTCAATCCGCCGGAACTCATGAGCCGCGGCCTGAGCCGGTACCCGTTTCGCGCACCCAGGGTCCGGATACCGGGGCTGTATGCAGGATCATCGGTTACGCGGTCTGCGGAGAGTCGGAGCGATGAGCGCGGTCGCGGTGCTCGCGGTCGCAGCCTGCGGCGACGCGGACGATGATGCCGGGGACACTCCGGAACCGACCCCGGACGAGACCGCTTCGCCCGGGCCGACGGACACGGCCAGCAGCGACTCGTCGCCGACATCGAGTCCCGGGCCGACGCGTGCGCTGCAGGATTGCGTCAACGGCGAAGCCGGGTACTCGGTCGCCTACCCGGACGACTGGCACACGAACCCCGGCGACGTGGTCGCGGCATGCTCCCTCTTCGATCCGGAGCCGGTCACGCCGGAGGAGGGGACCGAACCGGACGCTGCAATCGTGTTCAACCGCAGTGACGTGACCTTCGAGGACGCGTCGTCGTCCGAGTCCTTCGGACGGGTTCGCTCGCGCGACTCCGCCACCGTCGCCGACCGGGAAGCAGTAGCCGTCCTGCACGAGGCGACCGGCGAAGGGCTGCTGGACGAGGGCACCCTGGCGTACGTGTGGGTGATCTACCAAGCCGACGGTGCACTGATCGCCTCCACCCATGAACGTCCGGATCAGGACTTCGAATCGACGACACAGGTGCTCGACCGGATGATCGAGCATCTGGACTTCGCGGAACCTGCACCTACTAACGCCGAGCCGGCGTCGCCGGACGGCGACGGTGAGACCGATGGACAAGACGGCGGGGACAACGACGCGAACGGCGAGCGCACGGTCGTTGCCCGCTATGACAGCCAGGAACAGCCCTTTGCCGTGATCGCTGTACGTTCCGGGTCGGAGCTGTGCCTGGTGGCCCGGGCCAACGGCGACGAAGGCGATCCCGCCTGTTGGGCCCCCGACGCGGACCGTCGGCTCTCGGTGGGTCGACTCGACGTACCGGGCGGGAACGGAGCGATCGGCGGCTTCGCCGCGCCCGGGCTGGCGCGCATCCTCGCCGGTACCGAAGGGGCGGGCACGGCT
The DNA here is from genome assembly GCF_010550675.1 of Phytoactinopolyspora halotolerans. Lineage (GTDB taxonomy): Bacteria > Actinomycetota > Actinomycetes > Jiangellales > Jiangellaceae > Phytoactinopolyspora > Phytoactinopolyspora halotolerans. The sequence continues at coordinate 731 of NZ_JAAGOA010000035.1, read as the reverse complement.
GGCTTCCGCCCAACCGAGGTCGCCTCTGCTGACGTGCGTGGATGGGCGATGCCGATCGGGCAGTCCGAGACTGAACACGTCATCGGCTACACGTCCGACGGGCGGATGGTGACCGTGCTGGACGCCCGGGGCGAACCCACCTCGGTGCTACCAGAGGTGAACACCGCTCCGGAGAGCGCTGCCCCGACGGACGACGTCAAATTGCTGACGGCGGTGGACAGCGGGCTGCACGCCGGATATGACCGGGTCGCGTTCCGGTTCCGCGGCGACGAGGTGCCGGGATACGAGGTGTCGTACGTCGACGGTCCGGTCGAGGAGCCTGGATCGGGCCGTGTCGTCGACGTCAGCGGCGACGCGACCATCCTGGTGCGGATGGAGCATGCGTCCGGGCGCGAGCGCACCGGTGACGCCGAGCAGACCTACACCGGACCGGACCGGCTACCGGGTACAGGCACCTCGGCGATCACAGAGATTGTCCGGGTAGGCGACTTCGAGGGTGTCCTCACCTGGGCCATCGGCGTTCGGGGAGAGTTCCCGATGCGGGTCCAGGAGTTCGGCGACGACCTGATCGTCGACGTCCGGCACCCGGAGTAGCCCACCCCGCGCCTAGGGCGTGTCTCCTAATTCATGGCCGGGCGAGGATGATGGTGGCGGCCAGGAGGACGCCGCCGTGGTAGGTGCGGGCGTACTTGTCGTATCTGGTGGCGATCCCGCGCCATTGCTTGAACCGG
>NZ_JAAGOA010000034.1 GCF_010550675.1 Phytoactinopolyspora halotolerans | reverse complement strand
GCTGGCACCACGCACGCCGTTCTCCCACACCTAGTTTTGATCTTCGACAATCAAAAACCTAGGCCGGAAAGAACGGCGTGCGCTGCTATGACACGCTCAACCCACCCACGGATAAGTCAGAAGAGCCCTAAATGATCATGTGAAGTAGGTTTTCTCGTGCCCTACCATGTCTGCAGACCCGGTATGGCACGAGAAAACCTACTGCCGCACGTCCTGCGGATCGAGCACCGAGGGGCCACTCGACACCGGGTGCACGGCACCGCGAGAAAGCGGACACGACGGGTCGCCCGGAGTAGAGTCGGCCATTGTGCGGCATGATCACCACGGCCGGACGCACCGGCTGGAGCTCTCAGACCAGACGCTCCGTGAATGGGAATGCACGGTACTCGCGTCCGACCCGGAGGACGGAATCGTGCTGGACCGCTCCGCTTTCTACCCGGGAGGTGGAGGGCAGCCGCCGGACCAGGGTGTTCTGCTGTGGGGCGGTGTCCAGACCCGGATCGTCGGGGTGCGTCAGCGGGATGACCTGTGGTTGATCCCCGAACCCGACGACCCGTTGCCCCCGCCGGGGACGGCCGTGCAGGGCGCGATCGACGACGAGCGCCGGAGCAAGCTGATGCGCACGCACTCCGGGCTTCACGTGCTCTGCGGCGTCATGTTCCACGACTTCGGTGTCCCGGTGACCGGCGGAAACATGGAACCGGGTGAGGCACGGCTGGATTTCGACTTCCCGGAAGTACCGCCCGGGTTCAAGGACACGCTGACCGAGCGGTTGAATGAGGAAGTCCTGGCTGACCGTGCGATCCAGGTCAAGGTCCTGCCCCGGGAGGAGGCCTACCAGCTCGGTCCGATCATCAAGACGGCGACCGACCTGCTGCCGCCAGATCTCGAGGTGGTTCGGCTGATCGACATCGACGGTCTCGACCTGCAGGCCGACGGTGGCACGCATGTGGCCTCGACGCGGCAGATCGGCCGGATCGAGGTGAAGAAGGTGGAGAACAAGGGGCGTGGTTTCCGCCGTGTCCGCATCCGCCTCCCCGAGTAGCACAGGGGAAGATCCCCGGTGACATAGTGGTTGACGGGTACACACAGTCTCCGTCCTCCAAGGAGAAATCTTGTCTTCCCTCTACGACGTCCCGCTCCGCACGATCGATGGCCGGCCGACCTCGTTATCCGAGTACAAGGGCAAGGCCTTGCTGCTGGTCAACGTTGCATCGAAGTGCGGCCTGACGCCGCAGTATGAAGGGCTGGAGCGGCTGCAGCAGCGTTATGCCGACCGCGGCTTCACCGTCCTGGGCTTCCCGTGTAACCAGTTCGGCGGGCAGGAGCCGGGAAGTGCCGAGGAGATCGAGACGTTCTGCTCCACCACCTACGGTGTGACCTTTCCGCTGTTCGAGAAGGCGGACGTGAACGGCGAGAACCGGCAGCCGCTCTACGTGGAGCTGACCGAGGCCGCCGACGGTGACGGTGAGGCCGGCGACGTGCAGTGGAACTTCGAGAAGTTCCTCGTCGACGCGGAGGGAACCGTCGTCGGCAGGTTTCGGCCGCGAACGGAGCCGGAGTCGGACGAGGTGATCAACGCGATCGAGGCCTCTCTCCCTGCGTGAGTGCTGTTCCGCGTAAGGTCGTGAGGGTGCGCGAGCTAGACCTGCACGTAGCTTCGTTCCGAGATCTCAGCATCGAGACGTTGTACGCGTTGTTGCGCCTGCGCGTGGACGTCTTCGTCGTCGAGCAGCAGTGCGCGTATCCCGAACTGGATGGGCGCGACACCGAACCTGGGACGCGGCATCTGTGGTTTGCCGACGACGACGGCTCTCCGGTCGCCTACCTGCGCCTGCTCACTGACGCCGACGGCACGGCCCGGATCGGGCGCGTCGTCGTCGCGGCACACGCTCGTGGCGCCGGCTTGGCCGACCGACTCATCGACGCGGCGCTGGCGGAGACGGCCGGACGCCCGTGTGTGCTCGACGCCCAGGCGCACTTGGTGGATCTGTATGCGCGCCACGGGTTCACAGTGGTCGGCGCGGAATATCTGGACGACGGCATCCCGCACGTCCCGATGGCTCGTCCCGCGACATCCTGAGTTTCGCAGCCGGATCGTGCGGCCGCCGGCGAGCAGCATCACCCGATCGCCGGCGGCCGCCTCCCTACCCAACCCGGTCTGGCGGCGGCAGACTGCGCCGACCCGCGGGCGATCCGAGGTCAGCTGCAGTTTGATCACCTCACTGTGATGAGATACGTGTCTGAGCACCGGATGGATTGACGTTCGGTCAATCGATTCGGCAGCGTTTCTCGTATGTAGGAGCGTGGGAGTGTCTGACGATGCGCTGCTTGCCGGCATGGCCGCCGGCGACGCCGACGCGATGGCCGCGTTCGTCCGGCGCCATCAGTCTCGGGTCTACGGGCTGGCGCTCTCCGTCGTCGGCGATTCGGCTGTCGCCGAAGAGGTGGCGCAGGAAGCCTTCGTGCGGGCATGGCGACACGCCGGCAACTACGATCCGCGGCGCGCTCGCGCGACCACCTGGCTGCTCACTATCACGCGCAACGTGGCGATCGACGTCGTCCGCGTCCGTCGGGAACTGGCGATGGAACCGGTCGTGGTGGCGGAGATGATGATCGCCTCCCGGGACGACAGCGAACGGGTGGCGGATGCGGACCGGATCACCACGGCACTCCGGGAGCTGCCGAGAGAACAGGCGGTCGCCGTCTTGCTGTCGGTGCATTTCGGCCTGACCGCACAGGAGATATCCGATCGACAGGAGATCCCACTCGGAACCGCCAAGACCCGGATCCGTACCGGCCTGTCGCGGCTACGCACGATGCTTGAGGTGAGTCATGGCTGAGCGGATGAGCTGTGCCACCGTCGCCGACACGCTGGCCGAAGTGGCTACCGGCGCGGCCAGCGGGCCCGACCGGGCCCGTGTCCTCAGTCACCTGGCCGGCTGTGAGAAATGTCGGCGGGAGCTGGACGAGCTGACCAGAGTGGCCGACGAAGTTCTCCTCGTGGCACCCGAGCACGAGCCGCCGGCCGGGTTCGAGAGTGCGGTGCTCGCGCGCATCGCGGAGCAGGCGGACCGGCCTGAGGACGACCAAGCGCCGGCGTCGGCGTCAGCGCCGACACAGGTGCCCCATCCGCTGCCGGCCGAGCGGCGCGGCCTGCGGCGTGCGTTCCGGCCGTTGGCACTGGCTGCCGCGGCGGTGGTGATCGCTCTGGGTAGCGCGGGCGTCGTCTGGCAGGCCACCTCGGATGAGCGGGACATCGCCGCCAGCTACCGGGACACCCTGGAGATCGCGAACGGTCAGTACTTCGCCGCCGCGCCGCTGCTCGATCCGGCCGGTAACCAGGTCGGACACGTTTTCCTCTACCAGGGCGAGCCGGCATGGGTGTTCGCGGTGCTGGGCCAGGCCGCCCAGCCAGGGGTGTACGACGTCGTCGTGGCGACGGACGACGCGCGGCACGCGGCGGGCACGTGCGATGCCGAGAATGGCGACTGCGGAGCCGGTGCGACGGTGGATGCGGACATCAGGGACATCAGGTACGTGCAGCTGGTCGCGGAGGACGGGCCGACGTTCACGGCCAGCCTGTCGTCCGGGTGGGGCTCTTGAACACCGAGGGTATGGGGCTCGGCTGCCGCGCCGCGCCTCTGATCAGCCTGCCAGCGCGGAGAGCAGATCGGCGCTCGTCGTCGTGAAGCCGAAGCACTGACGGACGTTGTAGACGGTGGCGTCCATGCAGTACTGGGGCGACGTGGTCCCGACGGCGTCGGAGACCATGACCACGTCGTATCCCAGGTTCGCCGCATCCATCAGCGTGGCGAGCACGCATTGGTCGGCGTTGACCCCGGCGAAGAGCAGCGTGTCCACCCGCAGATTACGCAGGATGGAGTCGAGCGGGGTGTCGACGAAGCCGCTCATCCGGTACTTGTCCACGCCGATGTCGGACGGGCCGGCGACCAGTTCATCGACCACGGCCGCCGCCCACGCCCGCGCCTGCAGCACCGGCGAACCCGACGGGCCGGACGTCGAGCCGATGCCGCCGCCGGTGCCGTCGCTGTCATAAACGTGCCGGACGCCCGGCGGCAGGTTCGCCTGATCGGGGCGGTTGCCCCAGTTCAGCCATACCACTGGGACTTCCTGCGCACGCAGATGCGGAAGGAGCTTCTCCAGCACCGGTATCGGGGTGCGCGCGCCGGAGATGTCGACGCCGATGCCGGACAGCCAGCCGTCCGGGTGGCAGAAGTCGTTCTGCATGTCGATGACCACGATCGCGGTCCGAGCGAGATCCACAGTGAGCCGCTGTGGCTGCGCCTCGAAGCGGAGCGGTCGCGGCGGCAGCATCGGGCGGCGCAGGTCAGCAGCCTCCGGACTGAGTCGCCAGGAGTTTCGGGCGGTCGGAGCGACGGTCACGGCACCTCCAGCAAGGACAGCAGCGAGCGGTCCGCGTCCGAGCCGGCCACCAGGCACAGACCGACGGGCAGACCATTCGCTTGTGCCGTCGGTATGGTCAGCGCCGGCAGACCGCCCGCGCCGGCAAGGCAGGTCAGCCGGAGCGTGGCGGCCCGGATCGCATCGATCATGGCAGCGTCCGCGCCGACCGGGGGCGCGGGACTGGACGTGGCCGGCAGCGCCAGAACGGCGCCGGGGACGAGGAGCGCGTGTAGCCGGTCGCGAGCGTCCGCCAGCACGGCTCGGGCGTCGTCCTCGGCGGCCCGGGTGACAGCCGCGCCGGATCGGAACCGCGCCTCGATCGCGGGTTCCAGCAGCCCGGCATGTGCACCGACGAATTCCGCGTGCTCGCGCCAGGCCTCGGCGGTCTGGACGGTGCGGAACGCGCCGAACCAGACCTCAAGGATCTCCTCCGGCAGGTCGATGAGATGCACGGAGCCATCGGCGCGCCGGGCGAGTGCGCGCACGGCATGGTGGACGGCGTGCCTGGTCTCCGTCGTCGCGAGGTCCATCAACGACGGCGCGATCAGGTAGTCGCGCACGGTGCCACCCGGGCCGGCGGGCGGCAGGAGGACGTCGGCGGCGTCGAGCAGATCGGCCGGGGTTCGGGTCATCATCCCGACCGTGTCGAACGACGGTGCGAGCGGAATCAGGCCGGTGCGGTCGACGGCGCCGTGCGTCGGACGCAGCCCGTACAGCCCGCAGTACGACGACGGGACCCGGATCGATCCACCGGTATCGGTGCCGAGCCCGATGTCCGCCGCGCCGGCGGCGACGGCGGCCGCCGGGCCGCTGCTCGAGCCGCCCGTGGCCCGGCCCGGTGCCGCGGGATTGCGCGGAGTTCCGTAGTGCAGATTGGCCCCGGCCAACGAGAACGCCAGCTCGTCGGTCTGGGCGATCCCGGCGACGTCCGCTCCGGCGTTGAGCAGGGCGGCGACCGCGGCGGCGTGCGTGTCCTCGACGGGCGCCGACGTCAGCCAGTACGGATTGCCGGCCCCGATACGCTGGCCGGCCACGGCGAACAGGTCCTTGACCGCCACTCGCCGGCCGCTGAGCGGACCTCCGGGCCGGCCGGGTATCAGGGGAGCGTCGGAGGGCTTGACCCGCCAGACCGCGCCGTCCTGGTCGCTCTCGATGACGCGGCGGTCATCGGGCCATGAATGATCGGCACGCGACCCCACGTCGCCGTCGTCGGGCGCATGGATAGGTGGTGGCGGGCCGGGCGTCCGGGCATCGTTGTGGGGCATCGACGCCGACTCTAGCCGCCGATGTTGATACAGTGAACATTCGCTACATAGGTCTTACCTGGTTGAAACGTGCTTCCGGCGCCCTATCGAGATGCGCCTGCGCCCATCCGCCGGGATAACCTGGCGAGCTGGTCCATCCGGCGATGCATCGGCGGATGGGTACGGTTCGCCCATGCCAGCCGACGGTCCATCCAGTCATCGTGGCCTTCCTCCGCAGGACGTGCGAACGGGACGATCGCCAGGGGAGACATCGACGCCAGCGAGCGGAGATCGGCCGACGGGGCGGTGTGCATGCCGCCTTCAATCGTGCCGAGCGCGGCCGCGAGCGTGGCCGGTGCGCCGGTCATGTCGGCAGCCGCCCGGTCCGCGGCCAGCTCACGGCGGCGCGCCAGCCGGTTGGCGGCGGCGAAGCCGGGCAACATCAGGACGAACCCCGCCAGCAGCATGGCCACGCCGACGGTGAGCAGGACGATCCATACGGCGACGCGGACCAGCCACGCGGCGACGAGCAGCGGCACCGCGAGCATCAGCGGGAGCCTCCTCCGGGGCGGGTGTTCCTTGAGATCCGCCTCGGTGATCCGCTCGGAACTCGAACTCCACGGTCGCCCACAGCAGCGGGCGACGATGCAGCACGGCACTTCCAGGTAGCTGATCGCGACGAACAGAAGCGTCGGCAGCACCACGACCCACATCGCCGTTCCGCGGGCGAAGGCCAGCACCTTGGCGTCCCGGTGGGTCATGTGTGCGAACTCGTGCGCAACGACCGTCTGTAGCTGCTCGTTGTCCAGGCGTTCCAGCAGTCCCCGGCTCACATAGAGGGTGGGACGGGCGGCGTCGTCCGGTTCGAGCACGACGGAGTTGGGTGCATCGGTCTCGATGACCATCATCGATGGCACGTCCCGTCCGAACAGCGCCGCCACCCGTTCGACCACCGCATACAGCCGTGCGTCCTCGTGATCGTCGGCGGGCGTGACCGTGGCCGGCACGGTCTTGTCCGACCAACCCATCCACCCCGCGGCGATCGCCAGCGCCACAGGCGTGAAGCCGAGCCACCACGGCAGCCACCAGACGCCGATGACGTGCAAGATCAGGCAGCACACCGCGGCGTATCCGAACCAGGTGGCGACCAGAAGCAGCCACGCCCCCAGGACCGGCCAGATCGGTGCCTGCTTGAACCGCACGTCCACGGCGTCACTGTACGGTGTCGGCCGGGACGCACACACCCAAGGGCGAACCGTGCGCCCGCCCAACGGGCGACCCCGTCTGCTCGCCGGCGTCAGCCGGCCGAACTCCGGCCGGCCGTGCCGCGCCGCAGGACGATCCGCTCCCCGAGCGTCCAGGAGGAGCTGGTCAACAGGTACACCCCCGCCGCCAGCGGAACGAACGCCGCGATGAGTACCGTGCCGAACGGCAGCAGCCGCAGCAAGGTCGCGATCCGTGCCTGCGTGGGTTCATCGGCTGTGCCCGGGGCCGCCATCGCGATGGACTGCCGACGCGTGAACCAGGCGACGCCCGCCAGCAAGATCAGGAGCGCGGCGAAGACCGCCAGGTCGGCGAGACCGGTGATGTCCGCGAGGCGTGCGCCGAGCGGCACGCCGGCCAGCGTGTGTGCCAGCAGCGCGTTGGCCTCGCCGGACACGTCCGAGGTGAGGAACAGGCCGTACAGCACCGTGAACACCGGCGCCTGGACCAGCAACGGGAGGCAGCCGGCCACCGGCGATGCGCCCTGCCGGGCGTAGAAGGCGGCCATCTCCTGCCGCAGCTGCTCGGGATCGTGCCGGTACTTGCGGGTGAGCTTGCGCAGTTCCGGTGCCAGCTCGGCGCGCCGGCGCTCGGCACGGACCTGTGCCCGCGCCAGCGGAACCAGCAGCAGCCGGATGGTCGTGGTCAATACGACAATGGCGACGGCGGCGCTGGAGGTGCCGACGGCGGGTGTGAGGAACGTGGTCAGTGCGGTGACGACGGTGTAGAGGACGCCGATGGCGGCGGCAAGCGGTGGGAAGGAGTACATGAGCAGCCCCTCGTCGATGGGAGGAATGAGCGGTCGACGAGACGGGCCGCGGCGAAAACGCCCACGGCACGGCCGGGTTGGTGCGCGCCCGCGAGGAGGTGGCGGGCAGAGGTTTCGCTTACGCGGCCCGTGGCCGCGGCGATGGCGCTCGAGGCTGCGGACGCCCCGGAGCGATCGGATCGAGCAACGGCAGGAAGGCGGTGCGATCAGCACGTTGCCGAACGGCCGACGCGATGAGCTGTCCGCACACCGGCGCGAGTGCAGGGCGCCCCACCGCGAGCAGCATGACCAGCGATGCCGCGGCGGCGACGGCGACCGTGGTCAAACCGACCGGTCCTCCGGTCAGTTCCATGGCCGCGCTGATGCTGCCGACCAGGATGTCGGCGAGCAGCACCAGCAGCATCGGCATGTGCTCAGCCTACCCGCCGGCCTGGGAGGCTGCGGACGGACCGGGCTACGGAAGAACGTGGCGGCGACGCCAGCTGCCGTCGGTCAGGTCGAAGCAGGTGCGTGTGGGCGGCTCGTCGGGGCCGTGGCTGACCCAGAAGATCATCCGATGCGGTGCCAGGCTGACGGTGGTCCACGACGGCGGCATCTGGAGCGGTCCCCGCCGGGCGTGGGCATAGAACGCGCGCTGCACCTCGTCCGGATCTACGGTGGTGATCGGGTTGTCGTCGTTGAGCTCTTCATAGACCCAGGCCAGCAGCTGGAGCTGCGGCGGGCGGGTGGGATACGCCTGCCGGGACACGTCGTCCGGCAGCTCGCGGGCCGTGCCGTCCAGCACCACCTGGCGGGCCAGGCCGGGCCAGTAGAACACGCCTGAGCACCTCGGATTCTCGGCCAGGTTGAGCGTCTTCGTCGTCGGGCTAGAGCTGTGGAAATGGACGGACTCGTCGTCGATCACGGTGGTCAGCACCGTGCGAGCGTGCGGGATGCCGTCGGCTCCAGCGGTCGCGAAGGTCATGGTCCGCGGGCTGGGTTCGCCGGCGTTCTCCGCCTGCTCGGCCCAGTTCGCGAGGGTGTGCAGCGGGTTGTCCGAGAAGCTCAGGTCGGTCATGCGGTGCCGGCGGCGACGCTCCAGACATGAAGGTCATGGTGTGGCGGTGCCGCCTGCCTCCTCTCGATCTTCGTGGGCTGTGCCGGGCCCGCTGTGCACGACGATGACCGACGCGGGCTCTGGCCCCGCGCTGCGGAAGCGGTGCAGCGTATTGCCCGGATAGCCGATGGTGTCGCGCGGTTTGAGTATCGCGAAGGTGCTCTCGTCAGCGCCGTGCTCGCGGATCTCCACCTCCAGCGTCCCCGCCGTGACGTAGAGGAACTCGTGCCGCGAATGGACGAAGTACTCCTCCCAGTCCGTCCAGACGTCGACGAATTCGGTGAGGTCGACGTGCTCGTCGTGCAACAGCAGGCGAGCTCCGCCGCGGGTCAGGTCGACGGTCGCCGCCTGGTCTCCGCGCTGCGGCTGCAGATCGCGGGATGTGTTCGGCGACGCGGTGGCGAGCAGCTCCTGCTGGGTGGTGCCCAGCGCCTCGGCGATCAGGAACAGCGAACGCATCGACGGGCGTGCCCGTCCACGCTCGATCTGGCTGAGAAACGGGTGCGACAACTCGGTGGCCCGCGCGAGCTTGACCAGGGTCAGGCCGCGCTCGTGGCGCAGGGCACGGATCGCCGCTCCCAGCTGCTTGTCGATCTCGCGTTGCGGTTCGGTCATCGGTCCTCTCTGGGCCGGGAGGAGTCTTCACACGGTGGAGCCGTCGCGGTTACGCGCCGGAAACGCGGGCTTGCGTACATTGCAGATGTTACTCACATCAACATATCGGTGGTTCCACGGTTGGTGGGAGTAGGAACAGGAGATCCAGGCACACGACCGCTCCGGTGCATACGAGGGAGGCACGGATGGTGATGCAGACCCGCGGTGCGGCCACCGTGCCCTGGGCTCCCAACCAGTACGTGGCCGCCGGCGACTGGTTCGAGGTGCGCGATCTCGGCGACGACATCTACCTGATCGCCGAGCCCGGTCACGTGAACTGCTTCCTGATCATCGGCGACGACGCGGCGCTGCTCTTCGACACCGGGATGGGGATCGCGCCGATCTCCGACGTGGTGAGACGGCTGACCGACCGGCCGCTGCTGGTGATCAACTCGCATGACCACATCGATCACCGCGGCGGCAACAGCGACCTGTTCCAGCGGCAGGAGGAGCTGGGACTGATCGACATCGCGTGCCACCCGCTTGGCCTCCGGCGCGGCCACCTGGCGGCGCCGCAGAGTTTCCTCTCCGCGTATGACGCGGCCATGCGCACCGTCTACACCGATTACCTCGCCTATCTGGCGCTCGACTCGCAGCGCTTCTTCGCCTGCGGGCGGCTGCCGCGGATGCGTCCGATGCCCGATCTGACCGCGTGGGGCATCCCGGCGCTGGCACCGTCTCGGGCATTGGCCGACGGCGAGCCGGTCGATCTCGGCGGCCGGGTACTGACGGTCCTGCACACACCGGGCCACGCCCCCGACGGTCTGTGCCTCTTCGAACCCGCCACCGGGTCTCTGCTGTCCGGCGATACGGTGCTGGCCGCGGCGCACTGGCTGCATGGGGACGGCGCGGACCTCGGCGCTTTCGCGGCGAGCACGCGACGCCTGGCCACGCTGCCTGTGCGCCGGGTGCTGACGGCGCACAACCTGCTGGCCGAGCTTCCCGGTGACCAGATCCGTGCGGTGGCCGCCGCGGCGCGGGTCGTGCTCGACGGCGAGTCGATGCCGACACCGGGCGCCGATCTGCTCGGCGGGCCGGCGCTGCGCCACGACGTCGACGGGGTCGTGATCCTGACCCCCGTGGAAGCTCAGGCGGGTGGCCGCCGCGGTGCACACGAGCGGCGGAGGCGTACATGACCTCGGCTGACATCAGGACCACGCACACCTCGACTCCGAACCGACCCCGCACGGCGACGATCCTCGGTCGCTCCGACGACGCCCCAGGCACGGCCGGCATCGTCCTCCGGGCGCTGCGCGGTGTGCGTGCTCCGGACGGGTCCGTCGTTGACGTGTACCTCGATCGGGACCGGATCTCCGCGGTGACGGCCGCGTCCGCGCCACCTCCGGCGGACGGCGCAGCAGCGGGCGGCACACATGTGCACGAGGGGCCGCGACCCCTGGGTGCCGAGATCGATGCGCACGGCTGGCGCATCCTGCCGGCCGCCGCCGAGCCGCACGCCCATCTGGACAAGGCGCTCAGCGCGCCTCGGGTCGACCTGCGGCAGAACGACCTGGAGAGTGCGATCTCCCAGTGGCGCGAGCTGTACGCCTCGATCGATCGCGCGGACATCTACCAGCGAGCGTCGGACGCCGTCCGGCGGTACGTGACGCACGGAATCACCACCATCCGCACGCACGTCGACGTCCCGGCCGCCGGCGACGCGATGCGCGGGGTGGACGCGTTGACCCGGCTACGAGATGAGCTGCGCGGCCGGGTCACGCTCCAGGTGGTGGCCCTGGTGGCGTCGGACACGCCGACGCCCGTCGTCGAGGAGGCGATCGAGCGCGGCGTCGACCTGCTCGGCGGGTGCCCGCACCTCGCGCCGGATCCGCGGGTCGAGACCGCACGGTTGGCAGATCTGGCCGAGCGGCACGGGCTCGACGTCGACCTGCACACCGACGAGCAGGTGAGCCTCGGCGAGGGCGCACATGACGTCGACATCGCCGAGCTGGCTGAGCAGGTGCTGGCTCGCGGGTTCGCGCACCGGGTGGTCGCCAGCCACTGCGTCCGGCTGGGTTCCCTGCCGCCCGAACGGCTCGCGGCGGTGCTCGAGCTCGTCCGCCGGGCCGGCCTGGGCATCGTCACCCTGCCCATCACCAACCTGTACCTGCAGGGTCGCGACGCTCCGCAGCCGGCACCACGTGGACTGCCGGCGTTGCGCGCGATCCTGGACCTGGGCATTCCGCTGGCCGCCGGCGGTGACAACCTGCGCGATCCGTTCAACCCGGTAGGGCGCGCCGACCCGTTCGAGACGACGTCACTGCTGGTCACCGCCGGTCATCTCACACCGGCCGAGGCGCTTGCCGCGGTGACGACAGGAGCCCGGACCGTGCTGGGGCTGCCACCCGTCGGCATCGACGCCGGGTGCGCAGCCGACCTGATCCTGGTACCGGACACCGACCTCGGGGACGTCCTGGCCGGCCAAGTGGACGCACGTGTCGTCGTCCACGCCGGTCGGATCGTCGCCGATAGCCGGATGGCCCGGTCCATCGACCTGACCGGGACGGCGCCGAACACCGCCGAACCGACCGTCATCGACAGCACCGGTCCCACCGTCGGGACAGTTCCCATGTACTCCGAGTCCGGAGGTGAACGCCATGTCCGTTGACGCTGCGACGCTGCACGCACCCACGGCCGACATCCTGGCTGCCCGCCCCAGCACCCTGCTGATGCGCGGCGTCTGCAAGACCTTCTCGACGGGCACGGTCGCCTTGACCGACGTGAGCCTGGAGGTGGCGGCGGGCGATCTGGTGTCCGTCGTCGGGCCGTCCGGCTGCGGCAAGTCCACGTTGCTCCGGCTCGCGTCCGGACTGGACGCCGTCAGTGGCGGCACGATCCAGGTCAACGCGGCCGCCACCAGCTTCGTCTTCCAGGAGCCGACGCTGCTGGAGTGGCGCTCGGCGCAGAAGAACGTGGAGCTGATCGACGAATTGCGTGGCGTACCGAGGGCAGAGCGGAGACGACGGGCCACCGAGGCGCTCGAGCTGGTGGGCTTGACCGGCTTCGAGCGGCAGTTCCCGCGCCAGCTCTCCGGCGGGATGCGGATGCGGGTGTCGCTGGCCCGATCCCTGGTGGCGGAGCCCGACCTCGCGCTGTTCGACGAGCCGTTCGGCGCGCTGGATGAGATCACCCGGCTGCGGATGCAGACCGAACTGCAGCGCATCTTCCGGTTGAAACAGTTCGCCGGGCTGTTCATCACGCACTCGGTCTCCGAGGCGGTCTACCTGAGCAACCGGGTGCTGGTGATGTCCGGCCGGCCCGGCCGGATCGTGGCGGACATCGCGATCCCGTGGCAGTATCCGCGGCCGCCCGAGCTGCGCTATCAGGCGGAGTTCGCTGCACTCACCGGCCAGGTGTCGGCGGCGCTGGAAGGCGGACACGAATGACCGCCGCAATGACCTCCGCCGGCTCTCGCCCACCCGCCACCGGAGAGTCGGCGGAGACCCAGTCGCCAGAGCAGGCCGCGCATGGCGCCGCACGCCGCACCGTGGGGCGCGTCGCCGCGGCGGTGGGCCCGATGCTCAGCGCGCTCGCCGTGGCCGTCGGTGTCTGGTATGCGGTGACGTACCTGGTGCTCGCGGAGAACCGGCGGTTCATGCTGCCGCCGGTGCATCAGGTGCTCGAGGTCTCGGTACTGCAGTCGTCGCACATGACACCGATGCTGCAGGCCCTGTGGCTCACCGTACAGGTCGCCGTGCTCGGCTTGGTGATCGCCGTGGCGCTCGGAGTGACGCAGGCGATCGTCATGGTGCAGTCCCGGTGGATGGAGCGGATCCTCTACCCGTACGCGGTGATCCTGCAGACCATGCCGATCCTGGCGCTGGTTCCGTTGCTCGGCATCTGGCTCGGTTACGGGTTCGGCAGCCGCGTCGTCGTATGCGTGCTCATCGCCCTCTTCCCGATGATCTCCAACACCCTGTTCGGGCTGCAATCGCCGAGCGCGGCCGCACACGACCTGTTCACGCTGAAGAAGGCGAGCAGGTGGCAGCGGCTCACCAAGCTGCAGCTTCCGGCCGCCGTTCCGTCGATCTTCAGCGGGTTGCGGATCTCTGCCGGGCTCTCCGTGATCGGCGCCATCGTCGGCGACTACTTCTTCCGTCAGGGGCCGGTCGGCATCGGCGGCCTGCTGGACGTCTACACGCAACGGTTGCAGACCGAGGACCTGTTCACCGCGATCGGGCTGGCGTCGCTCTTCGGCGTCGTCGTCTTCTCGCTGTTCGCCACGCTCGACCGGGCCGTCGTCGGCCATTGGTACGGGATGGTCCGCCGGTAGCGACCGCACGGTCGCCGGGCCACTCCAGCACTGACCTCAGAACAGCGCACATCCGTCCACACGAGCTCGGCGGTTCCGCCGTCGTGCCTGGTTAGCGCGTCACGCACCACTTTAAGGAGACCTAGATGAGACCCAGAGGTGCCTTCGCCGTCGCGGGTTCGCTCGCGATCGCCCTGTTCGTCGCCGCCTGCGGTGGCGACGACGGCGACGAAACCGCGTCGGCGTCGGAAGGCGAGACCACGCCGGCCGGCGACGAGCTCACCCCGGCCGAGGCCGGATCCGAACACGATCTCGCGGGCGTCTGCCCGGACCCCATCGTGATGCAACAGGACTGGCAGCCCGAGGCCGAGCATGGTGCGATGTACCACCTGGTCGGTCCCGGCTACCAGATCGATGCCGACGCCAAGACCGTCACCGGCCCGCTGGTTGTGGGCGACGTGGACACCGGGGTGTCGGTGGAGGTCCGGCCCGGTGGTTCGACGGTGGGATTCCAGCCGGTGGCGGCGCTGATGTACTTGGACGAGGACATCCTGATCGGTGCGGTCAACACCGACTACGCGATCTCCTCGTCGGGCGAGCAGCCGGTGACCGCCGTCGTCGCTCCGCTCAACATCAGCCCACAGATCCTGATGTGGGACCCGGAGACCTATCCCGACGCCGAATCCCTGGTGGACGTCGCGGCTGAGGGCGCGACGGTGGTGACCGCCGGCGACACCATCCAGAAGTTGCTGCTGTCGCAGGGGATCATCGACGAGTCGCAGATGGACACCGGCTATGAAGGAACGCCGGCCAGGTTCGTCGGCGACCCGAGCATTTTGCAGCAGGGCTTCATCAGCGCGGAGCCGTACATCTACGAACACGAGGTCAGCAACTGGGGCAGACCGATCGCCGCGCAGCTGCTGTACGAGGTCGGCTTCACGATCTATCCCGAGCCCTACGCGGTGCGCACGGCAGACATCGAAGAGGAACGGGACTGCCTGGAGAAGCTCGTGCCGATCCTGCAGCAGTCGCAGATCGACTACATCGACGATCCGGCCGAGACCAACGAGCTGATCGTCGAGCTGGTCGGGGAGTACAACACCGGCTGGGAGTACACGCCCGGGGTCGCCGAGTTCGCGGTCGACGCGATGCTCGAACACGGCATCGTGGCGAACGACCCGGAGACCGGAGTCCTGGGCGCGTTCGATCTGGAACGTGTCCAGCAGATCATCGACACGTTCGCGCCGATCCTGGACACCGCCGATATCAAACCGGACCTCGTCCCGGAGGATCTCGTGACCAACGAGTTCCTGGACGAGTCGATCAGTCTGGACTGAGGTATGACGATCACGAGCATCAACGACCGTACGGCGGTGCAGGACCGCGTGGCGGAGTTCCGCGAGCGGCTCGCGGAAGAGCTGGGCACGGAGGTGATCTCCACCGACCCGAAGGTCATCCGCAAGCTCTCCTCGGACTGGTCGCGGTTGTCGCCCATCCTGATGGAGAAGTTGCCTCCCGGCCGGTTCATGGCAGACCTGGTGGTCCGGCCCGCGAGCGTCGATGACGTCCCGCGGATCCTGCGGCTGGCCTACGAGCACGACGTGCCGGTGACCCCGCGCGGCGCCGGCACCGGCAACTACGGCCAGGCCACCCCGTTCGCCGGCGGGTTACTGCTGGATCTGCGCCGGCTGGACCGCGTCGTCGAGATCGGGGGCGGGTTCGTGCGGGCCGAGGCAGGTGCCCGGTTGACCGCGGTCGACCGGCGAGTGCGGGAGGCCGGGCACGACATCTGGATGTTCCCGTCCACGAAGAACTCGTCCATCGGCGGGTTCATCGCGGGCGGGAGTGCGGGCACCGGGACCATCAAGCACGGCACCGTCGCCGACGGTTGGATCCGGGAGTTGCGGGTTGCGCCGTGCGACGGCAGCGGGACCGACTTCTGGGTCGGCGGGCCGGACACGGTGGCGTACACGCACGCCTACGGTGTCTCCGGGATCGTGACCGAGGTGGTGGTGCGGACCGATCCGGCGCGCGAGTGGCTGGCGTTCTACGCGTCGTTCCCGGCCTATGAGCAGGCCGTCGAGGTCCACCGGCGGCTGCCGGAGCTGCCCATCCTGCCGCGGCTGGCGTCGGCGGATGAGCCGCCCCTGGTACCGAGCCTGCCGGCGCCGATCGAGCTGGATCCCGGGCGGACGAGCCTGCGGATCATCCTCGAGCCGTCCATGGTGGAAACCGTCTCGCGGTGGGTCGCGGAGGCGGGCGGCGAGGTGGTGGGCGTGCTGGAGGGATACGAGCAGACCGACCGGCTCAGCGGCATGTCGTACAACCACCCCATCTACTTCCGCCAGCGGGCCGGGCACCCGTGCTTCCACCTGGAGGTCAACGGGCGCCCGTTGTGGGACGACCCGGACGCGGTCAAATCGGTGTATCCGAACTCGATGATCCACCTGGAGCTGGGGCCCAATCGTGGACCGTTCGGCATGCTCGCGGCCGACTACGAGAGCGAGGCGCAGGTGCTGGCCGGGTTCGCCCGGTTGAATGAGATCGGCATCGACATCCACTCGCCGCACCAGTGGAATGTGGACCGGCACGTCGAGCAGATCCTGGCGACCGTGCCGCGGACCGATCCCAAGGGCCTGCTCAACCCCGGCAAACTCCACCGCTCTCCATGATCATGAACACTATCCGTGCTATTTGAACGGTTTCTGTTCATGATCATGGGCGTGTGAGAGGAGGCGCGAGCTGTGTCGCGGTTCAATCTGATCGACTTGACGTTCCGAGAGGTGCAGGCGTTAACGCCGGACACCGTGGCGGTGCTCCCGCTGGGCGCGGTGGAACAGCACGGCCCGCACCTGCCGCTGTCCACCGACTACACGATCGCGACGTCGGTGGCCGAGGCGGCCGTCACTGGCGTCGCCGATGCGGGACGCGCCGACGTGGTGCTGATGCCGGGGCTGGCATACACCAAGTCGGACGAGCACCATTGGGCGCCGGGGACCATCTGGCTGTCGTGGGACACGTTGATGCGCACGCTGGTCGACATCGGCCGTTCGCTCGCGGCGACGCCGATCGAGCGCCTGCTGTTCGTCAACGGGCACGGCGGCAATTCCGCACTCGGGCAGGTCGCATGCCGGCAATTGCGGCGCGAGTTCGGCCTGAAGACGTTCCTCGCGCACTCCATGATGCCGCTGGACCACGGGGGTATGGATGTGGCCGATCCGAACGAGCTGGGGTTCGGCATCCACGGCGGGTTCAAGGAGACCTCGCTGATGCTGCACCTGCGGCCTGACCTGGTACGGATGGACCTCGCCGAACGGGCGGTGCCGGAGGCGTTGACCGAGTACTCGATGATCGGCTTCGGCAAGCCGGTGAGTTTCGGCTGGCTCTCGGACGACTTCGGCCCGGCCGGTCACATCGGCGACCCCACCGGAGCGAATGCCGAATCCGGCAAGTCGCTCTTCGAAGGGGCGGTCCAGGCGATGATGGCGGCGATCGACGAGGCATCCCGGTTCGAGGTGCGACCGTGAAAGACCTGACATCTCACAGTGACCGATTTGTACATGGCGGATTCGATCGGGCGGCGGCATCGCTCGGCTATGCCGACGGGGGTCTCTGCCGACCCCTGGTAATCTTCAAGAGTCGGCAACATTGCCGACACTCAGGGAAGACGCCTCGTTGACCGCTGGGCCACGCCTGGCTCCGCCACGATCCCGTCGCCTCCTCTGGGCCTACTCAGAGGAGATTCATGCCCCCGCTGTCGACCAATCCTGCCTCCGCCGGCGTGCGCCCCGAGCCCGGCAGTGTCACACCGTCGTTGCCGCTCGGCAGCTCGGCAGTCGTCTACTGTGAGGGCCAGTTCGGTGAACAGGACGGCAAGACGGCCAACGGCCTCGTCCGTCACTCCGAGAAGTACCAGGTCCTCAGCGTGATCGACAGCCGGCAGGCCGGCGTCGACGCGGGCATGTTCCTCGACGGCGCCGCCAACGGTATCCCCGTGCTGGCGACCTTGACCGAGGCTGTCGCCCATGCCGGGTACGTTCCCGATTACCTCATCTGCGGGGTGGCTCCGGCGGACGGTCTGTTGTCGGCGGCCCAGCGGGTGGTGCTGCTGGACGGCATAGCCAGGGGAATGCACATCATCAATGGGCTGCACGAGTTCCTGAACGACGACGCCGAGTTCGTCGCAGCGCGGATCCTCGCCGGCGTGACGATCACCGACATCCGTCGGCCCAAGGAGAAGAAGGACCTCCACCTGTTCTCCGGCCGGATCTTCGACGTGACCTGTCCGCGCATCGCGGTGCTGGGCACCGACGGCTCCATCGGCAAACGCACCACGGCCACGCTGCTCACTCGGGCACTCAACGCCCAAGGCATCAACGCCGTCATGGTCGGCACCGGCCAGACGACGCTGATCCAGGGCGGGAAGTACGGTGTGGCGCTCGACGCGCTCGTCCCGCAGTTCTGCTCGGGCGAGGTAGAGGCCCAGGTCGTCGCGGCCTTCGAGGGCGAGGATCCGGACGTGATCGTGGTCGAGGGCCAGGGGGCTCTCAGCCATCCCGCCTATTTGACCTCGGCGCACATCCTGCGGGGGAGCCGGCCCGCCGGCGTCGTCGTGCAGCATGCACCTAAGCGCAAGACGCTGGGCGACTTCCCGATGGTGCCCATGCCGACCGCCGCCAGTGAGGTAGCGCTGATCGAGGCGTTCGCCGACACCAAGGTCATCGGCATCACCATCAACCACGAGTTCATGTCCGACGACGAGATCGACGCCGCAATCGACGAGCACGAGCTGGAGATCGGTGTGCCCGCCACCGATCCGCTGACCCGCCCGCTCGGAGGGCTGGTCGACATGGTGCTGCTCGCCTTCCCCGAACTCGAGGCGTCGCTCGTCCCGAGCGGACGGTGACCGCACCACGCCTGGAGATCGACCTGGTCGCGATCACCCACAACACCAGCACCCTGGTTGACCGCCTGAGGCCGAAAGGTATCCGAGTGACGGGCGTGTCCAAGGCGACCCTCGGTTCTCCCGGCGTGGCGGCGGCCATGCTGCGCGGTGGCGTGACCAGTCTGGGGGACTCCCGGGTGGAGAATCTGGCGCGGCTGCGGTCTTCGGGCATCGCCGTCCCACTCACCCTGATCCGATCTCCGATGCTGAGCCAGGTCGATCTGGTCGTGCGCAGCGCCGACGTCAGCCTCAACACCGAGGCGGTCGTGCTCGACGCGCTCTCCGCCGCCGCTATCCGTCAGCACACCACCCATGCGGTGGTCGTGATGGTCGAGCTGGGGGACCTCCGCGAGGGCGTGGCCGCCGCCGACATCGTTGATCTTGCCCGTACCGTGGGGAGGCGGCCGGGCTTGAGGCTCGCCGGGCTCGGCACGAACCTGGCCTGCCAATGTGGCGTCGTACCCGACAAGCGCAAGATGGACGAACTGTCCCGTCTCGCCGAGCAGGTGGAAAGGACGCCCGGTCATAAGCTGTCCGTGGTGTCGGGCGGCAACTCCGCGAACCTGAACTGGGCTTTGACCACCGACGACGTCGGCCGCATCGACGAGCTGCGTCTCGGCGAGTCGATCTTGCTCGGCACCGAACCGCTGCACAGACGCCCGATCGACGGCCTTCGTACCGACGCGTTCACCCTTGTCGCCGAGGTGATCGAGACCAAGGCCAAACCGGCGCAACCGTGGGGTGAGATCGCCCAGGCCGCGTACGGCGTCCAGCCGCCCCGGAGGGACACCGGTACCGTCCGCCAGGCGATCCTCGCCGTTGGCCGCCAAGACGTGGACCCCGACGGCATCACCCCGCCGCCGGGCATCGTCGCGCTGGGTATGAGCAGTGACCACCTCGTCGTCGACGTGGGCGACCACGGCGTGTCGGTCGGCGACGAACTCACTTTCCGGCTCGACTACAGCGCCCTCGTTCGGGCCATGACATCGCCGTTCGTCACCAAGGCCGAGCGAAGCGCCCTACCCCGCGTCCGGGAGCCCGCGCACCCGCTCGACGCATCTGCCTGATCGCTGCTGTGCTACATCATCGCGATCAGGCCACATCATACCGGGCCGCCTGCGGTGAACGGGTGATCGGTTCGGTGCTCGCGGAGACGCCGCCGGTTACGGCTTCACGGTGTAGGTGCGGTGAGTGACCGTCGACGACGAGCGCGTTGTTGCCGAGTGTCGAGTGTGGAGCAGTAGCGTGGTGAGGCGTGACATGGAATCGTAGCTAGGCGAGAAATTGGATATTAGAGTGGCGAGAAATGGTAGCGTATATCCATGGCTTTCGGCTCTCAGCAGTACATTCGTCGCATCGTAGATGATGAACTCGATGAGCTAGCCGCCGGGCTGCCGGCGGTCTCCATCGAAGGCCCGAAGGCGGTCGGCAAGACCGTCACTGCGCTGCGACGCGCCGAAACTGTCTATCGACTCGACAGCGACGCGGAACGCTCAATCGCGGAGGCGGAGCCGGCGAGGCTAGTCCGGGGCGAGCGGCCGATCTTGATCGACGAATGGCAACGCCTTCCCGAGTCGTGGGACCGCGTTCGACGGGCAGTCGACGACGGCGCCGAGGCTGGAAGCTTCCTGCTGACCGGCTCTGCCTCTCCAACTGAACCACCCACGCACACGGGCGCAGGGCGAATCGTGACTGTGCGGATGCGGCCACTCTCTCTGGCGGAACGGCGCGACTCCTCCTCGACGGTCAGCCTGGCAGGTCTGCTTGCCGGAACCGAGCAGGCCATCGACGGTGCCGTGGATTCAGGGCTTGAGTATTACGTCGACGAGATCCTCCGATCGGGGTTCCCCGGGATCCGTGACTATTCAGGTCGTCTGCTTCGAACGCAACTCGATGGGTACCTGCAGCGAATCGTAGATCGCGACTTCCACGAAGTCGGACGGCAGGTGAGACGACCTGCCACGCTACGCCGTTGGATGACCGCATATGCTGCCGCCACGTCGACGACCGCGTCGTTCGAGAAGATCCGAGATGCAGCCGCCAACGACATGGGCGACGCTCCATCGAAAACCACGGCGCAACCATATAGAGACACGCTCGAAAGACTCTGGATCGTTGACCCGTTGTCGGCCTGGCTGCCGACGAAGAACCAACTCAAGCGGATCACTGCTCCGCCGAAGCACCATCTTGCGGATCCGGCGCTTGCCGCCCGCCTACTCAATGTGGATGCCTCGGCACTGCTGGACGGCCAACCTGGCAGCCCTATGTCGCCGTCCGACGGTCCACTGTTGGGGAAGCTCTTCGAATCGCTCGTCACGCTCAGCGTCCGCGTCTATGCCCAGTCCGCTGAGGCACAGGTCAGTCACCTGCGAACATGGAGCGGAGATCGGGAAATTGACATCATCGTCCAGCGCGGCACGGACATCGTGGCGATAGAGGTGAAGCTGGGCCAGACGGCAAACGACGACGACGTGCGCCACCTACAGTGGCTCCGGCAAGAGCTCGGTTCATCTGTACGCGACCTCGTGGTTGTCACCACCGGACAGGCGGCGTATCGACGCCCAGACGGCGTCGCGGTCATTCCGGCGGCTCTCCTTGGTCCTTGAAGGGCCGTCAGTGTGTGCAACCGCTCTGTCGGCATGCGGGCGACGTCGCCGTGGATCCGGCCCGTTCGAGGTGTCGGCACATCCTGATTTCGCTCGGTCAGGCTACAGACGGATCACGAGGTTGCCGACCTTGTGCCCGCTGTCGACGGTGCGATACGCCTCGACGACTCCGGCGAGGCCGTCGACCTGGTCATGTACGACCGAGATGTCGCCGTTGGCCAGGAGCTGAAGCAGGAGCCGGAAGTCTTCGACCCGTTCCGGTGTGGTCCCGGTGCGGACGTTCCCGCGGGCCCGGAGGGTCTCGCTCAGGCCTGCAACGGCCAGAAGCAGGACGCCACGTGGGTTCAGCAACCGCCGTCCGGATGCGATCGAGAGATTGCCGACCGTATCCAGTACCGCGTCGAACTTCTCGGTGATGTCGCCGAGGTCGACGTGGGTGTAGTCGATGACCTGATCGGCGCCCAGTTTGGTGACCAGATCCGCGTTGCTTCCGCTGGTCACGCCGGTGACTGTCGCGCCGAAATGCTTCGCCAGCTGCACGGCGTTCGTGCCGATGGCGCCGGATGCGCCGTTGACGAGCACGGACATGCCCGGCGTGACGGAGGCCTTGTCGCGCAGGAAGTACAGCGCCGTCGTGCCGCCGAACAGTAGCCCGGCAGCGTCGTCATGACTGACGTCGGGCGGCTTCGGCGCGATCTTCTTCACCGGTACGGAGACGTATTCGGCGTGTGCGCCGAGTCTGAGTCCGGTCATGCCACACACCTGGTCGCCGGGCGTGAAGCCGCGCACACGCGACCCGGCCTCCTCGACCTCGCCGGAGAAGGAACTGCCCAGTATCCGGCGACGAGGCCGGAAGACGCCGAAGGCGAGCCGGGCGAAGGGGGCGAATCCCTTGGGGAACCGGGCGCCGCGGATACGCGCATCGGCAGACGTGACCGCCACCGCTTTGACCCGCACCAGAACCTCGTCGGCGCGCGCCGTAGGCCGTGGAACGTCCGCGACCCGCACGACGTCGGGCGCGCCGTAGCGGTCGACGACTGCTGCTTGCATCGTGTTCTCCTTACAGGTGTAAGTCTATGTTGACACGATAACCTTACGGTTGTAAGTCAGCAAGCCCCGATCTGGAAGGTCTCCGCATGTCCCGGCGTCCGGCACTCAACCGCGACCGCATCATCGAGGCTGCCGTGAGGGTCGCGGACCGTGGCGGCGTCACCCAGGTGAGCATGCGCAACGTCGGCAAGGAGCTCGGTGTTGAAGCGATGTCGCTCTACCACCACATCGCGGACAAGGACGCGCTGTTGGACGCCTTGGCGAACTGGGTCTTCACCCAGATCGAGCTTCCCGAGCCGGAGCAATCGTGGCGGCAGGCGATGGTCGGCCGTGCCGTGTCCGCCCGTCGGGTCTTGGCCCGGCATCCCTGGGCGCTGGGGCTGATCGAGTCGCGTCGTTCACCCGGATCTGCGCTGCTCCGGCATCACGACGCCGTGCTCGGCTGCCTGCGCCAGAACGGTTTCCCGATCGTGCTGGCAACACATGCCTTCTCGGCGATCGACGCCTACGTATACGGCTTCGTGCTCACCGAGCTCAACCTGCCCTTCGACGCCGACGAAGGGGTCGACGGGTTCGTCGACCAGATCCGGCCGCAGCTGGACGCGTACCCTCATCTGGTCGAGATGATCACCGAGCAGGTCCACGGCCAGGATTATCACTACGCCGATGAGTTCGAGTTCGGGCTCGATCTCATCCTCGACAGCCTCGAGAACCGCCTGGCTGATCGCGAGGACCCCACAAACGGCCGGTGACCTCGGCTCGCGAGGCAAGAGCTTCAGGACGGCCGCGACTGTCGCGTGTGCCGGAAACGGTCCAGGTCCGTCGAGAGGTGCATGAGATCGGGCTTGCGGATCTTGCCATGGATGCCCTTGACGCCGTCCACTACCTGCGAGACGGCGAAGTCTCCGGCGGCGGACAGGTACGCGTAGGCGTGGGCTGGGTGCATGCCTACCGCCGTGAGGTACTCGACGGCCGAACGCACACAACTGCGCATCGCTTCGTCCAGATCCTTATGCAGGCCTATAGGAATGAACAGCTCGTCGGTTTCGGCCCACAGCCGCGGGCGCGCGGATACGGAGCCGGCGGCGCCGCGGATGACGTCGAATCGGACACGTGCCCGCAATGGCGCTTCGAACGCGGTCAGTGCGACCTCCCCGTCGCCCTGCGCATAGTGCGGATCGCCGACGTAAGCCAGCGCGCCGTCAGTCTGCACCGGAAGATACAGCGTGGCGCCGGTGCCGAGCAGCGAGACATCGAGGTTGCCGCCGTGCGGCCCGGGCGGTACGGAATGCGCGCGACGACGGTCGGCGACGGCCACGCCCATGATCCCGAGGAAAGGCCGCAGCGGAAACCGGACCCGCGCCGTCGAGCAGGGTGCCGCTGGCATCGAGCCCATGGGCATCGCGCCCTCGTGCTCCTCGTCGACCGTGCAGAGGACCGACACCGTCTCGGTCGATCCGCCGAGCGGGAACTCGTCCGGCAACGCACCGCGCCGGTGCCGGTTGGAGACGATGCCGTACCCGCAGCGCAGCGTCAGGTCCTCCACCGTCATCGCGAGGACATCGCCTGGCCGAGCGCCGCGGACCGCTATAGGGCCGGTCACCACGTGGGGGCCATGGATCGCCGGATCGTGTGGGACCTCGGCCGCCACCTGGACGGCGTCGTCGAGAACGCTGTCCTTCTCGATTCCGAGACCGGTGAAATAGGCGATCGGGTCTCGCTCTTGGTCCTCGAGGATCCCCTCGTGGCTGATGGTGTCGATGGTCAGCGACTCGCCGTCGTCGATCGTCACGACTGGGCGGTCAGTGGCGCACGGGAGCTCGCCCCAGAGCACCGTGCCCGGCTGTGCCGGCAGATAGCCGGACATCGCGTCGGCGAGAGTGTCGGAGAGCGGCTGCAGTGTTCTCATCTAACGATGGCACACCTACGACGGCACACCGGATGGGCGGACCAGCATGGCGATGTCCTCCGCAGTGAGCTCCACCGGGGTTCCGTCCGTGACGAGCTTGGCGAACCCGCCGTCGTTGGCCATCACCGTGATCGTGTAGAGGCGGTCGGTCTCGCTGGTGTTGATGATCCGGTGTTCTGACCCCGGTTGCAAGATGAGCACGTCTCCGGCCGTGAGTTCGACCGTGTCGTCGTCGCTGTGTGCCTGAGCCTGGCCGGCCAGCACGATGAAGATCTCCGCCGAGTCCTCATGTGAATTGATCGGTTGCGCGCCACCGGGCTCCCAGATCTCCAGGAACACGCTGGTGCTGCTGCCGTGATCCGGGCCGGCCAGCTCCGCCAATCGGACGGTGTCCTGTGGCGAAATGAGATAGGCGGGCAGCTCGCTGAGCCTACGGACGACGGGAGGCGCTCCGCTCATCGTGGTGCTTCCCTTCAGGGTGATGTTGATCTGATCAACAAGAACCGTACGCTGCGTCTGTTTCATGCGTGTCACGTGAGGAAAGTGGCTAGACGTTTGCCGCGCCGTCGGTCAGGTCGAGCACGAACCGATAGCGCACGTCGCCGCGACGAAGCCGATCCAGAGCCGTGTTGACCTCGGCAGCGGGCAGCACCTCGACGTCGGCGGTGACGGAGTGCCGTGCACAGAAGTCCAGCATCTCGCGCGTCGCGGGGGTGCCGCCGCTGCCTGCGGAGGCCAGTCTCTTGCGGCCGATGAGCAAGCTCAACGGGTCGAACTCCATTGAGCCCAGGGAACCGAGCGCCCACAGTGTGCCGTCCAGCCGCAGGGCACGCAGGTATGGGGAGAGGTCGTGTGGGGCCGACGCCGTGTCGAGGATGACGTCGAAGCGATGTGCTTGGGTGGCCAGCGCATCGGTGTCTTCCGTGACGATCACCTCGTCTGCGCCCAACGCGCGCGCATCGTCGGTCTTCGCCTTCGATGTGGTGAACAGCGCGACGTCGGCGCCGAGCGCCCGGGCGAACTTCAGTGCGAGATGACCGAGTCCACCGAGACCGACGATGCCGACCTTCATGCCGGGTCCGACGTCCGAGCTCTGGAGCGGTTCCCACACGGTGACCCCGGCGCACATCAGAGGTGCGGCCGCCGCCGGGTCGAGGCCGCCGGGCAGCGGGTAGACGAACCGCTGGGTGGCCACGTACTCGTATGAGTAGGCGCCGTGGGTGAGGCTGCCGTCGAATCGGTCCGCACCTGCATAGGTCAACGTGGGGAACCGTGCGCAGTAGTTCTCCTGGCCCGCCCCGCACATCGCGCATGCACCGCACGAGTCGACGATGTTGCCCACGGCGACCAGGTCTCCTTCGGTGAAGCTCGTCGCCGCCGCCCCGGTGGCGCGGACGCGGCCGACGAACTCGTGGCCGGGGACGAGCGGACCGGACTCGGACTTCTGCGTGTGCAGTGCGTGCAGGTCGGAATGGCACACGCCGCAGTACATGACCTCGATCGCGACGTCGTCCGGCCGTAGCTCACGACGCGGGAAGGACCAGGGACGCAGCTGTTCGCCGGGTTCGTGAGCGGCGTATCCGGTGGTGAGGCGCATGATGGCTCGCTTTCGCGGGTGGAGTGGGTGGATTCCTCGTGGCGGTCACGGGGCGGGTAGGCGCCGTCCCTTTTCGACAACAAACAAACTGGTTAGTTTCTATCGGAACCTACAATGGTGGTACGTGGCGAGGCAAACTAACGAGTTGGTTATCGTGGTTCTATGGGAAGGGCCGAAGCCACGCGACGTCGCCTGCTGGACGCCGCGACCGACGAATTCGCCGCTTACGGGATCGCGGGCGCACGGGTGGACCGGATCGCCGCGGCAGCCCACGCGAACAAGGCACAGCTGTACGCATACTTCGGCAGCAAGGAAGGGTTGTTCGACGCCGTCTTTCGCCAGCACCTTGTGGGGCTGATGGACGCTGTGCCGTTGACCGGTGGTGACCTGCCGCGGTATGCGGTACGCCTCTATGACTTCTACCTGACCTCGCCGACACTCGTCCGCCTGGCCATGTGGGCGCGCCTGGAGCGCCGCCCGCACGGAGAGCTGGTGCCCGACGATGAGTCACACCAGAGCAAGATCGATGAGATCGTGGAGGCTCAGCAGACCGGGGTGGTCGACCCGACGATGGATCCGCGGGACGTGCACGCGCTCGTCATCGCTATGTCGCATAGCTGGTCACCGGTGAGTCTCACCTACGCGACACACCTGCAGGACGACGGCGCCGGCCATGACCGGCGCCGCCGTCAACTGCGGGAGGCGGTCCGACGGGCGGTCGCCCCGCCGGATGCCGTCACACCCGGGTGATCCGCACGGCGTCGGCGACGACGTATCCGCTCGTCGACGTCCACCGGCTCACCCCGACGACGTTCCGCTCACCCGCCGGCAGCGTGAACGTGCCGAGGTCGACCCACTGCCCGCCACCGGAACGTTGATCCACGCGCACCACCTCGTTCCCGCCGGACGTGGCGATGATGTAGGGGGTCGCCGAGTTGTAGCCCGAGTTCGACGGGTACCAGACCTCCACCCGGTAGCTTCCGTTCGCCGGCACGTCCGCCAGGAACCAGGCGACGTCGCTGGCGGCTACCGGGTCGGCGTACCGGTAGCCGTCACCGTGCCGTTCGGACGACCACGACGATGTGCCCCAGCTGTCGCCGGCGGTGAAGCCGCTGTCGGCGTCGTCGATCGTCATGCTCCAGGATCCGCCGGACCCGGGCTGCACGACGGCACGTGCGCTCGGCTCGCTCTCGAGCTGCGTGCGGTCGAGTGCGGTCACGTAATACGTGTAGCCCTGGCTGTCGGCGGTGGAGTCGGTGAACGTGGCGCCGGAGCCGCTCGCGCGCACTGTGCCGATGAGGTGCGACGCGTCGTCGAAGTCGCACGGATCGGCGGTTGTGTCGCCGTTGAAGCGGTAGACGGCGTACGACGAGGCGTTGCCGCTGATCGTCAGCGATACGCCGCTTCCGGTCCGGTCGGCGTCGGTGATCGACGGTGCACTCGGCGCGGAGCCGCCCAGCTGGGGCATGTCTGGGATCAGGGCCGGTCGGCGGTAGTGGTCTGCCGTGAGGCGGCTGATCGAACCCAGCCGGTCCGTGTCCACGTCCTTGGCGCTGAAGTAGACATCGCCGCGGACTTCGGGATGGTTCCGGTTGAGGTGCAGATGATCGCTGAGTTCCGTGGCGTCGTTCCATGCGCCGCCGTCACCCACCTTGTACGCGGCTTGGCCGACGTAGAGCTGCACGTCGGTGCCGCTGACGACGTCGGACCACCAGGGCACGAGCACTGCGTAGTCGGCCGCGGAATGGCCGATCTCCCAGTAGATCTGCGGGTTGATGTAGTCGAGCCAGCCTTCGGTCACCCACCGGCGGGAGTCGGCGTAGATCGCGTCGTACGACTGCAGACCGTTGGTGTTCGAGCCGGCCGGGTCGGTGGAGCTGTTCCGCCAGATGCCGAATGGGCTGATGCCGAACTTGACGTGCGGCTTCGCCTGCTTGATCCGTGCATTCATCTCCTGCACGAGCAGGTCGACGTTGTTTCGCCGCCAGTCGCCGATGTTGCTGAACCCGCCGCCGTACTGGTTGTACGTGTCCTGGTCAGGGATCTGTTGGCCGCTTGCCGGATATGGGTAGAAGTAGTCGTCGAAGTGGACGCCGTCGACGTCGTAGTTCTGCACCGCATGCATCATCGCGTCCTGGACGAACTCCCGGACGGCGGGAATGCCCGGGTTGTAGTAAAGCTGGCCGTTGTAGGCGAAGGCCCAGTCCGGGTTCTGCCGGACGGGGTGACCTGCGGCCAGGTTGTTGACGTTGGTGTGCGTCGCCACCCGGTACGGGTTGAACCAGGCGTGGAACTCGATATTGCGCTTGTGTGCTTCGGCAACCATGAACTCCAGCGGGTCATACCCGGGATCGCGCCCCTGCGTCCCGGTCAGCCAGTGTGACCACGGTTCGTGCGGAGACGGCCAGAACGCGTCGGCCGTGGGCCTGATCTGCACGATCACCGCGTTGAAGTTGTTCTCTTCGGCGACATCCAGCCAGGAACGGAACTCTGCCTGCTGCTGGGAGACGCTGAGGCCGGTGCGGCTCGGCCAGTCGATGTTGTGCACTGAGGCGATCCACATGGCCCGGAACTGCCGCTTGGGTGTGGGCGGGTCGATGTCGCATTGCGCGGGGGCGACGGCGTCCGATGTGTCGGCGGAACGATTCTGGGCGGCGGCGTCGGACGCGCGTGCCCGGGCATCTGGGCCGGCGGCGGAGGGTGTGGCGGCGACCAGGGTGGCCGCCAGCAGTGTGGTGGTGAACACGGTCAGGATGGCGCGGAGCGAGCCCATGGGCTTGCCTCCTAATTCTCAGACTTCCTGAGATCGGCTGCTGACGTGAAAAGAAGTTTCGTAGATGACGGCGATCTTGACAACCCCTCCGGTGCGAATGGTCGGTGAAGCGCGGTTTTCGCGGTCGACGCCGGCGATCGCGGGCATGCGAGCTCAGTAACATTGGCGACGTCTCCGCCTGGATGCTGTCGGTGGAGCGTGCCAGGCTTGGAGTATGTACCGGGAGTGGCCGTCGGTCGTCGAGCACACGGTCGTGTGGACCGCGCGAGCCGAGGGCCGGCGCGAAGACCGCATGGTGCTGCCCGACGGGTGCATGGACCTGCTGTGGCTCGACGGCGAGCTGGTGATAGCCGGGCCGGACACGGCGGCCTACCACACCACCTGGACGCCGAGTGTCTACGTGGGGCTACGGTTCGCCGCCGGCGTCGGTCCCTGCGTCATCGGCGTGCCGGCGCGTGAGGTTCGGGATCAGCGCGTGCCGCTCGCGCAGATCTGGCCCTCGGCGGAGGTGCGACGGTTATCCGAGCGGCTCGGGCAGGCAGCGCACCCTCCGTCCCGGATTCTGGAGAAGGTTGTGCTCGACAGGCTCGCTGACGGCGCGCGGCCTGATCCGGTAGCGGAGTTCGCGGTCGAGATGCTCGGGCGCGGCATGAGCGTCGAGAGCGTCGCCGACGCCGTCGGATTCAGCGAGCGGCAGCTGCGCCGGCGGAGCCTCGACGCGTTCGGGTACGGCCCGAAGACGCTGGCGCGGATCATCCGCCTCAATCGGGCCTTGGATCTCGGCCGGCTCGGTAGACAGCCGGCCGAGGCGGCCCTCGTGGCCGGGTATTCCGACCAGGCCCACCTGGCCCGCGACGTGAAGGCCCTGACGGGCACGACCTTTACGTCTCTGGTGAGTGACGCGGCCAACGAGGTCCCCGGCGCAGGTCAGGCGTCGTCGGACGGCAGGGCGGCGAACAGATCGACATCGTTGCCGTCGGGATCCTTGACCGAAGCGTATCGTTGGCCCCAGAAGGCATCCCACGGTTCACGCTCGCCGGGATAACCGGCGTCGACCAGGTCTTTATACAGCGCATCGACGGCCGACGGCTCGGCGCAGTCGACCGCGAGCGCAATCTGGCTGATGCCGGGCTGCTTGTAGTCAGGGTCGAATGAGCGGATCGTCTCCACCGTGTCCCAGAGCAGGCGGATCCCTCCTCCGAGTTCAGCTTCGACGTGCGGTTGGGCGTCGGCCTCGGCCGGGATGTCCAGACCGAGCCGCCGGTAGAACGCGAGGGAGCGGGCCATGTCCGCGACGACCAGTTCGACTGCTGCGATTCGTGGCTTCATGACACCCACGCTAAGCGCGGCCGGCCCGGCTCGTCTTGAACGAATCGGACACCGAACCCGCCTCACGACGAGACCGCCTCGCTAGGGTGAGTTCCCATGGTGCATCCGAATGCGGGGGACGGCGCGCAGGACGGCCGAGGATTGGGCGGAATGCGGCGCTTCGTCGGCCGCGTGGCGTTCGTGACCGGTGCGGCGCACGGGATCGGGCGAGCCGTTGTGGAGCGGCTGCACGCGGAGGGCGCCGCCGTTGCGCTTGCCGACGTCGATGTCGAGGCCGCGGAAACCGCCGCGAGAGAGGTCGCCGCGTCCGGTGGCGATGTCGGTGGAGACAGCAGCGTCCAGGTGGTGGCGTGTGACGTCACCGAAACGTCCTCGGTGCACACGGCCGTCGCCGCCGTCCTCGAGCGGTTCGGTCGCTTGGACGTGCTCGTCAACAACGCCGGTGGATCGTTCGCCGCGGAGTTCGAGGACCTCGACGACGAGGACTGGCGGCGGATAGTCGATCTCAACCTTCAAGGCGCCGTCCGATGCATCCAGGCGGCACTGCCGCATCTGCTGGCGTCACCGGTCGGCGGCAGCATCGTCTCTGTAGGATCGGTGAACGGCCTGGCTGCCGTCGGCGACATCGCTTACTCCACTGCAAAAGCCGGCCTGGAGAACCTCACCCGGAACCTGGCCGTCCGCTATGGTCGGCGCACGCTGCGGCATTCGGGTTCCGATGCTCGATCCGTGCGGGTCAACATGGTGGCCCCGGGCACCATCCGTACCCGCGTGTGGACTGACATGGGGGAAGCACGGCTCGACCAGGTGGAGCGCATACGGCGCTTGTACCCCCTGGACCGGGTCGGAGAACCAGATGACGTCGCTGCCGCGGTCGCCTTTCTGGCGTCCGACGACGCGTCGTGGATCACGGGAGTCACGCTGCCCGTCGACGGCGGTCTGCTGACCGGACCGATAGGCACCGCTCCACCGGGAGCTTAGAACAGCGACGTGGCCAGGATCAGAGCGCCGGGGAGCAGGATGAAGGTGCCGAGCACCCACGCCACCGCATACATCTTCTGCTTCACCGCCAGTGAGGCGAGCCACCGGGCTCCGGCCAGCGGGATCTCACGAAGCACCGGCACGCCGTAGATGAGCGCCAGCGCGAAGACGTTGAACAGCAGGTGGACTAGCGCGATCTCCAGCGCGTGCACGGCGTGGACCCCGGTGACGGCGGTCGACGCCAGCAGCGCTGTGACCGTGGTGCCCACGTTCGCGCCCAGCGTGAACGGGTAGATCTGCCGTAGACTCAGCGCCCCTGATCCGGCGAGCGGGACCATCAGGCTTGTGCTGGTTGTGGACGACTGCACCAGCACGGTGACGGCGCAGCCGGAGGCCATGCCGCTGAGCGGGCCCCGTCCTATCGAGGCATTGAGGATACGCTGCGCGCGGCCAACCAGCAGTGACTTCAGCAGCCGGCCCACGTAGCGGATGGCGACGAGGATCAGTGCCATGCCGGCGAGGATCATCGCGATGCCTTCGAGCGTGGTCGGCAGCACGGCCGCCGCGCTGGCCACCGTATCGGTGACCGGCGAGGTCAGCGTGCTGACCACGTTGGCTTCGGACATCGAGTAATCGCCGCCGCCGGCCAACGGCTCGGCCAGCAACAGCGCGACCCGCTCGATGAATCCGAACATGATCTCGAGCGGGAGGAAGATGGCGACCGCGAGGAGGTTGAAGAAGTCGTGCACGGTCGCCGCGGAGAACGCCCGCCGGAACTCGTCCTTCTGGCGCGCGTATCCGAGACTGATCAGAGTGTTGGTGACGGTGGTGCCGATGTTGGCGCCCATCACCATCGGCACCGCCACGCTCACCGGCAGTCCGCCGGCCACGAGGCCGACGATGATCGACGTCACCGTCGACGACGACTGGATCAGCGCCGTGGCGACGATGCCGACCGTCAGCCCGACGATCGGGTTGGTGGCGAACTGGAACAGCTGTTCCGCCTGGTCCCCGGTGGCCGTCTTGAACCCCGAGCCGATGATGCTGACGGCGCTGATCAGAAGGTAGATCAAGCCGGCGACCAGCAGCCAGTTGGCGACGGTGCGGGTGCGGCGCTGCCGTGCGACTGCGGAGGTGGTGGCGGGAAGGGAAGGGGCGGCGACGTGAGTGACGCGGCGTGCGCTCTCACGAACGACTAGGGTGCTCGCCATCTACCATTCGACCTTTCGTCGACGTCTGTCCTTTTATCGGACAACCACGTAAAGGAAGCCGCACAGACGTGAACAAACAGTGAATTGAGCACGAACATGGCGCATCGAATGTGCGGCAGTTCGGACTCATCCCGCACATGCCGCGTCGACCTGCGCAGATGGCCGTATCCGGTGGTGAGGTGAAACCGGCATGAACACCTCGCGCGGGCCCGGAGTCGACGGGCGACACGGCCGGCATCCGGCCCATAGGATCGGCACTATGGCTCGTCACCGTGTGCTTGTTCTCCCCACGTTGCTGGCCTCGGCGGCGGTGTCCGCATGTGACAGTGGCGATTCCGCGGAACGGATGGCCGACATGGTCGACGGGCTTCCTGGTGGTTCCGCGTCAGTGCTGGTGCTGGACGTGGCCGCGTTGGCAGAGCACTACGAACTCGACCGGGACACACTGGGCCGGTACCCGGAGTTCATCGCCGATGTCACCTTCCACCAGGATGAGGTGGATCCTCCGGCCCTGCTCGCGGCGGAGCTGGCGGCCGTCATCGCGCCGTTCAACACGCCGGTCGGCAACGCACACCTGGACGCGATCGACATCGGACAGGTCGAGATCGTCGTCAGCCTGCCGATCGAAGGACTGACGGTGATCGCGACCGGCCAGGACCCCGACGCGCTCGGTGCGGCGTACGCTGAGGCAGGCTTCGATGACGAGGGTGACGGCAGCTATCTGAACGTGGGCGGCGGGCAGAGCTCCGACATCGATGCCCGGTATCCGGCGGTGAAGGTCGACGACGGCCTGCTGGTGCTGGCCCGCTCGCCGGAGATCCGGGACGCCTACGGCGAGGGCGAGGGGTTGTCCGCGCCGGCGCAGACGCTGATCGATGCCGCCGACGACGCCTGGGCAGTGAGTGTCTTCGGCGAGGCCGGTATGGATCCCGCGACCTGCGGAGCCGGTCAGGCGTTCGCTCGCGGCGACGACGGTATCGAACTGCTGGTCCTGGGCGGCGGTGAAGACGTGGTACCGCCGGACGCGTGGGACTTCTACGCGGCCCGACTCGGGTCGCCCGAGATCGACGGCGACGTGACCCGCTACGCGGTCGAACCGGACGACGGCCGCGTGAACGTGTCGATGCTCGGATCCTCGTTGGAGGTGTCCCGGCTGGCCGAATGCTGACCGGCTCGCCGACGCTCGCCGACGGCGTGCCGCGCAGGTTCAGCCACGTGCCGGGCGTTCACCCTGCCTGGTGCAGTTGCGCCAGAACCAGGCCCGCTCGCGCCTTCGGCGTGAACCAGGTGCTCTTCCGCGGCATCTTCTGCCGGGCCAGGTTGACCGCGACGAAGTCGTCCACGCTCACCGGCGGTATCAGGATCGCCAGGTCGGCACGGCCGGCGTCGACCTCGTCACGCAGCCAGCTAGCCGGGTAGTCGCCACCGATGTAGCGGACCCGCTTGTCGCCGGGGTCCAGGCCGAGTGCATCGCCGAGCACGACCCGCTCCACCAGCGCATGGTCCAGGCGTTCCGTCACAGCCTCGCCGTCCGCGGACGGCAGGCTGACCGCGTATCCGGTGCCGCCGGCGTAAAGATGCACCGTTCCCGCCCTGGCCGGCGTCTCCGGCGGTGCCGTCAGCGCCTCGACGGTCGCTCCCTTGGCGCGCAGCTCCTCCAGCAGCGCTGCCGCCGGAATCGGCAGGTCGTGCACCAGACGGTGGTACGGGTCGATGGTGACCGACTGCGGCGTCGTGACCACGGCGAGGAACCGCGTGAGTCCTCCGGTCTGAGCGGCCAGGCTGCGGTGGTTGCCGTCGGCGACCACCAGCTCGCCGCCGCCGGCGAG
The DNA here is from genome assembly GCF_010550675.1 of Phytoactinopolyspora halotolerans. GTDB lineage: Bacteria > Actinomycetota > Actinomycetes > Jiangellales > Jiangellaceae > Phytoactinopolyspora > Phytoactinopolyspora halotolerans. The sequence continues at coordinate 33,114 of NZ_JAAGOA010000034.1, read as the reverse complement.
TTCGCGTAGCCGGTCCGCCGTCGCTCCGGGCGGCAACGGCCAGATCGCGTGCGTGCGTCCGCCGTGGTCCACGTCGGTCGCGGCCGGCTCACCCGCGGCCGCACACGCCGCGGCGAGTTCGGCCTGCAGTTCGTCTCCCGCGCCGGTCTGCATCAGCAGCACCGGCGAGAGCAGATGGCCGGTGGCCTCGGCCAGGGCGACGCGTTCGCGCACCTTCTCGATGAACACGTCCTCATTCCGGATCACCAGGCCGGGCTCGTCTGCCCGGGTGGAGATCTGATCCGTGTCGACCAGGCAGAACATGCCGTATGCGGTACGTGCCGGATCCGGGTCAGTGATCCGGTAGAGCACGATGACGTTCGCCGCGCCGGCGTAGCGTCCGTCCGCCTTGGCCTGCTCGAGCCGCTGCACGGCGTCCGGCAGCGAGTCGGCGAATGTCTTCCCGACGCTGTCCGGCGCCCGGTGGGGCATCTCCACCGCCAGCGCGCTGTTCGGGTTCGCCTCGATGACGGCCGTGATCTCGGCGTCGTCGGCGAACTCGTCGTAATTCTGTGCGCCGGTGTCGCCCGTGCTGATCCACGCATGCTCAATCGGATGAACGATCGTCATAGAGGACGACGGTATACGGCACCGTTCCCGGCTAACTCCGTGGGCTCCCCATGTCGGAGCCACGCCGGTAGGTGAGGTCGGCACCGTTGAAGTCGTCGACGCCGATGCCCCGCAGCGACACCGCCCGGCTGACGTCGCTGGGCGAGATGATCCCGACCAGGCGACCGCCGTCCATCACCAGGGCGCGCCCGTCGGCGCAGCCGCTCAGCCGGACCAGGATGTCGGATACCAGCTCGTCGGGCCGGATGACGGGGACGTCGGCGATGGGACAGGAGATCTCACCGAGCGTCGTCTCGCTGTGCTGCTCCCGCGGAACCGAGCGGATGCGATTCAGCGTCACCATGCCCTGCACCTCGCCGCCGGGTCTGAGCAACGGGAAGGCGGAGTGCCGCCGGACCATGGCGACGTCGTGGACGAACTCGGCGACGTCCTGGTCCGGGTCGGCGGTGTCGGGATCCGCGGTCATGATGTCGCGTGCGCGAAGCCCGGCCAGCACCGCACCCATCCGGGCGTGGTGTTCCTCCGCCGACGCCATCGTGACGACGAACAGGCCGATCAGGATCCACCACAGGCCACCGCCGTAATCGCTGAACAGGGAGAACAACCCGAGCGCGATCAGGATCAGGCCGAAGACGCGGCCCGCCCGTGCCGACCAGATCTGAGCCTGCGGCCGGTCTCCGCGCCATGCCCACAACATGGCCCGCAGAATGCGGCCACCGTCGAGCGGCGCCGCCGGAATCAGGTTGAACAGCGCGAGCAGCACGTTGATCGTCGTCAGGTAACCGAGTACGCCGCTGACCAGATCGGGGGCGTCGAGGGTGATCGACGCCCAGGTGGCCGCGAGGAACACCCCACCCAGGCCGAGGCTGATCAGCGGTCCGACGCCCGCGATCCGGAAGTCGGTGGCGGCGTCCTTGGCTTCGCCACGCAGCCCTGCCACGCCGCCGAGCAGCCACAGCGTGATGCCTTCCACCTCGATCCCGTTGCGGGTCGCCACCACCGCGTGGCCCACCTCGTGGGCGAGCAGGGACAGGACGAACAGGGCGGTGGCGACGAGCGCCGCCAGGATGTACGCGGCGGCCGGCTCGCCGGGGAACTGCTCCGGGAGAAGGCCACCGGCCAGGCCGAACACCAGGAGCACGACGATACCCAGGACGCTCCAGTGCAGGCCGACCCGGACCCCTGCGATGGTGCCAAGCCGAACGGTCTCGGTCACGGTACGCCACCTTCCGACGCTGCTGCCCTTGGTAGTAACCAGTCGGCTGGCGAGCAATCGCCGCCGGGTGCACGGGACTGCGCAGGCGGTACTGCCCGGGTCCGGGTGGGGTGGCCGGGCGGTGCAGCGGCCGGCCCTTCCTCAGCCGCGCGCCTCGCGGCCGAGGAAGGCGAGCAGGCGGTGGCCGGCAGCGGCGGACTCGGGTACGTCTCGCGGTGCCGCGAACCGCGCGGGCCGGTCGGCGTCGGTGATCAGCAACGGCGCCACGGCGAGAAGCTCCTCGGCCAGTTCCTCCGGGATCGGCCGGTCGGTGCCGCAGGCCTGCGCCACGTCCCACCCGTGGGCGGTGATCTCCAGCGCTCCGGTGGCGGTGACGATGCTCGCGGTCAGGGGCCGCTCGGCGATCGCGATCGGCTCGTCGCCGAGCGCCGTAGCGGACCAGTTGAGCAGCCTGATCGCGCGTGTACGCAGCCGGACACAGACGTCACTCGCTGCGGCGCTCTCAATGCAGGGGCGGTCGGCGCCGTCGTCGAGATCGATCCGGCCGAAGTCCGCCGCTTCGCAGAGAGCGTCGAGCGAATCCTCCATATGGGCGAGCAGGGCGGCGAGGTCCCAGCCGTGGCAGGGCGTGGGGTCGGTCAGGTCACCGGGCGTGATGAGCTGCAGGTTACTGCGGGTATAGGTGATCGCCCGCTCCAGCAGCTCAACTCCGCCCGTGAGCGTCGCCGTCACGGGCTGTGCGGTCATCGCCAGGCTCAATCCGTGGGAGCGGGCACGGTGTCCGCCGGCAACGTGTCCGGCAGTCCGAACGCTCCGAACAGGCTGACGTCGAAGAACATGCCCACGTGCGAGACCTTGGTGTCGCGCAGTGTCAGCACCTGCAGACCGAACTTCCGGTAGACGCCGTCCTCGCCGCGCATGTACGTGGCGAACGCGGGCTGGCCGTTGGCGAACGTCGGGACCATGCGCATATCGCCGGGCCCCTGCGCCGGGCACTGGTGATGCACCAGACCGACGATGTTCTCCGGCCCCTGGTACCACGTCGGGAACGGCGGCATCTCCCACACGGCGTCCGAGGTGAACAGTTTGACCATTCCCTCGACGTCATAGGTCTCGAACGCCTTGGCGTAACGCTCGAGGAGCTCGAGCTGTTCGGCCGACGTCGGCTGCGTGGTGTCCTCCTCGGACGGGGCGGCCTCCTCAAGCTGGGCGCGCGCCCGCTGGAGCAGGCTGTTCACCGCCGCCGTGGAGATCCCGATCGCGTCTGCGACCTCGGATGCGCGCCATTTGAGCACGTCACGCAAGATGAGCACAGCACGCTGCCGAGGCGGTAGATGCTGCAGCGCTGCGATCAGCGCCAGCCGGACACTCTCCCGCGACGTCACGACCGCCGCCGGATCGGCACCGTCGGAGACGACCATGTCGTCCGGGACCGGCTCCAGCCACGGGACCTCGGCCTGCTCGGAGATGTCGTCGGCAGGATGCGAGCTCGGGGCGCCCAGTCCGGTGGGCAGCGGACGCCGGTTCCGGCTTTCCAGCGCGGTCAGGCACGCCGTCGTCGCGATCCGGTGCAGCCAGGTGCGCAGCGACGACCGGCCCTCGAACTTGTCGTAGGCCTTCCACGCGCGCAGGTAGGTCTCCTGGACCAGGTCCTCCGCATCGTGCACCGAACCGAGCATGCGGTAGCAATGCGCCATCAGTTCGCGCCGGTAGGGATCCGCCAGGCGGGCGAACTCGTCGTCGTTGACCGGCGTTCTGGTCTCGACCGGTGTGCCGCTCTCGGCGCGGGTACCCGTCGTGGCGCGCGTTTCCGTCATGGTTGGCACTCTATGCCTCCTGAAGGACAGAGAGAACATTTCCGGCGGGATCGGTGAACCACGCGATCTGCGGACCTTCGCCGGGTCCGGCGCGGACGATTCCCTTGTCGTCCATGGCGTCCTCGAACTGCGGGTATCGGAGGAACTCCACACCGCGGGCGGTGAGCTCGTCGACGGCCGTGTCGATGTCCTCCACCGGGAAGTTGAGGATGGTGAACGTCGCCGGCGTGTGGTCCGGCTTGGGGTAGATCAAGATGTTGTTGCTGCCGGCGACGTGCAGCGTCAGCAGTCCGTAGCCTGGCATCGCTTCGACGTCGGTCACGTGCATGCCGAGCGTCTCGCCGTAAAACGTGCGGGCGGCCTCGGGGTCGTTCACGGAGAACCCGCTGAAGGCCTTGGTGTCACGGAACATCGTCGTCACTCCTTCGCCTCGGTCATGCGTTCCATCGCCGCCTGGTGCTCTTCACTGATCTGGACGATCTGGACGTAGTTGCCGTCCGGGTCGATCGCGGTGGCGAAGTAACTCCCGTCCCGGTCTTCCAGCGGTGACAGCCACGCCGCCCCCATGCTGTCCATGCGCGCGGCGACCGCGGGCGCATCCTCCACGTCGAAGTTGAGAATCATCCGTCCCGGCTCGCGGTTCTTCTCCGTGACGTCGTCGCGGTTGTCGAACATGAGGTAGAACTCGCCGAACTTGAGCACCCGGTAATCGCCGACCCGCGCGTCGTCGTTCGGCGTCAGGGCGGCCGCGTACCACGTGTGCAACCGCTCCGGATCGGTGCTGGAGAGCAACATGCTGCCCAGGGAAGCCTTCGCCATATCGGTGCTCCTTCTCCTCGTCCCGCGTGGGGGCTTCGTGATGCCGTCACATGTAGTGACCGCGCCGCCGGCGAAAACTCATCGCCCGGGCGCGCCCGGATCGGATCCCGATGCGATGCGCCGACGCGGCGTGCGGTAGAGAAGGGAACATGACCGCATCCCATCCGCTGCATATCGGCGTCAAGCTCAGCCAGCAGCTGACCACCATCGATGAGCTCACGGCGTTCTGGCAGACCGCGGACGAGGCCGGATTCGACCATCTGTGGAACTACGACCATTTCGCCGCGCTGCCTCCCGAGCCCGATGTGCTGCCCGGCGACGTCTTCGAAGCGTGGACGTTGCTGGGCGCGATGGCGCAGGCGACGGAGCGGATCAGGATCGGCTGCATGGTGACCGGCAACACCTACCGGCATCCGGCGGTGCTGGCGAAGATGGCCGTCACCGTGGACCACCTCTCCGCCGGACGGCTGGAGTTCGGGCTGGGCGCGGCGTGGGTCGAGGAAGAACACACCATGCTCGGCATCGAGTTCGGGACCCTGCGGGAGCGGATCGACCGGTTCGAGGAGGCGTGCCAGGTGGTCCGTGCGCTGTGGACCGAGGAGCGCGCGACGTTCGACGGCCGGCATTACCGGCTGAGCGAGGCGTATGCGAACCCGAAGCCGGTCCAGCGGCCCTACCCGCCGATCTGGGTGGGTGGGCGGGGCCGTCAGCGGACCCTGCGGATCGCGGCTCAGTACGCCGACGTGTGGAACGTGCCCAACGCCGATGCGGAGGAGATCGCCGATCTCTCCGCCGTCTTGGACCGGCATTGCGACGACGTCGGCCGCGACCCCGAGGAGATCCGGCGTTCCAGCCAGTTGCGGTTCGAGGGGTCGGTCGATGAGCTGGTCCGGAACGTCGACCAGCATGTGTCGATGGGTATCAGCGAGATCATCGTTTACGTCCCGCCGGGCAACGCGGTCGCCGACCTGGAACGGATCGCCACCGCCTTGCCGAGGCTCCGATGATCATCAGCCGTTGCTCCGGTGAAAGTCCGGCCAGGGGTTGACGATCACGGGCTCGAGGTGAAGAACCCCTTGAGTACGGGCGCGACGGCCTCGGGCTTGAGCAGGTGGGTCTGGCCCTCCAGGGTCCGGTACTCGGCGTTCGGCAGGACGTCGGCGAGCGATGTCTGTGCGTTGCGCATCCAGTCCGGGCTCTTTCCGCCGGCCATGACCAGCGTCGGCATGGTGACCGACGTCCAGCGGTCCGCCGGCAACGGGCGACGATGGCGGCCCACCTTGAGGATCTCGTGGTCATACGGAAGGGTGTGCGCGACGGCCTTCAGCTTCTTCCACACCGGCATCATGCGCATCATGACGACGGCGAAACCGGGCGTTCCGACCAGTTTCATGAACAGCCGCACGGCGTCGCTGCGCTTGCCGGCGGCGATGTTCGCTTCGAGCCGTTCGCGGTAGTCGGCCGGCTCCGGCGGCGCGGTCTCGTCGACCAGGTACGGCGCTTCATACGTCGCGAGCCGGGTGACGCCGATGCCGCGGTTGGCCGCCTCGATGGCGAGCGCGGCTCCGGACGAGATGCCGTACAGGAAGGCGGAGCCGCCCGCCTCTTTGATCAGCGCCTCGATGTCCTCGATCTCTCGCTCCACGGCGTACGGCGGTGTGTCGGTGCTGTCGCCGCGGCCGCGACGGTCGTAGGTGTACACGGTGTACCGGTCGGCCAGCTGCTTGGCGAGGGGAGCGGCAGGTCCGAACGCCCGGTGGCAGAGCGCGCCGTCCACCAGGATGACGGGTGGGCCGTCGCCGGTTCGGTCGTACGCGATGGTGGTGCCGTCGTTCGAGGTGGTGGTGTACATGGGTGGTTTCCCTCCGAGTGTTGTTCAACGCGTGGTCAGGGCCCGCGCCAGCCAGTCCGTCCAGGCTCGCTCCGCCGGTTCCCGGTCGGTGCCGGCGAAGATGTGGTGGCTGGCGATCATCGGGCCGTGGAAGCCCTTCATGAACCGGTAGAGCGCATCGTCGGTGCGGATGCCCAGCGTGTGGGCGTTGGTGAAGTAGACGACGCCGTCAACCAGGGTGGTCTCGGGTTCGCCGTCGCCGTCGCCGTCATCGTCACCGGTGCGGCCTGCGCTCGTCGGCACACCGGCGAACCGGGCAGCGGAGCCGACGTCGACAGGTTCGGCCAATCCGAAGGCGCGACGCAGCGTCGCCCAGGCGTGGTCCCAGTCGGCCACCGGCGGGCCGAACGCGGTGACGGGCGTCGCGTGGCGCCCAGCGAAGTGGGAAAGGTACTCCACCAGCGTGTGGAAGAAGAGTTCGCCGCCCTTGAGCATCGCGTCGTACTCGTCTTCCCAGTCGTCGCCGGGGAGAAAACCGCTGGTGACGATGCGCACCACGGTGCTTCCCCGGTCGCGCCCGGCGATCATGAACTCGTAGGCGATGAACCGGCCGTCCGGCGCGTCGTCGCTCCGGTACGCGAACCGCTCGCCGGGCCGCCATTCCGTGATCCGGTGTTCCGGGGCGTAACCGCCGAAGGCCGTCCGGACCGCCCCGCCCTGGCCGCCCTCGACCTCGTTGCGTCCCATGAACCACGAATCGATGCCGGGGCCGGTGGCGATCGCCTCCCACACCTCCTCGGCGGTGGCGTCGACCCGAGCTTCCTGATGTCCCTCGAACTGATGGCCCATCTCACTGTTCCTTGTCCGTGAAGGGGGGTGCGGCGTCGTCGGAGACGCTGGGATGTACGGCGACGACGATCCGGTGCGTGCGTCCTCTCTCCGCCGACTCGTCGTGGTACTTGCTGACGAGAGCGGTCACCGCCGTGGCCAGTTCTTCGGCGAACGCCGACCGGTCGGCGGCCGACGCGAAGCGCACCTCACCGTCGATGGCGAACGTCGCCACCCGCTTGTTCGCCTTGGCGGCGCCGGTGATCAGCGATCCGACGTCCCGAACGAGCCGAGATGCCACGGCGAGCAGCCAGCGCGCGGAGAGCCGGTCGGGTGCTCGGGATGGATCGGGCTGGACGGCACCGAGCGCGGCAGGTGAGATCACGTACGACGCGGCCGAGGCGCGCATCACGCGCTCGGTGACGTTGCCCTTCCGCCGTTCTTCGACAAGTTCGACCAGGCCGTGCCGTTCCAGCGTCTTCAGGTGGTAGTTGATCTTCTGCCGCGGCAGCCCCACCTTTCGGGCGAGCGTGCTGGCCGAGCCCGGCTCGGAGAGCTCGGCCAGAAGCCGGGCGCGGACCGGGTCCAGCGATGCCTCGGCTGCCGCCGCGTTTTCGATCACTGTCACATCGAACATGGACCAACCATCGCACCGACAAATCAAATTGTCAAGACAGTTTTTGTTGTCGGTAATCTAGGCGCGCCAGAGGGCCGGTGATCACGGGGTGGATCCGCGGTTGCGCCATCCTGTGGTCGGGCCGGTGTGGGTGTCCGGGTACGGTCGCATCGATGTGACGAGCGGCCGGTCGAAGATCAGGTGCGTCTGGCAGTGGGCGATCTCCGGTCGAGAGGCGAGATCGTCGATGATGAGTCGCTGCAGATCGGTGCTGTCGACGACGGCGACGTGCAGAAAGAAGTCCTCCGGTCCTGAGACGTTGTACAGGGCCAGCGTTTCGGGGAGCTCCAGCACCGCCGCCGTGAAGCTCTCGATCATGTCGCGCCGGTGCGGACGGAGGCGTACGGCGATGAATGCTTGGAGGCCCCGTCCGACAGCGGCGGGGTTGACGGACGCTCGGATGCCGTCGATGACCCCGGCCGTCCGGAGTCGTCGCACGCGCTCATGGCACGACGACGTCGGCAGGCCGACCCGGTCCGCCAGAGCCTTGTTGGTGATCGACGCATCGTCCTGAAGGATGGACAGAATCTGCCAGTCCACCGGATCCAGTTGTACAGATTCGCTCATTATCCGGATTCTATCCGGGCGTCCTTGCCTATGCCCGGATGTGTTCGCAGTCTGACTCTATGTGGCCAGATCGGTGGCCGGCCTTCGTCGGCGTCCTCGTGATCGTTCTGTGCGTCCCCGGGCCGGACTTCTTCGTCATCGTCAGATACTCGCTGACCGGCACGCGCGCGGGAATCCGCGCCGCCGCCGGCAATGTCACCGGGTTGATGGTGCACACCACGCTTGCGGCCGTCGGAGTCGGCGCGCTCCTCGCCGCCCGTCCCGCGTTGCTCGACGCCGTCCGCTACGCCGGCGCCGGCTACCTCGCGTGGCTGGGCGTCGGCGCTCTCCGTGCATTTCTGGCCAGGTCCGCGAAGGCACCGTCAATGCCGCGGTCCGCGGAGACCGGGTCGGCCGCGGGCGGCGCCGCTTCGGACGAGCAGCGATTCAGATCCGTGCTGCGTAGCGCTGGCATTCGCGCACGCGGCGACGGCGTTCGCGCACGCGGCGACGGCGTTCGCGCACGCGGCGACGGCGACGTCCGGGAGGTGTCCACGCCGCCAGAACACCTGGACGCGGACACGGCGCCGCGCACCGACGGTTTCGCCGTCCATCCGTACCGGGACGGCGTCGCCACGAATCTGCTCAACCCCAAAGCCGTGCTGTTCTTCGTCGGAGTCATCCCGCAGTTCGTCTCGCCGGACGGTAGCGTCACCGCCCAGACCATGGTTTTGGCGGGAACGACGCTGGGGTTCGTCGTGATGTGGTGGGCAGCCGTGGTGTTCACTGTCGGGCGCGGCGTCCAACCGCTGATCGGGCCCGGCTGGCAACGGACGATGAACGGCATGAGCGCGGCCGCGTTCCTGGTGCTGGCCCTCTCCTTTCTGGTGGCTCCCGCCTGAGCCCGGCGTCGTTCATTCACCCAGGACGCGCAGGCCGACGACGCCGATCAAGATGAGCGCCACGGCGCCGATCCGCAGCAGGCTCGCGTCGTCACCGAACACCGCGATCCCCGCCGCGACCACGCCGGCCGCACCGAGGCCGACCCACACGGCGTACGCCGTGCCGACCGGCAGGCTACGCAACGCGAGCGCGAGCAGCACGAAACTCGTCACCGCCGCGGCGATGCCGATGGTGCTGGGCCAGACGTGCGAGAACCCGTCGGACTTCTTCAGTGCGATCGCCCATACCGTCTCCAGTAATGCTGCGGCGATCAGTACGATCCATGCCACCGGCACGCCTCCGTCTCCGTGTGGGCTCTCATGCGGCGTATCCGCCGTCGACGGCGAACGACGCGCCGGTCACCCAGGCACCCTCCTGGCTGGCAAGGAAGGCCACCATGCCGGCCACGTCCGCGCCCGTGCCGTATCGTCCGAGCGCCGTGAGCGCGCGTTCGGCTTCCGCGTCCGGGCCGTCGGCCGGGTTCATGTCCGTGTCCGTCGGGCCGGGGTGCACCACGTTGGCGGTGATGCCACGCGGCCCGAGGTCGCGGGCGAGCCCCTTGACCAGTCCGGTCAGCGCGGACTTCGTCATCGAGTAGAGCGTCACGCCGGGTACCGGCACGCGCTCGGCATAGCAGCTTCCGATGGCGATGAGCCGGCCGCCGTCGCCCATGTGCGCCGCTGCCGCCTGTGCCGCGAGAAGGGGCGCACGGACGTGGATGGCCAGGGTCTGGTCGATCTCGTCAAGGGTGACGTCGTCGAGCGGGCCGTTCGGAAAGATCCCGGCGTTCGCGACCAGGATGTCCAGCCGTCCGAGGTTTCGCACGACGGTGTCCACGGACTCGGTCGCGGCGTGCGGCTCCGCGCTGTCGGCCTGAATGGCCAGCGCCGTGCGACCGGCGGCGCGGATGCGGCCGGCCGTCTCGTCGGCGCTGCGCTTGTCGGCGCGGTAGGTGAAGGCGACGTCGGCTCCGTCCTGGGCGAGACGTGTGGCGATGGCCGCGCCGATCCCGCGGCTTCCCCCGGTGACGAAGGCCACCTGTCCGGTGAGGTCAGGCATGAGACTCCTTATTTTGTAGCGATCGATAAATAAATTAGTATCAAGGCGACGACGACACGTCAAACACGCGTCACGGAGAGAGGTGAGCGGCGTGGCTGAGCGCGGTCGCCCGCGCCGGTTCGACCGGGCCGCGGCGCTGCGGCAGGCGATGTGGCTGTTCTGGGAGCACGGCTACGAGGGGACGTCCATCAGTGATCTGACCACGGCGATGGGCATCAAGGCGCCCAGCCTCTACGCGGCCTTCGGCGGAAAGGATGAGCTGTTCCGCGAAGCGGTGGCGCTGTACCGGGACACCGATGGTTCTGCGACGGACCGGGCGCTCAGTGGCGAGCCGAGTGCCCGCGCCGCCGTCGAGGCGATGCTGCGGGGAAACGCCGACCTGCATGTGCGGGCGGATCGGCCGGGCGGATGCATGATGGTGCTGGCCGCGACCAACTGCAGCGAGAAGAATGTGGGCATTCGCGACCACCTGGCCCAGTTGCGCCGCCAGACCGTCGCCGCCATCGAGGCACGGCTCCGGCGCGCGCAGTCCGAGGCGGAGCTGCGCCCCGACGTTGACGTGTCGGCCGTCGCGGCCTTCCTCGGCACGGTCCTGCACGGGATGGCTGTCGAGGCGCGCGACGGTGCGTCCAAGGAGCAGCTCGACTCGATCGTGGAATCGGCCATGACGGCCTGGGACGCCCTGGTCGGTGGCCCGAAGGCGGCATGATGTGGTTATCGTCCGGCGCGCCCGCTCGTGCCGGCTTGTGCATCCGGCCACGCCTGCATCGCCGTGTCGGCGATGGTCTGTAGGTCGGCCTCCGTCGCGTGATCCTGCGCGCGCTGAGACATGCCTTGGAGAACGGCCGCGTAAAAGCTCGCCAGTGCGTGCGGCTCTGTCTGCTGCGGCACCAGTCCCCGGGCGATGTCGGTGTCGATGCGATCCGCCAGCGCTGCGACGTTGCGCTTCCTGCGGTGGCGCAAGTCGGCGCGGACGTCGGCGGACTCCTCGCCGCAGTTGTTCGCGGCGCTGATGATCAGGCAACCAGGTGGATGGTCGGAGCCGGTATACGTGCGTGCGGCGGTGTGCAGCATCGCACTGACCCCTTGGCGCGCGGTGGCGGCCTCCGCGAGCATCGCCGGCACGTCCATGCCGAACCGGGCCTGGTAGTCCTCGACCACCCGGCGGAACAGTTCACGCTTGGAGCCGAACGCGGCGTACAGGCTGGAAAGCGAGATGCCCATCGCTTCGGTGAGGTCGCTCATCGAGGTCGGCTCGTAACCCTGTGCCCAGAAGACACGTGTGGCCCGGTCCAGCGCCGCGGCCTCATCGAAGGAGCGTGGTCGTCCGCGTGGGTGGGGCATGAACAGAATTCTAGAGTAACCGCTCCAGATCTGCTACGGTCGATATCTGGATCGTTCACTCCCGAATTGGACTCACCATGTCGAAACCACTCATGGGGAAGAACGCCCTGGTCACCGGGGCGAGCAAGGGTATAGGCCGAGCGTTGGCCGTCCGCCTTGGCCAGGACGGTGCGGTCGTCGCCGTGCACTACAACAGCGACGCGGAGGGCGCCAAGGAAACAGTGCACGAGATCGAGCGGCACGGCGGCCACGCCGTCGCGATCCATGCGGACCTCGCCGCCGACGACGCGCCGGAGTCCGTGCTGGCGGGCCTTGACTCAGTGCTGGGTAGCCACGTTGCGCCTGCCGAACTGGATATCGTCGTGCACAATGCCGGAGTCGGTGAGTCCAGCGACGTGGAGAGTCTCACCCTCGCGGAGTACGAACGCCTCTTCGCCGTCAATGTGCGCGCGCCATTGTTCGTGACGCAGCGGTTGCTGCCGCGACTGCGCGACGGCGGGCGGGTGGTCAATATCTCGTCCGGCGTCGCGCGCATCGCGATGCCCGCGATCATGCCCTACGCGATGACCAAGGGTGCGCTCGAGGTCTTCACCTTCCAGCTCGCGCAGCAACTCGGGTCACGCGGCATCACGGTGAATGCCGTGGCGCCCGGCGTCGTCGTCAACGACCGGACCCGCGATCAGATGCGGGCGAATCCCGGATTCGCCGACTACGCGAGGGAGCTCTCCGCGCTCAAGCGGCTCGGTGAACCCGAGGACGTCGCCGGTGTGGTGGCGTTTCTGTGCTCGGACGACGGGCGATGGGTGACCGGACAGGTGCTCGACGCCACGGGCGGCGCGCACCTGTAGCGCTCACTGCAGCGGCACACCGGGACAGCGGTGACGTCGGTGGCTCGACCGGGGAGGTGTCCTTGGGGGACGGAGAACGCCGTGATCGCCGATGCGGGAGAGTGGTGATCGATGACCGCCCATGATGAGCCGTCCGGCACCGGATCGGCCCCCTGCCTCATCGGTCCGGCGCCGCGCGATGCGCTGCACGTCATGTCGTACAACCTCCGCTACCCCGCGAACGATCCCGGGCACCTGTGGAAAGACCGCCGTCCGGCGATGTCGGAGCTCCTGCGCAGGGAGAGGCCGACGGTCGCCGGCACCCAGGAGGGTGTCATCGACCAGCTGCGGGACATCGCCGCTGATCTGCCGGGCGGCTACGAGTGGATCGGCGAAGGCCGCCGCGGCGGAACGCGAGACGAGTTCACTGCGGTGTTCTACGACGCGCGGCGGCTGGAACCACGCGAGCACGGGCATTTCTGGCTCTCCGACACGCCGGAGGTGGTGGCGTCGCGGACGTGGGGAAACAGTATCCCGAGGATGGCGACGTGGGTGCGGTTCACCGACCGCGGGACCGGTGGCGAGTTCGTCGTCGTGAACACCCATCTGGACCACTCCTCGGAAAAGGCCCGGGTGCGCGGGGCGGACCTGCTCGGTTCGACCGTACGGTCCTTCGCCCCCGTCCCCACGATCGTCACCGGCGACTTCAACGCGCCTGCCGAGCGCAGCGACGCGTACCGCCGGCTGCTGGCCGCGGAGTTGCGGGACGTGTGGCTGGAGGCTCGGGACCGGCGCACGCCCGCCTACGCCACGTTCACTGCCTATCGCGAGCCGGCCGTGGGCGGGCAGCGCATCGACTGGATTCTCACCACGCCGGGTATCGCATCGGACGCGGCCGCGATCAATCCGTCCGCCCCGGGAGGGTGCGCGCCGTCGGATCACCTTCCCGTCCAGGCCCTGCTCAGGCTCCCGACCGCCCCCTGAGCCTCGCTGGATGCCTCGGGCTGGACGTTGACTCTCGGGTGGGACGCTGCTTGTTGAGCGTCCGTTTCGCCAACCATGTCTTCGGCGGGCTGCGTTCGCCACGGACGCTCAACAAGCAGCGGCGCGCCGATTTCGGGACGTATGGCGGAAAGAGGGCGTACCCCCTGAGGGCATCTGTGTCGTTCACCTGAGTGAGGCTCGCGCACCGCGAGGCGTCACCGCTGCGGGGCGGCGGTCGCCGTGTGGGCGGTGCGCGTGAGCGTCGTTGGAAGTTCGTCGTGGGACAGGAGAGAGCGAATGTTGGAGACGCTGGGCGCGTTCGTCGCCACAGTGGCCGGAAAGGCCGTACTCGGAACCGCGGCCGTCGCCGTAGGGGTCGGTGGAGCGCACGCCGCTGGTGTGGTCGACGTCCCGGGCCTTCCGCAGGCGGCCTCGGCCACCGCAGAAGCGCAGGTCGCCGCGGCACACGACAAGGACGGTGCGAGTGCACGGGCCGAAGCGGAAGCGGAAGCGTCGGCGGATCACGGCGTGGACGGAGACGAGATCTCGGACCGGGCCACGGACGGAGACCCGGTGGAGGGCGGCAAGGCATTCGGCGTCGACGTGGCGGAGAAGGCCACCGGCGGCGTCCCTGACGTGAATCTGCCGGATGTAGACCTGCCGGACGTGGATCTGCCGGACGTGGATCTGCCGGACAACTGCGTCTTCCCCGATGACGAGGAGGGCGACGACTCCACGCCGGATCTCGAAGCGAAGCAGGACTCGGCGGCCGAGGGCCGCGCCGACGACATCGTGCAGGATCTGGCCGAAGGCACCCCGGCCGAGGATCTTCCGGAGGAATGCCGCAAGGATGACGAGGCGCCGCGGCCCGACATGCCCGAGAAGCCGGACCTGCCGGAAGTCCCGGACGTGCAGACCCCGGACGTGGAGGTGCCGGAAACGCCCGGGTCTCCGGAAACACCCGAGTCCCCGGAGACTCCTGGTGACACGTTGCCCGAGGACCTCCCCGCCGACGGCTCCGAGGTGGCGGACGAGCACCGGCCGGAGGACTTGCCCGGCGGACTGGCCGAGGTGCGGCCCTGACCGTAGGGCTCAGCCCCGCGCCGCCCGCTTCTTGAGCGCCGGTTGCGCCAACGGCCGTCGTGGCGGCCCCTGTGCGCCACTGGCACTCAAGGAGCTGCGGCCAGGCTCGCTGTTGGACCATACGCATGCGGCCTTTGTGGACAATAGTCAGCCGAAAGTCGGGGTTATCCACAGGATCCGCAGGCACTCGCCATGGAGTGGAGGCATTCGTGATGATGGCTGAATGCCATCGCGTATCCGCCGGCTGCCGGGCGAGGTGGAACAGCTGCTCGCCGCAGGGCGAGGGCTCGTCAGCGTGCAGGCAGCGGCCGATGCCGGAATCGACCGGGGACGGATCGCGCGACTGCGCCGCGGCGGCTTCCTGATCCGCCTCGCGTATGGAATGTACGCGTCGCGCGAGGCGTACGAGGCGATGCCACCGTGGCCGGCGTTCGCGCTGCGCTCCCGGGCGTTTACGCTGGCGTGCGGTCCGGCTGCATACGCGGCTGGATGGTCGGCCGTAGCGATCCATGAGCTGCCCGCCATCGGTCCGCCACCTGATCTGCCGTCGGTGGTGGTCCCGCGTGGTGCTGCCGCGTCGGGTGACTTCGTGTTCGGTCGGGTGCGGTCCGTTCTGCTTCCCCTCGAGCACCGTGATGAAGTGGGCGGATGCGGTGTCGTGTCGGTGCCGCGCGCCGTCGTCGACGTCGGTCGGACGGCACCGCGCGACCAGGCGCTGGTTCTCGCCGATGCGGCGATAGCGCTCCGAACCGGCCGCGACGAGCTGCGGGCCGTCCTGGCGGGTATGCATGGCTGGCCCGGTTCGGCCGAAGCGCGCTGGGCTGTCGAACATGCGGATCCGTACTCGGAGTCCGCGCTTGAGACCTTGGGCCGCTTGACGTTCATCGAGCACGGACTGCCGGTTCCGGTGTCGAATCCGTGGATTGACCTCGGCGCCGTACGATTCCGCGCCGACCACCTCCTGGACGACCGGTGGCTGGTCTTCGAAGGTGACGGCGACCTGAAGTACAACGTTCGTCTCGACGCTGCTCACATCATCCGGCAACAGCGCGAGCGTGAATGGCGCCTGCGCGAGGCGGGATTCGAGGTCGTGCGGTACGGCTGGGACATGGCGCGTGACCGGCGCGCGACGCTGGCCGACCGGTTCCGGCAGGTCATCGCGGACCGTGCACCTCGGGACCGCCCGTACCCGTGGTACCGGGAACGAGGCGTATACCGGCACACGAGGTCGAGTCCCGGCTAACCACCGTGGCTTGTTGAGCGCCAGTTGCGTCAACGGCGGTCATGGCCGCCCTTGTGCGCTACGAGCACTCAAGAAGCGAGCACCAGCGGACGTCGGGGCGGGGCTCCCTAGATCCAGGGCGGCAGGTCGGGCGGAGCTTCCGCGCCGCTTACCGTGAGGTTGTCCGCGGATGCGCGTCCGGTCAGCCAGGCGGCGAGGTCGGCCAGATCGCCGCGCACGACGACGGTGGCACCGGTATCGCCGACGGTCCAGGTACGGTCGCGGTCGACGGCTGCGACGGTGAGGCCGAGGACCTCACCACGGCGGCCGAACATCGCGACGACATCCGTGATCAGCGCGTCGAGCAGGTCAGCCGGGAAGTCGTGGAAGGAGACGTGCTCCGGATCGAGGTCGAAGGCGTGGATCCACACCTCCCGGGTGCGCATCCAGGGGATCTCGCGTGCCGGCACCTCACGACCCTGTGCCGTGCGCACAGTCGCCTTCCAGGCGGGCCCCGGCAGGTCGTCCAGCGCGCGGGCGAGGTCGGAGGCGGAGGTGCGCACGAAGCCGGCCAACTCGCCGAGTGGCCGCTTCGCTCCCTCCTCGATCTCGGCGTTGCGCGACTCCGTGCTGGCGTACATCGGCGTCTCGACGCCGGTCCGTGCCCAATGCGCCAACCGTTGCAAGGCTTGAGCGTTGTAACCGATGTGGGCGAGCAGGTGTCCGCGGCTCCAGCCCTTGAGCCCTGGCACGGGTTCGGCGCCGGCGCCGGGCTCGTCCAGCGGGAGTGCATCGATCCGCTCGAGCAGCAGGGCCGTGCCGTCGTCCATCCAGATACGCGTGTCCATGTTCGTCCCGTGTCCATGTGTGGGCGTGTCGATCCGTGTGATGTCGTCCGGTCAGTATGCACGCCCTGTGGGCGTCGATGTGCTCGTGGCCGTCCGTCGCACCGGACCGCGGCGATAAGGCCGGAGTCACCGCTCGGCGACGATCAGGCGGTCGTCACCCTGTTGCGAAGCTCGCCGACGCCGCCGATGCGGGTGACGACGGTCGAACCCGTGGCGAGGTAACGCTTCGGCTCGCGGGCGTGCCCGACACCGCCCGGCGTACCGGTGGCGATGACGTCGCCCGGGTTCAGCGTCAGGATCTGCGACGCGTAGGCGAGCAGCCTCGCGGGCGAGAAGACCAGATCTCGGGTGTTGGCACGCTGCATGACCTCGCCGTCCACGTCGCAGGACAGGTCCAGTGCGACGCCGTCGGCAAGCTTCGGGTCGGCTTCGCCCGATGCTCCCAGTTCGTCGGGTGTGACCATGAGCGGCCCGAACGGCGTCGTGCCCTCGAACGTCTTGCCCTGCAGCCATTGCGGCGTCCGGTACTGCCAGTCACGCATGGTCACATCGTTCAGCACCGAGTAGCCGGCGATCGCCGCGGCGGCCTCGCCCTCGTTCGAACGACGCAGGCGGCTTCCGACGACGACGGCGAGCTCGGCCTCCCAGTCGACGGCGTCCGGCGCCTCGGGCGGCAGCTCGATGTCGTCGTGCGCCCCGATCAGCGCCTCGGGATACTTGGCGAAGAACGTCGGGTACTCGGGCAGCTCGCGGCCCATTTCGCGGATGTGCGGGGCATAGTTCAACCCGACACAGATGATCTTTCCCGGGCGGAGCACCACAGGCGCGTATGACGACGCGCCGGAACCTTCGTGGGCGTTGTCCACAGGGCGGTTGCCGGCGGCGTCCAGGGTTCCGTCGGCACCGGAATGGCCGGCACCGGGAAGCGGGAGTCGCTTACCGGCGACGCCGGCGGCCCAGCGTCGCCAGTCACGGCGTCCCAGAACCGCACCGACGTCGGGAACGCCGAGGTCGGTGCCGTGGTCACCGTCGATGCGGACGGCCGTCGTGCGGCCCGGCAACCTGAGGGTGGCGAGCTTCACGAGAGCCCCCCGTCCGGGGCGTCGACCTCGACCCGATCCTGGTGCAGCCGCTCGAAGATCGGAGTGTCGGCGAAACGGAACAGGTCGAGGTCGGTCTCGGCCTGAACGGACAGGGTGGTCCACGACGGCACGACGAACAGATCGCCGGTGCCGACACGGTGCTGGGCATCGCCCAGGGTGACCGTGCCCTCACCGCTGAACACCTGGAACACGGCCGATCCGACTTCGCGGCGGCCCACGGTCTGCTGGCCGGCCCGGACCCGGTGGAACTCGGCGCGGATGGTCGACATCACGTCGCCGCCGGTCGTGGGGTTCGTGTAGCGGACGGCGGCGTGGCCCGGCTCAACCGTCGCGGGGTAACCCTCGTCCTCCAAGGCGAGCTGCTCGCTCAGCGCCCGGTCGGTGTGCTCCCACCGGTAGGCCGGGATCGGGGAATTGTGCATCGGTTCCAGCGCGCTCAAGGGGCGCATGCCCGGATGACACCAGAGGCGTTCGGCGCGGGAACGCTCGGGTGTCTCGCGGGTGGAGACCTCGTCCGGCCCGAATTCGAAGAACGCAGTATCGGTGTAGTGCACGAACGGGATGTCCAGGCCGTCGATCCAGGCCATCGGGGAGTCGGTGTCGTTGTGGTGGCCGTGGAAGTTCCACCCCGGCGTGAGCAGAAAGTCGCCGCGGCGCATCGCCACGGGATCTCCGTTGACGACGGTCCACACGCCCTCGCCCTCGACGACGAACCGGAACGCGTTCTGGGTGTGCCGGTGCTCGGGCGCCGTCTCTCGCGGGCCCAGGTACTGGATTGCCGCCCAGAGCGTCGGCGTGGCATAGGGGCGGCCGCCGAGTCCCGGGTTGGCCAGCGCGATCGCGCGTCGTTCGCCGCCCCGGCCGACGGGGACGAGGTCGCCTGACTTCGCGGCGAGCGGGTGGATCGTGGACCATCGCCACAGGTGCGGGTGAGCCCTCGACGACGGCTCCATCGGCATCAGATCGCCGATCTCCTTCCACAGCGGAATGAGGTGTTCGGCGTCGAAGGCGTCGTACAGCGAGCGCAGCTCGGGTGTGTCCTTGGGCTGGTTGTGCGCGGCGTACGGTGTGTCGGCTGGTGCGGTGTCCGCCTGGTCCACGAGCTTGGGCATCGATTGACCTCCCTGCTGAGCGTGCGGTGGTAGGCGCTCTACGCGTGGCGCGCCGAGTGGTGCGGTGAGCCGCCGGCGTCGTCTTCGCGTCTCCGGCACGGCAACACCGTCCGCGGACGACGCTACTAGCCATGTGTCGCAGAAAAGAACACAATTCTTCTATGAAGAATGCTGGGCGACCGCCGTACCCGTTGGCCTCCGTCGACAACGCGTTGCGGCTGATCCTGCTGTTGCGTGAGTCGGAGCTGGGCGTGCGCGACGCCGCCGACGCGCTCGGTGTGGCCCGGTCGACCGCCCACAGGCTGCTGGCAATGCTCGTCTACCGGGGGTTCGCGGAGCAGAGCGGCGATCGCCGCTACCGTCTCGGGCCTGTGCTGACCGGCGCGGAGCGGGCCTCCGGGTTGCCGGCCAGGTATGCCCAGCTGCGTTGGGTTGCGCGGCCGCACATGAACGCGCTCGCCGCGCGGGTGCGGGAGACGGTCAACCTCGCGGTGCTCGCCGGCTCCCAGGTACGGTTCATCGACTCCGTGGAATCCACCCAGATGCTGCACATCGGTTCACGCACGGGGATGTCGCTGCCCGCGGCACGGACGTCGGGAGGAAAGGCGTTGCTCGCCGAGATGAGCGACGACGACGTCCGCGCCCGGTTCGAGACCGCGGCTGACGCTGTCGACGTGGATGCGTTGCTCGGCGAGTTGCGCGACGTCCGGCGCCGTGGTTACGGCCTCAACTTCGAGGAGACGGAGCCGGGCGTCCGCGCAGTGGCGGTCGCGGTCCACGCGGGCGACCGCGCCGTTGGCGCCCTCGCGGTGGCGGCACCCGCGCAACGCCTTACCCACCGCGCCATCAAGTCTCTCGTTCCCGAGTTGACAGGTGCCGCCGCCCGCGTCGACGAAGAGCTCACGCACTGGGGGCTCTGATTCACCGGTGCCATTGTCAAGGATCGAGGGTCGCTCTCACTACGGCGAGGCCACGCGAAGCGTCGCATGGCCCCGCCATGCTGCATGGAACGCTTACGAGGAGCTCGAGCCGACGGTGAGTCGAGTCCCGAGCGTGACCTCTACCGGGCCGGCCGGGCCGCAGCAGCCCGCGTCCGACCCCTCGGCGCCGACCTCGTCGAAGAGGCCGGATCCGCCGCAGACGCCGGTCTCCGGCAGCGTCAGCTCGACCCGCTCGGCGGCCTCGCGATCCCCGGCCAGCGCGGCGGCCACGGAGCGGACCTGCTCGTAGCCGGTCATCGCCAGGAACGTCGGCGCTCGGCCGTAGCTCTTCATGCCGACCAGGTAGACGCCGGGCTCCGGCTGGGAGAGCTCGGTCACCCCGTGCGGGTAGACAGTGCCGCACGAGTGCACGTTCGGGTCGATCAGCGGAGCGAGCGCTCGTGGCGCCTGCAGCACCGGGTCCAGGTCAAGCCTGACTTCGGAGAGCCAGTTCAAGTCCGGGCGGAACCCGGTGAGGACCACCACCTCGTCCACCGGATCGAGGCGTTGACCGTCGAACGACTCGAGCGCCAGGCGCCCGTCCGCCTCTCGGTATACGGCTGCGGTGCGGAACCCCGTGACGGTGCGGACGTGACCCGCCTCCGCGGCGGCCTTGGCTCGCAGGCCCAGCGCGCCGCGGGCGGGGAGCTGGTCCGCGTCACCGCCGCCGAAGACGTCGCCGGGTGTGCCGCGACGCAGCAGCCACAGAATCTCCGTACTGGGGTGATCCTCGGCGATCGCGGCAAGCGCCACCAGCGCCGTCAGCGCGGAGTGGCCGCTTCCTGCGACGGCCACACGTTTGCCGGCGTATCGTGCGCGGACCGGCTCGTCGTCGAGGTTCGGGATGCGGTAGGCGATCCGTTCGGCCGCCGTGCGTTCACCGGTGGCGGGTAGGCCGTCGCCGCCCAGCGGATTGGGCCGGGACCAGGTGCCGGAGGCGTCGACGACGGCGCGGGCGACGATCCGCTGCTCGCCGTCGGCCGAGGCGACGTGCACGGTCAGCGGCTCGCTGTCGCGGCCGGCGTCGACCACCAGGTCGCGACCGCGGCGAGCCACACCCACGACGCGCGCGCCGAGCTGTACCCGGTCGCCGAGGGCGGCGGCGAGCGGGCGCAGGTACTGGTCCGCCCACTCGGTGCCGGTCGGGTAGCTGCCGGCGTCGGGAGCGCGCCACCCGGTCGGCTTGAGCAGCCTTTCGGCGGCCGGGTCGATCAGCTCGGACCAGGGGGAGAACAGCCGGACGTGATGCCATTGGGCGACGGCGGCACCGGCCTCGTCGCCGGCCTCGAGGACGAGCGGGTCGAGTCCGCGCTCGAGCAGATGCGCGGCCGCGGCGAGTCCGATCGGGCCGGCACCGACCACAACCACGGGTAGCGTCTCGTCGCTGTGGACGGTCGCTTCGACGGCGGCTGCGGCCGTCGGGGCGGAGGAGGGGAGGGACGGAGTCATCCTGCGAAACCTTTCATCGATGGGTGTCGATGGAGGAAATGTATCGATCCCCGTCGATGAAGTCAACCATCGATGAGGATCGATACATGCACTATCCTCGTCAGCATGACGTCGACGACCGTTCCAGCCGCGAGCACCGCATCGGCGCAGGCTCCACTGCTGCCCGAGGCGGAAGCCGCCACCTATGCCGAATGGTTCGCGTGCCTGGCCGAACCGATGCGCGTCCGGTTACTGCACGCCGTGGCCGGTTCGGGCGCCGGGATGACGATCGGCGAGCTCACTCAGCGGATGGGCATCAGCCAGTCGACCTGCTCACACCATGTGCGCAAGCTCGCCGAGGTCGGCTTCGTCCGCGTGCGCAAGGAAGGTACGGCCACGCTTGTCTCGGTCAACACGGCATGCTGCACCGGGTTGCCGCACGCTGCCGACGTCGTCATGGGGGTACTCACGTCCGGGCCGTGCTGCCCGGAGGATGTGCCGGCAGGCGTGACGGTGCGACCGTTGACCGACGACGACTGGCCCGCGGTGCGCCGGATCTACGCCGAGGGGATCGCCACCGGTCACGCGACCTTCGAGACCGAGGTGCCGTCGCGGCGCGCGCTGGAGGGGAAGTGGATACCGGGCCATCGCTGGGTCGCCGAGGTGGACGGGCAGGTGGCCGGCTGGGCCGCGGCCTCGCCGGTCTCGGATCGGGAATGCTACTCGGGTGTGGCTGAGACCTCGGTCTACGTCGGCGACGGCTTCCGCGGGCAGGGCGTCGGCAAGGCGCTGATCCGCCGCCAAGTGGTCGCTGCGGACGACGCCGGATTATGGACGCTGCAGACCTCGATCTTCCCGGAGAACCGGGCGAGCCTCGCGCTGCACCACTCGGCCGGATATCGCACTCTGGGCGTGCGCGACCGGATCGCGCAGCACCACGGCGTGTGGCGCGACACCGTCTTCCTGGAACGCCGCAGCGCCGCCGTCTGACGCGTGTGTATGACGCTATGTATCGGTTCGCGCCGCGCCCTGCCCAGTGCGGCCCGGAACGCGTGGGTTGCCGGAGGCGACGCCGGTGCCGAGTAGCTTGAGTCCGGCCTCGGACGGCGATCCCGGCTCAGCGTGGAAGATGACAAGACGCTGGCCGTCGTCGTCGGGAAACTCCAGCAGTTCGTCGGCGAGCGTCAGATCGCCGACGGTCGGGTGCCGGTAGGTCTGCGTGTGGTGGGCGCAGCGCTGCACCGGGTGAGCCGACCACAGGGTCGCGAACTCGTCGCTCTTCATCGTCAGCTCCCCGACCAGCTCGGCAAGCTCCGCGTCGTCGGGATACCGGCCGGCGATGACGCGCAGGTCGGCGACGGTGTTGCGTGCCTTCCGCTGCCAGTCCACGAAAAGGTCGCGAACGTGCGGATCGAGGAAGAACAGCCGTACCCAGTTGGGCCGATCGGCCGGGCGCTCGGGGCTCTCGGGGTCGAGGTGCCCGGCAAGGAGCGCGTGCGCCATCCGGTTCCAGGCGAGCACGTCGAGGCGACGGCCGAGCACGAGCGCCGGCGCATCATGCAACGCCCCGACCATCCGTGCGACCTCGGGCCGAAGCCGTTCCGGCCGCCGGCGCCGACGCGGCTTCGACTTCTGCTGCGCAAGTCGATGCAGATGCGTTCGCTCGTCGTCGTTGAGCCGCAGCGCTCGCGCGATCGCATCCAGCACCGTATCCGAGGCATTGGTGCTCACGCCCTGTTCGAGGCGGGTGTAATAGCCGACGCTGACCCCGGCCAACTGAGCGAGTTCCTCGCGGCGCAAACCGGGTACCCGGCGGCGCTCGCCGTAGTCGATCAGGCCCACGTCTTCCGGGGTGAGGCGGCCACGGCGCGACCGCAGGAACGCGCCGAGCTCTGCCGCGGCTGCACCCGTCTCGGCTGCCTCCACAGGTCTCATGACATGCAGCCTGCCTGATACGGGTCGTTCGTGCCTGAACCTGCCAGGTATACGTACCGCGGGTGTGCCCTTCGCATGCGTGGTCGCCGCAGGTGTACACGTGCCGGGCGTACGTGTCGCCGTGGCTGGTCGGCTCGCTCGCGAACACGCAGGCTGGGATGGCATGAGAGTCATCGTCATCGGAGCTACAGGAACCATCGGCACGGCCGTCGTGAGCGCCCTCGAGCGAAGGCGGCATGACGTCATCCGTGCCTCACGACGCGGCCGAGTCTGGGTCGATCTGGCCGATCATGCCAGCATCGACGCCCTTTTCGAGTCGGTCGGGAACGTCGACGCGGTAGTGTGCTGCGCCGCGAGCGGACGGCTGACGCCGCTCGAGCATCCGCATGACGACGCGTTCACGGTCGGCCTGCGGGACAAGCTGCTCGGCCAGGTACACCTGGTGCGGCGGGCGCTGAAGCGTGTGAACGACCGCGGGTCGATCACGTTGACCAGCGGTGCCTTCGATCATCCCATGCCTGGTAGCTCGTTCGCCGCGCTGACCAACAGCGGGTTGGAAGGCTTCGTGTGGGCTGCCGCGGCGGAGATGCCGCGCGGCGTTCGGCTCAACGTGGTCAGCCCGGGCTGGGTGCGAGAGACGCTGCAGGCGATGGGCGAGGACGGTTCGCGCGGCATACCAGCGGTGGAGGTCGCCAGATCGTACGAAGCGGCCGTCGAAGGCACCGTGAACGGCCAGACGATCAGACCGGACGACGTGGCGCGGCAACGTGTCGACGTGGCCCAGCAGCCCGGATAGGTCCCCATATACGTGCGGTCTCGAGCCCGCAGTGTGCAGGACGTGCGAGCAGGGGGTTCCCTGATCAACACTTTCGTTTTAAGATGCGCCATCGGCCGGCAACGGTGCCGGCCACATGTAGGGGGGGTACGTCATGGGAAGAACGCTGCGTCGAGCGCTGCTCACGAGTGTGGCGACGGTCGGGATCGTGGGACTCGCCGCGAGCCAGGCGTCGGCACACTTCTGCTTCCGGGAGAACCTCAACGAACGCGCCCAGGAGAGCTCCGCAAGCTCTCCCGCTTGGGCGACCTTTGAAGAGCTGGCGTTCCAGTTCACCGGCCTGTGTCCGGCCGGCATCGAGGTCCTGGCCGATGCGGCCGGGGTCACGACGTCCACGTTGATCCACACCAAGGCCGTGCTGGCCGGAGGCACCCTGAAGAAGGGGCCGGACGGCGGGACGCCGGCGATCTCCCATCTGGACATCGCAGCGATCGAAGCAGCCGAGGACGACGCCATCGCCGCATGCGCCTAAGCTGCTCGGACACAGCCGGCGAGAGGGCGGCCAGGCACCGGTCGCCCTCTCGCTGTCCTGGTGTTCGTCGGTCAACCGCCCGTTGGACGGTCGTCCGTCGATAGAGCGGGCAGGGCCGGCTCGAACTCCAGGTAGACGGCGGGTTCGTTGCCTGGTATCTCGTCGTCCGGCCACGTCGCCGTGCCCGCGTAGCGTTCACCGTCCAGCAGCAGTTCCACGGTGTAGGTGAACGGCGGATCGCCGAGCGCGGCGGCTTCGAGCCCCTGTCGCTCGGGGCCGTACCAGCTCAGCAGCCCTTCCGTCGTTTCGCACCCCGCCGGCCCCGTGTCGCTACGAGTCGGTTCGAAGCTGAGTGACTCGCCGCCCGCGGCCGTGACCGTGATCGTGGCCGCTACCTCTTCCGGGCTTCGCGCCAGGTTGCCGACGGCGAATTCGACACCGTAGCTGTCGACTTCGCCGTCGTGCTCAGCCAGGATCGCGAGGTGTGTCCACGGCTCGGGCAGCGCACCGTCGGCGGTCGTCGTCCAGCGGAACTGCGTCGCCACGTCACCCGTGTCGCCTTGGCCGAACAGATCCACGACATACGTGTCGGCGAAGCCGGCCGGCGACAGCTCGAACGTTGTCGGTGAGCGGCGTTCCAGGTCGAGGGTCTGCGTGCGGGCACATGGGTCGTCCGCCCGGCGGAAGCTCGCCGAGAACTCCCAGTTCTCTTCCGGGAACTCGACGGTCAACGCGGCATGCTCACCGATGTCGGGGGGCGGTTCGGGTGGCGCGCCGTCAGCGCAACCGTTGCCCCAGCAGAACGCGTACGGCTGCAGACTGAGGCTCTGGTCGCCCGCTCGCACCACCACGTTCGGTGGGTGTGCGATATCGCCGCCGGACTCCATGCGTTCGCCTTCTTCGCTGCCGTCCTGCCCTTCGGACACGGCGACCGAATCGGCCGGGGCGACGATGTCGTCTTGTTCTGCTGAATCTTCGCCGCAAGCCGTCAGGACAAGCAGGGCCAGGGCGCCGAACGCCAGGGTACGCATGTCAGTTAGACGCTGAACCCCCGGGAAGGGTTGCGTACGCCGCAGCGTCCCGGGGAGGGGCGAGGCTGACGGGTCGCGTCGATGGGAGATCAGGCGGCAGCGGCCCCGGACATCACGGCCGTTCCCCGCTCGGCGGTTCCGGCCGGCGTACGTCTCCCTTGTCGCCGCCGCCCTG
This sequence comes from Phytoactinopolyspora halotolerans, assembly GCF_010550675.1. Taxonomy (GTDB): domain Bacteria; phylum Actinomycetota; class Actinomycetes; order Jiangellales; family Jiangellaceae; genus Phytoactinopolyspora; species Phytoactinopolyspora halotolerans. The sequence continues at coordinate 7,392 of NZ_JAAGOA010000034.1, read as the reverse complement.
CGGCACGGTCTCGGGCTTGCGCTCGTCGGAGGGGTTCGAATCGGGACCGGGCGAGGGGCTCACCGTGTTGGCAGGGGTGTCCGGCTTGTCCTTCCCATCGGAGTCCTTCTCGTCGTCATCGGAGCAGGCCGGAGGTGTCTGCTCGTGTGCCGGACCGCCGTCCTCGGCGGCCTCTTCGGAGACCTCCGAGCCGGTCTGTTGCCCGCCGTCGGACGCCTCATCCTCGCCGTCGGCAGCCTCGTCGTCGCCCTCGTCCCCCTCGGCGCATCCGTGGGCGTGTTCGGTGTCGGCGGAGCCGTCGTCCCCGGAGTCGTCTGACCCCGGGTTGTCCCCAGTGTGATCGGCCGGGGCGGTCTCGGTGTCCGCTGCGGACCGGCCGTCCGCGCTGAACCCCGGAGCTTCGACCGCCTCGGGTTCTGCCGACGCACCGGCTTCCTGAGCCGGTTGGTCGCTTTCGCTCGTGGCCTCCGAACCTTCTCCGAGCGGGCTCTCTTCCGCCACGGGGGCGGGACCTGGCAATCCGGGTATCCGGACCACCTCTGCCACGTGCGCGGCGCCGACGGTCACGACCGCGGCAGCTGTGCCCAGAAGCACCTTCCCGGTGGCCGAGGCGAGTGCCGCGCCGAGGCCGGTAAAGGCGGGCCGCCTTCTGTGCTTGGGTCGCCACCGAGGCGGGGGTGCGACGGCCGTCGCCGCGTGGGCGGGCTCCGTCGGCAGACCGGACCGGAAGACGGCGGTCAGATCCGGACGTGCCGCGGGCGGAGCGGCACCGGCGGCTCCGGCGCGCAGTTCGTCGACGAACGTGGCGAGGTCGTCCAAGCCGACGTCGTCGCCACGGAACCGCCCGGAGAGCAGATCTTCTGCGGTCCGGTCGTCCAGTTCGTCGAGGTCTCGTTGTATACCCATCTCAATCCTGAAAAACGTCCGTGGACCGCTGTAGGGGTACGCCCTGCTGTTCAAGGAGTCGCCGTAGAGCGCCGAGGCCGCGCCGTTGCAGCGCCTTCACCGCCCCAGGACTCTTCCCGACGACGTGCGCGATCTGATCGACGGTGAGATCCGCGACGACGCGCAGCAGTAACACGTCCCGCTGGGCGGGCACGAGCTGCGAGAGCAGGTCGCCGACCCAGTCGCGGTCCAGAATGGCCATCGCCTCGGACTCGACGTCGCCGCCGGACTCGTCGTGGTATTCCGTCAGATCGGACGGGACGACCGACCCCCGGCGGGCGTGCTGGCGACGCTCATCGATCAGGCGGTGGTGCGCAATGGTGAACAACCAGGCCCGGAACGCGGACTCGTCTCCTTCGAACCTGGCCACGGCGCGGAACACCGCCATGAAGACATCGTTGGTCAACTCGTCCGGTTCGAGCGATCCGCGCGCCTGCAGAAAGCTCCGGACCCGTGGGGCGAACAGGTGGAAGATCCGTTCGAATGCCCAGCCGGCATTCGCCTGTGCGGCGGCCAAGACATGAGCGAACTGTTCGGTTCCGCGGACGGGCTCTTCCTGGGCTGGGAGCAGCGACTCCGCGTTCCGTCGTGCTACCGAATCCAAGGGCTCCACCTAAGCTCGCGCGACTATCACCCCTTAGGTAAACGTCGGATCACGCTCCAGGGGTACGGGTTGGGCCGAATTGCGCGAAGCTGACGGAAATGGACGAACGTCATCTCGCTCGGCTCAGGCCCCCAAGTAGCGGAGCACGGCCAGCACGCGGCGGCTGTATCCGGCCGTGTGGGAAACGGCAGCCGCTCGCCGATGGCGCGGACCCGGTCGCGGCCGATCAAGGCTCCGACCAGATACAACGTCAGAGCACCGACCACCGAGCCAACGGTAGTCCAGGCGATTGCGGCGGCGAGGCTCATCTCGCCCTGACTGGCAGTGAAGCCCGCTAAGGGCAGGATGATCTCACTTGGGATAGGCGGGAACAGATTCTCCAGTGCGACGGCGAGGCCCGCGCCCACGCTCCCGAGCTTCTCCATGAGGTCGACGGCGAGGCCGACCATGCCGTCGGACGGCGGAGATGCGTCGTCGGACACGAGCAGCGGAACGCGTGCGGATGTGGGTCGTGTTTCTATCACATCCGTCACGCTACGAATCCGTGCAGGTCAGGGCCATGAGGTCAGCCGCACAGTCCGGCGGATACACCGCAGCGCCAGGGGTGTGGAAAACCACAACCCTGACTGACCGGTTCGACCTCTACACTCCGTAGAACCGACTCGGGAGGTGAGACGAGTGGCTGACGACGCCGACGTGGTCGTCGTAGGAGCGGGCCTGGCAGGCCTGGTGGTCACCGCGGAACTGGTCGCGGCCGGTAAACGCGTGGTGCTGGTCGAGCAGGAGCCGCAGGCTTCGCTGGGCGGGCAAGCGCACTGGTCCTTCGGCGGCCTGTTCCTGGTCGACTCGCCGGAGCAGCGCCGGCTCGGAATCCGGGACTCCTTGGAGCTGGCGTGGCAGGACTGGCTCGGCTCGGCCGGCTTCGACCGCCCGGAGGATGAGTGGCCGAAGAAGTGGGCGCAGGCCTATGTCGAGTTCGCCGCCGGCGAGAAGCGGTCGTGGCTGCACGGGCTGGGCTTGCGGCTGTTCCCGCTGGTGCAATGGGCCGAGCGGGGCGGCTCACTGGCGAGCGGCCCGGGGAACTCGGTGCCCCGGTTCCACGTCACCTGGGGCACGGGCCCGGGAGTGCTGGAGCCGTTCATCCGGCGCCTGCGTTTCGCTGAAGAGCACGGCCTGGCCGGGGTGCGCTGGCGGCATCGGGTGACCGGACTGATCAAAGACGGCGATGCGGTGGCCGGTGTCCGTGGCGAGGTGCTGGAACCCAGCGGCGCGGAGCGTGGCAGGCCGAGCCCGCGAACCGTCGTCGGTGACTTCGAGATCCGGGCGCAGGCCGTCGTCGTCACCTCGGGCGGCATCGGCGCCAACCATGAACTCGTGCGCAGGAACTGGCCGTCCCGGATGGGGGAGCCGCCACGGCATCTGCTGTCGGGCGTCCCGGACTGCGTCGACGGGCGGATGCTCGAGACGGCGGAGGCCGCGGGGGGCGGCGTGATCAACATGGACCGGATGTGGCACTACCCCGAAGGACTGGCGAACCACACACCGGTGTGGAACGGGCACGGGGTGCGTGTGCTGTCCGGTCCGTCGCCGCTGTGGCTCGACGCGACCGGCCGACGGCTGCCGGCACCGCTCTTTCCCGGGTTCGACACCCTCGGCGCGCTGGCTCACGTAGCCCGCAGCGGGTACAGCCACTCCTGGTTCGTCCTCAACCGGCGGATCCTCACCAAGGAGTTCGCGCTGTCCGGGTCCGAGCAGAACCCCGACCTCACCTCGCGGGACTTGCTGGGACTGCTGCAGCGGCGCGGCTCGGTGATGACAGGGCCGGTGGGTGCGTTCGTCCGGCACGGCGGCGACGTGGTGGTGCGGCGTACCCTTCCTGAGCTGGTGCACGCCATGAACGAGCTGGTGGGTGAGGAGCTGGTGGATTCCACGGCGCTGGAGCGGGAGATCGTCGCACGCGACGATCAAGTGCTGACCGGTCTCGGCAAAGACGCCCAGGTCAAGGCCGTGCGGGAAGCCCGGCGGTATGTGGGTGACCGGCTGATGCGCGTCACCGCGCCGCACGCGATCCTGGATCCGGACGCGGGACCGCTGGTGGCGGTGCGACTATCGATCCTGACCCGGAAGACACTGGGTGGGCTGCACACCGATCTTTCGGCCAGGGTGTTGGACGACGTCGGCGAACCGATCCCCGGACTGTATGCGGCTGGGGAGGTCGCCGGGTTCGGCGGCGGGGGGATGCACGGCTACCGTGCCTTGGAAGGAACCTTCCTCGGCGGCTGCCTGTTCTCCGGCCGCATTGCCGGTCAAGCGGCCGCAGCCGCCATCGCCTGACCATGATCATGAACACTTCCCGTTCGCATAGCACGGTAAGTGTTCATGATCATGGAGACGCCCGCTTAGTGTGGTGCTCGTGAGCACACGTTCTGGTGACCGTGAGCAGCTGCGTGACTTCTTGCGCAGCCGGCGGGCGCGGCTCACCCCGGCGGACGTCGGGATGCCGACGGCGGGCAAGCGCCGCACGCCCGGCCTGCGCCGTGAAGAGGTCGCCGTGCTGGCGGGTGTGGGCGTCTCCTGGTACACCTGGCTCGAACAGGGCCGCGACATCAACGTCTCGGCCGAGGTGCTGGACGCGATCAGCTCGGCACTGCGCCTGTCCGAGTCCGAGCGCGCGCACCTCTACCTGCTCGCCGGGCTCAATCCGCCTCCAGCCGGCTGCACCCGGGGTGACGCGGTCACCCCTGAACTGCGGCACCTGCTCGATTCGTGGCGCCCGCCGGCGCTGCTGCGCGACCGGTATTGGAACCTGCTTGCGGTGAACGACGCCGCGCGGACGGTGCTCGGCTACGGCGACACCGATCACAACTGCCTGTTCACGTTCTTCACCAATACCCGGTACCGCAGCGTGCACGTGCACTGGGCATCGGTCGCGCCGGCGGTGGTGGCCGCATTCCGTGCCGATGCCGCGCACTTCCCCGACGACGCGGAGTTCCACCGGGTCGTCGCCGAGCTCAGCGCCGTCAGCCCCGAGTTCGCCGAGCTGTGGGAGCGGCACGACGTCGCCGCACCCGTTCAGGCGGTGAAGGCCGTCCGCCACCCCGACGTGGGCGAGCTGATCTTCGACATGACGCCGCTGGTGGTCGCCGATCGTCCGGACTGGTACCTGGAGCTGTACAACCCGCGGCCCGGAACCGGAACCGGGGATCGGCTGAACGGGTTGCTGGGAACCGGCGTGTCCGTGCCGGAACGAACCGCCGGATGAGGGTGGTGGTGCCACTCACAGGTTGACTGCGCACTGCCTGGATCGTGCCGCAGGCCGCAGCCTGGATCTCATGACAGCGAACACACACCGATTCGAGGACAAGATCGCGCTCATCACCGGCGGCACGAGCGGCATGGGACTGGCCACGGCGCGGCGGCTGCTGGCCGAAGGCGCACATGTGGTCATCACCGGCCGGGACAAGGCTCGGCTGGAAACAGCGGTCGAGGGCCTGGCCGCCGGAGACAGGCTGCTGGCCGTCGCCGGAGACGCGGCGAACCTGGGTGACCTGGACGCGCTCGCCGCTGCCATCCGGGAACGGCATGGCCGGCTCGACGTCGTCTTCGCCAACGCAGGAGTCGCCTCCTTCCAGCCGATCGCCGACGTCACGGAGGACGAGTTCGACCGCGTCGTGGGGATCAACCTCAAAGGGGTCTACTTCACCGTTCAAAAGATGCTCCCGCTGCTGTCCGGCCACGCGTCGATCGTGATCAACGCGTCGTGGACGCTGCATCGTGGCCTACCCGGCGCCTCGGTATACGCGTTGACCAAGGCGGCCGTACATAACCTCGCACACACCCTCGCCGCAGAGCTTGCGCCCAGGAGAGTGCGGGTCAACTCCGTGAGCCCCGGGTACATCGAGACACCGATGTTCCACGCCAACGTCTCCGCGGAGGCGCAGGCCGCCGTCGTCGCTGACATCGCCGCCGGGCGTGTGGGCACCGCCGACGACGTCGCGGACGTGGTCGCCTTTCTGGCCTCGGCCGAGGCGTCCTACGTCAACGGGCAGGACGTGATCATCGACGGAGGCCTAGTCGCTGCGATCCCGCAGGCCGATCGGGTGGGATGACGCGGCCCGGAACCCGATGGGGCAGAGTCCGTGGAAACGATCAGGCGGCGCTCAGCGGTCCCACAGTGCGCTGATCGGGATGGCAGTGAGCCGGTCTCCAAAGGACAATGTGCGGGGACCGGTGTAGCACACGAATCCATGAACGAAATCATCGCCAAGACGATCACGCAGCGTCGTTAGGCCTCTGAAGTCGTCACGGTTGATCGCATCGGTGGACTTGACCTCGAAACCGATGATCCGGCCGTTGGTCCGTTCGGCGACGAGATCGACCTCGGGCCCGCGACTAACACGCCAATGGTAGAGGCGCACCGGAAACGGTGACCACGTAGCTTGCTTCGCTAGTTCGTTGACGACGAACGATTCCACGAGGGGGCCCCTTGCAGGCGACACCCGTGCTGCCAGTCCTTCGGCGTCCACCGATACCAAGTGTGCCGCTAAACCAGTGTCGGTGACATGAAGCTTGGGGCGGTGCGTGGTGCGGGCAGTCAGGTTCCGTGACCACGCCGGGAGAAAACGGATCAAGAAGACGGTCTCGAGCAAGTTGAGGTAGCGAGTGACGGTGGTCCGGTGTAGTTGTAGGTCGCTGGCGGTCTTGACTGTGTTGATCTCCTGAGCAGTGTTGGCGGCTGATAGTTGTAGCAGTTGCCCCAGGTTGCTCGATTCTTCTATGCGAGCCATCTCTCGAATGTCTGTGTCGATGACGGCCTGAAGGTAGGTTCGGTACCACTCATCGCGTGCCAGCTGGGATCGCATCGCGACAGGTTCTGGATACGAGCCGCGGCAGATGAGCTCAAAGTAGTCATGTCGCTCATACTTACTTGGACCCGCCGAGCGTAACTCGTCGGCTTGGCTGAATGCGGTGCTCAGGAACGATGCGGTGCTGTCGGCCAGCTCTTGTTCGGAGAACGGCCAAACTTCAAGAATTCCAGCTCGCCCAGGCAGCGACTCGCTCAGGGACGGCGTAGACAGGAAACGCGTGGATCCCGCCAGCACGAACTGGCCGCGCTGTGTGTCACGATCGACGGCTGACTTGATCGCCAGCACGAGATCGTCCCCACCGCGTTGGACTTCGTCGATCAACATGGGTCGTGGCCCGTCCGCGATGAACACCCCAGGGTCGGCTCGCGCTGATGCACGGAACGCGCCGTCGTCAAGCGTCAAGTAGGTACCTTGACGCTCGGCGTTCAGTTGCTGTAGCAGGGTGGTCTTTCCGGACTGTCGCGGTCCGTTGAGATCAAGACTCGAAAGCTATCGAGGAACTCAATGGCTAGGTCTGCCACTCGCCGTGGAATCAGTGTTTCCGCCATAGGATCCTCCCTGGGCAGATGACATTTCAGAGGTAAAGCAGCCGACACATCTACACATGCCAACCGACATTTGAGAGCCAGTCTGACCGACATATCTGCAATCGCCGACCGACATCTGAGAGCGAGGAGAGGTATAGTCCAGCCGGTGGCCGCCGCCGAGGCGGCGCCGACGAGGACTGGGCCTGCGGCGCCGAGGCAGTCGCCGACCGTCACAACTGCCGACGACGTCGCGGACGTGGTCGCCTTTCTGGCCTCGGCCGAGGCGTCCTACATCAACGGGCAGGACGTGATCATCGACGGCGGCCTAGGGCGTGTCTCCTAATTCATGGCCGGGCGAGGATGATGGTGGCGGCCAGGAGGACGCCGCCGTGGTAGGTGCGGGCGTACTTGTCGTATCTGGTGGCGATCCCGCGCCATTGCTTGAACC
>NZ_JAAGOA010000033.1:50788-73698 GCF_010550675.1 Phytoactinopolyspora halotolerans | reverse complement strand
CCGCATCAGCCAGCGGCTCCTGGCCCTGGCCGCCGGGATCTGGCACAACTGGGCCCTCGGCCTCACAGCCAAACGATCACTGATCGCCTATGACCACTGACAATCTTCAAGGAATCATTCATCTAGGTGAGGTGCGAAGACGTGCCGGGGCGTGCGGCGGCAGGGCTCAACCGATGTGGGTGATCCGCCGGTCGTCCGGAATTCCCCGAGGCGGCACGGTGCGGAGCAGCCACACGGGGTTCCCGACCGCGACCAGAGCGCCCGAGGCGTCTCGGATCTGCGGCCGCACATAGGCGCCATCGCCGACGGCCACGTCCAGTGGGTTGCGGCTGGCGCCCGATACCGCGGGCACGGACACGGCGGCGTGTGAGGGGGAGAGATCGGCGAGCCCGGCATAGTCCACGGTGCCGACGATGATGTCGAGGTGATAGCCGGCCGGCAGATCGGTGGCGGTCACCTCCATCGGCACCGAGGCGTCGTCGCACACGGCGACGCCACCCATCGCGGGCTTCCCCCAGGCGAGCACGTCCAGCTCGCCCCGCCAGCGCGCCGGATCGCAGAACCACGCACGCCCCGCCCGCAGTGCTCCAGTCAGGTCGGCGACCCCCGTCGACGGCGCCCACACATACGTGAGCCAGTTGTTCTTCTGATGCAGCCAGTCGGTCCCCTCGTGATCGTCGGTGACGCCGACACCGGTGAAGAAGACAGCGTTGCGTGCCGCGATGTCGAAGACGTCGAGCAGGTTCTCCACCGGCTCGCGCCCGATCTCCACCAGATCGGCGCCGAGGTTGTCTCGCTCGATCATCAACGCCGCCAGCGACTCGGGGGTCTCGATGTCGAGCGGATGGTTCCACTGCACCAGGCCGCCGTGACGGTGGATGAACTCGACCATGTCGATTGTGCGTTCGACGTCGTTGTCTCGATACGGCGGTACCGGCAGCGGTGGCAGCGTGAGCTCGCCACCGAACCAGTTCAGATGCCGGACGAGCGAGATTTCGAAGGCCTCATAGCCGGCGACGCCGGGGTACGCCCCGGCGTATCTGGCGAGGACGTCCCGTCGAAGCCGGACGCCGGCCGGGCCGACTCCGCGCCCGCGGTCGAACCGGAGACGGTCGACGACGAAGCGCACCCGTTCGCCCTCGTCGACCCGGACGCCGATCCGGAGCTGGTGCAGCGAATTGTCCTCGGCCACCAGGTCCGGCCAGATCCGGGCGATGTCGTCGACCGGCCGCAGCGTCGTTCGTTGCCATCGCCGTGGCACGACCGGGACCCGCACGATGCCGAGCAGCCCTTCCGCACGGTGCTCCGCCTGTTCCGCGCCGCCGAAGCGGTACTCGAGCCGGTACTGGCCGGCGGGCCGCCCTGCGCGGGCCGGATGGTGCGACGACTCGATCTGCAGGACGAGCGCGGTCCCGGTCGCCACCTCCTCCGGCAGTATGTCGAGCTCGAGCGTGGTGTCGGCAAGGCTAGTGCTGTATGTCCAGTTGAACGCGGTGCCTCGCTGCCACAGCTCGCCCCCGCCGGGTCCACCGATGACGGTCAGGCGCAGCGCCGATCCGTCCTCGTCCTGCGTGCGCGGTTCGGTGACGTATTCAGCGCTCGCCGCACTGAGCTCGCCGGAACGTTCCTCGGTCCAGGCCCATTCCAACTCGCCTTCGGCCTCAACGGGACCATCGAAGCGGACCGCCCGGCGGTACTGGTGGGCGGCCACCCGGAAGTCGTGATCGGTCCACCAGATCACATCGACGCCGTGCCGGCTGGCTTGCTCCAGGTGCGATTCGTAACTGGCGGTGCCTTCGCTGAACGACGCGTGGACGTGCATGGCCATGGCGATTGCTCTCGGAGAGTTCAACGGATGGTCATCTCCTGCTCGAAAGGTGGACGTTGATCCCTCATCGGGGCGGGGGTAGCTTCAGCGTAGCCGATTTACTTCGAATCGAAGGTAACTCTCCGATCGACATAGCGCGAAGGAATGTGGAGCACACCATGACTGGTCGTCACGGACTGACGAGACGCCGCCTGCTCGCATCCGGCATCGGGTTGGGCGCCGTCGCCGCTACACCCGTCCTCTTCGGCTGCAGCTCTCGCGAGCCGATCGAACCCGACGCCGCCAAGGGGTCTGAGGCGCCCGGCCTGGCCGAGCGGGTCGACGCGGGGGAGTTGCCGCCGGTGGGTCAACGGCTCCCTACGCAGCCACTGGTCGTCGAACCGGTCGACCGGGTCGGTGCCTACGGCGGCATCTGGCGCAGCGTGATCGGCCGGACCGAGTACTCCTACCTCTACGCCATGCTGGGCTACGAGAATCTGGTCTCGTGGACGCCCGGCTGGTCGGGAGCCGTCGGAACGTCGGAGATCACGCCGAACGTCGCCGAGAGCTATGAGATCAGCGACGACGGCACGGAGTTCACGTTCCGGCTGCGCGAGGGGATGAAGTGGTCGGACGGTGAACCGTTCACCGCCGGCGATGTGCAGTTCGCCGTCGAGGACGTGATGTTCGACACCGAGCTCTTCCCGTCTCCGGGCAAGTCGGTGTTGTCACGCGGCAACCCGATCGAATTCCGACCGATCGACGAGCTCTCGTTCACCCTCGTCACCGCCCAGCCGGACGGCCTCTTCCTGCACCTGCTCGCGCATCCGCTGGGTCAGGTGTACACCAAATTCCCGCGGCACTACCTCGAGCGGTTCCATCCGAGGTACAACCCCGACGCCAAGCAGCTTGCGGCAGACGAGGGCTTCGAGAACTGGGTCGACTATTTCGAGAAGCTCAGCGGCCTGGTGTGGTTCACCGGGCAGAACGCCGACATCCCGACGCTGTGGCCGTGGCATTTCGTCACGACTCTGGACAGCCGGCAGGTCAAGCTCGAGCGCAACCCGTACTACTGGAAGGTCGACCCGGACGGCAGCCAGCTGCCGTACATCGACGAGGTCACGTACGACGTGCTCGACGACGCCGAGGCGATGCTGTCGAAGGCGCTCAACGGCGAAGTCAGCATGGAGGCCGGCCCTGATACCAGGTTCACGAACCCGGCGAACAAGCCCCTGCTGGCCAAGGAGCGCGAGGAGCACGACTTCGACTTCGTCGAGGTCACCGAGACCCGCATGAACATCATGTGCGTCTATCTGAATTTGACGCACAAGGACCCGGCAAAGCGCGAGATGTTCAACAACCTCGACTTCCGGATCGGCCTGTCGCACGCGATCAACCGGCAGGACATCATCGACGCGACCATGCAGCGGCAGGGAGAGCCGTACCAGGCGGCGCCGCTGCCGGACTCGGCGTTCTACGACGAGGAGTTCGCCACCCAATATCTCGAGTACGACGTCGACCTGGCCAATGACCATCTGGATGCGGCCTACCCGGACAAGAACGCCGACGGCGTCCGGCTCGGGCCGGACGGCGAGCCGATCAGCTTCGTCGTGGAGTTCGTGCCCGACATGCGACCGGAGTGGGCCGAGCAGCTGGAGATGATCCGGCGCTTCTGGCGCGAGGTCGGCGTGGACGTCGCGGTCCGCGACATGGACGACGTGCTGTTCGCCGAGCGGAAGGACAACAACGAACACGACGCATGCGTCTGGCACGGCGACGGTGGGCTCGACGTGTTGCAGCAGCCGAAGAACTATGTGGTGCAGGACGCCGGCTCCTACTACGCGGTGCCCTGGGGGATGTGGAACTCGACCGGCGGCGCCGAGGGCGAGGAGCCGCCGGAGAACACCTTGCGTCAGCTCCAGCTGCTCAAGGACATCTCCGCTTCCACCGACCCGGCGGAGCAGCAGCGGCTCGCCACGGAGATGCTGACCATCGCCAAGGAGCAGTTCCACGTCATTGGCATCGCCCGGGAGACGGCGAAGTACTTCATCGCGAAGAACGACTTCCGCAATGTGCCGCAACGGATGATCCAGGGGTGGACCTACCCGACACCGGGGCCGACCAGGCCCGAGCAGTACTACATCGGCTGAAAGCGCTGGTGAAGCTGGTTCGCCATGGGGAAATACGTGCTGCGCCGGATCGCGTACATGGCCCCCACCATGTTCGCGATCTCGGTGGTGTCGTTCGTGATCATCCAGCTGCCGCCGGGGGACTACCTGACTCAGCTGGCGAGCGGGCTGCGCGAACGCGGTGAGCCCGCGGACCAGGCGTATCTCGATGCGCTGAGCGCCCGCTACGGGCTGGATGAGCCCATGCCGGTGCAGTACCTGCAATGGATGAAAGGGATACTCTTCCACGGCGACTTCGGCATGTCCTTCGAATGGAACCAGCCGGTGTCCGCGCTGCTGGCCGACACGCTTCCGTTCACGATCGCACTGACGCTGGGCACGCTGCTGTTCACCTGGATCGTGGCGTTTCCGATCGGCATCTACTCCGCGGTCCGGCAGTATTCACTCGGTGACTACGTCGCGACCACGGTGGGTTTCATCGGGCTCGCGATCCCGAATTTCCTGCTGGCGCTGGTCCTCGTCTACCTCTCGAGAATGTTGTTCGGCGGCTCCTTCGTCGGGGTCTTCTCCTCTGAGTACGCCCATGCGCCGTGGTCGGTCGGAAGGTTCCTCGATCTGCTGTCGCATCTGTGGATACCGGTGATCGTGCTCGGCACGGCCGGCACCGCCGGCCTGATCCGCATCCTGCGCGCGAACCTGCTCGACGAGTTACGCAGGCCGTACGTCGTGGCCGGACGTGCGCGGGGCATGGGTGAACGCCGCCTGCTGATCCGTTACCCGCTGCGCATCGCGCTGAACCCGTTCGTGTCGACGATCGGCTGGGTGCTCCCGATGCTGGTGTCCGGCGAGGTGGTGGTCGGCACGGTGCTGGCGCTGCCGACGACCGGCCCGTTGCTCTTGGGCGCCCTGCGATCACAGGACATGTACCTCGCCGGATCGATCATTCTCATCGTCAGCGTGCTGACGGTGATCGGCACCCTGCTGTCCGACCTCGTTCTCGCCTGGCTTGATCCCCGAGTCCGGCATCAGTACCGGTGACGGGAGCATCCGCGATGACCCAACCCCACCTGGCGCGGCATTCGGCGTCGCCATGGCGGCTCGTGTGGTGGCGTTTCCGTCGGCACCGGCTGGCGATGGCCGGCGCGGTCGTGCTGGCTGTGGCCTACCTCGTCGCGCTGTTCGCCGAGTTCGTCGCGCCCTACTCCACCGAACACCAACAGGTGGACCACGGCGGTGCGCCGCCCCAGACGGTGAAGGTGGTGGACACGAGCTCGGGTGGCTGGGACTGGGGGCTCTATGTCAACGGCTACACCGACCACGTCGACGAGGAGACCCTGGAGATCACCTACGAGGTCGACCACGAGCAGAGGATCCCGCTACGATTCTTCGCCGAGGGGGAGCCGTACAAGCTGTTCGGGTTGTTCGAGACCGACCGGCATCTGATCGGTCCGGCCGATCCCGACGGCCCGCCGGTGTTCTTCCTCGGAGCGACCGTCAATGGGTACGACCTGTTCTCCCGCATCGTGCACGGTTCCCGCGTGTCGCTGACGATCGGTCTGGTCGGCGTGGCGGCCTCGTTTCTGATCGGTGTCGTGCTCGGCGGGATCTCCGGATACTTCGGCGGCTGGGTCGACACCGCCATCCAGCGCCTGATCGAGTTCTTCATGTCCATCCCGACGCTGCCGCTGTGGCTCGGCCTGGCCGCCGCGGTGCCGACGGACTGGGGCCCCATGCAGCGCTATTTCACCATCACGGTGATCCTGTCCGTGATCGCGTGGACAGACCTGGCCCGCGTGGTCCGTGGCCGGTTCATGGCACTGCGTGAAGAGGACTTCGTCACCGCGACGGCGCTGGACGGCGTCGGACGTCCGCGGCTCATCTTCGCGCACATGCTGCCGTCGTTCACCAGTCACTTGATCGCCTCAGCGACGCTGGCGATCCCGGCGATGATCCTCGCGGAGACCGCGCTGTCCTTCCTGGGCCTGGGGTTGCGGGCGCCGGCCGTGAGCTGGGGCACGCTGCTGGAAGAGGCACAGAACTTCGCCACCTTGGAGGCCGCACCCTGGCTGTTGCTGCCCGGTGCGGCGGTCGTGGTGATCGTGTTGTCATTCAACTTCGTCGGCGACGGTCTGCGTGACGCCGCCGACCCCTACAAGTCATGAGGCCAGGCCATGAGTGAGGAACCGATGTCATCTGCGGCGGGGGCAGTGCTGGCCATCGAGGATCTGCGGACGCACTTCCATACCCGCGATGGCGTCGTCAAGGCCGTCGACGGGGTCGACCTGGAGGTATCGGCCGGCACGACCCTGTGCGTGGTAGGGGAGTCCGGATGTGGGAAATCGATGATGGCACGATCGGTGCTCGGATTGATCGAGCCACCGGGCCGGGTGCAGAGCGGCGCGATCTGGTGGCAGCCCGATCGCGGACGAGAAGGCACGAACCTCGCCACCCTCGACCCACACGGAGAGCGGCTCCGGCGGGTCCGTGGTGCGGAGATCGGCATGGTCTTCCAGGAGCCGATCGCTGCGCTCTCGCCGATGTACACGGTCGGGGCGCAACTCGTCGAGGCGATCCGGCTGCATACCGACCTCAGCATGGGTGAGGCGAAGGATCGTGCGATCGCGGAGTTGACCAGAGTCGGCATCCCGCGGCCGGAGAAGCGATTCGACGCCTACCCGTTCCAGCTTTCGGGTGGCATGTGCCAGCGCGTGATGATCGCGATCGCATTGTGCTGCGATCCCGCGCTGTTGATCGCCGACGAGCCCACGACGGCCCTGGATGTGACGACCCAGGCCCGGATCCTCGACCTCCTCGGCGAGCTGCAGGAACAGACCGGAATGGCCGTCATGTTCATCACCCACGACATGGGCGTGGTCGCCGAGATCGCCGACGAGGTCGCGGTGATGTACCTGGGCCGGATCGTCGAACGTGCCTGCGTCGATGACATCTTCGCCAGTCCCGCACACCCGTATACGCAGGCACTGCTCGAGTCGATCCCGTCGATCGACGGCCACCGGAAGAGCCGGCTGGCGGCGATCGAGGGCCTGGTTCCGCATCCGAGTGATCGACCGGCGGGCTGTCCGTTCCATCCGCGCTGTCGCGCGGCGTTGCCCGGTCTGTGCGACGTCGAGATGCCGGACCGACACCAGCTGGGACCTGATCGGCTGGCCGCGTGTCACCTGTACGCCCCGTCGGTACGAGAGAACGGCCCGCTGGCCACGGGACGCGCGGAGCCGGTCGAAGCTGTATCGCCGACACGGCCCGGTTCGGCCGTACCACGGAAGAAGCCCGGATCCGTCCCGGGGCAGGCTCCGGGGCCGCGGGAGACGACGACTGCGGACGTGGATTCGGACGTGCGCGCGGACGCCGACGTCGAGCCGTTGCTGACGGTCCGGGACGTACGTGTGCATTTCCCGGTCAAGCACGGCCTGTTGCGCCGTGCCGCCTGGGAAGTCAAGGCCGTGGCGGGGGTGAGCCTGGAGATCATGCCAGGTGAGACGCTCGGCCTGGTGGGGGAGTCCGGGTGCGGAAAGTCCACACTGGGGCGGGCGATCGTGCGGGCCTTGGAACCGACCGAGGGGGCGATCTGGTACCGAGACGGCGAGACCGGACCGGTCGACCTGGCGAGGCTGCGCGGCCGGGAGCTGCAGCCGTACCGGGGCAAGGTCAGGATGATCTTCCAGGATCCGTTCGGCTCGCTCAACCCCAGGAAGACCCTGTTGCAGATCATCGGCGAGCCACTGCGCAGGCTGCCGGATGGCGTTCGCCCCGATTCGAGTCTGCCGGATCGGGTGGCCGAGATGCTGCGCGCGGTCGGGTTGCGGCCGGAGTACATGTGGCGATATCCGCACGCCTTCTCTGGCGGGGAGCGACAGCGGATCAACATCGCCCGGGCACTCATCACGCAGCCGCGGCTGGTGATCGCCGACGAGGCGGTCTCCGCCCTCGACGTATCGATCCGCGCCCAGATCCTCAACCTGCTCGGTGACCTGCAAGCCGAGATGGATCTCACGTACCTGTTCATCTCGCATGACCTGTCGGTCGTGCAGCACGTCTGCGACCGGGTGGCCGTCATGCACCTGGGCAGCATCGTCGAGCAGGCCGGAACCGATCGCCTGTTCGCTGAACCGCGGCATCCCTATACCGCGGCCCTCCTGTCGGCCGTACCGGTCCCGGACCCGCGCCGTCGGGGCGGCGATGGTCGGATCCGGCTCGACGGTGAGCTGCCGGATTCATCGGACCCGCCCGCAGGGTGTGGGTTCCACGTGCGCTGCCCCTACCGGCGGGAAGAGCGGTGCATGTCCGAGGTTCCGTCATTGGTATCCGCATCCGGCGATCACGGGGTCGCATGTCACCACGCCGACGAGCTTGACCTGCAGCGACCGTCCAGCGCGGAGCCGCGTGCGCGAGTTTCCACCGGGAGGGACGACGGGCTCGTTCCTTCGGCAGAGAGATAAACCCGGCTGAGGAGAGGTTTCGGCAATGATCAGACGACGATTCGTGGCCACCGTCGTGGCTCTGCTGACAGGAGCGACGATGATGGTGGTCGCCGGGCCGGCCGCGGTGGCCGGATCCGGCGAAGAGCGGTTCCCCTACGTCGGGGCATTCGCCGGTGATGACCCGCCGGACGACTACGACCGGCAGTTGTGGTGGGACAAGGCACAGGAGGACATCGGACACGGCAGGCTCACCTATCGCCGTGTGTTCGATCCCACCATTCCGGCGGTGGGTGAGGAGGACTGGCGCAAGACGGACGCGCCGTGCAACTTCTACTCGGTCAAGCCGCCGGACAAGGACGTCCAAGGCTACATCGACGGATTGTACGACGACCGGCTGCGGGCGCTGGTCGAAGCGCTGCCGCCGTGCACGGTGTTCACCGTGTACCACGAGCCCGAGGACAACATGTCCGGGCAGACCTTCTATCAGTTGATGAGCAAGACGGTCGATGTCGTCAAGAGTGTGCGGCCCGATATCGAGGTCTGGTATGTCGCAATGGCCTATCAGTGGATGACCAACTCCAAGGGCAACGTCGCGACGAACGACGGATGGCTCGACGCGGCGAAGATCGCCGACGGCGTCGGCATCGACGTCTACGCGCCGCGCTGGTATTACCGCTCGATGGAGGAGGACGAGGGCTTCTGGCGGTGGTGGAATCTGATCAAGGTGCCGTCCGGCAAGAAGTGGGGCGTGAGCGAACGTGGCATCAGCGCGGATTATGGCGAGAACGCCCGGGCCTCGATGCTGCGAGACGACTGGAGGTTCTCGGTCCGGATGGGCGCCGAGATGTTCCTCTACTGGCACACCAACATCGGCATGGACGAGGAATGGTGGTTGCTCGGCAAGAGGGAGCGGCAGGTCTATCAGAACATGGCGGCGCAGGGCCGCAAGGTCGGCTGACGCGCACGCCTTCGTCGCGGCGGATCGTGAAGCGAACGACATTGTGGTCGCTATCACCACCACAATGCATGCTTCTTCGATGACAGTGGCGGGTCCGCGCGCATGGGGAGAAACACACCTATCCGCGCGGACCCGTGGAGCGTCAGGTGCCGATCTGCCGGCCCTCGTCGGCCATGGTCCGGTGGTACGCCTGCTCGGCCGGGCCGAGCAGCAGCCAGTCGCCGCCGCGGTCGGACTGCCAGTAGAGGAAGAACTTCGACTCGTTCGCCTTGGCGAACTCCCAGTCCTGGCTCAGCATGTCCCGCCGAGCGGATTCCCCTGCATGCCCGCTGATGCCGCGTTCGATGACGCCCCACGGTCGCCCCGACGGCTCAGCGATCAGGTTCCGCCAGCGCTGGTAGCCGCCATCGTCCTCGATCGCCGTGAAATCCCAATCGGGGGCGTAGACGTCGATGCCGACGCCGTCGGCGAGCCGGGCCGCGTCGATCCATCCGTCGTTGGTGCCGACGTTGCCCTTGGAGTTGGTCTGCCACTGGTAGGCCATCGCGACGTACCACACCTGCACGTACCGCGGCCGCTCGTCGTTGACGACGTCGTACAACCGGCGGAACATCTGGTAGAACGTCTGCCCGGACATGTTGTCCTCGGGCTCGTGATACATCGTGAACTTCGTGCCGTTCGGCAGGTCGCGCACGAGCGCTCGCAGCCTGTCGTCGTACCGACCGTCGATGAATCCCTGGATGTCGTTACCCGGCGGCTTGACCGAGTAGAAGTGCGCAGGCGCGTCCGCATCGCGCCAGGCTTCGCCGCCGGGGGACGGGATGGTCGAGTCGAACGCACGACGATAGGTCAGTTTGCCACCGCCCAGGTCGCGCTGGGCCTTGTCCCACTCCTCCTGCGGATCGTACGCGCCGGCCCGGCCGGCCGCGCAGCCGACGTACGGCGGCAGCGTCGTTGCGTGCGCCGCGATCCCGCCGCGTAGGTGCGGGGCGGTGGCGACCGCTCCGGCCGCGCCGAGCATAGAGACGATGGCTGTTCTGCGGGTGAGTTCTCTGGCCACGATGGTGCCTCCCTGGGCGGATGCGGGTTGCGGTGGATTCTGCTCCGCGTAGCTATATACCTAGTCACCACAATTTTCTTGGTCAAGAAGGTATTATGTGAACAATGCGTGACATCGTGCCGGAGCCCCTGCTAGCCCTCCAGTTGAACAGGGATGATTGACTCCGACGAGCACGCGTGGACCCAGCGGGCGAGGGATGATGCATGAGTGGTGAGCCAGTCCTCGTGACGGGGGCGGCCGGCCGTCTCGGATCGGCGGTGGTGCGGAGACTCCACGGGCACGGAAGGCCGGTGCTCGCCACCGATCGCGCGCCCCGCCCGCCGGATGTTCCCGAAGCCGTGCCGTGGCGGCCGAGCGAACTCGGCGACCCTGCCACGGTGGCGGCACTCATCGCGGGCGGAGACGTCGGTGCAGTCATCCACCTCGCGGCGATCCCCGGACCACAATGGCATCCTGCGCACACGGTGTTCACCGCCAACACCGCCGCGACCTTCGCCGTACTGGCGGCAGCGGCGGAAGCGGCGGTCCGGCGGGTGGTGGTGGCCTCCAGTTGCTCGGCCTACGGCTTCTTCTGGGCGCGGCACGATCGATCACCGCTGTACGCCCCGATCGACGAGGAACACCCGTTGCTCGCCGAGGATCCGTACGCGCTGAGCAAGCAGACCGACGAGGCCATCGCGGCGATGTTCCATCGCTCGCATGCCCTCGCCGTGGCTCTGCTCCGGCTACCGGCCGTCACAACACCGGAATACCTCGCGCAGCTGGCCGCGGAGATCGCCGCCGATCCGGCGGAAGGCGCACGCGGGCTCTGGAGCTACCTTCATGTCGACGACGCGGCCGAAGCCTTCGTCGCCGCCTTGGATGCCCCGGGCATCGGGCTGGAGGCGTGCAACGTGGCCGCCGTCGACAGTTTGAGCGACATCCCGACCGAGGAACTGCTGCGTGCTTACCATCCGACGACGCAGATCCGGCGGTCGATCGGCGGCATGGACTCAGTCTGGGACATCTCCAAGGCGGCACGCGTGCTGAGATGGAGGCCTCAGCACTCCTGGCGCGACGACGATCATGGTTGAACTGCCCGGTCCGTGCCTGCGAGGCGCGGCTCATAGGCGACCGGGTCGCGGAAATAGCGGTCCAGGAACAGCGCGGCCGTCGAGACCGAGAGCAGATCTCCCGGAAACGGAAACAAGCTCACGCGTTCGGCGGCGGCACGCCCGCCGAGGGCCAAGCGCCTGGTCGTGGCCCGCACCACGTCGAGGTAGCCGGGGGCGTGCGTGGCGTTTCCGGACAGCACCACTGCGCTCGGATCCAGAAAATCCGACAACACGGCTACCGCTTGACCCACCCACTCGGCGCGGCGATCCAGCAGCCGTCGGACGCCGGGTTCGTCCGCCCGGTCGAGAAGATCGTCGAAGCTCGCTCGCTCCGAGACCACGCCCTCGGCCTGTCCGATGGCCAGCAGCCCGACGTTGCTCGCGACCGCCTGGAAACAGTCGCTGCGCCCGCATTCGCACAACGGACCGGCGACGCCATGGACGGGGAGGTGGGTGATCTGGCCCGCCCGGCCGGCTTCGCCGCGGTAGAGCTCCTGTCGCACAGCGAGCGCGCTACCCACCACGTTGCCGACGAAGAGGTTGAGCACGTGCTGGATCTCTTCACCATGCCGGTAGGCGAGATGAGCCAGCGCTACCCCGCGCACGATGTCGTCGTACTCGACCGGAAGGTCCAGCCGGCGCGCGACGTAGTCCCGCACGGCGACATTCCGCCATGGGAGCACCGGATGGTCGAGCAGCGTCCCGTTGCGGTGATCGATGGTGCCGCTGGTGCTGACACCCGCGCCGACGACCGTGCGACCGCTACTGTTGCGAAGTCGCCGCATGGTGGCGACGGCAGCACGGAGCACATGATCCGGGTCGGTATCGGTATGTGTCACGGTGATGTCGGTGATCACGTTGCCGCGCATGTCCACCAGCCCGGCGGTGCTGCGAGTGACGCCGATGTGCACGGTCAGCACCGCGCGTGCGTGCATGTCCAGATCGAGGGGCGCCTGCGGACGGCCTGCGCGCCGCATGCCGAGCACGCCGGGCGCGCCCGTCGGTGGGTGCTCGCCGGTGCCGGCCGGGGACGCCTCGACAAGGGCGCCCGCCTCGACGAGTTGTGCGGTCAGCTTGGTGACCGTGCCCGATGAGATTCCGGTCCGCCGCACGATACCCACGCGGGCGAGCGGACCATGCGTCCGGACGACTCGCATGATGGTCGCGAGGTTCTGCGAGCGCATGTCCGAGGGCAGCGCGGCTCGAGCGTTCAGGACGTCCTCCGGTCGCGGAATGGTGCTGGACTCCATGGCGTATATTAATTTCCCGACGAAGATTATAGAAACACGCTGCGGTCGCCCGTGGCTAGGAGGTACGGCTTGTCGGCTGGCACCAGCACGAGTGACGATGCCGCCATCGTGAGCGTGGCGTGTGTCTCGCACGATGTGACCTGGCGAACCTCATGGGACACCGTGCGTGTGCGGACGGCCGACGGCTCGGCCGGGATCGGTGAGCTGTCGGACGCCGGTACGAGGGAACTGTCCGACCGTTACGCTGCGGAGCTGTCGGACGTCGTCGTCGGGCACTCGGCGGAGGAGGCGCTGGCCGTCGTCGGCGCGGAGTCGCACCGACTGAGCGAGAACCGGGCTGGGCCGACGCAGGACCGCAGGCTGCGCCTGACCGTGCTCGGTGGTTTCGAGGCAGCCCTGTGTGACCTGGCCGCCACACGGAGCGGGATGGGGTTGCCGGAGTGGTACGGTCGCGCCGCCGCGCCGGAGTTCCCGTGCTACGCCAACCTCAACCGGGCCTTGCACAAGCGCACGCCGGACGAGTTCGCCCGGATAGCGAAACTGGCAGTGGCCGAGGGATTCACGGCCGTGAAGTGCGCGCCGTTCGACTTCCTGGTCGGATCCAAGCGTGTCCAACTGGGCCTGCGGCTTGCCGCCGCGGTCCGCGAGACGATCGGGGACGATATCGAGCTCAGGCTCGACCTGCATGGGCACGTACCGGTGGGCGAGATACTCGCGGCCGAGCGTGCCTTCGCAGAACTTCGGCCGGCCTGGATCGAGGATCCCACCGGGATCGCGGACCTCGAGGGGATGCGGGCGGTCCGCGAGACCCTGGGGGTGCCGATCGCCGGCGGAGAGTTCGTCGCGTCGAAGGCAGAGCTCGAGCCCGCGCTCTCCGCGGGTGTCCTCGACGTCGTGATGCCGGACGTCAAGCACGCCGGAGGGCCACGCCGCGCTCTGGAGCTGGCCAGGTTCGCGACGTCGGCGGGCGCACAGGTGTCGTTGCACAACCCGACCGGGCCCGTATCGACCGCGCATAGTCTCGCGGTCAGCTGGCAGATCGACGGCTGCGGGCCGCTCGAGCTCGCCATCGGCGAGCACGAGGGGCGTGCCACGGTGGTATCCCCGGCCGAGCAGGTCCGCAGCGGGATGATCCGGCCCTGCTGCGATGGGGCCGGCCTGGGAGTAGACCTGTCGGCCCGACGCCTGCCTATGGAGGCCGGTCCGGAGCCGAGGATAGAGTTCATCGGGTGACGATCACGGTGCCCGACGAACGGATCGCCGTCGTGGTCGGCGCCGCACGAGGCATAGGCGCCGCGGTCGCCGTCGAACTCAGCCGGCATGGCCGCACCGTGGTCGGCGTCGACGTGCACCCCGAGATGAGCTCGGCCGTGGCGGTGCCCGTCGTGGGCGACGCCGCTGACCCCGGAACACGGGCCGCCGCGTTCGACGCCGTCGCCGACCTTCCGGGCCGGCTGGACGCGCTCGTCTATCTGGCGTTCGTCCAGGAGAGAACGCCGATCGCCGATGCCGGCCGGACGGTCGAACTGTGGCGGCGGACCTCAGAGGTGATCGTGGCGGGGGCCCTCGGGTGGGCCGGTGAGTTCGCGGAGCACGCGAGTGGTCCAGCCTCGATCGTGCTCGTTTCGTCGGTTCACGCCCACCGGGTCGCCCCCGAGGAGTCGGCTTACGCCGCGGCCAAGGCCGCCCTGGAGTCGCTGTGCCGGTCACTGGCGGTGGAGCTGGGCGGGTCGGGAATCCGCTGCAACGCGGTGGCTCCCGGCTTCATCGCGGTCGAGCGGAACCGGCCGAGCTGGGAGTCCGAGCGCACGACCGGAGAGTCGCGGCGCAACCCATTGGGCAGATTGGGGCAGCCGGAGGACGTGGCCCGGGTCGTGACCTTTCTGGCGAGCGAAGACGCCGGTTTCGTCAACGGGACCTGCCTGGTTGTCGACGGCGGATGGTCAGCGCGGCTGTCTTGAGCCCGGCAGGTTCGACGCGTGGCTGTGGCGGATCCAACGCTACTCCTCGGCACAGGCAACATAGAAAGGCGGCAGATCCAATACGGAGATGCGGCAGGTCCAATATAGAGAGACGGCAGATCCAACGTCGCGCGCTGGCGATCTCCTATCTCACGTGGCACTATGGCCAGCGTGAACACGGACGATGTTTCCTTAGGGCGGTTGGTGCCGAGGCGCGCCTCGGCAGCGGTCGAAGAGGCGCTTTCGGATACGCGGGTTGTCGTGATCAATGGTGCGCGGCAGAGTGGGAAGAGTACGCTGGCTCGACAGTTGATCATGGGACGGCCCGATGCGTTGGAACGTCGCTTGGACCGTCAGATCGTCCGGCAGGCCGCCATCGGTGATCCGGCGACCTTCATCCAGCATGACGGCTTGTTGCTGATCGACGAGGTCCAGCGTGTGCCGGAGCTACTGCTGGAGATCAAGGACGCCGTCGATCTGGATCCACGACCGGGACGGTATCTTCTCACCGGCTCCGCTCGCATTCTCGGCTTGCGCGATCTCCCTGACGCGCTGCCTGGTCGGATGGAGGTGGTGACCTTATGGCCGTTCAGTCAGGGAGAGATATGCGGTACTCCAGACGCTTTCGTCGACGCCGTCTTCGCGCGAGGCGCTGACATGAGCATCGACTCGGATCTGGCCAAGGGGGACTACGCCGAGCTCGTGGCACGCGGCGGCTACCCGGAAGCCGTCGCCCGTATTGATCCACGCCGCCGCGGACGTTTCTTCTCGACCTACGTCGACAATCTCATTGATCGAGATATCCGAGAGCTGACCGACATCGAGTACGCCTCACAGGCACGTCGGCTGCTCCGGTTGCTCGCTGCCCGCACGGGCCAGTTGCTCGTGATGGGCACCCTCGCCAGTGAGCTCGGCCTCGCCCAGCCCACGATCCGTCGCTACATCGATCTTCTCGAGCAGGTGTACTTGGTCAGCCGCACGCCAGCCTGGTCGAGTAACCTCACCACGCGAGCGGTGGCAACACCGAAGGTTCTCATGACGGACTCCGGCCTGGCCAGCCACCTGCTGCGACAGAGCCCCGATCGATTGATGGAACCCGACAGCGCCTTCGGACCGCTGCTTGAGGCCTTCGTCACCATGGAGATCACCAAGCAACTCACCTGGTCTCAGGAGCCGGCTGAGCTGTTCCATTTCCGTACGCGTGACAAGCTCGAGGTGGACATTGTGCTGGAGAACCCAGACGGTCAGGTGGTGGGTATCGAGGTCAAAGCCGGTGCCACCGTCCGTGGCGATGACTTCCGCGGCTTGCGATACCTGTCCGAAAGGCTCGGCGACCGGCTGGTCGCGGGCATCGTCATGCACACAGGTTCGCAGACGCTCCCGTTTGGGCCGAAACTGCGCGCGATGCCGATCAGCGCGCTTTGGACGGCTCAACCGTAGTCGACTCTACGCCAACCATGCGCGGCCCGGTTTCGGCTGAACCGGAGGTCTGGTGATCCGCGACCACCAGCGCCTCGTACGGCCGGCCATGCGTTGCGTCACTCGTCGCCGGTCTGCGGCGTCTGCGGCGCCCTGCGACCCGCTGTCGTTTGCCGGACGGATGCCAGGCGATGCTCCCGGATCACGAGGATCGTGACCGCGACGATGAACGCTGCGAGACCTGCCCAGATCATGGGTTGGGTCACATTGAGGCCGGCTCCTTCCGCGCCGGGCGTGCGGCCGCCGTCGCGCCCGCTGGCGGCCACGAGCAGCAGCACGACGATCGTCGCGGCCGCGGCGCCGCGTCCGGCCAGGCGGCCGAGCGCGTCGAGCGGCCGCGGCCTCGGTGGGTGTGCCGGAGTGACGAGCCGCAGGAGCAGCAGGGCGGCGACCGGCAGTTGGAGCAGCCATATGGTCGTGCGGAACCATCCGTCGAACCACACGTTCGTGCCGTACAGCAGCGTGTGCCAGACGCTGAGGACGTAGACGACGATGACGGATGCGTGCAGCACGCGCCACACCTTGGCTCCGATGCTGCGCCGCGCATAGAAGGCGAGGCCGAGCGGAATCGCCAGATACAGGGCGAGCAGGCCGATCAGTATCGCGATCTGCCCGGTTCCGGACGAGTAGCCGCCCGGAACGAAGACGTCGATGAACGCGCTCCAGACGCGCCCGGCCGGGCCGAGCCCGGCTTCGTTCTCGCGCACGAGCTCGGCGAAGAACCAGAAGGCGTGGGCGAACATCAAGGCGATCGTGGTCAGGCTGGTTGTCCGACGCCACTTCTCGATCCGCATGGCCGACACGGGCAGGCCTGCTGCCCCGCGAGTGGTCCGGAGCAGTCCGAGCAGGACGGTGATCCACGCCCACAACAATGCCGACCATCCGAAGGCCTGGCACATCCAGTACATCCAGTACAGGCCGGCGTCCGCGAGGAATGGCATCACTTGCAGCGTGGCGGACGTGCCGGCGTCGATGCGCCGGTAGAACCAGGCGAAGATCAGCAGCGTGATGACGAGGGCGGCGGTGGCGTCATAGGCGGCCGCGCGGATGTCCGAACGGAATGCGGACAGGTCGAACCATCGGCGTCTGCGGCGCTGCTCGACAGGCACCATCGACCTCCCTTTGCTCGCCACATGACGATCTTTGCCACGTGAGATGACAAAGTAATGACGTCCACATGGTCCCGGCCAGCGAGTGATCACGATCCGGACAGGCGTGCGACCTTCAGGCCGTGCTGACCGCCCGAATGACCTGGTGGACCGTCCGTCGGCGATGATCGCGGTGCCGTGGACATCTTGCACGGCGTGAGCGGCCCGCCGCGGCAACTCATACAGGTTTCGGCGCCAAGTATGCGAGTACTGGTCTAGACAAACGCTGTTTCGCCGCCAACTGTCGTTAGTTTGAAACACATCGGCAAACTTATGTTGACGGCAATACAAAAGTCCCTTTACCGTGCCTTGCCAAGGAGAGGACGATCTTCGACCTCTCCGCACCCGGTGCGCGCCCGGTGACCACCGAACGGGAGGGCTCATAGTGGACAAGCACCTTCGTAACGGGGAGCGACGGCAGGTTTCGCGCCGTTCGATGCTGGCGGGAACGGTGATCGGAATGGCCACTCCGATCGTCGCGTCCAGCGCGAACGCGGCCCCAGCCGCATCATCCTCAGAGCGGGGAGACTCCGGATCCGGCACGGTGCGCCGGATCACCATGTACGCCGAGGAATTGCCCGGCAATCAGATCGGATACGGCCTGGAACCCGGGCAGGCCACCATCCCCGGCCCGACTCTAGAGATGTGGGAAGGGGACACGCTCGAGATCGAACTGGTGAACACCACGAATCAACGGCTGTCCATCCATCCGCACGGCGTCGAGTACGACGTCGATTCGGACGGCAGTCCGCTCAACGGCTCGTTCAACGAACCAGGGGAGACGCGCACATACGTGTGGAGCACACGTGCGCCGATCCATGGCAAAGGTCGCCGGTGGCTCCCCGGCAGCGCAGGTTACTGGCACTACCACGACCACGCCATGGGCGGCGGGCACGGCTCCCTCGGCCTCCGGCGTGGCCTCTACGGGGCGCTCGTCGTGCGCCGGCGGGGTGACCTCGAACCGGACCGGCAGTTCACCGTGGTGTTCAACGGCATGACCGTCAACAACAAGGTCGCGCCGGAAGCGCCGCTGTTCGAGGCCAATCTCGGCGAGCTCGTCGAGTTCATCTGCATCGGACACGGTGACTTCTTCCATACCTTCCACCTGCATGCCCACCGCTGGGCGGACAACCGCACCGGAATGCTGGAGGGGCCGAACGACCCCACGCCGGTCGTCGACAACAAGGACCTCAACCCGGGCAGCTCGTTCGGTTTCCAAGTGATCGCCGGCGACGGCGTCGGACCCGGTGCCTGGATGTATCACTGCCACGTCCAGTTCCACTCGGACGACGGCATGGCAGGCATCTTCCTGGTGCGCAACGAGGACGGCAGCCTTCCCGATGGGGCGCAGGAAGCACTTGACCGGTACTACGGCCACGACCACGGCGGCGGCCACGACCATGACGGCCACGCAGCTCACAGCCACGACGACGTGAAGGAGGAGTGATGGCTCGCAACAGCCTCTCGCGCTCGGCCCCTCACGGGGGACCGATATCCACATCATGGCGGCGCGCCATGGCTCTCACCACCAGCGCGATACTCGCGCTCGGCTTGGCGGCCGTTCCCGCACTGGGGGAGCCGAAGGAACCAGGGCAGCCCGAGCCGTCACCGGCGTCGACTCAGCCGGCGGCACCGGCATCGTCGTCCGCGGCGTCGGCGGAAGGATCGGCGGCACGCGCACAAGCGGCACAACAGGCATCGGGGGCCGTGGACGTGCTCGTCTTTCACGGTGCACCGGATGATCAGGATGATCCGGTCCAGGAAGCCGTCCGCGCCATCGAGCAGCTGGGGGAGGAGCACGGTTTCGGTGTCGAGCAGACCGACGATCCCGCTGCCTTCTCCGCCCAGAACCTGGCCGGCTACCGGGGCGTGGTGTTCTTGTCCGCGGAGGGTGCGGAACTCACCGGCGCCCAGGAGGACGCGCTCGAAGGCTACATCCAGGCCGGCGGCGGATTCCTCGGCGTCGCCGACGCGGCCAAGGCGCAGGAACGGTCCGAGTGGTTCACCGGCCTGATCGGAACCCGTCCGGTGGGTAGCCTCCCCGACCCCGAAGAGGTCGCGGAGGTGACGGCCAGCGCCAACAATCCGCCGAACGAGACCGAAGAGAATCTGATCGACGGCGACGTCAATACGAAGTGGCTCGCCTTCGAACCGACCGCGTGGATCGTGCTGCGGCTGGCGGAACCGGCCGCCGTGTCCCAGTACGCGCTCGCGTCCGCCAACGATTTCGCCGGCCGCGACCCGCAGGACTGGACGCTGCAGGGTTCCCCGGACGGTGAGAACTGGACCGATCTGGACAGCCGGAGCGGGGAGGATTTCCCGGAGCGCTTCCAGACCAAGGACTACCGGTTCGAGAACGACACCGAGTACGAGTACTACCGGCTGGACATCACCGCCAACGCCGGCGATCCCTTGACACAGCTCGCGGAGCTGCAGTTGTTCGCCGGCGACGCCACTGAGCCGCCACCGGAGATCGAGCCGCAGGAGGCGACGGTCAGCGTCGTCGACCGTCAGCACCCGGCGACGCGCGATCTTCCGCTGACAGTGACCCGCACCGACAGGTGGCAGAACTGGTCGCCCAACCCGGTCGGTGAGGTGCACACCGTCGCCCAGGTGCAAGAGCACACCTACGAGCCGGGCGACGGCGCGAACGGCGCGTTCCACCCCGTCTCGTGGTGCCGCGACTACGACGGCGGCCGCTCGTTCTACACCGGTATGGGCGGAACGGCGGAGAGCTACGACGAGGAAGCCTTCCGCACCCACCTGCTCGGCGCGATCCAGTGGACCACCGGCATGGTGCGCGGGGACTGCCAGGCCACCATCGGTGACAACTACACCATCGAACGGTTGACCGCGAAGAACCAGCCCGGCGAGCTCGACCAGATCGGCGAGCCGCACGGCCTGGACATCGCCCCCGACGGGACGGTCTTCTACATCGGCAAGGCGGCGTGCCCGTCCGGCCCGATCCCGGACTGGGACGACGAGAACGTCGGTCTGGGCTGTGGAACCATCCACCAGTGGGATCCGGAGACCGAAGAGGTCACGCTGCTGACGACGCTCGACGTGTTCGGCAACCGCGGCAGCGGTGGTGAGCTGATCAAGAGCGAGGAAGGACTGGTCGGCATCACGCTCGACCCGGACTTCGGCGAGAACGGCTGGATCTACATCATGTGGATGCCGTACGAGTCGATCGACCTGGAGACCCGGATCGGGCAGCGTACGGTATCCCGGCTGACCTACGACTTCGAGACCGAGTCGATCGACCAGGAATCCCGGGTCGACCTGCTCGAATGGGACACCCAGATTCACAGCTGCTGCCACGCCGGCGGCGGGATGGACTTCGACGCGCAAGGAAACCTGTACATCGGCAGCGGCGACAGCAACTCGTCCCAGGGCTCGAACGGGTACTCCGGCAACAACTGGACGCAGGACTACCAGGGTGTCTCGTTCCAGGACGCCCGCCGCACGTCGGGCAACACCAACGACCTCAACGGCAAGATCCTGCGCATTCACCCCGAGGACGACGGCACCTACACGATCCCCGAAGGCAACCTCTTCCCGGCGGATGAATACCCGGCGGACAAGACCCGCCCGGAGATCTACGTCATGGGCGTGCGCAACATCTCCACGCTGAGCATCGATGCCGAACACGACTGGCTCAACGCCGCCTGGGTGGGCCCCGACGCCCCGTCGCCCAGCCCGGAGCTGGGACCGGCGAAGTACGAGACGGCGACCGTGATCACCTCCGCCGGGAACCAGGGCTGGCCGTACTGCATGGGGAACCGGCAGCCGTACCGCGACCGGAGCAACGAGGACGCGTCGATCCTCACCGGTTGGTACGACTGCGACAATCTGAAGAACGAGTCGCCGCGCAACACCGGACTGGTGGACATCCCGGCGGCCAGGGACAACATGATCTGGTACGCGCCTGACGGCGGCGGCCCGGTCTTCCCGGAGCGTGCGGACGGCAGTGGCGTGCCCACCTACGAGGCGGATGACGCCGTCTACACGCAGCCGTACCTGCGGGGTGGCTGCCAGGCGATCATGTCCGGCCCGACATATCACCAGTCGCAGATCGATTCCGACAGTGGGGTCGCGTGGCCGGGCTACTGGGAGGACAAGTGGTTCATCGGTGACGAGTGCAACCAGAACAACAGCGTCGCGGTGACCCTCGACCCGGACGGCATCGAGGAGCAGAGCCCGCCGCTGTTCGCGGAGAGCCTGCGTTCGATCATTCGCGGCGGGGTCGGAGACGACCGGTTGCAGCAGTGGATGATGGACTCGAAGTTCGGCCCCGACGGCGCGCTCTACATGCTCGACTACGGCGGCGGCTTCTTCAGCCTCACCGACAACCAGAAGCTGATCCGGGTCACCTACGACGGCGGACCGGCGACGCCGATGGCCACGGCATCCGCGACGGCGGTGCAGAACAAGCCGCTCACCATCGCCTTCACCGGCCTGCGCTCCGGCGGCGTGGCGTACGAGTGGGACTTCGGGGACGGCAACGGCTCGGACGAGGCCAACCCGAGGCACACCTACGACGCACCGGGTACCTACACGGCGACGCTGACGGTGACCTACGCCGACGGCGAGACGGACACCACCACGACCGAGGTCACCGTGGAGTGCGCGGTGCCGGACACCCGCGACACCGTCTGGCTGCGGGACACCGACACCGGTGTGCCCAACCACGACGTCGCCGGCGGGTGCAGCGTCAACGACCTGATCGACGACGAGAGCGACTGGGAGAGCCACGGCGCGTTCGTCCGGCACGTCAACGACGTCGGTACCAATCTCCAGCAGGACGGCGTCATCAGCGGCCGGGAGAAGTCGCAGCTGAGCCGGGCGGCGGCGAAGTCGGAGATCGGCAAGCCGGGAAGCACGGGTTACGCAGCCATCTTCGATGGCACGGCCGAGTCGCTGCTCGGCTGGACGCAGGCTCCGGGAGGCCACTTCGAGCTCCAGGACGACGGAACTCTGCTCTCCCGGGGCGGCCTGGGCATGCTGTGGTATTCGGCCGAGGAGTTCGGCGACTTCTCCGTGCGTCTGCAGTTCCGGGACGTCTCGCCGGAGGGGTTCCGGGCCAACAGCGGCGTGTTCGTCCGGTTCCCGGACCCGCGCACACCGCTCGAGGAGCGCCCCGAGTGTGGCCAGACCGGCTCCGCGGCGAACTCGCAGGCATGGGTCGCGATCTACTGCGGTCACGAGGTGCAGATCTACGACGGCGAGTCGGGCGAGCCGCAGAAGACGGGGTCGATCTACAAC
Organism: Phytoactinopolyspora halotolerans; assembly: GCF_010550675.1. Taxonomy (GTDB): domain Bacteria; phylum Actinomycetota; class Actinomycetes; order Jiangellales; family Jiangellaceae; genus Phytoactinopolyspora; species Phytoactinopolyspora halotolerans. The sequence continues at coordinate 51,108 of NZ_JAAGOA010000033.1, read as the reverse complement.
TTCGACCCGGTCGGTCTCGACGACGCCGGTGCGACCCCGAAGGGGGAGTGGAACGACTACGAGATCCGTGTGGTCGGCCAGCAGTACACGATCATCCGCAACGGTGAGGTGATCAACGAGTTCGACAACTCGCCCGGTCAGGAGTCGTCGCGTGCCGGGGACCCGCCGACCGATCTACGCCAGTTCGCCAGCGGCTTCATCGGGTTGCAGAACCACGGCAACAACGACCTGATCGAGTTCCGCAACATCCGGGTGCGCGAACTGTAGTCACGTGGCCGGGCGGCGCGGGGCGACAAAGCCCCGCCCACCGGCCCCGGGCC
>NZ_JAAGOA010000033.1:0-50778 GCF_010550675.1 Phytoactinopolyspora halotolerans | reverse complement strand
CGGTTGTCGTACCCTGTTGGCGCGGGGGGGTGGGGGGGGGCGCCCCCCCCCCCCCCCCCCCGGCCCTGGCCACCGGCGGCGCCATGAGCGCCTTCCAGCTGAGGAGAGGTATCACGGCTCATGTTTCGACGATTATTGAACACGTCACTGGCGGAGCGACGAGGGTCGCTTCGCGGGCTTGCCATCGCGGTAACCGGCGCGTTGCTCGCCGCGTTGTGGCTGGTGCCCCCGTCGGTGTCGGCGTCCGAGGCGGACGCGCCCGAGATCGCACAGGAGCAGGTGCTGGTATGGACGGCGAGCGACAGCACGACGGAGTACACCTCCGCGCCCGCCACGGCGACGGCGGGACCGGCGACGATCGTCTTCGAGAACAGTGCGGAGACCGGCAACACCACCGGCATGCCGCACACCCTGACATTCGACAGGTCGAACCCCGATTACAACCAGGATGTGAACTTGGACATCCTGGCCAATCCGTTCGACTCGAACGGCGGACGGCACGAGGCCCAGGTCGTGCTCACCGCCGGCCAGTACCGCTACTTCTGCGACATCCCCGGTCACGGTCAGATGTCCGGGGTGCTGGTCGTCACCGACGACGGCGGCGGTGAGGACACCACGCCGCCGTCGGTGTCCGTGGAGGTCACCGGCGACCGGGACGACGACGGCAACTATGTCGGCTCGGCCACGGTGTCGATCAGTGCGACGGATGCGGACTCCGGCGTCGACACCATCGAGTTCGAGATCGACGACACCGGGTTCCAGGAGTACACCGGCCCTGTGGACATCGACCAGCCCGGAGACCACTCGGTCCAGTACCGGGCGACGGACAACGCCGGCAACACGTCGGACACCGGCACGGTCAGCTTCACCGTCGTCGAGGCGGATCCCGGTGACACCACGCCGCCGCAGGTGTCGGCGGAGGTCAGCGGCGACCAGAACGACGACGGCGACTACGTCGGGTCGGCCACGGTGTCGGTGACGGCCACGGACGCCGACTCCGGGGTTGACACGGTCGAATACGAGATCAACGGTTCGGGTTACCAGACCTACACCGGCCCCGTGACGGTCGAGGAGCCGGGCGACTACATGATCCACTACCGCGCGACGGACAACGCCGGCAACACCTCCGATATCGGCATGCTCATGTTCACGGTCGTGGAGCCGGATCCCGGTGACACCACACCGCCACAGGTGTCGGCCGAGGTCAGCGGCGACCAGAACGACGACGGCGACTACGTCGGGTCGGCCACGGTCACGGTCACGGCGACGGATGCGGACTCCGGTGTCGACACGGTCGAGTATGACCTGGACGGTGCCGGGTGGCAGCCCTACACCGAACCCGTCACGGTCGACGAGGCCGGCGAGCATGTGCTCGAATACCGGGCGACCGACAATGCGGGGAACACCTCCGACGTCCATACGGTCATCTTCACCGTGGTGGAGCCGGACCCGGGCGACACCACGCCGCCGCAGGTGGCGGCGGAGGTCGCCGGCGATCAGAACGGCGATGGCGACTATGTCGGGTCGGCCACGGTCACGGTCACGGCGACGGATGCGGACTCCGGTGTCGACACGGTCGAGTATGACCTGGACGGTGCCGGTTGGCAGCCTTACACCGGCCCGGTGACGGTCACCGAGCCCGGCGAGCACACTTTGCGCTACCGGGCGACGGACAACGCGGGCAATACCTCCGAGATCGATTCCGTGGCCTTCACCGTGGTAGCGCCGGACCCGGACGACACCACGCCGCCGCAGGTGGCGGCGGAGGTCGCCGGCGATCAGAACGGCGACGGCGACTATGTCGGTTCGGCCACGGTGTCGATCAGTGCGACGGATGCGGACTCCGGTGTCGACACGGTCGAGTACGACCTGGACGGTGCCGGATGGCAGCCCTACACCGGCCCGGTGACCGTCGCCGATGCCGGCGAGCACATGCTGCACTTCCGCGCCACGGACAACGCCGGCAACACCTCCGAGGCCGGGATGGTGCACTTCACCGTCGTCGAATCCGACTCGGACGCCTGCCCGGGTTCGGACAACCGTGACACGGTGATCATCGGCACGATCGATACGACCGTGCCCAACGTCGAGGTGGAGGACGGCTGCACGATCAGCGACCTGATCGACCAGGACGGCGACTACGCGAACCACGGTCAGTTCGTCCGGCACGTCGGACAGGTCACGCGCGCCCGGACCGCGGACGGCGTCATCTCCGCCAGGGAGAAGAGCCGCATCATGCGGGCCGCGGCACAGTCCGGCATCGGACGGTGACGCGGTCTTCACCAGCGGCGATCGTGTGTGCGTTGCTGCCGGCACAGCAACGCACACACGATCACTGAGCGCCAGGTCCGCTTGCGCCAGATCAACCGCACCCGCCGCCTCGCCCCTCTCACCCCGCGGCCACGCTCACATCGGCGCGCCGCTGTCGAGATGCAGCGAGGTTTGCGTAGCCACGTCCGTGGCAGGGCGCCAGCGCTGCAGGCTGAATCTGGGATGGGATAGGTTCCTTTCTATGGACATGCTGACGGGCGAACAGATCGCCGCGGCCAACCTGACCGACTGGCGCAAGCTGGCCCAGGGTCTGCATGCCCGCTATCTGGTCGACGCCTTCGGCACCGGCGCACGGTTCGTCGCCGCGGTGGGTGAGGCAGGCGACGACCTCGGACACCACCCGCGCGTTTCGATCGGCAATGGGTACGTCGACCTCAAGTTGGTCAGCGACGACGCCATCTACCGAGACGACGAGGGCACCGAACACGTCGTCGAATGGGTGACCCAGCAGGACGTCGACCTCGCTCGACGGATCACCGAGATCGCCGCAGAGCACAGGCTCGACCCCGACCCGGCCTCGGTCAGCGACATCGAGCTCGGCCTCGACACGGCGCGCTCAGCGACCGTCGCCCCCGTGTGGGCCGCCCTGCTGACCGGGAGCGCCGAGGCCAGCGCCGAGATCCGGGATGCCACGGGACGGGTACCGAACCTGTGGTTCGGAGACGCCGACGAGCACGAGACGCCGCGTCAGCGGTTCCACATCGAGGTCTATGTGGCGCCCGAGGTGGCCGAGCAACGGATCGCCGCCGCCCTCGCCGCGGGCGGGACCGTCGTCGATAACAGCGACGCGCCCTCGCTCACCGTGATCGCCGACCAGGACGGCAACGAGGGAATCGTATGCGTCGACGTGTCCGCTGCGAAGAAGGATTGAACGCCAACCGGCGATCACCGATGCACTGGACCTGATTGCGCGCAGCTGGCTGGGCGCGTCCGATCAAGGCTATCGAAGCTCGGCTCAGCCTCGACCTCTCACCCGGTCTATTGGGCGGTGTAGCCGCCGTCGACCGGGAGAGCGACGCCGGTGACGTAGCTGGTGGAGTCGCTGCATAGCCACAGGAATGCGGCGGCGATCTCCTCGGGCGTCCCGAACCGGCCCGTGAGGACGCTGCGATCGCGGAGTGTCACATGTGGGCCGCCGGCGGTGCTGTATAGATGTGAAGGTTGTCGAGCATAGTGGGAGCGCACTGGCCGCCGGGTGGTGGCCGCGCGGTCTGGTGCAGGACACAACGCGGTGGTCAGGCGAGCCGGGCGGAAGGGCGGCGTGGAGATGTCGAGTTCGGGACGGGGGAGCCTCCGAGCCGACCTGGAACGGATCTTCCGCGCCAACTATCCGCGGGTGGTGGCCGTCGCTGCTCGGGTGCTCGGTTCCCGGGACGAGGCCGAGGATGTGGCTCAAGAGGTGTTCTTGTCGTTCGCGCGTTCCGCGGTGCCGACTGGGGAGGCGGCGGGATGGTTGTCCGTCGCGGCAGCGCACACAGCGCTCAACCACCTCCGCTCCGGCCGTCGTCGCGCCACTCGTGAGGAAGCCGCCGGCAAGACGGCTGAGGTCTGTCCGGACGTCGCCGATACGGTCGTGACCCTCGACGAGCGTCGCCGCGTACGGGCGGCGTTGGCCCGGCTTCCCCGCCGGCAGGCCGTCGCGCTCGTCCTGCGGCACAGCGGGCTCAGCTATGCCGAGGTCGCGGCCGCCCTTGACATGTCCACCGGCAGCGTCGGTACCACCGTGCGGCGCGCCGAGTCTGCCCTGCGCAAGGAGTTGAATCGTCATGCGTCATCCGACTGACGGCACGCTTCGCCGGCTCCTGGACGAGCCGGCCGGCGTCGCCGACACCGACCGGGAACACATCGCGGCGTGTCCGGTCTGCCAGTGCGAGCTGGCGGCCGCGCAACAGGACGCGGCGTTCGCGGACGCGGCGCTGGGCGGCGTACCCACCATCGACGTCGACGCGGAGATGGCCTGGAGCCGGCTGTCGGACGCCATCGCCGTCGACGAGCCGCGCCGAGCGACCACGGTCGCCCCCGTGCGCCGTTGGCGTACGGCGCTGCGCCGCCCAGCCGTCGCCGGGCTCGGCGTCGCCGTCCTGGTGGCCGGGGCCGGTGTGGCGGCCGCCATGGACTGGCTACCGATCTTCCGTACCGAGCAGATCACACCCGTCACCGCTCCCGAAGCCGACCTGGTCACGCTGCCCGACCTGTCCGACTTCGGCGAGCTCGAGGTGAGCGAGGAAGTGGACATCCGCCCGGTCTCCGGCGTCGACGCCGCCGAGGAAGCCACTGGCCTTGCCGTTCCGATGGTGAGCGAGCTGCCCCGCGGTGTGACGGGTGACCCGACGTACCACGTCGGCGAAGAGGCGAACGCACTGTTCACCTTCTCGGCCGAGAAGACCGAGCAGACGGCCGCGGCTGCGGGCGAGACCCTGCCGCCGGCGCCACCCGAGCTCGACGGCAGCCGATTCCGGCTGACCGCCGGACCGGGAGTGGCCGCTGTCTGGTCGGAGGGACGACCGGTACCCGCATTGATCGTGGCCCGAGCTGTCGCGCCCACCGCCTACTCGTCGGGTGTGCCGTTCGAGACGGCCCGCGATTACCTGTTGTCCCTGCCGATCGTGCCGGAGAACGTCGCTTCGCAGCTGCGAGGCTTCTCCGGCGACGGGACGACGCTACCGCTGTTCATGGCGGCCGAGGAGCTGACGAGCTCCGCCACCGAGGTCGACGGCATGCCGGCCACGGTCTTCACCTCGCGCGACGGCGCGCTCGCGGGTGTGGTCTGGGTGGACGACGGTGTGGTCACCGCGGTGGCCGGCTCGGTGAGCGCCGACGAGGTGTTGTCGGTGGCCCACGGACTGCGGTGGGACAGGTGAGCGGCCCGACTGCTGCGCAGGGCGACGCGCGCTCCCTCGACACCGTCGGACGGGTCCTCGCCGACCTGCCACCGGCCCCGGCGGTGTGGTGCTGGGGCCTGCGCAAACGGTATCGGCGACAGGTCGCGGTCGACGGCGTGTCCTTCACCGTCGGCCGCGGTGAGGTGGTGGGACTGCTCGGCCCCAACGGCGCGGGCAAGACCAGCGTCATCAAGATCCTGCTCGGTCTGGTCCGGCCGGACGCCGGCGACGTGTCGCTGCTCGGCCAACCAGCGGGCGACCCACGCTCCCGGACACGAGTCGGCTATCTGCCCGAACTCTTCCGGTACCAGCCGTGGCTCACCGCCACTGAAGTGCTGGCCCTGCACGTCCGGCTCTCGGGGATTGCCGTGTCGACGGAGGAACAGCGGGAATGCCTGGCCACTGTCGGCCTGGCCGACCGCGCCGGCGACCGGGTCGGCGGCTTCTCCAAGGGCATGCAGCAGCGTCTCGGGCTGGCTGTCGCCCTGGTGGCCCGCCCGGACCTGGTGGTGCTCGACGAACCGACGAGCGCTCTGGACCCGATCGGCCGGGCCGACGTCCGCGATCTGCTGCTCTCCCTGAAGGACCGTCAGGTCGCCGTACTGCTCAACTCGCACCTCATCGGTGAAGTCGAGCGGGTCTGCGACCGTGTGGTCATTCTGGACAAGGGGCAGGTCGCTGCGTCCGGCACCCTGGAGGAACTGCTCGGCGGTCACGAACTGCGGATGCGGCTCGACGGCGTGGACGCGCAGGCGGAGGCCAGACTGGCCGCCACCGGACGGCTCACCCGCAGCGGCAACGTGTTCACCATCGCGCTGCCCGCCGACCCAGGAGCCGCGACTGTGCCCGATCTCATTGCCGACCTGGTCGACCTGGGCGTGCGTGTGCACGCGGTCGAGCCCGCTCGGACCAGCCTGGAGGAGCGGCTGCTGGCCATCTTGCGGGCCCGTCCCGATGAGGAGCGCCGATGATCGTGCGCACCGTTCTCACCGTGGCCGCACTGACGCTGCGGGAGGCAGCACGCCGACGGGTCCTGCGTTCGCTCATCGGGATGACGGTCGTGCTGCTGGCGCTGAGTGCCTGGGGGTTCTCCCGGCTCGACGCGGAGTTCGGCGGCCTCACCTCCGGTGAGGCCAAGGTGGCCGGCTCCACCGTGCTGAACCTGGTGATGTTCGGCCTGAGCCTGATCGCCGCGCTCGGTACAGCCTTCCTCGCCGGCCCCACCCTGGCCGGGGAGGTCGAGTCGGGGACGTCGCTGGCGATCCTGGCGCGGCCGATCCGCCGGTCCGCGGTGTTGGTGGGGAAGTGGCTGGGTTTGGCGACGTTCGGCAGCGTTTTCGTTGCCGTGGCCGGCCTCTCTCAGCTTCTTGTCGTCCGGGCCACCGTGGACTACTGGCCACCGGCACCGGCGACCGGCCTGGCCCTGCTCGCGGCGGAAACGACGGCGCTGTTCACCCTGGGCCTGTTGCTGTCCACCGCGATCTCGCCGATGGCATCGGGCATCGTAGCGGTCGGCCTGTTCGGAGCTACCTGGATCGCCGGCGTCGTGGGTTCGGTGGGTGAAGCCTTCGGCAATGACAGCGTGGCCCGGGTCGGCACCGTCTCACGGATGTTGCTGCCGACCGACGGTCTGTGGCGCGGGGCCATGAACTCGTTCCAGGACCCGGCGTTGCTCCGCCAGATCGGCTCCGGAATCGGAGAGTCCCCGTTCTTGAGCATGGCCCCGCTCACCGCCGCCTATGTCGCCTGGGCCGGCCTGTGGGTCGCCCTCATACTCGGGCTCGCGAGCATCGCCTTCCAACGCCGCGACCTGTGAATCCGGCGGCACATAGGGCATGACGGACAAGCACTACGTGATCGACGACGTCTTCTGGGTACCGCTCATCATGCGTTAGCCCGGCCACCTGGGCACAGGCACGGTCGTCGACGAGGTCATCTACTACACAGGTGACCTCGCTCCGACCATCGCTGAGATCGTATCGGCGGTGTGATCATGGCCTGTAACTTCCCGGCCGGAAAGACATCTGCCGGGGGCCTCTGCCGGGGTTCCGGCAGGGAATGGAGTGCGAGAGCGATGACAGAGATCATCCTGGGCCTGCTGGCGGTCGCCGTGGGCGTGTTCTTGTGCCTGCGCGGACAATGGGCGATGCGCATCCTGCTGGCGATCTGGGGAGCGTTCGTCGGATTCGCAACGGGGGCAGGACTGGTCGACTCACTCACGGACCAGGGCTACCTTGCGTCGGCGCTGGGGTGGATCGTTGCCATTCTCGTGGGCGCGCTGTTTGCTTCCTTGGCCTACCTCTTCTTCGCCGTCAGCATCATCCTGGGAATGGCCTCGATGGGCTTCGTGCTCGGTGGCGCTCTGGCGTCGGCTTTGGGTGTCGACGAACCATGGAGCTTGCTGTTGATCGGAGCACTGGGCGGAGTGGCCCTTGCGGGCTTCGCGATCGCCGCGAATCTTCCCCAGTTGCTGTTGATCGTCATCAGCGCGTTCGCGGGCGCCAGCGTGACCATCGCCGGGTTGATGCTGATATTCGACGTCATCGACGCCGACAACATCATCGACGCCGAGGCGACCGCCGGTGAACACTCGCTGTGGTACGCGGGCGGTATTGTGCTCGCGGCCGTCGGGATCTTCGTTCAACTTCGTCAGGCCGGCGCGATCCGTCGCACAGTACGTGAAACGTGGAGTCAGCCTGCGTCATAGCCGGTAGTAGCCGCGCCGAGACGGTCGCAGGATTCCGCGCAGTCAGATCACACACCGCCGACGGCGGTCGATGTGGCGCTCGGCGTGGTTGACCGGAATCAGTACGCGCGAGTGCGAGACGGTGTCACCCGGATCACCGCGGAGAGCTCGGCAAGGGCCTCTTCGGGCGTGAGTCCGGCCTGACGGATGGCTTCCTGGTGCCGGTTCACGTAGGTGGTCGCCTCATCGTCGCTGAGTGGGACGGAGTCGACGGCGGCGGTCCCCTCGAGGGTCAGGATGCCCACATCCTCGGACGATTCTCCGCCGACGTCGAGATGCAGTGAAACCCGCGGGTTTGCTCGCAGGTTGCGGATCTTCTGGCTTTCGGGGCTGGTCAAGATGAGGAAGCTGGTTCCGTCCCACAGGAATCCGACCAGGGACGATTGCGGCTGCCCGTCAGATCGGACCGTCGTGATCCAGATTTCTCTCTCGTCGCGGAGCCGGTGGTCGGCGGCCGCGTTCGTGGTGTCGTCAAGGCTGGGAAGCACGGCGAAATCTCCTCACATCGTCGCAGGTCCGGCATACCGCAGCGGTGTCATGTGCAGTGACAACCGGGCGGCAGCGGAGTGTATTCCTGGTGGCGACGGATGCGCAGTACGCAGCTCACGTCTCGCCTACCGCCGCTTCGGGCGGAACAACCAGCTGGTGATCAGGGCGATCGCCCGCGTTACGTGGTTCGTCGTCGTGCCGAGGGCCGGATCGGGTCGCGCGCGTTCGGCGCATCTCTGTCAGTGGTCGGAGGCATGATGAGTGCGTGCAGCCCGTCGTCGTCCCTGAGCCCGGAGACACCGTGCGGGTCGTCGATGTGCGTGCCTTCGGCGACGAACAGCAGGTGAGAGCGGCGGTCTTGGCCTGCGTGGTGCGCGAGGCGGAAGCCGCGTCAGCGGTGAAGCCGCGATGGACGTGGGATGACACGAACCGGTGGTACCCGGCGCTGCTGACGGCGGGCGTGCGTATCGAGCGGGCCCACGACCTGCGATTGGCGCATCGTATTCTGCGGCGCTCGGCGCTGGCGACGTGGCCGGAACCCGCCGGGACACCCGCCGGTCCGTGGGGTCAGATGATGCCGGCACCGCTGGCGGCAGCCACGACGACGCCGGCGGCTGATGCGCCGGCGGCGCTGTTCGCCGGTGTGGAGCCGGCGACGCAGACACCCGGGCCGGATCCCGTCGCGGAGCTTCACATCCAGAACGCGGCGGTGGAGGGTTCGTCCGCGGCGGGGCGGTTGCGGCTGCTGCTGGCGGCGGAGTCCGCCGGCGCTCTGGTGGCGGTGGAGATGCACCACGCAGGGCTGCCGTGGCGGGCCGACATCCACGACGCGATCCTCACCGAGATCCTCGGCCCGCGGCCGCGAGCCGGGGAGCGGCCGGCGCGCTTGGAACGGCTCGCCGAACGGATCCGGGACGCGTTGGAAGCTCCGCCGAGCCTGAACCCCGATTCGCCCCGGGACCTGCTCAAGGCGATGGACCTGGCCGGCGTCGGCGCGCGTAGCCTGCGCAAGTGGGAGCTGGAGCGGCTCGACCACCCGGTCATCGAACCGCTGCTGGAGTACAAGTCGCTGTATCGGATGCTGACCGCCAGCGGGTGGACCTGGCTGGACGCATGGGTCCGAGGCGGCCGTTTCCGCAGCGAGTACGTGGTCGGCGGCGTGGTCACCGGCCGGTGGGCATCCAGCGGCGGGGGAGCGCTGCAGCTGCCGAAGAATGTGCGCCGGGCGGTGGTCGCCGACCCCGGGTGGACCTTCGTCGTCGCCGATGCTGCCCAGCTCGAGCCGCGGGTGCTGGCCGGGATGGCGGGCGATGAGGCGATGGCCGCCGCCGGACGCGGAGCGGACGGCCGCGGCGCGGACATGTACGCGGGCATTGTGGCGTCCGGCGCGGTGGAGACGCGGGAGCTGGCCAAGGTCGGGATGCTCGGTGCGTTGTACGGCGGGACCACCGGGTCCAGCGGCCAGGTGCTGCCACGGCTCGCGAGGGCGTTTCCTCGTTCGCTGGCGTTCGTCGACGAAGCCGCCCGGGCGGGGGAGCGCGGCGAGATCGTCACGACGCACCTGGGTCGCAGTTCACCGCCGCCGGGCGAGGCCTGGCACGAGGCGCAGTCAGGTGCCTATCTGGAGGAGAACGGCGACGGTGAGGCCGCGAAAGCGCGATCCTACTCGCGCTCGTGGGGCCGCTTCACCCGCAACTTCGTGGTGCAGGGGACGGCCGCGGAATGGGCGATGTGCTGGATGGCATCGATCCGGCGGCGGCTATGGGCGTTGGGAGAGGCGCCCGAGGCGCCGCAGGGGCCGGTGCCGGATCCGTTCGCCGCGCGGCCGCACCTCGTGCTCTTCCTGCACGACGAGGTGGTGGTGCACACTCCGGTCTCCATGGCCGAGGCTGTTGCCGACGAGGTCCGGGCGGCGGCGGCCGAAGCGGGCCGGCTCCTGTTCGGCGACTTCCCGGTGCAGTTCCCGTTGAGCGTCGCCGTGGCGGACTGCTACGCGGACGCGAAATGATCCTCGACGGCCCGGAATGACGGACGCCTCGACCCGCTCGTTCCAGTTGAAAGTGACAATCGTTCTTACATAGGCTTGCCGACCTGAGAGTGATGGGTCGTCGAGAGAGGCGATTGTGACGGAGACGACGTCGAGGCTGCGGTCGACGCGGCAGAGCGCGGCGGTGCTGCGGCTGCTGGATGAAGTCGACGGGTTCCACAGCGCGCAGGAATTCCACGCGATGCTGCGCGAGCGAGGCATGTCGGTCGGCCTGGCCACCGTCTATCGGATCATGCAGCGGCTCGTCGACGCCGGCGAGGTCAGCGTCGTTCACGGTCGCGGTCAGGAGTCGCTGTACCGGCGCTGTGGACGCGAACGGCATTACCACCTCGTCTGCCGGCTGTGCCACCGGGCTGTCGAGGTCGACGACGCCGCGCTGGACGCCTGGGCCGCCACGCTGGCGCGGGAACACGACTTCGTCGAGGTCGATCCCACGCTCGAAGTCCTCGGCCTGTGCCGCCGGTGCGTGGCGAAGGAGGAACGATGAGCGGCCCGCACGGCGTCTGGCGTGGCGGTGAGGCCGTCCTGCAGGATTCGTACGGCGCGATGGCCGAATTTCACGACCTCTTCATGGTGGAGCCTTGGGACGAGTTGCGGTCACACGTGCGTGCAGCATTCGGCGGACTTCCCGCCGAGGCGATCATCGTGGAGATCGGGGCGGGAAGCGGCATCGGTACGCGCGTGATCGCGCAAGAGACGCGCGCACGCGTCTTCGCTCTCGAGCCCGACCTGGTGATGCGCGCCATCCTGACCGCCCGCGTCGCCGACGATCCCGAGCTTGCCTCCCGGGTGACCGTCGTCGCCGGAGCGGTCCCCGCTGACCTGGGGCGACTGCCGGAACGAGTGGACGGATTCGTCTGTGCGCACATGCTCGGGCACCTCGCTGAGTCGGACCGGCGCGCGCTCTTCGCCTGGCTCGCGACTCACCTGAGCGACGACGGGACGGGGCTGGTCACCGTGCATTGGCCCCGGCGCGAGGTCGGCGGTTCGCCGGACGAAACCAACGGTGCGAACGACGCTGGCGGTGGCAACGACGCCGATGGCTCCGGCGGCGACGTCGTCGAGGTGCGGACGCTGGGTGAATACGAGTACCGCGCACGCCATCATGCGCCCGATCGCCCGGACGAGTCACGCAGCAGTTACGAGGTGTGGCGCGGCGAGGTCATGCTCCGGCGGTACACATTCACCAGCGCATGGCGGATCGTCACCACGGAAGTGATCTCGACGGACCTCGCCGCGAGCCTGTCCATCGAGCCGTCCGGCTCACACGTCGCGCTGATCCGGCGTACCGCTGACGCGCCGGATGCGTGAGCCGTCACACAGAAATGAGAATCGGTCTCATTCTCTGCTAGGGTGTGTGACGAACCGTAACGGCACAGAGAAGGGAGTGGGGCGCCGTCGGCGCTCGACATCACTCATGACGACGCATGCGAATGTCCTATCCAGGGTGAGACATCTGTCGGTCGGCCGTCGCCACCGAGCCGCCGCTCTGGCCGGCCTGGCCCTGCCCGCCGTGTTGCTCGCCGGTTGTGGCAGCGACGACGACGCGACCGGGGCGGGCGACGAAGCCGTCGAAGAGGAGGCAGGCACCGACGCCACGGACGAGCCCGAGGCAGACGGTGCGGATGAGAATGAGGCCACCGAGGCGGCAGCCCGCTCGCCACGGCTGGCGATCACCTACGACGGCGGCATCCAGGTCCTGGACGCCGCGACCCTCGACGTCGTCGGCGACATCGAGCTTGCCGGCTTCAACCGCCTCAACCCTGCCGGCGACGAGCGGCACTTGTACGTCTCCACCACCGGCGGGTTCCAGCTGCTGGACGTCGGCGCGTGGGCGGAACCGCACGGCGATCACTCGCACTACTACACGGCCGACCCGGAGCTGACGGATGTATCGGTGTCCGCCGAGAAGCCGGGCCATGTGGTCGTGCACCACGGGCGGACCGCCCTGTTCGACGACGGAACCGGCCAGGTCACGGTGTTCGACTCCGGGGATGTCGCGGAGTCCGACGCAGAGGTCCGCGAGTACACGACGCCGTCGGCCCACCACGGGGTGGCCGTCGAGCTCACCGACGGCAGCCTGGTGGTCTCCGAGGGCGACGAAGAGGCCCGTACCGGCATCCGGGTGCTGGACGGCGACGGCGAGGAGATCGCGGCGTCGGACGACTGTCCAGGGGTGCACGGAGAAGCGATGGCGGCCGACGAGACGGTCGTGATCGGGTGCGAGGACGGCGTCCTGGTGTATTCGGACGGCGAGATCACCAAGGTCGAGAGTCCTGATGAGTACGGACGGATCGGCAATCAGGCCGGCTCCGAGGCGTCGCCGATCGTGCTCGGGGACTACAAGAGCGACCCCGACGCCGAGCTGGAACGGCCGACCCGGGTGTCGCTCGTCGACACCCGTACTGCGGAGCTCACGCTGGTCGACCTGCCCGCCAGCTACACCTTCCGCTCGCTGGCCCGCGGTGATGACGGCGAAGCGCTCGTTCTGGGCACCGACGGCCAGATTCACGTGATCGATCCCGAGAGTGCGGAACTGGTCGAGTCGATCCCGGTCATCCAGGAGTGGGAGGAGCCGATGGAATGGCAGGAGCCGCGTCCGGCCATTCACATGCTCGACGGCACCGCCTACGTGACCGACCCGATGGCCGACACGATCCATGCGGTGGACATCCCGACCGGTGAGGTGTGGAACAGCGTCGAACTGGAGGTCACGCCGAATGAGATCAACGGCGTCACCGGTGATGCCGTCGACGGCGTCTCGGCCGAGTACGGCGGCGACGACGAGGACCACGATGACGAGGACCACGACGACGAGGACCACGAACACGAGGATCACGAACACGACGAAGACCACGGCGACCACGACCACGACGACGAATAGGCACTGACGACGGCAGGCGGCGGGATCGCGCACGATTGGTCCCGTCGCCGTGCTGTGGGAGACACATTGACAAGGCAACACAGCACGGCGGGAGTGCTCGGCATGGGCGCAACCCTCGCCCTTCTCGTCGCCGGTTGTTCGACGCCGGGTGACCGTGACGGCGGAGGCGGGGATGGGCTACGGATCATCGCCTCGTTCTCCGCCATCGAGTTCGTCGCCGAACGGGTGGCCGGTGAGGACGCGCAGGTCACCAATTTGACGCCGCCCGGTGCCGACCCGCACGCCCTGGAACTGTCGGGGGCGAGGATCGCCGAGCTTCATGAGGCCGATCTGGTCGTCTACCTCTCGGGGCTGCAAGCCGCGACCGACGACGCCGTGTCGCTGCTCGACGATGTGCCGGTGCTGGACACGGCGGAGGCGACCGAGGTGGAGATCGCGGGCGAGCGGGAAACGGGTGAATGGCCCGACCCCGGCCTCGACCCGCACTTCTGGCTCGATCCGCTGCGGCTGGCGTGGGCCGGCCACGATGTCGCCGATGCGCTGGCCGAGGTCGATCCCGACCGGGCGGAGGAGTATCGCGCCCGTGCTGAGGAGCTCGATGAGGAGCTGGTCGAACTGGACCGCGAGTACGCCGAGGCGCTCGCCCCATGCACGGGCGACACGGTGGTGACCTCGCACGAGGCGTTCGGCTATCTCGCTGCCCGGTACAACCTGAACCAGGTCGGCATCTCCGGCGTCGACCCGGAGGTCGAGCCGTCGCCGGCGCGGCTGCGCGAGGTGACGTCCGTGGTGGAGGACACCGGCGTCCGGACGGTCTTCTTCGAGGTCAACGCCAGCCGGCGAGTGGCCGAACGACTAGCCGACGAGCTCGGTGTGGGCACCGACGTGCTCGACCCGATGGAGCGTCCCAGCGAGGCCGACTACATGGCGGTGATGCGTAGCAATCTGGACGCGCTCGCCCGCGGCCTGGTCTGCGCCGGCTGACCGGTCCTCACCGGCATAGTCCTCGCCGGCATGGTCGTCGCAGGGCTGCTCGGCGTCGTCGTCGCGATGGCGGTCGTCGCGCGGGTGTTCTACGTACTCTCACAGTCGGAGTGGATGTCCTGGACCAGATGAGTTGACGCTAAGCTGCGACGGGTGATGGTGTTCCGTGTCTCGTGAGTTGACGCTGGCTCTGATCCTGCTCGTCCCGCTGGTGGCACTGATCACCGTCCTCAGCACCGGCGTCGCCCTCGTGCGTCGGCTATGGCGGGTTGTGAGGTCAGGCCATCGGCGGGGCAGGCCGGCGCCGGCCTCGTTCGGTCTCGTCGGTGCCGCGTCGCTCGGCTCCGCGACGCTGGTGTTCTGCTACGCACACGCCGCGTACATTCCGTGGTTCGACATCGACGACTATTGTGCGCTCGGCAACCGTTACGAGGTGACGGATGCACCGTTCCGGCTGAGCGCCACCTGTACGGGCGGCGGGAGGGTGGTTGAGTTCGTCCCCGGCTGGGTCAATCCCACGACCGTGACTCTGACGCTGTTCTCTGTGGTGTCCGTCATCGGGATGATCACGGCGTGGGTGGTCCGGGCGATCGCGAACCGCGACAAGGCGACGACTGCTGCGTGACGTCGAGCGGACGGCCGTGGCGCGGACATGGGAACGTGACCGTCTCGGCGGCATGCGTGAATGCCGTCGATATGGGAAATACGAGTGTCGAGGTGAGAAAGATGGCTTCGACGAAAACCAGGCGTACCGCCATCTGGGTCGCCATCGCGATCGTGGCCGTTCTGCTGGTGTTGGCGATCATCTTCGGTGGTGGCGCGGGCAACGGCGGCGGTGGCGGCTACTGAGCGCATGCGCAAGCGGGAAAGTACCGCAGGGTGCGACGATCGCCTCCCGTGATACGAGCACTCCTCCTCACCCTGTCGCTATGCACCGTCTTCGTCATGGGCACCGTCGCGCCGGGCGCCGTCCGGGCTGCCTCAGCCCGTGCGCCAGCCGCGGCGCAGCCGGTGGCCGAGCCCGGTCCCCTGGAGACGGTGGCGGGAACGGGTGAGCTCGGTCACGCCGGTGACGGTGGGCCGGCCGTCGACGCGAAACTCGGCCAGGTGCGCGATGTGGCGTTCGACGACGCCGGCAACCTGTACATCGCCGACAGCGTTACTTCCGACAACGAGAATGCCTACATCCGAAAGGTCGACCCTGACGGAACGATTAGCACCGTGGCCGGCGCGCCACACGTCGAGAACGAGGACCACACCCCCCACGTCAGGTCCGGCGGGTTGGCGGCTGTCCGAGGCATCGCCACCGGCCCGGAGGGCGAGGTGTACATCGCCGACGCGGACTTCGGCCAGGTCCTGCGGCTCGACCCCGGCGGAGAACCGACCGTGGTCGCCGGGACCGGCGAGCACGGACACGGCGGGGACGGAGGCCCTGCGACGAGCGCCCAGCTCGACGTGCCGGTCGCTGTCGCTGTCGGCGAGGAGGGGGAGCTCTACGTGGCCGACGTCAGCGGATACATCCGGCGAATCGACGCCGCCGGTATCATTACCACGATCGCCGGCACGGGTGAGGCGGAGGCGTCCGGCGACGGAGGGCCGGCCACGGAAGTGTCGCTCACCCTTCCGATGGATGTCGAGGTCGGTCCCGACGGCGACATCTACATCGCTGACTTGACCAGGTTCGGGATCGCCGACGACAGCGACGATGCCCCCGGCCACCGGATCCGCAGGATCGACGCCGATGGGGTGATCACCACGGTCGCCGGTGGTGAGGCGTGCGGCTACATCGTCGACGGCGGACCTGCGGCCGACGCCGGGCTGTGTCGCCCCACCGCGCTGACGGTGGACGCCGACGGAACCGTTTACCTGACCGACGAGAAGCACCACCAGATCCGGATAATCTCGCCGGACGGCAGCATCGACAGTCTGCCCGCGTATATCGACGATCCGTCCGCGCTGGCCATCGGCCCGGATGGGGCGTTGTATGTCGGCGACGGCAAGCAGGCTCAGGTCCATCGGATCCCGCTCGACGCGGGTCCCGACCCAGACCGGCCGGAGACCGCGCCCGGCGCGCCCGGCTTATTGGCCGACGCGGTCCCTGGCTTCGTCACTGTGGTTGCGGGCAGCGGGATCGAAGGGTTCTCCGGCGACGGCGGACCGGCTCCGGATGCGCAGTTTCTCCGTCCGAAGGCCGTCGCCGCCGGGCCTGACGGCACGCTCTACGTTGTCGACGCGGGCAATGAACGCATACGCGTGATCGAACCGGACGGTACGATCACGACCGTCGCCGGAGGCGGTGACGCGGTGGGCTCGGTAAGAGGACCAGGGCTTATGGAGGGTGACGGTCGCATGGCGACGGAGGTCCTACTGCGCTTCGTTACCGGCATCGACGTGGCCTCCGACGGCACGCTCTTCTTGGTCGGCCTCGACGACGGCCGGGTCCGGGAAGGTCAGTACTACGGGCGTGATCAGTAGTGTCACCGTGCAACCACCGGATGAGAGCAGCGCTGCGGCTGCGGGCGGCGTAGCCGCGGACGCGGCGTTACGCCACATCAGTGACGTGGCGGTCGCCCCGGACGGAAGCCTGTACGTCGTGAGTTCTTTCGATCACCAGGTCTTTCACATCGGCCAGGATGGGACGGTGCAGATCGCGGCTGGGACCGGGTCCGCCGGCTTCTCCGGCGATGGAGGGCCCGCCACCGAGGCCGAGCTCGACGAGCCGACCGGCGTCGACGTCGGCGCCGATGGCACCCTCTACATCCTCGACAGCCGCAGGCTCCGGATCCGTGCTGTTACGACCGACGGCGTGATCACCACCATCGGTGGAAACGAGACGTATGAGGCCAGCAACTACGACGACGATCCTCGTGGCGTACCGGCCACAGATGTCTACTTCACTGCCAGCGATCTCGTCGTTGACGACGCCGGGACGGTCTACTTCACCAGTCATGGCGCAATCCGGGCGATCGGACCCGATGGAATCATGACGACGCTGGCCGGGGACGACGCCAATGCCTTCGGCATCACGGTGGACGGCTCGGACAACGTGTATTTCACGCAGATCGACGATTCTCAGGTTTCCGTACTGCACAAGGTCAGTGAACGCTCTGCACCGGAGCCGGCATCCTCCGATGACGACCAGGACGGGGCCGGCACGCCGTGGTGGGCGATGGTCATCGGCGTTCTGCTGGCGGCGGGTCTGGTCGCCCGTTACGCGGTCCGGCGGCGGCGTTCGACGCGGACGCCTCCGACCGACTAACTTGTGATGCCCGTTGGCGATGCGCGGAGCATCGTCGTTCGTGGTGGTGCGGGGGAGGATGAGGCAATGACCAGCGAACACCGCCTCTACGGCGAGCTGGCCGACTGGTGGCCGCTGCTCTCCCCGCCCGACGAGTACGCCGAGGAGGCCGCGTACCTCGGTACGTTGCTCTCGTCCGCCTCGGTGCCCGTTCATGACGTCCTGGAGCTGGGCAGCGGCGGCGGTAATAATGCGGTCCACCTGAGCGAGCGGTTCACGATGACGCTGGTGGATATCTCCGAGCAGATGCTGGCGGTATCGCAACGGCTCAATCCCGGCTGTGAGCACATCCGCGGCGATATGCGCGAGATTCGTCTGGGGCGGGAGTTCGACGCGGTGTTCGTTCATGACGCCATCGACTACGCCACCGACACCGCCGACCTGGCCCGGGTCATCGAGACGGCACACGGCCACTGCCGCCCCGGCGGCGTCGCCGTGTTCGTCCCCGACCACACGGTGGAGACGTTCCAGGCGGGTACGGAGCATGGCGGGGGCGACGACGAGTCCGGGCGCGGCGCCCGCTACCTTGCGTGGACCGGGCCGCCCGAGCCCGGCGAGACCTCGGTGTGCACCGAGTACGCGTTCCTGTTGCGGGAGGCCGACGGCACCGTCCACGCCGTGCATGAGACGCACCGGACCGGCCTGTTCGACCGGCAGACCTGGCTACGGGTGCTCGGCGACGCCGGGTTCGATGCCCAGGCGGCGGTGGAGGTGACCACAGACGAGCGGCAGCCCCGAGACGTGTTCGTGGCGCATCGGCCGGTGCGCTGACGAACGTCGCCGGTAGGACACGTATCCCAGGATTCGCGCCACGCGGATGCGGCGATCTGGTGGGCGGGCGTGGATGGTGCGATGCTCCAGCCATGAATCCTGAGACGACGGCGATCGCGGTGTATCCGTGGGCACGGTGATCAGCGCCATCACGATCTCGGCCGACGGGTACTCACCGCGTGCTGTCGTGAGATAGGCGAATTTCTTCGAGGCGGTGTCGGATCGGGGCAGCGGTGTTCGTCGTAGGGGTGAGAGGTCGCCCGCGACGGGTGTTGAATCGCGTGCCCTCCCGAAGCGCGGGACGCAGGTACCGCGACAGAAACACGATTGGAGAGCATCATGACCGCTACCTACACCTTCGACGTCTTTTCCAGCCTCGACGGCTTCGGCGCCGCCGGCGGCAACTGGACCGGCTACTGGGGTAAACAGGGTCCCGAACTGCTCGACCACCGCCTTGCCCTGTACACCGAGGAGCAGCGCATGGTCTTCGGGGCCAATACGTATCGGGCTTTCGCGCGGATGCTGGCCTCGAGCACCGAGGGTTCAGACGTGCGTGACCCATGGGTCACCCGGATGACGGAGCTCCCGGCGACGGTGGTGTCGACCACACTTGAAGGACCGCTCGACTGGCCGGACGCGACCGTCGCGAGCGGTGACGCCGTCGACGTGGTCGCCCGGCTCAAGAAGGAGTCCGAGGTGCCGCTGCGCTCGCACGGGAGCCTGTCGATGAACCGGGGCCTGATGGCCGCCGGTCTGGTCGACCGCGTCCAGGTGACACTCTTCCCGGTGATCACCGGTCAGACCGGGGCGGATCCGATCTTTCAGGGTGCGGCCGACTTCGACCTGGAGCTGATCGAGAGCCGGACGCTCGATGGTCACATCCAGGAGCTCATCTACCGGCCCACTCTGCATGTCTGAGTCGGACGCGTTTCCGCGGCCTTCCGAGTGTCGACAATGCGGCGCGGGCTCCGTCCTGGATACATCAGCGGCCACCCCAGGCCGAGAACGACAATGGGAGGAATCGCCGTGCAACCGAACCAGATCACCGAGGTGTTGAACCGACCGCTCAGTAGAGAACTGTTGGCTCGCGACGTGACCCGATTGGCCTACGTCGCCACGGACGGTACACCGCGGAATGTCCCGATCGGGTTCGCCTGGAACGGCTCGGAGATCGTCATGTGCACGTCGAAGAACGCTCCGAAGCTCCGCAGTCTGGTTGAGAACCCGATGGTGGCCCTGACGATCGACACCGAGGTGCACCCGCCCAAGATTCTGCTCATCCGGGGTCGGGCGGAGCTGGACTTCGTCGATGGCATCCCCGACGAGTACCTCCAGCCGAACAGCAGCTACACGATGACGCCCGAGCAACGGGTCGAATGGGAGGCGGAGGTGCGTTCGCTGTACCGCGACGGCATGGTCCGGATCGTCGTGACCCCGACGTGGGCGAAGCTCATCGACTTCGAAACGACGCTGCCGAGCGCGGTCGAAGAGCTGATCCGGCAGCGGGAGGAGCGTCAACACCGCTGATGTCGTCAGCTCTCCGTCGCCGCACCTCGGGCACGGGTCAGGCCGACTGTAGCCCCGGGTGCTCTCGTTCGGTGATGAAACTCGCGCGGGTCGCCACGGGTGCGCCGGGTTCGCTGACGTAGGGGAGCACCCGGAAGTCGGTCTGCCAGATGTCCCTGGTCACGTGGCAGCGGAAGTAGCCACGATGGTTGTTGAAGAACTTGATGTGCGGGCTCTCGCTCATGATCGTCCTGCCACCGGAGTTCGAGTCCGAGCCGTCGCCCGTGGAGGTGATCGAGGTCCCGACGAATTCGACGCCGAAGGTCTCCGACGACTGATCGTAGAAGTCGGTCTTCAGGTCGGCGGCGTAGTTACGGTGAGCGTCGCCGGTGAGTACGACGGGCTGAGACGGTCGGCGCTCGATGATGCCGTGCACGATGCGGTCGCGCGACGCCGCATAGCCGTCCCAGGAGTCCAGGTAGTTGCGCTCCGGCGGCCCGGCGGCGGAGTCGCGTTGGGCGAAGAAGATCTGCTGCGCCAGTACGTTCCACGCCGCGTCCGAGCGGGCGAGGCCGTCCAGCAGCCACGCTTCCTGCTCGGCCCCGGTGAGGGTGCGCTCGGGGTCGAAACGTTCCTCGCAGCCGACCTTGGTGCCGTCGCCACAGGGCTGATCGGACCGGTACTGCCGGGTGTCGAGCACGTGGAACGTCGCTAACCGGCCCCAGCTGAGGCGGCGATACAGCTGCATGTGGATGCCGGACGGCGCCGACGAGTGGCGCAGCGGCATGTTCTCCCAGTAGGCCTGTGCCGCTGCCGCCCGGCGGCGGAGGAACTGCTCGGGCGTCTGTCCGTCGTTCTCCGGCACCTGGTCCGCCCAGTTGTTGTCGATCTCATGGTCGTCCCAGGTCACGATCCACGGGGCGACGGCGTGCGCGGCCTGCAGATCGGGGTCGCTCTTGTACTGCGCATACCTGATCCGGTAGTCGGCCAGGGTGTAGGTGTGGCCGTTGGCGAAGGTGCGGACATTGCCGGTGGGGGACTGGTACTCGTGCGGCCCGTGCTCATAGATGTAGTCGCCCAGGAACACCACGAAATCGGGGTTCTCTTCGGCCATGTGGCGATACGCGGTGAAGTATCCGTGCTCGTACATGGCGCACGACGCCACCGCGAAGTTCAGCGCCACGCTGGAACGGTCTGGGGGAGCGGTCTGCGTCCGGCCGACCGGGCTGATGGCGTCGCCGGCCCGGAACCGGTAGTAGTAGTCGCGGCCGGGGCGCAGCCCGTCGATCTCGACGTGTACGGAGTGCCCGAGCTCGGGTCGGGCCACGTACGTTCCTTGTTGTTCGACACTGCGGAACTGTTCATCCCGCGCCACCTGCCATTGCACCTCAAACGGGCGCGCGGGCATGCCGCCGCTCCCGTCGGCGGCCAACGGGTCGGGCGCGAGCCGGGTCCACAGCACCACACCGCCGGGAATCGGCTCGCCCGACGCGACACCGAGCGTGAACGGATCCGCACCGGTCGGCGCGCCAGTGCCGGCCATCCGGACCAATGCGGGCAACGACGCCGTCGTCGCGGCTGCCACGACGCCTGCTCCGGCCAGGCTCAGAACGCCGCGGCGGGTCAGATGTGCCTGCATACCAGCTCCAGTCGTCAGTGGGTGGCCTGACGATACGACGGCGAGTCCGACGCCCCGGTAACGTCTGTGCCATGTCTCGGCCAACGACGTCTGAACGCGCGGTGTGTCGCGGACGCATGGCCGCAACAGCGTCGATCAGCTGACACGACGGTTGCCGCTGACCGGCATGAGAAGTCAACAAGTAAACACTATTGACTTGTGGCGTAGCGCTCGTCCATGCTCTGGAGCATGAGTAGTGCATCCGGCCAGTCCGCGTCCGGGCAGCGTCCGCTGACCGCCGTGGAACGGGCGTGCGCGGCGATGGTGCAGATGCTGGACCTGGGCGAGTTCCAGCCCGGCGAGCGGCTCCCTTCGGCCGACGCCATCGCCAAGCTGCTCGGCGTGAGTCGGCCGATTGCGCTCCAAACGCTGCGCGTACTAGAAGGATGGGGCCGCGTGCACGTCCGTCGCGGCAGTGGTGCGTGGGTCGCACCGCTGTCGGTGAGCAACGCGGACGTCCGCCGTGCCCGAGTGTGGCGAGATCGCGCGGAGATCCTGCAGATGTCCGCCATGCGCGAGATGCTGGAGGTCGGTGTGGCACACCGGCTGGCGACCGTCGGGCTGGCCGAGGAGGGCGCGGCGAAGGCACGGTGGCTGATCGAACAGATGCTGCTCGAGCGCACCCGGGAAGCCTGCCGGCCGCTCGACAAGGAATTCCATGATCTCTTGGCGCGCAGCGTCGATCTGCCGATCGTGGCGGACACACTGCGCACGGCGCGGGCGCGGACGGCGGAGGCCTTCGAGTTCGTGGAGTGGCCGGAGAACCGGGTGCAGGCGTCGCAAGTCGAGCATCGCAGGCTTTTGGACGCCATCGTGGCTCGGGATCCGGAAGAGGCGTCACGGGCCGCGCGGGAACACGTGGGCGTGGCCGGTCGGCTGCTCGAGGAGCTGCTCGGCGGCGACGGGACAGGCGTGCTGCGGTCCTCTCTTCCCCATCAGGCGACGGACCCAGACGGGGCCGTGCTGCTGGATCCGGCGAGCGCGACCGCGGACGGCGCCACCCGCGGCCCGTCCAGCGAGTCCTGAGCACGGGCGACGGTGAGAGGAGCTCGGAGTGGGCGCCAGGCCGATCCAGACGGAGGACCTGCTCCGGGCGGTCACGATCGCGGAATCGTCGAACGGTTCACCGGAAGTGGCGATCTCGCCGGACGGGCGCCGGGTGGTGTTCCGTCGCCGGGAGGGCTTCCCAGCGGAGAACCGGTACCGTGTCGACCTGTGGACCGTCGACATCGCCGTCGGCAAGGCTCGCGCATTGACGTCGCACGAGTTCAGCGTGCATCCGCATGCCGTGCTCGGCCCGTGCTGGAGTCCGGACTCGACGTGCGTGGCCTACGTCCTGCCGGGTGCGCCGGCGCGTCGTATCCGGCTTCTCCACGTGGACGGCGGTCAGCAGGACTTCGCCATCGGCTCAGGCGCGGTCGTGACCGGAGTGGGCTCTTCGGTGCTGCGATGGTCACCGGACGGCAGACTGATCGCGTTCGTGCGGGGCGCCGATGAGGGCAACGTGCCGTCACACCCGCTGCTGGCACCTGAGGGTTCGTATCTCGACGACGACGTGCGGCACGGTATCGAGATCGACCTGGCCCGTGGATCCACGCTGGGATGGCAGGTGCCGCCACCCGTTCAGTCGCTGTGCGTGCTCGATGTCCAAACGGGGCGGGTCAGTCAGCTCGGGCCGCGGACGCTGAACGTCACCGGATTCGACTGGTCGCCGGACGGGCGCAGGCTGGTGGTCGCGGGTTCGACCCAGCACACGGGGCCGGCTGCCGACTCTCGGTCCGACCTGATGATCGTCGACGTGGCGTCCGGAGAGCTGGAACCGTGCCTCGATCAGCCTGGCGCGGACGAGCATCCGGTGTGGTCGCCCGACGGCGAGTGGATCGCGTTCGTCTCACATCGGGGTGAGCACACGTGGACCGTGGGCGGAGTGCCCGCGGTGATCCGGCCGGACGGAAGCGCGTTGACCTATCCGGCGCGGGGGTTCGAGGAGCGGCTCTTCGACGCCGGGAACATCTTCTGGTCCGCTGACTCGTCCGCGATGTTCGTCGAATACCCGTACCGGCTGGGACGGCACCTCTTTCGCGTTCCGCTGCGAGAAGGCGACCCGGTGCAGGTCACGCCACCCGGGGATCACTGGCACTCGTCGTTCTCAGCATCGTCCACCGGGCGGGTGGCGTTCGTGCGGGAGAGTCCGGTGGATCCGCAGGAGGTGTGCGTCGCAGACCTCGACTCGACCTCGCCACGGCCCGTGACACGGCTCAACGGACATCTCGCCGACCGTATCCGGCCGAGCGTGCGGCATCTGAGCTGGCGCAGCGCCGACGACCGATTCGACATCCACGGGCTGCTGATGCTTCCGCCGGACCATGCGGACGGCCGTCGGTACCCCTTGCTCGTCGAACTCGTCGGCGGACCGACCATGGTGCCGGCCGCATTCGGCAGCTACGCCTTTCCCGTCCTGGCCATGGCCGCTCGCGGCTACGCGGTGTTGGTGCCCAACACGCGTGGCCGCCCGGGCTTCGGGGAGACGTTCGGCCGGGCGATCGCCGCCGGAGACGCGGAGTTCGCTGAGCCCTGGCGCGACGCCATGGGCGGCGTCGACCTGGTGATCCAGCAGGGCTGGGCGGATCCACAGCGGATGGGCGTCATGGGGCACAGCTACGGTGCGCTGCTGCTGGCGTACGGGCTGACCCGAAGCGACAGGTTTCAGGCCGCGGCCTTCCACGAGGGCGCGGTGGACACCTTGCGCACCATGGCCTTCCAGTGGGATAGCCCGGATAACATCGCGCGGTGCCGGGAGAACACGGGCCGCGGCTCGCCGTTCGAACCTGCGGAGCGCGATGCCATTCTCGCGGAGTCCCCGTTGCACCACGTGCATCGCATCCACACCCCGGTGCTGATCGAAAGCGGTGAGCTGTCGCCGGCGGCGATGGAGGCGGCGATCTTCGCCAACGCTCTGCACGATCGGGGCGTCCCGATGGAGTACGTCGTATACCCCCGCACCGGACACGTCACCGACGAGGTGGCGCTCATCGCGGACGACTACCGGCGCGATGTCACCTGGTTCGACTATTGGCTCCGCGACGTCCCGCTCACCGATCGGGTGAAGCAGCAGCGCTACGACGAATGGAAACGATCCATGCGCGCCAGGGCCGCCGCCCAGGCGCTTGATGAGCCCGTGCACACCACCACACGGAAGGACCCACGGCGATGAGCACCGAGCAGCGAGTTGCGCACCCCAGGCTTCTGACCACGGGCGCCACGGCGGCGCTGGCCGGCACGGTGGTGCTGGTAGCCGCGGCTTGCGGCACCACCACGTCGTCTACGCCGGAGGCGACCGGCGATCCCGTCGATGCCTGGACGTCGGGCATCACCGATTCCGAGGTTCGGATCGGGTTCGAGTACTTCGGGGAAGGCAACGGGCGGGCGACGGATGAACCTGACCTGGCATCCAACCCCACGGCAGCGTACGTGGAGGCTCTGGTGGCGCACATCAACGACGACGGCGGAATCGGCGGGCGGGAGATCGTGCCGGTCTGGCACCGGATCCAGCGCGACGCTACCTCGGCCGACGTAGAGGAACAGGCGCTGTGCACCGACTTCACCCAGGACCGTCCGGTGTTCCTCGCGGCGGCGGGAGATACCGACATCACCCGCAGGTGCTTTGCGGCTGAGGGCGTGCCACACGTGGTGACCACGGCGTCCGCACCGGCGTCCACGTTCGACGACGATTCGTACCTGGTGAGCGCACCCACGCTCAACCTGACCAGGTTGATGCGCACGCAGGTGGAGGTGCTGGCCGGTCATGGCTTCTTCCAACCGGACGCCACGATCGGGTTCTTCAGCTTCGACGCGCCGGAGTACGTCGACGCGCGAGACCACGGACTGGAACCCGCTCTCGAGGAAGCAGGGCTGACGATCGCGGAGGAGGCACTGATCACGCGTCCGGAGAAGCCGGAGGACGTGGCTGACACGCTGGCGCAGGTGGCCGGCGCCGTCCTCAAGTTCCGCGACGCCGGCGTGGACCATGTGATCTTTCTCGGCGGTTCCCCGCAGTTCATGATCGACGCGCAGAAGCAGGGCTACCGCCCCCGATACGCGATCTCCAGCTGGGATTATCCAGCCAGCCTGCATGAGTCGGGCGTCCCTGTCGAGCAGCTCTCCGGTGCGGCGGGCGCCGGCTACAGCCCGGCGCGGGATGTCGCCGACCGGGAAGCAGCCATGCAACCTCCTGCGCGGCAGGAATGCCTGGACATCCTGGCTGCACAGAACCTCCACCCGGAAACCGCGGCCGACGAGGCCGACATGCTGTCCCGCTGTGACCAGCTGTTCCTGATCAAGGCGGCGCTCGAGGCGGCGGAGGAACCGGCAAGCGGACATGCCTTCATGGAGGGGATCTCCGGCCTGGGTGACTCGTTCTCATCCGCGTCGACCTGGGATACCCGCTACGACGAAGCCCATCGGGACGGCGTGGCCAGCGTGATGTACCTGGAGTTCGCGGACGCGTGCGAGTGCTTCCGGTATGCCGGCGATGCGATCAGCGTCGAGTGAGGCGGCGGGTCCGGTATCGACCGGACGCGCACGCAGAACGGGGGCGAGGGGCTCGCGGCGGGCGGGCTGCGCGGCGCTGGCGCTGCTCGCGCTGGCCGTCCCGGCATGCGGCGGGCGCGACCTGCTCTTCGTTCAGGACGACCGGCTCACCGTGCTCGCACCAGAGAACCGGGCCTCGGCGGAGCTGCCGGTCTCCGTGCGATGGCGGATCGACGACTTTCGGGTCGTGTCTCCGGGATCGGCTCCCGCTTCGCCGGATGCCGGGTTCTTCGGCGTGTTCGTGGACCGCGCGCCGATCCCGCCGGGCGAGACCCTAGAGGAGCTGGCCGCTGACGACCCGGAGTGCGTGCGGATCCGGTCCTGCCCGGACAGCGAGTACTTCGCGATTCGCGGCGCCTACACCACAACCGACACCAGCTTCACGCTCGACTCGATCCCGCGGATCGGCACCGACCACGGTTCCGATGTGCACACGGTGACCATCGTGCTATTGGACTCCGAGGGGCGCCGGATCGGGGAAAGCGCATGGTATGCGGAGTTCACCCTCCCGAATGAGGACGGCCGATGAGTGAATCCGACGGCAGATCAGTCGATCCGATCAGCGAGATCGACCACACCCGGCAGCGTGTCCGTGACCGGGCTCTGGTTCAGCTCGGCGTGGCCGGCGACCGTGAGACCGGCCGGTTCCTCGATGTGCTCCGCGAGCGAGACCTGCGCCTGTATCCACTGGTGGCGCTCGGTTTGTTATCCGTGGTGGACACGTTCCACGGATTCGTGTTCAGCGTTCTGACACCGGAGATCAGCGCCACGCTCGGGCTGAACGTGGGAACGATCGCCGCCGTGGTGGCGGTCTCCGGGTTCGCCGCCGCGGTATCCCCGTTGCCGATCGCAGCGCTATGTCAGAATAAGGCCCGCCGGGCGCTGTTATGCCTGGTCACGGCCTTCATCTGGAGTGTGTTCACTCTTGCCACCGGGTTCGTGGTGTCCCTGGCCGGGCTGGTGCTCGTCCTGGTCGTCAACGGGTTGACCACGGGCAGCGTGACCACCTTGCACACGCCGTTGCTGATGGACTCGTACCACCCGCAGGCGCGTGTGCGGGTGCTGTCCGCGTACGCCGCCGTGGGCTCGGCTGGAGCGATCGCTGCTCCGTTGCTGGTCGTCGCGTGCACGGGCTGGTTCAACCTGACCTGGCGTGGCGTCTTCGTCGTCCTCGGCCTGATCTCGCTGGCCGTGTCGATCGCTGCGCTAAGGCTGCGAGATCCGGGGTTCGGGGCGTGGGACACCCAACGGGTCCGTGCCGCCGTCCGTGACCGCGATCACCAGGCCGGAACCGATTTGCGTCCCGACACCCACGGCATCCACGAGCCGGATGTGTCTCTGCGGTTCTGGGAGGTCTGCCGTCGCTTGCTGATGATCCGCACCACGAGGCGACTGCTGATCGGCTTCTCCATCTTCGGTGTCCTGACCGTGCCGATGGCGGTCTTCTTCGCGTTCTTCCTCGACCGCCAGTGGGACCTCGACCCCACCCAGCGCGCTCTGTTCGCCGGCGCGCAGGCGTGCGTGTCGATCGTGGCCCTGGCCGTCTACGGCAGCCGGGGAGAGAAACAGTTCCGGAAGAATCCAGCCGTGCTACTGCGCAATACCGGCCTGTTACTCGCAGTGGCGCTGTGCTGCATCGTCGTCGGAGCCCTGGCCCCGAGCTTTCCGGTGATGGCCGCACTGTTCTGCGTGTCATCCGCGATCGTCAGTGTTCTCGGTCCCGCGCTCGGCATCGCGATGATGTCGATCACGCCGGCGGTGATGCGTCCACATCTCGGTGCGCTGACCGGAATGGCAGTGGCGTCCGGCGGTCTCGTCGGCGCGCTGTTCCTCGGTGGTATGGAGGAACGCTTCGGCATCGCCGGTGCGATGGTCGGCATGGCGGTACCGGGCGTCCTCGGAGCCCTGGTGATCAGCAGTGCGGGACGGTTCATCCGCGAAGACCTGGAGCGCATGATCGATGAGGTCGTCGAGGACGAGAAGCTGAAGGAGATGACCGCGGAAGGGTCCGGTCTGCCGCTGCTGGCCTGCCGGAGCGTCGATTTCGCGTACGGGCAGGTCCAGGTCCTGCACGGTGTCGACTTCACGGTCGCCGAAGGGGAGATGGTGGCGCTGCTCGGCGTGAACGGTGCCGGCAAGTCGACGCTCCTGCGCGTCATCTCCGGGGTCGGTCTCCCCAGCCGTGGATCGGTCCGGTTCCGCGGTCACGACGTGACCTACATCGACGCCGAGCGTCGTGTCTCGCTCGGGATGACCCAGATCTCCGGTGGTCATGGTGTATTCGATCGGATGACCGTGGAGGAGAACATCCTGGCGTTCGGGTACACGGCGGCGCGCGGCCGACGCCAGCTGGCACGCATCGTCGACGAGTGTTTCGACCGCTTCCCGCAGCTGGCCCAGCGGCGAACGCAGCACGCCGGCACCTTATCCGGGGGCGAGCAGCAGATGCTGGCGTTGTCCAAGGCGTTGATCTTGCGACCGCGGCTGCTGCTGATCGACGAGCTCTCGCTCGGACTCGCTCCCGTCGTGGTGGGGGAGCTGCTGGACATGGTGCGGCGCATCAATGCCGACGGGGCCGCCGTGGTGCTCGTCGAGCAGAGCGTCAACATCGCGCTCAGCTTGGCCGGTCATGCGTATTTCATGGAGCGGGGAGAGATCCGGTTCGACGGCCCGAGCGCTGACCTGCTGGCACGGGAGGACCTGCTGCGCGCGGTGTTCCTGAAAGGTGCGGCCGCGGGTGAGGTGAGCCAGGCGTGAGCGCGGCTCCCGTCGTCCTCGGGCTGATCATGGGCCTGATGTATGGGCTGCTCGGCGTGGGACTGGTCTTGATCTATCGCACGAGCCGAGTGATCAACTTCGCGCACGGCCAGGTCGGGGCGTTCGCGGCGATCCTGTTCGGCCTCGCCGTCGTCCGGTTCGGTCTCCCGTACTGGGTCATGTTGCCGCTGGCGCTGTTTCTCGCCGGCGTGATCGGCGCCGCGGTCGAGGCGGTGGTGGTGCGTCGGCTGCGGCACGCGCCGCGGCTGATGATCGTGGTCGCCACCCTGGGTGTCGGGCAGTTCCTGGTCATGCTCGGGGCGGCGCTGAATCCGGACGCGCTCGGTCTCGCGTCGGATTCGTACTTCCCGAGTCCGCCCGGGCTGCCCACGTTCGACCTGGGCGCGCTGCATATCGACTCCGCGTATACCGGAATGATCGTCCTCGCGCCCGCTGCGGTGATCGGGATCGCCGTCTTCCTCCGCCGCTCTCGCTTCGGGCTCGCCGTGCGCGCCGCGTCGTCGAACCCGGACGCTGCCCGGATGGCCGGCATCCCGGCGGCTCGCATGTCGGCTCTCACCTGGGGGATCGCGGGTGTGCTGAGCGCGCTGTCCGCGATCCTGACCCAGGCCGCCCGGGATTTCACAACCGGCGACTCGTTCGGGCCGAATCTCCTGCTCCGGGCGCTGGCCTGTGCGGTGCTCGCGCGCATGAGCAGCCTCCCAGCGGCCTTGTGTGCCGGGGTGGGGTTGGGGGTGGTGGAGCAGGTGCTGCTGTGGAACCATCCCCGAGCCGGTGTGACTGACGTGGCGTTACTGGTGATCATCCTGGTCGCGTTGCTGCTGCAGCGCCGGCGAGGCGGCCGCGAGGAGGAGAAAGGCTCGTGGGCGGCGGTGCAGGCAGTGCGCCCGTTGCCGCCTGCGTTGCAGGATCGGTGGCTGGTTCGCCACCTTGGCCACGTCGTCGCCGCAGGGGCGGTCGTGCTGGCGGCGACGATCCCGTTCGTCGCGTCGGAGTCGGACGCCGATCGCATCAACGGGATCATCGCCTTCATGATTGTCGGCTTGGCCGTCGGACTGTTGACCGGTCTGGCTGGGCAGCTCACCCTGGGTCAGTTCGCCGTGGCGGGCGCGGGTGGGCTTGCGTCGGCGGTCGTCGCCGGCGCGACTGGGAGTTTTCCGACAGGCCTGCTCGCTGCCGGAGCGACGGCGGGCGGCGTATCGGTGTTGCTGGGCCTGCCGTCGCTGCGGGTGCGCGGGCTGATGCTCGCCGTGACCACGCTCGCGTTCGCGGTGGCCGCTCCCACCGTGTTCGACGGCATGCTGGGATCCGGTCGCGATCCCGGGCGGCCGGTCCTGCCGGGTGGCGACGCGCTGCGTACTGGGACCGAGTACTACTGGTTCACGTTAGGCCTGCTCCTCGTCGCACTGTGGCTGGCGCATAACGCGCGGCGGTCCGGCTTCGGACGACTCCTGCGAGCGGTCCGGGACAACGAGGAATGCGCACGAGCGTTCTCGGTCCGCTCGTCGCTGGTCAAGTTGCGGGGGTACCTGCTGAGCGGGTTCATCGCGGGCTTGGGTGGCGCCGCCTACGGCCATTCCCTGATGCGCATCGATGGGGGCACATTCCCGGTGACAGCCAGCATCGACCTGGTGGTCATGGTGGTGGTGGGCGGGGTCGCCGTGCTTTACGGTCCGATTCTCGGCGCGCTGCTGGTATTGGGGCTGCCGGCCTTCGTCCCGTTGGATGCAGCAGGCCTGGCAGCCACTCAGCTCGGTCTGCTGATCCTCATTCTCTACGTTCCGGGTGGCCTGGCGCAGCTGGCCACTGCGTTGCGGGACCGAGTGGTCGCTGGGCTCGCGCGGGTATACGGCGTGCCAGCTGTGGACACTGTGGGTGCCACCCATGGCGAGCCTGAGACGCCGCCGGGCCGGGCGACGTTCCGGGTCGCGACGAGCGCCGTGCGGGCTGACCGGGACGTCGCGACCGTAAGGGAGCCGCTGCTGGTGGTCCGCGATCTCCACAAGAGCTACGGCGGTGTGCAAGCGGTGGCCGGGATGTCGTTGACCGTCCAACCGGGCGAGACGGTGGGCTTGATCGGGCCGAACGGTGCCGGCAAGACCACCCTGTTCGAGCTGATCGGCGGGTTCGTGCGGCCCGATTCGGGGAGCGTCCGGTTCGGCGGACACGACGTGACCGGTGATGGGCCCGAACGACGAGCGCAGCTCGGGCTGGTCCGCTCGTTCCAGGACGCCGCGCTGTTCCCGACCATGACCGTCGCCGAGTGTGTGATGGTGGCGCTGGAACGGACGCATCCCACCCGGTCGATGGCGGCGATCGCCGGGCTGTCCGGCGCGGACCGACGGAAGACGGCACGCGCTGACGAAGTGATCCATCTGATGGGGCTGCAGAGTTTCCGGGATGTGCCGGTCCGGCAGCTGTCCACCGGTACCCGCCGCATCGCCGAGCTGGCCTGCATGGTGGCGCTCGAGCCGAGATTGCTACTGCTCGACGAGCCGTCCAGCGGCATCGCACAGCGGGAGACCGAGGCGCTGGGCGAAACGCTGATGAGTCTGAAAGCGCAGCTCGACCTGACGTTGGTGGTGATCGAGCATGACATGCCGCTCATCATGGGGATCAGCGATCGGTTGGTGGCGATGGTACACGGAGGTCAGCTCGCGGCCGGCACGCCAGATGAGGTGAGCGCCGATCCCGCGGTCGCCGACGCCTATCTCGGGCACGACAGCAGGGCCATTCATCGCTCCGGAGCGACGCCCGGGACGACATGAGCCGACGCCGTATCGCCAAGAAGGTGGCCCATCACGACCCGAGCCGCGAATGACCGCCAGACGTCGTTCTCAGCGCCCCTCGATGCGTGATGGCCGTCTGGAAACGCGAACACCATCGGGTCGGACCGGGTATGAGAAGGAGTACCGCAACGAGCCCTCCGGCGGGCCCTCCTCGCCGGGGGACGCTTCGACAGGGACGCTTCGACAGGGACGCTTCGACCGGGGACGCTTCGAACGAGGACGCAAGCGGGAAGATACCGCGGGGTGCGATACTCGCCTCCCGTGACACGAGCCATTCTCTTCACCTTGTCATCGGTTGCTGCCCTCCTCTTCGGAACCGCCACGCAAGGCGCCGTCGCGGCCGTTCCTGCCAGTTCTCCCGTCGCGGCGCAGCCGCCGGCCGAACCAGGCCCGCTGGAGACGGTAGCGGGTACCCGCGAGGAGGGTCACTCCGGTGACGGCGGCCCGGCTGTCGATGCGAAGCTCGGCGAGGTGCGCGACGTCGCGCTGGACGACGCCGGCAATCTCTACATCGCCACTCGCACGACTTCCAACGAGAAAGGCACGTACATCCGCAGGGTGGACCCGCACGGCACGATCAGTACCGTGGCCGGCGGGCTGCGCGAGGATGCCGAGAGCAACGACGTGGAGATCACACCGGACGGGCTGGCTGCTGTCAGCGGTATCGCCACCGGTCCGGAGGGCGAGCTGTACATCGCCGACGCCTATGTCGGCCAGGTTCTGCGCGTCGAACCTGGGGGAGGACCGGCTGTGGTTGCCGGAACGGGCGAGTATGAGTACGGCGGGGATGGTGGTCCGGCCACGAGCGCTCAGCTTGAGAGCCCCGTCGATGTCGCCGTCGGCGACGCCGGCGAGATCTACATCGCGGACGCCGGTGGGTATATCCGGCGGGTCGACTCCGAGGGCATCATCACCACGATCGCCGGCACCGGTGAGGCGGAGGCGTCCAGCGGGGACGGTGGACCGGCGGTGGAGGCGTCGTTCACCCGTCCGATGGACGTCGAGGTCGACGCCGAGGGCAACATCTACGTGGCAGACCTCACCAGGCTGAACGCCAGCGAGGACGACATCCCCAGTCACCGGATCCGTCGGATCGACACCGACGGTGTGATCACCACGATCGCCGGTGGCGAGGAGTGCGGCTACACCGGCGACGGCGGACCTGCAGCGGACGCCGAACTGTGCTTCCCGTACAACATGACCACCACCGCCGACGGAACCATCTATCTGTCCGACACCGAACACCACGTGATCCGGGTGATCTCGCCGGACGGCACCATCGACAGCCTGCCCACGTACGTCGACGAGCCCACCGGGATGGCGGTAGGGCCGGACGGCGCGTTGTATGTCGGCGACGGTGACCGGGCCCAAGTGCACCGCATTCCGCTGGTCGGGAGTGCGGCCGGCTCCGACGCGCCGGACACCTCGGCCGAGGCGCCCGACCTGTGGGCCGACTCGGCTCCGCATGCCGTCACACCGGTCGCGGGGACCGGCACGGACGGCTCTTCCGGAGACGGCGGACCGGCGACCGACGCGCGGTTGTCTCGTGCGGACGACCTCGCGGTCGGGCCGGACGGAACGGTCTACGTGCTCGATGACGACAGTAGAAGCGTGCGGGCGATCGAACCGGACGGCACCATGGTGACGATCGCCGGCGGCGGTGACCATGGCGGCTCGCCTAGGGGACCAGGACCGATGGCGGGTGACGGCCGGTCGGCGACCGAAGCCCAGCTGAGCATGGTCCACGGTATCGACGTCGCACCCGACGGGACGCTGTTCATGGCGGGCTACAGTGACGGCAGGGTCCGAAAGGTGAGTCCCGCGGGCCTGATCACCACGGTCGCAGGCATCGGGATCGCGCCGGACGAGGAGGACGACGCCGAGACAGGAATCGACGCCACGTACATGGCTTTCGGCAGCCCCGAGGATGTGGCCGTCGCACCGGACGGAAGTCTGTACGTCTCCGATTCGCGGCTCAATCAGGTCTTCCACATCGGTCTTGACGGGATGGTGCGGGTGGTCGCGGGCACCGGGACCGAGGGGTACTCCGGCGATGGTGGGCCCGCCACTGAAGCCGAGCTGGACATGCCGTCCAGGATCGACGTCGGAGCCGATGGCACCCTCTACATCCTCGACAGTCGCGAGCGCCGGATCCGTGCCGTCACGACCGACGGCGTGATCACGACGATCGCTGGATCGGGAAGCTCGGCTTACGACGACCCGACCGAGGACGTTCCGGCGACCGAGGTGTTCCTTCACGTCCGCGATCTCGTCGTCGACGAGGCCGGAACGGTGTACCTCGGGGCGGGCGGATCGATCCGGCAGATCGGACCGGATGGAATCATCACGACACTGAGCGACACCCACGCTGCCGCGGTCGCATTGGACGGCCACGGCAACCTGTACTTCTCCCACGGCCATCAGGTCTCGGTGCTGCCCCGGATCCACCAGGACCCGGCACCGGCGTCCGCCGAGAACGAGGAGGCCGGCGGCGGGGCGAACAGCGCACCGTGGATCCTGGTGAGCATCGGCGCACTGCTGGCGGCCGGGACCGTCGGTGGGTACGTGCTGGTGCGTCGCCGACGTTCGGCACAGCCGCTTGCCGCCGGCGGTGGTGGGTAGTGCGTCAGGCATGAACGAACGCCCGACGAACCAATCAGGACCGGACGACGCCCACGGTGCCGAGACCGGCCACGAACAGGCGCACAGCGACGAGGTCGACGTGGAACCCGGTCCACAGGGGCCTGGTTCCAGAGCCGGCACCCGCGCCGGGAAGACCGGTGGGCTCCCCGGCCGCGAGTACAGCAGCGAGTTGCCCATGGACGAGGCGGACGACACGGTGCTGGGTTCCGAACCGTACGAAGAGTCGGAGCGTCGGACCGAGCCCTAAGAGGAGCGGCTGGACCGCGACGTCTAATGCCCTGTCAGGACACTGGCGCGGCCGACCTGAGGCGGGTGAGCGCCGATGCACGACGCAGCGACACGGGCAGCGTCCGGCGTTTTCACACCGTACGGTGCCTCGCATCTGGTTGTACTGGCGGTGCTGGTGGTCGTCGGATGGTGGCTGTTGCGTCGTGGCCGGGCGCTGCGCGGCACCTCGGCCGCGGACCGGCTGAGCATGACCTTCGCGGTCGTCTTCCTGGCGCTCACCTTGCCGCTGCAGATCTGGTTCCTGACGCCGCCACGGTTCAACATCGAAGGGGCGCTGCCGATCCAGCTGTCGGATCTAGCCTGGTTGACGGCGGTGTACGCGCTGATGACCCGCGCCCGCTGGGCGAGCGCCCTGACGTATTACTGGGGACTCACCCTCACCACTCAGGCGATCTTCACACCCAGCCTGGACCGAGACTTCCCTGCGCTGCCGTTCTTCCTGTTCTGGGCGATGCACGGGCTGACCGTGGTGGCCGCGATCTATCTGACCTGGGGGCTGGGCATCACCCCGGACTGGCGCCGCTACCGGGTGACGCTCGCCGCGACGGCGTTGTGGGCGGTCAGTGTGTTCACCTTCAACTCGATCGTCGACACCAACTACGGCTTCCTCAACGCCAAGCCGGACACGGCGTCGCTTCTTGACTGGTTCGGCCCGTGGCCGTGGTACCTGCTGGTCGAGACGGTCATCGTCGCCTCCGTGTGGGCACTGATCACTGTGCCGTGGGTTCTGCGCGCGAAAGCCAGCTCGCGGGGCGGGACGGGCGCCTAACGTCGGAACAGTTTTGTCGCCATAGCGATAAGAACCTTCCGATACTTTTGGTCGCCGCGATGTCGGCCGGCCGTTCAGCCTGTGGCGGCCGGCCAGCTGGGGGAGCGGCCCAGGTAGGCGACGAGGCCGTCGAGGGTCGGCTCGTCCGGCCACGACACCCGCGGCCCGAAGGGTGCGCCGGGATCCGTACGCGCCGCGCCGTCCTCCGGCACCATCCGGGCGACCTCCCACGCCTTGTCCAGCAGCGGCCCGTCGACCGTCAAGGGCTGCTCCAGGCTGCGGGCGAGGTCCCAGGAGTGCACCACGTAGTCGATCAGGTGCATGCTGATCGCCTGCTCGGCCGGGATGGTGACGTCCGGTCCGAACGTGACCATCGGCATCATGCGCTGCAGGTCGCGGGTCGCGAAGGCCGTCAGCACCCGCTCCGCCGAACGCTGATAGGTGGCGACCGGGTCGGCGGCCTGTGGCGCCCACTTCCAGGGCGCCGGATCGGCGTCGCCGTCATAGGCGGCGGCGAAGCCGTCGTTCTCCGCTGCCATGTGTGCCAGGAGCCCGTGCACTGTCCACCCGACACACGGCGTGGGCTTGTCGAGGTCGCCGGGGCTGATCGTCTCGGCAAGCGCGAGGCTGAGTCGCACCGCTTGCGCGTCGAGTTCGACCAGATCTGGGCTGGTCGTTGCGTCGTTGTCGCGAGAATTAGTAAGCATATGCGTATCATATGCGCAAGCGTACGGATGCGCCAGCGGTATCTTGCACCTATGCCGGACCAGCCAGGACGCCGCCCCGATCTGGCCGCATTGGTGCATCCGCTGCTTCAGGCGCTGATCGCGGCGGAACGGGCCATCCTCGCGCGGCATGACATCTCGATGTGGGGATACTCGGTCCTGTGCGCCTTGGACGGTCAGCCGGCGCGCAGCCAGGCGGCGCTGGCCCAGAGCATCGGTGCCGACAAGACGCGGATCATCAGCACCTTGGACGAGCTGCAGGACGTGGGCTATATCGTGCGCGAGCCTGACCCGGCCGACCGCCGCGTCCATCTGCTGTCCATCACCGAGGCCGGGCGGCAGAAGGGACGTGCGGCCCAGGCAGACATCCAGGCGGCCGAGGAGGATCTCCTGGCCGAACTGACGCCTGCGCAGCGGAAGGTGTTCCTCGAGGTCCTGATGACATTCAATGACTTACCGCTAGGCGACATCCTCGGCCGGTGAAAGGCCCGGGCGGGCCGGTTCACGGGTTCGATCGGCTGAGGTCTTTCGGTCCCCGACGGTAGGCCAGTCGACCCTGTGGTGCGGTTGTGCCGTGCGGCAGGCTGTGTATCAGGCACCCGCCGACAAGGCGACGGAGCCGCGAGACAGAGGGCATAGTGGCGGTCCAGCGGCCGCAAAGTTCACCATCGCTGTGATGGGGCATCTGTCCGAGGCGCTCCGCATCCCGACCGGCCGACGGGTGCCTCTTTGCGGCTCATGGCCGCATCCCGAACAGGATACGGGCGACCCACCAGCGGCGGACGAACAACTCGTAGACCGCGAGCATGATCGTGTAAGAGGCCACGACGATCACGATGTACTTGACGACGATAGGGGCCTCGATCCGGACCAGCCCGGAGGCAACCCCCACGACGATCGGTTGATGCAGGATGTACAGCGGCAGCAATGCGGTGGCGAGGTAGGCATACGTACGGCGTCCCAGGCCGGTGGCGGACGGAGGCGCGCCGAGTCGCCCGTCCGGGGCAGCGGCCACGGACCGGGTGCGACGGCGGTCGAGCAGGCCGAGGATGGCGACGACCCAGCACCACCCCGCGGCGCCGAAGGCGGCACGGGTGCTGATGGCCAGCGGCGTCATGTCGGTGAACGGCTCGTCGGCGAGGAGCATTCCGGGCAGCACGGCGACGAACAGCACGCCGCCCAGCGCGGCAGCCAACCCGGCGTCGCGCCGCATCGCCGCACGGAACCGCTCGTCACCGGCGAGCGCAAAGCCGAAGAGGAAGAACAGCAAGTACGCCCAGCGGTTCCAGCCCGCGTAGTCGTCCTCCATTCCAGCCCAGCCGCTGAGCAGAGCGAACGCGAGCGCGGGTAGCAACACCACACCCGTGCGCCGGGCCGCGGATGCGGCGGCCGAATCGCCGATCCGTCGGGTGACGTCGAGGGGGAGCCACCTCACCGACACGGTCAGCATGAGGGAGAACACCAGCAGCAGCACGACGAACCAGAGGTGGCCCGACTCGAAGTGGTCGCCCTGCAGGACGAACGGCAATTCGCCCAGGTCCACGTGGACGTCGAAGAACCGCGGCCAGAACGCCAGGTAGCCGTCGACGCCGCCCGGCTCGTCGCGTTGCCGGACCCACGGCGCGATGGGGAGCAGCGCGACGAACGCGAAGGCCAGCGGGACGCCAAGCCGGAGCAGACGCTCCTTCACGAACCCGCCGGGTCCACGATGGCTGATCGAGTACCACGCCCCCAGGCCTGAGATGAGGAACAGCATCGGCATCGCCCACACGACGGCGAAGCCGGCGATGATCGTCACGGCCTCGGTGGTGTCGGCGTTCTTCACGTAGAAGTCGTCCTCGGCGTCGAACACCAGCGCCGCGTGGAAGAAGACCAGGCCGAGGACGACCAGGGCGCGCAGCGCGTCGAGCTCCGGGCGTCGCCCGTGCAGCGGCGCCTCCGTCCGCTCGGCACGCCCTGCCGTCATGGTGCGCCGCCGCGCATTGCGCTCGGCGGCTTCGGCGGGCATCCACCGGCGAGGTCGTTGTCACGAGCCACCGGCGTATTATCCCAGGGGCCGCTGGCGTGACAATGCCTTCAGTTCAACCGAGTGCCGCCTCGGCGACGCGGTCCACCTGGTCGGGTTGCGCCGACGCCGGCCAGAAGCAGACCTCCTCGGTGCCGGCCTCGGCAAGGGCGTCCGCGGTCTCCCGGAGTTGCGACGCCGAGCTCAGCACACTATTGCGCACCGTGCCGACCAATTCCTGCCCGCCGAAGCCGTAGTAGCTCTCGACATTGCGGTCCGCCTCGGCCGCCGCGTCGTCCCCGAGTGCGACGTACCGGGCGGCGTAGAGCCTCGGCGTCGCGCGGCCGGCGGTGGCGGCGCTCTCCTTGACGATCTGGTAGGCGTGGGCCACGGCGTCCGGTGGCATCGGCCCGGCGATGAAAGCATCGGCCAGACGACCGGCCCGCTCCCACGCCGGTTCCGAGTATCCGCCGAGGACGATCGGGAGGTCGGTCGGCGGCGGGCCGACCGGGCTCTCAGCTCCGTCGGGTGTATCCCCGGCCCAGACCGAGCGGCAGGCGGTGATCAGCGTCTCCAATCGGCCACCGCGGTTGCGCGGCTCGACACCCAGCACCTGCCAGTCGTCGTCGCGGCCGCCGATGCCCAGGCCCAGCCGGAAGCGCCCTCCGGAGACGGCATCGAGCGTCGCCGCCTGCTTGGCGAGCAGGACAGCCTGGCGTGGCGGTGCGACCAGCACGGACGTCATCAGGTTGATTCGCGTTGT
Source organism: Phytoactinopolyspora halotolerans (assembly GCF_010550675.1). Lineage (GTDB taxonomy): Bacteria > Actinomycetota > Actinomycetes > Jiangellales > Jiangellaceae > Phytoactinopolyspora > Phytoactinopolyspora halotolerans. Next base: position 11,812 of record NZ_JAAGOA010000033.1, on the reverse strand, counting down.
CGCCCCGGCTGCGGCGGCCAACGCGACCAGTTCCTCGTGATTGGGATACACGACCCGGCCGATGGTGCCGAGCACGGAGAATCCGGCGTTTTCCGCTCTCCGGGCCCAGTCGACCAGCTCCGGCCCTCGTACGTCGAGCAAGGCGTTGGGTAGTCCGATACCAGCGTCCACGTGACCTCCTCATGCACAGGTACACGTCTGGATATCCGAAATCGGCGTCGTTGAAACCGCCGTGCGCGCCTTCACCGTGACGTCACCGATGAGTTCCCGGCGTGACCGTGGTCTACACGAACGACACCACCGACGACGACTGGCTGGGAGCGATCATGACCGAACCGACCACCCACACCCTCGACGTTCCTGGCGCCGTGCTGCACTACGACATCCGCGCCAACGACGCCGGCAACCACAACGACGCCGGCGACGCGCCCGCGCTGCTGCTCGTCGGGTCGCCGATGGACGCCTCCGGATTCGGGACGCTCGCCGGCCACTTCACCGACCGGACCGTGGTCACCTACGACCCTCGTGGCACGGCGCGCAGCCGGCGAACCGACGACGCGGCCGAGGTCACCCCCGACGAGCACGCCGACGACCTGCACCGGCTGATCTCCGCACTCGACGTCGGGCCGGTCGACGTCTTCGCGAGCAGCGGGGGAGCGGTCAACGCGTTGGCTCTGGTCGCTCGCCATCCCGAGCAGGTACGCATTCTCGTCGCGCATGAGCCGCCGGCCGCCCAGGTGCTCCCGGATCGAGAGGAGGCGCTGGCCGCATCCGTGGACATCCACGAGACGTATCTGCGAAGCGGCCTCGGCCCGGCGATGACGAAGTTCATCGTGCTGGTCGGCCACCAGGGCCCGATTCCGGCCGACTTCTGCGCTCAGGAGTTCCCGGATCCGGCTACCTTCGGGCTGCCGGCAGAGGATGACGGCTCCCGCGACGATCCGCTGCTCGGTCAGAACATCGTCTCGTGCACGCACTACCAGCACGACTTCGACGCGCTGCGCGCCGCGTCGACCCGGATCGTCATCGGTGCCGGCGCGGAGTCCAGCGCCGAGCTGGCCTGCCGCGCCGGGGTCGCGGTGGCCGAGCGGCTGGGGATCGCACCGGTGACCTTTCCCAGCAACCACGCCGGGTTCCTCGGCGGTGAGTACGGCATGACCGGTGAGCCGGAGGCCTTCGCCGCCACGTTGCGCGAGGTGCTCACGACCGACCGCGAGGCTGTACCGGCGCCCTAGTCCTGCCCGGTGATGCGACCGAAGGGATCGATCCCGCATAGGGTGTTCTCAGTCGCATCGATCCACGGAGGAGGCCATCCGGGAGGAAGGCTACGAGATCGACGTCGTCGAATTCAGCGAAGGCGCCGTCGCCACCGCCATGGTGAAGGCCTGGGGGCGGACGAGTGTTCGGGCGGAGAACTGGAATACCTGGTGATCGGCGGGTCCGAACGTTCGCGCACAGGCGCTGCTGGCCGGCGAGATCAGCGCGACGGCACTGGAGATCGCCGACGTGGTCACGCTGGAGTACACCCGCTGACGCGTCGTTCAACCTCGTCGTCGACTATCGCCGAGCACCTCTCCGATCTACATCCGCAAACGGGTCCTGTTCGCCAGTGACTGCCCGTTCGACCCGGACGGCGGGCCGCTGTACGTGCGGGAGGTGATCCGCGTCATCGACGAACTCGATGTCAGCGACGACGAGCGGCGACGGATCTACGCCGGAAACGTGCTCCGCCTGATCGGCATGGGTCGTAGCGCTTATCGATGGATGGGTACCCCATGTCGGACCAGTACGTCGAACGCGACCCGCCATCGAACCAGATTGTTTCCGGCGAAGATATTCTCTCGCGAATGTTTGTCGTATGCTGGACGGCATGAAAACTGCGCTAGGAAGCGAGCGTGTCGAGGCCGCCACCGCCGGGCTCTCGCGGGCGGTGGCGGAGCTATGCGACGACGATGAGCTGGTGACCTGGTGGGGCCTGGTGATCGAGGGCTACCACGCCACGCATGATCGGGTCATGGGAGAGATCGCCGACGCGGTCGGGCTGGCGCCGAGTTCCTTCGACATCCTCATCCGGCTGCTTCGATCGCCGGATCACCGGCTGCCGATGACCAAGCTGGCCAAGGAAGCGGCGCTGAGCAGCGGTGGGTTCACCAAGGTCGCCGATCGGCTGGTGGCATCCGGACTGATCGAGCGGGTTCCGTGCGAGACCGACCGTCGCGTCACATACGCGGCCTTGACCGAGCGAGGTCTGGAGCTGGCCGAGGCCGGCCGGAAGGCTTGTGCGGCGATTCTGCGTGAACGTGTGCTGGCGCCACTGGGCCCGGATCGGCTGTCGTACCTGGCTGAGACCATGCGGGTGCTGCGGGCGGCCAACGGGTAAACATCTTCTCAGGAATATTCTTGCGCAGAAGATGTTTACCATGGCGACGGCAGCCGACAAGGAGGCAACAGGGATGCAGTTCGGAATCTTTTCGGTGAGCGATGTGACCACCGACCCGACCACCGGGAGAACACCCGACGACACGGAGCGGGTCCGGTCGATGCTCACGATCGCGCGGCACGCGGACGCGGCGGGGTTGGACGTGTTCGCGACGGGGGAGCACCACAACCCGCCGTTCGTCGCGTCGTCGCCCACCACTCTGCTGGGCTACTTGGCCGCGGCCACCGAGAATATCGTGCTGTCCACCTCGACCACGCTGATCACCACGAACGACCCGGTGAAGATCGCCGAGGACTACGCCATGCTCCAGGTGATCTCCGACGGGCGGATGGACCTGATGCTCGGCCGCGGCAACACCGGCCCGGTCTATCCGTGGTTCGGTCAGGACATCCGCCAGGGCATCCCGCTGGCCATCGAGAACTACGCGCTGCTGCGTCGGCTCTGGGAGGAGGACGTCGTCGACTGGGAGGGCCGGTTCCGCACGCCCTTGCAGGGCTTCACCGCGACGCCGCGCCCGCTGGACGGGGTTCCGCCGTACGTATGGCACGGGTCGATCCGCAGCCCGGAGATCGCGGAGCAGGCCGGCTATTACGGCGACGGGTTCTTCCACAACAACATCTTCTGGCCGATGTCGCACACGAAGAAGATGGTGAACTTCTACCGGCAGCGATTCGAGCACTATGGCCACGGGCGGGCGGATCAGGCCATCGTCGGGCTGGGCGGTCAGGTCTTCATGCGGAAGAACTCGCAAGACGCCTGGAACGAGTTCCGCCCGTACTTCGACAATGCCCCGGTCTACGGCCACGGCCCGTCGATGGAGGAGTTCACCGCGACGACGCCGCTGACGGTCGGCAGCCCGCAGCAAGTGATCGAGCGGTACGCGTCGATGCGTGACGACGTCGGTGACTACCAGCGGCAACTGTTCCTGATCGACCACGCCGGGCTGCCCCTGAAGACCGTGCTGGAGCAGATCGACATGCTCGCCGAGGAGGTCGTCCCGGTGCTGCGCAAGGAGATGGAGACCAAGCGCCCGGCGCACGTTCCGGCGAACCCGCCCAGCCATGCTGAGCGGGCGGCGGCACGGCTCGAGGACGCGCAGACCCGAAACGAGAACGAAGCGAGGGATGAGATCCATGCGTGACGGTGACGTCTCGGTCGTGGCGCTGTCCGCCGGCCTGCGGCAGCCGTCGTCGACGCGGATGCTTGCCGACCGGCTGGGGCAGGCGACGCTCTCGGCCCTCGACGCACACGGCGTCACCGCGACGGCGGAGACGGTCGAGGTGCGGGAGATCGCGCATGACGTCGTGAACGCGATGCTCACCGGCTTCCCGGCCGGAGGGCTCCCGGAAGCACTTGAGAAGGTCACGCACGCTAGCGGGCTGATCGCGGTGACGCCGGTGTTCGGCACGTCGTACTCGGGGCTGTTCAAGTCCTTCATGGACGTGCTGGAGCCGGACTCGCTGACCGGCATGCCGGTCCTGCTGGGGGCCACCGGTGGGACGCCGCGGCACTCGCTGGCGCTGGACTACGCGATGCGGCCGCTGTTCGCCTACCTGCATGCGGACGCCGTCAGCACGACGGTCTTCGCCGCCACGGACGACTGGGCCGGCGACGGCGACACCGAGAACCCGCTCCCCGAACGGATCGAGCGCGCCGGCCGTGAGCTGGCGGAGCGCATCATGCGGACCGACCGCACCGGGCCGGCCGATCTCTACGACGACGTCCCGAGCCTCGACCAGATGCTCCGCCCATGATCATGAACACTCACCGTGCTATGTGAACGGTAAGTGTTCATGATCATGGGGATGAGGCCGCGGGCTTAGTCGGTGCCGGACTCCATCGCGGCCCGATCCAGGGCTTCTTGGTCCGCGTCCACTTCGCCGCGGGAGGCGATCGCCTCCGCGCCTCCCCGGGGAAGCTCACCGAACAGCTCGGTCCGGGCTGCCGCAGTCCCGATCAGCTCGGCGTGTGTCGGCCCGACCATGCCGAGCCCGGCGTATTGTTCGAGGCGGGCACGCGAGTCGGCGATGTCGAGATTGCGCATCGTCAGCTGGCCGATCCGGTCCAACGGGCCGAACGCCGAGTCCTCGGTGCGTTCCATCGACAGCTTGTCCGGGTGGTAGCTGAGCGCCGGGCCGGTGGTGTTCAGGATGGAGTAGTCCTCGCCGCGGCGTAGTCGCAGGGTGACCTCACCGGTGACGGCGGTGCCCACCCAGCGCTGTAGCGATTCGCGCAGCATCAGCGCCTGCGGGTCGAGCCAGCGTCCTTCATACATCAACCGGCCCAGACGCCGGCCTTCGGCGTGGTACGTCGCGATGGTGTCCTCGTTGTGGATCGCGTTGACGAGGCGCTCGTAGGCCGCGTGCAGCAGGGCCATGCCGGGCGCCTCGTAGATACCTCGGCTCTTGGCCTCGATGATCCGGTTCTCGATCTGATCGGACATACCCAGGCCGTGCCGGCCGCCGATCGCGTTGGCCTGCTTGACCAGGTCGACCGGCGATGCGAACTCCGTCCCGTTGATCGTCACCGGGCGTCCGCGCTCGAAACCGACGGTGACGTCTTCCGGCGCGATCTCGACTGCAGGGTCCCAGAATCGCACGCCCATGATCGGCTGGACCGTTTCGACGCCGGTGTCGAGATGCTCCAGGGTCTTCGCCTCGTGCGTGGCGCCCCAGATGTTGGCGTCGGTCGAATACGCCTTCTCTTCGCTGTCCCGGTACGGCAGGCCATGTTCGAGCAGCCACGCGCTCATCTCTTTACGGCCACCGAGCTCGCTGACGAACGCCGGGTCGAGCCACGGCTTGTAGATGCGCAGGTTCGGGTTGGCCAGCAGGCCGTAGCGGTAGAAGCGCTCGATGTCGTTGCCCTTGAACGTCGAGCCGTCGCCCCAGATCTGAACGTCGTCGGCGAGCATCGCGCGCACCAGCAGGGTGCCGGTGACCGCGCGGCCCAGCGGCGTGGTGTTGAAGTACGCTCGGCCGCCGGAGCGGATGTGGAAAGCTCCGCAGGTGAGCGCCGCCAGCCCTTCCTCTACCAAGGCGGCACGGCAGTCCACCAGCCGGGAGATCTCGGCGCCGTACAGCTTGGCGCGCCCAGGGATCGACTCGATGTCGTCTTCGTCGTACTGTCCGAGGTCGGCGGTGTACGTGCACGGCACGGCGCCCTTGTCGCGCATCCACGCGACTGCCACAGACGTATCGAGACCTCCGGAGAACGCGATGCCGACCCGTTCGCCGACGGGCACCGAGGTGATCACCTTAGACACAGACAAAAGTATGCACGAGTCTGCATGGCTATGCAACGTGGCTCGGGGCGGCCGTGTAGCGCAGCTTGGTCAGGAAACCGGCAGCGTGGCGAGATCGGAGTCCAGCCGGCGCAACATGCCGGCGGGGATAGCCGCCCGTGCGGCGAGGTCGAGCAGACTGGCCGACGCCGGGACGGCAATCAACTCGGTCTGCACCAGCTCCGGGGCATGCCGTTCGACGGCGTGCCGCGCGGCCGGATCCTGCAGCAGCTCGGCCAACGGGCGCTCGAGCAGGTCCCGGGCGGCCAGGCCGCTGAGTACGGGGAGCGGCTCCGCCAGGGCGTCAGCGCGGGCACGGTGGGAACGCACGTGCAGATGATCGGGTCCCGCCTCGCCGTCGGCGGGGATACCGAGCCGCCGGAATTGGCTGGCCGGGGCGTCGTTCTCCCGCATCAGGCCGGTGAGCAGCCGTAACATGCGCAGCTCGACGTCGTCGTCGGCGATCGGCCGTTCCTGTCCCGGGTCGGACTCCAGGTCGAACAGCAGGGTGCCGTGCCGCCACGGGTTCATCCAGCGCGACGTCGCCGGCATGCGCATGGTCCGCACGCCCTTGGTGAAACCGAACGGCTCGGCCGGCTCCCAGGCGGTGAGTTCGTCGATTCCGAACCGCGTGCGCATATGGGTCGGCATCAGGGTGTACTCCTCCAGCGGGAGGTTGCGCTCGTCGTCCGAGGCGCGCATGTACACGTACCGGCCGTCGGTGACGTTCACGTGCCCGCCGTGGACTCCGAACAGGGCGCCGTCGCGCACCGGCCCGTCGTCGGCGAGCACCCGGGCCAGATCCTGCCCCTGCATGTCCGGCGCCGGATCGACACCGAAGAAGGCGAGGATCGTCGGGGCGATGTCGATGGTCTGGGTCAACGCCGCACGCCGGGTGCCGCGCTCACCGCAGCGCGGGTCCCAGGCGAAGAACGGCAGATGAACCAGCTCGTTGAACCACGGCTGCACACCCTTGGCCCACCACCCGTGCTCACCGAGCAGGAAACCGTGGTCGGTGTTGACGATCAACATGGTGTCGTCCCACATGTCATGGGCATCCATGAAGTCCAGGACCCGGCCCAGCGAGTGGTCGCACATCGACACCAGGGCGGCGTACTCCATCTGCGCATGCTTGACCTGATCGTCCGGCTCGTACACTTTCCGATACGCCGGCCAGTCGAACTCCGGTCCGTCGTAGCTGTGCGGGTAGCGGTCTTTGTATGTCTGGTGGCTGAAGAACGGCTCGTGCGGGTCGAACAGCTCGATCTGCAGCATCCAGCGGTCCGCGCCGACGTTGGTCTGAAGGAATTCCATGCCCGCGTCCACCGTGCGGGTCTGCGAGTGTTCCGCTTCGGTGCGCATGTAGCGGCGGTTGATCTGGTCCTGCCGGCGCATCCGGTGGATGCCGGGTGCGCTGGTCCCGGGTTCGACGACGCCCTTCCACGGGTCGCCTTCCTGCCCGCGCATGAACTCCCAGGTGGTGAACCGCGTGTGATACGTCGCGCCGCCGTCCTCCCAGTAATGCGGGTGGTCCGACACCAGGTGGGTGTGCACGCCCGCCTCGCCCAGCAGTTGCGGTGCCGAGTCGTCGAACGGCTCCAACGGGCCCCAGCTGCGGTGCAGGAAGTTGTACCTCCCGGTGTGCATCTCCCGGCGCGCCGGAATGCACGGCATCGACCCGGCGTAGAAGTTGTCGAATGTGACCGCCCGTTCCGCCAGGCGGGCGAAGTTCGGCGCGTCGACGAACGTCTCCCCGTACGGCGGCAGCATGTGCCGGTTGAGGCTGTCGAACATCAACACGATCGCTCTCATCGGGTCGCTCCCTGAGTGTGTGCGGTGCGCGCCGCGAGCTCGCGGCGCAGTTCGATACAGGCGGCGATGTGCGCATCGACGGCGGCGGCACCGGTGCGGTGCGACCACTCGGCGACCAGGTCCGACAGCTCGGCGTCGAACGGCAACGACGTAGCGACGGGTGTGCTGCGATCCCGGTTGCGGTACCGGGCGACCTGCGCCTGGCGAGCCTCGATCTCGGCGTCCAGGAGCCGGAGCACGTCGTCGGTGCTCATGAAGCCGGCGAAGCTGAGCCGGGTGAACAGGTCGGAGTCTTGAAAGCGGCTGGTGATGGCGTAGGGGCCGGTGAGCCAATCAAGGAAGACTGTCTCACCTTCGGGCGTCACGCTGTACAGCTTGGCATCCTGGGCGCCGGCGCGGGGTTCGACGGCGTGGTCGACCCAGCCGCGGTCCTCCATCTTCCCGAGCGATGCGTAGACCTGGCTCATCTGCGTGTTCGACCGCATGAACCGGCCATGCGAGTCCATGAACTTCTTCAGGTCGTAGCCGGTGCTGGGTTTGCGCAGGAGCACGCCCAGCAGGATCATCTCGAGCTTCGCCGCCACAGCCGCACCGCCTCGCCTATGCCACTTGTGGAATGCCGAGACCATGACACAAATGGCATAGTAGTGTCAATGATTCGGTCCGGCGCGCACCGTTCGCCGGGCCATTGAGCGTGGGCGTCTGGGGCGAGGCTCTCGAAGTGACTGCAGATGGCAGGTTAGGGTTGCCGTTGTTGTTGATCTTCACCATGCGTAGACGGATGTGAGCACGTCGATGGTTGTCGTCGTGTCTGCAATCCTTGGTGTCCTGTTCGCCTTGTTCGCGGCGGTCTACGTCGTCACAGGGCACAAGGCGCGACGCCTGCGTTCAGCCGCCCCCGCCACGCAGGACGTCTCCCGCGTCGCAGACCCTGACGTATGGGATCCGTACGAGATGGCCCTGCTGGCCGGCGGCAAGCGCCGGCTCGGCGAGGTGGTTCTGGCCAAGCTCTACCTGGATGGACTGTTTCGGGTACGACGACGCGGCCGACGCTATCTCACACAGGCACGGCTCGAGGCGACCGCCGGTTCGGACCCGCGTGGCCACGCCGATGCGGACAACGCGGCCGTGGCCGCCGCGATCAAGGCGGTGGGCTCGCGGGGGTTCCGGTATCCCGCCGATGTGATGGCGGCGACGGCCAGAGAGGAAACGTGGACGAGGTCCACCCTGGCTCGGCTGCGTGGCGCAGGCCTACTGCTTCCGGCCAAGCAGCTTCGCCGGCTAGAACGCTGGCGCACCGGCGCCGCCGGAGTCCAGAGCGTCACAGTGTTCCCACTGGCGGCAATGACGCTGTTCTCCGTGATGCTGGTGACGGCCGACCTCGTCGAAGCGGGCCTGCCCTTGTACATCGGGGTGCCGCTCTTCCTCCTCACCATGCCGGTGTTGATCCTGGCGCTGCGCTGGTCCGGCGTGCCCGCTGTCGTCATCGCGGTATCGGCTGTCGCCGCCGCGTACTTGGTGGTTCCTGACGTGCCCGTGTGGGTGAGTGTCGCCGGGTTGATCTTCGGCGCCGTGTGGCTCGGCACCTACAGCATTCATCGGGCGACCCGTCGGTCGCTCGGCGCACGCAGCCCGGCCGGTGACGCGTTGCTGGCCGCCACGCGCTCGCACATAGGTGAGCGGACGGGCGCCGGCCGCAGAGACGCGTTGTTGCTGGTAGCCCTGTACGGGCTGAGCATGCTTCACGTCTCGGTGGGAGGCGGCCGCCGCTCCGCCGGTGAACCCGCTCTCGGCGCCGACCATCCCGATGTGGCTGAGCTGGGCGCATTCGCTGCCGCATGTGGTCTTACAGGGGGGGCAGATGTCCGGCGAGCACGGCGATGGCGGTGCCGGGGGAGCGTTCGGCTGTGACGGCGGAGTCGGAGGCTTCGGAGGCTTCGGAGATGCCGGCGGCCATGGCGGCGCGGGCGGCCTCGGGGGAGGGGACGCAGGCGGCGGAGACGGCGGTGGCGGCGGCGGAGGATCCGGGCCTTAGCCGTTCTGGCCGTCCGGACTGCTGATGGCGGTGGCGAGTGCGGCCTGCGAGGCGGTGTCGGCGGCGCGGTAGACGACGAGGCGCTGATCGTGGTCGTGCAGGGGCGTCAACACGTCGAACTCGATCTCGATCAGACCGGCGACCGGATGCCGCACGCGTTTGCGGCCGTGCGCGTTCACGCGGACGTCACGCTCGTCCCAGAACCGGGCGAAGTCGGGGTGGTCCGCACTCAGCTCCTCGATCAGCGCGGCAAGCCCGGTGTCATCGGGCCGGGACGCCCAAGCGGCGCGCAGGTCCGCGATGCCCTCGCGGATGATCTGTTCCCGATCGACGTAGAAGTCCCGCATGGTGGGGTGGTGGATGCATAGCCAGATCGCGTTCCGCTGCGGCCCGGGTATCGCGTCGAAGTCCAGCCCCATCAGCCGCGGCATCTGTGGATTCCAGGCGACGATGTCCAGCCGGTGGTTGAGCACCATGGCCGGCAGCGGCGACAGGTCATGTGCCATCCGCGCCAACGGCCCGGCGGCGGGCTCCGGCGGGCGCGGCTGCCGGCGGCGGGGACCGGGACGCTGCTGTGCCAGGTCGAACAGGTACGTGCGCTCGTCGTCGTCGAGCTGCAGAGCGTCGGCGAGCGCATCCAACACCTCGGGTGAGGGCCGCAGGCCGCGAGCCTGCTCCAGGCGGACCACGTAGTCCACGCTGACCCCGGCCAGCTCGGCCACTTCCTCGCGGCGCAGCCCGGGCGTACGACGGGCGCGCCGGTGACGGGGGAGGACGGTGTCCGCCGGCGTCAACCGCTCTCGACGGCTTCGCAGGAACGCCGCCAGTTCCCGACTCAGGTCGACGGTGGTGCTCACGTCCGGATTCTACGGCGGCCACGTCGTGGGACTGCCAATCCCAGGAAGAGCCTTCCCTTATCGGCGGGTGGCCGACTGGCGATCCTCGAGTCGAGCGGGTCGTCCGGCAGCGGCGGCGGACCCGCCGGGAGTAGCGGACGCCGCTGCAGACGATGAGGAGAACACCGTGACGCAATCCGTTTCCCTGGATACCTATCGGCTGCTGGGCCGTTCCGGCCTGCGTGTGTCGCCGTTGGCACTGGGGACCATGACGTTCGGCACCGACTGGGGGTGGGGAGCCGACAAGGACGAATCGCGCCGGATCTTCGACGCCTACGTCGATCGCGGCGGCAACTTCATCGATACGGCCAACGTCTACACGAACGGCACGTCCGAGCAACTGCTGGGTGAGTTCGCCGCCGACAAGCGCGAGCGTTTGGTGATCGCGACCAAGTACACCTGTGCCATGCGGGAACGGGACCCGAACGCCGGCGGCAACCATCGCAAGAACATGGTCCGCTCGGTGGAGGCGAGCCTGCGTCGCCTCGGCACCGACTACATCGATCTGCTGTACCTGCACGCCTGGGACGGTATGACCCCGGTCGAGGAGATCCTGCGCGCCATGGACGATCTGGTCGCGGCAGGAAAGGTGGTGTACGCCGGGATCTCGGATGCTCCGGCCTGGCAGGTGTCGCGGATGCAGACCATCGCGGACCTTCGCGGCTGGTCGCCCCTGGTGGCCTTGCAGATCGAGTACAGCCTGATCGAACGGACGGTCGAGCGCGACCTGATCCCGATGGCGCGGGAGATGGGGCTCGGCGTCATCCCGTGGTCGCCGCTGGCAAGTGGCGTGCTGACCGGCAAGTACACCCGGACCGATCTGGATACCGGATCGGGTTCGGCCGGTGCCGAAGGAACCCGTAAGAACGTCGCGGCCGCCAACGGAGCACTGACTGAGCGCGGCCTCTCGATCGCCGACGTGGTCAAGGACGTCGCGGGCGAGATGGGCCACACACCGTCTCAGGTCGCGCTGGCGTGGACCATGCTGCACCCCGCCGTGACCGCGCCGATCATCGGGGCACGCACGTTGGCCCAGTTCGAGGACAACCTAGGTGCGCTGGACGTGCACTTCAACCACGACCAGCGGGTACGGCTGGAGAAGGCCAGTGCGATCGAACTCGGTTTCCCGCACGACTTCCTCGCCCGGCCGATGACGCGCGCGGTCATGTTCGGCGACGTCACGATCGCCGGCTAGCCAACCTCCAACTCCGTACCCTAGAACGGCGGGTCGTCGGGTTCGGGTGGTGTGTCGGTGGGTGGTGGGTCGGGTTCGGGTGCTGGGGGTGCGAGTCCGGGTAGTTTGACGGTGTGTTGGCGTCCGGTGGGGCTGGTGAAACGCTGCACCC